>CAWJCX010000049.1:0-349858 GCA_963841395.1 uncultured Actinomycetota bacterium
TCCAGCGGCCCGCCCGGTTGCCCGGCGAACGGGTCCGGCCCGAACAGGACCGGGTCCTGCCTGGCCTGCGCCGCCGCGTCCCGAGCTGCTTCCTTCGGATCGGCCATGGGCCCTCCTCGGTGCTCGCCTTCAGCCTACGTCGATCCGCAAGGGCGCGTCGGTGCGTGCGTTCGGCCGGCCGTCACGGTCGACGTCGACGGTCAGTGGCCGCCCGGCGATCGACAGGCCGCGCACCCGCAGCGGGAACCACGCCGCGAACTCCGGGGCCGGAGCCACCGTCAGGCGACCGCCGGGGACGTCGGCCCGCAGGCCCAGGGCGGCGCTGACCAGCACGAGCGCCGACGCCGCCGACCAGGCCTGCGGGCGGCACGCGGCCGGGTAGTCCAGCAGCGGGCCCTGCTCCGCCGACCAGCCGCCGTACAGCTCCGGCAGCCGGTGGTCGAACCGGGTGCCCGCGCGTACCAGTCCCGCGGCGAGCGCCGCGGCGACCCCGGGGTGCCCGGCGCGGACGAGACCGTCGACGGCGATCGCCGTGTCGTGAGGCCACACCGAGCCCGTGTGGTAGCCGACCGGGTTGAAATACGGGTGCCGCGCGTCCATCGTGCGCAGGCCGTACCCGCTGTCCAGCTCCGCCAGCCGCGCGGCCACGGCCGCTTCCTCCACAGTGGACAGCAGGCCGGTACCCAGCAGGTGGCCGAGGTTCGACGCGATCGTGTCCATCGGCCGGCCCGCGCCGTCCAGCGCCAGCGCCGGGAACCCGTTGACCCAGAAGGACTTCCGGAACCGGTCGCGAAGCCCGTCGGCGAATGCGCGGGCCTCGTCGGCGCCCGACCGGCCGAACGCGGTCAGCAGCGCGGCGGCGTCGAGCGCGGCGCGGTGCGCGTAGGCCTGCGCCTCGCTGAGCACGATCGGCGGCTCGGCCACGGTCCCGGCGCTGTCCTGGATCGAGTCGACCGAGTCCTTCCAGCCCTGGTTGGCCAGGCCCGTACCGGACTCGTCGACATAGGCGAGGAAGCCGTCGCCGTGGCGCAGCACCCAGTCCAGCGCGCGGCGCATCGGGTCCAGCAACGCCTCGACGTCGGCGGCCGGCGCGCCCCAGCGCCACGCGTCGTGCAGCAGGCTGATCCACAGCGGGGTGGCGTCGATCGTGCCGTAGTAGCAGGGCGGCAGGCCCGGCGCCCGCTCGAGACCGGCCGGCAGCTGGCGGATCTCGTGGAGGATCTTGCCGGGCGCCTCGGCGGTCGCCGGGTCGTCCCGCGTCCCCTGGCGGCGGGCGAGCGTGCGCAGCGTGCCGAGCGCGAGGTCGGTGCCGAGCGGCAGCGCGAACCGGGCGGCCCACAGCGAGTCGCGGCCGAACAGGGTGAAGTACCAGGGCGTGCCGGCACCGGCGAAGCGGTCGCCGGGTGCGGCGGGGTCGGCGAGCAGCAGCGCGCGCAGGTCGTCCAGGCCGGTCGCCACCAGGCGGTCCAGCTCGGGCTCGCGGCTCTCGACCCGCAGCGGGCCGAGGTCGCGGGTGAGCGGCGGGCGGACGACGGTGTCGTCGGTGCCCGCGGCCGCCCGGACGGTCAGCGTGAGCACGGTGCGGTCGCGGGCGGGGATGCGGAGGTCCCAGTCGAGCCGTGCGTGGTCGGTGGCGAGCTCGACGCGGTCCGGGGTGCGGTCGGCGGTCGCCGTGGTCGTGCACGAGCCGGCCGTCCACGCGGCCAGTTCGCCGTCGGCCGCGTGCGGCGCCACGGGCGAGGTGGTCCGGCCGTAGCGGAAGGCGAGGATCGGCGCCAGGTCGGCGGCCAGCCGGACGCCGACCGTGGCGGTGACCTCCGCGCGGGCGTCGTTGACCAGCTCGATCGTCTCGGTGAGGGTGTCCGCGTCGACCCGGCGGCGGCGCTCCAGGCGCACGGTCGGGTCACCGACGGGATCGCCGAGCCCGATGACCGCGCCGACGAACCGCAGCGCGGCGGCCGACTCGGGCCAGTGGCCGACCGCGTCGGCAGGCTCGCCGTCGACCAGCACCGTCAGCTCCGACAGGTGCCGCACGTCGGCGACCAGCCAGCCCTGCGCGCCGTCACGGCGCAGCTGGCCGTCACGGCCAGACAACACCGCGGCCGGCGCACAGACCGCGGTAACGAGCTCGTGGGTGAACATCCGGTTCATGGCCGACATTCTTCGGCACCGGGCAGGCGGACGAATAACCGCTCAACGGCACCGGGCCTGCGGAGCCGGTGAACATCCACGTGACCGGCGTGTTCGGCGACGGCGGCCATGACCGTGGGGAGGCCACGGCGCCGGTAGGAGACGACCCAGCGCCAGAAGGCCAGGTTCTCGCGGGAGCGGCGCAAGGCACGCCAGACACAGCGCCACAGCGGGAAGTCCAGCACGATCACGGTGTCCGCGGCTCGCGTTGGACCCGGTCTCGTGCCGACCAACGCAACCTCAGGGGCACCGTGACGGCACCCCGCCACAATCAACGGACCCTCCGCACCGGTAGCTGGAACGCAACCGACACTTCGAATTCCCGGGGAGGCGGGCTGGTCAGTCGTCCTCGTCGTCGTCGCGGGCCAGGTAGGTGGCCAGGCGTTCCACGGCGGTCTCGAACTCCGGGTTGGCGTCGACGAAGTCACGCAGCTTGGCGGCGAGCCAGCTCAGCGTGACCTCCTCGTCGCCGCGTCGGGTTTCGAGTTCCTCCAGGCCTCGGTCGGTGAAGTACATCGGCCTAGGAGAACGCCTTCTCGATGATCTCCCGCTGCTCGACCTCGTGCACCTTGCCGGACCCGGCCGACGGCGCCGCCATCACGCGGCGCGACACCCGGGTGAGCTTGCCCAGCTCGGGGAAGAGCTCCGGCAGGTGCAGACCGTAGAACGGCCACGCGCCCTGGTTCGCCGGCTCCTCCTGGACCCAGCGCACGTCCGTGGCCTGCGGGTACCGCTCGAAGATCGCGCCCAGCCGCTTGACCGGCACCGGGTAGAGCTGCTCGATGCGCACCAGCGCCACATCGGTCAGCCCGCGCTTGTCCCGCTCGGCGGCCAGCTCGTAGTACAGCTTGCCGGACACCAGCAGCAGCTTGCGCACGCCCGCCGGGTCGGGGGCGGCCGGGTCGTCGATGATCGAGTTGAAGCGCGACTCCTCGGTGAAGTCCGACACCGGACTGACCGCGGCCTTGTTGCGCAGCATGGACTTCGGCGTGAACACGACCAGCGGCCGGGCCACCCCGTCGAGCGCGTGCCGGCGCAGCAGGTGGAAGTAGTTCGCCGGTGTCGAGGGCACCGACACGGTCATCGAGCCCTCGGCGCACAGCTGCAGCCAGCGCTCGATGCGGCCGGACGTGTGGTCCGGGCCCTGGCCCTCGTGCCCGTGCGGCAGCAGCATCACCACATCCGAGCGCTGGCCCCACTTGGCCTCGCTGGAGGAGATGTACTCGTCGATCACCGACTGCGCGCCGTTGACGAAGTCGCCGAACTGCGCCTCCCACAACACCAGCGCGTCCGGGTTGGCCACCGAGTAGCCGTACTCGAAGCCCACCGCCGCGTACTCGCTCAGCGCCGAGTCGTAGGCCATGAACCGGCCCTGGTCCGACGACAGGTTCTGCAGCGGCAGGTACTCCCGGCCGGTCTTGCGGTCGATCAGCACCGCGTGCCGCTGGACGAACGTGCCGCGCCGGGAGTCCTGACCGGACAGCCGGACCAGGTGGCCCTCCAGGTTCAGCGAGCCGAACGCCAGCAGCTCCGCGAACGCCCAGTCGATGCCGCCGTCGCGGGCCATCTTCGCGCGCCGCTCCAGCACCGGCTTGACCCGCGGGTGCGGCGCGAAGCCGGCCGGCAGGTCCACGTGCGCGTCGGCGATCTTCTGCAGCACGCCGCGGGTGATGGAGGTGGGCAGCTTCGCCGGTATCTGCTGCTCGGACTCCACCGACGGGCTCGGCGCGACCGGGTGCTTCTCCAGCTCGCGCACCTCGTTGAAGACGTGCTCGAGCTGGCTGGAGAAGTCCCGCAGCGCCTTCTCGGCCTCGTCGACGGAGATGTCGCCGCGGCCGATCAGGGCCTCGGTGTAGGTCTTCCGGACGCTGCGCTTGGCGTCGATGATGTCGTACATCGCCGGCTGGGTCATCGAGGGATCGTCGCCCTCGTTGTGCCCGCGCCGCCGGTAGCAGACCATGTCGATCACGACGTCCTTGTTGAACGCCTGGCGGTAGTCCATCGCCAGCTGCGCGACCCAGTAGCACGCCTCCGGGTCGTCGCCGTTCACGTGGAACACCGGCGCCTGGATCATCTTCGCCACGTCGGTCGCGTACTGCGACGAGCGGGAGTGCTCCGGCGCGGTCGTGAAGCCGACCTGGTTGTTGACGATCACGTGCACGGTGCCGCCGGTGCGGTAGCCGCGCAGCAGCGCCAGGTTCAGCGTCTCGGCCACCACGCCCTGCCCGGCGAACGCGGCGTCGCCGTGCATCGCCACCGGCAGCACCGAGAAGCCTGTGCCGCCCTTGTCGAGCAGGTCCTGCTTGGCGCGGACGATGCCCTCCAGCACCGGGTCGACGGTCTCCAGGTGCGACGGGTTGGCGGTCAGCGTCACCTTGGTCTCGCCGTCGCCGAACATCCGGAAGTACTTGCCCTCGGCGCCGAGGTGGTACTTCACGTCGCCGGAACCGTGTGCCTGGCCCGGGTCGAGGTTGCCCTCGAACTCCTGGAAGATCTGGGAGATCGGCTTGCCCACGATGTTGGCGAGCACGTTCAGCCGGCCGCGGTGCGGCATGCCGATGACGACCTCGTCGAGCTCGTACTCGGCCGCCTTGTCCAGCACCGTGTCGAGCAGCGCGATGACCGACTCGCCGCCTTCGAGCGAGAACCGCTTCTGGCCGACGTACTTGGTCTGCAGGAACGTCTCGAACGCCTCTGCCGCGTTCAGCTTCGACAGGATGTACTTCTGCACGGCCTGCGGCGGCTTCTCGTGCCGGACCTCGACGCGGTCCTGGATCCAGCGGCGCTCGGTCGGGTCGAGGATGTAGGTGTACTCGACGCCCACCGTGCGGCAGTAGCTGTCACGCAGCACGCCGAGCACGTCGCGCAGCTTCATCCGGCTCTTGCCGGCGAACCCGCCGACGGGGAACTCGCGGTCCAGGTCCCACAGGGTCAGCCCGTGGGACAGGATGTCGAGGTCCTCGTGCTTGCGCTGCCGGTAGTTCAGCGGGTCGACGTCGGACATCAGGTGCCCGCGCGTGCGGTAGGTGTCGATGAGGCCGATCACCCGGGTGGTCTTGTCGATCTCACCCTCGGGGATGTCCTCGACCCAGCGGACCGGCTCGTAGGGCAGCCGCAGCGACGTGAAGATGTCGTCGAAGAAGTTGTCCTCGCCGAGCAGCAGCTGGTGCACCCGGCGGAGGAACTCGCCGGACTCGGCGCCCTGGATGATCCGGTGGTCGTAGGTCGAGGTCAGCGTCATGATCTTGCTGACGCCGAGGTCGACGAGCGCGCGCCCGCTGGTGCCCTGGTACTGCGCGGGGTACTCCATCGCGCCGACGCCGATGATCGCGCCCTGGCCCTTGGTCAGCCGCGGCATCGAGTGGTTCGTGCCGATGGTGCCCGGGTTGGTCAGCGAGATCGTGGTGCCGGCGAAGTCGTCGGTGGTCAGCGAGCCGTTGCGGGCCTTGCGGATGATCTCCTCGTAGGCCTGCCAGAACCGCGTGAAGGACATGCCCTCGCAGTTCTTGATCGAGGCCACCACGAGGGTGCGGCCGCCGTCCTTGGTGGGCAGGTCGATAGCCAGACCGAGGTTGACGTGCTCCGGGGTCATGACCGCCGGCTTGCCGTTCAGCTCGCCGTAGTGCCGGTTCATGTTCGGGTAGTCGGCGAGCGCACGGACCAGCGCGTAGCCGATCAGGTGCGTGAAGGAGACCTTCCCGCCCCGGGTGCGCCGCAGGTGGTTGTTGATCACGATGCGGTTGTCGAACAGGAGCTTCGCCGGCACGGCCCGCACGCTCGTCGCGGTCGGGATGGTGAGCGAGAGCTCCATGTTCTTGGCGATCATGGCCGCCGCACCGCGCAGCGGCTTGCTCTCCTCGCCGTCCTTGGCCTGCGCCGCGGCGGCCGCCGGCTTGGCCGCGGCGGGCTTCGGCTCGGCCTTCTTCTCGGCCTGCTTCGGCTGCTCGGCCTTCGGCTGTTGGGTCTGCGCGGCGGCCGTCTTGGCGGGGGCCGCGGACGTCGCGGGTCGCTGGCCGTTCGTGTCCGCGCCGGCTCGACCGCTCGATGTGGGCTTCGCCACTACGGTCGTGGAGTCGGCCTTCGTTTCGGTCTTCGCCACGGTCTGGGCCTGGGTCGCGACTCGCTGGGTCGGCTTGTAGTCCGCGAAGAAGTCATGCCACGCGGAGTCGACGGACGAGGGGTCCGCGAGGAACTGCTCGTACATCTCCTCGACGAGCCATTCGTTCGGGCCGAACTGCGACGCAGGGCTGCTGCTGGACACGGCAGGCACTCGCCTCTATCTATCTCGATCTGTTACTGAATAGCTGCACGTTCAGGCTAGTCCTCCGGCCCGGTCGCGTGTGCTCGACTCAACCGGTGGCGGGGGAGGTCACAGGGGTGAACGACGCGAAACGATGGACTGCCCCCGACGACCTGTGGCCCAGATAATCGCATCTTCACCGACCGTACCCGCACCCGGTCCAGACCAACCACCGGACGGTCAGGTGGCGGCGGGCACCGTGCCCTCCTCCGCCGTGTCGCCGAGGTGGATCTCGGTGGTGCCGTGGCGCCAGAGGGTCGCGTAGTGGCCGCCCGCGGCGAGCAGCTCGGAGTGGGTGCCCTCCTCGACGATCCGGCCGCCGTCCAGGACCACGATGCGGTCGGCCCGGGCCGCGGTGGCCAGGCGGTGGGCCACCACGAACGTCGTGCGCGGCCGCGCCAGGTGCTCGCTCGCGGCCAGGACCACCGACTCCGTCGCCGGATCCAGGGCCGCCGTGGCCTCGTCGAGCAGGAGGACGTCCGGGTGGACGAGCTCGGCCCGGGCCAGGGCGATCAGCTGGCGCTGGCCGGCGGACAGGCCCTGGCCGCGCTCGCCGACCTGGTGGCGGAACCCGTCGGCCAGCTCGGCCACCATCGGCAGCGCGCCCACCGCGCGGACTGCCGCCTCCACCTCGGCCTGGCCGTTGCTGGTCCCGTTCGCCGCGTGGTGCTCGCCGTAGGCCACGTTGCTGGCCACGTCGCCGGTGAACAGGTGGGCCTCCTGGGGCACGACGCCGAGGCGTTGCCGGTAGGCCGACGGGTCGAAGTCGCGCAGGTCGACGCCGTCCACCAGGACCGCGCCGGCCGTCGGGTCGTAGAAGCGGGCGATCAGCTTGACCACGGTCGACTTGCCCGCGCCCGTCGGGCCGACCAGCGCCACCGTCTCGCCCGGGGACACCGACAGCGTCGATGCCCTCCAGCGCCGGCCGGTCGGTGCCCGCGTACCGGAACGACACGTCCACGAGGTCGACCGCGCCGCGCAGCTTCGCCGGCACCGGGCGCGGGTCCGCGGGCGGCTCGACGGACGTCGGCGTGCGCAGCAGCTCGGCGATGCGGCGCAGCCCCACCCGGGCCTGCTGGTACCCGTCGAACACGCCGGACAGCTGCTGCACCGGCGAGAAGAACAGGTTCAGGTACAGCATGAACGCCAGCAGCACGCCCGGGGTCAGCGAGGCGTCGGCCACCCGGACGGCGCCGACCGCCAGCACCGCCGCCTGCGCGACGCCGGCGAGCAGCGCCACGAACGGGAAGTACGTCGCCACGTAGCGCTGGGCCCGCAGCCGGGTACGCCGGTAGGTGTCGCTGCGCTCGGCGAAGTCGCGCGCGGAGCGCTCCTCGCGGGTGAACGCCTGCGCGATCCGCAGCCCGGACACGTTCTCCTGCATGTCCGCGTTCACGGCGCTGACCTGCTCGCGCGCCTGCGTGTAGGCCACAGTGGACAGTCGCTGGAAGATGACCGTCGCGACGACCAGGATCGGCAGCACGGTGAGCGCCACCAGCGCCAGGCCGGCGTCGGTGACCAGCAGCGCCACGGTGATCGCGAGGACGGTGAGCACGCTCGCGAGCGCGCTGACCAGGCCGGTCTGCAGGAACGTGGACAGCGCGTCGACGTCGGTGGTCATCCGGGTCATGATCCGGCCGGCCATCTCGCGCTCGAAGTAGTCGAGCCCGAGCCGCTGCAGGTGGGCATAGCTCCGCACGCGCAGCAGGTACAGCAGCCGCTCGCCGACGCGGGAGGTGAGCACGGTGGTGAACGCGGTCTCGACGAACATCATCCCGACCAGCACGGCCGCGATCGCCGTGACCGCCCACAGCGCGGCGGGGTGGCCGGGGAGCACGCCGCGGTCGACGCCGATGCGGATCAGCGACGGCTGGGCCATCGTCAGGATCGCGTCGAGGATGACCAGCGACGCGACCAGCGCCAGCATGCCGCGCACCGGCCGCAGCAGCCGGCGCAGCCGGAAGCCCGGGTCGGCCGCGGTCGGGTCCTCGCCGGCGAGGACGGGCAGCTCGGTGGCCGGCGGCAGCGCCGCCACCTGGTCGAGCAGCTCGGGCGTCGGCGGCACCCCGGACAGCGCGCCGGCCATGCCGCCGCGCGGCCCGGCCGCCGATGCTGCTCGCGACGCGCCGCGCGCCGTGGGCGCCGCCGGTGACCGGCAGGTCGTCCTCGGTCGTCCGGCCACAGCGCCGGGGTCCAGCCGTCCGGGCCGGGGGCGAGGTCGGCGGTCTCGCGGCGGGTCGGGTCCTCGATGGCCTCGCCCGGGCCGGCCAGCAGCGCGCGGTACAGCTCGCAGCGCGCGGTCAGCTCCTCGTGCGTGCCGACGTCGACCACCCGGCCGCGGTCGAGCACCGCGATCCGGTCGGCGAGCGCCAGCGTGGAGCGGCGGTGCGCGATCAGCAGCGTGGTGCGCTCGGCGCGTGACCGCGCGCAGCGTGTCGTGGATGGCGGCCTCGGTGGCGGTGTCCACCGCGGAGGTCGCGTCGTCGAGCACCAGCACGCGCGGGTCGGACAGCAGCGCCCGGGCGAGCGCGACGCGCTGGCGCTGCCCGCCGGACAGCGTGAGCCCGCGCTCGCCGACGACCGTGTCGTAGCCGTCCGGCAGCGCCGCGATGAACCCGTCGGCCTGCGCGGCCCGGGCCGCCGCCCGCACCTCCTCGTCGGTGGCGTCCGGGCGGCCGTAGGCGATGTTGGCGCGCACGGAGTCGGAGAACAGGAACGCCTCCTCGAACACCACCCCGACCGTGCCGCGCAGCGACGCCAGCCGCAGCTCGCGGATGTCCACGCCGGCGACCGTGATCGCGCCTTCGTGCACGTCGTAGAACCGGGGCAGCAGCAGCGAGACCGTCGACTTGCCCGAGCCCGCCGTGCCGACCAGCGCGAGGGTCTCGCCGGGCTGGACGGCCAGCGAGACGTCGTCGAGCACCGGTTCGCTGCGCGTGTAGCCGAACGTCACGCCGTCGAGCCGGACCTCGACCGGGCCGGCCGGCACGTCGACCGCGTCCGGCGCGTCGGTGACCGTGGGGTGCGAGTCGATCGAGCTCGTACACCCGCTCCACGCCGGCGCGGGCCAGCTGGACGTTGACCAGCAGGCCGGACAGCAGCCGGGTGGGCCCGACCAGGCTGCGCCACGTAGCTGGCGAACGCGAGGAACGTGCCGAGCGTGACCTGCCCGTTCATCGCCATGAAGCCGCCGAGCGCGAGCACCGCGACCTGCCCGGCGCTGGGCATCGCGATCAGCGTGGCGGCCGGCCGCGAGGTGAGCTTGGCGGTGCGCATCCGCTCGCCGAACAGCTTGCGGGCGGTGCGGTCGAGGCGGTTGATCTCCCGCGCCTCCTGGCCGAAGCCCTTGACCACCCGCACGCCGGTGACCGTCTCCTCGACGTGCTGGGCGAGGTCGGCCGCGCGCTGCTGGGCCGACCACGACGCCGGGAACAGCACCCGGCGGCTGCGCACCGCGACGACCGCCACGACCGGCGTGACCACGAACGCGATCAGCGTGAGCAGCGGCGAGAGCCACAGCATCGCGCCGAGCGCGGCCAGCGCGAACACCACCGTGCCGGCCGAGAGCGGCACCATCATCAGCAGGCCCTGCACGAGCTGCAGGTCGGTGATCGACCGGGACACGACCTGGCCGGTGCGCAGCGCGTCCTGCTTGGCGCCGTCGAGCCGCTGCACCGCGGCGAACACCTGCTGGCGCAGGTCGTGCTGCACGTCCAGCGCCAGCCGCCCGCCGAGGTAGCGCCGCACGAACGCGGTGCCGAACGTCGACAGCTCCATCACCAGCAGCGCGCCGACCAGCCACGCCGAGCCGGTCGGTCCGGCCGGCCACCGCGTCGTCGACGACGAGCTTGACCAGGATCGGGCCGGCGGCCTGGAAGCCGACGCCGATGACGGAGGAGACGAGCGCTGCAGGACCAGCCGGCGATGCTGCCAGCAGGCAGCGGAAAGCCGGCGGATCCAGCCACGGGAAGGTTCGACCACGAGATCCAGATTAGGACGACCCACCGACACGCGCCACGGCGACAGGGCTGCCGGGACCGGTCAGGTGATGTCGCGGCGCTGGTTGCGGATCAGGCCGGTGCCGAAGAACAACGCCGTCCAGCCGAGGAAGATCAGGCCGCTGACCCACAGCGAGAACGCGCCCGGCGCGCCCGCCGCGATGCGCACGACCGTGTCGAAGTCGTCGATCTGGTCCTGCGAGAGCGCGCCGATCTGCGCGCCGAACAGGTCCTGGATCTGCTGGAACAACAGCTCGCTCGCGGTCGACCCGGTCAGCCCGTTCGCCGAGCCGTTGGGCATCACGCCCGCGATGTGCGAGCCCTCGGTGGACAGCGTGATGATGAACTCCGAGGTCGGGCCCACCAGCGCGGCGTAGAGCAGCACGATCACCAGCGTCGCCACCGGCGAGCCGAGCAGCGCGCCGACGCCCATGCCGAGCAGCGTCCACAGCACGCACGCGAGCACGCCGGACAGCAGGATCAGGATCCAGTCGCCGGCCGTCCGGCAGCGCGCCGTCGCCGGTGCCGATCAGCACGCCGAGGCTCGCGGCGAGCGCCACGACGACGCCGTAGATCAGGCCCCACAGCGTGTAGACGACGGCCTTCGCGCCCAGCACCGACGCGCGGTTCGGCGCGGTCAGGAAGCTCGTGGTGATCGTCTTGCGGTTGATCTCGCTCGCCAGCGCCAGGGCGCCGAAGACCAGCGGGAACAGGGTCGCGAAGTTCATCGCCCTGGTCAGCGCCAGCGAGGACAGCGACAGCTCCTGGTCGCTGACGTTGTTGACGTCCAGGGCGTCGGTGATGTCGCCCGCCACGTCGGTGAACGCGAGCGCGGACAGCCAGGCCCAGCCGAGCGCGAGCCCGACGGCCGGGATGAGCAGCGCCCACCACAGCTTGGTGGTGAGGATCTTGCGGAACTCCGCCTTGATCAGCCGGCCCATCAGGCGTTACCTCCGGTCCCGCCCTGGCCGGGCTGCTGCTGCTGTTCCTGTTCCGGCGGCGGCGGTGCCGCCGGCTGCTGCACCGGCTGCGGTCCGCTCGGCGGGCCCCAGCCCTCCGGCGGGGTGCCCGGCTGCTGAGGCTGCGCGGGTTGCGGCTGGCTCGGCGGTCCCCAGCCGTCCGGGGCGTGCCGGGCGGTGCGTACCCGGGCTGTTGCTGCTGGTAGCCCTGCTGGGGATAGCCCTGCTGCGGCGGGTACTGCTGCTGGGTCGGCTGGTAGCCGGGCTGGGGCTGGAAGCCCTGCGGCGGCATCTGGTAGCCGGACTGCTGGGCCGGCTGCTGGTAACCGGGCTGCTGGTAGCACCGGCTGCTGCGGCACGGGCTGGGCGTAACCACCGGCCCGCCGGGCGCGGGCCGTAGCCGCCGGGCGGCACGCTGCGGCTGACCCGGCGGCATCATGCCGGGCGCGGCGTACTGGCCGCTGGTCAGCCGGAAGAACAGCTGCTCGAGGTCGGCCTTCTCCTCCTGCACGCCGTACAGCGCGACGCCGGCCTTCGCGGCCACGTCGCCGATCTGCTGGACGGTGGCGCCGACGACCGCGATCTTGCCGTCGGGCATCGGCTGGATGTTGGTGATCTCGGCCTCCTGCAGCGCGGTGGCCAGCTTGCCCGCGTCGGCGGGCTGCACGATCACCCGGCTCTGCTGGGACTTCCGCAGCTCGTCGAGCATCCCGTAGTACATGGTCTGCCCGCGGCTGATGATCACGACCTGGTCGATGGTCTGCTCGACCTCGGCCAGCAGGTGGCTGGAGATCAGCACCGTGCGGCCGCTGCTGGCGAACGCCTTGAGGAAGGTGCGCAGCCAGGCGATGCCCTCGGGGTCGAGGCCGTTGGCCGGCTCGTCGAGGACCAGCACCTGCGGGTCGCCGAGCAGCGCGGTGGCCAGCGCCAGGCGCTGCTTCATGCCGAGCGAGAACCCGCCCGCGCCGCGCTCGCCGGCCGAGCCGAGGCCGACCAGGTTCAGCACCTCGTCCGCACGCTGGTCGGGCACGCCCATCGCGGCGGCGTAGACCCGCAGGTGGTTGCGGGCGGTGCGGGACGGGTGGAAGCCCTGCGCCTCGAGCACCGCGCCGACGACCCGTGCGGGGTTGCCGAGCTGGTGGAAGGGCTGGCCGTTGATCGTCGTCCAGCCGGCGGTCGGGCGCGACCAGGCCGAGCAGCATGCGCAGCGTGGTCGTCTTGCCCGGCGCCGTTCGGCCCGAGGAAGCCGGTGACCGAACCCGGTTCGACCTGGAAGCTGAGGTTCTGCACCGCCGCCACATTGCCGAAGTTCTTGCTGAGGTTCTGCACAACAATGCGGCCGCTACCGTCCTGCACGGGCCCTCCTGGCTTGCCTAGTCGTGCGGGACATCTTGCCGTATGGCCTATCCGGCCGTGTGGTCAACCGCGCCAGTTGCCGCCGAGTTCATCCGGAGTTGGGCGTTTTCCCGGCCGTGGCGCCGGGTCGCGAGGGCCAGCCCCGCGGCCGCCGCGGCCGTCGTGACCAGGAACGCGAGCGCGGAAGCGCCCGTCGTCCGGCGCCGGGCCGAGCACCAGCGTCAGCACCGCGACGGTGACCGCCGGCGGACAGGTACTGCGAGGTCGTGAGCAGCGCGCCCGCGGTGCCCTGGTGCGCGGCGGGCACGTCGTGCGTGCCGATCACGAACATCGCCGTGTAGATCACGCCGTGGCCGAAGCCGGACAGCAGCAGGCCCGGCAGCAGGTCGGCGGCGTAGGAGTCGCCGGGCAGGGCGAGCGCGAGCCACAGCAGGCCCGCGGTCGCGGCGGCGAACCCGCCGGCCAGCACGGTCGCCGGCGCGAGGGTTCGCACCGCCCGGCCGGCGGCGGCGTTGCCGGCCGTGACCAGGACGGCCAGCGGCACGAACGCGAGGCCGGCCTGCAGCGCGTCGTAGCCCTTCGCGCTCTGCAGCAGCAGCGTGAGCAGGTAGAACTCGGAGCCGACGCTGGCCATGTAGAGCGCGGTCGCCGCGGCGCCGGCGCGCAGGGTCGCGATGCGGCGCAGCGCCGGCTCGATCAGCGGCGCGGTGCCGCTCGTTGCGCACGAACGCCGCGAGCAGCGCCACGGCGAGGCCGAGGGACGACCAGCGTCGGCCACGCCGGCCAGGCCCTGGTCGGCGCCGAGCGTGAGGCCGAGGACCAGCGTGAGCACCGTGCCGGTGCCGAGTACCGCCGCGCCGCAACGGGATCCGGTCCGGCCGTGGTCGCGGCCGCCGCGCGGACGAGACGAGCGCGCCGGCCGCGCACAGCAGCGTCAGCGGGACGTTGATGACGAACGTCAGCCGCCAGGAGGCCGTCGTGAGCAGCGCCGCCGAGCACCGCGCCCGCGGCGAGGCCGGACGCGCCGACCCCGCCCCAGACCGCGAGCGCGCGGCTGCGGGCCGGACCGGCCGGGAAGGTCGTGCCGATGAGCCCGATGATCGCCGGCTGCAGCAGCGCCGCGCCGAGGCCCTGCGCGCCGCGGGCGGCGAGCAGGACCGTGCCGTCACCCGCCGCGCCGCCGACCGCGCTGGCCACGCCGAAGAACACGATCGCGCCGACGAACAGGCGCTTCGCGCCGACGCCGGTCGGTGAGCCGCCCGCCGACGACGAGGAAGCCGGCGAACAGCACGGCGTACGCGCTGACCACCCACTGCGCGAGCGACGGCGCGAGGCGCAGGTCCGCCGCGACGCTCGGGCAGGGCGATGTAGATGATCGAGTAGTCGAGCGCGATGAGGAACTGTGCCACCGACAGCACGGCGAGCGTTGGTCTCATGACCCCATGCTCGAACGTTGACACTAGTGTGAAGGAAAGGCTGTGTGAGGAGGGCGACGTGCGCATCGGCGAGCTGGCGTCCGCGGACGGGCGTGCCGACCCGGCTGCTGCGGTACTACGAGGAACAGGGCCTGCTGAGCCCGTCCCGCACGCCGAACGGCTACCGCGACTACGACGACGGCCTGGTCGGCCGGGTCACGCAGATCCGCGGCCTGCTCGACGCCGGCGTGCCGACCCGGATCATCCGCGAGATCCTGCCGTGCCTGGACGACCCGTGCTCGATCCACGTCACCGACGCGACGCCCGAGCTGATCGCCGACCTGGAGCACCACCACGCCCAGATGGACGCGAAGATCCAGTGCCTGGCCCGAAACCGGGACGCGATCAGGCGCGTACCTGGCCGCGGTGCAGGAGTCCCTCGGCGGGGGTTGGTGCGGAAGGGGTTGCGTAGCGGGTAGGTCCGCGCGCGGTGCGACAGGCCCTCGCCGATGAGCTGCTCGTGCGCGGACTTCCACACCTGGCACGGCCAGCGCCGCGAGCGCCGGCCCTGCTGGCACCCGAGGCAGCGGCCGTCGGGCTCGGCGCAGTGGGTCGTCAGGAGCAGCCGCCAGCCGTCGGCCAGGCGGTTCAACTCCCTGCGCGCCAGCGGAAGCAGCGTGTTGGCGTCGGCCTGGCCCGCGGCCCGGTCGAGCATGTCCAGGCGGTGCAGCACGGCGCGGCGGACGGTGTCGTCTGTGGTCCACACGTCGGCTCAGCCCGCCCGTCGTTCCAGGGCGCGAACGGCGGCCTGGTCGAGGGTCAGCCCCAGTCCGCGAGCCTGCTGCGCGGACAGCACCGCGGCGGCTCCGGGCGGGGGGACCAGGACGATTCTCTCGTCCTCGACCAGGACCATCAACGCGCGGTCCCGGCCGAACGGATCGTTGCAGCTGACGGACCAGCGAGGTTCAGTCACCGTAACGACATCGGCGTCCGAAACGGCCGACCAAAGTGGTAATCGCGAGCTTCACTCCATTGCTGGCAATCTCACTCGATCGAGCGGCGAGCCCCCGATCCGAGTGAACGTGGGAGTAGCAGTCGCGGCCCGTAGCGCCTTGAACGATCTTCGTAGCGAAGCGAATGGCGACGCCATGTCGTTATCTCGAAATCGCCAAATCGCGCCCCCCGGTTGCAGCGCTGTCGACACATACGGCATATCCTTCACTTGGCGGCCCGCTCCCAGTGACCCCCAGGCTGGTTGAGCGGGTCGCCCTCGAGCCCTTGTTCGGTGCGCTTCGCTGCACCTTCCCGAGGTTCCGTCCCATTCTGGGGGCGACCCCCCAGACCCCCACGGTGCGAGCTCCCCTCGACCCAGCGGTCTCGTGTTTGTGATCGACCAGCAGGGGAGTGTGTGTCTTCTGACCCGGCGCTCTTGCGTCGCCGGGCTGGCTCTCTCTTGCGTGCCTTGCAGAGTCTTCGTTTTACCGTTTCAGTTAAAACGTTTTTGTTGTGGTGGTCTGTACCCATTAATGGGTCGAGGCGCTGGTCCGAGCCTTTGCTCGGGCCAGCGCCTCTTCCCGTTTCGTTCTGGGGTGTGTTGATTAGTTGACGAATTTGCTCAACTCGGTGTGCGGGAGGGCGTGGGCCTCCGCCACCGGGGCGTTGGTCAGGGCGCCCGCGTGGGTGTTCAGGCCCAGGGCCAGAGCCGGGTCCGCCAGCAGGGCCTCGTGCCAGCCGTGGTTCGCCAGCTTCACCGCGTACGGCAGCGTCACGTTCGTCAGGGCGTACGTCGAGGTCCGCGGCACCGCGCCCGGCATGTTCGCCACGCAGTAGAAGACCGAGCCGTGCACCGGGTAGGTCGGGTCGGCGTGCGTCGTCGGGCGCGAGTCTTCGAAGCAGCCGCCCTGGTCGATCGCGATGTCCACCAGCACCGAGCCCGGCTTCATCCGCGACACCAGGTCGTTCGAGATCAGCTTCGGCGCCCGCGCGCCCGGCACCAGCACCGCGCCGATCACGAGGTCCGCGTCGCACGCGGCTTCCTCGACCGCCAGCTTGTTCGACGTGATCGTGCGGATCTGGCCGCGGTAGAGGTGGTCGATGTAGCGCAGCCGGTCGACGTTCGTGTCCAGCACCTGCACGCTCGCGCCCATGCCCACGGCGATCTGCGCCGCGTTCAGGCCGGCCACGCCGCCGCCGATCACCACGACCCGCGCCGGCGCCACGCCCGGCACGCCACCCGGGAGAACCCCGCGGCCACCCGACGGCTTCATCAGCGAGTACGCGCCCACCTGCGGCGCCAGCCGGCCCGCCACCTCCGACATCGGGGCCAGCAGCGGCAGGGCGCCCGACAGCAGCTGCACCGTCTCGTACGCCACGGCCGTCGTGCCCGCCGCCATCAGGGCCTTCGTCAGCGGCTCGTCGGCGGCCAGGTGCAGGTAGGTGAACAGCACCTGGTCGGCCCGCAGCCGCGGGTACTCCGCCGCGATGGGCTCCTTGACCTTCAGCACGAGGTCACCCTCGGCCCACACGTCGTCCGCCGACGCCAGCACCTTCGCGCCGGCGGCCAGGAACTCCTCGTCCGAGATCGAGGACCCGGCGCCCGCGTCGGTCTCGACGAACACGTCGTGCCCGTGGGTCGTCAGTTCGTGCACCCCCGCCGGCGTCAACGCCACGCGATATTCGTGGTTCTTGATCTCACGGGGAACGGCGACCTTCACGAAATCCTCCCGACTAGGCCAGATGGGTGTTATCGACCACAATGGAGTAACGATCGGTGATAGTCATCGTTCTCCGAGCACCAGAATGGCGGCATTCACTCGTGCCACGAGCACAGTCTGGTAGAGCGCTGGTCTAACTCCAGCGTAACGCGGTGAGCTGAGTGAGCACGGCCAGCCGCACGTCCGGGTCGTCCAGGTCCACGCCGGCGAGCTCGGTCAGCTTCGTCATCCGGTACCGCAGCGTGTTGGGGTGGATCCGCAGCGCCCGGCTCGCCGCCCGCGGGTCGCCGGGGTGGCGCAGCCACTCGTACAGAGTGTCCACGTAGGAGGTGCCGCCGCTCTCGTCCTGCGCGCGCAGCACCGGCAGCGGCCCGAACTCGGTGGCGCCCGCCCCGGCCGCCGCGACCGCCGCGCGGTGCAGCACCAGCACCGGCCAGGCCTGCTCGTGGCTGGTCACCGGCCCGTCGACGAGCCCGGCCCGCAGCAGCGCCAGTGTCTCCTCGGCCGCCGTCCGCGACATCCCCAGGTCCGCGAGCCGCACCGGCGGGCCGGCCGCGACCAGCGGCGGCGTGCGGTCCTCGGCCAGCGCCGCGCGCAGCGCCGGCCAGCCGCCCTCGCCCGCGCGGTCCGGCACCACCGCGTAGAGCACGTCGTGCAGCTCGGCCACCGCGGGCCGGCTGCCGACGCCCGCGGTGATCCGCTCCCACAGCGCGAGCCGCATACCCTCGGCGCCCAGCGGGTCGTCCGCCCGGCTCGCGATCGCCACCACCCGGTGCGGCTCGTCGGACAGGTTCAGCTCGGCCGCCACCACCCGGACGCTGCCCCGGCCCTCGAGCACGGCCTTCACCAGCTCGGCCGAGTGGCGCCGCTCGGCGTCCTCGGTGGCCCGCCTGCGCAGCAGGTGTAGCGCCACCACCGGCGCGGTGTCGGCGAACGCGGCCGCCCGCTCGTCGGACACCGGCCCGGTGACCACCGCCCACATCGAGCCCAGCAGCTCGCCGCCCATCCGGATCGGCACGATCAGCCGCGGCATCGTGCCGTCCTGCTGGGCCGGCACGAAGATCGTCGTCCGGCCGCGGGACAGCTCGCGGAACACGCCGCGCGAGCGGAACCGGGCGAGCACGTCGTCCGGTACGCGGCGGCCCATGATCGTCGACACGCGAGCGGAGTCCGTGCGGTCCTGGCGGGCGGAGTAGGCGAGCACCCGGGAGTTCGCGTCCTCGATGGTGACCGGCGCGTCGACGACCGCCGCGGCCGCGTCGGCGAGCCGGAACAGGTCGCCGAGCCCGCTCGACCGGGTGTCCCCCTCGAGCTCGTCGGCGGCCGCGTCGAGCACGGAGCGCAGCAGCCAGACGACCTGGGCCCACGCCGCGCCGCCGTGCACCTCGACGACCGCGACCCCGGCCGACTGCGCCGCGGACCGCACGGCGCTGCGGCCCGGCAGCGGCGGCTTGAGCAGCACCGCCGCCGCGCCCTGCGTGCCGCAGTGGCGGATCAGCTCGACCGCGTCCTTGGCGGCGTGCACGGAGACGCCGAGGACCAGGTCGCCGTCGCCGACCTGGTCCTTGCGGCCCGGCTCGGCGATGACGACGTCGTTCACGTGCGTCACCGAACCGCTCTGCCGGACGTGCAGCAGCGTCGGACCCACCCGGTCCACCACACCCTGCACGGTGATCACCCCGCGATCGTCCCCCTTCCGCCCCGGCCGGGCTACTCGCCGAGCCGGTCCACCAGCGCGCGCAGCGCGGCGACCTCGTCGGCGAGCGCCTGGCGGCCGGACCGGGTGATGCTCACCCAGGTCTTCGGCCGGCGGCCGTCGTAGCCCTTCTCCATGTCCAGCAGACCGGCGTCGACCAGCACGGTGAGGTGCCGGGACAGGTTGCCGCCGGTCAGCTCCAGGGTGTCCTTGAGGTAGCCGAACTCGACCCGTTTGGACTCCGCCGCGACCGTCAGGATGCCCAGCCGGTGCTTCTGGTGGACGACGTCGTTCAGCCCGTTCGTCGGATGGTCACCCACGGGACGCCCCGTGCCTCGTGAGCGCCGCGACCGCGCCGCCGGCGAGCAGGACCAGCCCCGGTAGCAACAGGTTCTGCACGGCGTAGATCCGCACGTCGCCGAAACCCGCGCCCCAGCCGAGCCGTTCGTAGACGTCGCTCACGTCCCAGTCCCACAGCCAGTGGTTCGCCGGGATGGTGGCCACGGTGAACGTCGCGGCGACCACCGCGAGCAGCACGCTGCGCTCCCGCCAGGCGAGCACCAGCAGCGCGGCCGCGATGACCAGCAGCGCCGAGAACCCCTTGAGCAGGTACACACCGACACAAGCGAAGGTCAGCGACGCGAACAGCACGCCGGCGAACACCCCGGCCCGGCGCTGCCCGTCCGTCCGTTGTGGACGGAAGGTCCACGTGAGCACGGCTGTGGTGAGCAGCGCCGAGGCGAACAGGAGCGGCAGGTTGAGCCACGGCGCCGAGTACAGCGGGATCCCGCGCCCGACGTTGCGCGCGAACGTGTCCAGGACCGGCTGCCACAGCAGGAGCCCGGCGAACGCGGCGCCGGCCGCGACGTACGGCAGCCGGGTGTCGGTCTCCACGCCGAGCCGCGCCGCCCGCTGCCGGTACCACCAGCCGGTGGCCGCGAGGCCGAGCACGATCGTCAGCACCCAGTACCAGCCGATCAGGCCCGGGTACTCGACCGGCTGCGCGAACATCGGTACGAAGCGGGGGAACGGGCCGCCGTCGTGCTGGTAGCCCCCGTACTCGTCGTACACCGGCTCGGCCGTCACGTAGACCAGCGGGGCCAACAGGATCAGGCCGGCGAACAGGAACAGCGGGAAGGCGTAGCCGTGCCGGTCGGCGCGGGCGCGGTCGCGCAGCGAACGCAGGTCGCCGAGCAGGTCTTGTGCGGTCGGCTCAGACATCCCGACCCCCAGCCGGGACCTGCCGCCGCGCGACCAGCGTGCCCGCGACGCCGCCGGCCAGCAGGATCAGGCCCGGCAGCAGCAGGAGCTGGAAGGTCGCCTGCGGGCCCTCCTCGGCCGGCCAGCCGATGGACCGGAAGACGCTGCCCATGTCCCACGGCCACATCGCGTGGTCGGCCTGGACGACGGCGAGTGCGAACAGTCCGGCCACCACGCCGAGCAGCACGCTGCGCTCCAGCCAGGCCAGCGCGATCACCAGCACGGCGATCATCGTCAGGACGGTGAAACCCTTGCCGGGCACGGGGTCCAGCGCGCCGAGCACGAGGATCGCGGCCGCGGCGGCCACGGCCGCGACCGCGGCCCGGGTGCCGGTCTCGACGCCGGTCCGCTCGGCGTGGCGGCGGTACCACCAGACGGTCAGCGCGACGCCGCCGACGATCGTGGCGAGCCAGTACCAGGCGATGAGGTTCGGGTTCGCCTTGTCCGCGCCGAGCTGCACGCCGAGGAACCGGGCGAGCGGGCCGGGTTCGCCGAAGTCACCGGTCGTGTAGAGCAGCGGCGCGACGAGGATCAGCGCGCCGAACACCAGCAGTGGTACGGCGAACGCGTGCCGGTCGGCGCGGGTCCGGTGGCGTAACTCGCTCAGCTCGGCGAGCACGGCACGAGGTGCGTCTGACATGGATACTCCCCAACTCGATTGCGTTGCACATAGGTTTGCATTGCAAACCTGATGGTGTCAAGCAACCGATGGCGGTGGCCGCGCCGGTGGTGTGGGATGTCCGGTGGACCGAGGCCGGGAGGCGACGATGATCCGTGGCGTGAACCAGGTCGTGCTCTATGTGGACGACCAGGAGCGGGCGAAACAGTTCTGGGTGGACACGCTGGGCTTCGAGCTCAAGGAGGACTCGCCCTACGGCGAGGAGCGCTGGCTGTCCGTGCGCAGCCCGGACGGCGCGGTCACGCTCGTGCTCGACAAGCGCCGGCCGGGCTGGTCGTCCGGTGAGGTGTCCGAGGATCTGCCGAGCTCACCGGTGTTCTTCTACGCCGACGACGTCGAGGCCACCTACCGCGAGCTGTCCGCGAAGGGCGTGCGGTTCCCGGTGCCGCCGAAGAAGGAGTTCTTCGGGTGGTGGTCGATGTTCGAGGACCCGGACGGGACCCGCTACGCCCTCGGCGAGCGGTGGGGCAAGGACAGCGATTAGCCGAGGGCTGCGGCGATCTGGTCCGCGACGTAGGCCTGGCCGGCCGCGTTCGGGTGCACCGGCACCGACAGCGACTCCGGGATCAGACCCTCGACCCACTTGTCGCCCGAGCAGACGTCGTGCCCGAGCACGTCGCCCGGGTTGACGAACACCGCGCCGTTCGCGGCGGCCTGGCTGCCGAGCATCGCGTTGAGCTGGTGCTCCACGCCGTCGAAGTAGGGCACGTCGCCGCGGGCGAACGGCACGACCGGCCAGCAGCCTCCGCTCGGCGGCAGGATGCGCAGGTACCCGACGAGCACGACGGTGGCTTCCGGTGCCCGCTCGTGGACGCCCTTGAGTGCCGCGTCGACCGCGCCGGCGACGCCGTTGATCCGCTCGGCGAGCTGGTCGGTGCCGCCCGCGGTGAAGAAGTTCTTGCACGGCGAGCCGAACGGGTTGGAGAAGCTCTTCTCCGCGCACGTCTTCGCGATGTCGGTGAAGCCGATGTCGTTGCCGCTGATGGTCAGCGTGACGAGGCTCGTGTCCGGGGTGAGCGCGTCGAACTGCGGCGCGTTGTCGCCGCCGGTGACCGACTGCGGCTGTGTCATGTGGACGGTCTGGGCGCCGCCGCAGGTCACGTCCACGAACGAGCCGACGCCGAGCCGGGTGGCCACGTCGGACGGGTAGTTGTCGGTGGCGCGGGCGCAGCCGATGGGGTCGCCGTGGATCTGGTCCAGCGTGCCGACGGCGGCGTAGGAGTCGCCGAGTGCCACGTATTTCCCGATCGCCGGTGCGGCGTCCGCGGATCCGGTGACGGCGATCGTGGCGACCGTGGCGGTCGCGATCGCGGCGGCGGTGGTGAGCAGGGGCAGCAACCGGCGCATCGGAGACTCCAGTGTCTCGGAGAGAGTTGTCTACTCGTCGGTAGATCGACAATGACAATGCGCTGTCGGTGATTTCCTGTCAATCCAACGAAAGTGTGGGAACGGGCAGTCAGGACAGGGCGGTCCGGATCCAGTCGGCGACCGGCAGATCGCGGCTCGTGCATTCGGCGGACAGCCGGATCGTCCATCGCAGCGCCTGCACCATGAGCGTGACCATCTCCTCGGGCGCGGCGTTGGCGAGCGCGATCTCGATGTGCGTCTTCGCGGCCTCGGAGTCGCCGTGCACCTCGGCCAGCAGCGTGCGCACCGCGGTGCGCACCGGCGGGTCCGCCTCGTCGATCGGCACCTCCTGGCCGTCGTTGTCGTAGACCTGCATCTTGACCGGTGCGGTGCCGCCCGAGCCGAGCGCGGCGACCATGCCGCTGCACTCGCGGAACAGCAAGGACATCATTTCCCGGGCGTCCTCGACGCTCGTCGGGTTGGCCCGGAACGCCTCGGTCACCCGCTCCACGGCGGCCTCGTCCGGGCCACCGTTCATGGCCGCGAGCGCCTGGCTCGCGGCCTCGACGATGTGCCGCTCGCGGTCGGGATCGGTATGCGGGTCCACGGCCACATCTTCCACCAGGATCGGTCGAGCGGGGCTCAACCGGCGGAGCCCGGTTGCGTGAGATCGAGCAACGAGGCCAGGTCGCCGGCCGCGACAGGCGAGCCGAACACGCCGCCCTGCACGCTCGTGACACCCGCGGCCGCCCACCACCGCACCTCGGCCTCGGTGCGCACGTCCAGCACCGCGCACTCCCGGCCACCGGACACGATCGCGCGCACCAGCCGCTCGGTCTCCTCGCGCAGCACCGGGCTCGCGGTGTCCCGCCCGGCCGCGCCCGCGCCGTCGACGGCGAGCGTGACCGTGCGGACCTCGCTGTCGGCCACCAGGTCCAGCTCGCGCGGCCCGCCCTGGAAGCCGCAGAGCCCGGTCGACACACCGATCTCGGCGAGCACCCCGAGGTTGTCCCGCGCGTCGCCGTAGTCGTCGAGCACGGCCGCGGTGTCCAGGTCGATCTCCAGCAGGTTCGGCGGCGCGCCGCTCTCCTTGATCGCCCGCTGCACCGCGCGGACCAGGTCGGCGTCGCCGGACTGCAGCCGAGTCAGGTGGAAGCGCATGAGCGCGCCCACGTGCCGGTCGAGCAGGGTGCGCAGCTCGGGCACCCGGCCGCAGGCCTCCGCCAGCACCAGCGGTCCCAGTTGGACGGACATGCCGGTGCGCTCCGCCAGCTCGACGCACTCCCGGTGGCCGAGCGCCTCGCCGTCCTCGCGCTCCCACGCCAGCACGGCGCGGGCACCGACTGCCTGCTTGGCGTCGGCCCGCACCACCGGCTCGTAGGCGACGGTCAGCAGCCCGTTCTCCCAGGCCGCCGGCAGCTCCGCCGACAGCCCGTCGCGCACCCGCGAGCGGGCCTCGTCGGCGGCGTGGAACCCGGCCCACTGGCGCCGGCCGGTGGCCTTCGCCTTGCGCAGCGCGGAGTCCGCGGCCCGGAACACCTCGGTCGCGGACATCTCCTCGGCGACGCAGCGGATCGCGCCGATACTGGCCCCGATGCCGACGCCGCGGCCGTCGATGTACTCCGTCTCGGCGAGCTCGGCGTTGATCTTGCCGATGACGTCGTCGAGGGGCGGCGTGGTGGCCGAGTCCTCGATGAGCACGGCGAACTCGTCGGGCCCGACCCGCGCGACCAGCGCCCGCTCGCCCTCCGCCGCGTCCTCGAGGCGCTGCCCGACCGTCTTGAGTAGACGGTTGCCGAACTCGTGGCCGAAGGCGTTGTTGAGCCCGGCGAACGCGTCCAGGTTCACCAGGCAGAGGGTGACCGTCGCGCCCGGCTCGGCGCGGCCGAGCGTGGTCTCCAGCCGCGAGGCGAAGAGCTGGCGGTTCGGCAGGTTGGTCAGCATGTCGTAGAGCAGCTGGTGGCTCAGCCGGTCCTGCAACAGCTGCAGGTCGGTGATGTCCTGCACCATCGTGACGAAGAACGCCGGGTCGCCCGCGCCGTCGTGCACCAGCGAGATGGCGAGGAACACCCAGGCGGTGTCGCCGTCCTCCTTGCGCAGCCCGCGGTGCTCGTGCACGCGCTCGGCCTCGCCGGCCAGCACGCGCCGGTAGCCGGCCCGCACGTCGCCGGGCGTGCCGCGGGCGTCGGGCACGTCGTCGTTGGACAGGAAGAAGTCCTGCAGCATCCGGCCCGCGAGCCGGCCGGGCGGGCAGGCCAGGATCTGGGACAGCGCCGGGTTCGACTCGACGCACATGCCGTCGAGGTCGGTGATCGCGATGCCGACCGCGGACGAGGTGAACACCTCGCGGAAGCGGTTCTCGGTGGCGCGCAGGTTGTGCTCGGTGCGCACCATCGCGTTGAACAGCGCCTGCTTGACCTGTTCCTGCTGGGTGAGCGTGTAGCTGCGCAGGCCGTCGGCGTAGCCCGCGGACAGCGCGCCGAGCAGCGCCACCGTGCGGCGGGCGAGCTCGAGGTCCGGGGTTCGCTCGAGGTCGCCGAGCAGGCCGCGGGTGAGCGAGTCGATCGTGGCCTGCAGCGCGGTCGGGTCGATGAAGCCCTCGCGGACCAGCCGCGTGCCGACCCGCAGGCCGGTCGGCTCCGGTGCCTCGTCGCCGGCGAGCGCGGCCAGCAGCTGGTCGACGAGCTCCAGCAGCAGGTCCTCGACCTCGGCGACGGCGCGCGGGATGTAGGCCCGCGAGGTGGCGCTCGTCGTCCAGGCGCGCGCCAGCTCCTCCCGACGGGATACCGGGGGAGGTGTGGCGGGTACGGGTTTCTTGTCCATCATCAGTCTGTGCACACGAAGATACCGAGGGACACCGTGCGGCGACAGCCAGGCCGCCGCCCGGTGTCCCGGGCTCTGCAGCCGGAACCGTCGTCGGTCAACTCTTGCGCGCCACTCCGGCGTAGAGCCCGTCGTTCACGTCCGGGTCGACCGAGTCCGGGCGCTCCGGGTGCCACGTGGACGTCGTCACCAGGCCCGGCTCGACCATCTCGAAGTCGCCGAAGAACGACTGGACCTCCGGGCGCGTCCGCATGATGATGTTGTTCTGCGTCTTCGTCATCATGCCGGCCAGCTCGTCGCCCTTGGCGTGGTCGAAGTCGCCGGTCACGTGGGTCAGCGCGAGGTAGCTGCCGGGCGCGAGGGCGTCGCGGTAGGCGTCGAACACCCCGATCGGGTCCTGGTCGTCGAGGACGTAGTGACCGATCGTGATCGCGAGCAGCCCGATCGGCTCGTCGAAGTTCAGCAGCCGGCGGGTCTCCGGGTCGTTCAGCACGAGCCGGGGGCGGGTGATGTCCGCCTGCACCATCGCCGCGTTCGCGTTGCCCTCCAGGATGAGCTGGCTGTGCGCGACCGCCACGTGCTCGTTGTCGACGTACACCACGCGCGAGGTCGGGTCCGCCTGCTGCGCGATCTCGTGCACGTTGCCGACCGTCGGGATGCCGGAGCCGAGGTCGAGGAACTGCCGGATGCCGTTCTCGACCATGAAGAGCACCGCGCGCCGCATGAACGCCCGGTTCATGATCGCGAAGCGGCGGGCCTCGGGCTGGTGGCTCATGAGGAGCTCGACGAACTCGCGGTCGACCTGGAAGTTGTGGTTCCCGCCCAGCACGTAGTCGTACGCCCGTGCCGCGCTCGGTTTCTCGAGGTCGACCGAAGTGGGGACCCAGTTGGTCTGCTGCGACACCGTGCACCTCTCCGATTCGGATCTGTGACCGAAACAGTACTAACGGACACCGGGCGCGCCGGAGCCGGGTTCACCCGGATGGACCAAGAAATCGGAGAAATTCAGCTTGCTGTCGACAGACCGGTCGACTCGCCTGCGCGGGTGCGGCTCAGCGCGCCGTGGGCCATCTCGCGCAGCATCGTCGCCATGCCGCCGCGGCCGAGGTGGCGGCTGTGCGGCGTCGAGTTGATCAAGCCGAACACGGCGTGCGCGGCGGCGCGCGCGGTCGGCTCGTCGACGTCCGGGTCGGTGTCGCGAATCGCCTGGACCCACACCTCGACGTAGCGGCGCTGCAGCGCGCGGACGCGGCGGCGGTCGGGCTCGGTGAGGTTGCCGAGGTTGCGCTCCTGGACGGTGATCAGCGCGGGGTTGTCGAGCGCGAAGTCGATCTGGAAGCGGATCAGCTCGCCGAGCACCTCGCCCGGTGCGCTGGCGTCGCGCCGCTCCTGGCCGCCGGCGAGCAGGATCTCGCTGATCGAGGTCAGCATCTCGCCGAGCATCGCGTCCTTGCTGCGGAAATGGCGGTAGAGGGCCGGTCCGGAGACGCCGACGGCGGCGCCGATCTCGTCGATGCCCACCCCGTGGAACCCGTGGCGCGCAAAGAGTTCAGCGGCCGCGGCGAGGATCTGCTCTCGGCGAGTCGTCACGGGGCCATCGTATCCGGCCGGTTAGCGCTCGCTAACCGCCGCGCGAACGGATCAGCGCGGGCTGCTCCGTTCGCGCGGTGTCTGGCAACTGTTAACGACGAACGAAGCGATTCCACGGGTTGTGACCGTCCGGTACTCATGAGTGACGTAGGGAATCTCACAGTGGAGGTCGGGGACCATGCGCAAGTCGCGCCGCTATCTCGTTGCCGCGTGCATCGCGGTCGCGGCCGCCGTCGGAGTCGCCGTACCGGCGATCGCCGCGGAGGCCGCCGCCGGAAAGTACGTCGCACTCGGCGACTCCTATGCATCCGGAACGGGCGCGGGTGACTACGGCGACAGCGGGAGCTGCAAGCGCAGCGCCAACGCCTACGCCCAGCTCTGGGCCAACGACCACGCGCCGTCCGAGTTCGCCTTCGTGGCCTGCTCCGGCGCGGTGACCGCCGACGTGCTGGCCAACCAGGTCAGCGCCATCACCCCGGACACCGAGCTGGTGACGATCTCCATCGGCGGCAACGACGCGGGCTTCGCCGACGTCATGACCGACTGCAACCTCGGGTCGGACGACAGCTGCGTGAGCCGCAACCAGGAGGCGCAGGCGTTCGCGCAGTCGGAGCTGCCGGGCCGGCTCGACGGCGTCTACACCGAGATCGCCAACCGGGCGCCGGACGCGCGCGTGGTGGTCCTGGGCTACCCGCACATCTACGCGCTGGACGGCGAGTGCTCGGTCGGCCTGTCGGAGGTCAAGCGCGCCGCGATCAACTCCTCGGCGGACGTGCTGGACGACGTCGTGTCCGCGCAGGCGGGCTCCTACGGCTTCGACTTCGTCGACGGCCGCGCGGCCTTCGCGGGCCACGAGATCTGCGCCTCCGGCGACACGTGGCTGCACAGCATCACGTTCCCGATCGACGAGTCCTACCACCCGACGGCCGCCGGCCACGGGAGTGGCTTCTACCCGGCCCTGGTCGGCGTGACCGGCTGAGCTCAGGTCTCCCGAACGGGCCCCGGCGATCCTCGCCGGGGCCCGTTTCGTGTGCGGGGTCAGGCCAGGAAGCCGGCCAGGGTCGCGCGGAAGGCGGCGGGGTCGTCGAGCCAGGGGAAGTGCCCGGCGCCGGGCTGGGTGCGGAAGTCGGCGTCCGGGAACAGGCCGGCCAGCTCGGCGACGACCGGGGGCGGGCCGGCCAGGTCGACGTCCCCGGCCAGGACCAGGACCGGCGCGGGGAACGTCGCGAGCGCGGCGCGCAGCGCCGGCGGGTCGAAGGCGCCCTCGGCGATGTGCGCGGCGGCGAGCTCGTCCTTGCGCCGCTTCTCCATCGCTTCGAAATGCTCCCGCGCCGCCGCGTCCCAGCGGCCGTAGGTGAACGGCGCGATGGCCACCCACGCGTCGTCGTCGGCCCGCCCCGCCGCGATCGCCTCGAAGGCGGTCGACACCTGCTCGTGGCTGGGCTCGTCCGCGCGCCGCCGCACGATGTCGCGGCGGTCCTCGGCGGTGGCGGTGATGCCGACGGCCACCGTGCTCGGCGTGACCAGGGCGAGCTTGCCGACCCGCCCGGGGTGGCGCGCCGCGTAGGACACGGCGAGGTTCGCGCCCGCGCTGTGCCCCAGCAGGTCGATCCGGTCGAGGCCGAGGTGCTCGCGCAGGGCCTCGACGTCGTCGACCATGCGGTCGCAGCGGCAGGAGGCCAGGTCCGCGGGCGTCCCCGAGCGGCCGGTGCCGCGGGGGTCGACGAGGACCAGCTCCGCCGCGGCCGACAGTCCGCCGAGATCCCCGAGATACCAGGCGTCGAGCATCGGACCGCCCGGCAGGCAGACCAGTGGCCGGCCCTCTCCGGCGGTCTCGTAGGCGAGCGTCGTTCCGTCACGCGCGAGGAGGGTGGGCATCGCCGGATCATGGCAGCGGCGTCGCGATCCGGGCAATAGAGAATCCCCGCACCCGCGCATGACAACCGGTCGAGATCACCTGGTCCCGGGTGGACGAGGAGGTTAGCGAGCGCTAACATCGGCGGTTGGCAAGTTAACGATGACTAACCTGAGCGACCGACTGAGCGGAGCGAGATGGACGCGCCCGTCCTGCGCAGCGAGGCCGACCCCGGCGACCCCGCCTTCCAGCGGAACGTCACCGGCCACGCGGCCCTCGTCGACGACCTGCGAGCCCGGTCGCGGCAGGCCGCGCTCGGCGGTGGGGAGAAGGCCCGGCAGCGCCACGTCGACCGCGGCAAGCTGCTGCCGCGCGACCGGGTGGAGTCGCTCGTCGACCCCGGGTCGCCGTTCCTGGAGCTCTCGCCGCTCGCCGCGACCGGGATGTACGACGACGAGGCGCCCGCGGCCGGCATCATCACCGGCGTCGGCCGGGTCAGCGGCCGCGAGTGCGTCATCGTCGCCAACGACGCCACCGTCAAGGGCGGCACCTACTACCCGCTGACGGTCAAGAAGCACCTCCGCGCGCAGGAGGTCGCCCTCCACAACAACCTGCCCTGCCTCTACCTCGTCGACTCCGGCGGCGCGTTCCTGCCCCGCCAGGACGAGGTCTTCCCCGACCGCGAGCACTTCGGCCGCATCTTCTACAACCAGGCCACCATGTCCGCGCGCGGCATCCCGCAGATCGCGGCCGTGCTCGGCTCGTGCACCGCGGGCGGCGCCTACGTCCCGGCCATGAGCGACGAGGCCGTGATCGTCCGCAACCAGGGCACGATCTTCCTCGGCGGCCCGCCCCTGGTGAAGGCCGCCACCGGCGAGGTCGTCAGCGCCGAGGACCTCGGCGGCGGCGACGTGCACGCGCGCCAGTCGGGCGTCACCGACCACCTCGCCGAGGACGACGCGCACGCCCTGCGGATCGTCCGCTCCATCGTCAGCACGCTGGGGCCACGCCGGGCGCGGCCGTGGGAGACGGTCAAGACCGAGGAGCCCGACGCCGACCCGACGCAGCTCTACGGCGTCGTGCCCACCGACTCGCGCACCCCGTACGACGTGCGCGAGGTCATCGCCCGGGTCGTCGACGGCAGCCGGTTCCGCGAGTTCAAGAAGGAGTACGGCGCCACGCTCGTCACCGGCTTCGCCCGCATCCACGGCCACCCGGTCGGCATCGTCGCCAACAACGGCGTGCTGTTCGGCGAGTCCGCGGTCAAGGGCGCGCACTTCATCGAGCTGTGCGACCAGCGCTCGATCCCCCTGGTGTTCCTGCAGAACATCACCGGCTTCATGGTCGGGCCGCGACTACGAGGTCGGCGGCATCGCCAAGCACGGCGCCAAGATGGTCACCGCGGTCGCCTGCGCGCGGGTGCCCAAGCTGACGGTGATCATCGGCGGCTCGTTCGGCGCGGGCAACTACTCGATGTGCGGGCGGGCGTACTCGCCCCGGTTCCTGTGGATGTGGCCCAACGCGCGGATCTCGGTGATGGGCGGCGAGCAGGCCGCGACCGTGCTCGCCACCGTCCGGCGCGACCAGCTCGAGGCCCGCGGCGGCGAGTGGTCCACAGAGGACGAGGAGGGTTTCAAGGACCCGATCCGCACCCAGTACGAGGACCAGGGCAACCCGTACTACTCCACGGCGCGGCTGTGGGACGACGGCGTGATCGACCCGGCGGACACCCGCTCGGTGCTCGGGCTGGCGCTCTCCGCCGCCGGCAACGCGCCGCTCGAACCCGTCCGCTACGGCGTCTTCAGGATGTGAGTGACCGAATGTTCTCCACAGTGCTGATCGCCAACCGCGGCGAGATCGCGGTCCGGGTCCGCGACACGTTGTCCCGCATGGGAATCCGGTCGGTCGCCGTCTACACCGACGCCGACGCGGGTGCCCGGCACGTGCGCGACGCCGACGAGGCCGTCCGGGTCGAGAGCTACCTGTCCATCGACGCGATCCTCGCCGCCGCGGCAGAGACCGGCGCCGAGGCCGTCCACCCCGGGTACGGCTTCCTCGCCGAGAACGCCGCGTTCGCCCGGGCCTGCGCGGACGCCGGCCTCGTCTTCGTCGGTCCGCCGCCCGCCGCCATCGAGGCGATGGGCGACAAGATCCGCGCCAAGCAGACCGTGTCCGCGGCCGGCGTGCCGGTGGTGCCCGGCCGCAACCTCGCGGGCATGTCCGACGACGACCTCGTCGAGGCCGCCGCCGAGGTCGGCTACCCGGTGCTGGTCAAGCCGTCCGCGGGTGGCGGCGGCAAGGGCATGCGCCGCGTCGAGCGCGAGGCGGACCTGCGGTCCGCGCTCGAGTCCGCCCGCCGCGAGGCCCGCGGCGCGTTCGGCGACGACACGCTGCTGATCGAGCGGTTCGTGACCAACCCGCGGCACATCGAGATCCAGGTGCTCGCCGACGCGCACGGCACCGTCATCCACCTCGGCGAGCGCGAGTGCAGCCTGCAGCGCCGGCACCAGAAGATCATCGAGGAGGCGCCCTCGCCGCTGCTGACCCCGGCGGACCGGGCGCGGATGGGCGAGGCCGCCGCCGACGCCGCCCGGTCGGTCGACTACCGCGGCGCGGGCACCGTCGAGTTCATCGTCGCCACCGATCGCCCGGACGAGTTCTTCTTCATGGAGATGAACACCCGGCTGCAGGTCGAGCACCCGGTCACCGAGCTGGTCACCGGCATCGACCTGGTGGAGCAGCAGCTCCTGGTGGCGGCGGGCGAGAAGCTCGCCATCGGACAGTCCGATGTGGACATCCGCGGGCACGCGGTCGAGGCGCGCGTCTACGCCGAGGACCCGGCCCGGGACTTCCTGCCCACCGGCGGCACGGTGCTGGCGCTGGCCGAGCCGCGCGGGCTGCACGTGCGCGTCGACTCGGCGCTGCGCGAGGGCACGGTCGTCGGGTCGAGCTACGACCCCATGCTGGCCAAGGTGATCGCCTGGGGCCCGGACCGGGCCGCGGCGCTGCGCCTGCTGTCCGCGAGCCTCGGCGACACCGCCGTGCTCGGTGTCGGCACCAACGTCGCCTTCCTGCGCGCGCTGCTCGCCGACGAGGACGTGGCGGCCGGGCGGCTGGACACCGGCCTCGTCGAGCGCAAGCTCGCCGGGCTGACCGGCGGCGACGTGCCGGACCTCGTGTTCGCCGCCGCCGCGCTCGACGAGCTGCTCGCGCTGGCACCGGCCGGCGATGCCGGTACCGGCTGGGTAGACCCGTGGGACGTGCCGAACGGCTGGCGCCTCGGCGGCACCGTGGGCACCCCGTTCCGGCTGGCCTGCGGCGACCGGCAGGTCACCGTCCGGGTGGCCGGCGACCCGGCGGACGCCACCGTGCGCGTCGGGGACGCCGAGCCGGTCCGCGCGTCGGCCCGGCGCGACGGGCGCCGGCTGGTGGTGACCTTCGCGGGCCGCGTCACCTCGTTCCGCCGCGCGCTCGACTCGTCGGCGGGAACCCTGTGGCTGGCCGCGCGCGGCGACACGTGGGCGGTGGCCGAGCACTCGCTGCTGGAGAGCGAGGCCACCTCGGCCGCCGCGGGCGGGCCGGTGACGAGCCCGATGCCGGGCACCGTGCTGGTGGTGAAGGCCGCCGTCGGCGACCACGTCACGGCCGGCGCGCCGCTGGTCGTCGTCGAGGCGATGAAGATGGAGCACACCGTCACCGCACCGGTCGACGGCGTGCTCACCGAGCTGAACGTGCAGGCCGGCCAACAGGTCGTGCTGAACCAACCCCTTGCCGTGGTGACCCCACCTGAGGAGACCCAGCCATGATCGACTTCCGGCTCGACGACGAGCACGAGACCCTGCGCAAGACGGTCGAGGAGTTCGCGCGGGAGGAGGTCGCGCCGGTCATCGGCGACTTCTACGAGCGCGAGGAGTTCCCCTACGACCTCGTCGCGCAGATGGGCCGGATGGGGCTGTTCGGGCTGCCGTTCCCCGAGGAGCACGGCGGCATGGGCGGCGACTTCACCGCGCTGTGCATCACGCTGGAGGAGCTGGCCCGGGTCGACTCGTCGGTCGCGATCACGCTCGAGGCGGGCGTCTCGCTCGGCGCGATGCCCATCTACCGGTTCGGCAACGACGAGCAGCAGGCGACGTGGCTGCCCAGGCTGTGCTCGGGGGAGATGCTCGGCGCCTTCGGGCTCACCGAGCCGGGCGGCGGCTCCGACGCGGGCGCCACGCAGACCACCGCGCGCCTGGAGGACGGCGAGTGGGTGATCAACGGCTCGAAGTCGTTCATCACCAACTCCGGCACCGACATCACCGGCCTGGTCACGGTCACCGCGGTCACGGGCACGACCGACGGCCGCAAGGAGATCTCCGCGATCATCGTGCCGTCGGGCACGCCGGGCTTCTCGGTGTCGAAGAAGTACTCGAAGGTCGGCTGGAGCGCGTCGGACACCCGCGAGCTGTCCTTCGCCGACTGCCGGGTGCCCGAGGCGAACCTGCTCGGCACGCGCGGCCGCGGGTACGCGCAGTTCCTGTCCATCCTGGACGAGGGCCGCATCGCGATCGCCGCGCTGTCGGTCGGGCTCGCGCAGGGCTGCGTCGACGAGTGCGTGCGCTACGTCGGCGAGCGGGAGGCGTTCGGCCACAAGATCGGGGAGTACCAGGCGATCCAGTTCAAGATCGCCGACATGGAGGCACGGGCGCACACCGCGCGGCTGGCCTACTACGCGGCGCTCGCGAAGATGGAGCGCGCCGAGCCGTTCAAGAAGGAGGCCGCGATCGCCAAGCTGGTCGCGTCCAACGCGGCGATGGACAACTCCCGCGACGCCACGCAGATCTTCGGCGGCTACGGCTTCATGAACGAGTTCCCGGTCGGCCGCTTCTACCGCGACGCCAAGATCCTGGAGATCGGCGAGGGCACCAGCGAGGTGCAGCGCATGCTGATCGCCCGGGAGCTAGGGCTGCGCTGACGGTGGCTTCGTGGCTGTCTTCTCGTCGATGTCGGGCAGCCAGAAGGACAGCTCCAGCGTCTTCATGCTCGCCATGTAGCTGAGCCGGCGGCCCTCCAGGATCAGCAGCACCGACCCGGCGGCGAACACGACCACGCACAGCGCGGCGAGCAGCGGGTGCCCGCTGGTGAACACCTCGACGAGCGCGGTGACCGCGGCCAGCGCCAGCGCGGGCCCGGCGTTGCGAGCCATCAGCCCGGTCGCGCGCAGCCGGTTGACCTCGGTGGCCACGTCCATGTCGTGCATCTGGAGCGCGGACAGCAGCAGGAACGAGTCGGCGCGCACGTAGTCGCGGTCGCGTGCCGCGGGGTTGCGGCGGCGGAACTCGGCCCGCGGGTCGCGCCGGCGCCGCCGCGGCACGACCTTGTTCAGCAGGGCGCCCAGCGGGTAGGCGAGGATGCCGCACAGGTAGCTCAGCACCACGGCGCCGATCACGAGCAGGACCCCGTTGACGCCGTTCAGCGGCGGCGAGCTCGAGGAGTCCTACCCGGTCGGCGACGTAGCCGACCAGCGCGAGGTAGAGCCCGCCCGCGATCGCGTAGGTGAAGAGGTCGAAGACGCCCACCACGATGTTCACGGCGCGATCCAACCAAATGAATAGGGCCCCGGCGGTGGCGGCCGCCGAGGCCAGGTCGCAGACACCGTCCGAGGACGGGGTTTGCGAAGGCAATGTTAGACCACGCCCGCCCCGGAGACCAACAGCCGAAAGTCGTGGCGAAGGGCGAAATTCTCCGACCCCGAGGCTGCCCGGTGACGGCGTCCCGGCCGTACGATGACCTTCTTTCCCTGCTGTCACCGGGAGGCTCAGCGATGTCCCGCCGGTTGTCCCTGCTCATGGCGGTCGTGGTCCCACTCGTCACGGTGGCCACGGCCGCGCCGGCCTCGGCCGACCGGCGTGCCGAGGACCTGCCGACCCCGCCCCCGTGGCTGCGGGTCGAGAACGGCGTGAGCCAGCCGCAGTTCGACCTCGCGAACGCGATCGAGGAGACGCTGTTCGTCCAGACCTCCGTGGACAGTGACCACGACGGCAAGCTCGACCGGGTGCGGCTGCAGCTGTCCAGGCCGGGCGAGACCGAGTCGCAGGGCATCAAGGTCCCGGTGGTCTTCGAGCACAGCCCGTACCGGTACAACGGCGGCGACGCGGCGAACCACAACGTGGACTTCGACGTGCTGCCGCAGGAGGGGATCCAGCCGCACGCGCAGGGCACGGGCTCGACCCGCTGCGGCGCTCGCCGCGCCGCGGCCGGTGCCGGACCTGCCCGGGTCGCTCGACAACTACTGGGTGCCGCGCGGCTACGCGGTCGTGCTCGGCGAGAGCATCGGCACCGGCTTCTCCGACGGCTGCCCGACCGTCGGCGACATGAACGAGACGCTGGGCACCAAGGCGATCATCGACTGGCTGAACGGCCGCGCGCCGGCGTGGAACGAGGCGGGCGAGCCGGTCGGCGCGGACTGGACCACCGGCGACGTCGGCATGACCGGCATGTCCTACAACGGCACGCTGCCCAACCAGGTGGCGACGACGGGCGTCGAGGGCCTGCGCACGATCGTGCCGGTGTCGGCGATCTCCAGCTGGTACGACTACTACCGGGCCAACGGCATGGTGCGCGCGCCGCACTCGAACCAGTCCGGGGTGGGCGAGAACGCCTTCCAGGGCGAGGACCTGGACATGCTGGCGTTCTTCATCGAGGGGCCGCGGCTGGAGCACTGCCGGGGCATCACCGACGCGTTGCTGCAGTACGCGGACCGGACCACCGGCGACTACAACGACTACTGGGACGCCGCGCGACTACCTGCACCGCGCGAAGAACATCAAGGCGAGCGTGTTCGTCGTGCACGGTCTCGAGGACTACAACGTGATGGGCACGGCGTACGCGTCGTGGTGGTCCCAGCTCGCGCGCTACGACGTGCCGCGCAAGATCTGGCTGCACAAGGACGGCCACGGCGGGCCGCGCGGGACCTCGGACTACCAGCGGACGCTCAACCGGTGGATGGACCACTGGCTGTTCGGTGTGGACAACGGCATCATGTCCGAGCCGACGCGCCGACGTGCAGCGTCCGGACGGGACGTACGAGAAGTACGCCGACTGGCCCGTCCCGGGCTCGCGGGCGACGACGCTGCACCTGGCGGCCCCGAACGCGACCGAGCCGGGCGCCCTGTCCGTCCGGCCGGCGCCCGGTCCGCGACCGCGTCAGTCCTTTGTGGATCGTGGACGGGAGCTGGACACCGACGTGTCGCTGCTGCCCGGCCCGGACACCGCCGAACCCGAACCGGCTCGTGTACATCTCCGCGCCGCTGGCGTCGGGCGCGCACCTGAGCGGGACCCCGTCGGTGTCGCTGCGGGCGTCGGTGGACAACCGCTACGCGGCGAACCTGACGGCGGTCGTCGTGGACTACGCGCCGGACGGCGTCGACCGACGATGGTCACCCGCGGGTGGATGGACGTGCAGAACCGCAAGTCCCGCGCGAAGAGCACGCCGATCCAGCAGGGTCAGGAGTACACGTTCGCCTGGCCGCTGGAGCCGGAGGACTACGTGTTCGCGGCCGGGCACCGCGTGGGCCTCGTCGTCGTGTCGACCGACATGCACTACACCCTGCGCCCGCTGCCGGGCACCGAGCTGACGGTGAACCCGGACCGCAGCACGGTGACGCTGCCGATCGTGGGCGGCGCCGCCGCCCTGCGCTGACCCGGAAGGTTGCTACGGAAGGCTGTACCCGGTACCGATACCCGTCAGTAAGCTCCTGCTCACTCAACGAGGAGGAGTCCCGAATGTCCCTGCGCCGGCGGGTCGTGCTGTTCCTGTCCCTGCTCGGCATCGCCGCCGCCGCGGTGGCCGTGCCGGTGGCGAGCGCCGACCAGCGGCGCACGCCCGCCGACTGCGCTGCCGCGCTCGACTGCACCATCGACGACATCGACCTGATGAGCATGGCCGAGCGGCTCGAGTTCGTGCGCGCCATGGAGAGCGGGCCCGGGGCCGAGCTCGGCGTGCCCGACCGGTGGCGCAACATCGAGGGGGTCATCACCTTCTTCCGCGACCAGCAGCTCGGCGCGTCCGGCACCTGGGTGTCCTATGTGGACGCCGGGATCGTCGAGGGCATCGAGCGCGGGCTGGCGCTGGCGCGCGGCCAGGGCGGCGGGGACTTCGGCAACCCGGGCTCGGCGAAGTGGGCCACCTACATCACCGGCGACTGGGCGACCCGCGGGCAGCACGACAAGGCCTGGAGCGAGGCCGAGCAGGCCTCCACCGAGCACGGCGTGGCCGTCGCCGAGAGCCACGGCCAGTACGCGACCGATGTCGAGCAGCGGTTCTACCAGTTCTCCGAGACCTACCGCTGGGCGCTGCGCAACCGGCCCGTCGCCCTCGACCTCCTCGCCGTGTTCGGGCCGCTCATCCACCCCGGCCTGGCCTCGGCGCGCGTCCCGTTCTACGACTGGTTCACCGACGTCCGCGAGTCGGCGCCCTCCTACAAGGGCTGCGAGATGGCCTACGGCTTCGCCCAGCTGCACCCCATCGCGGGCGTGTTCGGCGCGGCGGGGCTGTTCCTCTCCTACGTCACCGAGCTGTTCGAGGAGTACCAGCACGCTCGTTAGCCAGGCGAACATTTCGGCCACATCGGGTTAGCATCGAAGGGTGAGCCGATCACCCGCACGGATCGCCCATGACCAGGCCGTCGACGCGCTGCGCAGCGCAGCTCGTCGCGCAACCGGACGGATCGCCCATCCGGCTCGCCAAGCCGACCTCGAACCTCTTCCGGTTCCGCGAGCCGCCACCGGACAACGCGCTGGACGTCAGCGCGTTCGCCGGCGTCATCGACATGAATCAGTCGACACCGACGGGCACACCGCCGACGTCGGCGGCATGACCACCTACGAGAACCTCGCCGACGCCACCCTGGCCCACGGCCTGATGCCGCACGTCGTCCCGCAGCTCAAGACCATCACGCTCGGCGGCGCGGTCGCCGGCCTCGGCATCGAGTCCAGCTCCTTCCGCAACGGCATGCCGCACGAGTCCGTGCTGGAGATGGAGATCCTCACCCCGGACGGCGACGTCGTCGTGGCCCGCCCGGACAACGAGCACCGCGACCTGTTCCACGGCTTCCCCAACTCCTACGGCACGCTCGGCTACGCGCTGCGGCTGCGCATCGAGCTGCAGGAGACCAAGCCCTACGTCGCGCTGCGGCACGTCCGCCACGCCGACGCCGACAGCTGCGCGAAGGGCATCGAGGAGGCCTGCGCGAGCGGGGTCGACTTCGTCGACGGCACGGTGTTCTCCGGCGACGAGCTGTACCTGACGCTCGGCACGTTCACCGACCAGGCGGCCGCCGTCTCCGACTACACGGGACAGCGGATCTACTACCGCTCGATCCGGGATCGGGTGACCGATCACCTCACGGTGCGCGACTACCTGTGGCGCTGGGACACCGACTGGTTCTGGTGCTCGAAGGCGCTCGGCGCCCAGCACCCGCTCGTGCGCCGGCTGTGGCCGCGCCGCTACCTGCGGTCGGACGTGTACCGCCGGATCGTGGCGTTCGACCGGCGGCACCGGCTGTCCGCGCGGGTGGACCGGCTGCTGCGCAACCCGGCCCGCGAGGCCGTCATCCAGGACATCGAGGTCCCGGTGGAACGGCTGGCCGAGTTCCTCGAGTTCTTCGACACCGAGATCGGCATCCGGCCGGTCTGGCTGTGCCCGGTACGGCTGCGCGGGTCGAGCGGCTGGCCGCTCTACCCGATGAAGCCCGGCCGCCTGTTCGTGAACGTCGGGTTCTGGGCGACCGTCCCCCTGCGACCGGGCCAACCGGACGGCACCCACAATCGCCTGATCGAGAGCAAGGTCACCGAATTGGGTGGGCACAAGTCGCTGTACTCGGATTCGTACTTCACCGAGGATGAGTTCTGGCTCCGGTACGACGGGGAGACCTACCGGAAGCTGAAGAAGACCTACGACCCGAAGGGACGGCTTCCCGATCTGTACGCGAAGTGCGTTGGAAACCAGTAGACGACGGGAAGGAGCGAAACATGCGGCTGGCCGAAATCTTCGAGCGCGCGATCGGGCGCGACGCCCCGCTCGAGTTCCGGGCCTTCGACGGCAGCCGGGCGGGCGACGCGGACGCACCGGTGCGGGTGGAGGTGCGCTCGCCGCTGGCGATGTCGTACCTGGCGTCCGCGCCGGGCGAGCTCGGGCTGGCCCGGGCGTACGTGAGCGGGACCCTGGACATCGACGGCGACATGTACACCGCGCTCGCCAGCATGTCCGCGGCCACGCTGGAGGGCATCCCGGCCAAGCTGCGCGCGGAGATGGCGCTGCGGCTCGGCGCGTACCGGCTGTGGTGGCCGACCGGGCGCCCGGACGCGGAGTCGCGGCTGCGCGGCCGCAAGCACTCCAGGCGGCGCGACCAGGACGCGATCACCCACCACTACGACGTGTCCAACAGGTTCTACGAGTGGATCCTCGGGCCGTCCATGGCCTACACCTGCGCGGTCTATCCCGACGCCGACTCCTCGCTCGAGGAGGCGCAGTGGACCAAGCACGACCTCGTCGCGCGCAAGCTCGGCCTCGAGCACGGCATGCGGCTGCTCGACGTCGGCTGCGGCTGGGGCGGCATGGTCATGCACGCCGCGAAGCACTACGGCGTGCGCGCGCTCGGCGTGACGCTGTCGCGCAAGCAGGCCGAGTGGGGGCAGAAGGCGATCGCGGAGGCCGGGCTGACCGAGCTCGCCGAGATCCGCCACCTCGACTACCGCGACGTCGCCGAGTCCGGCTTCGACGCGGTCAGCTCGATCGGCCTCACCGAGCACATCGGCAAGGCGCACCTCGGCGCGTACTTCCGCTCGCTGCACGACAAGCTGCGCCCCGGCGGGCGGCTGCTCAACCACTGCATCACCCGGCCGGACAACCAGCAGCCGGCGACGGTCGGCGGGTTCCTCAACCGGTACGTGTTCCCGGACGGCGAGCTGGAGAGCCCCGGGCGCCTGATGTCGGAGATGCACGACAACGGCTTCGAGGTGCGGCACTCGGAGAACATCCGCGAGCACTACGCGAAGACGCTCGAGCAGTGGTGCGCCAACCTCGACGAGCACTGGGACGAGGCGGTCCGCGAGGTCGGCATGGGCCGGGCGCGCGTGTGGCGGCTGTACCTGGCCGGCTCGCGGCTGGGCTTCGACCGCAACACCGTGCAGCTGCACCAGATGCTGGGCGTGCGGCTGGACGGCACGGAGTCGCACATGCCGCTGCGGCCGACCTGGTAGGTCAGGGCTTGCGGGCCACCCCGGCGACGGCGACGTCGGCGCCGGGCTGGCCGGCGGTGGTGTCGGTCGGCTCGGGGCGCCACTCCGGCGTGTTCACCAGGCCCGGCTCGACCATCTCGAGGCCCTCGTAGAACCGCGCGATGTCCTCGGGCGAGCGCCGCACGCCCGGGGCGTCGGCGCGGTCGTAGAGCCGGTCGATGCTCTTGGCCTGCTCCGCGGAGGGACGGTCGACGGAGTGCGACAGCACCAGGTAGCTGCCGGACGCCAGCCGGGACACGAACCGGGTCACCGCGTCGTAGGGCTCGGCGTCGTCGGGCACGAAGTGCAGCAGGGCGACGAGCAGCAGGGCCATCGGCTGGTCGAAGTCGAGCATGTCCTGCGCGGCCTCGGAACTCAGGATCGAGTCCGGGTCGGTGAAGTCGGCGCGGATGGCCACGGCACGGTCGTTGTCGCGCAGCATCAGCTCGCTGTGCGTCACCGCGACCGGCTCGATGTCCACGTACAGCACCCGGCACGACGGGTCCATCCGCTGCGCGATCTCGTGCACGTTGCCGGCGGTGGGGATGCCGGAGCCGACGTCGAGGAACTGCCGGATGCCGGCGTCGACGCAGAACCGCACCGCGCGGTGCAGGAACGCCCGGTTCATCCGCGCGGCCCCGCGGGCCTCGGGCAGCACGGTGAGCAGCTGCTCGCCGAACTCCCGGTCGGCCGCGAAGTTGGCCGCGCCGCCCAGGAGGTAGTCGTAGATCCGGGCGGCGTTGGGCCGCTCCAGGTCGATGGACTCGGGTGCCCAGTTCGGTCGCTCCGTTGACGCCATGCCCCGCATCGTAGCCATCCGGGTGGGCCCGGTTGAAGAGCTGATCACCGGGGCGCAGGATGGGGTGCGTGAGCGAGCTTGCGAGCGAACCAATGTCACAGGGCGACCGCGAGCGGCGTCACCGAGCCTGCGAGGGGGCGTCGTGAGTGAGCGGGATGTCGTGCGGCGGATCTCGGATGCCGCGGAGAACGTGCGGGACAAGGTGCTGCATGGCGGCGTCGCCGACCTGCGGCCGGTGCCGCGCACGCTGATCGACAAGGGCCCGAACCGCTCGGTGTACCGGTTCGTCGGCGGTGACCCGGACGGCGACCCGGTGCTGCTCGTGCCGCCGCTCGCCGCGCCCGCGCTGTGCTTCGACCTGCGCCGCGGCTGCAGCGTGGCCGAGCACCTGGTCGACCGCGGGCGCCGGCTCTACCTCGTCGACTACGGCACGGTCAGCTTCTCCGACCGCAGGCTCGGCCTCGAGCACTGGATCGACGAGGTGCTGCCGCGGACGGTCCAGGCGGTGAGCAAGGACGCGGGTGGCGCGCCGGTGCACGTCGTCGCGTGGTGCCTCGGCGGGATCCTGTCGCTGCTCACCCACGCCGACCAGCCGGACCTGCCGATCGCGTCGATCGCGACGGTCGCGGCGCCCATCGACATGACGGCGATCCCGCTCATCGCACCCATCAAGCCGCTCGCGGACCTCACGAACGGGTGGATTCTCACCCCGGTCTACCGGGTGCTCGGCGGCGCGCCGCGGGCGCTGGTGAAGCGCGCGTTCCAGCTGTCCGCGTTCGACAAGATGGTCACCAAGCCCTACGCCGTACTGTCGCATTTGGACGATCGGGACTTCCTGGCGCAGCTGGAGGCCGTGGATCGGTTCACCGACAACATGATCGCCTACCCGGGGCGCACGTTCGGCCAGATGTACCACCGGTTCTTCCGCTCCAACGACCTGGCGGAGGGCGAGGTCGACTTCGGCGGGCGGCGGATCTCGCTGCGCGAGGTGAAGGCGCCGGTCCTGGTGGTCGCCGGCAAGGGCGACGGCATCGCGCCGCAGCGCGCGGTCCGCAAGCTGGTCGACGTGCTGGACAACGCGGCGGAGATTCGCTTCGAGACCGCGCCCGGTGGTCACCTCGGCGTGCTGGCCGGCCGCGGCGCCCGGGCCACGACGTGGGCCTACCTCGACGACTTCCTGGACACCTACGCGCGCTGATCGTCCCGCGGGTGCAGGATGAACGGGCCGGCGGGCGGGTCGCCGCTGGTCTCGCTCTCGGGCAGCACCAGCTCGGACTTGCGGTGCTCGAGCTCGACCCGCTTGCCGCCGTAGAAGAAGGCGCCGAGCTCCTCGATCCCGGTGCCGGACAGCGACGACCGCGTGCGGTTCGCGCGCCCGGGCAGCCAGCTGCGACGGCCGGCCCACAACCCGAACCGCTCGAGCGCCGCGAGGACGACGAGCAGGCAGACGAGCCCCGGGATCGACATCGCCCACACCCACGCCATGGCCGGTCAACGCGTGGGGGCGCGGACGAGTTCCTGCCGCCCTCCGGGGCCGGAGGGCGGCAGGGGTGGTGCCGGTGGTCAGGACCGCACGTAGTTGGCGATCTGGGACAGGACCGAGACGTCGGTCAGGAACCCGATGTGGTTCTGGCAGGCGACGAGGTTGTTGCTCGCGCCGCTGAGCGGGGTGCTGGTGTAGGGGGTGATGACGCCGTCGCAGGGGGAGTACCAGGTGGCGTAGCGGGTGCTGCCCGGAGTCTCGTCACCGGCGGAGATCTGCGCGATGAACGAGGAGCCGGGGTACATCTGCTGGCAGGTGACGAACACGAGGCAGGCGCCCGCGGCGGTCGTGCCGTGGTTGGCGCCGGCGATCGAGGCGAGGTGGCTGACGTTGCCGTTGCCGCCGAGGACCTTCAGGTAGTACTGGCTGACCAGCCCGCCCATCGAGTGGTTGACGATGGCGACCTTGCTCGCGCCGGTGCGGGCCTTCACCTGGTCGACGTAGCTGGCGAGGCCGCGGGCGTTGGTGATGTTGTTGCCGTAGGAGTTGTACTCGTAGGCGAACAGGTTGCTGCTGGACCAGCCCGCGCTGCGGAACACGGACATGGCGGTCGTCCAGTTGGAGGCGCTACCGGTGTACCCGTGCACGAACACGACGGGCGTCGTGGTCGCCGCGCTGGCCGAAGGTGCGGGCGAGAACAGGGCGAGCCCGATGACCACGGCGGCAAGAATTCCGAGCAGTCGACGCATGAATCCCTCCAAGGCAGGGGTGAGGTGGGACCCAACTAGGTTGACGCGCCGCGCGTACTGCTCACATCGGTGGAATCGCCAGTCTTGCCCCGGCTTGAGCCGCCGTATTACCGCAGCCGCGCCGTAACCGCTTCCCAGCCCGCCGCGCTGGCCACCTTCCGGGACACCGGGACCCTCTCGACACGCCCGCCGAGATGGGTGCACACGATCCGATCGCCCGTGACATACAGGGTGCTGCCGTCGTAACCGCCGTAGCGGCGGGACATCGGGCCGGCCCCGACCCGCGCCACGATCGTGCGGGTGACGGGGTCGAACGTGAAGTACGGGCGGGTCAACGAGATCACCGCCATCACCAACAAGAACGCCGTGGCGGCCTCCACCGGCTGGCCCGTCGCCGGGAACAAGCCACGCACGACCGCGCCGACCACTACCAGCGCGCTGATGAGTATTTTCTGCGTGCGGTTGTAGCCGATGCGCATGATGTCATTCTCCCCAGAATCGACCATGGATTCATGGTGCAGTCCGGGGACGCCGGCGCGCCAGTCCGTTCAGCAGGTCAGCGACCGGTGGTGCCGTCGAGCTGTTCGCGGAGGATGTCCGCATGTCCGGCGTGCCGGGCGGTCTCGCTCGTCATGTGGGCCATGACCCACCGCAACGTGTGCCGGTTCCCGTCGACCGGGATCGCGAAGTGTGCGTCCGGATCGCCGACGGCCCGGATCGCGCGGTCGCTGTCCTCGATCGCCGTCCGGTAGTCCCGCAGCACGTCGTCGGCCGCCCGGTCGGCGGGGATGGTCATGCCGTACTCCTGGTCGGCGTTCCAGGCGGCCCCGCCGAGGTGGTAGCCGAACCAGTACCGCTCCGCCTCGGCCAGGTGCTGAACCAGACCGAGGATGGAGGTGCCGCTGTCGACCAGAACGCGACGCAGCAGCTCGTCGGACAGCCCGCCGGCCTTCTTGAGCACGCAATGCCGGGCGAACGACAGAAATGCCAACGCCGTGTCGAGCTCACCCGTGTCGACGCGTGGTACCGGCTCCCGCTGAGTCTCCGCCATGCCGCCACGGTACTGACCGCCAAGGCATCATCGAGTGGTGAGTGATCAACGGGACCGCATGCTGCGCGGTGAGTGGTACAAGGACAGCGACCCGGTACTGGTGGCCGAACGGCGGCGATGTCAGTCGCTGCTCGACCGCTTCAACGGGACGGCGGCCGAGGAGGAGCGGCAGGAGATCTTGGGTGAGTTACTGGGCGGGATCGGCCGGGGTTCGTGGATCATGCCGCGCTTCCAGTGCGACTACGGCCACCTGATCCGGCTGGGTTCGAACAGCTTCCTGAACTACGACGCGATCCTGATGGACTGCGCCGAGATCACGATCGGCGACGACGTGTCGATCGGCCCGCGTGCCCAGCTGCTGACCGCGCTGCACCCACTGGACGACCACGAGATGCGCCGCCAACGCTGGGAACGAGCAGAACCGATCACGATCGGCGACAACGTGTGGTTCGGCGGCGGCGTGATCGTCTGCGCAGGCGTCACGGTCGGCGCCAACACCGTAGTGGGCGCCGGAAGCGTGGTGACCCGCGACCTGCCCGCCGGAGTGCTGGCGGTCGGCAACCCGGCCCGGGTGATCCGCGCACTCGACCGCTGATCTACAGATCGGCTACGGCAACATGTTGATAATCTCGAACGAGACTGCGGGTTTGCGGCGAGGGGAGCCACGGAGGTGACGTCACCTCAGGAGTCGTCCTGGTACGTGCCGCGTCTTCCTGCCTCCAGCGGCGGCCGGGTGGGAAACCCGTTCGACAATGAGGGTGCTGCGCGCCGGTACGCCACCGGTCGGCGGTTCTACCACGACACGGCGCTCGATCTCGCGTTCGCACGACTCGGCCGAGTGAGCGCCGGTGTTGCCATCGACATCGGCTGCGGCACGGGTCTGTCCACCCAGGCGTTGCGCGCGCGGGCCGACCAGGTCATCGCAGCTGACATCTCGCCGGCGATGCTGCGGGAGGCAGTCGGGCAACCGAGCACGCTCTACGTAGTGGCGGGTGCCGAGCGGATTCCGGTTCGAGATGCGGTCGCCGACGTGGTCACCGCAGGCGCCGCGTTCCACTGGTTCGACCAGCCGAGGGCGTTCGCCGAACTCTCCCGCGTGCTGCGCCCAGGTGGCGGTCTGGCGGTCTACAGCGACTTCTTTCTCGGCCGGTTCGCGGACGTGCCGGAGTTCGCCGAGTGGTTCACGAACAGCTACCGGCCGCGTTTCCCGAGCCCACCACGGCACGCCCACTTCGATCCGGCGGCTGCGGCCGCCGCCGGGTTCGCCGACGTGGTCGATGCTCAGCAGCAGATCCCGGTTCCGCTCACCCGCCCGCAACTCGTGGACTTCATGCTGAGCGAGAGCAACGCCAACGCCGTGATCGAGTCCGGCGCGGCAACCGCAGCGGAACTAAGCGCCCATCTGACCCGGGAACTGGCCCCGTTCTTCCCCGCCGACGGCACGGCGGACGTCATGTTCGGTATCAAGGTCTGGACGACCACGCTGTTTCAGCAGGTCACTTCAGTTCTGCGGAAGTCTTCCCCAGCAAGCGGCGGGCGATGATCAGCTGCTGGATCTGTTGTGTCCCTTCGAAGATGTCCATGATCTTCGCGTCTCGGGACCACTTCTCCAGGAGTTCGTGTTCCGCGTAGCCGATGCTGCCGCACAGTTCCACGCACCGCAGCGTGATCGACGTTGCGCTGCGGCCTGCTTTGGCCTTCGCGTAGGAGGCCTGTAGGGAGTTCGGCTTGCCGTTGTCTGCCATCCACGCCGCTTGCAGTGTCAGCAGGTACGCCGACTCGTAGTCGGCTTCCATCTCCAGGAAGGCGGCTGCCGCAGCGGGCTGGGACATGGCCGGGCGGTCGTAGTCGATCTCGATGCCGGCTGACGACAGGAGGCGGCGGGTCTCCTCCAGCGCGGCGCGGGCGATGCCCACCGCCATGGCTGCCACCAGTGGGCGGGTGTTGTCGAACGTCTGCATGACGCCCGCGAAACCCTTGTCCGGCAGGATCTCCGGCGAACCCAGCAGGTTCGCGGCCGGTACGCGGCAGTTGTCCAGCCGGAAATGCGCCGTGTCGGACGCGCGGATGCCCAGCTTGTGCTCCAGCCGCACCAGTTCGAAGCCCGGCGTGTCCCGGTCGACGACGAACGACTTGATCGCGGCCTTGCCCTTCGAGCGGTCCAGCGTCGCCCAGACGACCACGCAGTCCGCGCGCTCACCGGACGTCACGAAGATCTTCTCGCCGTTCAGTACGTAGTCGTCGCCGTCGCGCACAGCCGTCGTGCGGATCGCGCCCGAGTCGGAGCCCGTGTCCGGCTCGGTGATGGCCATCGCGGCCCATTTTCCCTTGTAGCGGGCCAGCTGGTCCTCGTCCGCCACCGACGCGATCGCCGCGTTGCCCAGGCCCTGCCTCGGCATCGACAACAACAGCCCCGCGTCGCCCCAGCACATCTCCATCGTGCCCAGCGCGAGCGACATGTTGCTGCCGTTGACGATCTCGCCCTTCTTCCGCGAGGACGAACGGCGGACACCACCCGTCCCCGCCCCGCCGCCGGAGGCCGACAGGCCGTCCAGCAGCGCCGCCAGGGTGTCCAGCTCCTTGGGATACGTGTGCTCGGCCTGGTCGTACTTGCGCGAGTTCGGCCGCAGGAACGCGACCGCCGCCTGCCGTGCCTGGTCGACCAGCGTGGTGAACTTCCGGGGAACCTCGAGGTTGATCACACCAGCACCGCGCCTTCCATCAGCCCGACCGCCCGCAGGTCGCGGTACCACCGCTCGACCGGGTGCTCCTTGACGAACCCGTGTCCGCCGAGCAACTGCACGCCGTCGCTGCCGATCGCCATTCCCTTGTCCGCACACAGCTTCCGCGCGAGCGCCACCTCGCGCGCGTACGGCTTGCCCTGCTCCGCGCGGGCCGCGGCCCGGTAGGTCAGCAGCCGCATGCCGTCGAGCTCCGTGCCGATGTCGGCCACCTTGAACGCCACGCCCTGCCGGTGCGACACCGGCTCGCCGAACGCCACCCGGTCGTTCACGTACTTCGTGACGTAGGACAGCACCGCCTGCCCGGTGCCGACCGCCAGCGCGCACCAGCCCAGCCGGGCCAGCCGCACGCAGTCGGCGTACACCGCCGGGTCCGCCCCACCGAGCAGGGCCGACGACGGCACGGCCACCTGCGACAACCTGAGCCGCCCGGTCCCGGCCGCCCGCAGGCCCATCGCCGGCTCGGCCTCGACCGACAGGCCCGCCGCGCCGGACTCCACGATGAACAACGCCGGCCCGCGCCCGTCCAGGTCGGCCGCCACGACGAACAGCTCGCCCGCCGACGCGCGCGGCACGAGCGACTTCTCGCCCTCCAGCACGAACCCGCCCGCGGTCCGGTATGCCTTGGTACGCAAGGAGAACGGGTCGAACAACGCCCGCGGTTCCTGGATCGCCAGCGCCGCACCCGGCGCGTTCTCGCCCGCGAACGACGGCAGGTAGGTCGCCTGCTGGTCCTCGTCACCCCACAGCACCAGCGCGTTCGACACCGCCGCGGGCGCGAGGCAGGCCAGCGCCAGTCCGAGGTCGCCCTCGGCGAGCGCGGCCGCCACCAGCACGTTGGTCACCGTCGAGCGCTCGGTCGCCACGCCGCCCAGCGACTCGGGCACGCCGATCATCGTGATGCCCAGGTCGGCGGCGGTCGAGAGCAGCTCCGGCGGCGCCTCGCACTTGTCGTCGGCGACCGCGGCGGCCGGGCGCAGCTGCTCCGCGGCGAACTCGCGGACCGTCTCCTCGATCAGCCGCTGGTCCTCGGTGGGCGTCAGGTCGAACACCCCGCTGTCGCCCGCGGCGGGCAGCCGCTGCGGCGTGGCCGGCTTGCTCGCCGCCTTGAACGAGCGGCCGGCCACGGCGAAGCCCGCCTTCGTCGCCTCGAACACGACGCGGTCCACCGGTTTCTTGATGCCCAGACGCTCCACCGCACGGGCTCCGGCCAGCCGGTTCAGCGCCGACATCGCGGCCCCGATCGCCGTGCGCTTGTGCGGTTCGGCGCCAAGACCCTCGCTGGTCGACACCCCGACCACCCTACCTACTCGTGAGTAAAGTAACGGTACCTACCGTAGAGTAGGGTAACGCAGCCCGCCGGCCGATGTGCTGTCCGTCACCCGAGGGCCGGGCGCCTGCCCTGCCACGGACGGGCCACCTCGAACGCCCGGCACGCCGTCAGCACCCGCGCATCGGCGTGCTTGGGCCCGACCACCTGCAGACCCACCGGCAGGCCGGCCGCGGTGAACCCGCACGGCAGGCTCGCCGCCGGCTGCTGGGTCATGTTGAACGGGTAGGTGAACGGCGTCCAGCTCGTCCACCGCGGCGCCGTCGAACCGGGCGGCACCTCGACGCCGGCCTCGAACGCGGGGATCGGCATGGTCGGGGTCAGCAGCAGGTCGTAGTGCTCGTGGAACTCGCCCATGATCCGGCCGAGCTCGGCACGCACGGCGGTGGCGGCGACGTAGTCCAGCGCGGTGCGGGTGGCGCCCTCCGCGCAGATCTCGAGCAGCGCGGGGTCGAGCTGCGCGCGCTGCTCGTCGGTCAGCGACACGATCGACGCCGCCGCGCCGGCGAACCACAGCACGTGGAACGCCGCCACCGAGTCGGTGATCGGCGGGTCGACCAGCTCCACGCGCGCGCCGAGGTCGGCGAAGACGTGCGCGGCCGCGTCGACCAGGGCCGCGACCTCGGGGTCGACCTTGGCGAAGCCGAGCCGCGGGCTGAACGCGATCCGCATGCCGGCCACGCCGGCCTTCAGCGTTGGCGGTCATCGGGCGCTCCGGCCGCGGCCCGGACGTCCAATCGCGACTGTCCGATCCGGACAGTACGTCGAGGGCGAGCGCGCTGTCGGTGACCGTCCACGACAGCGGGCCGACGTGCGCCAGCGTCCCGTACGGACTCGCCGGGAACAGCGGCACGAGACCGTAGGTCGGCTTGATGCCGAACACGCCGCTGAACGCGGCCGGGATGCGGATCGAGCCGCCGCCGTCGGTGCCGATCGAGATCGGGCTGGTGCCGGTGGCCACCGCCGCGGACGCACCGCCGCTCGAGCCGCCCGCGGTTTTCGTGGTGTCCCAAGGGTTGCGGGTGACGCCGGTCAGCGGGCTGTCGGTGACGCCCTTCCAGCCGAGCTCCGGCGTGGTCGTCTTGCCGACCAGCACCGCGTTGTGCTCGCGCAGCCGGGCCACCGCGGGCGCGTCGACGTCCCACGCCTGCTTCGGTCTCGACCGTGTGCGAGCCGCGCAGGGTCGGCCAGCCGCGGCTGAGCAGGATGTCCTTGATGGACACCGGGACGCCGTCGAGCAGGCCGTGCTGCTCGCCGGCGCGCCACCGCTTCTCCGACGCCGCCGCGTCGGCGAGCGTCCGTTCGGGATCGACGAGGCAGTACGCGTTCACCGCGTCGTTGACCGCGGCTGATGCGGTCCAGCGCGTCCCGGGCGACCTCGACGGGCGACAGGCTGCCCGTCGCGGTAGGCGGCGAGCAGCTCCGTCGCGGACAGCTCGGCCGGGCCGTTGGTCACGATGTTCCTTCCCGGACGTACCCGCGCTGCTTGTCCACGACGTTGCGCAGCGGCCGGCCGTCCAGATACCTCGTCAGGTTGTCGTGGAACAGTGCTACCAGTTCCGACCGCCACCCCACCACGTCCCCCGACATGTGCGGCGAGACGATCACGTTCGGCATGGCCCACAGCGGGGACGACTCCGGCAGCGGCTCGTCGGCGAACACGTCCAGCGCGGCGCCCGCGATCCGGCCCGCCGGCCAGCGCCTCGACCAGGTCGTCCTGCACCACGAGCGGCCCGCGGCCCACGTTGACCAGCCGGGCGGTCGGCTTCATCGCGGCCAGCGCGGCCTCGTCGATCATGCCGCGGGTGTCGTCGGTGAGCGGCGCGGCCAGCACCACGTAGTCCGCCTCGGCCAGGCCCTCGGCGAGCCGGTCCATCGGCAGCACCGAGCCCAGGTCCGGGTCCGCGTCGCGGGCCCGGCGGCCGACGCCGGTGACCGTCAGGCCGGCCGCGGCGAGCTTGCGGCCGATCGCCCGGCCGATCGGTCCGGTGCCGGCGACGAGCGCGCGCGAGCCGCCGAGCCGCTCGGTCTCCCGGTGCTGCCAGCGCCGCTGCCGCTGCAGTCGAGGGTTGTCGGCAGATCCTTGGCCATCGCGAGCGCCAGGGCGAGCACGTACTCGGCCATCGGCTCGTCGAAGACGCCTCGTGAGTTGGTCACGGCGACCTCGCTCGCGACCACCTCCGCTGACAGAACGTGGTTGACGCCGGCACTGCTGGCGTGTACCCAGCGCAACGAGTCCGCGGCGGACCAGGCGTGCGCCAGCGCGTGTGAACGGAAGTCCCAGACGAGCAGCACGTCCGCGCCGGGCAGGGCGCTGACCAGGTCTTCCTCGGTCACGTACCGAGTCTCGGCGAGGTCGTCCAGGGCCTCGGTGCCGGTGGGTCTGCCGGTGTCACCCGAATGCGAGTGGAGCACGACGACGGTTGCGGAACGTGGCGAACTCATGGGTCCATGCTCCCCTCAACGAGTGGTCCGTGCACGGGGAGCTACGAGGGATTGACACGCTAAGAGCCGCTCGTATGATTGTCAACAATCGGCGCGGTCGCTGCAGCCCGCGGGAGAGCTAGGCCAAGAATTAACAGGTGCTGCATGACCGTTGGGATTGCTGATGTCGAGGTTGATGACGATCACTTTGGAGCGCCGCGGGGTTTCCTGCGTCGCCCAGCTGCTGGACAAGGACGCGCCGCGCACGTGTGAGGCCGTGTGGAACGCGCTGCCGCACGCCGGCCCCGTCCACCACGCCAAGTACGCCCGCAACGAGGTGTACACGATGGTCGAGCGGTTCATCGACGCAGCCGATCGGGCTGGAGAACCCGACCGTCACGCCGATCCCCGGTGACGTGGTGTTCTTCGACTTCCACGGCGGCATGCTCGACCGCGCGTTCAAGGAGGAGAAGGGCCTCGAGGCGCTGCCGGGCGTGATCGACCTGGCGATCTTCTACGGCCGGAACAACATCCTGCTCAACGGCGATGTCGGGTGGGTACCGGGCAACGTCTACGCCACCATCGTCGAGGGCCTGCCGGCCATGGCGGAGGCGTGCAACGACGTCTGGCGATCCGGCAGCGTCGGTGAACGGCTGGTGTACCAGCGACTCGACGACTGACGGGCGGGCGGCATGTCGTATCAACAAGACAGGGCCGTGGAGATCATCGGCCCGGAGCTCGTCACCCAGCGCGGGGTCGGCGTCGTGGCGCCGTTCGACTTCGCGCTCGATCGCGAGCTGTGGCGCTGGGCGCCCGATGACATCTGCCTGTACCTGACCAGGCTGCCGTTCGTGCCGGTGCCGGTGACCGTGGAGATGGCCACCGAGCTGAGCGACCCGGAACGGGTCCGCCGGGCGACGGCCGACGTGCTCGCGCCCGAGCCGCTGGTGGTCACCTACGCGTGCGCGTCGGCCAGCTTCGTCGGCGGCATGGCGGGCGAGCACGCGCTGACCGCGAGCATGCGTCGACGCGGGCGCGCCGGCGGCGACGACCACGTCCGGCGGGCTGGTCGCGGCGCTGCGGCGTGCTCGGCCTGCGGCGGATCGCGGTCGTGACGCCCTTATATCGACAGCGTCACCGAGCGGCTGCTGACGTTCCTCGCCGAGCACGGCGTGGAGGTCGTGTCGAGCGTCGGTCTCGGGCTGCTCGACCACATCTGGAAGGTCGGCTACGCCGAGATCGTCCAGGCGGTCACCGCCGTGGACGTGCCGGAGGCCGACGGGCTGTTCATCAGCTGCACCAACGTGCCCACCTACGACATCATCGGCCCGCTCGAGCGGTGGCTGGGCAAGCCGGTGCTGACCGCGAACCAGGTCACCATGTGGTCGGCGCTGCGCCACATCGGCTCGCCGATGATGGCCGCCGGCCAGTGGCTCGTCCGAGATCACCGAAACACACGCCGCCTGACCTCATAGGATTGTCAACAATCATGAGTCTACCGTCGGTTTCCTGTACCCGGGCTACAGCGCCGAGGACGACTACCCGACCATGGAGCGGCTGCTCGCCGCGTCGGGCCGGGCCACGCGGCTGCCCGTCGTGCACACGCTGATGCGCGAGGACGCGCACCGGGTCGACGCGCTGCTCGACATCGGTGGCGACGACGTGCTCGGTCGACGGCGCCCGCGAGCTGCGGACGATGGGCGTGGACGCGGCCGTGTGGGCGTGCACCAGCGGCAGCTTCGTCTTCGGCTGGGACGGCGCGACCGCCCAGGTCGACGGCGTGCGCGCGGCGGCCGACGTGCCGGCGTCGAGCACCTCCTTCGCCTTCGTCAACGCCGCGCGGCACCTCGGGCTGCGCCGGGTGGCGGTGGCCGCGACCTACCCGCAGGACGTGGCGGACCGGTTCGCCGCGTTCCTCGCCAAGGCCGACATCGACGTGGTGTCGTTGTCCTGCAAGGGAATCATCACCGCGGCGGAGGTCGGCACGCTCGGCCGGGAGGACGTGCTGGACTTCGTCGCCGCCAACGACCACGCGGACGCCGAGGCCGTGCTGGTGCCCGACACCGCGCTGCACACGGTGGCCTGGCTGGACGATCTCGAGCAGCGGCTGGGCAAGCCGGTGCTGACCGCGAACCAGGTGAGCGTCTGGGAGGGGCTGCGGCTCGTCGGCGACACCGCGCCGCGACCGGGGCTGGGTGCCTTGTTCGCCACTTGAAGGAACTGGGGTCGTGAGCAGATCCGATAACCGAAAATGGGACGACGTTCCTGGGGCGAGGGGGCGTCGTGAGTGAGCTGGGTGAGCTCGAACCGGTCGCCAGACAGTCGACGGCGGAGCTCATCGCCGATCAGCTGCGGTCGGCGATCATGTACGGGGTGTTCGCGCCCGGGGCCCAGCTCGGCGAGGCCGAGCTCGCGGCCCGGTTCGAGGTGAGCCGCGGGCCGCTGCGCGAGGCGATGCAGCGGCTGGTCCAGGAGGGCCTGCTGCGCGGGGAGCGGCACCGGGGGCTGTTCGTCATCGACCTCGACGCCAAGGACGTGCGCGACATCTACCTCGCCCGGCTCGCCATCGAGCGGGCGGCGTGCGAGCTGATCATGCACGGCAACCGGGGCGAGGCGGTCGTGCGGCTGGCGGAGTCGCTCGACAACCTGGTCACCGCCGCGGAGTCCGGCGACCGGAACGCGATGAGCGACGCGGACCAGGCGTTCCACCTGGCGCTGGTCAGCTGCTCGGGCAACTCGCGGCTGGAGCGGATGGCGCAGACGCTGCTCGTGGAGACGCGGATGTGCCTGGCCGCGCTGCAGGAGCACTACCCGGAGCCGCACGACCTCGTCACCGAGCACCGGGTGCTCGTCGACGCGATCTCCGACGGCGACGAGGAGCTGTTGCTGGGGCTGATCGAGGCGCACATGCGTGAGCTCGATCGACCGGCTGACCCCGCCGGCGGAATAGCTCCCCCACGGGGGTTAACCCGCGCGACTCTATTCGTTATATATAGGGCGCACCGAAAATGGTGTCCTTGTTGTCCGGTTAGTCGGTTTTCGCGCGATGAGCAGCGCCGTGTCGAAAGAGCCGTCCACGACCGACGCCGGCGAGGTCGGAGATGCGCAGGTTGTTGCTGCTCGCGTAGCCGCGCAGCGCGTTGAACGCCGCGTCCATGTCGAGTGCCGAGCCGCTCGCCGGCCACGCCCTTCGCCTGCTCGATGACCACCCGGCTGGTCAGCGCGTGCTGCAGCTGCGCGGCCAGGTCTCCTGCCGGCGCAGCGCGCCTGACCTGCAGCAGCCCGATCGTCGCGAGGTCGGCCAGCGCCTGGGCGATCCGGTCGGTGACCCTGTCCAGCGTCGCCCGGCGCCGTGCGGAACAGCGTCAGCGCGCCGATCACCTCGGCCCGCCGGCGCATCGGGACGGTGTGCGCGGACGCGAAGCCGGCGGCGGTCGCGGCCGCGGTGAACTCCGGCCAGCGCAGGCTCGTCCTGGTCCAGGTCGGGCACGACCGACCGGCTCGCCCGCCTCGTGGCAGGCCTGGCCGGGGCCGTCCTCGAGCAGCGCCAGCGCGCTGCGCCCGGTCGCCGGACGCGCCGGTCGCGCGGTCCCGCCCGCCGTGGTCCACCAGCAACAACCCCGGCCGCGGAGACGTCGAGCAGCCGCACGCAGCGGTCCGCGAGCAGGTTCGAGGAAGTCGTCGAGACCGGGCTCGTCGACGGCGGCGTCGGCGAGCTCCACGAAGGTTTCGGCCAGCTCTTCGACTGGCGTGCTGGTCACGAGATAAGCGTACGACCGGCACTATCAGTTATGGGCCTCGAATCGGTGTGTTTGGAAGTATCCGGCAAAAAACGAAGCCGACGTGTGACAACTTCGCGCGCAATTTCCAATAGGGGTCTTGCCTGCGCATACGCGTGTGCGCGCAAGCGGACGAGTGACTCGGTGACGTCGATGCCCAGCTGTACGGACACAATTCCCGTCGCCTGGTGGATCTCCGGGCGGTGCAGCGACCGGCCGTCGGAGAGCCATCGGTACAGGTCGGGCGGCGGGTGCCGGATGTCGTCGAGCACCAGGCCGAGCGCCACCTCGGCGAACGCGTCGACCTCGGCGCGCTGGGAGGTCACCAGGGCCGTCGGCGTCCGCGAATAGAGACCGAACAGTCCGATTTCGGCCGTCCCCACCCGCAGGGGCACGACCAGCACCGACCGGGTGCCGGCCGCCAGCGCGGTCGCCGTGAACACCGGCCAGGACCGCCGGCTCCGCGTCGTCGACAGGTCGGTCACGGCCACCGGCGCGACCCTGTCGCGACCGCGTCCACCGCGGGCCCCTCGCCGAGAAGGAACTGCAGGTCAGCGAGTTGTCCGGCGACCGGTCGGTCGCGAATGCGGCCTCGGCGGGCTCGCGGTCGCCGCGGCTGATCCAGGCGCCGCGTCATGCCCGTCAGGGAGACGCAGGCGGAGCAGATGGTGCCGAGCGTCAACGGAGCGTCGCGGGTACCGGCGTACTCCGCGATCCACTCCCACACGCGTAGCGTTCGATAGTCGATCACTGTGCTTCTATTCAGATGAGCGCGAGTGGCGTACTCGGCCGCTTCCCCAGAGTAGTCGGCGGCCAAAGTGCTTGCGGGTGCAACTGCGCTATGCCGACCAGGGCCTTTTGACTCTGTTCGGAGCAGCGCCTGTTTACGAGTATCACTCACATGCAGGTCATCTCGTCTGACGCCACGGAAATCTTCGCTCAGGCTCAAGAGCGCCGCGTTCCATGAGCTCGTCATCTCGTCCATGGCGCGGCGAGCAGGACGCGATCGCGACCCTCTTCACGTGGATCCGGCCGGCCATCGTTCGCTACTGCCGGTCACGGATCGGCCGCAGCGGCTCGGCGTACTCGTCCGCGGACGACGTCGCCCAGGAGATCTGCGTCGCCGTGCTCGGCGCGCTCGGCCGGTACAACGACGAGCCCGAGTCCTTCCTGCCGTTCGTGTACGGCATCGCCGCCCACAAGGTGGCCGACCACTACCGCCGTGCCGGCCGCGACCGCTCCGACCCGTCGGCCGACGTGCCCGACGGCATCGACGTGAGCGCGAGCCCCGAGCAGCAGATCATGGCTGCCGACCTGCGGGACCGCCTTGCCGACCTGCTGAACACGCTGCCCCCGCGGCAGCGGGAGATCCTGCGCCTGCGCCTGATCGTCGGCCTGTCCGCGCAGGAGACCGCGACGACGGTCGGCCTCACGCCGACCGCGGTCCGGGTGACCCAGCACCGCGCACTCGCGAAGCTCCGCGCCGCGCTTTCGCGTGCCGAGTGGGTCTAGCCAGCCCAACCTCGCGATGAACCACCGCGTCAGATCATCGGCGCGGCGCTGGGCATCCGAACCTAAACGGCCTTTGCCCGCAGGTAGAGCTGCACCTCGATACGGTTCGGCTCGGCCTCCGCGGCAACCTCACGCAGCTCGATCGTCTCGTAGCCCGCGTCCGCGACCACCTGCCGCAGCTCGTCCGGCGGGTACGCGCACACCTCCGTCGGCACGCCGAGGAAGCTGATCGGGAACCGGTCGAAGTCGCCGAGCACCATGGCGACCTGCAGCAGCCGCGGGCCGCGCAGCTGCTTGCGCAGCTGGCGCAGCAGCGGCGGGATGTCGTCCTTCTGCAGCATGATCAGCGAGAAGAACGCGACCGCCGCGTCGAACTCGCCCAGGTCGGTCAGGTCCCGCAGGTCCCGGTGCAGGTAGGTGCCGCCGGGCGCCTGCGCCTCGGCGAGCTCGAGCATCACCGACGGACTCGTCGGTCCCGACGACCTCGATACCGGCGTCGAGCAGCTGCTTGCGCGGTCGGCAGCCCGCTGCCGCAGCCCAGGTCGAGCACCCTGGCCGGCCGGTCCAGCTGCTCGATCAGCCACGCGCCCTCCGCGAGCTGCGCGTCGCGCTCGACGAAGGACTCGTCGTAGCGCCTGCCGATCTGGTCGAAAGCAGCCTTCTGTTCGCTAGCCACGGCGACAGCATGCCGTGCCGGCCGATCATCGTCCACCGCCGTCCGGGTGGCTGCTACGCGGGCGTGCCCCGATCCCGGATGAGCAGTCGGACGGTCAGCTCCAGCCGGTCGGCCACATCGCTCGCCGACGCGCGCCGGGTGACCCAGGCGACCAGGTTGGACAGCCACACGTCGCCGATCACCCGGGCGATCGCGCGGTCCTCGTCGGTCGGCTCGGTGGTGACCGTCGCCGCCGTGCAGGGCGCGGGTGAACATCCGCTCGATCAGCGTGCCGACGGCGTCCACCTCGGACGACGCGGACGCGTCGGCGAACATGAACGCCCGGGTCATCGCCTCGGTCAGGTTCGGGTCGCGCTGCATGGCGCGGGTGATCCGGCCGAGCACGAACAGCAGCCGCTCGTAGGCGGTGCTCGCCGGGGATCGTCGCCCGCTCGGCGCGCTCCTGGCCGCGCTCGAGCTCGCGCGCGAGGCCGGAGACCAGCAGGTGGATCTTGGACGGGAAGTACCGGTACAGGGTGCCGAGCGCGACGTCGGCCTTCTCGGCGACGGCCCGCATCTGCACCGCCTCGAAGCCGCCCTTGGAGGCCAGCGCGATGGTGGCGTCGAGGATCCGCTTGCGCCGGTCGCGTTGCGCCGCGGAGCCGAGCTCGTCGTCGGTGAGGGCGTTGAGCGCGTTCGCCCCCGAGGTGCGCGGTCGTGCCATCGGTACGTGTCCCCTAGTCGAAACGTGTTCCAGCCTGCTGATCGAGTAGCTTACCTAACGGACGTACGCGGCGATGGTACGTGCGTCCGGCAGCGAAAACTGGAACACGTTCTATACTCGATCTCGTGTCCATCGCGATCACCGAGGACCAGCTGGCCATCCAGGACTCGGTCCGGGACGTGTCGCGGCGCGCGAGCTGCTGGCCACCGTGCGCGGCGCTCGAGCCGGGTGCCGGGTCGCCGGGCGACTGGCGGGACCACTGGCCGGACCTGGCCGCCCTCGGGCTGTTCGCGATCGCGCTGCCGGAACGGCTCGGCGGCGTCGGCGGCACGCTCGTCGACCGGCCGCCGCCGTCGAGCAGGCCGCCGAGGACCTCGTGCCCGGGCCGGTCCTGCCGACCGTGCTGGCCGCGTTGCTGCTGGTGGACACGCCGGCCGAGGAGCTCGCCCGCCGGTTCGGCGCCGGTGCCGGGACCGCGGGCGTCGCGCTCGACGCCCGGCGACGTGACCGCCACGCCGGCCGACGGCGGCGTCGTCGTCGACGGCACCACCGACCTCGTGCTCGGCGCCCACGCCGAGGCGCACCTGCTGCTGCCCGCCCGCGGCCCGGACGGCCGGCAGGTCTGGTGCGTGCTGCCGCCGCGCGCGGTGTCCTCAGTGGAGCCGCTCGACTTCTCCCGGCCGCTGGGCCGGGTCACGCTCGACCGGGTCGCGGTGCCCGCGGACCGGGTGCTCGGCGCCGGCGTGACCGGCGCGACGTCGCCGCGCTCGCCGCCACGCTGTTCGCCGCCGAGGCCGCCGGGGTCGCCCGCTGGTGCCTGCGCACCGCCGTCGAGTACGCGAAGGTGCGCGAGCAGTTCGGCCGGCCGATCGGCTCGTTCCAGGCGGTCAAGCACCTGTGCGCGGAGATGCTGTGCCGCTGCCGAGCAGGCCGGCGCGCTCGCCTGGGACGCGGCCCGCGACCCCCGCTCGCTGTCCGCGCCCGCGGCCGCCGCCGTCGCGCTCGACGCCGCCGTCGACAACGCGAAGGACTGCGTCCAGGTGCTCGGCGGCATCGGCTTCACCTGGGAGCACGACGCCCACCTGTACCTGCGCCGCGCGCGTCGCTGCCCGCCAGCTCGCCGGCGGCGGCGCCCGCTGGCGGCGGCGGGTCGCCGACCTCGCGCTGGCCGGCGAGCGGCGGGCCCTGACCGTCGACGCCGGTGCCGCGGACGAGGCCCGCCTGGCCGCGCGCGAGTTCGCCCGGTCGCTCGCCGGCGTCCCGGACGCCGAGCGCCGGGTGCGCCTCGCCGACTCCGGCTACCTGGTGCCGCACTGGCCGGCGCCCTACGGCCTGGCCGCGTCCCCGCGCGAGCAGCTGGCGATCGACGAGGAGCTGGCCCGCGCCGGGATCCGCCGGCCGGACCTGGTGATCGGCGCGTGGGCGGTGCCGACGATCCTGCGGCACGGCACCGTCGCGCAGCAGGAGCGGTTCGTGCTGGCGACCCTGCGCGGCGAGCTGCGCTGGTGCCAGCTGTTCAGCGAGCCCGGCGCCGGCTCGGACCTCGCGTCGCTGCGCACGAAGGCGGTCCGCGTGCCGGGCGGCTGGCGGCTCGACGGGCAGAAGGTGTGGACGTCCGCGGCGGTCGAGGCCGACTGGGCGATCTGCCTCGCGCGCACCGACCCGACCGCCGCAAGCACGCCGGGATCACCTACTTCCTGGTGGACATGCGCGCCGAGGGCATCACGACGCGGCCGCTGCGGGAGATCACCGGCGAGGCGCGGTTCAACGAGGTGTTCCTCGACGACGTGTTCGTGCCGGACGACTGCGTGGTCGGCGAGGTCGCACGGCGGCTGGGCGCTGGCCCGCACCACGCTCGCCAACGAGCGGGTGGCGATCGGCGGCGGCTCGTCGCTCGGCGAGGGCGTCGAGCGGCTGCTCGCCCTGGCCGGGCGCGAGCCCGGCCGACGAGGTCCGCGAGCGGCTGGGCGCGCTGGTGGCGCAGGGCCTGTCGGTGTCCCTGGTGGACCTGCGGGCGACGCTGCGGCGGCTCGGCGGGCGGGATCCGGGGCCGGGGTCGAGCGTGTGCAAGCTCGTCGGCGTGCGGCACCGGCAGGACGTCGCCGAGGCCGCGGTCGAGCTGCTCGGCCCGGCCGGTGCCGCCGCCGGCCCGGAGTCGCACGAGTTCCTGCTGACCCGGTGCCTCTCGATCGCCGGCGGCACGACGCAGGTGCTGCTGAACCTGGTCGGCGAGCGGATCCTCGGCCTGCCGAGGGAGAAGCACTGATGGACTTCGCGCTCGACGAGACCCAGCAGGCGATCGGCCGGCTGGCGCGCGACGCGCTGGCCCGCGAGTCCGATGTGGACGCCGCGTGGAAGGCGCTGGGCCAGGCCGGCCTGCTCTCGCTCGCGGTCCCGGAGCGGCTCGACGGCGACGGGCTCGGCGTGGCGGAGGTGGCGGTGCTGCTGACCGAGGTCGGCCGGGCCGCCTCGGCGGTGCCCGCGTTGAGCACGCTCGCGCTCGGGGTGCTGCCGGTGGTCCGCTGCGGCACGGCGGCGCAGCAGGACGAGCTGCTGGCGGGGGTCGCGAGCGGCGAGCGGGTGCTGACGGCCGGGCTGCGTGGCTCGGTGGCCGCGGGCGCGACGCTGTCCGGCCGGCTGGTCGGCGTCCCGCACGCGGCACGGGCGTACCGGATCCTCGTGCCGGCCGGTGAGAACGTGTTCCTGGTGGACCCGGCCGGCGGACGGGGTGACGCTGACCCGGACGCCGACGTCCAGCGGTGCGCCGGAGTTCACCGTCGCGCTGGACGGGGTCGCCGCGCCGCGGCTCGGCGAGGCCGGGGCCGCGGCGGAGCTGCACCGGCTGGCGCTGGCCGGCGCGTGCGCGGTCGGCGACGGGCTGGTGGCCGGGGCGCTCGACCTCACCGCCGCGCACGTGCGGACCCGCGAGCAGTTCGGCAAGCCGCTGGCCACGTTCCAGGCGGTCGCCCAGCAGATCGCCGACGTGTACGTCGCGGCGCGCACCCTGCACCTGGCCGCGCTCGCGGCGTGCTCGCGGCTGGCGGACTCCGACGTCGAGGTGGCCGCGTACTGGCTCGCCGAGGAGGCGCCCGCGGCCCTGCAGACCTGCCACCACCTGCACGGCGGGCTCGGCGTGGACGCGAGCTACCCGCTGCACCGGTACTACTCGGCCACCAAGGACCTCGTCCGGCTCGTCGGCGGCGCCGAGCACCGCCTGGGCCGGCTCGGCGCGCGGATCGCGGGGTAGCGCCCATGGACATCGAGCTGACCGTCGGCCAGCGCGCGCTGCGCGACGAACTGCGGGCCTACTTCGACGGTCTGCTGTCCACTGCGGAGCGCGCGGCGATGCTGACCGAGCGGCACGGCGAGGCCTACCGCGCGCTGGTGCGCCGGATGGGCCGCGACGGCTGGCTCGGCGTCGGCTGGCCCGCCGAGTACGGCGGCCGCGGGTTCGGCCCGGTGGAGCAGCAGATCTTCGTCAACGAGGCGGCGCGGGCCGACGTGCCGCTGCCGTACGTCACGCTGCAGACCGTCGGGCCGACGCTGCAGGCGTTCGGCACCGAGGCGCAGAAGGCGTTCTTCCTGCCGAGGATCCTGGCCGGGGAGATCCACTTCGCGATCGGCTACACCGAGCCGGAGGCGGGCACCGACCTCGCGGCGCTGCGGACGAGCGCGGTCCGGGGCGACGGCGAGTACGTCGTCAACGGGCAGAAGATCTTCACCACCGGCGCGCACGACGCGGACTACGTGTGGCTGGCCTGCCGCACCGACCCGGACGCGCCGCGGCACAAGGGGATCTCGATCCTGATCGTCGACACCCGCGACCCGGGCTTCTCGTGGACGCCGATCATCACCTGCGACGGCGCGCACCACGTGAACGCCACGTACTACACCGACGTGCGGGTGCCGGCGGACATGCTGGTGGGCGAGGAGAACGCGGGCTGGCGGCTGATCACCACGCAGCTCAACCACGAGCGGGTCATGCTCGGCCCCGCCGGCCGGATCGCCGCGCTGTACGACCGGGTGCTGGCGTGGGCGGCGGCGCACGACCTGCTCGGCGAGCCGGACGTGCGGCGCGCGCTGGCGCGGACGTTCGCGTCGCTGCGGGTCAACGAGCTGCTGAACTGGCAGGTCGCGGCGGCCGGTTCGGACGTGTCGATCGCGGACGCGTCGGCGACGAAGGTGTTCTCCTCGGACCGGCTGCAGTGGATCGGCCGGGTGCTGGAGGAGGTCGTCGGCGCGCACGGCGACCCGGCCGACGCGGACACCGCCGACCTGCTGCGCTGGCTGGACGTGCAGGCCAAGCGCAACCTGGTGCTCACGTTCGGCGGCGGGGTCAACGAGATCCAGCGCGAGCTGATCGCCGTCGCCGGGCTGGGCCTGCCGCGGGTGCCGCGATGACCGAGCCGATCGTCCGAGGCCGCCCGCGCGGTCGCGGCCCGCGGGGAGTCCGCCCGGCGGGCCGGCGCGCGACCCGGTGAACCTGCCGATGATCCGCAACTGGGTCGAGGCGATCGGCGACGACCGAACCCGAGCGCTACGCACGTACGCGTCGCGCCGCCGGCGATGGCGCAGGTGTGGACGATGCCGGGCCTGCACGGCGGCCGGCCCGACGACGACCCGCTGGGCGCCATGGTGTCGGTGCTCGACGAGGCCGGGTTCACCTCGGTCGTCGCGACGAACTGCGAGCAGACCTACCACCGGTACCTGCGTCCCGGCGAGACGGTCGAGGTGGCGTCGCGGCTGGAGAGCGTGGTCGGCCCGAAGCGGACCGCGCTGGGCGAGGGCTGGTTCGTCACGACCCGCAGCACCTGGTACGTCGGCGACGAGCCGGTGGCGGAGATGCTGTTCCGGGTCCTCAAGTTCCGGCCCGCGCCGCCGGCCCGTCGCCGGACCTCATCCGGCCGGTGGTCAACCGGGACACCGCAGTTCTTCTGGGACGGGCACGGCGCGCGGCGAGCTGCGGATCCAGCGGTGCGGCGGCTGCGGCGAGCTGCGCCACCCGCCCGGGCCGATGTGCCCGTCGTGCGGGGAGACGCAAGCCGGGGTACGTCGTCGCGTCCGGGCACGGCGAGGTCTACAGCTACGTGGTGCACCACCACCCGCCGGTGCCGGGCCGGTCGCTGCCGTTCGTGGTGGCGCTGGTGGAGCTGGCGGAAGGGGTGCGGATGCTCGCGGAGCTGGTGGACGTCGACCCATCGGACGTCCACATCGGACTGCCGGTGACGGCCGGGTTCGTGCGGATCGACGAGTCGTTGTCGATGCCGGTGTGGCGGGCGCGATGACCGGCCCGGGGATCACAGTCGGGGGACGAGCTGCCGCCGCTGGTGATCGACGTGACGCCGACGTTCGTGGTGTCGACCGCGCTCGCGACGCGGGACTTCCAGGACGTGCACCACGACCGGGACCTCGCGGTGGCGCGCGGGTCGAAGGACATCTTCCTCAACATCCTGACCGACACGGGTCTGGTGCAGCGGTTCGTGACCGACTGGGCCGGGCCGTCGGCGCTGGTGCGGCAGATCTCCATCCGGCTGGGCGTGCCGTGCTACGCCCACGAGACGCTGACGTTCACCGGCCGGGTCGCGTCGGCGGCCGACGGTGAGTACGTGGTCGAGGTGGTGGGCCGCAACAGCCTGGGCGACCATCTCACCGGGACGGTCCGGGTGGCGGTGTGAAGAGCGCGGCGATCGTGGGGATCGGCGCCACGGAGTTCTCGAAGGACTCCGGGCGCAGCGAGCTGGCGCTGGCCGCCGAGTGCTCCCGCGCGGCGCTGGCCGACGCCGGCCTGTCACCGTCCGATGTGGACGGCATGGTCACGTTCGCCATGGACGCCAACGCGGAGATCGCCGTGGCGCGGGAGCTGGGGGTGCCGTCGCTGTCGTTCTTCAGCCGGATCCCGCACGGCGGCGGGGCGGCGTGCGCGATCGTGCAGCAGGCGGTGCTGGCGGTCGCGACGGGCACGGCGTCGGTGGTGCTGTGCTACCGGGCGTTCAACGAGCGTTCGGGCAGCCGGTTCGGCCGGGTGCAGGCCGCGGCCGCGGCGCAGGCCTCCTCGATGGGCATCGACAACAGCTGGCACTACCCGATGGGCCTTGGCACCCCGGCGGCGGCGGTCGCGATGTTCGCGCGGCGCTACATGCACGAGTACGGCGCCACGTCGGAGGACTTCGGCCGCGTCGCGGTGGCGGACCGCAGGGCGGCGGCGACCAACCCGCGGGCGTGGTTCCACGAGCGGCCGATCACGCTGGCCGATCACCAGGCGTCGCGGTGGATCGTGGAACCGTTGCGGCTGCTGGACTGCTGCCAGGAGAGCGACGGCGGGGTGGCGCTGGTCGTGACCACTGTGGACCGCGCGCGCGACCTGCCGGCCGTGCCGGCCGTGATCGCGGCGGCCGCGCAGGGCAGCGGGCCGGACCAGTACTCGATGAACTCGTACTACCGGCCGTCGCTGGTGGGCCTGCCGGAGATGGGCGTGGTGGCGCGGCAGCTGTGGTCGCAGTCGGGTCTGTCCCCGGCGGACGTGTCGGTGGCGGTGCTGTACGACCACTTCACGCCGTTCGTGCTGGTACAGCTGGAGGAGCTGGGCTTCTGCGGCCGCGGCGAGGCACGGGACTTCATCGCGGACGGCGCGCTGGAGCTCGACGGCCGCCTGCCGACTCAACCCGCACGGCGGCCAGCTGGGCGAGGCATACATCCACGGCATGAACGGCATCGCGGAAGCCGTCCGCCAACTCCGCGGCACGGCGGCGAACCAGATCGCCGGCGTCTCGAACGTGCTGGTGACGGCCGGCACCGGCGTGCCGACCAGCGGCCTGGTGCTACGCGGCGCCTGACCAGATGTCCTGGTAGACCTCGATCAGCCGGGCAGGCCCAGGAGTCTCGCCAGCGAGGTCGCGGGGCCGCCGCCGGTGGTCAGGGTGCCCGGGAGGAGTGGCATGGCGGGTGCGCCGGGCGGTGCGGGAGCCGTGGCCGGGTTGGGAACGTCGACCGGTTTGCCGCCGAAGGGGGCGTTCTGCGAGCCGCGCACCCCGATGGGGCTGCCCGGTGGCTCGGCGCAGTAGGCCGCCTCGTTGATAGGCGCGTCGCGGACGTCGTTCGCGGCGCGCTGTTTCGTGCCCTCGTAGCCGCGGGTGCAGGAGAACGGGTCGTTGAACGTCAGCACCAGGCCGAGATGACCGGTGCCGTCCGGGTTCGCGCCCGGCGCGGTGGCCGTGACGACCGGGAACGCCACCAGCAGCTGCTCCAGCGCGTCGGTACGCGCGGACGTGATCTGCGTCGTCGTCAGCAGGTTCGCGACGACCAGGCTCAGCGCCTGGCCCGACGTCCGCAGGAAGTCGTTCACCTGGGCGGCCACCGCCGGGGCGCCGTCGACGACCCGGCGGAGGTCCGGGTCCGACTTCTTCAGCTGCGCCGCCAGCAGCCGCAGGTTCTCGCTGTACGACGTGATCTCGGCGGACTGCTCCGCCTGGGTCGAGAGCACCACCCGGCCGTTGGACAGCAGCGCCGTCGTCTGGGGCAGGTGCGCCGTCGCCGTCGCGGTCAGCGCACCGGCGTTGTCCAGCAGCTCCTGCAGCGACGGGCCCGTGCCGCGGAACGCCTCGTCCAGCTCGTTCACCGTCGTGCGCAGCGAGTCCCGCGGCACGCTCGTCACCAGCGAGTCCAGATTGGACAGCAAGGTCTCCGGCGCGGACGGCAGCGACGTGCGCGACCGGGGCACCACCGAACCCTCCGTCAGGTACGGACCGTCCGCCGATGGCGGCACCAGGTCCACGTACTGCTCGCCCACCGCCGACCGGTTCGCCACCACGGCCGACGTGGACGCCGGGATCGGCGGCGCCGAGTCGCCGATGTCCAGGATCACGTCGATGCCGTCGTCGGACAGCCGCAGCTCCGACACCTGCCCCACCGTCACCCCGCGGTAGGTCACCTCCGCGTTCGCGAAGATGCCGCCCGAGTCGGCGAACTGCGCCGTCACCCGGTAGCCCCGCGGCCCGAACAGCCGGTCCAGCCCCGCGTACGTGCCACCCACGTACGCGATGCCGACCACCGCGATCAACGAGAACAGGAACAGCCGGACCTTGGTGGCGCGCAACAACATCAGCCACCACCTCCGAGCAGCGACCCGAGCAGGCCGGCGAGCCCGCCGGCCGGCGGCACGGACGGCGACGGGAGCACCGGCACCGGCAGCAACGGCACGGACGGGGCCGCGGCGCCGCCGGAGGGCAGCGGCACGATCGGGGTGCTCGCGTTGCGCAGGTTCTCCAGCAGCACCGACAGGTCGAGGTCGAACTTCACGTCCACGTTCACGTAGTCGCCCTTGACCGCGTTCAGGAAGTAGTCCGAGAACGGGTAGGTCACCAGGAACTGCAGCGAGTTCGGCAGGTCGTCGCCCGCGTCGGCCAGCTTCGACAGAACGGGGCGCAGCAGGCGCAGGTCCGCGACCAGGTCGTCGCGGCTGCGGTTCACCGTGTCGACGGCCACGGTGGACAGCCGGTCCAGCGCGCCCAGCATCGTGACCAGCGAGTTGCGTTGCTCGTTGAGCACCTTCAGGCCCGGGCCGAGGTCGTCCAGGGCGAGCGCGATGTCGTCGGTCTGCTTCGCGAGGTTCGACGACAGCCGGTCCAGCGCATCGATCGCGCGGACGATGTCGCCCTTCTCCGAGTCGAGCGTGCCGACCACAGTGTCGATATTGGACAGTGCCGCCCGGATCTCCGGCTCGTTGCCGGACAGCGCCGCGTTCACCTCGGTCACGATGTCGTGCAGCTGCCCGACACCGCCGCCGTTGAGCAGCAGCGACAGCGCGCCGAGCACCTCCTCGATCTCCGGGTTGCGCCCCGTCCGGTCCAGCGGGATCACCGCGCCGTCGCGCAGCACGCCCGACGGATTGCGCCCGGCGTCCAGCTCCACGAACTTCTCGCCCAGCAGCGAGGACTGCCGCAGCTCCGCCCCCGCGTTCGCCGGCAGCCGCACGTCGCCGTTGACCAGCATCGTGACCACGGCCGTCGTGTTGTCCCGCGCCAGCTCGATCCCCTCGACCCGGCCCACCGCCACGTCGTTGACCTTCACGCCCGCCTGCGGCACCAGGTCCAGCACGTCCCCGAAGTGCGCCACCACCCGATACGGGTGCTCGCCGACGTCCGCGCCACCGGGCAGCGGCAGCTCGTACATCCCGGAGAACCCGCCGGAACCGCAGCCGGCCAGCAGGAACACCGTGAGAAGCACCAGAAGCCGCCTCATAGCGGCCCGGCCAGTCCGACGAGCGGCACGGGCAGCGGCGGCAGCTTTCCCTGGGACAGCGCGGCCAGCGCCTCCGCGGCGGACGGCAGCTTCAGCGTTCCGTCGAGGTAGGGGGCGAGCTGCTTGCACAGGTCCGACAGCGTCTTCGGCAGCTGCGTCGGCGTGCCCGCCTCGATGGTGCGGCAGAGCATCAGGACCGGCGGGTAGGTCAGCTCGTTGAGGTTGCCGCGGATCGCGAACGACGCGGACGCGGCGTCGTAGGTGGACAGGAAGTTCGACATCGCGAGCGGCGCCACGTCGAGGATCTCGGCCACCGCCGCGCGCTGGTCCACCAGCGCCTGCGTGACGCCGGTCAGCTTGTCCACATTGGAGCTGATCTTGTCCTTGTTCTTTCCGATGAACCCCTGCAGCCGGCCCAGCGCGGTGCCGAGCGAGGACAGCGCGGTGCCCAGCTCGTCGCGGTCGTCGGCGAGGTAGCCGGTCACGTCGGCCAGCCTGTCGTTGAACGCGCGGACCTGCGCGTCGCTGTCGGCGAGCGCCTGGGTGAACGTCGACAGGTTGTCGACCGTGGTGAACAGGTCGCCGCGGGAGTCGGCCAGCGCGGCGGTCGCGTCGGACAGCTGCGCCGATCGTCGTCGCCGAACAGCTCGCCGTTGCCGGACAGGTTCGCCGCCGCGGTGTTCAGCACGTCCGACAGCGCGCCGTCGGCATTGGCGCCGTTCGGGCCCAGCGAGGTCGCGAGCTCGTTCACGCTCTTCGTGAGGTCGTCCAGCTCGACCGGGGTGTCGGTGCGCGCCATGGGGATCGTCGTCCCGCTGCGCATCAGCGGCCCGCCGTCGTAGGCCGGTGCCAGCTGCACGTACCGGTCGCTCACCAGCGACGGCGCGACGACCACGGCGCTCGCCCCGGCCGGTATCTCGATGCCGTCGTCGACGACCAGGTCCACCCGCACCCGGTCGCCGCGCGGCTCGACGTCGGTGATCCGGCCGACGCCGATGCCGAGCACCTTCACCTCGGAGTCCGGGTACACGCCGACCGCCTTGTCGAAGTAGGCGGTGATCCGCGTGCCGCTGCTCGTCGTGCCCACCCACCACAGCGCGCCGGCCACGAGCAGCCCCAGCACGCACGCGAGCGCGACGACCGTGGCGGCGCTGCGGCCGCTCCGCGTCCGGTAGGTCACCGGCCACCTCCCTGGTGGGCGAGGGGAGTCGAGCAGCCCTGCGGGTTGATGTCGATGACGCCGATCTTGGTCGGCGGCGGGAGCAGCCCGCAGATGTAGCCCTCGAACCAGCGGCCGTTGCCGATCACGTTGTTGAACATCCGCACGTACGGTGCCAGCGAGTGCAGGCTCTGGCTCAGGTTGTCCTGGTTGCGCTGCAGGATCGTGGTGACCTGCTCGAGGTCGTCCAGCGCGGGCCGCAGCTGCCGCTGGTTGTCCGCGACCAGGCCGGACAGCTCGCCGGCGAGCGACGGTGGTGCCGGACAGCAGCGTGGACACCGCCTCGCGGCGCGCGCTCAGCTCGTCGAGCAGCAGGCTCGCGTCGGCGAAGAGCTTCTGCAGCTGGGCGTCCCGGTCGGCGACGGTCTTGCTCACGTTCGCGGTGTTGGACAGCAGGGTCTTGAGCTGGTCGTCCCTTGTGGACAGTGTCTTCGACAGCCTGGTGAGGCCGGTGAGGGTGTCGCGCAGGTGCTTGGGGCTGTTGGCGAACGTGTCGGAGATGACGGCGAAGCTCTTGGCCAGTTGGCCGGTGTCGATCTGGTCGACGGTGTCGGCGAGCTTGCCGACGGCCGGGACGATGTCGAACGGGGTGCGCGTCCGGTCCCGCGGTATCGGGTCGTTGGGGCGTTGTGGCGTGGCCCCGGCGGAGGCGAGCGCGAGGTACTTGTCGCCCAGCAACGTCTTGATCTCGATGGACACCGTGCTCTCGTCGCCGAGGCTGACGTCGTCGACGCGGAAGTCCACGACGACCTTGTTGCGCGCCAGCTCGACGCTGCGCACGTCGCCGACCTTGACCCCGGCGAGCCGGACCTCGTTGCCTGCTCGCAGCCCGGCGGACTCGGTGAACTCCGCGGTGTAGGTGGTGCCGCCGCCGATGATCGGCAGGTCGTCGGCGTTGAACGCGACGAGCAGCGCCAGCGCGATCAGCACGAGCGTCACCGCGCCGACGCTCGCCTGGTCCCGGTCCCTGAGCGGCTTCACGGTCCGCACCTCGGCGCCATCGGCGTGCCGGCCAGCGGCAGCGCGGGGATGTCGACGGTGATCCCGAGGTCGGACACGCCGATCCGGCCGGACGCGCTGCACAGGTAGTAGTTGAACCAGCCGCCGTAGCTGGACACCCGGTTGATCGTCTGGATCTTGTGCGGCAGTCCGGCGAGGAACTTGTCCACCGTGTCGCCGTGGTCGGCCAGGTTCGACGAGAGCCGGCCGAGCGCGGCGATGTCGCCCTTGAGCGCGGGCCGCGCGTCGCCGAGCAGGCCGGCGGTGGTGTCGGCCAGCTCGCCCAGCGCACCGATCGCGTGGCCGATCGGCTTGCGCTGCGCGGCGAGCCCGGACGCCAGCAGCTGCAGCTGGTCGATGAGCCCGGACACCTCGGTGGTGCGGTCGTTCACCGTGGTGAGCACGGTGTTCAGGTTGTCGATCACCCGGCCGATCACCTGGTCCTTGCCGGCGATGGCGCCGGAGAGCGACGCGGTGTGCGCGAGGACGCTGTCGATCGTGCCGCCCTCGCCCTGCAGTACCTGGATCAGCTCACTCGCGAGCTTGTTCACGTTGGCCGGATTCAGCGCCTCGAACAGCGGCTTGAACCCGTTGAACAGGACGGTCAGGTTGAGCGCGGGCCGGGTGCGTGCGGGCGGGATGACGTCGCCGGGGTGCAGGATCGTGTTCGGGTCGCCGCCCGCGCCGAGACCGAGCGAGACGTACCGCTGGCCGATCAGGTTGCGGTACTTGATGGTCGCGGTCAGCGAGCGGGGCAGCCGCCGCGCCGCCTCGACGTCGAACCGGACGTCCGCGTAGGTGTTGTCGTACACGCTGATGTCGCTGACCTGTCCTATTCGGACACCGGACATCCGGATGTCGTCACCGACGTTGAGGCCCGTCGCGTCGGTGAAGCGGGCCGTGTAGCCGGACGTGTCGCCGACCGTGGTGTTGGCGATCGTGAGGCCGAGCAGCGCAGTGAGCGTCACCGTGACGGCGGCGAAGACCAGCATCTTCACCAGCGGCGCGACAAAACCTCTCACCGCAGTGTCACCTCCGCCCCGCGGTAGAGCGGACCCACCAGCAGGCTCGCCCACCCCGGCACGGCGCTCGGCGGCATGCCCAGGCCCGGCGCGAGCAGCGCCGCGATGAGGTCGCGCTCGGCCGGCGAGTTCGGCAGCGCCGGCGCGCCGGCCTGCTGCGGGGCGGTCGGCTGGAAGGCTCCCGGCGTCTCGTTGTGCGGGGGTGGCGGCTTCGACGAGCCGTCCCGGATCGGGCCGCCGGGCGGGTACTGCGGGAACCGGGCCGGCGGGTGGGCCACCGGGTAGCAGCGCGGGCCGCGCTTGTCGTCGTAGCGCGGGGTGTCCACGCCGGGCAGGTACTTGCCACGGCTGGACGTGATCTCGATGGTCACCCGGGTGACGTTCGGGTGCGCGGAGCCCTTGCCGAACGCGGCGTCCGCGGACGGGATCGCATCCACCAGTTGCTTGAGCAGGCACGGGTACTCGGGCGCGTACTTCGCCAGCACGTCCAGTGTGGACCGTGAGGTGCCGGCCAGGCCGATGAGGTTGTTCCGGTTGACCGCCAGGAAGTTGCGCAGGTCGACCGAGGCGGTGGTCAGCTCGGCGTACAGCGCGTCGAGGGTGGACCGCCGGTCGACGATCGTCCGCGTCGTGGTGGTCAGGTCGGCGAGCGCGGTGACCAGGTCCGGGCCCGCGTCGGCGTACAGGTCGGCCACGTCGGCGAGCCGGCGGAGGTCGGCCCGCACGTCCGGCAGCGACGGTTCGAGCTTCTCGAGGTAGGCGCCGAGCTGGACGAGGGTGTCGCCGAGCTGCTTGCCGCGGCCGTCGAGCGCGGTCGACATCGCGTTCAGCGTGCTCGCGAGCTTCGCCGGCTGCACGGCCTGGAGCACCGGCATCAGGTCGTCGAGCACCTGCTCGAGCTCGATGGCGGTCGAGCTGCGGTCCTGCCCGATGACCGCGTCCGCCTCGATGGGCGCCGCTCGGGTGTGCGGGAACCTGAAGGGCCACATAGCGTTCGCCGAACAACGTCTTCGGCAGCAGCCGGGCCGACACGTTCCCGGGGATGCGCTCGACGGTGTCCGGGTCGAGCGCGAGGTCGAGCACCGCCGCGTCGCCCTCGGCCCGCACCCCGCGGACCTCGCCCACGATCAGGCCGCGCAGCTTCACGTCCGAGCCGACCCGCAGCTGGTTGCCGACGTGGCCGGTCTCCAGCCGGACGGGCACGACGTCGACGAACGTCTTGCGGTAGAAGGCGACCGACAGCGCCACGAACAACGCGGCGACCACGAGGAACACCAGCCCGTACAGCTGGTATCGCAGCCGGGCGCTCATCCAGCGATCCGCACGGTCGTGGTGGCGCCCCAGATCGCCAGGCTGAGGAAGAAGTCCAGCAGCATCTGCAGGACGATCGCGGCCCGTACCGCGCGGCCGACCGCAACGCCGACGCCGGCCGGGCCGCCGCTCGCGGTGTAGCCGTAGTAGCAGTGCACCATGATCACGACGACGCTGAACAGGATCACCTTGCCGAACGACCACAACACGTCCTCCGGCGGGAGGAACAGGTGGAAGTAATGGTCGTACGTGCCGCCCGACTGGCCGTAGAACCACACCGTGATCTGCCGCGAGGCGACGTAGGAGCACAGCAGGCCGACCAGGTACAGCGGGATCACCGCGGCCACCGCGGCCAGCACCCGGGTGGTGACCAGGTACGGCAGGCTCGGCACCGCCATCACCTCGAGCGCGTCGATCTCCTCGGAGATCCGCATCGCACCGAGCTGCGCGGTGAACCCGCAGCCGACGGTCGCCGACAGCGCGAGCCCCGCCGCGAGCGGCGCGACCTCGCGGGTGTCGAAGTACGCGGCGATGAACCCGGTCAGCGCGGACGTGCCGAGCTGGTTGAGCGCCGAGTACCCCTGCAGGCCGACGATCAGGCCGGTGAACACGGTCATCCCGATCATCACGCCGAGCGTGCCGCCGATGACCGCGAGCGCGCCGCTGCCGAAGAACACGTCGGACAGGATCCGCAGGGTCTCGCGGGGATAGTGCACGAGCGTGCGCGGTATCGAGCCGAGCACGCGCACGTAGAACGCCAGCTGCTCGCCGAGCACGGCGAGGGTGTTGCCGGGCCTCGCGGCCACCGCGCCGGCCCGCGTGGCCGCGGTGCTGCGCGGTGGGACGTCGGTGACGGTCATGGGATTACATGCCCTTCGGCGGGACGATCTGCAGGTATATCCCGGTGATCACGACGTTGATGAGGAACAACAGCAGGAACGTGATCACCACGGTCTGGTTGACCGCGTCGCCGACGCCCTTGGGCCCGCGTCCGGGGTTCAGCCCGCGGTACGCGGCGACGATGCCCGCGACGAACCCGTAGATCACCGCCTTGATCTCGCTCACCCACAGGTCCGGCAGTTGCGCCAGCGCGTTGAACGAGGACAGGTACGCGCCCGGCGTGCCGCCCTGCAGGACGACGTTGAAGTAGTAGCCGCCGCCCACTCCGACGACGCTGACCAGCCCGTTCAGCAGCACGGCCACGACGATCACGGCCAGCACCCGCGGCACGATCAGGCGCTGCACCGGGGAGACGCCGAGCACCTCGAGCGCGTCGATCTCCTCGCGGATCGTGCGGGAGCCGATGTCCGCGCACATCGCCGAGCCGCCCGCGCCGGCCACCAGCAGTGCCGTGATCAGCGGGCTGGCCTGCTGGACGATCGCGAGCGCGCTGGCCGCTCCGGTGAACGACTGCGCGCCGATCTGCTGGGTCAGCGAGCCGAGCTGCAACGCGATGACCGCGCCGAACGGGATCGACACGAGCGCGGTCGGCAGGATCGTGACGCTCGCGAAGAACCAGCACTGCTGGATCAGCTCGCGCCACTGGAACGGCCGCCGCGGGGTGTACCGGACGACCTCCCAGCCGAGCGTGGCCATGCGGCCGACCTGGGCGAGCGCGCGCACCGGCGGAGCTTGTGGCCCAGCACCAAGCATCACGTCATTCCCTCGCAGGCTCGGTAATGCCGCTCGCGGTCGCCCTGTGTCATGATTCGCTCGCAAGCTCGCTCATGAACATCACCCGACTGTTTGTGCCTGCCTGACCCAACGACCGTGCGCGTCCCGGGTTACCCGAAACTGGACAGGGAATGGGCCGCCGTCACGCCGCCGTCCGCGACGAACTCCGAACCCGTGCAGTAGGAGCTGTCGTCGCTCGCGAGGAACAACACCAGTTCCGCGATCTCGGCCGGCTGCCCGACCCGGCGCATCGGCACCTTCTTCGCCACGTACGACAGGTCGACCGGCTGCCCGCCGAGCGCGGTCGGCAGCAGCCCGGTCTCCACCACGCCGGGGTGCACCGAGTTGACCCGCACTCCCTTGCCGGCGAGCTCCAGCGCGGCCACCTTGGTCATCCCGCGGATCGCGAACTTGCTCGCCGTGTACGCGGTCAGCAGCGGCGCCGCGGCCAGTCCCTCCACAGAGGACACGTTGACGATCGAGCCGGTGCCGGCCTCGAGCATGCCCGGCACCACCGCGCGCATGCCGAGGAACGTGCCGACCTGGTTGACCCGGATCACCCGCTCGTAGTCCGCGAGCGTGGTCTCGTGCAGCAGGGAGAAGTGCAGCACGCCCGCGTTGTTCACCAGCACGGTGACCGGGCCGTACACCTCGTTCGCGGCCGCCACCGCGCCGGCCCAGCCGTCCTCTTCGGACACGTCGAGGTGGTGGTAGTGCGCGCCGAGCTCGTCGGCGAGCGCTTTGCCCGCGTCGTCGTTCACGTCCGCGAGCACGACCCGCGCGCCCTCGGACACGAACCGCCGCGCGGCGGCCGCCCCCTGCCCGCGGGCGGCCCCGGTGACCAGCGCGACCTTCCCCGACAGCCGGCCCATGCCTACATCAGCTCGTCGGTCAGCGGCATCAGCACGGTCTTCAGCTCGGTGTAGGACTCGAACGCGCTCTGCCCGCCCTCGCGGCCGAGCCCGGACTGCTTGAACCCGCCGAAGGGCAGGTGCGGCTCGATCTGGAACCCGTTGATCCCGATCGTCCCGGCCCGCAATCGCCTGGCCAGCCGGAACGCGCGCTGCGCGTCCTTTGTATACAGTCCGGCGGCCAGGCCGTACTCGGTGTCGTTGGCCAGCCGCACGGCCTCGTCCTCGTCGTCGAACGGGACCACGGCGAGCACCGGGCCGAAGATCTCCTCGCGGGCAATCTCCATCCCGTTGTCCACGTCGGCGAAGACCGCCGGCCGCACGAAGTTGCCCTCGGCCAGCTCACCGTCCGCCCGCTCGCCGCCGCACACCAGCCGCGCGCCGGACTCGCGGCCGCGCTCGATGAAGCCCAGCACCCGGTCCAGCTGCCGGGTGTTGATCAGCGGGCTCGCCGTCGTCGTCAGCTCGAACGGGTCGCCGTAGGTCACCGCGCCGGCCATCATCTGCGCGGCGGCGACGAACTGGTCGTAGACGTCCCGGTGCACCAGCGCGCGGGTGTGCGCGACGCAGGCCTGGCCGGACAGCCCCATGGTGACCGTGCCCATCGTGGTCATCGCGGCGAGGCCCACGTCCGGCGCGTCCGGGAACACCAGCGTCGGGCTCTTCCCGCCCAGCTCCAGCGACACCCGCTTGAGCGTGTCCGCGGACGCCGCGACGATGTGCTTGCCGACCGCGCGGCTGCCGGTGAAGCTGACCTTGTCGACCAGCGGGTGGGTGATCAGCGCCTCGCCGGTCGGCTCGCCCGGCCCGGTCACGACGTTGACCACCCCGTCCGGCACGCCGGCCTCGACGAGCAGCTCGACCATCCGCAGCACGGTGAACACCGCGTACTCCGACGGCTTGAGCACCACCGTGCAGCCGGCCGCGAGCGCGGGCGCGACCTTCTGGGCCAGCAGCAGGAACGGCGCGTTCCACGGCAGGATCGCGGCCACGACGCCGATCGGCTCGCGGAACGTCATCGCCAGGTGGTCGCCGCCCTGGTACGGCGGCAGCGTCTGGCCGCCGACCTTGTCCACCCAGCCGGCGTGGTGGTCGAACACGTCGGCGGCGGCCTCGACACCGGTGGCGTAGATGTTGGCACTGAACGACAGCGGCACGCCGTTGTCCAGCGCCTGCAGGCCACGCAGCTCCTCCGCGTGCTCGCGCAGCAGGTTCGCGTAGCGGTGCAGGACCTGGATCCGGGTGGTGGCCCGGGAGCGCGGCCAGCTACCCTCGTCGAACGCCCGGCGTGCGGCACGGACGGCGTCGTCCACATCGGACACCGAGGCGACCGGGAACGTGCCGATCTCCTCGCCGGTGGCGGGGTGGTGGTGGGTCCAGGTGGCACCGTCGGCGGCCGCGCGCCACCTGCCGTCGACGAGCAGCTGCCCGTCGGACAGGCCGACCTTGTCCCGGTACCCGAGCAGGCTCAGGCTCATAGCTCCTCCTTGCGCGACTTCAGGTATCCGCCCACCACGGTGTCCAGCTCCTCGGATGTCCACGAAGGACTGTCGAAGCGCTGCTCGATCGTCGGTGGGGCGAGCAGGGCGACCATCCCGCCGTGGACGACGAACACCTGGCCGTTGATCGCGTCCGCGGCCGGTGCGGCCAGGTAGGCGACCAGCGGGGCGACGTGTTCGGGCGAGAGCGGGTCGGGCCCGTCGGGCGCGGAGCCGAACACCTCCGCGGTCATCGCGGTGCGGGCGCGCGGGCAGATCACGTTGGCCCGCACCCCGTACCGGTCGAGGCCGCGGGCCGTGGACAGCGTGAGCGCGACGATGCCGGCCTTCGCCGCGGCATAGTTCGGCTGCCCCGGCGGGCCGAGCAGGTACGCCTCCGACGACGTGTTCACCACCCGGCCGTACGTGGTTCCGTCACCTGCCTTCGCCCGCGCGCGCCAGTACGCGGCGGCGTCCCGGGACAGCAGGAAGTGGCCGCGCAGGTGCACCCGGATGACCGTGTCCCATTCCTCGTCGGACATGCCGAACAGCATCCGGTCACGCAGCACGCCCGCGTTGTTCACCACCACGTGCAACCCGCCGAGCCGCTCGGCCGCGGCCACCAGCTCGCGCGCGGTCACCGCCTCGCCGACGTCGCCCTCCATCAGGAACGCCTTGCCGCCCGCCGCCTCGATCTCGTCGACCGTGTCGCCCCCGGCGCCGCCGGGCACGTCGTTGACCACCACGTCGGCACCGGCCCGGGCCAGCGCCAGCGCCTCCGCGCGGCCGAGCCCGGCGCCCGCGCCGGTGACGACGGCGACCTTGCCGTCGAGGCGGAGCGCGTCCATCAGGCGAACGTGACGATCTGCCGGATGATGCTGCCGCCCGCCCGCAGGGCCTGCAGCCCGTCGTTGATCTCGTCGAGGGTGATCCGCTTGCTGATCATGCCGTCGAGGTCCAGCCGCCCGGCCCGCCACAGCGACAGCAGCCGCGGGTAGTCCCGGTGCACGTCCGCGCCGCCGTAGAACGAGCCGAGCAGCCGCTTGTCGTGCAGGAACAGCTCCTGCGCGGAGAAGGAGACCATCGCGTCGCCGCGGCCGGCGCCGACCACCACGACCGTGCCGCCGCGCCGGGCGTTGTCCCACGCGGAGCGGATCGTGGCCGGCAGGCCGACCACGTCGAAGGTGTAGTCCCAGCCCTGGTTGGCGGTCAGCGCCGCGTTCGTCTCGCCGAGCTGCTCGGGGGTGATCGCGTGCGTGGCGCCGAAGCGCCTGGCCGTCTCGTGCTTGTCCACCACGGGGTCCACCGCGACGATCTGCGCCGCGCCGGCCAGCCGCGCGCCCTGGATCGCCGAGATGCCGACCCCGCCGCAGCCGATGACGAGCACGGTCGCGCCCGGCTCGACGCGGGCGGTGTTGATCACCGCGCCGACGCCGGTCATCACGCCGCACGCGACGAGGGCGGCGATCTCGAACGGCACGTCGTCGTCGATCTTCACCGCGCCGTCGGCCGGTACCACCAGCTCCTCGGCGAACGTGCCGGTCCCGGCGTAGCCGAAGGCCGGCGTGTCGCCGACGAGGAAGCGGGGGTTCATGAACGCGGCGATCGAGTGGATCGCGCACAGGTGCGGCCGCCCGCCCCGGCAGTTCGGGCACGACCCGCACGGCGGGACGAACGTCAGCGCCACGTGGTCGCCGACCGCGAGCCCGTCGACCTGCGGGCCGGTCTCGACGACCTCGCCGGCGCCCTCGTGGCCGATGATGCCCGGCGCGAGCGCGGGCAGCGTGCCGTCCATCGCGGACAGGTCGCTGTGGCACACGCCGGTGGCCCGCACGCGGATGCGGACCTCCTTCGGGCCGACGTCGGTGGTGCGCACGTCCTCGCGCAGCTCGAGCTTGGTGTCCCCGATCTGGTTCAGTACGGCCGCCTTCATCTGCTCTCCTCCTCGTATGCGGCGGACTCTAGTACATTCTTAGAACGTGTTCTAGTCACCGGGAGGGTGGATGCGGATCGCCTACACGCCCGCGCAGGAGCGGCTGCGGCGCGAGCTGCGGGAGTACTTCGCCGCCCTGATGACGCCGGAGCGGCGCGAGGCGCTGACGGCCGGCGGCGACTACGGCACGGGCGAGGTCTACAAGGACGTCGTTCGCCAGATGGGTAGGGACGGCTGGCTCGCGCTCGGCTGGCCGGCGGAGTACGGCGGGCGCGCCGGGTCGATGCTCGACCAGCTCGTCTTCACCGACGAGGCCGCCGTCGCGGGCGCCCCGGTGCCGTTCCTGACGATCAACACCGTCGGCCCGACGATCATGAAGTTCGGCACCGAAAACCAGAAGCGGTTCTACCTGCCGAAGATCGCTGCGGGGGAGCTGCACTTCGCGATCGGCTACTCCGAGCCGGAGGCCGGCACCGACCTCGCGTCGCTGCGCACCCGGGCCGTCCGCGACGGCGACGACTACGTGATCAACGGCCAGAAGATGTGGACCAGCCTCATCTCCTACGCCGACTACGTCTGGCTGGCCTGCCGCACCAACCCGGACGCGCCCAAGCACAAGGGCCTCTCGATCCTCATCGTGCCGACCGATGCGCCGGGCTTCTCGTGGACGCCGGTGCACACGATGTCCGGCCCGACGACCAGCGCGACATACTACGACGACGTCCGGGTGCCGGCGGCGAACCTGGTCGGCGAGGTCGACCGCGGCTGGGCGCTGATCACCAACCAGCTCAACCACGAGCGCGTCGCGCTGACCTCGTCGGCGCCGGTCCGCCAGGCGCTGGCCGAGGTGCGCGAGTGGGCCCAGGCGACCAAGCTGCCCGACGGCCGGCGGGTGATCGACCAGGAATGGGTGCAGGTCCACCTCGCGCGGGTGCACGCCAAGGCCGAGTTCCTGAAGCTGGTCAACTGGAAGATCGCGTGGGGCGCGGACAACCGGGAGGAGGCGGGCCTCTCGCCCGCGGACGCGTCGGCCACCAAGGTCTTCGGCACCGAGTTCGCCACCGAGGCGTACCGGCTGCTGATGGAGGTGCTCGGGCCGCAGGCCTACGTGCGCGCCGGCTCGCCGGGTGCGCTGCTGCGCGGGCGCGTCGAGCGGATGCACCGCGCGGCCCTGATTCTCACATTCGGCGGCGGCACCAACGAGGTGCAGCGCGACATCGTGGCGGCGGTCGGCCTCGGCATGCCGCCGGCGAAGCGTTAGGAACTCCGATGGACTTCTCCCACGACGAGGCGGACCGCGACCTCGCGGCGCTCGCCCGGACGATCCTGGCCGACCACACGACGCCGGCGCGGCTGGCCGAGGTCGAGTCGGCGGGTGACCGCTTCGACCGTGCACTGTGGACTGAGCTGGCGCGGGCCGGTGTGCTGTCCGCCGCGTTGCCCGAACCGGTCGGCGGCGGCGGGCTCGGCCTGCTCGCGCAGTGCGGCGTGCTGGTCGAGGTCGGCCGCACGGTCGCGCCGGTGCCGTACCTGCCGTCCGTCGTGGTCGCCGCGAGCGCGATCGCCGAGTTCGGCACCGACGCGCAGCGCGCCGCGTGGGCGGCGCCGGCGGCCGGGGGCGAGCTGGTGCTCACGGCCGCGCTCACCGAGGAGGTCGGCGACGACCCGGCCACACCGGCCACAGTGGCCGAACCACTCGATGCAAGTGCATCTGCATCCTGGCATCTGCACGGCACAAAAGTCGCGGTACCCGTGGGTCCTGCCGCAGACTTGTTCCTGGTGCCCGCGGAGACCCCGGGCGGGCCGACTGTGTTCCTTGTCACTCCGCAGGATTCCGGGGTCACGGTCCGCCGCCAGGAGATCGTCGACGGCGACGCCGCGGCGGTGCTCGAGCTCGACCAGGTGACGCTCGGCGCCGACCGGGTGCTGGGCCGGCCGGGTGACGGCGCGCGTGTAGTCGAGTGGCTCGTCGCGCGGGAGACGGTCGGGCTGTGCGCTCTGCAACTGGGCGTGACGGAGGCGGCACTGCAGATGACGGCGAAGTATGCAACTGGCAGAGTGCAATTCGACCGTCCTATCGCGACATTTCAGGCAGTGGGACAACGACTTGCCGACTGTTACATTGACGTCGAGGCGATCCGCCTGACGCTGTGGCAAGCGGCGTGGCGGTTGTCTGAAAATTTGGCTTCCCACATGGAGATCGCCACCGCGAAGTACTGGGCGGCCGACGGTGGACATCGCGTCGCACATGCCGCGGTCCACGTACACGGCGGGTTGGGTATTGACGTGGACTACCCGCTGCATCGATATTTTGTGGCCGCGAAACGTCATGAGTTCAGCCTCGGCGGCGCCACGACACAACTGCGGCGCATCGGTGCGGTCTTGGCCACCGAGCCCGGGTAGAGGTCCGCGAGACAGGGAGGTCCGGGATGGCCGCGCCAGGGGAGCCGCTCCCCACAGTCACCGAGCTGTTGCTGGCGCGTGCCGACGACCCGAACACCGGGCTGGTGTTCGAGGACTCCCGGTGGACCTGGGCCCAGTACGTCCAGGAGTGCGCCGACCGCGCCGCGCTGCTTGAGTCGTTGCGCCGCCCCGGTCCGTTTCACATCGGCGTGCTGCTCGACAACACCCCGGAGTTCGCGTTCCTGCTCGGCGGTGCCGCGCTCGCCGGCGCGGTGCTGGTCGGGCTGAACACGAGCCGGCGCGGGGACGGGCTCGTCCGCGACATCCGGCTCGCCGAATGCCAGGTGGTGCTCACCGACAGCCGGTACGTGGAGTTGTTGCAGGGACTGGACATCGGCGCGCGGGTGCTCGACGTCGACTCCGCCGCCTGGCACGTGACCTCGTTCCGCCACCAGCACAGCCGGGTCGACCCGGTGCCGGTGACGCCGCACGACCTGCTCATGCTGATCTACACCTCGGGCACCGGCGGCGAGCCCAAGGCGGTGCGCTGCACGCACGGCAAGATCGCCCAGCCCGGCCGGATGCTCGCCGAGCGGTACGGCCTCGGGCCCTCGGACACCGCATACGTGGCGATGCCGATGTTCCACTCGAACGCGATCATGGCCGGCTGGGCGGTGGGGCTCGCCGCGGGCGCGCGGCTCGCGCTGCGCCGCCGCTTCTCCGCGTCCGGGTTCCTCGACGACGTCCGGAAGTTCGACGTCACCTACGCCAACTACGTCGGCAAGCCGTTGTCCTACATCCTCGCCACGACGCCGCACGAGGACGACGCGGACAACCCGCTGCGGGTGATGTTCGGCAACGAGGGCACGGCCGCGGACGTGGCCGCGTTCGCGGAGCGGTTCGGCTGCGAGGTGGTCGACGCGTACGGCTCGACCGAGGGCGGGGTCACCCTGGTGCGCCCGCCCGGCACGCCGGCCGGTTCGCTCGGCCGGCTCGGTGCCGACGTCGCGGTGCTCGACCACGACACCGGCACGCCGTGCCCGCCGGCCGAGTTCGACGAGCAGGGCAGGCTGACCAACCCGGCGGAGGCGATCGGCGAGCTGGTCCGGACCAGTGGGCCGGGCCTGTTCGCCGGGTACTACAACGACCCGGCGTCGGACGCGGACCGGATGCGCCAGGGCATGTTCTGGAGCGGGGACCTGGTCTACCGCGACGAGGACGACTTCTGCTACTTCGTCGGCCGCACCGGCGAGTGGCTGCGGGTGGACGGCGAGAACCTCGGCGCGGCGCCGATCGAGCGGATCCTGCGCCGGTACCCGGACATCGCCGAGGTCGCGGTGTACGCGGTGCCCGACCGGGGCGCCGGCGACCAGGTGATGGCCGCGCTTGTGCTGCGCGGCGAGGCGACGTTCGACCCGGCGGGGTTCGCGAAGTTCCTGACCGCGCAGGCGGATCTGGGCCCCAAGCAGGTGCCGCGGTTCGTCCGGCTGACCTCGCGGCTGCCGCGGACGGCGACGTACAAGGTGCTCAAGCGGACGCTGACCGCCCAGCGCTGGCGCACGCCGGACCCCGTCTGGTGGCGCCAGGGCGCGGAGCTGCGCTTCGAGCCGTTGACCCCGTCGTGCGACCCGATTCGGCTCGACTGGGGAGCCCGGTCCGTGCGAGGCTGACCGCATGCCTGACGAACCGGACACCGCCGCGGACAGCGACACGAATACCGAGACCGAGTCCCCGGACGACGTCAAAGCGCGATTCCGGGAGGCACTGGAGCGCAAGCAGGCCAAGAACCGGATGGGCGAGGAACACGCCGACGCCCGGTCCAAGGTCCACGACGCGCACGGCCCCGCCGGTGGCAAGCGCACCTTCCGCCGCAAGAGCGGGTGAGGTTCAGCCCTCCCGCATGACCAGCAACAGGTAGGCGGCGAGCGTCGAGTCGTCGGTGATCACGCCCTCGCGGATCATCCGCTCGACCTCGCCGCGCGGGAACCACCGCGCGCGCATGTCCTGCTCGGTGATCTCCCGGTCCGGCTCGCCCGGTGTCAGCCCGGTCGCGACGAACACGTGAAAGCCCTGCCCGGTGATCCCGTGCGCGCAGTTGAGGTGGCCGAGGCACTCCAGGCGGTCCGCGACGATCCCGGTCTCCTCGGCCAGCTCGGCCGCGGCCAGCTCCTCCGGGGTGCCGGTCACGCCGGCCGGGAAGGTGCCCTGCGGGAACTGCCAGTACCGGCCGCGCAGCGGGTAGCGGTACTCCTCGACGAGGTGGAAGCCGTCGTTCTCGAACGGCATGACCAGCGCGAAGTCGGGCTTGTCCACCACCGCGTAGATGCCGCGCGAGCCGTCGCCGAGCTCGATCTCGTCCTCGCGCAGCGTCATCCACGGGTTCTCGTAGACCACCCGCGACGACAGCGTTTTGATGCTCACAGATCCAGTCTGGCCCGCGCCTCCTTCACCTCGGCCAGGAGCCCGGCCATCACCTCGGCCACCGGGCGGACGTCGTTCATCCGGCCCACGATCTGGCCGACCGGCATCGCCACCACGTCCGGGTCGCCGGCCCGCATCATCCGCTGGTGCGCCTCGCCGACCAGCAGGTTCTGCAGCGGCATCGGCAGCGGCTCCGGCGCGTCGGGCTCGCCCAGGCCTCGCGTCCAGCGGTTCTTCAGCAGCCGGGCCGGCTTGCCGGTGTAGATGCGCGAGCGCACGGTGTCGCTCGAGCCGGCCTTCAGCAGCGCGCGCTGGACGGTGTTCGGGCCGTCGGTCGCCGCCGAGCTGGTACTCGGCCACGGTCAGCCAGTAGGAGCCCATCCACACGCCGGCCGCGCCGAGCGCGTGCGCGGCCAGCGACCTGGCGGCCGCTGCCGATCCCGCCCGCGGCGAGCACCGGGACCCGCTCGCCGACGGCGTCGACCACCTCGGGCACCAGCACCATCGACGCGATCTCGCCGGTGTGCCCGCCCGCCTCGTAGCCCTGGGCCACCACGATGTCGACGCCGTTGTCGACGTGGCGCACGGCGTGCTCGGCCTTGCCGGCCAGCGCCGCGACCGGCACGCCGCGCGCGTGGGCCCGCTCGATGACGTCCACCGGCGGCGAGCCCAGCGCGTTGGCGATCAGCGCGATCCGGTGCGACAGCGCGACGTCCACATGGGACCGGGCGACCGAGTGCAGCCAGCCGAGCACGCCCGCGTCGGCCTCCGGCGTCGCCGGACAGCGGCGGCACGCCGAGCTTGAGCAGCGTCCGTTCGACGAAGTCCTTGTGCCCCTGCGGGATCATCGCGGACAGGTCGGTGGGCGTGCCCTCGGTAGGGATCGTCGCGGGCATCACGATGTCCACGCCGTACGGCTTGCCGTCGGCGTTGGCGTCCATGAAGGACAGTGCGGCTTCGAGGTCGGCCGGGTCGTTGAACCGCACGCAGCCGAGCACGCCGAGCCCACCGGCGCGGCTGATCGCGGCCGCCACGTGCTCGGACGGCGTGAAGCCGAAGATCGCGTGCTCGATGCCGAACGTGTCACACACCGGCGTTCGCATGCGTTCCTCCCGTCACATGCCACGTCGGCTCGTGTTGTGCGGTGTACTCCTTCGCCCAGCGGTAGTCGGCCTTCGCGCTCGGCAGCCTGCCCACCTCGTCGACGAGCCACAGGCTGCGCGGCGCCTTGTAGGCCGCGATGCGCTGCCGCACGTGGGCGTCCAGCGCGGCGAAGTCGATCGTCCTTTCCGGACGCGGCTGCACGAGCGCGGCCACCCGCTGGCCGAGCCGCTCGTCGGGCACGCCGACCACGAGCGCGTCGAACACGTCGGGGTGGGACTTGAGCGCCTCCTCGACCTCCTCGGGGAAGACCTTCTCCCCGCCGGTGTTGACGCACATGTTTCCCCGGCCCAGCAACGTGATCGTGCCGTCCTGCTCGAGCCGGGCCCAGTCGCCGGGCACCACGTAGCGAGCGCCGCCGACTTCCACGAAGATCGTCGCGCTCTTGTCCGGGTCCTTGTAGTAGCCGAGCGGGACGTGCCCGCCGCGGGCGATCCGGCCGGTCTCGCCGCGCGCGACCGGCCGGTTGTCGTCGTCGATGACGATCGTGTCCGGTCCGCTGTTGACCCGCGGCCCGCCCGGTGACTGCGGGGCGCCCTTGACCACCATGCCGATCCCGGTGAAGCCGGACTCCGACGAGCCGATGGCGTCGGTGATCACCACGTTGGGCAGCGTCTCGAGGTACTGCTCCTTGACCGAGGCGGAGAACAGCGCCGCGTGGCTGGAGATCGCGACGACCGACGACGCGTCGTAGGAGCCCTGCTGGTAGGCCTCGATGAGCGGGCGCGCCATCGCGTCACCCACGATCGTGACGACCCGGACGCGGTGCCGCTCGATCGCCCGCCACACGTCGTGCGGGTCGAACTTGGGCATCAGCACCACGGTGTCGCCGGCGAACAGCGCCGGGAGTGCCGCCCACTGCGCCGCGCCGTGGATCAGCGGTGCGCACGCGAGCCGGGTCAGGCCGGGGAGTCCTTGCCCCGCCGGGACTGCGCCCACTCGTCGGGCAGCGGCTCGCCGGTGACGAAGTCGATGCCGCCGCCGAGGACCCGCCACACGTCCTCGTGGCGCCACATCACGCCCTTGGGCTGGCCGGTCGTGCCGCCGGTGAACAGGATGTAGAGGTCGTCGGGGCTGCGCTCGCCGAAGCCGCGGCCGGTGTCCTGGCCGGTCAGCGCGCCCTCGTAGGGGGTGCTCGTGGTGGCGGTGTCGGTGCCGTCCTCGACCGCGAGGCAGTGCCGCAGTTTCGGGCTGTCGGGCCGCACGGCGTCGACGAGCGGGCCGTAGCGGCGCTCGTGCACCAGGGCGACGAGGTCGGCGTTGTCGAACAGGTAGCGCAACTCGTTCTCGACATAGCGGAAGTTGACGTTGACCACCACCGCGCGGAGCTTGTACGCGGCGAGCATCGTCTCGATGGCCTCGATCGAGTTCCGCGAGTAGAGCCCGATGTGGTCCCCCGGCCCGAAGCCCTGTCCGGCCAGGTGGTGGGCGAGTTGGTTGGCCCGGCGCTCCAGTTCGGCGAACGTCGCCGTGCGGTCCTCGCAGGCGATGGCGATCCGGTCTCCGAAGGCGTCGGCGGCATGCTCGAACAGGTCCGCGATATTGACAGCCACGAGACCAAACTAGAACGTGTTATCGTTCCTGGCAATCCCCAGGTGCGGAGGTGGCGATGCCCGACTGCCTCGTCGAGCAGGACGGTCACGTCCTGGTGGTGACGATGAACCGGCCGTCGGTGCGCAACGCCCTGTCCGCCGAGATGATGTCGATCATGCGCGAGGCGTGGGACCGCGTCGACGCCGACGAGTCGATCCGCGTGTGCGTGCTGACCGGTGCCGGCGGCGCGTTCTGCGCGGGCGCCGACCTGAAGGCGATGACCGCCTCCCATCCGGGCGACAGCTTCTCCTCGGGTGGGTGGGACCTGTCGGTGATCGAGCCCCTGCTGAAGGGCCGTCGCCTGACCAAGCCGCTGATCGCGGCCGTCGAGGGCCCGGCCATCGCCGGCGGCACGGAGATCCTCCAGGCGACGGACATCCGCGTGGCGGGGTCGGGCGCGCGGTTCGGGGTGGCGGAGGCGCGGTGGGGGCTGTTCCCGCTGGGCGGCTCGGCGGTGCGGCTGCCCCGGCAGATCCCGTACACGCTCGCGGCGGACCTCCTGTTGACCGGCCGGCACATCACCGCCGCCGAGGCGTTGTCGCTGGGTTTGATCGGGTACGTGGTGCCGGACGGCGAGGCCTTGTCCCGGGCGCTCGAACTCGCTGAGGTGATCGCCGCGAACGGGCCGCTGGCCGTGCAGGCGATCCTCCGGACCATGCGGGAGACCGAGGGCATGCCGGAGAACGAGGCCTTCGCGGTCGAGGCCGGGCTGGGGATGGCGGTGTTCGCTTCCGAGGACGCTCGGGAGGGGCCCAAGGCTTTCGCGGAGAAGCGGAAGCCCGACTTTCGCGGTCGCTAGTTGTCCACGGGCTTCCGTTGCCGGCCTGGATTGTCAGGGGTCGTCTGTACGCTGGATCTTGGGGGGCCGGAGGCCACTGTGGATCTTGTTCGGCTGCTCTGACCTGGGGGTGGACGGTCCGGCTGGGTGTCCACAGGGGGTCGGGGCCGTCGTCGGATTTTACGGGCGGCCACTCACGCCTCGAGGGGTCGCACCACTTCGTTTTGGTTCTGTTGGGCACGCGACCCCTTGACCCGTGAGCCTCCGCCGCCCTGGGTCAGGGCATTGCGGGCAGGGCTGGCGCCCTGCCCTCCACGTGTCCCGCCGACGGCCCCGACCCTCTTTCCGCTCGTCGCTGGCGCAACACGGCGCGCCTCTGGCTCGAGCTGGCGCAATCACGGCTCGCCCTCTGGTACGAGCTGGCGCATCACGGCTCGCCTGGGGGGTGTCGTTGGGTGCCGACGGGTCAGATCGCTCGTTCGCGGTTGGCCCAGTACGGGTCTCTCAGCTTTCTCTTGTACAGCTTGCCGTTCGGGTCTCTCGGGAGCTCTTCGGCGTAGTCGATGGTGCGGGGGATCTTGAACTTGGCCAGCCGCTCGGCGGCGAACGCCAGCAGCTCCTCGGTCAGGTCCTCGCCACCGGCGACGCCCTCGGCCGGCTGCACGACGGCCTTGATCTCCTCGCCCCAGTCCGGGTTCGGGACGCCGAACACCGCCACGTCCGCCACCTTCGGATGACACGCCAGCTCGTTCTCGATCTCCGCCGGGTAGATGTTCACGCCGCCCGAGATGATCAGGTCCGACTTCCGGTCGCACAGGTAGAGGTAGCCGTCCTCGTCCAGGTAACCGATGTCCCCCAACGTGAACAGGTCGCCCACCCGCGACGCCGACGTCTTCGCCGGGTCCTTGTGGTAGGAGAAGTTCGACGCGCCCATCCGCATGTACACCAGGCCCGGCTCGCCGGCGGGCACCGGCGAACCCGACTCGTCGAGCACCGCCACCACCGAGCCCGGCCACGGCTTCCCGACCGAGCCCGGCTTTTCCAGCCACTCCGCGGCCGAAATCACCGTCCCGCCACCCTCGGTGGCCGCGTAGTACTCCGTGACCACCGGGCCCCACCACTCCAGCATCCGCCGCTTGACCTCCGGCGGGCACGGCGCGGCACCGTGGATCATCACGCGCAGCGACGACACGTCGTAGCGCGACCGCACCTCCGCGGGCAGCTCCAGCAGCCGGTGGAACTGGGTCGGCACCATGTGGCTGTGCGTCACCCGGTGCCGCTCGATCAAGGCGAGCATCTCCGCCGGGCGCCACCGGTCCATCAGTACCGCCGTGTGTCCCAGTTGGACGGAGTTGGCCACGAAGTTCAGCACCGCCGTGTGGTACATCGGCGACCCGCAGATGTGCACGTGTCCGTCGAAGGGATGCAGGTCGAAGATGCCGAAGAACCACGTCGCCGCCGGTGGGACCTCGTCCGGGTCGGCGCCGGTCAGCGGCCGGCGCACGCCCTTGGGGCGGCCGGTGGTGCCGGACGTGTAGAGCATCGGCGAGCCCGCGGTCCGGACGTCCGGCCGCCCGGACGAACCCGCGCCCAGCGAGGACAGCGGTGCGAAGCCGGGCACGTCGCCGATCGCGAATCTCGCCTCGACACCACTGCGCGACGCGGCGTCCGCGGCCACCGCCGCGAACCGCTCGTGCGCGACGAACGCCTTCGCGCCGCTGTCCGTCACGAGGTAGGAGACCTCGGCGCCGACCAGGTGCCAGTTCGCCATCACCACGTACAGGCCGGTCTGGAACGCTCCGAAGTAGACAGACGTCAGGTCCGCCCCGTTGGGCAGCATCACGACGATCGCGTCCCCGGGGCGCAGGCCCATCGCCTGGAAGCCGCGGCCGTAGCGGTCGGCCGCGGCGGCCAGCTCGCGATAGGTCACCTCGCGGCCGTCCAGGTCGACGACCGCGACGAGGTCCGGTTGCTCGGCGGCGATGTGCCACAGTCCGATCGAGGCCACCGAACCAATCTAGAACGTGTTTCAGTTGTCGGCAAGGACCTCCGCGATCGCGCGCACCTGAGCGGCGTCCTGGGCGCCGACCATCAGCATCGTGACGCCGTTGTCCGCCCACTTCTTCGCGTGCGCGCGGACCTGCTCGGCGCTGCCGATCATCGCGGTCTCGGCGACGAGCTCGTCGGGCACCGCGGCGGCCGCCTCGAGCTTGCGGCCCTCCCGGAACTTGCGAGTGACCTCCTCGACGACCTCGCCGTAGCCCATCCGCCGGAACAGGTCCGCGTGGAAGTTCTTGCCCTCCGCACCCATGCCGCCGGCGTAGAGCGCGATCACCGGGCGGTGCTGGTCGTACTCCGCGGCCGGGTCGTCGGTGATCGTCACGGAGACGTTCGCGGCGACTTCGAAGTCCGCGCGCGAGCGGCGGGCGCCGGGCCGGGCGAAGCCCTCGTCGAGCCACGAGTTGTACTGGTCGGCCAGCGAGTCGGAGAAGTAGACGGCGAGCCAGCCGTCCGCGATCTCGGCGGTCAGCGCCACGTTCTTCGGGCCCTCCGCGCCGAGCCAGATCGGCAGGTCGGCGCGCAGGGGATGGGTGATCGGGCGCAGCGGCTTGCCCAGTCCGTCGGCGCCCGGGCCGGTGTAGGGCAGCGGGTAGTGCGGGCCGCCACCGGTCACCGGCGTCTCGCGGGCGAGCACCTGGCGGATGATCGACACGTACTCGCGGGTGCGCGCGAGCGGCTTGCCGAACGGCGCCCCGTACCAGCCCTCGACGACCTGCGGGCCGGACACGCCGAGCCCGAGGATCGCGCGGCCGCCGGAGAGATGGTCGAGGGTGAGCGCGGCCATCGCGGTCGCGGTCGGCGCCCGCGCGGACAGCTGCGCGACCGCCGTGCCGAGCCGCACCCGCGTGGTCGGCGCGCCCCACCACGCGAGCGGGGTGAACACGTCGGACCCCCAGGACTCGGCCGCGAACACCGCGTCGAACCCGGCCTCGTCCGCCGCGACGACCATCTCGGCCGCGTGCGGCGGCGGGGCCGCGCCCCAGTACCCGAGCTGAAGTCCGAGCTTCATCCGTGCCTCCTTGCCGGTCGTGCTAGAACGTGTTTCACTCGGAGCGTGACTGTCGATCAGGCACCGCTGTCCGCCCCGCTGGATATCGGGTTCGATTACACCCGATCGCTCGGCCCGGTGCTGGGCCGGTTCGTCACCGGGCTCGCCGGGCGGCGGATCCTCGGCGCGCGCGGCGCGGACGGGCGGGTGCACGTGCCGCCGCCCGAGTACGACCCCGGCACCGGTGAGCCGCTCACCGATCTCGTCGAGGTGAGTCACGACGGCACGGTCGTCACGTGGTGCGCGCAGCCGGAACCCCTTGCGGGACAACCGCTCCAGCGGCCGTTCGCGTGGGCGCTCATCATGCTGGACGGCGCGGACACGCCGATGCTGCACGCGGTCGACGCGCCGTGTGTGAGCACCGGGATGCGGGTGCGCGCGCGGTGGGCCGAGACGCGGGGGAACGGGATCCGGGACATCGAGTGCTTCGCACCGGTCGACGACGAGCCCGCCGCCGGGCCGGTCGCCGCCGAGCCCGTCACGATGCTGACCACGCCGGTCGAGCTGCACTACCTGCACTCGGCGTCACCCGAGGAGAGCCGCTACCTGCGCGGGCTCGCGGAGGGGAAGCTGCTGGGCCAGCGCTGCCCGGTGTGCCGCAAGGTCTACGTGCCGCCGCGCGGCGCGTGCCCGACCGACGGCGTGCCCACCGAGGAGGAGATCGAGCTGCCGGACCGGGGCATCGTCACCACGTTCTGCATCGTGAACGTGCCGTTCCTCGGCCAGCGTCTCAAGCCGCCCTACGTCGCGGCGTACATCCTGCTGGACGGTGCGGACATCGCGTTCCTGCACCTGGTGCTGGGCTGCGCCGCCGACGAGGTCCGGATGGGCATGCGCGTCGAGGCCGCGTGGAAGCCGCGCGACGAGTGGGGCACCACGCTGGAGAACATCGACCACTTCCGGCCCACCGGCGAACTCGACGCGCCGTACGAATCCTACGCGGGGCACCTGTGAACCGGGACGTGGCCGTCGTCTCCTTCGCCCAGGCGCCCAATGTCCGGGAGACGCGCGGCACCACCAACGGCGTCGAGATGCTCGTGCCGATCATCCGGGAGGCGCTCGAGAAGGCGAACCTCGCCAAGCAGGACGTCGGGTTCTGGTGCTCCGGCTCGTCGGACTACCTCGCGGGTCGCGCGTTCTCCTTCATCGCCGCGGTGGACGCCATCGGCGCGTTCCCGCCGATCAACGAGTCCCATGTGGAGGCGGACGCGGCCTGGGCGCTCTACGAGGCATGGGTGAAGATCCGCACCGGCGAGGTCGCCACCGCGCTCGTCTACGGGTTCGGCAAGTCGAGTGCCGGGCAGCTGCGGCGCGTCCTCGCCATGCAGCTCGACCCGTACACGGTTGGTCCACTGTGGCCGGACGCGGTGAGCGTCGCGGGGCTGCAGGCGCGGCTGGGCCTCGACCGCGGGCTGTGGAGCGAGCGCGACATGGCGCTCGTGGCCGCGCGTGCGCGTGGCAGGAACCCCCACGCGCAGGTCCACGAGGACGTCACCGCCGACGAGCTGATGACCCGGCCGTACGTGGCGGATCCGCTGCGCGGACACGACTGCGCGCCGGTGACCGACGGTGCGGCCGTCGTCGTGCTCGCGGCCGCCGACCGCGCCCGGGACCTGTGCGACCAGCCGGCCTGGATCACCGGCATCGAGCACCGCGTGGAGTCCGGCCACCTCGGCGCGCGCGACCTCACCACCTCACCGTCCACTGTGGCCGCGGCAAAGGCGGCCGGCGCGGACGGGGTGACACTCGCCGAGCTGCACGCGCCGTTCACGCACCAGGAGATCCTGCTGCGCCAGGCACTCGGGCTCGGCGACGAGGTCGTGGTCAACCCGTCCGGCGGCCCGCTCGTCGGCAACCCGATGTTCGCCGCCGGCCTCGCCCGTATCGGTGAGGCGGCGACCCGGCTACGTCCGGGCGAGCGGGCGATCGCGCACGCCACGAGTGGCCCGGTGCTGCAGCAGAACCTCGTCTGCGTCCTGGCGGCGGACTGATGGCCGGGCAGCGGGCGGCCGTCCTCGGCGTCGGCCAGACCCACCACCGCAGCAAGCGCACCGACGTGACGATGGCCGGCCTGTGCCGCGAGGCCATCGACCGCGCGCTCGCCGACGCGAACCTCGAGCACGCGGACATCGACGCCGTCGTCCTGGGCAAGGCGCCCGACCTGTTCGAGGGCGTGATGATGCCCGAGCTGTTCCTCGCCGACGCGATCGGCGCGACCGGGAAACCGTTGCTGCGCGTACACACCGCCGGCTCGGTCGGCGGCTCGACCGCCAACGTCGCCGCGAGCCTGGTGCACGGCGGCGTGCACCGGCGGGTCCTCGCGGTCGCCTTCGAGAAGCAGTCCGAGTCGAACGCCATGTGGGCGTTGTCGATCATGCCGCCGTTCCACATGCCGGTCGGCGCGGGCGCGGGTGGGTACTTCGCACCGCACGTGCGTTCCTACATCCGCCGCGCGCAGGCGCCGGACCACATCGGCGCGATCGTCGCCGTGAAGGACAGGCGCAACGGCGCGCTGAACGAGTACGCGCACCTGCGGCAGGCCGACATCACGGTCGAGTCCGTCCGTGCGTCGGCCATGCTGTGGGACCCGATCCGCTACGACGAGACCTGCCCGTCGTCCGACGGCGCCTGCGCGATCGTGCTGGGCGACGAGCACGCCGCCCGCGGCCGCTCCGCGGCGTGGATCCACGCCACCGCCATGCGGACCGAGCCCACCACGTTCGCCGGCCGTGACCAGGTCAACCCGCGCGCAGGGCGGGACGCGGCCGCCGCGCTGTGGGCGCAGGCCGGCATCACCGACCCGCTCGCCGAGATCGACGCCGCCGAGATCTACGTGCCGTTCTCCTGGTTCGAGCCGATGTGGCTGGAGAACCTGGGTTTCACCGAGGAGGGGCAGGGCTGGAAGCTCACCGAGGCGGGCGAGACCGAGCTCGGCGGGCGGCTGCCGGTGAACCCGTCGGGCGGCGTGCTGTCGTCCAACCCCATCGGCGCGTCGGGGATGCTGCGGTTCGGCGAGGCGGCCATGCAGGTGCTGGGCCGCGCGGGCGAGCACCAGGTCGACGGCGTGCGGCGGGCGCTGGGCCACGCGTACGGCGGCGGTTCGCAGTACTTCTCGATGTGGGTGGTCGGAGCGGAGATGCCATGAAGTTCACCGTCGGGGTTGCGCTCAGCCCGCTCGACCAGCTCACCGAGCTGGCCCGGACGGCGGAGGAGTGCGGGTACGACTCGATCGCGCTGCCGGACTCGCTGTTCTACTCCGAGGAGGTGTCCGCGAAGTATCCGTACACTCCGGACGGTTCGCGGTTCTGGGACGCGGACACGCCGTGGGTCGACCCGTTCGTCGCCGCCGCGTCGATGGGCGCGGTCACCAGCCGGATCCGCTTCTACACCCAGGTGCTCAAGCTCAACCCGCGCAACCCGGTGCTGCTGGCCCGCCAGGTCGGCTCGGTCGCGGTGCTCACCGGCAACCGGTTCGGCCTGGGCATCGGGCTGGGCTGGTCGCCGGAGGAGACCCGCTGGTGCGGTGGGGAGTTCGACCATCGCGGGGCCCGCGCGGACGAGGCGGTGGAGGTCATCCGGCTGATCCTCGGCGGCGGGATGGTCGACCACCACGGCCGGTTCTACGACTTCGACAAGCTGCGGATGAGCCCCACGCCGAGCGAGCCGGTGCCGGTCTACGTCGGCGGGCACACCGAGGCGGCACTGCGCCGGGCCGCCCGCACCGGCGACGGCTGGACGTCCGCGATGATCAAGTTCGACGAGCTGCGTGACGTGATCGGCCGGCTGTCCGTGCTGCGCGCGGAGTGCGGCCGGACCGGGCCGTTCGAGATCCAGGCGGTGTGTGTGAACCGGTTCGGCGTGGACGGATACCGCGCGCAGGCCGACATCGGTGTGACGGACGCGATCGTGGTGCCGTGGGTGTTCTACGGCGTCGGCCTCGACGGTCCGCTCGAGGCGAAGAAGGACGGCATGAAGCGGTTCGCCGACGAGATCATGGGGCAGTTGTGACCGCCATAACGTGGAGTGGGCCCGAGGCCACGCATCCGGCGCGGGCGGCGTCCCGGGCCTCGATGGCGGCGGTGTGCCGCGGCGCCAGGGAGGAGTGGGTCGCGCTGTTCGCCGAGGACGGCGTGGTCGAGGACCCGGTCGGCGTGTCGATGTTCGACCCGGCCGGCAAGGGCCACCACGGCCGGGACGCGATCCGGGCGTTCTGGGACCTGGCGATCGCCGATGTCGAACGGTTCGAGTTCGTCATGCGCGACTCGTTCGCCGCTGGGGACGAGGTGGCCAACGTCGGCACGATCTCGGCGTTCCTGCCCGGTGGGTCCAGAGTGGACACCGAAGGTGTCTTCGTCTACAAGGTGAACGCCGACGGGCTGATCGTGTCGATGCGGGCGTTCTGGGAGACCGAGCGCGCGATGGCTACGTTGCGGCGGGAGTGAGCTCGATCCCGTACTCCGCGCATGCCAGCACGAGTGCGTTGTCGTGGAAGTCCGCCCTGGTGAGGAAGTCCGCCCTGGCCGAGTCCTGGCTGAACACCGTGAACGTGAACGACGCCGTGTCGAACGCGGCGCGCAGCCGCTCGTCCGGTGCGCCGCCGCGCAGCCGGTCCAGGTCGTGCATCGTCGCGTCGTAGGTGGTGGTGAACGCCGCGGGCGACTCGTCGTAGCGCCGGGCCGCGACCACCAGGTCGTGCATCGCGTCGCCGTAGTCGGTGCAGAACGCGGTCGTCTGGTCGGACGGCCCGCCGCACCCGGTGGAGCCGGCCGCCACCAGGAGGATGACGGCCGGCAGGACACACCACCTGACGAACACACGCATAGCCTCCCCTGCTCCGGGGTCGTGGTTCGCGTACGCGGGGACCGGCCGCCGGGCCGCGCCCGCTGCCCGAAAGGGCGGCTACGACGCGATGCCGACCGGCTGGTTGACCGCCCGCGGGTCCTCGAGCAGCGCGAGCATCGCGTGCGCGACGTCCGCCCGGGACACGAAGCCGCCGTTGGGCACGTTCGCGCCGATCGCCAACCGGTACCGGCCCGACAGCGGCTTGCCGGTCAGGCGCGGCGGCCGCACGACCGTCCACTCGACACCACTGCGCCGCAGGTCGGCCTCCATCGTCTCCAGGTCGTCGTACACCGGTTTCAGGGCCCGCCGGACCAGCGGGTACGCGATCCGCCGGCCGAGGAACCGCTCGCCGCCCGGGACCGGGCCGACCGGCATCGCGCTCACCGCCGCGATCCGCAGCACCCCGGTCGCCGCCATCGCGCCGAGGATCGCGCGCGTCGCGACCGCGGCCACACCCGCGTCCTTGCGCGAGCGCGGTCCGACGCCGGACAGCACCGCCTCGCTGCCGAACAGGGCCGGCTCCAGCGGCCCGGCCTCGGTCAGCCCGTCGACGGTGACGACGTGCAGCTCCGGATGGTCGGGCACGGCCAGCCGCGCTCTGTCCCGCACCACCGCCGTCACCGTGTGCCCGGCCGCCAGCGCCTGGCGCACCGCCTCCCCGCCGATTCCCCCGGTCGCGCCGAAAACGGTCAGCTTCATACCCACGCACCCTTCCCCACCGGTACATTGACTTCGAACCACATACGATACGAAAGTCAAACTATATGGATAACGTACCAGAGGATCGGCGGGCCTGGCGGCGCGCGGCGAACGACGTCCAGGGCGCGCTGCGGGACGTGAACGGGCACCTCGGCGTGCTCAACCACCACGTGGGCACGCGGGTCGCGCTGCGCGACGTCGACCTGAGCTGCCTCGACCTGATCGCGCGGTACGGCCCGATCGGCCCGGGCGCGCTGGCCCGGCGCGCGGGCACGCACCCGGCCACGATGACCGGCATCCTCGACCGGCTCGAGCGCAGCGGGTGGATCGTGCGCGAGCGCGACCAGGCCGACCGGCGCGCGGTCGTGGTGCGCGTGCTGCCGGACCGCGGCAGCGAGCTGTTCCGCCTCTACGGCGGCATGCGCGGCGAGCTGAACGACGTCTGCGCGGACTACGACGCCGCCCAGCTCGGGTTGATCGCCGGGTTCCTCGCGCGGGTCGCCGCGGCCGGCGAGCGCGCCGCGGAAGAGTTCGCCGGCCAGTAGGTCGCGGAGTCTTGGACCGGCCAACGGTGACCTCAGGGGAACGTGACGGCACCCAGCCACAAGTACCTGGCAAACCGCACCATTCGCCGGAACGTAGCCAACACTTCGAATTCCGGGGAGGCGGGCAGGCTAGTACTTGACTCGTAGCTCCTTGATGCCGTTGAGCCAGCCCGACCGCAGCCGGCGGGGCTCGGCCTCGCCGCGGATGCCGGGCATGTGGTCGGCGATCGCGTTGAAGATCAGGTCGATCTCGACCCTCGCCAGGTTCGCGCCGACGCAGTAGTGCGCGCCGGTGCCGCCGAAGCCCAGGTGCGGGTTGGGGTCGCGGGTGATGTCGAAGCGGTGCGGGTCGGTGAAGACGTCGGTGTCGAAGTTGGCCGAGCTGTAGAACATGCCGACCCGGTCGCCCCGCTTGATCTCCGCGCCGCCGAGTTCGGTGTCGCGCATGGCGGTGCGCTGGAAGGACATCACCGGCGTGGCGTACCGGACGATCTCGTCGGCCGCGGTCGCCGGCCGGGTGTCCTTGTACAGCTCCCACTGGTCGGGGTTGGTCAGGAACGCGTGCATGCCGTGGGTGATCGCGTTGCGGGTGGTCTCGTTGCCCGCGACGGCCAGCAGCAGCACGAAGAAGCCGAACTCGTCCGAGCGCAGCGCGTCGCCGTCGATGTCGGCGTTGACCAGCGTGGTCACGATGTCGTCCATCGGGCACTTCTTGCGCTCCTCGGCCATGTTCCACGCATAGCCGAGCAGCTCCGCGGACGCGGCCTGCGGATCGACCGAGTAGTCCGGGTCGTCGTAGGCGACCATCTGGTTCGACCAGTCGAACACCTTGTGCCGGTCGTCCTGCGGGATGCCGAGCAGCTCGGCGATCGCCTGCAGCGGCAGCTCGCACGCGACCTGGGTGACGAAGTCGCCGCCGCCCTGCTCCCGGGCCGTGGTGACGATCTGCTCGGCGCGCTCGGCGAGCTTGTCCCGCAGCCGGTTGATCGCCTTCGGGGTGAATCCGCGCGAGACGATGCCGCGCACCTTGGAGTGGTGCGGCGGGTCGATGTTCAGCATGATCAGCCGCTGCGCCTCGATCTTGTCCCGGGTCATGTCCGGGTTGAAGCGGATGATCGCGGTGTTCTCGGCGCTGGAGTAGACGTCGCTGTTGCGCGACACCTCCTTGACCTCCGCGTGCCGGCTGACCACCCAGTAGCCGTCGTCGCCGAAGCCGGCGAGGCCGTGCGGCTGGGCGTTCCACCAGACCGGCGCGGTCGCGCGCAGCTCGGCGAACTCCTCGACGGGGATCCGGTTCGCGTAGAGGTCGGGGTCGGTGAAGTCGAAGCCATCGGGGATCCGGGGAGCGGGCACCGCGTACTCCGATCGTGTGGAACACGTTCTACTCGATTCAAACATACGGACCGCCTCGAAGTGAAGGGTCCGGTGTCCGCGCCTTGCTCGGTCCAGAAACAGGTTCTATTTTGTTGACATGGCAGACCCGGTGATCGTCGAGGCCGTTCGCACCCCGATCGGCAAGCGTGGCGGGGTGCTCTCCGGCCTGCACGCGGCCGAGATCCTGGGTGCCGCACAGCGGGCGGTGCTGGCGCGAGCCGGAGTAGAACCTGTTCTCGTCGAGCAGGTGATCGGCGGCTGCGTGACGCAGGCGGGCGAGCAGTCGAACAACGTCACCCGGACCGCGTGGCTGCACGCGGACCTGCCGTACCGGACCGGCTGCATGACCGTGGACTCCCAGTGCGGGTCCGCGCAGCAGGCGATGCACCTGGTCGCCGGGCTGATCGCGGCCGGCGCGATCGACGTGGGCGTCGCGTGCGGCGTCGAGGCGATGAGCCGGGTTCCGCTGCGGTCGAACCTCGGCGTGCACGTCGGCGTGCCGCGGCCCGACTCCTGGTCGGTCGACCTGCCGAACCAGTTCGTCGCGGCCGAGCGGATCGCCGCGCGGCGCGGACTGTCGCGTGCGGACCTCGACGCCTTCGGAGAGCGCTCGCAGGCCCGGGCCGCGGCCGCGTGGTCGGCGGGCCACTTCGGCCGCGAGGTCGTGCCGGTCGGCGCGGCCATCCAGGACCAGGGCCTGCGCGACGACGTCGGCCGAGGCGCTCGCCGGGCTGTCGCCGGTGGTCGAGGACGGGCTGCACACGGCGGGGACGTCGTCGCAGATCTCCGACGGGGCGTCGGCCGTGCTGCTGATGTCCGCGGACCGGGCGCGCTCGCTCGGGCTGGCGGCGCGGGCGCGGATCGTGGCGCAGTGCCTGGTCGGCGCGGAGCCGTACTTCCACCTGGACGGGCCGGTGCAGGCGACGGACACGCTGCTGGCGAAGACCGGGATGAAGATCGGCGACCTGGACCTGTTCGAGGTCAACGAGGCGTTCGCGTCGGTCGTGCTGTCGTGGCAGGCGGTGCACGAGCCGGACGAGGAGCGGGTCAACGTGAACGGCGGCGCGATCGCGCTCGGCCATCCGGTCGGCGCGACCGGCACCCGGCTGGTCACGACGGCGTTGCACGAGCTGGAGCGGCGGGACGCGTCGACCGCGCTGATCGCGATGTGCGCCGGTGGCGCGCTGTCCACCGGCACGATCCTGGAGCGGTGCTAGGCTGACCAAGCAATTGCTAGGTTAGGCGGTCTCATGGGTGTGTCGACGAGCCGGCCCGAGCCCGGTGTCGCCGTGGTCACGATGGACTTTCCGCCGGTCAACGCGCTGCCCGTGCAGGGCTGGTTCGACCTCGCCGACGCGGTGACCACCGCCGGGCAGCGATGCCCACGTCGTGGTGCTGCGGGCGCAGGGGCGGGGGTTCTGCGCCGGCGTGGACATCAAGGAGATCCAGCGCGAGGGTCATGGCGCGCTGGTCGGCGCGAACCGTGGCTGCTACGCGGCGTTCGCCGCGGTGTACGACTGCCCGGTGCCGGTCGTGGCCGCGGTGCAGGGTTTCTGCCTCGGCGGCGGGATCGGGCTGGTGGGCAACGCGGACGTGGTGGTGGCCGCGTCTGATGCCACCTTCGGTCTGCCCGAAGTGGACAGAGGAGCGCTCGGCGCGGCGACCCACCTGGCGCGGCTGGTACCCCAGCACCTGATGCGGGCCATGTACTACACGGCGGCCACGGTCACCGCCGAAGACCTGCATCACCACGGCTCGGTGTACCGGGTGGTGCCGGCGGCCGAGCTGGACGCGGCCGCGTTGAAGGTGGCCGGCGAGATCGCGGCGAAGGACACCAGGGTGATCCGTGCGGCCAAGGCCGCGATCAACGGGATCGACCAGCAGGACGTGCACCGGAGCTACCGGTTCGAGCAGGGCTTCACGTTCGAGCTGAACCTGACCGGCGTGGCGGACGAGGCCCGCCGGCGCTTCGTGGAGGGCTCGTGAGAGACAAGCGAATGACGGCCGACGAGGTGGTCGCCACCTTGTCCGACGGGATGACCGTCGGCATCGGCGGGTGGGGGTCGCGGCGCAAGCCGATGGCGCTGGTGCGGGCGATCCTGCGCTCGCCGCTGCGGAACCTGACGGTCGTGTCGTACGGCGGGCCGGACGTCGGGCTGCTGTGCGCGGCCGGCAAGGTGCGCGAGGTCGTGTTCGGCTTCGTGTCGCTGGACTCCATCGCCTACGACCCGCACTTCCGCCGGGCGCGGGAGAACGGCGACATCGCGGTGCGCGAGCTCGACGAAGGCATGCTCCACTGTGGACTTCGCGCCGCCGCGCAGCGGCTGCCGTTCCTGCCGATCCGGGCCGGGCTCGGGTCCGACGTGCTGACGCTGGACCCGTCGCTGCGCACGGTCCGCTCGCCCTACGACGGCGAGGTGGTGGTGGCGATGCCGCCCCTGCGGCTGGACGTCGCGCTGGTCCACCTCAACCGGGCCGACCGGCACGGCAACGCCCGCTACCTCGGCCCGGACCCGTACTTCGACGACCTGTTCTGCCTGGCCGCCACCCGGCGGTACGTGTCGTGCGAGTCCATCGTGGACACCTCGGCGCTCGCCGCGTCCGGTCCGCCGCAGTCGTTGCTGCTCAACCGTCTCATGGTCGACGGCGTGGTGGAGACGCCCGGCGGTGCGCACTTCACCAGCTGCGTGCCGGACTACGGCCGCGACGAGCCGTTCCAGCGCACGTACGCCGACACGGACTGGCCGTCCTTCGCCGCGGAGTACCTGTCCGGTGACGAGGCGGCCTACCAGGCGGCGGTGCGGATATGACCCGGGCGGACGTGTGTGCGGTCGCGTGCGCGGAGCTGTTCCGCGACGACGGCGAGATCCTGGCCAGCCCCATGGGCGTGCTGCCGTCGCTGGGTGCGCGGCTGGCGCGGCTGACGTTCGCGCCGGACCTGCTGCTGTCCGACGGCGAGGCGACGCTGCTGTCGCCGGACGGCGTGGCCGAGGGGTGGCTGCCGTACCGGGCGGTGTTCGACGTGGTGGCCTACGGACGGCGGCACGTGGTGATGGGCGCGAACCAGGTGGACCGGCACGGGAACCAGAACATCTCGTGCATCGGCCCGCACAAGCGGCCGGTCCGGCAGCTGCTGGGGTTCCGCGGCGCGCCCGGCAACACGGTCAACCACCGGACGAGCTACTGGGTGCCGCGCCACTCGCCACGCGTTTTCGTGTCCGAAGTGGACGTCGTGTCCGGGGTCGGCTACGACCGGCCGGGCGGGCCGTACCACGACGTGCACCGGGTGGTGACGAACCTCGCGGTGCTGGACTTCGGCGGGCCGCTGCGCACGATGCGGCTGGTGTCGGTGCATCCCGGCGTCACGGTCGCGGATGTCGTGGCGCAGACGGGGTTCCCGCTGGCCGTCGACGGTGCCACGCGGACCCGGACGCCGTCGGCGGCGGAGCTGGCGCTGCTCGCCACGCTGGACCCGGACGGGCGCCGCGAGCGCGAGGTGCCGTCGTGAACACGGCGTTCACCCGGCTCGTCGGCGTGCGGCATCCGGTCGTGCAGACCGGGATGGGCTGGGTGGCGGGGCCGCGGCTGGTGTCGGCCGTCGCGGCCGCCGGTGGGCTCGGCATCCTGGCGTCGGCGACGATGTCGCTGGACGAGCTGCGTGCGGCGGTACGGGAGGTGCGCGCGCGGACGTCGGCGCCGTTCGGGGTGAACCTGCGGGCGGACGCCCACGACGCGCCCGCGCGGGCGCGGCTGCTGATCGACGAGGGCGTGCGGGTGGCGTCGTTCGCGCTGGCCCCGTCGCCGTCGTTGATCGCGACGCTGAAGGACGCCGGGGTGGTCGTGATCCCGTCGGTCGGCGCGGTGCGGCACGCGGAGAAGGTGGCCGGCTGGGGCGCGGACGCGGTGCTCGTGCAGGGCGGCGAGGGCGGCGGCCACACGGGCAACGTGGCGACGACGCTGCTGCTGCCGTCCGTTGTGGACGCCGTGGACATCCCGGTGATCGCGGCGGGCGGCTTCTTCGACGGGCGCGGGCTGGTGGCGGCGCTGGCCTACGGCGCCGCGGGCGTGGCGATGGGCACGAGGTTCCTGCTGACCGAGGAGAGCACCGTGCCTGCCGCGGTAAAGGAGGCGTACCTGGCGCGCGGCCTGGACGGCACGGTGGTGACGACGCGGGTGGACGGCTTGCCGCATCGCGTGCTGCGCACGGAGCTGGTCACGTCCCTGGAGGGCGCGGGCCGGGTGCGTGGTTTCGTGGGCGCGGTCCGCAACGCCGTGCGCTTCCGCCGCCTCACGGGCCTGACCTGGCCCACCATGATCCGCGACGGCCTGGCCATGCGCCACGGCCGCCGGCTGACCTGGTCCCAGGTGATCATGGCCGCCAACACCCCGATGCTGCTGCGCGCCGGCCTGGTCGAGGGCCGCACCGACACGGGCGTCCTGGCCGCGGGCCAGGTGGTCGGCGCCATCGACGACCTCCCCACGTGCGCCGAGCTGATCGACCGCATCATGGCCGAGGCGGCCGAGACGATCGGCGGGTCAGGCGGTGGCCTTCTCCAGCTCCTGTAGGGACTCCTCCAGGAGGGACAGGAGGCGCTGCAGGTGGGGGACCGTGCGGCGGCAGCCCGTCAGGCCGAACTCCAGGCTGCCCGCGTAGCTGGTCACCGTGATGTTCAGGGCCTGGCCCTCGTAGGGGATCGACAGCGGGTACACGCCCTGCATGCGCGCGCCGTTCCAGTACAGCGGGTCGCGCGGGCCCGGGACGTTCGAGATCAGCACGTTGAAGCTCGGCGGCGTGATGGTCGTCAGGCCCGGGATCGTGCCGATGGCCAGGGGGATCAACGGGATCGCGCTCAGCGCGGTGATCTGCAGCGGGCTCATGCCGTGGTAGACGGCCTTGCCCTTCAGCATCGACTCGTGGATCGCCGTCAGGCGTGCCGCCGCGTCGGACTCGTCGGTGGCCATGTTGCACAGGATCAGGCCGATCGCGTTGCCGCCCAGCGACGACTCCGACGAACCACCGGAGCGGGCGCGCAGCGACATCGGCACCGCGGCCACCAGCGGGCGGTCCGGCAGCGTGCCGAGGTCGATCATGTACCGGCGCAGCGCACCCGCGCACATCGCCAGCATCACGTCGTTCATGGTGGCGCCCGCGGCCCGGCCGACCGCCTTGACCCGGTCCAGCGGCCAGCCCTGCGCGGCGAACCGGCGCGCGCCGGTGATCGGCACGTTGAACATCGACTTCGGCGCCTGGAACGCCAGCGCCCCGGTCTGCTCGCGGAACGCCTCGTTCACCGCCTTCGCCGCGGCGCCGCCCAGGCCGACGACGTCCTTCACCATCCGGCCGGCCGCCGTGAACGGGTCGACGTCGGCGGACCGGCGCGGCTTGTCGAACACGTTGTCCCGCACCCGCGGCGACCACACCGGCCGCACGTCGCGCGCGTCCGGGTCGGGCGAGAGCGAGCTCTGCAGCAGCTTCAGCGCCGACACGCCGTCCAGCAGCGCGTGGTGGATCTTGCTGTACGTCGCGAACCTGTTGCCCTGCAGGCCTTCGATGACCGTGAACTCCCACATCGGCCGGTGCCGGTCCAGCAGCGAGCCGTGCAGGCGCGACACCAGCTCCAGCAGCTCACGCACCCGCCCCGGCCGCGGCAGCCCGGAGTGCCGCACGTGGTACTCGATGTCGAGCTGGTCGTCGTTGGACCAGGCGAACTGGCCGACGCTGCCGACCGGGCCGCGCGGGCGCCGGCGGAACAGCGGCCGCACGTCGGCCAGCTCCAGCAGCTCGCGGTGGAAGTCGCTCACGTAGTCCGGCCCGGCGCCCTCGGGCAGCTCGAACAGCTGCAGCCCGCCGACGTGCATCGGGTGCTCGCGTGACTCGGCGAGCAGGAACATCGAGTCCGTTATCGGCATGAGCGCCATCGGGATACCTCCTGCTCGCGTCTTGCAGTGAGACTAGCGCCCGAGTCACGGATGCTGGCTACTCACCGCGATCACCTCGCCGGTGAGATATGACGCATAGTCGCTGGCCAGGAAGGCCATCACGGTCGCCACCTCCCATGGCTCCGCGGCGCGGCCGAACGCCTCCTGCGCCGTCAGCTGGTCGAGCAGCTCCGGCGAGGTGACCTTCACCAGGTTCGGGTGCGCGGCCAGGCTCGGCGCCACGGCGTTGACCCGGATCCCGTGCCCGGCCACGTCCTTCGCCGCGCAGCGGGTCAGCGCCATCACCCCCGCCTTCGCCGCCGCGTAGTGCGCCTGGCCCTCCTGCGCCCGCCAGCCGACGACCGACGCGTTGTTGACCACCGCGCCCCCGCCGCCCTGCTCGACGAACTGCCGCAGCGCCGCGCGGGTGCACCGGAACGTCCCGTTCAGCGTCACGTCCAGCACCCGGGTCCACTGCTCGTCGGTCATCTCCAGCACCGACGCCGTGCCGCCGAGGCCCGCGTTGTTGATCATCACGTCGAGCCGGCCGAAGTGGTCGACCGTGCCCGCGACGAGCGCCTGGACCTGCGGCTCGTCGGTGACGTCGCAGGCGATCGCGTGCACCGAGCCGTCGAACCGGTCCGCGAGGTCCGCGGCGGTGGCGGCGAGTCGGCGCTCGTGGGAGTCGCTGACCACGACGCGGGCGCCCTCCTCGAGGCAGCGCCGGGCCGCCGCAGAGCCGATGCCGCTGCCGGCCGCCGCGGTGACCACGACGACCTTGCCGGCCAGCAGGTCGCGGCCGGCGGGGTAGGGCGGGATCACGGGCGGGCCTCCCGGGGCAGGCCGAGCACGCGCTCGGCGATGATGTTGCGCTGGATCTCGTTCGACCCGCCGTAGATCGTGTCGGCCCGGCTGAACAGGTACAACCGCTGCCACTCGGACAGCTCACCCGCCGGCGCGGTCAGGCCGGCGGCGCCGAGCACGTCCATCGCCAGCTCGCCGAGCGCGCGGTGCCAGGTGGCCCAGACGAGCTTGGTCACCGGGGACCCCGCCGGGTCGCCGATGGTGCGCAGCGCGTGCGCCCGCATCACCTCCAGGTCCAGCCGGGCGCGGGCCAGCCGTTCGCGCAGCAGCGGATCCGCCAGCGCACCGGCGGACCGGGCCACGTCGACCAGCGCGTCCAGCTCGCGCCGGAAGCCGACCTGCTGGCCGAGCGTCGCCGCGCCGCGCTCGAACTCCAGCGTCCGCATGGCCGTCGCCCAGCCGCCGCCGACCTCGCCGACCACCAGGTCACGCGCGGTGCGGGCGCCGTCGAAGAAGACCTCGTTGAACTCCGAGCCGCCGGTCAGTTGCACAATGGGACGGACCTCGACGCCCGGCTGGTCCATCGGCACCAGCAGGTAGGACAACCCGGCGTGCCGCGCCGAGCCCGGTTCCGTGCGGGCCAGCACGAAGCACCACTGCGCCACGTGCGCGAGCGAGGTCCACACCTTCTGCCCGGTGAGCACCCACTCGTCCCGCTCGAGCGTCGCCGAGGTCGACACGGACGCCAGGTCCGAGCCCGCGCCCGGCTCGGAGTAGCCCTGGCACCACAGCTCGTCGACCGCCGCGATCCTCGGCAGGAAGCGGGCCTGCTGCGCGGGCGTGCCCAGCGCGATCAGCGTCGGGCCGAGCAGTTCCTCGCCGAAGTGGTTCACCCGCGCCGGCGCCCCCGAGCCCGCGTACTCCTCGTGGAACGCCACCCGGTGGTCGAGGTCGAGGTCTTTCCCGCCGTGTTCCGCGGGCCAGCCGAGGCACGTCCAGCCGGCGGCGGCGAGATGCCGGTCCCACGCGAGCCGCTCGTCGAACGCCTCGTGCTCGCGGCCGGGTCCGCCCAGGCCGCGCAGGCCCGCGAAATCGCCGGAAAGGTTGTCGGCCAGCCATTCGCGCACGGTCGCGCGGAACTCCGTGAGCGCCATGAGGTGTTAGCCTACCAAGCAATTGCTTTGGAGGTGGCGAGGTGACCGACGGGGTGATCGACGAGGTCGTCCGGTACGCGGCCGACGGGCCCGTGGCCACGGTGACGATGAACCGCCCGGAGTACCGCAACGCGCAGAACTCGGCGATGACCTACGCCCTCGACGCGGCGTTCACCCGGGCCGTGGACGACGACGCGGTGAAGGTGATCGTGCTCGCCGGGGCGGGCAAGCACTTCTCTGCCGGTCACGACATCGGCACGCCCGGCCGCGACGTCGACACGACGTTCGAGCGCAAGGCCGTGCTGTGGTGGGACCACGTCGGCAAGCCGGGCGGGGACAACCGCTACGCCCGCGAGATGGAGGTCTACCTCGGCATGTGCCGGCGGTGGCGGGAGATCCCGAAGCCGACCATCGCGATGGTGCACGGCGCGTGCATCGCGGGCGGGTTGATGCTCGCCTGGGTGTGCGACCTGATCGTGGCCGCCGACGACGCGTTCTTCGCCGATCCCGTGGTGCGCATGGGCATCCCGGGCGTCGAGTACTTCGCCCACCCGTGGGTGCTCGGCCCGCGCGCGGCCAAGGAGTTCCTGTTCACCGGTGACCGGTTCGACGCCCGCCGCGCGCTCGAGCTGGGCATGGTCAACCGGGTCGTGCCGCGCGCCGAGCTCGAGGCGCAGACCCGCGCGCTCGCCGGTCGGATCGCCGAGATGCCGCGGTTCGGGCTCGCGCTCACCAAGCGCGCGGTCAACCAGGCGGAGGACCAGATGGGCCTGCGGTCCGGAATGGACTCGGTGTTCGGCCTGCACCACTTCGCGCACGCGCACAACGCGGAGACCTCGGCCGACGCGCTCGGCGGCCTGGACGCCCGATCGATGCGGGACGCCAGTGGATCTTGACCTGCCCGCCGGGGTCGTCGCCTTCCGCGACGAGGTGCGCGAGTGGCTCGCCGCCAACGTGCCCGGCCGGCTCCCGCCGATGGACACCCCGGACGGCTGCGCGCGCCACCGCGAGTGGGAGCGCCGGCTCGCCGACGCGCGGCTGTCCGCGGTGACCTGGCCGCGCGAGTACGGCGGGCGCGACGCGTCGCTGCTGGAGTGGGTGGTCTTCGAGGAGGAGTACTACGCGTCCGGCGCGCCCGGCCGGGTGAGCGCGAACGGCATCGCGCTGCTCGGCTCGACCCTGCTCGCGCTCGGCACCGACGAGCAGCGGGCGCGGATCCTGCCGCGGATGGCGCGGGCGGACGACCTCTGGGCGCAGGCCTGGTCGGAGCCGGAGGCGGGCTCGGACCTGGCCGCGGTGCGCAGCCGCGCGGTCCGTACGGACGGCGGCTGGGTCCTGAGTGGACAGAAGACGTGGTCGTCGCGCGGGGCCGTCGCCGACCGCGCGTTCGGCCTGTTCCGCAGCGACCCGTCCGCGCAGCGGCACCGCGGGCTGACGTACCTGATGTTCGACCTGCGCGCGGAAGGCGTGACCGTGCGGCCGATCCCGCAGCTGGACGGCACGCCGGGGTTCGCGGAGGTGTTCCTCGACGAGGTGTTCGTGCCCGACGCGGACGTGCTCGGCGAGCCGGGCGACGGCTGGCGGGTCGCGATGAGCACGGCGAGCAACGAGCGCGGGCTGACGCTGCGCAGCCCCGGCCGGTTCACCGCCGCGGCGGACAAGCTGGTCGAGCTGTGGCGCGAGCGGCCGGAGCCGGGCCAGGCGGACCGGGTGGTGGACGCGTGGATCGGCGCGCAGGCCTACCGGTTGTACACGCTGGGCACGGTCAGCCGGCTCGCGGAAGGCGGCCGGCTGGGCGCGGAGTCGAGCGTGAACAAGATCTTCTGGTCCGAGCTGGACATCGCGCTGCACGAGACCGCGCTGGATCTGCTGGGTGCGGACGGGGAGCTGGAGTCGGACTGGCTCGGCGGCTACCTGTTCTCCCTCGCGGGTCCGATCTACGCCGGTACCAACGAGATCCAGCGCAACGTCGTCGCCGAACGCCTGCTCGGTCTGCCGCGAGGTGACCGGTGAGGTTCACCCTGGACACCGAGCAGCGCGCGCTGGCCGCGAGCGTCCACGAACTGCTCGCCGCCGCCGACGTGCCGGCGGCGATCCGTGCGTGGGGTGCCGGCGAGCCCGCGCCGGGGCTGGACCTGGTGGCACGGCTGGGAAAGCTCGGTGTGGCCGGGCTCGCGGTGCCGGAACGGTTCGGCGGCATGGACGCCGGGCGGGCGGAGCTGGTCGTGGTCTTCGAGGAGCTCGGCCGGCACGCGGTGCCCGGTCCGCTGGTCGAGTCGTTCGCGGCCGTGCCGGCCCTCCTCGCGGACACGCCCGGCGCGGACCGCTGGCTGCCCGGGCTCGCGGCGGGCGAACTGCTCGCCACCCTGGCGCTGCCGCCGCACGTGCCGTACGCGCTCGACGCGGACGTGGCGGTCCCGTTCCTCGCCGCGGACAGCACTGTCCACATGGGACTTCCGGGTGAGCCGCGGTCGTCGGTCGACGCCGCGCGCCGGCTGTTCGGGCTGACCGCGGGCGAGCGGGTCGGGCCGGGCGCGGTGGACCGCGCGTTCGAGCTGGGCGCGCTGTGCTGCGCAGCCCAGCTGCTCGGGCTCGGCCGCGGGCTGCTCGAGCCGGCGAGCGCGTACGTCAAGCAGCGCAGGCAGTTCGGCCGTCCGGTCGGCGAGTTCCAGGCGGTCAAGCACCACCTCGCGAACGTGCACGTGGCGCTCGAGCTCGCCCGCCCGCTGGTGCACGGCGCCGCGGTCACCGGTGCGCCACTGGACGTCTCGGCGGCCCGGATCGCCGCCGCGGACGCGGCCTACCGCGCGGCCCGCGCGGCGCTGCAGGTGCACGGCGCGGTCGGCTTCACGCTCGAGCACGACCTCGGCCTGTGGCTGACGAAGGTGCGCGCGCTGCAGTCGGCGTGGGGTACCCGGTCGTGGCACCGGGACCGCGTACTGGGTGCGCTCAGCGAGCGTCCACGTCGATGACCAGCTGGCCGTTCACCCGCGTCACCCGCACGACCTGGTGCTGCGTGCGCGGGCTGTCGCCCTTGGTGTAGGTGACGTCGACCGGCACGTTCACCGAGCCGTCCGCGTTCTTCGTCACGCCGTTCGCGTGCTCCGAGCTGAGCTGGCTGTACTGCGACCAGTACTCGCGGAAACCGTCCTGGCCGCCGAACGCGGCCTGCGCGCCGCTGGAGAGCATGGCGAACCGCTTGGCCGTGTTCTGGACGTCGCCGTAGTAGTCGATCACCCGCTGGCCGGCCTGGCTGAAGTCGATCGCCCCGTTCGCCGGGACGGGCTTGACCGGGGCCTTCGACGACGTCTCCGGCGAGGACTGCTGCGGCTGGGACTGCTCGGTGCTCGGCCCGCCGACGTTGCCTTCCGCGACGCCCCCGCCCGCCGGCTTGTCGTCGTTCAGCAGCATGATCGCGGCCACCACACCGGCCACCACGAGCAGCGCCGCGACCGCGACGATCACCAGGTTGCGCCGCGACGGGTCGGCGGCGCGCGGCGGCCGCGGCGCGGAGACGGGCGGCAGCGCGGTCGTGGCGGCGCTCGCCATGGCCGGCTGGGGGAGCACGGCCACCGGGCGCGGCGGGGTCACCGGGCCGGTGATCATGGGCGCGGCCTTGGCCGGCCGCGTCGGCTTGGTGGGCGCGGCGGCGGGGCTGCCGAGCGCGGTCGCGGCGTCGAGCATGGTCGGCCGGGTGACGGGGTCCGGCCGCATCAGGTTCGACAGCGTGTCCGCGAGCGGGCCCGCGTTGCGCGGCGGCGGCGCGATGCCGGAGGCGACCGCGTGCAGCAGGGCCAGCGGGTTCGACGTCGTGCCGAACGGCGGCCGGCCCTCGACGGCGTGGTAGAGCGTGGAGCCGAGGGAGAACACGTCGGAGGCGCGGCTCGGGTCCTCGCCGCGGGCGATCTCCGGGGCGAGGTAGGCGGGGGTGCCGGCCATCCCGGTCTGCGTGGTGACGGTGCCCTCGTCCAGCGCCTTGGAGATGCCGAAGTCGGTGATCTTCACCGTGCCGTTGTCGGCGAGCAGGATGTTGCCGGGCTTGACGTCGCGGTGCACGATGCCGACGGCGTGGGCGGCCGCGAGCGCGGCGGCGACCTGCGCGCCGATCTCCGCGACCTCCGACGGCGGCAGCGTGCCGCGCTCCTCCAGCACCGCGGAGAGGCTGCGCGAGGGCAGGAACTCCATCACCAGGCAGGGGTCACCGTCGTGCTCGGCGACGTCGAACATCGCGATCGCGTTGCGGTGCTGCAGGCGGGCGGCGATGCGCGCCTCGCGCATGGCGCGCCGGCGGGTCTCCTCGGACTGCTCCTCCGATACCGCGTAGCGGACCAGCAGGTGTTTGATTGCCACGATGCGACCGAGGCGCTCGTCCTCGGCCTTCCACACCACGCCCATCGCGCCACTGCCGACTTGCTCCAGCAATCGGTAACGGCCAGCGACCAGTGCACCCTTCTCGATGACCAGGTCTCCTCGCATGCGTTGTCCTCGGGCCCCGACCCGTCACTGAGAATATCGAACCTGCTCGATCGAGGGACCGCCTAGGCAACCAAGCAACTGTTTGGTTGAATTGCGCCATGCGGTTGACCGAGGACCAGCTGTCGCTGCGCGACACCGTGCGGCGGCTGCTGGCCAGGGAACCCGCCTGCTGGGCGCCGCTGACCGGGCTCGGCGCGCCCGCCCTGCTCGTCCCGGCCGGGTCCGGCGGCCTCGGCGCGGGACTGCCCGAGGTGTTCGTCGTGCAGTACGAGCTGGGCCGCACGCTCGCGGCCACGCCGATGCTGGGCTCCGTGCTCGCCGCGACCGCGCTCGCCTCCGCGGGCGACACCGCGCTGCTGCCCCGGGTCGCGAGCGGGGACGCGGTCGCCCTCGCGTGGGCGTCAGCGGCCGGCTGGCGCGCCCCGGCGTGCGCGGCCGAGCGGTCCGCGGCCGGCTGGACGGTGACCGGTTCGACGGCGTACGTGCTGGACGGCGACACCGCCACCCACCTGCTGGCGGTCGCCCGGACGGACGACGGGCCGGCACTGTTCGAGGTCGAGCCGGCCCGCGCGGTCCGCGAGCACACGCCGAGCATGGACGAGACCCGCCGGCTCGCCTCGGTGTCGTTGCCGACCGTGCCGGCCCGGTTCGTCGGCCCGGTCGACCTCGCGCTGCTGCGGGACGTGGCGTGCGCGGCGCTCGCGGCCGAGCAGGCGGGGACCGCGGCCCGGTGCCTCGAGCTGACCGTGGCCTACGCCGGCCAGCGCCACCAGTTCGGCAGGCCGATCGGGTCGTTCCAGGCGCTCAAGCATCGGATGGCGGACATGCACGTGCTCGTGGAGACCGCCGAGTCGGCCGCGCGCGCCGCCGCCTTCGCGCCGCCCGCGGAGCTGCCGCTGCGCGCGGCGGTCGCCCAGGCGCACTGTGCGGAGGCACTGCACGAGGTGGCCGGCGAGATGATCCAGCTGCACGGCGGCATCGCGATCACCTGGGAGCACGACGCGCACCGCTACTTCAAGCGCGCCCACGGCGGCCTGCAGCTGTTCGGGCCGCCTGCCGAGCACGTCGACCGGCTCGCCCGCCTGGCCGGGATCTAGTCCAGCTCGGCCCGCACCCGCGCCGGGGCGCGCAGCCGCCACGCGTCGGTGAGCAGCTCGGTGAGCTCTTCGGCGTCCACGGCGGCCAGGCGGACCAGCACGGTCGGGTGGCCGTCGTAGTGCGCGACGGTGAAGAACTTGTCCGGCTCCGCCGCGATCAGGCCGTGCTTCTCGCCCTCGCCGGCCACCCACACCACCAGCACGCCCGCCTCGCGAATCCGGGCGAAGAGCCTGTCCTTCACCCGGAAGCCGGGCGTGCCGTACGACGGCTTCTCCGTGGTGTGCGGCAGCGACAGGGCTATCCGCCGCAGGTCGTCCTCGGTCACCATGGGGCCATGGTGCCAGCACAGGACGACCTCGACCGGCTGGCTTACCTGCTGTCCGGCGACCAGGACCACGCCGACGCGCTCGTGCGGACCACGCTGCGCGGCGACGGAGACGGCACCGTCGCGGTCCTCGTCGGCGAGTGGCTGGCGAACCCGGGCACCGGCTACGCGCCGGTCGACGAGCCGGCCTCGCTCGACACGGAGCGGCTGCGCCGCGGCCTCGGCGAGCTCGCGCCCCGCCAGCGGGCGGCCGTCGTGCTGCGGTTCTGGTCCGGGCTGACCGTGGCGGAGACCGCCGAGCTGCTCGACTGCCCCGAGCCGGCCGTCGAGTACGACACCACCGCCGCCCGCGACCTGCTGGCCACGTCCGAGGAGGAGCTCGCCACCGGCCTCGCCACGATCGCGGCGGACGCCGACCCGGCCCCGGTGGACCTCGCCGAGCTGGCCGCGGAGGTCCGGGCCGGCCGGCGGCAGCGGTGGCGTTCGGTCGGCGTCGCGGCCGTCGTGCTCGTGGCGGCCGGGGTGTTCGCGGCGGTGCTCGGGCTCGGCGACCCGGGCAGTGACAAGCCGGCAGACGCGGGCTGGTCGCCGCCGCCGACGGTGCCGAGCACGTTCACGCCGGTCCCGGGCGAGCCGGTGCTCACCGACCCGGCGCCGTCGTTCGACAACCGGTCGCGGCGGCTCACCGCCCAGCTCGCGGCGGCGCGGTCGCGGCTGCTGCCGGCCGGCACCGACCTGGAGCCGGCCGCGGTGTCGTCGCCGGCCGGGGACGTGCTGTGGGCGCCGCTCGTCTTCCACGTCAGCGACACGCCGGACCTGTACCTGGCCATGGCGACACTGGGCTCGGGCCACGACGCGACGGTGCTGAAGCTCGACGTGGGCTACCGCGACCCGGACGCCGACCCGCGGTTCACGCCGTGCCCCGAGTTCCAGCTGGACTGCACGTACCGCCGGTTCCCGGACGGCACCTACGGCGCGGTGACGGTGTTCTCCGAGCCGGTGGCCGACCAGACGATCCGCCGGCTGACCGTGATGCGCCCGGACGGCACGTTCCTGCACGTGGCCGTCTTCTTCCGGGAACGGCGCGCCGACCCGCCGCCGCTGGACCGGGACGCCCTGTTCCGCTTCGCCACGGTCCTGAGCTACTAGATCCAGTCGTCGTGGCGGGACCAGGTGATCAGGTTGTCGAGGATGCCCGGGGTCGGCTCGGCGGGTTCGGTGGCCGTGTACGCGCCGCGGAAGAACAGCAGCGGCGCCTCCTCGCGCTGGTCGCCGAGCGTGGTGACCCGCCCGACGACGACGTGGTGGTCGCCGGCCTCGTGCACGCCCTCGATCACGCAGTCGAGCCAGGTCAGCGCGCCCGCGAGGATCGGTGCGCCGGACGGGGCGGGTGCCCACGGCACGCAGGCGAACTTGTCCGCGCCGGCCGTACCGAACATCGCGGAGACGTGCTGCTGCGCGTGGCTCAGCACGTTGACGCAGAAGTGGCCGTACTCCTCGATGTGCGGCCAGGTCCGCGAGGTGCGGCCGGGGCAGAACAGCACCAGCGGCGGGTCGAGCGACAGCGCGGCGAAGGACTGGCACGCGAACCCGACCGGCTCCGCGTCCGCCATCGCGGTCACGACCGTGACGCCGGTACAGAAGTTGCCGAGCGCCTGACGGAAGCGGGCCTGGGTGATCACCGCGTGCCGATCGAGAAGTCGTGGCCCCACAAGGAGACCGCGGTGCTCTCCCGCGCGATCCACGCGTCGTCGTCGACCTGGCGGCCCTCGCAGCCGAACTCGACGTCGAACCCGCCGGGCGTCTTCATGTAGAACGACAGCATCAGGTCGTTGACGTGCCGGCCGAGCGTGGCCGACATCGGCACCTTGCGGCGCAGCGCGCGGTCGTGGCACAGCCCGACGTCGTCGGTGTTCTCGACCTCGACCATCAGGTGCACGATCCCCGACGGCGTCGGCATCGGCAGGAACGCGAGGCTGTGGTGGCGCGGGTTGCAGCCGAAGAACCGCAGCCACGCGGGTTCGGCGTCGGCCGGGCGGCCGAGAAGCTGCGGCGGCAGGCGCATCGAGTCACGCAGCCGGAAGCCCAGTACGTCGCGGTAGAAGGCCAGCGCCTCCGCGTCGTCGCGTGTGGACAGTACGACGTGGCCGAGGCCCTGCTCGCCGGTGACGAACCGGTGCCCGTACGGGCTGACGACGCGCCGGTGGCGCAGCGCGGCGCCGTGGAACACCTCCAGCGTGTTGCCGGACGGGTCCTCGAAGATGACGAGCTGATCCACCCGGCGGTCGGCCCGCTCCTCGGCCGTGCCCTCCTTGTAGGGCACGCCGGCCGCCTCGAGCCGGCCGCAGACCTCGCCGAGCTCCGCGACGTTCGCGACCTCCCAGCCGGACGCGGCGAGCCGGTCGCTCTCGCCGGGCAGGATCACGATGCGTGCGGGGAAGTCGTCCATCCGCAGGTACAGCGCGTCCTCGCGGCCGCCCTCGCCCTCGACCATGCCGAGGACCTTGAGGCCGAACTCGCGCCAGGCCGCGACGTCGGTGGCCTCGATGCGCAGGTAGCCCAGCGAACGGATGCCCATCACTCGCCCCCGAGGAAATCCATGGTGAGCCGGTTGAACTCGGTCGAACTTCTCCAGCTGCGCCCAGTGTCCACATCGGCCGAACACGTGCAGCTGCGCGCGCGGGATGACCTTGAGCGCGACGAGCGCGCCGTCGAGCGGGTTGGCCCGGTCCTCGCGTCCCCAGATCAGCAGCACGCGCTGGCGCAGCCGGTGGGCCTCCCGCCAGAGCATGCCCTCCTCGGGGTCCATCGCGAACGAGGCGCCCATGGATGCCATGGCGCGCAACGCATCCGGGTCGCTCGCGGCCGCGAACCGCTCCTCGACCAGCTCGTCGGTGACCAGCGACTGGTCGTACACCAGCGTGCGCAGGAAGGTCGCGAGCTTCTCCCTGCTCGGCCCGGGCGGGGCGGCGAACTGGTAGAGCCGCTTGATGCCCTCGGTCGGGTCGGGCGCGAAGACGTTGAGCCCGAGCCCGCCCGGTGCCATCAGTACGAGGCGCCCGGCGCGTTCCGGGTGGTTCAGCGCGAAGCGGACCGCGGTGCCGCCGCCGAGCGAGTTGCCGACGAGGTGGGCACGCTCGATGCCCAGCTCGTCGAGGAGCTTGACGAGCGCGTCGGCCGAGAACGTGAAGTACTGGCTGGTGATCTCGGGCTTTGCCGAGCGGCCGAAGCCGGGCTGGTCGACGAGCACCGTGCGGTACCGCTTGGCGAACTCCGGGAGGTTGGGCCCGAAGTTGCTCCACGCGGACGCGCCCGGCCCGCCGCCGTGCAGCAGCACGACGGCCTCGCCGTCGCCCGCCTCGTAGTAGTGCAGGCCCGCCCGGGTGTCCTCTGTGGTCAGATCCACGCGTCGGTCACCTTCAGCCCGAGCTCGGCCTGGCCGTACATGGCGAGCGCCTTCTCCGGGTCGTTGATCGCGTGTACGCGGCCCGCGTGCGCGTCGCGCCAGAAGCGCTGGATGGGCGTGCCGACCTTGAGCGCGCGGCCGCCGGCGCTCTCGAAGAGCCGGTCCACGGCGGCGATGGCGGAGCTGGTGGCGTTGACCTGGTCGCGGCGCGTCCGCACGCGCAGCGGGAAGGGGACCTTCTCGCCCGCGGTGACGTGGCGCATCTGCTCGTCGAGGTTGCGCTCGATCGTGAGCATGGCGGCGTCGATCCGGCCGGCCGCCTCGGCGATGCGGAGCTGGTTGAAGGAGTCCTCGGCGGCGCGGCCACCGGTGGAGGCGCGGACGCGCTCGCGGGTGTGCGTGACGTAGGCGTCGTAGGCGCCGGTGGCCATGCCGACCACGGGCACGGCGATGGAGCAGGAGAAGACGGACGCGAAGGGGAGCCGGTAGAGCGGGCCGGTGTTGACCTCCTGGCCGGGGCCGTGGCACTTGCCGGTGTCCATGAAGCTCAGCGTCCGGTACTCGGGGACGAAGACCTTGTCGACGATGACGTCGTTGCTGCCGGTGCCGCGCAGGCCGATCGTGTCCCAGACGTCGTCGATCGTGTAGTCGGTGCGGGGCAACAGAAAGGTGCGGAAGTCGGTCGGCGCGCCGTCGTCGCCGAGCACGAGGCCGCCGAGGAAGACCCAGGCGGCGTGGTCGCAGCCGGAGGAGAAGCTCCAGCGGCCGGTGAACTCGAAGCCGCCGTCGGTCGGTGTGGCGCGGCCCATCGGCGCGTAGGAGCTGGAGACCAGGGTGTCGTCGTCCTCGCCCCAGACCTCGCGCTGGGCCCGGTCGTCGAAGAGCGCGAGCTGCCAGGGGTGGCAGCCGAGGACGCTGGCGACCCAGCCGGTGGAGCCGCAGGCGCCGGCGATGTCGCGCACGGCGCGGTAGAAGTCGTTGGGGTGGCGTTCGAGGCCGCCGTAGCGGGCGGGTTGGAGGAGCTTGAAGAAGCCGGTCTGCTGGAGGGCCTTGATCGACTCCTCGGAGATGCGGCGCGCGTCCTCGGTGGCCTGGGCCCGCTCGCGCAACACCGGGAGCAGCTCCCGGACGGCGCCGATCACCTGGTCGCTCATGCCCGCAAGACTAGAACACGTTCTCATTCCTGTCGATGCGGCGACCTCCGGCGTGCCCCGTGGACAACTGTGGACAACCTGTGGACAACCATTTGGCGCACGCCGGATCTTGCGGCAACCTAGGCCCCGCTCCACGACTTAGGGGGACTTCCATGAGCGAGCCAGACGAGATCGATGAGCGGGTGACCAGGTTGGAGGGGGAGGTGGCGCTGGCCCGTCAGGACGCGGCGGCGGCGCGGGTGCTGGCGGGCGGCGCGGACCGCGACGTGGCCGCGATGCAGTCGGAGCTGCGTGCCCACACCAGGTCGCTCAACGCGTTGCGGCAGACCCAGGTGGAACAGGGCCACGAGATGCGCGAAGGCTTCGCCCGCGTGGATGCCGAGATGCGGGAGGGCTTTGCCCGCGTGGATTCCGAGACGCGCAAGAGCTTCGGCTTGCTCGCACAGGGGCAGACGCGGATCACCGAGCTGTTGACCAGGCATCTGGGCGAGTGCGAGTCAGAGAATCCATGAGTGGGCCGAACGGGCTCGACCAGCGTGTCGCTGCGCTGCGGTCCGAGCTGGGTGCGCACACCAGGTCGCTCAACGCGTTGCGGCAGACCCAGGTGGAACAGGGCCACGAGATGCGGGAGGGTTTTGCCAAGGTCGAGGAACGATTCGTGAAGGTCGAAACGGAGATGCGGGAAGGGTTCTCCGTGTTGGCCGTCGGGCAGGCGCAGATCACCGCGCTGCTGACCGCTCAGCTCGACGAGCCCGGCGAGACCGACTGAGCTGCCGCGTGCTGGCCCGCTCGGCGGCCGGAGAAGACGCAGTCCGCCAGGGACAGGCCGCTCACGTAGGAGTTCGAGCAGATGCCCACCGCCGTGCGGCCGGCTGCGTACAGGCCCGCCACCCCGCCACCCTCGGCGTCCAGGACCTGGCCGGTCGACTCGTCGACCAGCAGGCCGCCCAGTGTGAGCATCGGGCACGGGTAGCCCAGCCGCGGGCCGTAGGAGCAGTCGATCAGCGTGTACGGCGGCGTGGTCAGCGGCGCCACCAGCGACGGGTGCTTGCCGAACGCGTCGGGCGCCCGGCCGTACGACTCGACCGTCGCCGCCAGGCCCGTCGGGGAGATGCCGGCGCGGCGCGCCACCGCGGCCACCGAGTCGCCGCGAACGCGGGACCAGCGCAGCAGGTACTCGGCCTGCAACCGTTGGAACCACAGGGTCTCCGTGCGCGCCTGCCGGAGCGCCCTCGCTCGTAGCGGCTCGTCCACGAGCAGCCACGCCCGGCCGCCACCCGCGACCAGGCGGGCGCCGATCGCCGCGCCGTAGCTCGACTCGTCCACGAACCGGGTGCCGTCCGCGAAGACCAGGATGCCGCTCAGCAGCGCGCTCGGCGGCGTCAGGAACCGCCACGCCGACACCGTCGACATCCGGTCCACGGCGCCACCCGCGGCGACGCCCAGCCGGATGCCGCTGCCGTCGTCGCCCTGCGTGCCCAGCGGCAGGCCGCCGCGGTAGGCCGCCGCGTGCTCGCGCATCATCGCGCGGTCGTTCACGAAACCGCCCGCCGCCAGCACGACGCCGCGCCGTGCCTCGACGAACAACGGCCGGCCCCACCGCGCCTCCAGCGCCCCGATGCGCCGGTGCAGCCGCCGGGCGAGCGCCGGAACGTACAGGCCCGGCTTCACCGCGAACCGGTGCAGCCGGTCGAACCTGCGCCGCACCCGGGCCGGCGCGCCGGCGAGCGTGCGGCACTCGACGCCGGCCACCCGGCCCGCCTCGACGACCAGCCGGACCGCCGCGGTCCGTGGCCGGACCCGGGCGCCCGACGAGCCGACCGCGACCGCCAGCGCGGCGAAGAGCACCCGGCCCGACGTGCCCCGGCCGTGCGCCCGGTGGCCCCGCGCCGCGGGCTCGGCCGACGACCGGAACGGCCACGCGTTCTCGCTCCCCGAGTGGTACAGGTAGTAGTCGTCGTTCGGGTAGGACGTCTTGTACGGACACGGGCTCGGGTCGAACGGCACGCCCAGCCCCGCCAGCCAGTCGATCATCGCGGGGGACGTCTCGCAGAACCGCCGCAGCGTCTCCGGCGCCACCACGTCGCCGACCTCCTGCGACAGGTAGCCGAGCATCGCCGCCGTCGTGTCGGGCACGCCGGCCGCGCGCTGCACCGACGTCCCGCCGCCCGCGTAGACCACACCGCCGGACACCGCCGTCGCGCCGCCGCCGGTGAAGCGGTCCAGCACCAGCACGTCCGCACCCGATCGGGTGGCCTCGATCGCCGCGCACGCGCCCGCGCCACCGAAACCCACCACGACGACATCGGCATGGTCATCCCACTCGACGGGCATGAGAAAAACTATAACCTGTTCTAGTATGGGCGCCATGGAGTCAGCTGACGTCGTCGTGGCCGGGGCCGGCGCGGCGGGCATGACCGCCGCGCTCACCGCCGCCCGGCACGGCCTCGACACCGTCCTCGTGGAGAAGGCCGGCCACTACGGCGGCTCGACGGCCCGCTCCGGCGGCGGCGTCTGGGTACCCAACAACCACGTCCTCCAGCAGGCCGGTGTCGACGACAGCCCGGCCGAGGCCGCCGCCTACCTCGCGCACATCACCGGCGACGACGTGGACGACGCGCTGCGCCGGGCGTTCCTCGACGCCGGACCGGAGATGGTCCGCTTCGTGCTCGAGCAGACCCCGCTGACCATGCGCTGGGTCACCGGCTACGCCGACTACTACCCCGAGGCCCCCGGCGGCAAGGCGCACGGCAGGTCGATCGAGCCGCGGCCCATGGACGCGCGCGTGCTCGGCGACGACCTCGCCACGCTGGCCGAGCCCTACCTCCGCGCGCCGACCGGGATGGCGCTCACCCAGGCCGACTACCGCTGGATGAACCTCCTGGCCCGCCACCCGCGCGGCCTCGCGCGCGCCGCGCGGGTCACCGCACGCCGGCTGGTCTCGCTGGCCCGGCGCCGTCGCATGCTCACGATGGGCCAGGCCCTCGCCGGCGGCCTGCGCGCCGGCCTGCGAGCGGCGGACGTCGCGGTGCGGCTGGACACCCCGCTCACCGGGCTGCGCACCGAGAACGGCCGGGTGGTCGGCGTCGACACCCCGGGCGGTGCGATCCTCGCGCGGCGCGGTGTCATCCTCACCACCGGCGGCTTCGAGCACAACGAGCGGATGCGCAAGGAGTACCAGCGCGCGCCGATCGGTACCGAGTGGACGGTCGGCGCGGCGGCCAACACCGGCGACGGGATCGACGCCGGGATGCGGCTGGGCGCGGCCACCGCGGTCATGGACGACGCGTGGTGGGGGCCCTCGATCCCGCTGCCCCGCGGGCCCTACTTCTGCCTGGCGGAACGGACGCTGCCCGGCTGCATCCTGGTCAACCAGGCCGGCGCGCGGTTCGTCAACGAGGCCGCGCCCTACGTCGACGCCGTACACGCCATGTACGACCACCACACCGACGAGGTCGGCCACATCCCCGCCTGGCTCGTCGTCGACCAGCGCTACCGCAACCGCTACATCTTCGCCGGGCTCGGCCCCCGCCAACCGTTCCCGGGTCGCTGGTACCAGAGCGGCGCCGTCTTCCGGGCCGGCACGCTCGACCAGCTGGCCGGGCAGATCGACGTGCCCCCGGAGGCGTTGCGAGATACGGTCGCGCGGTTCAACGGGTACGCGCGGACCGGGGTGGACGAGGACTTCCACCGCGGCGAGAGCGCGTACGACCGTTACTACGGCGACCCGCGCAACAGACCCAACCCGTGCCTCGCCCCGCTGACCAAGCCGCCCTACTACGCGGTCCGCATCGTGCCCGGCGACCTCGGCACCAAGGGCGGCCTGCGCACCGACACCCGCGCCCGGGTGCTGCGCGAGGACGGCACGCACATCCCCGGCCTGTACGCCGCGGGCAACGCCAGCGCCCCGGTGATGGGCCGCACCTACGCCGGCCCCGGTGCCACCTTGGGGCCGGCGATGACCTTCGGATACCTGGCCGCACTGGACATCCTGGAGACGCACGCATGACACCCCATCGCATGATCGATGTCGGAGCGCCGCGGACCCGCTTCGCCCGGGGCTGGCACTGCCTCGGGCTCGCCGACTCCTTCCGCGACGGCGAGCCGCACGCGGTGGCGGCGTTCGGCACCAAGCTCGTCGTGTTCGCCACCGGCGACGGCACGCTCAACGTGCTCGACGCCTACTGCCGGCACATGGGCGGCGACCTGTCCCAGGGCACCGTCAAGGGCGAGGCGATCGCCTGCCCGTTCCACGACTGGCGCTGGGCCGGCACCGGCAAGTGCGTCGGGATCCCTTACGCCAAGCGGATCCCGCTGCGCGCGCGGACCCGGTCGTGGCTCACGCTGGAGCGCAACAAGCAGCTGTTCGTCTGGCACGACCCGCAGGGCAAGCCGCCGGCCGACGACGTCGTGATCCCCGAGACGCACGGCGCGTCCGGTCCGGAGTGGAGCGACTGGACGTGGGACACGGTCCTGATCGAGGGCTCCAACTGCCGCGAGATCATCGACAACATGGTCGACATGGCCCACTTCTTCTACATCCACTTCGCGTTCCCGACCTACTTCAAGAACGTCTTCGAGGGCCACGTCGCCACCCAGTACCTGAACTCCCGGGCGCGGCCGGACATCCAGGCCGGGTCGAGCTACTCCGCCGAGGGCGTGACGCTCAAGTCCGAGGCCTCCTACTACGGCCCGTCCTACATGATCAACGACCTGTGGCAGGACTACCACGGCACCACCATCGAGACGGTGCTGATCAACTGCCACTACCCGGTCACCGCGGACTCGTTCGTGCTGCAGTGGGGGGTGAGCGTGAAGAAGCTGCCCGGCCTGGAGAAGGCGAAGGCGGACAAGCTCGCCGGCCGGCTCGCGAAGAGCTTCGGCGTCGGGTTCCTGCAGGACGTGGAGATCTGGCGGAACAAGACGCGCATCGACAACCCGCTGCTGTGCGAGGAGGACGGCCCGGTCTACCAGCTGCGCCGGTGGTACGAGCAGTTCTATGTGGACGTCGAGGACGTCACCGAGGAGATGACCAACCGCTTCGAGTTCGAGGTGGACACCACGCGCGCCAACGAGGCGTGGGAGCGGGAGGTCGCGGAGAACCTGGCCCGCCGGGAAGCCGAGGTCACGTGACCGCACCGTGGGCGAAGGCGCCGGACCACCACGACCCGGCCGCCGCCGAGGCGAACACCCGGGACTTCCTCGAACACGGCCTGGCGCCGGTGCGCTGTCACGCGTGCGCCAGCGAGGTGCTGGTGCGCAAGGCGAGCGCGGCGCAGACGAGCGTGCAGTGGTCGGCCGACCCGGCGGCGACCTGCCCCGAGTTCGCCACCCGCGTGGCGGCCGGCGAGGTCGGCGCGCGGATCGACACCTGCCCGAAGCTGCGGGCGAGCATCGAGGACGCGGTGGACGACGGGCGGCTGGCGGTGCCCGATGGCTGAGCAGCGCTCCTTCCGGCTGCGGGTGGCCCGGGTGGTCCCGGAGACCGCCGACGCGTGCTCGCTCGAGTTCGATGTGGACGATACGGGCGCGTTCGCCTACCGGCCCGGCCAGTTCCTCACCGTCCGGGTCCCCAGCGACCGGTGCGGCTCGGTGGCCCGCTGCTACTCGCTGTCCAGCTCGCCGCACACCGACGACCGGCTCAAGGTCACCGTCAAGCGCACCGCCGACGGCTACGGCTCGAACTGGCTCTGCGAAACGGTTTCCGCCGGCGACGAGCTCGACGTGCTGCCGCCGGCGGGGGTGTTCACGCCGCGCTCGTTCGACGCGGACCTGCTGCTGTTCGCCGCGGGCAGCGGGATCACCCCGGTCATCTCGATCGTGAAGTCCGCGCTCGCCACCGGATCCGGGCGCGTCGTGCTCGTGTACGCCAACCGGGACGACGCCTCGGTGATCTTCGCGGCCGAGCTGACCGAGCTGGCCGCCCGGCACCCGGAGCGGTTCGCCGTCGTCCACTGGCTGGAGTCCGTGCAGGGGCTGCCGACGCCGGCCGGGCTGGCCGCGCTGGCGACGCCGTACGCCGGGTTCGAGGCGTTCGTGTGCGGGCCCAAGCCGTTCATGTCGGCCGTGCGCGTGGCACTGGCCGCGCTCGGCGTGCCGAAGGCGCGGGTGAAGCTCGAACGGTTCTCCTCGCTCGGCGCCAACCCGTTCGAGCGCGCCGTTCCCGCGCCGCCGTCCGGGGCGCGCGGCTCGGCCACCGTCGAGGTGACGCTGGACGGCGAGCGCCACTCGCTGACCTGGCCCGCGGACGTGAAGCTGTTGGATCTGCTGCTGGACAACGACGTCGACGCGCCGTACTCGTGTCGGGAGGGGGCGTGCAGCGCGTGCGCGTGCCGGCTGGTGGCCGGCGAGGTGAAGATGCTGAACAATGACGTGCTGGAGGACGAGGACATCTCCGACGGCATCATCCTCGCCTGCCAGTCGGTCCCGGTGACCGATGCCGTCGAGGTCAGCTACGAGTGAGGTCGCATGCCCATCGATCCGGCCGTGGCCATCGGCGCCGACCTCGGCACGACGGCGTTCTCCTGGACCAGCACCGACGTGCTGCTCTACCACCTGGCGCTCGGCGCCGGCGCGGCCGCGGCCGACCCCGCCGAGCTGCGGTACGTGCTGGAGGACCGGCTGCGCGTGCTGCCGACGTTCGGCGTGGTGGCGCCCGGGTTCCGCACCTTCGAGCCGCCCGCGGTGCGCTTCCCGGGGATCGAGGTCGACCTGTCGAGGGTGCTGCACGGCACGCAGTCGATCACCGTCAACGGCCCGATCCCGGCGTCCGGCGAGGCCGTGGCGCGGTCGCGGATCGCGGACGTGTGGGACAAGGAGAAGGCCGCGGTCATCATCCAGGAGACGGTCGTGAGCGATGCGGCGGGTGCTCCACTGTGGACGACCAGCTCGTGCGATCTTCGCGCGCGGCGAGGGCGGTTTCGGCGGCCACCGCGGGCCGTCCACCGTGGTCGCGGTGCCCGACCGCGACCCGGACCGGGTGCTCGAGGCGCCGATCCTGCCGCAGCAGGCGCTGCTCTACCGGCTGTGCGGCGACCGCAACCCGCTGCACGCCGACCCGGAGTTCGCCGCGCGGGCCGGGTTCGACCGGCCGATCCTGCACGGGCTGTGCACCTACGGGATGGTCTGCAAGTCCGTTGTGGACAGCATGCTCGACGGCGACGTGACGCGGGCGGCGTCGTTCGCCACGAAGTTCGCCGGCGTGGTGTTCCCCGGCGAGACGCTGCGGGTGCGGGTGTGGACCACCCCGGAGGGCTTCGCGGTCACCGCGACCGCCCCCGACCGCGACGACGCACCCGTCCTCGCCGACACCGTGCTGACCGTCGCCTAGAGCAGGTCCCGGTTGACCTCGCGTACCGCGTCGGCCAGCTCGGGCACCTCGACCACCTCGACGCCGGCGGCCGCGAGCCGTTCGGCGCCCCGGCCGTCGACGAACGTGGGTGGCTCGCGCAGCGCGAACACCACCCGCGGGATGCCGGCCGCGAGGATCAGCTCGGTGCAGGTGCGCGGCCGGGAGGCGCGCCGGCCGCACGGTTCCAGCGAGCTGTAGATCGTCGCGGCGCGCAGGCGCGGGTCGGCCGGGTCGAGCTTCGCGAGCGCGGCCTCCTCGGCGTGCTCGGTGCCGCCGGCCTCCCGGGAGTAGCCGCGCGCCAGCTCGTTGCCCCGCTCGTCGACGATGATCGCGCCGACCGCGAACGCCGTGGCGGACGGCGGGCAGCGGGTGGACAGCTCGACCGCCGCGCGCAGCCAGTGTCCGTCCACTTCGGACCGGCTGAGCAGGTACCGGTGCAGCACGACGTTCCCGATCGCCCGCGACCTCGACCAGCGTGGCCGGCTGTCCGACGTCCCAGGGGAACCGTCCGTCGTGGACGAACCGGGGCGCGGCGGCGTCGCCGACGAAGAACGGCGCGATCACCAGGTGCAGCTCGTCGGCGAGCCCGGCGGTGAGGAACGCCGTGTGCATGCCGGTGCCGCCCTCGACCATCAGCCGGCGCACGCCGCGCCGCGCGAGGTCGGCGAGCACCGCCGCGAGGTCGACCCGCTCGCCCATCGGCACCGTCTCGCCGGGCGTGGCAACGCCGTCGGCGCGTAGACGACCTGCCGGCCGGTGGCGAAGAACGCGGCGGCCGGGTCGAGGTCGCCGGATGGCGGTGATCGTCACCTTGAGCGGGTTCTCCGGGAGGCCGTCCGCGACGCGCTGCGCGCCGGCGCTCGGCGGAGCGGACCAGCAGCCGGGGGTTGTCGCGGCGGATCGTGTTGGCGCCGACCAGGATCGCGTCGCAGCCCGCGCGGACGGCGTCGACCCGGTCCCAGTCGGCGTCGTTGGACAGCACGAGGCGGCGGTCGGTCGCGTCGTCGAGGTAGCCGTCGAGGGACAACGCGCAGCTCAGCAGGACATGGGGCCGGTCGGTCATGGTCGTACCATCGTGCAGACATGAGGAGGGTGACGTGTGGGGATGCCGGGGAGATCAACGCGACCTACCGGCCGATCGGCGAGGTGGAGACGCTGCACCGGCCGACCGTCGACAACGCGTTCGTGGCGACCGGGTCGGTGACCAACGGCCAGTTCGGCCTGTTCCAGTACACGATGGCCCCGCGCGCCGGCGGCCCGGCGGCGCACTTCCACAAGACGTTCTCGGAGTCGTTCTACATCGTCGAGGGCACGGTCCGCCTGTTCAACGGCGAGAAGTGGGTCGACGCCAACGGCCGGCGACTTCCTCTACGTCGCGGAGGGCGGCATCCACGCCTTCCGCAACGAGAGCGACGAGCCGGCGCAGATGCTGATCCTCTTCGCCCCGGCGCCGCCGCGGGAGAACTACTTCCGCGAGCTGGCCGAGCTGCTCGACTCGGGCCGCCAGCTGAGCGCGGAGGAGTACACCGAGTTCCTCGCGCGGCACGACCAGTACATGGTCTAGCCGGCCGGTCCGCGGCGGATCCGGCCCGCGTAGTGGGCCTCCAGCGCCAGGTTGCGCTCGTGGCCGCCCGGCACGTTGTTCGACACGTACACCGGGGGCGTCGTGCCGGCCTCGAGCAGCAGGCGGACCGACTCGGCGACGACCATCTGCACCAGCAGCGCCGCCGACAGCGACGACACCGCGCCCGCCGACGTGCCGTCCGGCATCGCCAGCAGGGTGTCGCCGAACGGGGCGCCGTTGTCGAGGGTGACGTCGGCCAGGTCGGCCAGCCGCTTGCCCGACTCGTGCCGCGGCTCGACCCGCGTCGAGTGCGCCACCGACGTGATCGCGACCAGCCGGTGGCCGTGCGCCTTGACCACGTGGGCCATCTCGACCACCGAGGAGTTCACCCCGGAGCTCGACGCGATCACGAACAGGTCCTGCGGGCGCGGGCGCGGCCAGCTCGTAGAGCCGCGCGGCCACGTCGCCGCGGCGCTCCAGCATCGGGTCGGCCAGCACGGCCGGGTCCTCGCCGCCGAACTGCACCAGGTCCGACAGCGCGATGCGGTTCGTCGGGATCAGCCCGCCGGCCCGGCCGGCGACCTCCAGCGCGGTGCCCTGCGAGTGGCCGGTGCCGAAGGCCTGGATGACCCCGTCCGCGCGCCACGCACGCCGCGAACAGCGCCGCCGCCGCGGACACCGCGGCGCGCCGAGGAGGCGGCCAGGTCGGACAGCCTGCGCAGCAGCTCCGCCGCGCTCGATCGACGCGCCGATGGATCGTGGTCACGGGGCCGTCACCGCCGCCGTCGCGACCCGCACGATCTCCGCGATCACGTCGTCCAGCGAGCGCTTGCCGCCGCTCATCGACCAGTGGTGCACCAGCTCGTTCACCGCCCCGATCAGCGCGACCGCGCCGAGGTGGAAGTCGCGGTCGTCGGCCTCGCCGCGCTCGACCGCCCGCTTCGCCTCCGACACCAGGAACTCCGCCCACCGCTCGCGCCACGCGATGCGGTGCCGCTCGACCGCGTTGCTGACGCCGATGATCTCCACGTAGGACAGCCGCGCCCAGCGCGGGTCGCTCGCCGTCGTGGTGACGAACGCCCGCACCGCGCGGGTGAAGCGCTCGCGCAGCGGGGTGTCGTCGGCGTCCGCGCAGCGCGGCGACCACCGCCTGGAACGCCTCGCTCGATGATCCGGTCGTGCAGCGCGATCAGCAGGTCCTCGCGGTTGTGGAACTCCTCGTAGAAGTTCCGCGTGGACACCCCGGCGTTGTTGCACAGCTTCTCGATCGACGACGCCGCGTAGCCCTCGGTGCCGAACAGCTCCAGCCCGGCCGTCGAGCAGCCGCTCCCGGCGTTCCGCGCGCCGCTCGACCGGCCGAGCGCCCGCCGTAGGTGCGGCGCGCCACGGCGCCGGTTCCCGCCATCCGCCAACCCCCAATCGGTACCGATCCAGGTTACTCAGGGTCGGCGGATGGCGTGAAGACCCCTACAGCACGTCGAGGAGGCGGCCGACCAGCGAGGTGTCGTGCTTGCCGTCGGCGAACTCGCGCGTCGGCGAGCACCTGGTCGAGGAACTCGCGCGTGGTGTGCACGCCCGGGCCGGCGACCTCGGAACTCGGCCAGCGCGCGGCGCATCCGCGCGATCGCCTGCTCCCGGTCCGGCGCCCACGCGATCACCTTGGCCAGCAGCGAGTCGTACGTCGCGGGCACCTTGTAGCCGGCGAAGCCGTGGGTGTCCACCCGGACGAACGGGCCGCCCGGCGGCGTGAACACCTCGAGCCGGCCCGGCGCCGGCGCGAAGTTCCGCTCGGGGTCCTCCACGTTGACCCGGCACTCGATGGCCGCGCCGTCGCAGCGTCACGTCCTCCTGGCGCAGCCGCAGCCGCTCACCGGCCGCGACCCGCAGCTGCTCGGCGATCAGGTCCACACCGGTCACCATCTCGGTCACCGGGTGCTCCACCTGGATCCGGCAGTTGACCTCCATGAAGTAGAAGTTGTTCTCCGTGTCCACGAGGAACTCGAACGTGCCGGCGCCGACGTAGCCGGTGGCCAGCGCGCCGCGCACGGCCGCCGCGCCCATCCGCTCGGTCAGCTCCGCCGGCAGGCCCGGCGCCGGCGTCTCCTCGACCAGCTTCTGGTGGCGGCGCTGCACCGAGCAGTCCCGCTCGCCGAGGTGGATCGCGTTGCCGTGCGTGTCGCACAGCACCTGGATCTCCACGTGCCGCGCCGAGGGCAGGTACCGCTCGACGTAGACCCGGCCGTCGCCGAACAGCTGCAGCGCGGTGGCCTTGGTCTGCTGGTAGGTCCGGGCGAAGTCGGCCGCGTCGTCCACAATGGACATACCGCGCCCGCCGCCGCCCGCGGCCGCCTTGATGATCACCGGGTAGCCGATCTCGTCGGCCAGCCGCTTCGCCGACTCGGCGTCGGCGAGCGGCTCGACGCTGCCCGGCAGCAGCGGCAGCCCGGCCGCGGTCATCGCCGCGCGCGCCGAGGTCTTGTCGCCGAGCCGGGCCATCACCTCCGGCGGCGGCCCGATGAACGTGATCCCCTCCGCGTCGCACACCTCGGCGAAGTCGGCGTCCTCGGACAGGAAGCCGTAGCCGGGGTGGATCGCGTCGGCGCCGGTGATCCGGGCCGCCTCGATCACCGCCGCGGCGTTGAGGTAGCTCTGCCGCGCGGGTGCCGGCCCGATCCGCACCGACTCGTCGGCCAGGCGGACCACCGCCGAGTCGGCGTCGTCGGTGGAGTAGACCGCGACGGTCGCGACGCCGAGCTCGCGGCAGGCGCGCAGCACCCGCACCGCGATCTCGCCCCGGTTGGCGATCAGGATCTTGTCGAACATCGTGCACCTTTCGCTGGATGCCCTCAGGCGGCGAGGTCGGTCTCCGCGGCGGCGAGGCGGAACAGCGGCTGGCCGAACTCCACGCCCTCGCCGTCGTCCGACCAGCACCTCGACGACGCGGCCGCCGCGCTCGGCCTCGACCGGCAGCATCAGCTTCATCGCCTCGATGATCGCGATCTGCTGCCCGGCGGCGACCTCGTCGCCCTCGGCCACGAACGGCGGCGCGCCCGGGGACGGCGAGCGGTAGAACGTGCCGACGGTGGCCGCGTTCAGCGTCGGGCCCGGCCGGCTCGGCCGGGACGGCGGGCGCCACCGCGACGGGCACCACGGGCGCGAGTGGTGCGACCGGCACCGGGCCGGCGGGCGCGCCGGCCCAGCCCATCTCGACGGCCACGTCGCCGACCCGCACGCTCAGCGTGCTCGGCGGCCGGGGCGACCCGGCGAGCAGGTCCGCCGCGGTCTGCCGGACGGACGTCGAGCACGTCGTCGACGTCCTGCGCGCGCCGTGCTCACGACCGTGGCTCGTCGGTGCCGTTCGTGCTGTGCACGGCGCGGGGGAGTCGGTGGGTCATCGTCCTGCCTTCCCGGTTCGTATCGGCCGGCACCGAACGCGCGGAACCTGGCCCGGCGCTCGGCGATCAGTTGGGACTCCTCGAGCGGCAGCAGCTCGCGCAGGCTGTCCAGCAGCGCGTTGCGCAGGTGCTGCCCGGCGGCGACGGTGTCCGCCTGGGTGCCGCCGGCCGGCTCGGGCACGATCCGGTCGACGACGCCGAGCGGTGCCAGCTCGGCCGAGGTCACGCGCAGCGCCGCGGCGGCCCGGGGCGCGGCGGCCGGGTCGTTCCACAGGATCGCCGCGCAGCCCTCCGGGCTGATCACCGAGTACACCGCGTTCGCGCAGGATCAGCACGTGGTTGGCGACGCCGAGGGCGAGCGCGCCGCCGCTGCCGCCCTCGCCGGTGACCACGCTGACCACCGGCACCGGCAGCGCGGCCATCAGCCGGATGTTCTCCGCGATCGCGATCGCCTGGCCGTGCTGCTCGGCCTCCTTGCCCGGGTAGGCGCCCGGGGTGTCGATCAGGGAGATGATCGGCAGGCCCAGCTTGGCGCCGAGCCGCATCAGCCGCGCGGCCTTGCGGTAGCCGGCCGGGGTCGGCATGCCGAAGTTGCGCGCGCCGAGCTCGGCGGCGGTGTGGCCCTTCTGGTGGCCGACGACCACGACCGGGATGCCGGCCAGCCGGCCGAGGCCGCCGACGATCGCCGGGCAGTCCGCGCCGAGCCGGTCGCCGCGCAGCTCCTCGAACTCGTCGAGCAGCAGGCCGTAGTAGTCCGCCGTGGTCGGCCGGCCGAGGTCGCGGGCGCGCTGGACGACCTGCCACGGCTCGCCGCCGGTCGTCTGCACCCGGCGTCGACCGGCTCGGCGGCCGGGACGGGGTGGTCGCGGGCGACCGGCGTGCCCATCGACAGCAGCCGGGCGAGCGTGCCGCGCAGCTCCTGGCGCGGCCGGATCATGTCGATCAACCCGTTGGCCAGCAGGAACTCCGCGGTCTGGAAGTCCGGCGGCAGCGTCTGCTTGATCGTCTGCTCGATCACCCGGCGGCCGGCGAACCCGAGGCGGGCGCCCGGCTCGGCGATGATCACGTCGGACAGCGTCGCGAACGAGGCCGCCACGCCGCCGAACGTCGGGTCGGTGACCAGCGTGACCGTCAGCAGGCCCGCCTCGTCGAGCCGGCCGAGCATCGCGCTGGTCTTGGCCATCTGCATGAGCGCGATCGCGCCCTCCTGCATCCGGGCGCCGCCGGACGCGGTGACGATCAGCAGCGGGACGCCGCGCTCCAGCGCGGTCTCGCCGGCCAGCGTGATCAGCTCGCCGACGGCGCCGCCGAGGCTGCCGCCCATGAACTCGAAGTCCATCACCGCCACGACGAGCGGGCGGCCCTCGATGCTGCCGCTCGCGCACAGCACGGCCTCGTCCAGACCGGTCTTGCGGCGGGCGTCGGCCAGCCGCGCCGGGTAGGGCTTCGAGTCGGTGAAGCCGAGCGGGTCGGCCGAGTGCACGGGCAGGTCGAGGAGCTCGACGGTGCCCTCGTCGAGGAGCTGAGCCACGCGCTCGCGGGCGCCGACCCGTCCGTGGTGCCCGCAGTCGGGGCAGACTCGCAGGCTCCTGCTCAACCGCTTGTCGTAGACCAGGGAGCGGCAACGGCGGCAGCTCACCCACTCGACCGGCTCGGCTGAGGTTGCGGTCACGGCTGCGTTCGACGGCAGCGGTCACGGCGACCCTCCTTGGGTTGGTGGCGTCGAAGCGAGATTCGCCCCGCCGCCTCCAAGTCGGCTCAAGGACCGGTCAAGGTGCCGACGACCTGCGCCGGGGTGTCACCGCCGGGTCGAGCGCAGCCCCTCCGCGAGCGCCTCGAGCGCGGGCAGCGCCTCCACCAGCGACTCGCTGACGTCCGGCGAGAGCCCGTCGAGGATCTTCGCGACCGTCTGGGTGCGCGCGGCGAGGATGCGCTCGTGGGTGCGGTGGCCGGCCTCGGTCGCCTCCAGGAGGACGGCCCGCTGGTCGGCGGGGTCGGGGCGGCGGCGCACCAGCCCCTCTCCGTCGAGCTTGGACACCACGCGCGACACCATGGTCGGGTTGAGGCCTTCCAGCTCGGTCAGCTCCGCGAGGCCGATCGGGCCGCGGTGGGCGACGAGGCCGAGCACCGACGCCTGGGTCGGCGTCAGGTCCTCGCTCGAGGAGGACGCGTTGAGCAGGCGGGCCAGGCGCCCGATGACCCGGCGCAACCTGGTCACTGATTCGGCGTCCACGACTTCCTCCTGGAGAGGTCACTCACAGTTCGTTTGATTGCTTGCCGGCAAGCAAATACTGTCGACGACATGCGGACCGGAAGCGTACGAGCAGCGGCTCCGCCCGCCGTCCCGGCTGCCCAGGCGGGCCCCGACCCGCTGCCCGGCCGCCACGTCGTCTTCGCCGTCGTCGCGATCGCGCTGTTCATGGCCTCGATCGACCAGACCATTGTCGCCACCGCGCTGCACGCCATCCAGTCCGACCTCGGCGCGGAGCTGACCTGGAGCGGCTGGACGATCACCGTCTACTCGCTCGGCCAGATCATCGCCATGCCGATGGCGGGCAAGCTCGGCGACCAGTTCGGCCGCAAGTCGGGTGTTCCTGGTCGGCATCTGCGTGTTCACCACGGCCTCGCTGGCCTGCGGTTTCGCGAACAACATCTACCTGCTGGTGGCGCTGCGCGCGGTCCAGGCGATCGGCGGCGGCGCGTTCATGCCGTCGGCGACCGGGATCGTCGCCGACCACTTCGGCCGCCACCGCGACCGCGCGGTCGGCATGTTCACCAGCATCTTCCCGATCGGCGGCATCATCGGCCCGATCCTCGGCGGCGTCATCGTCACCTACTTCGGCTGGCGGACGATCTTCCTGGTCAACGTGCCGATCGGGGTGCTGCTGTTCGTGCTGTCGGTGAAGCTGATCGCCGAGTCGCCACGCAAGCCGGCGAGCCGGATCGACGTCCGCGGCCTGGCCCTGATGGCCACGCTGATGCTGGCGACGATGTACGGCCTGACCAACCTCGACCTCGGCCTCGCCAGCCCGTGGTTCCTGGTGCCGGAGCTGGTCGCGGTCGCGGCGGCGGTGCTGTTCGTGCGGCACACCACGCGCCACCGGGCGCCGTTCATCCCGCTGCGGCTCCTGGCGGGCACCGGCTTCGGCACGATGAACCTGCTCAACGTCCTGTTCGGCGGCGCGGCCATCGGGTTCGCCGCGCTCGTGCCGCTGTACGCCCAGGTCCGCTTCGGCCTCGACCCGCTGGCCGGCGGCACGCTGCTGACCGCGCGGGCCATCGGGATGGTCGCCATCGCGGCGATGGCGGTGTTCGCGTTGCGCCGCCTGGGGCACCGGATCCCGATGGTGGTCGGCTTCACCATGCTCGCGGGCGGCACGCTGCTGATGGCCCTGCCGCCCCTGCCCGGCATGTCGGGGTACGTGTGGCTGTCGATCTCGGCGGGCATCACGGGGCTCGGCATGGGGATGGCGGTCCCGGCGTCGAACAACGCCGGGCTGCAGCTGGCGCCGGACCAGATCGCCTCGATCGCGGGGCTGCGCGGGATGTTCCGGCAGAGCGGCTCGATCATCGCCGTGTCGATCACCACCGCGGTGCTGGCCAACAGCTCGAACCCGGCCGTGGCACAGGCGGACGCCTTCGTGGTGCTGGCGGTGCTGCTGCTGGCGTCGGTCCCGCTGATCTTCACGATCCCGGACCACCGGGGGAGCTGGTGATCCGGGATCGCGTGGTGCCCGGTCAGGTCAGGTCGTAGACCGTCTGGCCGCCGACCGTCGTCGACTCGTAGTTGTCGGCGACCCACTGGGCGATCTCCGAGTCGCCGCCCGGGCCGGCCATCCCGCCGCCGAGGTAGTACGCGATCTTCCCCGCGGCGACGTAGGCCTTGAACTCGGCGAGCGTCGGGGACGGGTCGCCCCCGTTCCAGCCGCCGATCGCGATCACCGACTTCCCGCTCGCCAGCTCCAGCTCCGCCGCCGACGTGCCGCCGGTCGTCGCCGCGGCCCACGTCGTGTCCGTGCCGGCGAGCAGCGCCGCGACCGAGTCGCTCGCCGTGCCGCCGGGGCCGCCGCCCATGCCGCCCATCGCCGAGCTCGCCGGGCCCGAGACCGGGATCGAGCCGGAGTGGGTCTGCGCGGCCGTCGCGACCGCGTACGCGCCGCTGCCGGCCAGTGCGACGACCACCGCCGCGGCCGCCACCCAGCGGCCCAGCCGCGCACCGCCGACCACCAGCGCGGTCGCCACCAGCACGCCGGCCGCGAGGATCGCCCAGCGCAGCCACGGCAGCCAGGAGTCGTTGCGCGCGAGCAGGATGGCCGACCACACCGCGGTGACGGCGACCATCGCGGCCATCGCCACCGCGGCCGGCCGGTTGGCCCGCCCCCGCCACAGCGCCGCGCCCGCGATCCCGACGAGCGCGCCGATCGCGGGCGCCAGCGCGACCGCGTAGTACGGGTGCACGATCCCGCTCATCAGGCTGAACACCAGCCCGGTCACCAGCAGCCAGCCGCCCCACAGCAGCAGTGCGGCCCGCGTCCGGTCGGTGCGCGGCAGGCCGCGGCTGAACCACAGCCCCGCGGCCAGCGCGATCAGCGCGGCGGGCAGCAGCCACGACACCTCGGTGCCGAACGCGGCGCCGAACATCCGGCCGAACCCGGTGGCGCCGCCGAACCCGGTGTTGCCGCCCATCCCGCCGCCACCGGTCATGTTGCCGTCGCCGCCGAAGATGCGGCCGAGGCCGTTGTAGCCCAGCGCGAGCTCCAGCAGGCTGTCGTTCGCCGAGCCCGCGATGTAGGGCCGCGAACCGGCCGGCCACAGCGCCACCAGCGCGACGTACCAGCCCGACGAGACCACGACCGCGACCCCGGCACCGGCGACGTGCGCGATCCGCCTGCCGAGCGAGGTGGGCGCGGCGAGCAGGTAGGCCAGCGCGAACGCGGGCAGCACCAGGAACGCCTGCATCATCTTCGTCAGGAAGCCGAGCCCGACGAGCGCGCCGGCGAGCGCGAGCCAGCGGCACGACGCCTTCTCGACCGCGCGGGTCACCGCGTAGCCGCCGGCCACGAGCAGCAGCACGAGCAGCGCGTCCGGGTGGTTGTAGCGGAACATCAGCGCGGCCACTGGGGTCAGCGCCAGCACCGTCCCGGCCAGGAGCCCCGCGGCCGGGCCCGCGACGCGCTTGACGGACAGGTACAGCAGGAACACCGCGGCCACGCCGCACAGCGCCTGCGGGGCCAGCACGCTCCAGCTGGAGAAGCCGAACACCCGGCCGAACAGGCCTGAGAGCCACAGCGACGCGGGCGGCTTGTCCACGGTGATCGCGTTGCCGGCGTCGAGGGAGCCGAACAGCCACGCCCGCCAGCTCTGCGTCGCCGCCTGGGTGGCGGCCGCGTAGTAGCCGTTCGCCCAGCCGGACGCGGTCAGGTTCCACAGGTACAGCACCGCGGTGCCCACCAGCAGCAGCCCGACGAGCGGGCGGTGCCGGCGGTCCGGCCGTGGCGATGCGGGGGTGGCGGTGGCGGGCTTGTCGAGTGTGGCGGTCAACGGGTCCTCGATCCGGTCAGGCGGCGGTCCGGCCGTGGCGGTGGGGTGGTGGCGGGGCGATCGAGCAGAGCGGTCACCGGGGGTTCCTCTCGGTGCGGCGCGGATCGCGCGGCTCGGGGACTGCGGGTTCGTCGCGACGGGACCTGGCCGGTGGTTCGGTCGCGGCGGCGCGGCGGTCGCGTTGCGCCGGGACGAAGACCGTGGCGGCGTTCACGTCGAGCTCCGCGTGCCGAGGCGGCGCGGGTGGAACACCCAGCCGCGCAGGAGCAGGAAGCGCAGCACGGTGGCGGCGAGGTTCGCGGCCACCAGGACGGCCAGCTCGAGCGCCCGGCCCGGCGCGGTCAGTCCATTGAGGACGGCGAGCGAGCCGCTCGTGAGGGCCAGCCCGAGGGCGAACACGAGCAGGCCCTCGAACTGGTGGCGGCCGGCCTGGTGGCGGCCGCGCACGCCGAACGTGAAGCGCCGGTTCGCGGCGGTGTTGGCGACGGCGGTGGCGCCGAGCGCGAGGAGGTTCGCCGGCTGCGCGCCCATTCCGGTGCGCAGCAAGGAGAACAGGAGCAGGTAGGCGAGCGTGCTCGCGATCCCGACGGCGGCGAAGCGGACCAGCTGGCGCACCAGGGTCGGCGGCACCCCGGGTACCCCGGCCGTTCGGCCGAGCCGGGAGCGCAGCTGCCCGACCGGCACCCGGCCGGTCGCGAGCGCCCGGGCGACCCGGACGATGCCGCGCAGGTCGGCGAGGGCGGTGGCCACGATGTCGACCCGGCTGTCGGGGTCGTCCACCCAGTCCACCGGCACCTCGTGGATGCGCAGCCCGGTCCGCTCGGCGAGCACGAGCAGCTCGGTGTCGAAGAACCAGCCGGTGTCGGTGACGTGCGGCAGCAGCTGGGCGGCCACGTCGGCGCGGATGGCCTTGAAACCGCACTGCGCGTCGGAGAACCGGGTGGCGAGCGTGCCGCGCAGCAGCAGGTTGTAGCCGCGGGAGATCAGCTCCCGCTTCGGCCCGCGCACCACCCGCGCGCCCCGCGCGAGCCGGCTGCCGATCGCGACGTCGGAGTGCCCGGACAGCAGGGGCGCGACGAGCGGGGCGAGCGCGGCGAGGTCGGTGGACAGGTCGACGTCCATGTAGGCCAGCACCGGCGCGTCGGAGGAGGACCACACGGTGTGCAGCGCCCGGCCGCGGCCCTTCTCGGCGAGGTGCACGACGGTGACCTCGTCGAGGTTCTCGGCGAGCCGTCCGGCGATCTCGAGCGTCCGGTCGGTGCTGGCGTTGTCCGCGACGGTGATCCGGAACCGGTAGGGGAACCAGCTCTTCAGCTGGGCGTGCAGGCGGCGGACGCAGCCGTCGAGGTCGCGCTCCTCGTTGTACACGGGGACGACGACGTCGAGGACGGGCGTGGTGCCGTCGGGCACGATCGGCCCGCGGGCGGTGCCGGGCAGCGTGAGCGTCATGTGATCCACACTCGGGTGCGTTCGCTGGGGTGGCCGTGTGCCCGGACTGTGCGGGACCTGTGAGCATCACGAGGCACCGAGGTCGTAGACGGTGACGCCGTCGACGGTCGTCGCGTCGTAGTTGGCCGCCACCCACTCGGCGATCTGCGCGGCGGCGTCGCTGCCGCTGCTCGCCGCACCGGACATCGCGCCGTCGCCGAGGAAGTAGTGGATCTCTCCGTTGTGGACATACGTCTGGAACTCCGCGAGCGTGGGGGCCGGGTCGGTGCCGTTGAACCCGCCGGCCGCCAGCACCGCGACACCACTCGCCAGCTGGTAGCCGGCCGCGTTGTTCGAGCCGACCGTCGCCGCGGCCCACCGGTAGCCGTCGCTGTCGCGCAGCAGGGCCACGAGGTCGTCGCCGGGGGTGGTGGCGTCGAGGAGACCACCCATGCCGCCACCCATGCCGCCGCCGAACCGAACCGTGCCGCCCGGCCCGGCGGCCGACGCCGGTCCGGCCGTGGGGATCGCGCCGGTGTGCGGGGTGGCCGCGGTGGCCAGCGAGTACGTGGCCGGCCCGGCGAGCGCGGCCACGACGGCGAGCGCCGCGACGCCCGTGCGGGCCCGGTCGGCCAGGTTGGGCGCGAGGAACAGCAGCGCCGCGGCCGCGAGCCCGGCGACGAGCACGGAAAGCCGCAGCGTGGTGTCGTCGAGCAGGACGTACGCCTCGATCGCGGTCAGCCCGACCACCCCGGCGAGCACGGCGGCCGCCAGCGCGTCGGATCGCCTGCGCCACAACAGGACCGCGCCGATCCCCACCAGCGCGCCGATCGCCGGCGCCAGCGCGACGGTGTAGTACGGGTGGATGATCCCGTTCATGTAGCTGAACACCAGCGCCGTGACCACGAGCCAGCCGCCCCACACGACCAGGGCGGCCCGCGTCGGGTCGGTGCGTGGCGCCCGCCGGGTCAGCCAGAGGCCGGCCGCGCCGAGCACGACCGCCGCGGGCAGCAGCCACGCGATCTGGCTGCCCATCTCCGAGCCGAGCAGCCGGAACCAGCCGCTCTGCCCCCAGCCACCGCCGCCGACGCTGCCCACCTCGTCACCGGTCAGCCGGCCCAGCCCGTTGTAGCCGAACGCGAGCTCGAGCACGCTGTTCGTCTGCGACCCGCCGATGTAGGGCCGCGTGCCCGGCCACAGCGAGACCAGCAGCACCCACCATCCACTCGAGACGATCACCGCGGCGGTGGCGACGCCGAGGTGCGCGACCCGGCGGCCCGCCGAGATGGGCGCGGCGAGCAGGTAGGCGAGGCCGAACGCGGGCAGCACCAGGAACGCCTGCAACATCTTCGTGAGGAAGCCGAACCCGACGCACGCGCCGGCCAGCGCGAGCCAGCGCCACGAGCCGCGCTCGACGGCCCGGGTGGTCGCGTAGGCGCCGGCCACCAGCAGGAGCACGAGCAGCGCGTCCGGGTTGTCGAACCGGAACATGAGCACCGCGACCGGCGTCAGCGCGAGCACGGCACCGGCGAGCAGCCCCGCGCCCCGGCCGGCGACCCGCCGCACGGCCGCGTACAGCAGCCACACCGCCGCGACGCCCATCAGCGCCTGCGGCACGAGGATGCTCCACGCGTTGACCCCGAACAGCCGGGCGGACAGCCCCATCACCCACACCGACGCGGGTGTCTTGTCGATGGTGATCGCGTTGCCCGGGTCGGTGGAGCCGAACAGCCACGCCTGCCAGTCCATCGAGCCCGCCTGCGCCGCGGCCGAGTAGTAGGCGTTGGCCCACCCCGAGGCGCCGAGCCCCCACAGGTAGAGCACCGCGGTGCCGGCGAGCAGCGCGGGCAACGCGAGGGACCGCGCCGACGGCAGCGCCCGGGTTCGCGGGAGAGGTTTGGGACGGGCAGGCGCGAGTGTCATACCCGCCACGGTGGCGGCGCGGCCTGGGTGGCGGCTTGGTCAATCCTGTGTGGCGGCTGTGTGTGGCAGCCACACGGTGAACTCGGTGTGGCCGGGGCGGCTGTCCACGTCCACGTCGCCGCCGTGGGCCTGTACGACGGCCGCGACGATCGCGAGCCCGAGCCCGGTGCTGCCGGCCGCGCGGGAGCGTGACGAGTCGCCGCGGGCGAAGCGTTCGAAGATCTCCGGGCGCAGGTCGTCGGGGATGCCCGGGCCGTCGTCGGTCACCGTCAGCAGCACGCCACCATCCGAAGTGGACAGACCGGTGGTGATGGTCGAGCCGGGCGGGGTGTGCGTGCGGGAGTTGGACAGCAGGTTCGCGAGCACCTGGTGCAGGCGGGCGCCGTCGCCGGGCACGGTCACCGGCTCGGCGGGCAGGTCCAGGCGCCAGTGGTGCTCCGCCCCCGCGACCCGCGCGTCGCTGACGGCGTCCACGACGAGCCGCGAGAGGTCCACGGTGGAATGTTCGAGCGGGCGGCCGGAGTCCAGGCGGGCCAGCAGCAACAGGTCCTCGACGAGCGTGGTCATCCGCGCGGCCTCGGACTCCACCCGGCCGATCGCGTGCGTCACCTCGGGTGTCGTGTCGCCGACGCGGCGCACCAGCTCGGCGTACCCGCGCACGGCGGCGAGCGGGGTGCGCAGCTCGTGGCTGGCGTCCGCGACGAACTGCCGGACCCGGGTCTCGCTCTCGTGCCGCGCGGTGAGCGCGTTGTCGACGTGGCCCAGCATCCGGTTCAGCGCGAGCCCGACCTGCCCGATCTCCGTGCGCGGGTCGGTGTAGCGCTCCGGTACCCGCTCGGCGATCGCCACCTCGCCGCGGTCCAGCGGCAGCTCGGCCACCCGGCCCGCGGTGCGCGCCACGTCCTGCAGCGGCTGCAGCGTCCGCCGCACGATGAGCGCGCCGGCCGCGCCCGCGGCGAGCAGCCCGGCCAGCGCCACCCCGCCCATGATGAGGCCGGCGGACAGCAGCGTGTCGTCCACATCGGACAGTGGGAGGCCGGTGACGACGATGAGGTCGTCGGGGGTCGTCCGCGCCGTGAGCCGGTACTCGCCGAGCGAGCCGAGGTCGCGGGTGTAGGCGTCGCCGTCGGTGGGCAGCGAGGTGAACACCGAGTACAGGTCGTCCGGCACGCCCTTGTCCTCGCCGATGGCGGGCCGCACGCCCGCCAGCCGAACCTGGTTGCCGGTGACGACGGCGGTGAGCGTGTCGGGGCCCTGCTGGTCGAGCAGCGGGCCCGGCCTGCCGGGCGGCGCCTCGGGCGGGCGGCCGTCCCCGGCCACCCGGTTGCTGGTCTGCGCGAGATGCTCGTCGAGCTGGTTCGATCAGGAAGGCCTGCAGCGCCAGCTCCGTCACCGCGACGATCACCACGCAGACCATCGCGAGCAGGATGATCTGCTCGGCGATGATGCGCCTGCGCAGCGGCCACGACTCGAGGCCGCCGGCCGGCTTCGGCTCAGCCTGCCGGTTTGAGGACATAGCCCGCGCCTCGCATCGTGTGGATCATCGGCGTCCGCCCGGCGTCGATCTTCTTGCGCAGGTAGGAGATGTAGAGCTCGACGATGTTCGCCTGCCCGCCGAAGTCGTAGTTCCACACGCGGTCGAGGATCTGCGCCTTGGACAGCACCCGGCGCGGGTTGCGCATGAGGAAGCGCAGCAGCTCGAACTCGGTCGCGGTCAGCTCGACGTTCTCGCCGGCGCGGTGCACCTCGCGGCTGTCCTCGTCCAGCGTCAGGTCGCCGACGACGAGGGTCGCGCCCGCGGACGCCTCGGCGATGCCGGTGCGCCGCATCAGCGCGCGCAGCCGCAGGGTGACCTCCTCGAGGCTGAACGGCTTGGTCACGTAGTCGTCGCCGCCCGCGGTCAGCCCGGCGATGCGGTCCTCGATGGCGTCCTTGGCGGTCAGGAACAGCACGGGCAGCGCGGGCGCGTCGGCGCGCATGCGGCGCAGCACCTCGAGGCCGTCGATGTCGGGCAGCATCACGTCGAGCACGACGGCGTCCGGGCCGGAACTCGCGCGCGGTGCGCACGGCGGCCAGGCCGTCGGCGGCGCTGCGCACCTCCCAGCCCTCCAGCCGCAGCGCCATCGACACCAGCTCGGCCAGCGTGGGCTCGTCGTCGACGACGAGGACCCGCACCGGCTGCCCGTCGGGGCGCCGCAGCTCGCTCTTCATGGTCCTATCGTCGCCCGTCGCGGTGTGGTCCGCCTGTGCGAACCCTGTGTATCACCTGTGCGCGGGACACCGGTACGGGTCACAGGGACACCCCACGGTGGTCACAGCTCGTGCACAGCAAATCCGTCGACGGTGGTGGCATGAACACCGAACAGCAGCAGCCCGCGGCTGCCTCCCAGCCGCCACCACCAGCCGCGCCGCAGCCGCCGCAGGACCCGCCGCCGGCCGACCCGCCGGCCGCGGGCTGGGGCGCGCCGCCCCCGCCGCCAGCCGCGAACCGTCCGAAGTGGACGGTCCGGCGGACCGTGCTCGCGGTCGCCGTCGCGCTCGGCATCGCCGCCGCGGGCGGCGTCGCGGTCTACGCGGCGAGCGGCTCCACGAGCGACAACCAGGGCGGCCCCGGCGGCCAGATGCGCCAGGGCGGCGGCCCGGGTGGGATGAACGGCCCGGTCGTCGGCGGCCCGCTGGCCGACGCCGAGCACGGCGAGTTCCAGAACGGCGAGGTGACCGCCATCAGCGACACCTCGATCACGGCGAAGAGCGACGACGGCTACACCCGCACCTACGTGATCGACTCGGACACCGTGCTGGGCGACGGGATCGCGAAGGGCGACGACGTGACGATCGTGGCCACCACCGCCTCGTCCGGCGACGAGGCCACCGCCACCATGGTCAACGAGCAGGGCCAGGGCATGGTCGCCCGCCGCGACGGCCAGAACGGCGCCCCGCCCGGCGGCCAGAACGCCCCGGGCGGGAACTAGCAGGGCGGCGCGCCCAGCAGCCCGCCCAGCAGGTTCGTGATCCCGCACAGCAGGCCGCCGCTCGACGCGGCCGCCGGTGGTTCGGCCGGCGGTGGTTCGGCCGGCGTCCGCGTCGGTGGCCGGGTCGGAATGGTCGGCCCGGTCGGCCGGGTGGTCGGCGGTTTCGTCGGCCGGGTCGGCGGCGTGCTCGGTGGCTCACCGGGCGGTTCGCTCGGCGGCGTCGACGGCACGCTCGACGGCGGGGTCGACGGTGGCGTCGACGGCTGGGTCGACGGGCTCGGCTTCGGTGGTGCGGGCGGCTTCGGCGGCTCGGGTGGCTTCGGCGGGGCCGCGCTCGCGGGTACGGCGAGCGCGCCGTGGCGGTACACCGACAGCCACGAGCGCACCAGCGACAGGTAGCTCGTCGAGTTGTTGTACGACAGGACCGCAGCGTCCAGCCCGGCCGGCGTGCCCAGGTCGCGGTTCGCCGCGCACAGGTACCGCGCGGCGGCCAGGCTCGCGTCGTACACGTTCTGCGGGTCGAGCCGGCCGTCCACGTTGCCGTCCGCCTGCCAGCCGGCCCACGTGCCGGGGATGAACTGCATCGGGCCGACCGCCCGGTCCCAGGCCCGGTCGCCGTCGAGCCTGCCGCCGTCGGTGTCCCGGATCGCCGCGAACGCGCCGCCCGCCAGCACCGGGCCCAGGATCGGCTCCAGCGTCGTACCGGCCACGTCCACCTGGCCGCCGCGCGCGTGCCCGGACTCGACCTTGCCGATCGCGGCGACCAGCTCGAACGGGATGCGGCACCGGGGCTGCACCAGGTTCGTCCGGGTCGCGGCCCGCCGGTAGGCGTCCAGCACGGTCGCCGGGATGCCGGCGGTGCCGGGCCCGAACCCGGCGGGCACCGCGTGCACGATCCGGTCGGTCGTCACGGTCTCCCCGGGGAACGACGCGGCGGGCGGCGTGTTGCCGCCCGCGCCGGTCGACTCGGCCGGGCGCGGCGCCTCCTCCGGTGGCGGCCCGGGCGCGACCGGTGCCGCCGAGGACACCGTCGACGCGGCCAGCAGCGCGGCGCTCACCGCGAGCAGCCCCGTCGACGGGCGCACCCAACGATGTCGGCCACCCGGTTCGGTCCGCGTCAACGCCCCCACCCCTCTCCACAGGTCTACGGCGAGTAGAGCACCGGGCGTTGACCACAACAGCGGCCGCGAGCGTGTCCTATGGGGCAGCCGGACCGGCCTCATCGGCGGGGACGGCCGGCCGCCGGCCAGCGCGAGTTAGAGTGCAGGCTGTGAAGATCGCCATCGTCGGCGAGACAAGGCCTGGTGAGCGCCGGGTCGCGCTGGTCCCCGCGCTGGTGTCCCGCCTGACCGAAGTCGAGCAGGAAGTCGTGGTCGAGCCGGGTGCCGGCAAGGGCGCGGGCTTCACCGACGAGGACTACGTCGCCGCGGGCGCCACGGTGGCCGCCGACGCGCTCGACGGCGCCGGGGCGGCGCTGTCGGTCCAGCCGCTCGCGCCGTCGCAGGCCCGCCGCCTCGCGCCGGGTGGGATCACGATCTCGTTCCTGCCGACCGCGCAGGAGCTGGACCTCGTCCGCGCGCTGCGCGACGCCGGGCTCACCGCGCTCGCGATGGAGCTCGTGCCGCGCATCTCGCGCGCGCAGTCGATGGACGCGCTGTCCTCGCAGGCGTTCGTCGCCGGGTACCGGGCCGCGCTGGTCGCCGCCGAGCGGCTGCCGCGGTTCTTGCCGCTGTCGATGACCTCGTCGGGCACGATCCCGCCGGCCAAGGTGCTGGTGCTCGGCGCGGGCGTGGCCGGGCTGCAGGCGATCGCGACCGCCCGCCGGCTCGGCGCGCGGGTGCGTGCCTACGACGTGCGGGCGGCGTCCGCGGAGGAGGTGCGCAGCCTCGGTGCCGAGTTCATCGAGCTGGAGCTGCCGACGCTGGAGGGCGCGGGCGGGTACGCGCGGGAGATGACCGAGGACCGCTCGGCGATGCAGCGCGAGCTGCTCGCGCCGCACGTGGCCGAGGCCGACGTGCTGATCACGACGGCCGCCGTGCCGGGCCGGACCGCGCCGATGCTGGTCACCGAGCAGATGGTGGCCGGCGATGAAGCCCGGCTCGGTGGTCGTCGACCTGGCGGCCGAGTCCGGCGGCAACGTCGAGGGCGCGCGGCCGGGCGAGGAGATCATGATCGGCGGCGCGACGGTCTGGGGCGGGCACAACGTGCCGAGCCAGCTGCCCGCGCAGGCGAGCCAGCTGTACGGCACGAACGTGGTGAACCTGTTGCTGCTCATGCACTCCGAGGGCGAGTTCACCCCGAACTTCGACGACGAGATCGTCGCCGGCGCCTGCGTCACCCACGCCGGCGAGGTCCGGCACGCCCCCACGCGCGAGCTGCTCGGCGAGGACGGGACACCCGCCTGACCCAGCGGGGTTTTCTGGAGAAGTTCTGGATTCAACCAATGCGCGCGAGGTCTTTACCCCGCCGCCGGGCCGGTGTATGCAGTAGGCCATGACAGAGATTCCCGAGCAATCCAGGTCATCACGGCGAACGTTCTTGGCCGCCTCCGTGGCGGCCGGCGGTGTGTCATTCGCGGCCGTCCCGGGCGTGGCGGGCGCGGACCGCGGTCACGATCACGACGACCGGCCGCCGCTGGCCCAGAAGCCGAGCAAGGAGCTCGAGCGCATCCTGCGCGAGGTCGACCAGCGGCGGATCGAGGCGACGGTGCGCAAGCTGGTGTCGTTCGGCACCCGGCACACACTGTCCGTACAGGACGACCCGGCGCGTGGGATCGGCGCCGCGCGGGACTGGATGTTCGCCGAGATGTCGAAGTACGCGGCGGACTCCGGCGGCCGGATGACCGTCGAGCTGCAGTCCTACATCCAGGAGCCGGACGGGAGCCGGATCCCGGTGCCCACGAAGATCACCAACGTGGTCGCGACCCTGCGCGGCTCGGTGACGCCGAACCGCGTGTACGTGATCACCGGCCACTACGACTCGCGGGTCACCGACGTCCTGAACGCCACGTCCGACGCACCCGGCGCCAACGACGACGCCTCGGGTGTGGCGGTCGTGATGGAGGCCGCGCGCGTGCTGGCGAAGCACGGCTCGGCGGCGACGCTCGTCTTCGCCCCGGTGGCCGGCGAGGAGCAGGGCCTGTACGGCTCCGCCCACCTGGCGCAGGTGCTCAAGGCGGCCGGCGCGGACGTGCAGGGCATGTTCACCAACGACATCGTCGGCTCCAGCACCGCCGACGACGGCACCCGCGACCCGCGCACGATCCGGCTGTTCACCGAGGGCGTGCCGACCGAGGAGACGCCGGCGGAGGGCAACATCCGCCGCGCGGTGGGCGGCGAGAACGACTCGCCGGCCCGGCAGCTGGGCCGCTTCGTGCGCGACGTGGCCGACAACGACGCGACCGGCATGAACGTGCGGGTGATCTACCGGCGCGACCGCTACCTGCGCGGCGGCGACCACATCAGCTTCCTCGACGCAGGGCTACCCGGCGGCCCGGTTCACCGAGCCGAACGAGAACTACGCCCACCAGCACCAGGACGTCCGGGTGGAGAACGGCGTGCAGTTCGGCGACCTGATCGAGTTCTGCGACTTCGCGTTCATGTCCAGGGTGTGCAAGGTCAACGCGGCGACCCTGTGGTCGCTCGCGAACGCGCCGGGCACGCCGAAGAACGTCCGCATCCTCACCGCGGCGCTCACCAACAACACCGACCTCGAGCTGGGACCGGGGACCCGAGCCCGACCTCGCCGGCTACGAGGTGGTGTGGCGGGAGACGACCGCTCCGGAGTGGACACACGCCATCCGGGTCGGCGACGTGACGTCGACGAGCATCGACATGTCGAAGGACAACGTGTTCTTCGGCGTGCGGGCGGTCGGCCGGGCCGGCCTGCGCAGCCAGGTCGCGTTCCCGAGGCCGAAGTCCTAGACGCCCGGCCGGTCTGTCGGTCATGTGCGTCATCCTTGAGCCATGACCGACGGCCGCCTGGGCCGAACGCCACAGCCCACGACCACCGAGTACGGGCTGCTCGGCGTGCGCGGCGTGGACTTCCGGCTGGACCGGGCGCCCGCGTCGGCGGACCTGGCCGGGCTGGTCGAGCGGCACTGGCTGGTGACCTGGGACCTGCCGGCGGGGCGGCACGCGTCGGTCACGCTGCTGCCGCACCCGTGCGTGAACCTCGTGCACGACCGCGGCATGGTCGCGATCGCCGGGGTGGGCAGCGAGCGGTTCACCTACTCCTACTCCGGCCGCGGGCGGGTGTTCGGCGTGAAGTTCCGGCCCGGCGCGTTCCGGCCGTTCCTCGGGCGCCCGGTGTCGGAGCTGACCGACCAGACCGTGCCGCTGGCCACGCTGTGGGGTCCGGCGGCGGACGCGCTCGCCGCCGACCTCGCCGCGGCGCCGGACCTCGCCGCGCTGGTCGCGGTGGCCGAGCGGCACCTGCGCGCGCACTGGCCGGCGCCGGACCCGGAGGTGGCGGCGGTCGGGCGGATCGTGCACGCGCTGCTGCACGACCGCTCGGTGACGCGGGTCGAGGAGGTGTCGGCGCGGTTCGGCATCCGGCCGCGGACGCTGCAGCGGTTGTTCCAGCGGTACGTCGGGGTGAGCCCGAAGTGGGTGCTGCGCCGCTACCGGCTGCACGAGGCGGCCGCCCGGCTGGCCGAGGGGACGGACACGAGCTGGGCGGAGGTGGCCGCCGACCTCGGCTACTTCGACCAGTCCCACTTCATCCGCGACTTCACCCGCGAGATCGGCATGACCCCGGTCGCCTACGCCGAGGCGTGCCGCGCCAGGTGGCGCCCGGTGTCGGCCTAGTGCCGGTCCTCGCGGACGGACTCGATCACGATCGGGCCGCCGCTCCTCGGGCTCGACCACCTCGGAGTCGACCACGAAGACCTGCGGGCGGGCCTGCCGCCGCTGCCCGGCGCGGCGCAGCACCCGGCGGCGCACGACGGCCCTGGTCGGCGGGAACAGCAGGAGCAGCGCGAGCACGTCGGAGACGAACCCGGGGAACAGCACGAGCGCCGCGGCGACCCCGATCAGCATGCCGTCGACCATCTCCGGCTGCGGGTCGCGGCGGTTGCGCAGCGCGTCGGCGAACGCGGTGAGCGTGCGGGTGCCCTGCCGGCGCAGCATCGCCACCCCGACCATGGACACCGCGACCAGCAGCAGCACCGTCACCAGCACGCCGATGGCCTTGCCGACGGCGACGATCACCGCGATCTCGGCCAGCATCATGACCAGCAGGAGCACGAACACAGGCACGACGGTGCCCTCCCTATCCGAAATGACCCGGAATCCGTTCAACGAACGAGCAGCGCCGATTGCTCCCGATCACCCGTCCCGCGCCGCGAGGGCCTGCGTGACCAGCGGAACCTGCAGCGGCAGCCGGGCGATCGCGGCGGCCCGCAGCACCGGGTTCGCCCACAGCACCCGCACGGCCGTCACGTTGCCGGGGAACACGGCCACGAAGAACGCGGCGGCGAGCGCCCCACCCACCCGCCGGGTCCGCGGCACGGCCAGCAGCCCGGCGAGCCCCAGTTCGACGACGCCGGACGCGTAGGTCCAGAACCGCGCCGTCCCGGGCAGGGCGCGCGGCACGATCGCGTCGAACGGCTTCGGCCTGGCGAAGTGCAGCGTCCCGGTCGTGGTCAGCAGCGCGGCCAGCCACACCGCGGCCCGCCTCCCCGATCGGCTCATGCGGGAACCCTAACGGACCGATCTTCTACACAACCTTGACGAACGCCGGGAGAGTTGTAGAGGATGGGAGGCTCCCACCACGAGGAGGGTCCGATGGTGTCCTTCGACGCGCATCCGGACAGCTACCGGCACTGGCGGCTGCGGGTCGAGGACGAGATCGCCTGGCTCGAGCTCGACGTCGACGAGCAGGGCGGGCTCGTCCCCGGCTACGAGCTGAAGCTCAACTCCTACGACCTCGGCGTCGACATCGAGCTCTACGACGCCACCCAGCGGCTGCGGTTCGAGCACCCCGAGGTCCGCACGGTCGTCCTCACCAGCGCCAAGGACAAGGTCTTCTGCGCCGGCGCGAACATCCGGATGCTCGCGGCGCTCGGCGCACGAGTGGAAGGTCAACTTCTGCAAGTTCACCAATGAGACCCGCAACGGCATGGAGGACGCCACCGCGAACGGGCAGACCTACCTCGCCGCCGTCAACGGGTCCTGCGCGGGCGGCGGCTACGAGCTCGCCCTGGCCTGCGACCACATCGTCCTCGTCGACGACAACTCCTCCACCGTCGCGCTGCCCGAGGTGCCGCTGCTCGGCGTGCTGCCCGGCACCGGCGGGCTGACCCGCGTCGTCGACAAGCGCGGCACCCGCAAGGACCTCGCCGACGTCTTCGCCACCCGGCCGGACGGCGTCAAGGGCCGCACCGCGGTCGAGTGGCGGCTGGTCGACGAGCTGGCGCCGCCGCGCCGGTTCGACGAGACGGTCCGCGAGCGCGCGAAGGAGCTGGCCGCGCGCTCCACCAGGCCGGCCGGCGCGCGGGGCATCGAGCTGACCCCGCTGGAGCGCGACCGCTGGGTGACCGCCGACCTCGACCACGACGCGGGCACGGTCGCCATCACGGTGAAGGTTCCCGAGCAGGCGGGGGAGTTCGAGGAGAGCGCGGAGTTCTGGCCGCTCGCCATGACCCGCGAGCTCGACGACCTGATCCTGCGGCTGCGCACCAACGAACCCGAGCTCGGCACCTGGCTGATCCGCACCGAGGGCGATCCCGACGTCGTCCTCGCCTACGAACGGCTGCTGGCCACGGACCACTGGCTCGCCGACGAGATCGTCCACTACTACAAGCGCACGCTGAAGCGGCTCGACGTCACCAGCCGCAGCCTCATCGCGCTGATCGAGCCGGGCTCCTGCTTCGCCGGCATGCTGGCCGAGCTGGCGTTCGCCTGCGACCGGCAGTACGTGCTCGACGACCAGGAGGCCGGCGCGGCGGGCGACCGTCGTGCTGACCGAGGCCAACTTCGGCCGCTACCCGATGGGCAACGGCATCTCCCGGCTCGAGTCCCGCTTCTGGGGCGACCGGTCGCATGTGGACACCCTGCGCAAGGAGCTCGGCACCGCGCTCGCGCCCGGCCGAGGCCAAGGAGCTGGGCCTGGTCACCGACGCGCTCGACGACATCGACTGGGACGACGAGATCCGCATCGTCGTCGAGGGCCGCGCGGCGCTGTGCCCGGACGCGTGCACGGGCATGGAGGCCAACCACCGCTTCGTCGGCCCGGAGACCATCGAGACCAAGATCTTCGGCCGGCTCACCGCCTGGCAGAACTGGATCTTCAACCGCCCCAACGCATCCGGCGAGGACGGCGCGCTGCGCCGCTACGGCACCGGCCAGAAGGCGGTCTTCGACAGGAGGCGGGTGTGACCACGTCGATCAACTACGAGGACAAGATCCCCAACAACGTCGACCTCGCCTCCGACCGCCGGCTGCAGCGCGCGCTGGAGGGCTGGCAGCCGAAGTTCATGAACTGGTGGGGCGAGATGGGCCCGACCCTGGAGACCCAGGGCGTCTACCTGCGCACCGCGATCAGCGTCGGCCGCGAGGGCTGGGCGCACTTCGACCACGTGAACGTGCCGGACTACCGCTGGGGCATCTTCCTCGCCGAGCGCGACCCGGACCGCACGATCGCGTTCGGCGAGCACATGGGCGAGCCGGCGTGGCAGCAGGTGCCCGGCGAGTACCGCGCGGACCTGCAGCGGCTGATCGTCATCCAGGGCGACACCGAGCCCGCGTCGGTCGAGCAGCAGAAGCTGCTGGGGCTGACCGCTCCGTCGCTCTACGACCTGCGCAACCTGTTCCAGGTCAACGTGGAGGAGGGCCGGCACCTCTGGGCGATGGTGTACCTGCTGCACGCGTACTTCGGCAAGGAGGGCCGCGAGGAGGCGGAAGGCCTGCTGCTGCGCAACTCCGGCAGCCCGGACTCGCCGCGCATCCTCGGCGCGTTCAACGAGGAGACCGCCGACTGGCTGGCGTTCTTCATGTTCACCTACTTCACCGACCGGGACGGCAAGTACCAGCTCGGCACGCTGAAGGAGTCCGCGTTCGACCCGCTGTCGCGCACGTGCGAGTTCATGCTCAAGGAGGAGGCGCACCACATGTTCGTCGGCACCACCGGTGTCGACCGCGTGGTGGAGCGCAGCGCCGCGCTGATCCGCGAGCACGACACGCTCGACATCGGGCCGCGCGGCGGGATCCCGCTCGACATCATCCAGAAGTACATCAACTTCCACTACACGGTCTCGCTCGACCTGTTCGGCAGCGAGACGTCGACCAACGCGGCCAACTACTTCACCGCCGGGCTCAAGGGACGGTGGCAGGAGACCCGCCGCAAGGACGACCACCTGCTCACCGAGGACGGCGTGTTCCTCGACCGGCCGAACGCCGACGGAACCTGGAGCCAGGAGGAGCTGTCCGCGCTGCTGGCGCTCAACCTCGACCTGCGCGGCGAGTACATCGCCGACTGCGAGACCGGGATCAAGCGGTGGAACCGCATCCTGGAGAGCGCCGAGATCGACTTCCGGTTCGCGCTGCCGCACCCGGGGTTCAACCGGTCGGTCGGGGTCAGCGCGGGCTTCCACGTCACCCCGGACGGCACGATCGTCGACGAGGCGACCTGGCCGGCCGCCCGGCACAAGTGGCTGCCGACCGAGCGAGGACCTGGCGTTCGTGCGCTCGCTGATGCACCCTGTCTACGAACGCGGCAAGATCGCCAGCTGGGTCGCGCCGCCCCGCAACGGCATCAACGGCAAACCGTTCGACTACGAGTACGTGTACCTCCCCTGAGGAGTCGGCGATGACTCTCTTCAACGCGACCGAGTACCTGCTCGACCGGCACCTGGCCGGGACGGCCACGGCGACCGTCCCGCCGTCGTCTGCGGGCCCGGTCACCCTCACCTACGCCGAGCTCGCCGACGAGACCCGCCGGGTCGCCGCGGGCTTGCGCGCCATCGGGGTGCGGCCCGAGGAGCGGATCATGCTCTGCATGGCCGACGGCGTGGAGCTGCTGACCGGCATCCTCGGCGCCATGTACCTCGGCGCGGTGCCGGTCCCGGTGTCCACAATGGTCACCGGCGGCGAGCTGGCCACCGTGCTCGCCGACTCGCGGGCCCGGGTGCTGTGCGTGTCGGTGGAGTTCGCCGACGCGGCGCGCGATCGCGCTCGCCACCGCGTCCGAGGTCGAGCACGTGGTGCTCGACGGCCCGGCCGACCTCGACGGCATGCAGTGGAGCGACGCTGCGCGACCGCGGGGTCGCCGGCGGCGCCGTACGCGACATGGCCGGACTCGCCCGCGCTGTGGCTGTACACCTCGGGCACCACCGGCAAGCCGAAGGGCGCGATGCACCGGCACGGCAGCGTCCGCGACGTCGCCGAGCTGTACGGCACGGGCGTGCTCGGCATCGACGCCGGCGACCGGTGCCTGTCGGTGCCGAAGCTGTTCTTCGCCTACGGGCTGGGAAACTCGGCGTTCTTCCCGCTCGCCGCCGGCGCGACGACCGTGCTCGAGCGCGCCCGCCCGACGCCGCAGGCGATGGCCGCGCTCGCCGCGCGCGCAGCGGCCGACGCTGTTCTTCGGCGTGCCGACGTTCTACTCGGCGCTGCTGCAACTCCGACGTGCCCGACGACAGCTTCGCCTCGGTGCGCCAGGCGGTCTCGGCCGGCGAGCCGCTGCCGCCGGTGCTGTTCAACCGGTTCCGCGAGCGGTTCGGGGTGGAGATCCTCGACGGGCTCGGCTCGACGGAGGCGCTGCACATCTTCCTGTCCAACCGGCCCGGCCAGGTCCACCCGGGCTCGTCGGGCACGCCGGTCGGCGGCTACCGCGTGGAGATCCGCGACGAGCACGGCGATGCCGATCGACGCGCCGGGCGGGCCCGGTGACCTGTTCCTGTCGGGCCCGTCGGTGGCCACCGGGTACTGGTGCCGCACGGAGACGACGCGCGCGGTGTTCCAGGGCGAGTGGCTGCGGACCGGGGACACGTACGTGCGCAACGAGGACGGCACCTACACCTGCCTCGGCCGGTCCAACGACATGCTGAAGGCGGGCGGCATCTGGGTGTCGCCGGCGGAGGTGGAGGAGCGGCTGCTCGAGCACCCGGACGTCGCGGAGGTCGCGGTCGTGGCCGGCCGGGACGCCGACGGGCTGGACAAGCCGATCGCCTGCGTGGTCCCGGTGGCCGGGCGCACGCTCGACCCGGCGGCGCTGGTCCAGTGGTGCCGCGACGGGCTCGCGGCGTACAAGCGGCCGCGTGCCGTGGTCGGCCTGACCGAGCTGCCGAAGACCGCGACCGGCAAGATCCGCCGCAACGTGCTGCGCGAGCTGGTCGCGGACGAGCTGATCGTGCGGCCGGTGGCCGCCGTCGACCCGCCGGCGGTGCTCACCTGATGCTGGACGGCATGCCGCTGGTCGACGCGCACGTGCACGCGCCGCGGCTGTCCACGCTGAAGCCGGCGTGGCGGGAGTGGGCGGTGGAGTTCGCCGGGCGCTACGACTGGCGCTCGGCGTACTCCGCCGTCGGGCGACCCGGTACCGGCCGCGCTGGACGAGCTGTTCGAGTCCGAGGGCGTGGACCGGGCGCTGCTGTTCTGCGAGTACAGCCCGCGGGCCACCGGCATCCAGCCGATCGAGGACAACCTGCCGCTGGTGGAACACAACCCGGTGCGGTTCCGCCTGGTGGCCAACGTGAACCCGCACCTGCACCACCCGCTGGCGTCCGAAGTGGAGCGTCAGCTGTCGATGGGTGCCGTGGCGCTGAAGCTCCACCCGGTGCACGGCGCGTTCTCCCCGGCCGACACGCGAGCTGTACGCGGCGTACCAGGTGTGCGCGGACCGCGGCGTGCCGGTGATCGTCCACACGGGATCGTCGACGTTCCCCGGCGCGCGGGCCCGCTTCGGCGACCCGGCGCTGCTGGTGGACGTCGTGGAGGACTTCCCGTCGCTGGACGTGATCTTCGCCCACGGCGGCCGCGGCTGGTGGTACGACGTGGCGGCGTTCCTGGCGCTGGCCAAGCCGAACGTGTGGCTGGACGTCGCCGGCCTGCCCCCGCAGAAGCTGCCCGACGTACTACGCCCGCCACGACTTCGCCCGCCTGGCCACGAAGATGGTGTTCGGCACCGACTGGCCGGGCATCCCCGGCGTGGCCCGCAACGCCCGCGCCCTGGCCGACCTGGGCCTGCCGGCGGAGGTGCTCCGCGGCGTACTGGGCGGCAACGCCGCGAAGCTATTCCCCGGCCTGGGAATCTGAGCCCATGCACAACCTGCTGCGCGCATACCGGAACTTTGCCTACGACTGTAGCGCGGCCGAAATACTTACGGGTTCCTATTACGATGTGACGTCATCTGCACCATCCCGCTTGGCCTGAAATAACGTTTGGGTGACGCGCGTAACTACGCAGACCATGGCGGCGATCAAAAATTGGAGCGACCTGCCGATCTCCGGCAGCTGTAGAATATTTCCTACTTTCTGAATGATGTCGACCATGATTTCCAGATGACTGGAGATATGTCATGTCCGAACCAGTTGATTCGATCTCGCCAAAAGTTGGATTTGCGGCACTTGGCGGTGCGTTGGCGCTCAATATTTTGGATCGTCGCCAGCTTCACCTTTTGGAAGGATGTTTTTCCGGACGCAGCGTTGACGGCGCTTACCGGTGCAACGGCCACCGTTCTGGCATTCCTGCTCGGTTACTTGAAATCGGACCCGTTGCGTACGAACCCGTAGCGATCAAGACGCGCCGAACGGGACCGCTGCCAGTTTGGTTTGAAGGTTGATGTCGCTGGTGGCGACATGCAGCACTCGATCTTGGTGATCCGCCCTCCCGGACATCGCCGTTGGAACGGATTCTCTTCGAACACGACCGATTTGCTCGCCGCGCGGCCTCACGCAGATCCTGGGTCCTACCGTCGCGCTTGAAGTTCATCGAGCTCTCGGAGCACGACGGGTCAAGAAGTTCGCCTGGGCTGGTGATCGGGGCCGGAGCCGCGGCTCAGCGGGCCAGCACGAGGTACGCGAAACCCAGCACGCCCCGGTACGCCGTCAGGTACTCGCGCTCCCGTTCGACGTGTCGCTCCCGGACCTCCGCCGCCCGGGGGTCGTCCGGGTTGGCCAGCAGCCATTCCCGCTGGCCTGCCCGGTGCCCCGACTCGAAGGCGTCCCACTCGCGCTCGTCCGCGACGTCGAGGTGCAGCACCTGCCACCCGGCGTCCGCGCACGCCGTCGCCAGCTCGGCGAGCGGCAGGACGTCGTCGCCGAAGATGGCGTGGGCGGCCGGGGTCGGCGGGGAGGGCCAGCAGCCGTCGCCGACCAGGACCCGGCCGCGGGGCACGATCTCGGCCAGCCGGGTGAGCATCGCGCGGGTGCCGCCCAGCGCGTGCGACGAGCCGACGCACAGCGCGCGATCCGCCGTCCCGCGCCAGTCCCCGGCCGGCTGCTCGACGAACTCGGCCGCCAGCCCCCGTTCCGCCGCCGCTCGCCGCCCGCGGTCCAGCGCGGCGACATCGGTGTCCACCCCGATCCCGCTGCCGCCACGCGCCACCGCGCGCAGCAGCAGCTCACCCCAGCCGCAGCCGAGGTCGACGACGCGCCCGCCGGGCTCCAGCCGGTCGAGCAGCAGCTCGGCGTGGTCGTCGGCGAGCGGGGTGTTCCACTGCAGCCGCGAGTACCGCGCGGCGGCGAGGGCGTCGGTCACGTGAGATAGACCCTTTCCTGCGTGATCGGGTAGCCGGCGCGCGCGAACGTCGCCGCCATCGGGGTGTTCGTCGTGTCCGTCTCGGCCGTGATCCGCTCCGCGCCCTCGGCGACGAGCAGGTGCGTGGCCTCGACCAGCAGGTCGTAGGCGTAGCCGCGGCCGCGCTGCTCGGGCAGCACGGCGACGAGGCCGATCGTCGGACCCGCGGGGTTGCGGCCGGGAATGGTGAGCCCGGCGAGCTCACCGTCCACTGTGTACGCCAGCCGCAGCCACTCGCGCGGCGACGGCATCCAGCGCAGGAACTCCATCTGGTACGCGCGCCGACTCCGCCGGCCCGCCGCGGGCGATGGCCTGCTGGTCGTGCGCGTCCAGCGACCCGTGCGCGATCCGGCGTCAGCACGTCGACGAGCACGTCGTCGTCCGGCTCCGGCTCGAACCGCAGCCGGCCCGGCCGGTCGGGCAGCCCGGCGGCCGGCGTCCACGTGTAGCGCAGCCGCTCGACGAACGCCCGCATGCCGGCCCGCTCGGCGACCTCGATGCGCGCCTCGCCCGCCTTGCGCACCGCCGGGTCGTCCCGCCAGCGCGGCGGCAGGAGCAGGCAGTACTCCGCGGTGAACCCGGCGCGCCGCAGGATGTCGACGGCCGCGGCGGACTCGCCGTCCTCGAAGTCCAGCCAGTCCAGCGCGAGCGGCTCGGCGTCGTCCGGCCCGCCCCACCACGCGGCGCGGGCCACCACCCGCTCGTCGCGCAGCGCCACCCATGTCCACTCGGGACGGTACTGGTGCAACGTCGACCAGCTCGCGGTAGTCGCGCCCGATCGACTGGACGCCGACCAGCGCGGGTTCGGTCAGGGACAGGAAAAGCTCCTCCTCGCCCGCGACGAGCGGGCGCACGACCAGATCGGTCATCGTGACTTCCTTTGTTCGCGCGCTTCCTCAGCCCCGCGCGAACGCCCGAGCCGCGGGGTGGGAGCGCATGATCGAATGGGCGAACATCGCTCTCACCTCCTTCCGCTCGAGGGCGTGGCGCAGACCCAACCACACCGGTTCGCGGCCGTCCATCGAATTACAGCGGGAGCGCCTCGACCACGTCGGTGACCGACAGTCCCGGCGTCGGCCCGCCGAGCAGCGTGTACGCGACACCGTCCACGACCGCCGTGCCGAACCCGTGGCGGCGGTGGGCCAGCCGCGGCAGGCTCGACACGGTGCCGTCCTCGTCGACGCACTCGACCTGGTCGAACGTGCCGCGCGTGCCCTCGCCGCCGGCCACGCAGCCGCCGCGGCCGGGCGCGTGGAAGCCGGCAACGCCGCCGCGCGGGGTGGGCACCTCGCCTGCCTTGTGGACGTCGGTGCCGGTCACGACGTCGACCTCGGCGAGGTTGGTCTCGAGCCCGCCGGTGCGCCCGGCGAGGAACCAGGTGGTGCCGTCGCCGTCGGACGCGGCGGCCAGGTGCTCGCGGGGCGTGCTGAGCCCGCCGATGCGCTGCCACTCGTTGTCCTGCGAGCGACGAAGACGTCGCCGGCGAGCCCGCCCGGCCCGACGCCGCCCGCGTAGACCAGCCGCTCGCCGTCCCAGGCCAGCGCGCCGGCCGCGCGCGGTTCGGGCAGGGCGGGGCCCGGGGTCCAGGCGTCCTTCTCGAGGGTCCAGACGGTGTCGGTGGGCGCGCGGTCGTTCGTGTAGCCGCCGACGACCCAGAGCCGCTCGCCGTCCCCGGCGGCGGCGGTGTGGTGGCGTGGCTCGGGGATGGCCGGCCCGCCGGCCCAGCGGTCGGCGGCGGGATCGTAGACGGCGACCTCGGCCGAGGCGCCGGCGTCGGTCAGCCCGCCGACGACCCAGATGCGCTCGTCGAGCACGCCCGCGGCGACCTCGGTCCGCGCCGACGGCGCCGCGGCCTTCGGCTGCCAGCCGTGCTCGTCGGGTGCGGGCTCCGGGTCGCTCGCGCACGCGGTGGCCGTGAGCAGGAGCGCTGCCGCGAATAGGTGGCGCATGGCGTCGAGCCTAGGGCCGCCGGCGTCGCCGGGCCGATCTTGTCGTACCCCCGTGGCACAGTGCGCCGCATGCCGAACCTGACCCGACACCAGCCCGCCACCACCCCCGACCGACCTGGGGCGGTTGTTCGTCGAGCGCGTCAACTCGGGGGACGTGGACGGCCTGGTCGCGCTGTACGAGCCGGAGGCCGTGCTCGGCGTTCGCCAGCGGCGGCTTCGCCAGCTGGCCACGCCGAGATCCGCGCGGTCTACGAGGACCTGGTCGCCGACGCGCCGCGCTTCGAGCCCGGCGCCCCGCGGCCGGCCATGATCAGCGGCGACCTGGCCTTCACGTCGACCCGCCTGGTGCGCGGCGGCGCGACGGTCGAGATCGCGCACCGCCAGCCCGACGGCACCTGGTTATGGGCGGTCGACCAGCCCAACTGCTGACCGGGCGGCGGGGGCGCCGTGAGCGAGCCCTCGCCCGCCGTGCGCCGCCGGCTCGACCTGCTGCGCCACCGCCGAGCCACGATGGCCGCCGACCGCGCGGCCTTCGAGGCGCGCCGCCGGCACGGCCTCACCGCCCGCCACGAGGCGAAGCTCGCCCACCTGGCCACCCGCGACGCCACCGATCCCGACGAGCTGTCCACCGAGGACGTCGGCGAATCCGACCGACAGGAGGTGCAAGCCGCCACCGACCTGAATGACGACGCTGCCTGACGACGCGGGGCCGGGCCGGCTACTGGCTGGCCAGCTCGGTCCAGCGTTGCTGGGCCGGGGTGCGCCAGCGGACGTGCTTGTCGTTGAACAAGGCCGTTGCCGTGGTGCCGCTCCACTTCGGCGGGAGCAGGTCGCCCGGGAGCTGCGGGTCCAGGAACGGGAAGCGGCGCCACTCGTGCACCAGCAGGGTCTGCGCGCGCAGCACGGCGTCCGGCGTGTCCGGGCGACAGGCCGGCGAACTCGGCGATGAACGCGTCGTAGCGCTCGGCCACCTCGGTGAGGTTCCACGCGCTCGCCACCATGTCGCGCTCCTGACCCAGCGCGCCGTAGTTCGCCAGGAACGACATCGCCTGGCCGGACAGGTCCAGCTCGTCCAGGATCAGCTTCGCGTCGGCCTCCGCACCCGGGTGCGGGGTGATCCACACGCCCGCCGTCGGGGAGCCGAAGCCCGCCCAGCTGAGCCGGGTGCGCAGCTTGTGCCGCAGGTCGCGCATGGTCTCCGGCACCGACACGAGCAGCACCAGCCACCGGCCGTCCCACCGGCGCTCGCCGCTGCCGAAGCCGTAGATCCGCTCCGCGCCCTCGGCCAGCAGCCGCCGGCCCGGGCGGGTCAGGCTCCAGCGCACCCGCCGGCCGACGCGGTCCGAGCTCAGCCAGCCCTCGGCGGCGGTCCGGGCCAGCGCCTGGCGCGCGGCCTTCTCCTCGACGCCGAACAGCGCCAGCACGTCGACCAGCGTCGCCGTCCACACCGGCTTGGCGTACGGCAGCACGAACTCGCCGAGCACGGTCGTCAGCAGCGAACGCGCGCTGCCGCCACCGACCTCCCGCCGCCGGCTGACCACCGGCCGGGAAACAGCCATGGATGCTCCCCATATTCGTGCCACGCCGTCACGAATAAGTATCGCATCAACGCGCGCTACCAGAGACCCGGCGGCAGGTAGCCCTCGAGCGTCAGCAGCCGGCGCTTGGACTCCACGCCCGTGCCGCCGCTGAACCCGCCGAGCCCGTCCCCGGCGACGACCCGGTGGCACGGCACCACGATCGGAATCGGGTTGCTGCCCATGATCGACCCGATGCCGCGCGGCGGGATCCCCGAACCGCTGCGGGCGGCCAGCTCGCCGTAGGTGACGACCTTGCCGTACGGCACGGTCTCGTACAGCGTGCCCAGCACCCGGCGCTGCGCCTTCGACATCAGCTGCCAGTCGACCGCGACGTCGAACGCCCGCCGGGTGCCGCGGAAGTAGTCCCGTAACTGCCCGAGCACCCCGGCCGGCGCGCGCCGGGTCGTCGGCATCGACCAACCGCAGCCGGGCCGCGATCGCCGCGCGGATGTGCGGCGAGTCGGTGAACGCGGTGGCGACCAGCCCGTCGGCGGTGACCGCCGCGAGCACGTCGCCCAGCTCGGTCGGCACGCTGCCGAATGCAACGGTGCCGGATTCCACGGTGTCGTCGGCACTGGCACGGTCTCGGGCACGGTCTCGGTAGCCACGCTGCTCTCCGCCATACCAGCCATTATGGGGACGGGACCGACACAAAAGGCCAGCCCCAATGTCAAGCCGACTGCTCTGAATCACCGATTCGGGGGAACGGCGAGGTGGAGAAGACCACCTCGACCGCCACCTCGAAGTACTCGGCGATGCGCAGCGCGAGGTACAACGACGGGCTGTACTCGCCGCGCTCCAGGTACCCGATCGTCTGGTAGTGCACGCCGAGCGCGTCCGCCAGCTGCCGCCGCGAGACCCCTCGCTCGACCCGCAGGACGGCGATCCGGTTGTAGATCGTCTCGCTCATGTCAGTCCGCTGCATCGCCTTCTCGCGCCGTTGCGCCACGCTCGATCCCGACTCCCGGCGGGCCATCCTGCGCAGGATGATGGGCGCCACGATCAGCCCGGCGATCGCCCAGGCACCCAGCACGCCGATCATCTCCAGGTGCCGCCACGACTCGCCGATCTCCACCGCCGCGAGGTCGTTCGGCAGCAGCGCCGAGCGCATCCCCAGGCCGAGCCAGTAGATCGGGAACACCTGCGCGATGTCCTGCAGCCACACCGGGAAGCCCGAGATCGGGTAGAAGATGCCCGAGATCGCGACCAGCCCCATCACCGGCATCATGATCACGCCCGCGTTGCGCGGGTTGGAGAACAGCGACCCGAAGATCGCGCCGAGCGGGAGCGTGGCCAGCAGGCCGAGCACCATCACCCACAGCAGCGTGAGCCATGCGGTGACGCTGGTCAGCGCGAGACCGTCGAGCATGAACGAGCTCGGCACCAGGATGATCGCCATGCTCGTCAGCATCCAGCCGGAGATCAGCACGAGCTTGCCGACCAGGTAGCCGAGCATCCCGTTCGGGATCGCCTTCGCCCGCAGCAGCGTGCCGTCCTCGCGCTCGAGTGCCAGCCCCATCATCAGCGTCACCAGGCCGGCGAACGCCACGTTCATGCCGAGCATGCTGGGCAGGGTGCGAGCGCCGAGGTTGAAGTTCGTGCCGGGCACCGCGGCGCCCTTCATGAAGAACAGCACGACCAGGAAGGTCAGCGTGGGGAACAGGTAGTTCCACAGGTCCTGCGGGTTGGTGAACGTCTGCCGCAGCTCGATCCGGCCGCGGATCGCGCCGGCTCGAGCGGCGGCCATCTGGGGCTCAACGGGCCACCTCCTCGAACTCGCGGACCGCCGCGTCCGCGCGGCCCGACTCGAACTCCTGGACCATCGCCATGTAGACGTCCTCGAGGCTGGCCCGGCGGACCTCGAGGTCGGCGACCGCCGTGTCGTGCTTGCGGAACAGCTCCCGCACGAAGCCCGTCGCGTCCAGCGTGGAGTGCACGTAGCGCTGCCCGTCGACCGTCCACTTGACCTCGGCCTCGGTGGACATCCGCCGGGCCAGCTCGTCCGCCGACCCGTCCGCGATGATCGTGCCGCCGGCCAGGATCAGGATCCGGTCGGCGAGCTTCTCCGCCTCGTCCAGGTCGTGCGTGGTGAGCAGGATCGTCGTCTCGTCGTCGGCCAGCCGGTGCACCAGGTCGTGGAACTCCCGCCGTGCCTCGGGGTCGAAGCCCGCGGTCGGCTCGTCCAGGAACAGCAGCTCCGGGCGCCCCACGATGCCGATCGCGACGTCCAGCCGGCGGCGCTGGCCGCCGGACAGCTTGTTGATCTTCTTGTGCGCGTGCGGCGGTGAGCCCGACGGCGTCGACCAGCTCGTCGGCGTCCCACGGCCGCCGGATCGCGTCCGTCGAGTACGGCGCGTAGTACAGCCCCAGGTGTTCGAGCAGCTCGCGCACCCGCCAGCGCCCGTGGTCGCGCCAGGACTGCAGCACCACCCCGAGCCGCGCCCGCCAGTTCTCGTCCCCGTGCGCCGGATCCACGCCCAGCACGGCGACCTCGCCGGCCGAGCGCATCCGGAACCCCTCGAGGATCTCGATCGTGGTCGTCTTGCCGGCCCCGTTCGGCCCCAGCAGCGCCACCACCTCACCGGGGCGGGCCACGAAGTTCACCCCGGTCAGGACATCCGTCGAGCCATACCGCATCCGCAGGTCATCGACCTCGAGTACGACGTCCTCCTCCGCCTGGCGCACCCCGCGCGCCGGCGCATCCGCCTCCTCCACCACGGCCACGGTCCCCACCTCCCATCGAATGTGTCCGTCAAACGATAGCAGGTGTACTACATCTGATCGCAAGACTCATATCTGTGACCGCGGTGCGAGAAGCGTGACTACTCCGACGCCGGGCCGGAGAAGTCGGGCCGGCGCTTGCCGCGGATGGCCGCCACGCCCTCGGTGACGTCCGGGCCGTCGAAGCCGAGGAACTCCAGCCCCAGCGACGCGTCGAAGATCGGGCCGGCCTGGCGCAGCCAGTTGTTCAGCGCGTACTTCGTGAACCGGATCGCCGACTGCGAGCCGGACGCGAGCCGCCGGGCCACCTTCAGGGCCGTCTCGTGCAGCTCGGCCTGGTCGACGCACAGCGACACCAGCCCGATCCGCTCCGCCTCCTCGCCGGACAGCGGCTCGCAGGTCAGCAGGTGGTACTTGGCCTTCGCCATGCCGCACAGCAGCGGCCAGACGATCGCCGCGTGGTCGCCGGCGGCCACGCCGAGCTTGGTGTGCCCGTCGATGATCCGGGCGTCCCGCGCGGCGATCGACACGTCCGCGAGCAGGCCCGCCACGAGACCGGCGCCGACCGCCGGACCCTCCATCGCGGACACGATCGGCTTGGCGCAGTTGATCACGTTGTAGACCAGGTCGCGGGCCTCGCGCAGCACGCGGATGCGCACGGCGAAGTCCTCCGACATGTCGGTGATCAGGTCGAGGTCCCCGCCGGAGGAGAACACGCCGTCCTCGCCGCGGATGATCGCCACCCGCACGTCGGGGTCCTTGTCGATCGTCTGCCACACGTCGGCTAGCTCGCGGTGCCCCTCGTGGCCGACGGCGTTGAGCCGGCCGGGCGCGGACATGGCTACCTCGAGGATCCCGTCGCCGAGGTCGGCGAAGCGCAGGCTCGAGTACTGGGTCGCGTAGTCGTACACGCCCCCATGCTTACTCGATCGCGCTCCCCAGCAGCCAGTAACCCGAGAAGTAGACGAGCTCCTTGTCGATCCCGCGCTCGTTCACCAGGTGCCTGCGCAGGTCGGTGACCGCGCTGGACTCCCCGGCGAGCCACGCGTACGGCGCGCCGTCGGGGAACGTCGTGCGCGCGATCGCCTCGCGCAGCAGGCCGCCGCCGACCGCGGGCCGGCCCGCCCGGGACAGCCAGGTCAGCGAGACGTCGGCGGCCGAGGACATCGGCGTGACCTCGGCGAGCGAGTCGACCTCGACGAACACCAGCGTCCGCGTGCCGGCCGGCAGCGACTCGACGATCGCGGTGATCGCCGGCAGCGCGGTCTCGTCGCCGGCGACCAGCGTCCACGCCGTGCCCGCCGGCGGCGTGAACTCGTAGCCGACGATCGGCGTGTGCCGCGCGTCCGGCGCGAGGATCGCCACCTGGTCGCCCGCTTCGGCGCGGGCCGCCCAGACCGAGCCGGGCCCGATGTCGCCGTGCAGCACGATGTCGACGTCCAGTTCCAGTGCGACCGGGCGGAACTCGCGGATCGTGTACGTGCGCATGGCCGGGCGCACGTCGTCGGGCAGCGCGCGGAACTCGGGGTACCAGTTCTCGCCCTCGGGCACGACCGGCTCGTCCTGGCCGGGCTGCGGGAAGAACAGCTTGATCCGCTGGTCGAGCCCGGCGCTGACGGTGCCGGCGAGGTCCGGCCCGCCGAACGTGATCCGCCGCAGGTGCGGGGTGATCTGGCTGGTCCGCACGACGGCCGCGCGGAACAGTGCGTACGGCTGGACCGTCATGCGCGCCAGCCGGTACAGCGCGAGCGGCGCGTCCCGCCGCGTGGTGATCGACGCCAGGATCTGGCCCGGCGCGCACGGCGGTCGTGGACAGCAGCGAGGACGAGATCCCGTGCGTGTGCTCGGTGCCGCCCTGCAGGTACAGCCCGGCGCGCAGCTCGTCGTCGGTGGTCACGCGGTAGTCGCGGGCGACGACCGGCCGGCCCTGCTCGTCGCGCCGGCACAGCGCGCCGAGGGCGCCCAGCAGCCGCAGCGGGTCCGCGGGCCGGTAGCCGGTGGCGTAGACGATGACGTCGCAGTCCAGCACGGTCTTCTCGTGCGTGGTCAGCGACTCGACCGTCGCGCGCACGCCGTCGCCGGTCTCGACCGCCTCGGCCACCCGGGAGACGTTGAACAGCCGCAGCCGGGGCGTGCCGAGCACCTTCTCCTGGTACGTGCGCCGGTACAGCTCCTCGATCAGGTCGGTGTCGACGACCGAGTAGTTCGTGTTGGCGTGGTAGTCGAGGATCATCTCCTTGACGTGCTCCGGCGCGGCGTAGAAGTCGTCCACCGCGTCGGGGTCGAACACCCGGTTCGCGAACGGCGAGTCGTCCGACGGGCTGTAGCCGTAGCGGGAGAACACCCCGCACACCTCGGCGCGCGGGAACCGGTCGTGCAGGAACTTCGTGACCTCGGCGGCGCTCTGCCCGGCGCCGACGACCGCGAACCGGCGCGGCGCCTCGTCGAGCCGCTCGACCCGGGCGAGCAGGTCCTTGTTGTGCCAGACCCGCTCGGACAGCGTGGCGCCGTCGGGCAGGTGCGGCTCGAGGCCCATGCCGAACACGAGGTTGCGGGCGCGGAAGGTCGTGGTCGTCGCGCGCCGTGCCGGGCGGTCACGTCGAAGCCGACGACGACGCCGTCCTCGGTCACCGGCTCGACCGCGATCACCTCGTGGCCGTAGCGCACGGTGTGCTCGAGCCGGGCCGCCGCCCACTCCAGGTAGTCGTGGAACTCCACCCGCAGCGGGAACAGCGACTTCTGGTTGATGAAGTCCACCAGCCGGTCCGCACTGTGCAAATAGGACAGAAAGCTGAACTCGCTGGTCGGGTTCCGCATGCGTGACGAGGTCCTTGAGGAACGACACCTGCATGGTGGCGTCGTCGATGAGCATCCCGCGGTGCCAGCCGAAGTGCGGCTGCCGCTCGAGGAACAGCCCGCTCACCGGCTCGTCGTCCTCCGTCATCGCGATCGCCAGGGCCAGGTTCGACGGTCCGAAGCCGACTCCGATCACGTCGTACACCGGGTTCGCTGGCATGCGCATCCTTCCCTCGACCGAGCGAATTTAGGTTAGCCTAACCTAGAATATGTCGGATGATGGGAGAGTTTCATGCGCGTTGTCGTTTTCGGGTACCAGACTTGGGGCTACCGCACGCTCGAGGCGTTGCTGGCTTCCGAGCACGAGGTCGTCCTCGCGGTCACGCACCCGGCGAGCGACCACGCGTACGAGTCGATCTGGAGCGACTCGGTGGCGGAACTGGCGCAGGCCAACGGGATTCCGGTCGTGGTGCGCAACCGGCCGGACGAGGACGTGGTGGCCGCGGTCAAGGACGCCGACCCGGACATCATCGTGGCGAACAACTGGCGGACCTGGATCCCGCCGCACATCTACGACCTGCCCCGGCACGGCACGCTGAACGTGCACGACTCGCTGCTGCCGGCCTACGCCGGGTTCGCGCCGGTGATCTGGGCGCTGATCAACGGGGAGCCGGAGGTCGGGGTGACCGCGCACCTGATGAACGAGACGCTCGACGCGGGCGACATCGTGCTGCAGCGCGCGGTCCCGGTCGGCCCGGCCGACACCGCGACGGACCTGTTCCACCGCACGGTCGACCTGATCGGCCCGATCGTGGTCGACGCGCTGGCGGCGATCGCCGCCGGCAAGCGGGACTTCGTGGCGCAGGACCCGGGCGCGGGCGAGCTTCTTCCACAAGCGGTCCATCGAGGACAGCCGGATCGACTTCGGCTGGCCGGCCGCGGACCTGGAGCGGCTGGTGCGCGCGCAGTCCGACCCGTACCCGAACGCCTTCTGCTACCACGGTGCCACCCGCCTGCGGGTCGTCTCGGCGGCGGTGTCGGCGGGCCGGTACGGCGGCACGCCGGGGCGGATCTTCATCAAGGAGGGCGACGGCGTGGTGATCGTCGCCGGCGCGGACGCCCGCCGCGGCCGCAACCACGGCCTGCTCGTCCGCCGCGTCCGCGCTCGACGACGGCACGGAGCTGCCGGCGACGGAGTACTTCCGCAGCCATGGGCGGCTACCTGACCTCGCACCCCGCCTAGGAGCTCGCCATCCGCTCGCGGAGCGACCTGGGCCGCAGGTCGGTCCAGGTCGCCTCCACGTGAGCGAGGCACTCCTCGCGCGGAGCCGGGCCGAGCACGGATCGCCAGCCGGCGGGGATCTCGGCGAACGAGGGCCACAGCGAGTGCTGCTCCTCGTCGTTGACGAGCACGTGGAAGGTGCCGTCCGGGTCCTCGAACGGGTTGGTCATCTCATACCTCCGACTCCAGGATGGCCACGAGCTCGCGGCCCAGCGACTCGACCGTGGCGCGGTCGAACAGGTCCGTGCGGTAGTGCAGGTAGCAGGCCACCGGCCCGCCGTCCGGTGGTTCGTAGTACGCGAGCGTGAGGTCGGAAGCCGTTGTGCCGGCGGGGATCGCGGTGATCCCGTCGTGCAGCTCGGCCTGCTCGTGGTGGACGAGCATGACCTGCGGCCGGCCACCTGGCGGTCACGAGCAGGTCGGCGAGCGGGACGTCCGGGTGGTCCAGGTCGTCCAGGTTGGACTCCCGGATCCGCGCCAGCAGGTCGGCGAACGCGGGCTCGCCCGAGGTGTCGGTGCGCAGCACGACCGTGTTGAACAAGCAGCCGACCAGGTCGTGCAGCTCCGGCTCGGTCCGGCCGGCCACGAGCGTGCCGATCGGCAGGTCGGTCCCGGCGCCGCGGTCGGTGAGCAGCCGGGCGAGCGCGGCCTGCAGGACCATGAACATGCTCGTGCCGGCTCGCTCGGGCCAGCTCGCCGATCCGCCGGTGCAGGCCGGCGTCGAGCGCGAAGCCCGTGAAGTCGGCGGCGTCGCCGGCCGGGCCGGGCCGGTCGGCCGGGAGCGACAGGACGGGCAGGCCGGCCAGCCGGTCGCGCCAGTACGCGCGCTGCCGCTCGCCGTCCGCGTCGAGGACCTCGTTCGCCCAGGCGGCGTAGTCCGAGTAGGTGACCGGCAGCTCCGTCCACTCGGGAGCGTGGCCCGGCGCGGCGGGCCTCGTAGGCCACGTTCAGGTCGCGCAGCAGCGGCACCACCGACCACTCGTCGACCGCGCGGTAGCTCATCGTCAGCCGCAGCGTGCCGCTGTCCCAGCGGGCCGGAACAGCGCCGGGTCGCCGAGCGGCTCGTGCCGGGCCACGACGTCGGCGACCGCCGCGTCCAGCGCGCGTCGGTGTCCACATCGGACCACCGGATGGCGAACGCCTGGTCGGTGCCGCCGCGCGTGGTTGCGCTGCACCGGCGCGGTCACCGGCCGCGGTGCGTGCGGCGGGCGAGGACCGGGCGGGCGGCCGCGGTGTCGCCGAGCCGGTCGGCCAGCGTGGCGACCGTGGGCGCGTCGAAGACGTCCCGGATCGTCAGGTCCGCGCCGAAGGTCCGCACGGACCCGGCCGCACAGCCGCATCGCGGCCATCGAGTGGCCGCCGAGGGCGAAGAAGTCGTCGTGCACGCCCACCGACGGCAGGCCGAGCACGCTCGGCGAACACCCGGGCCAGCCGCCGCTGCGCCGGGCGTGGCCGGCCGGTCGTCGCCGGCCAGCGCCGACCAGTCCACGGCCGGCAGCGCGCGCCGGTCCAGCTTTCCGTTGGGGGTCAACGGAAGCGGGCCGTCCAGCGGCCACCAGCGTCGCGGGCACCATGTGCTCGGGCAGGTGGCCCGCCAGGTGCGCGCGCAGCTCCACCGGGTCCACCACCCGCGCGGCCGGCGTCACGTAGCCGACCAGCCGGGTGAGCGAGGCGGACCGGTCGGCCACCACGGCGGCCTGGCGCACCGACGGGTGCCGCGCCAGCGTCGCCTCGATCTCGCCCGGCTCGATGCGGAACCCGCGCACCTTCACCTGGTCGTCGGCCCGGCCCAGGAAGTCCAGCACGCCGTCGCGCCGCCACCGCGCCCGGTCGCCGGTGCGGTACATGCGTGCCCCGGCGGCCGAACGGGCACGCCACGAACCGCTCGGCGGTCAGCCCGGGGCGCCCGAGGTAGCCGCGGGCCAGCCCGCGCCCGGCGACGTACAGCTCGCCGGCGACGCCCGGCGGCACCGGCGCGCAGCCGCTCGTCCAGCACGTACACCCGGGTGTTCGGGTCCGGCACGCCGATCGGCACCGGCCCGGTCCACGCCGGATCCGCCTGCCACAGCGTGGAGTTCACCGTCGCCTCGGTCAGGCCGTACGCGGCGAGCACGTTCAGCCGCCCGGCCCAGCGGCCGATCAGGTCCGGCGGCACGGTCTCGGTGCCCACCAGGATCGTCGCGCCGGCCGGCAGCGCGCGCGTCCTCCGGCAGCGCGGCCACCAGCGACGGCGGCAGGATCAGGTGCGTCACCCGCTCGCGGTGCAGGAACTCGCGTCAGCTCGCGGCCCGCGGTGCGCACCTCCTCCGGCGCCAGCACGAGCGTGCCGCCGACGCACAGCGCCATCGTCAGCTCGAACACCGCCACGTCGAAGCCGACCGACGCGTACTGCAGCACCCGGCTGTCCGGCGCGCAGCCGCATCCGGTCGATCGCGGTCGCGGCCAGCGACGCGATGCCGTCGTGCGGCACGACCACGCCCTTGGGCCGCCCGGTCGACCCGGACGTGTAGATCACGTACGCCGCCGAGTCCAAACCGATCGGTCCGCTTTCCGGCGGCGCTCGGGTCGTCGAGGCCGGACGTCCGGCGCGTCGAGCACGCAGGCGGGCCGCGCCGGTGTCGGGCACCTTGCCGGTCGCCGGTCTCGGTGGTCAGCACGAGCCGGCGCGCCCGCGTCGTCGAGCAGGTAGGCGATCCGGTCGGCCGGGTGGGACAGGTCCAGCGGCAGGTACGCGGCGCCGAGCTTGACGATCGCCAGCACGGCGGCGACGAGGTCGGCGCGAGCGCGGCATCGCGAGGCCCACCACGTCCTCCGGCGCCGACACCGTGCGCGCGCAGCAGGTTCGCGATGCGGTTGGCGCGGTCGTCGAGCTCCGCGTAGGTGAGCGTCGTGGCGCCGTCGACGCACCGCGTCGGCGTCCGGCTTCGCCGCCACGCAGCGGGCGAACAGCTCCGGCATGGTCAGCTCGGGCACGTCGCGGTCGGTGGCGTTGAAGCCCTCGACCACCTCGTGCCGCTCGGCCGTCCGTCCGCAGGTCCACATCGGACAGCCGGGCGCGCCGGGTCGGCGGCCACCGCGGCGAGCAGCGTGCGCAGCCGGTCGCCGAGCCGGGCCGCGGTCGCGCGCGTCGAACAGGTCGGTGGCGTACTCCAGCCGGCAGTCGATCCGGCCGGTCCGCGGCGTGCTCGGCGAAGCTGAACACGAGGTCGAACTTCGCCGTGCGGCTCGGCGGCGGCACCGGCTCGGCGGTCAGCCCGGGCAGCTCGAGCCGCTCGTCGCGCGACGTTGTGGTAGCCGACCATCACCTGGAACAGCGGGTTGCGCGCCGCGGACGCGGGCCGGGTTGAGCCGCTCGACGACCGCCTCGAACGGCACGTCCGCGTGCGAGAACGCGGCCAGGTCGGCCTCCTTCACCGCCGCGACCAGCTCGGCGAACGACGCGCGCCGCCGACACGGAGGTGCGCAGCACCAGCGTGTTCACGAAGAACCCGACCAGCTCGTCGAGCGCGCCGTCGGCCCGGCCGGCGATCGGCGCGCCGAGCGGGATGTCCGGCCCCGCGCCCAGCCGGTGCAGCAGCGCCGCGACCGCCGCGTGCAGCAGCATGAACATGCTCGCGCCGGTCTCGCGCTCAGCGCCCGCAGCCCGGCGGCGACCTCGTCGGGCAGCGTCACGCAGCTCCTCGGCGCCGCGGAACGTCGGTCGCGCCGGGCCGCGGCCGGTCGGTGGCCAGCTCCAGCTCCTGCGGCGCGCCGTCGAGCGTGCGCTGCCAGTAGGCCAGCTGCGTGTCGGCCACGCCGTCCGGGTCGGCCGGGTCGCCGAGCAGCTCGCGCTGCCACAGCGTGTAGTCCGCGTACTGCACCGGCAGCGGCGCGCAGGTCCGGCGCCGCGGCCGCGAATCCGCGCGGCGTAGGCGGCGGCGAGGTCGCGCAGGAACGGGCGGTCGGACCACTCGTCGGTGGTGATGTGGTGCAGCAGCACGACGACCACGTGGTCGTCCTCGGCCGCGCGGGCGACGGTCACCCGCAGCGGCAGCTCGGCGGCCAGGTCGAACGGCCGCGCCACGGCGTCCGGCCACCGTGTCCTCGGTGTAGCTCGACGACCTCGACGACCGGCCGGGCGTCGGGCACGATCCGCTGGTACGGCACGCCGTCGCGCTCGGTGAACACCGTGCGCAGCGCCTCGTGCCGGGCCAGCACGTCGCGCGAGTGCCGCTTCCCACGCGGCCAGGTCGAGCCGGCCGCGCAGCCGGAACACGAGCGGGAAGTTGTAGGCCGCCGACGCGGCCCTCGAGCTGCTGGATCACCCAGAGCCGTTGCTGCGCAGGGGAAAGCGGGATCTCGTCCGGGCCGGTCCGACGGGCACCAGCGGCGGCCGGGCCGGCGGCGCCGGCGGCGTCGACCCGGGCGGCCAGCTCGGCGACGGTCGGCGCCTCGAACAGGTCGCGGATGGCCAGGTCGACGTCGAGCGCGGTGCGGGCGCGGCTGATCAGCCGGGTGGCGAGCAGCGAGTGGCCGCCGAGCTCGAAGAACCCGTCGTCCGCGCCGACCCGCGACACCCCGAGCACCTCCGCGAACAGTCCACACAGGACCTCCTCGGTCGGCGTGGCCGGCTCGCGGCCGGTCGCGGTGAGTCCGGCGCGGGCAGGGCGCGCGACGTCGAGCTTGCCGTTCACGGTCAGCGGCAGCGCGGTCCACCGCCACGATCGCGGCCGGGCACCATGTAGTCCGGCAGCCGCTGCTTCAGGTACGGCGCGCACGTCGGCGTCGCCGACGACGTAGGCGACGAGGCCGGTCCGCCGGCCGCGACGACCGCCGCCTGCGTGACGGCCGGGTGCGCGGCGAGCACGGACTCGATCTCGCCCAGCTCGACCCGGTAGCCGCGGATCTTCACCTGGTCGTCGGTGCGGCCGAGGAAGTCGAGGTTCCCGTCCTCGCGGCGGCGCACGAGGTCGCCGGTGCGGTACATGCGCTCGCCGGGCGCGCCGAACGGGTCGGCGACGAACCGCTCGGCGGTCAGCCCGGGCCGGTCGTGGTAGCCGCGGGCCAGCCCGATCCCGGCGATGTACAGCTCACCCGGGCGCGCCGGGCGGCACCGGCCGCAGCCGGGTGTCGAGCACGTGGCCGCGGGTGTTCCAGATGGGCCGGCCGACCGTCGGCGTCGCGGAGTCCACTGTGGACGCGCCGAGCGTGTTGATCGTGTACTCGGTCGGGCCGTAGAGGTTGTAGCCGAACGTGCCGTCGCGTGTCGCGCAGCCGGCGCCACACCGCGTCGGGCACCGCCTCGCCGCCGAGCAGCACCAGCGGCGGCACGTGACCGTCGAGCAGGCCCTCCTCGAACAGCAGCTGCGCGTAGGTCGGCGTCACGTTCACCACGTCGATGCGGTGCGCGCTCGCAGTACGCGACGAGCGCCTCCGCGTCGCGGCGCAGCTGCCTCGTCGCACACGTGCACCTCGTGGCCCTCGACGAGCCAGAGCAGCTCCTCCCACGACATGTCGAACGCGAACGACACCGTGTGCGCGATCCGCAACCGCCGCCCCGCGGCCGCGACCGTGGGGCCGAAGATCTCCGCGCGGTGGTTGAGCTGCATGTTGGTCAGCCCGCGGTACGGGGTGACCACGCCCTTGGGCTTGCCGGTCGAGCCGGACGTGTAGATCACGTACGCCGGGTGGTCGAGCGAGAACGTCCGGCCGATCGGCCCGTCCGCCGCCGCGTGCAGCTCGGCCAGGACCGCCGGGTCGTCCAGCCGCACCGCGGCCGCGGACAGCGCGGGATCCACTGTGGACGTCGACAGCAGGCACACCGGTGCGGTGTCGTCGATCATCAGGCGCAGCCGGTCCACCGGGTGGTCGAGGTCCAGCGGCAGGTAGGCGGCGCCGGTGCGCAGCACGGCGAACAGCGCGACGACCATCTCGATCGACCGCGGCAGCGCGAGCGCGACCACGGTCTCCGGCGCGGCGCCGCGGGCGAGCAGCAGCCGGGCCAGCCGGTTGATCCGCGCGTCCAGCTCGGCGTAGGTCAGCGTCGTGTCGCCGAACACCAGCGCGGTCTCGCCGGGCGTGCGGCGTGCCTGCGCGGCAAGGAGGTCGGCGATCGTCTCCTCCGGCACCGGGTGCCGGTTGCCGTCCGGTTCGGTGTCCTCGCCGGGCAGCAGCAGGTCCAGGCGGCCGACGAGCGCGCCGGGGTCGGTGGCGAGCCGGTCGAGCAGCGTGGTGAACCGGGTCAGGTAGGTCGGCGGCGGTGGCGTCGTCGACCACGTCCGGCCGGTACTCGAGCTTCACCCGCAGCGTCGGGCCGGGCGTGACGACGAGGGTCAGCGGGTAGTGCGTGGCGTCCACGCCGCTCGCGTCGGTGATGCCGTACCGGTCGCCGAGCGCGGCGAACGCGTCGGCGTCGACGAAGTTCTGCAGCACGAACAGCGTGTCGAACAGCGGCGCGTGGCCGGCGGCCTGCTGCAGCTCGCCGAGCCCGAGGTACTCGTGCGGCATCAGCGCGGTCCGCTGGTCCTGGAGGCGCGCCAGCAGCCCGGCGACCGTCTCGTGTGGATCGAGCGCGACCCGGACCGGGAACCGTGTTGAGGAACAGGCCGATCGCGCTCTCCACGTTCGGCACCTCGGTCGGCCGGCCGGCGACGGTGGTGCCGAACACGACGTCGCCGCGGCCGGTCGTGCCCGGCGAGCACCAGCGCCCACGCCGCGTTGAGCAGCGCGTTGAGCGTGACCCCCGCGTCGCGCGCGGCGGCCCGCAGCGGCCCGGGGTCCACCTCGGCGAGCTGCCGGCGGGGGATCACCGGCCGCATGGCCGGCTCCGCGCGGCCGACCAGCGTGGGCTCGGCCAGCCCGGCGAGCGCGCTCCGCCAGGCGGCCACCGCGGCCGCTCGTGTCCTGTGTGGACAGCCAGGTCAGGTAGTCGCGGTAGGCGCCCGGGGGTGGGCAGGTCGCGGTCGTCGCCGGCCCGCTCGTAGAGGGCGAGCAGCTGGTCGAGGAAGCGGCCCTGCGACCAGCCGTCCCACAGGATCAGGTGGTGGCTGGTGACGAGCCGGTCGGTGCCGTCCGGCGAAGTGGATCACGAGCATCCGGCACAGCGGCGGGTCGGCGAGGTCGAACCGCCGGGCGCGGTCGGCGTCCATCAGCTCGCGGGCCCGCGCGGGCGCGTCCGGCACGGCGGCGAGGTCGACCACCTCGATGGGCAGCTCCGGCGCGGCGGCGACGAACTGGACCGGCTCGGGCACGCCGTCGCTGGTGAACCCCGCGCGCAGGCTGGGGTTGCGGGCGAGCAGCGTCGCGCACGCGGCCCGCGAGCCGGTCGAGGTCGAGCCGCTCGGCGAAGTCCATCGCGCTCTGCGCGGTGTAGACGTCCAGCCCGGCGGTGTCGTAGCCGGCGTGGAAGAACAGGCCCTCCTGCAGGGGGGACAGCGGCCAGACGTCCTCGACCGGCTGTCCGGCGAGCGTTCGCAGGTGGTCGAGCAGCCGGTCGTGTGCGCCGGCCAGCTCGCGCAGCGCGGCGAGCCACGCGTCGGCGATCGCGCGCACGTCCGCCTCGTCGAGGCCCGTCCACGTCCAGGTGGCCCGCAGCCGCGGCCCGTCCGGGGTCTGCGCGCACATCGTGTCGAGGGCCAGCACGTGCGAGGTGCCCATCCCGGGATCGGGCAGCAGGTCGAGCGCGTCGGCCTCGGGGGCGGGCGCCCAGTCCTCGTGGCGGGCGGCGGGGAAGCGGCCGAAGTAGTTGAACAGCACCTGCGCCGGGGGCAGCTGCGCGAGCAGCGGCGCGGCCTGCGCGTTGAGGTGGCGCAGCATGCCGTACCCGATGCCGTGGTCCGGCGCGGCCGCAAGCGCTCGCGCGACCGCCTCGGGTGTGGTCGCGGTGGCCGGCAGGCGGACCGGCTGGACGCTGGTGAGCCAGCCGACCGTGCGGGACAGGTCGAGCTCGCCCTCGCGGCCGTGCCGCTCGACGTCGACGAGCAGGTCGCCGTCGCCGCGCCAGCGGGTGACCGCGATGCGCAGGGCGGCGAGCAGCACCTCCGTGCACGTCGCCCCGCAGCAGCGGTTCGGTGTCCGCTGTGGACAGTTCGGCGACGTGGGTGCGCAGCTCGCCGACCGTGCCCGGCCGGGCGCCGGGGACGAGGTCCGCGCCCGGGGCGAGCGTCTCGGTCCAGTGGGTCAGCTCGGCGAGCCGGTGCGGGGCCTGCGCCTGCTCGGCGACCGAGCGGGCGAAGCGGCGCAGCGACGTGGGCACCGGGTCGAGCGGCTCGGCCCCGCCACGCGGCGGCCAGGTCGGTCGAACAGGATCCGCCAGGACACCCCGTCGACGACGAGGTGGTGGGCGACGATCAGCAGCCGGCCGGGCGCGCTCGCCCGCGTCGAACCACACGAACCGCAGCATCCGGCCGTCCTCGGGCGCGAGGCGGCCCGCGGCGGACTCCGCGGCGATCGCGGCGCGCAGGTCGGCCGCGCCGGTGACGTCGACCCGGTGCACCTCGGCGGTGCCGCTCGGGCAGCGCCTCGAGTGACCAGAGGACGCCGATCTTCGTGAGCTTCTGGCGCAGGCCGTCGTGCCGGTCGAGCACCGCCTGCAGCGCCGCGGTGAGCCGCTCGAGCGTGGCGTCCGGCGGGGGTCTGCACGAGCATCGACAGGGTGAAGCGGTCGATCGGGCCGCCGCGCTCGCGCAGCTGGTGCACGACCGGGAGCAGCGGCACGTCGCCGACGCCGTCGCTGTCCGCCGTTGTCCGCGCCGGTGTCTGTGGCGCGGGTGCGGCGAGGGCGGCGAGCGCGGCCGGGGTGCGGTGCGGTGAACACGTCCTTGCGGGCTGACGTCGATGCCCCGCCTGGCGGGCGCGGCCGGACACCGTGATCGACAGGATGCTGTCGCCGCCGAGGGTGAAGAAGTCCTCGTCCGCGCCGACCCGGTCGAGCCCGAGGACGGCGGCGAAGATGTCGCACAGGGCCCGTTCGCGCTCGTCGCGCGGACCCGGTCGCTCGCGCCGGGCCTCGGGCGCGGGCAGCGCGGCGCGGTCGAGCTTGCCGCTCGGGGTGCGCGGCAGCTCCGCCAGCGCGACCACGACGTCCGGGCGCCACCGGCAGCGCACGGGCCAGCGCGTCGCCGACCGCCTCCGTGTCCACTGTGGACGGCGTGACGTAGCCGACCAGGCGGGTGCCGTGCACGGCCGCGGCGGCCGCGGTGACGCCCGGCTGCGCGGCGAGGCGCGCCTCGATCTCGCCCAGCTCGACCCGGTTGCCGCGCACCTTCACCTGCTGGTCGGCGCGGCCCAGGTAGACCAGGGCGCCGTCGTCGAGCCGGCGCACGAGGTCGCCGGTGCGGTACATCCGCGGTCGCCCGGCGCGCCGAACGGGTCGGCGACGAACCGGTCCGCGGTCGAGGCCGGCCGGTCGTGGTAGCCGATGGCCAGCTGCGCGCCGGCGACGTACAGCTCGCCCTCGTCGCGCCGGGCGCAGGTAGCGGTCGAGCACGTACAGGCGGGTGTTGGCGACCGGCCGTCCGATGGGGACGGTGCCGTCGGCGGTGGTGCCGTCGTGCCGCCACCAGGCGACCTGCACGGCCGTCTCGGTCGGCCCGTAGACGTTGTACAGCGGGCCGGCCCAGCGGTCGGCGACCTCGCCGGACAGCGCGTCGCCGCCGCTGAGCACGCGCAGCCCGTCGAGCCCGGCCTCGCGCAGGGCGGGCAGCATGCGAGGCGACGGTGAGCAGGGTGGTGACCCCGTGCTCGCGGATCGTGGCGGCCAGCCGGCGGGGTCGCGGTGGCCGTCCGGCCCGGCGAGCACGACGGCGGCGCCGGTGGTCAGCGGCCAGAGGATCTCCAGCAGCGACGGGTCGAAGCCGGCGGAGATCTGGTGCAGCACCCGGTCGGCCGGCGGTCGAGCGGGAACTCGTGGTGCAGCCAGGTGAGCTGGTTGACGAGCGCCCGGTGCGGCACCACCACGCCCTTGGGCCGGCCGGTGGAGCCGGAGGTGTAGATCAGGTAGGCCGGGTGGCCGGGGTGGCCCGCGAGGTCGAGGTGCCCGGCTCGCCTCGGCGGCTTGTACGTGCGCCTGGCGGAGTCGCGGTGCGCCGGGGTCGGCGTGACGATGTCCGCGGGTCGGTCAGCGATGGTCGGCTCGGCGCCCGGTCGTCGGCGCCCGCAGTCGAACGGTCGCGCGCGCGTCGTCGGCGCGGCGTAGCTCCGGGGTCGATCGGGCACGTAGACCGCACCCGCGCGCAGCACGCCCAGCAGCGCCACGACCAGCTCGACCGAGCGCGGGATCTCCACCGCCACCACGCCGCTCACCCGGTCCGCCACCGCGCGCGGACCACGTCGGCCAGCTCGCGGTAGGTCAGCGGCTCGTCGCCGATCACCGCGACCGCGTCCGGGGTGCGGGCGGCCTGGGCGTCGACCAGGTCGGCCACCGTCGCCGCCGGGACGTCGAGGTCCGGGCCGGTCAGCGCGGGCAGCGGGGCCGTGAGGTCGAGCCGGGCCACCGGGCGGGCCGGGTCCGCGGCCAGCGCGGCCAGCAGGTGGGTCAGGCCCTCGCCGATCCGGGCGACCGCCTCGCGGGACAGGCGGGCGGCGTCGTACTCCAGGTGGATCGTCAGCCGCTCGCCGGGCACCACGATCACCGCCAGCGGGTAGTGGCCCGTCCCGTACGCCGACACGCCGGCGACCTCGACCGTGCCGGCCGGGTCGGTCAGCCGCACGTCGAGCGGGTAGTTCTCGAACACCAGCAGCGTGTCGAACAGCTGCGGCAGGCCCGGCCAGGCGCTGCAGCTCGGCCAGCCCGACGTGGTGGTGGCGGTCAGCTCCGACTGCCCGGCCTGCAACGCGGCCAGCGCCTCGGCGGCGGACTGGCCGGCACGCCAGCGCATCCGCACCGGCAGCGTGTTGGCGAACAGCCCGACCATCGACTCCACACCGTCCACTTCGGACGCACGACCGGACACGGTGGTGCCGAACACCACGTCCTCGCGGCCGGTCAGCCGGCCCAGCAGCAGCCCCCACGCGCCCTGCACCATCGTGTTCAGCGTCAGGCCGTGCGCGCGGGCCCGGGCGGTCAGCGGCCCGGCGGGGACCTCGACGGTCAGCGACTCCGGGCACGACCCGTTCGCCGGACGGGTGCCCGGCAACAGGGTGGGTTCGTCCACACCGGACAGCGCGGCCTGCCAGGCGGTGCGGGCGGCGTCGTGGTCGCGGGTGGCGAGCCACTCGTGGTAGCCGCGGTACGGCGGCACCGGAGGCCGGCGGGGCGGCTCGCCGTCCGGTGCGTAGTGCGCGAGCAGCTCGCGCACCAGCAGCGGCGCGGACCAGCCGTCGGTCGCGATGTGGTGCAGCGTCAGCACTACGAAGTCTGCCGCACGGACAGCGCGACCCGCAACATCGGCGGTCGTGCCAGGTCGAACCCAGCCGCGCGCTCACTGGCCTCGACCGCCGCCACGTCGCCGGTCGCGACGCGCCACGGCACAGGAACGCCGTCCGCGATCACCTGGACGATCCGGCCGTCGGGCAGCTGCCGGAACGAGGCGCGCAGCGGGGCGTGCCGGTCCAGCACGGTCTGCGCGGAGCGGCGCAGCGCGGCGGCGTCGACCTCGCCGCGCAGCTCGACCGTCTGCTGCACCACGTACACGTCGTCGGTCTGCGCGTGGAAGTAGAAGCCCGCCTGCAGCGGCGACGCGGGCAGCACGTCGGTCACGTCCGGCTCCAGCGCGTCCACCTGCGCCTGGTCCAGCGCCACCAGGGGGAAGTCCGACGGCGTGTGGCCGCCACCGTCCACACGGGACAGTTCGGTGAGGGCGGCGCGCCACAGGTCGGCGAACCGCGTCACCGCGGGCTCGTCGAGCGCACCGGGAGCCCAGGTGAGCGTGGCCGTGAGCGCGCCGTCCCGGACCAGCGCGTCGACCGCCAGCGCGTGACCCAGCGGCATCGCGGGGTCGGCGCCGCCGCCCAGCGTGGCGTCGGCGTCGAACCGGCCGAGGTAGTTGAACAGCAGCTCCGGCGCCGGTCCGGCCGGCCGGTCGCGGAGCAGCCCGAACCCGATCCCGTTGTCCGGCACCGCGCGCAGCTGCTCCTTGACCCGCTTCAGCGCCGTGCCGGGGTCACCGGAACCGGGGCACAGCCGGACCGGGAAAGGTGCTGGTGAACCAGCCGACCGTGCGGGACAGGTCGACCCCTCGCACGAGCTGCTCCTCGCGGCCGTGGCCCTCCAGCTCGACCAGCACCTCGTCGCCGCCCCGCCACCGGGTGACCGCCATGGCCAGCGCGGTGAGCAGGACGTCGTTGACCGACCCGTGGTACGCGGCCGGCACCGTGGTGAGCAGCGGCGCGGTCACCTCGGGCGGCAGCGTCACGGTGTGCGTCCGGGCCGTGGCCGCGGTGTCGGCCGGACCCAGCGGCCGTGTCCCGAGTGGACGGACCGGTGCGGCGAGCTGCGCCTGCCAGAACGCCCGCTCGGCCGACCGGTCCACCGTCGCGCAGACCGGTGGCCCAGGTGCGGAACGACGTCGGCACCGGCGGGAGCTGCTCGCCGGCCAGGAGTGCCGCGAGGTCCTCGGCCAGGATCCGCCAGGACACGCCGTCCACGACGAGGTGGTGCGCGACGAGCAGCAGCCGCCGCTCGTCGGGGAACCACACCGCGCACAGCATCCGGCCCTCGGCCGGGGCGAGCCGGGCCGCGGCGAGCTTGCCCTGCAGTCCGGCGTCCGCGCCCGGGCCGACCCGTTCGAGCACGTCGACGGGACCGGGCGGCGGCACCTCGAGTGTCCACTCGGGAGTGAGGCGGGCGCGCAGCAGGCCGTGGTGGTCCACGAGGCGCTGCAGCGCGCCGGCGAGCCGGCCGGCCTCGACGTCGGGCACCGATACCAGCAGCGACTGGTGGAAGGCGTCGGCCGGCGCGCCGAGGTCGCGCAGCCAGCCGATGATCGGCGTGGCCGGGACGGACCCGATCCCGTCTTCGTGCCGGAGGGCGGGGGCGGCGAGCCGCTCCGCCGTGGCGGCCAGCGCGGCGACCGTGCGGTGCCGGAACACGTCGCGCGGCGTGATCGCCAGCCCGGCCGCGCGGGCCCGGGTCACCAGCTGGATCGCGACGATGCTGTCGCCGCCCAGCTCGAAGAAGCTGTCGTGCACGCCCACCGACGGCAGGCCGAGCACGTCGGCGAACGCGGCCGCGAGCGCACGCCTCGGCGGCCGTGCCCGGTGCGGCGTCGCCGGTGAGCGCGGCCCAGTCCGGCTCCGGCAGCGCGCGCACGTCGAGCTTTCCGTTGCGGCGTCAACGGAAGCTGACCGTCCACAGTGACCACCGCGGACGGCACGAGGTACTCCGGCAGGTGCGCGGCGCACGTGGTCGCGCAGCCCGTCCGCCGCACCCACGACGTAGGCCACCAGCCGCAGCCCGCCCCGCTGGTCCGGCCGGGCGATCACCGCGGCCTGCCCGACGTCCGGGTGGCGCAGCAGCACGCTCGCCACCTCGCCCGGCTCGACCCGGTGCCCGCGGATCTTCACCTGGTCGTCCGCGCGGCCCAGGAACTCCAGGTTCCCGCCGCGCCAGCGCACCCGGTCGCCCGTCCGGTACATCCGCGCACCCGGCCCGCCGAACGGGTCGGCGACGAACCGCGACGCGGTCGGTCCGGGCTGTCCCCGGTAGCCGCGCGCGAGCCCGCGGCCGCCGACGTACAGCTCACCGGTCACGCCGACGCCGACCGGCCGCAGCGCGCCGTCGAGCACGTAGAGCCGCGTGTTCGGGTCCGGCCCGCCGATCGGCACCGGCCCGGTCCACCCGGGTTCGGCCTGCCACAGCGTGGAGTTCACCGTCGCCTCGGTCAGCCCGTACGCGACCACCACGCGCATCGTCGGCGACCAGCGGGCCACCAGCTCGGCCGGCACCGCCTCGGTGCCGACGACCAGCACGCCGCCTTCCGGCAGCCGGCAGTCCGGCGGCAGCGCGGCCACCAGCGACGGCGGCAGGATCATGTGCGTCACGCCGTGTTCGGCGAGGTAGCCGGTGAGCTCGGGGCCGGCGACCCGGCGGTGCTCGGGCACCAGCACCACGCGCGCGCCGGTGCCGAACGCCATGCACAGGTCCCACACCGCCACGTCGAACCCGGCCGACGCGAACTGCGCCACCCGGCTCGACGCGGTCACGCCGAGCCGGTCCACCGCGGTCGCGACCAGGCTGGCGATGCCGTCGTGCGGCACCACCACGCCCTTCGGCCGCCCGGTCGACCCGGACGTGTAGATCACGTATGCCGCCCCCTGCAGCGGCACCGTCGATGTCCACATCGGACGGGTCGTACGCCGGCAGCGTCGGCGAGGTCGGCGGGCGTCAGCACCAGCCGCGCGCCCGCGTCGGCGGTCAGGGACGCGATCCGGTCCGCCGGGTGGTCGGGGTCCAGCGGCAGGTAGGCCGCGCCGGCCTTCATCACCGCCGAGCAGCGCCACGACCAGCGCCGGCGACCGCGGCAGCGCCACCCCGACGACGTCCTCCGGCGACCACGCCGCGCGCGACCAGCAGCCGCGCCACCCGGTTCGCCGCCGCGTTCAGCTCCGCGTAGGTCAGCGACTCGTCCTCGCACACCAGCGCCACCGCGTCCGGCGTGCGCCGGACCTGCCGCTCGAACACGGCGCGGCCACGTCACGTCGTCCGTCTCGCGCGGCGACGTGCCGAGCTCGAGCAGCCGCGCCTCGTCCGCCACCAGCGTCACGTCCGTGAGCCGCGCGTCCGGCGCCGTGGCGATCGCGTCGAGCATCGCGAGCAGGCCGGTCTCGTGCGCGACCAGCTCGTCGGGCCCGCACACCGCCGCGTCCGCGACCAGGTCCAGCACGAACACGCCGTCCGGCTGCTCGATGACCGTGGCCGTCAGGTCCGACACCGGACCGGGCCACACGTCGTGCAGGGTGGCCGTCGCCGCGCCGAACCGCAGGTCCGGGGCGTAGCCGATGACGTTCACCGTCGGCCCGGCCAGCCCCGCGACGCCGTCGGCGACGCCCAGCTCGCGGGCCAGCTCCTCGGCCCGGAACCGGCTGTGCGCCACCACGTCCCACACCTCGCCGGCCACCGCGGCCACCAGCTCGCCGAGCGTGTCCCGCCGCGCCACCCGCAGCGGCAGCACGTTCGACACCATGCCCGGCACCGACCGCTGCGCGGCACCCGACCGCCCGGTCACCGGCAGGCCGAGCACGACCTCCGGCGCGCCGGTGACCCGCAGCGTGTAGGCGGCCACCGCCGCCACCAGCAGCCGTGACGGCCGCACCCCGTACCGCTGCGCGCCCGCCCGCAGCCGCGCGCCGTCCGGATTGGACCGATGGCGCACCAGGCTGGTCGGCGGCTCGGCCGAGGGCTCCAGGAGCCGCGTCGGCTCGGGGGCATCGCGCGAGGCGGGAGAGCCAGAACGCGCGGTCCTTCGCGAACCGCTCGCCGTCGCGGTAGCTCTCCTCGGCGCCGGTGAGCCGGGCGAGTGGCCAGTCCACTTCGGACGGTCCGTCGGCGCCGTAGAGGTCCACGACGCGCTTGGTCAGCAGCGCGATGCCGACCCCGTCGATGACGATGTGGTGGTAGCGCTGGTACCAGCACACGGTGTCGTCGTCGAGGCGCAGCAGCGCGTGGGCGAACAGCGGCCCGCGCGTGAGGTCCATCGGCCGTGCGCGCTCGTCGAGCGCCCACGCCAGTGCCGCCCCGGACGGGTCGGACTCCGCGCGGAGATCCAGCACCGGCACGGAGATGTCGCCGGGTGGCACGGCGTGCTGGCGCGGTTCGTCGGAGAACCGGACGTGCAGGCACTGCGCCTCGGCCACCGCCGTCGCGATCGACCGCGCCAGCCGATCGAGGTCGACCGGCCCCTGGATGTACAGGTAGGCGGCGATGTGGAAAGCCGTGCTCTCCGGCTCGACCTGCTGCGCGTACCAGACGCCGGCCTGCCCGCCGGTCAGCGGCAGGCTCATGACTTGTCGAGCAGCGGCACGAACTCGTCAAGGGCGTACGGAATGCTCAGCACGGTGTTGAACGACAGCGCGGCGCCGATCGGCGGCTGCGAGTACGGCACGAACATCGCCCGCTTCTCCCTGGCCACCGCGAGTCCCTTGTAGACCGGGTCGGCCTGGACCCGGGCCTGGGCGGACGGGTCGGCGGTGAGGAACAGCAGCAGGTCCGTGTCGATCAGGTCGGCGCGTTCGGCGGAGATCTCGGCCGCGTTGTTGTCCCCGGCGGCCTCGTTGATCGCGGCCGGCACCTCGAAGCCCATCTCGGTCATGAAGACCGCCTTCGGGTCCGTCTTCTGGAACACCGCGTACTGGCCCGGCTGGAACGGGTCGACGACGGCGACCGACCGGCCCTGCCAGTCCGGGTGCGCGTCGCGCACCTTCGAGAACCGGTCGTCGATGCCCGCGATGAGCTTGTCGACCTCGTCGGACTTGCCCAGGGCCTCGCCGGCCAGTCGCGTCATGTCCTGCCACGGCGCGCCGTAGTCCGGGAAGTCCTTCGGCTGCCCGACCGTCGGCGCGATCTTCGACAGCTCGCCGTACTGCTCCTTCGTCATCCCCGAGTACAGCGCGAGGATCAGGTCCGGCTTGAGGTTGAGGATCTTCTCGAAGTCGAAGTCGTCACGCTCGCCCACGATCTGCGGGGTTTCCTTGCCCCACAGGTCCTTCGTCCACGGCCACAGCCCGTACGGGCGCTCCTTGAACCAGTCGACCGCGCCGACCGGCCGCACGCCCAGCGCCAGCACCGCGTCCTGGTCGGACAGACCCAGCGTGACCACCCGCTTCGGCGCGGCCGGGATCTCCGTCGTGCCGTACTTGTGCGCCACCGACACGGGGAACGCCGAGGTCGGGTCACCGCTCGCGGGACGCTCGGCCGCAGGCTCTTCGGACACCCCGCAGCCGGCGAGGACCAGAGCCGCTAGCAGGGAGAGGATCGTGGCCAGGGGCCGCCGGGCGACAGACATGGGCTCCTCTTCGCAGGGGTCGAGATCAGGTTAGCCGAACCTAACACAGGGTGGCCTTCCTAAGGTATCCCTAACCTAATAGGCTGCTCGCGTGACGATGGAGGCCCGGCGGCAGCGCACCGTGGCGTCGCGCCGGGTCCTGCTGCTGGCCTCGGTCGGCGTGCTCCTGGCGCTGTGCCTGGCCTCGCTCGCGATCGGCACCCGCCCGGTGCCGCTCGCCGACGTGCTGTCCGCGCTGACGGGCCACGGCAGCCCGGACGTCGAGGCGCTGGTCGTCGGCGGCCGGCTGCCGCGCACGCTGCTCGGCGTGCTCGTCGGCGTCGCGCTCGGGCTCGCGGGCGCGGTCATGCAGGCGCTGACCCGGAACCCGTTGGGGGACCCGGGTTTGCTCGGCATCAGCGCGGGCGCGGCGTTCGGCGTCGTGCTCGCGGTCGCCACCACCGGGATCACGTCGCTGTACGGCCACCTCGGGTTCGCCTACGCCGGCGCGCTCGCCGCGAGCGCCGCGGTCTACCTGCTGGGCAGCGCCGGGCGGGGCGGCGCCACCCCGGTGAAGCTGGCGCTGGCCGGGGTCGCGATCACCGCGCTGCTGTCCTCGCTCACCAGCGGCATCTCGCTGCTCGACCCGATCGCGCTCAACCGCTACCGGTTCTGGGCGGCGGGCTCGCTCGCCGGCCAGGACGCGGGCGTCGTGCTGCGGGTGCTGCCGTTCGTGCTCGCCGGGGTGGTGCTGGCGCTCGCGGCAGGGCCCGCGCTGAACAGCATGGCGCTGGGCGACGACGTGGCGACCGCGCTCGGCCGCCGGGTCGGGCTGGTGCGGTTGCAGGTGGCGCTCGCGATCACCGTGCTCACCGGGTCGGCGGTGGCGGTGGTCGGGCCGATCGTGTTCGCCGGCCTGGTGGTGCCGCACGTGGCGCGGGCGATCACCGGGCCGGACCACCGCTGGCTGCTGCCGTTCTCGATGCTGCTCGCGCCCGTCCTGGTGCTGGCCGCGGACATCGTCGGGCGGGTGATCGCGGTGCCGGGGGAGACCGAGGTGGGCATCGTGGTCGCGTTCATCGGCGCCCCGTTCTTCATCGCGCTGGTGCGCCGACGCCGGCTGGCGGAGCTGTAGATGGCGGTCACCTTCCGGCTGAGCGCGCCGCCCGTGTCCGGGGTGCTGCGCCCGCGCCTGCTCGTGGTGTCCGCGGTGCTCGCCGCGGTCGCGTTCGCGCTGTTCTGCCTGGGGATGACGGTCGGCGACTACCCGCTCGGCGTGGGGCAGGTGCTGGCCGCGCTGGTCAGCAGCGGCGACCACTACGACCAGGTCGTCGTGTACGACTGGCGGATGCCGCGGGCGCTGACGGGGCTGCTCGTCGGCATCGCGTTCGGCATGTCCGGCGCGCTGTTCCAGACGGTCACCCGCAACCCGCTCGCCGCGCCGGACGTCATCGGGATCTCCGCGGGCGCGACGACCGCGGTGGTCGGCGGGATCGTGCTGGGCGTCGGCGCCGGTCTCGGCACGCAGACGCTCGGGCTCGCCGGCGGGGTGGCGGCCGCGCTCGCGATCTACCTGCTGGCGTGGCGGCGGGGAACCACGGGGTACCGGATCGTCCTGGTCGGCATCGGGGTGTCGTGGCTGTGCACGAGCGCCACCGCGTACCTGCTGGCGCGGGCGAAGCTGCACGAGGCGCAGCAGGTGGTCGGGTGGATGGTCGGCAACCTCAACGACGTGACGTGGAGCCGCGCCGCGCCGCTGGCCATCGCGGTCGCGGTGCTGGTGCCGGTCACGCTGGTGCTGAGCGGCTGGCTGCGGACCCTGCACCTCGGCGACGACGTGGCGATCGGGCTGGGCACCCCCGTCCAGCTCGCCCGGCTGACGATGTTGCTGACCGGCGGTGGGGCTGGTGGCGTTCGGCACGGCCGCCGCCGGTCCGGTCGCGTTCGTGGCACTGGCCGCGCCGCAGATCGCGCGGCGGCTCGCCGGGCTCGCCGCGCCGCCGCTGGTCGCGTCCGCGTGCACCGGCGCGGTGGTCGTGCTGGGCAGCGACCTGCTCGCGCGCCTCGTGGTGGGCCTGCCGGTGGGCGTGATCACCGGGGTGCTGGGCGCCCCGTTCCTGCTCTGGCTGCTGGCCAGGGCCAACCGGGCCGGTTCGGGAGGCTGACGTGGAACTGCGTGCCGAGGGCCTGCGGCTGGCCTACGACGACCGGGTCGTGGTCGAGGACCTGTCGTTGCTGGTGCCGACCGGGCGGATCAGCGTGATCGTCGGCGCGAACGCGTGCGGCAAGTCGACGCTGCTGCGGGCCATGGCGCGGCTGCTGACCCCGCGCGCGGGTTCGGTGCTGCTGAACGGCCGGTCGGTGCACGCGATGCCGACCCGGACGGTCGCGCGGGAGCTGGGCATCCTGCCGCAGGCGCCCGGTCGCGCCGGAGGGGCTGACGGTCCTCGACCTGGTCACCCGCGGCCGCTCGCCGCACCAGAGCTGGTGGCGGCAGTGGTCGGCCGCGGACGAGGCGGCGGTGACCGGCGCGCTGGCGGCCACCGAGCTGACCGACCTCGCGGAGCGCCCGGTGGACGAGCTGTCGGGCGGGCAGCGGCAGCGGGCGTGGATCGCGATGGCGATCGCGCAGGAGACCCCGGTGCTGCTGCTGGACGAGCCGACGACGTTCCTGGACCTGGCGCACCAGATCGACGTGCTGGACCTCGTGGTGGACCTGAACCGCCGGGAGGACCGGACGATCGTGATGGTGCTGCACGACCTGAACCAGGCCTGCCGCTACGCCGACCACGTGATCGCCATGCGCGCCGGCCAGATCGTGGCGCAGGGCGCGCCGGCGGACGTGATCACCCCGGCCACGGTCGAGGAGGTCTTCGACCTGCGCTGCCAGGTGACGGACGACCCGGTGAGCGGCACCCCGCTCATCGTCCCGATCGGCCGCCACAGTCCCGCGTCCCCGGCCGCTCCACGGGCGTGACCGCGGGCATGATGCCGGTCATGACCCACGCCGCTCGCCGCATGTTCGAGCTCCTGGAGCCGATCTGCATGGTCAGCTTCTCCGCCGACGAGTGCAACGAGGAGCTGGCCGCGCTCGGCCACCGCACCTACTGGGACGGCTACTTCGCCAGCCGTGCCGCGCCGCTGGGGCGGGTGCCGGCGCAGGTCGTGCACGCGGCCTTCTACAACTTCGCCGACGGGGAGGTCGCGCGGCACATCCCGAGCGCGTGGGAGACGATCCCGCCCGAGGCGTCCGTCGCCGCGCGGACGCGGGGCAGCGCGGCGTCCCTGCGGCGGATCCTCGGCGACGAGCCGGCCGGCTCCCCGGGCCTGGTGCGCGCCGCCGACCTGACCACCAAGGCCGTGACAAGCGCGCCCACCGAGGGCCGGGTGATGTTCGCCGGGATGCGCACCCTTCCCGTGCCGAGCGACCCGGTCACCCGGCTGTGGCATGCCGCGACCATGCTGCGCGAGCACCGCGGTGACGGGCACATCGCCGCTCTCGTCGGCGAGCGTATCGGCGGCACGGAGGCCCATGTGCTGTCCGCGCTGGACATGGGCATCCACCCGCCGGAGTCGTTCGGGCGCATCCACCACCTGCCCAGGCAGCGGCTGGCCGCGGTCATGGCCGGCTTGCGCGAGCGCGGGCTGGTCGACGCCGACGGCCGGTTCACCGACGCCGGCCGCGAGACCAAGCAACGCATCGAAGCGCTCACCGACGAGCTCGCCGCCCCGCCGTACGACGCCCTCTCATCCGCCGAGCTCGACGAGCTGGTCGCCGAGCTGGAACCCATCACCGCGACGGTCGTGACCGCAGGCTCGCAGTGACGAGCAGCTGGGCGCCGTCCCGGTCCCCTGAGGTTCCGTTAACGGCGCCCAGCCTTGGCGTCAGGTCAGTCAGAGACCGTTGTCCATCGCGCTGATCAGCTCGCCGTTCGACGTGTCGCCGGACAGCTCCCAGAAGAACGCGCCGCCCAGGCCCTGCTGGCCGGCGTAGCTCATCTTGCCGCCGATCGTCGCCGGGGTGTCGTAGCTCCACCACTGGCCGCCGCAGTAGGCGTACGCCGTGCCGGCCACCGTTCCCGTTGCCGGGCAACGATCCTTGAGCACCTTGTAGTCCTCGATGCCCGGCTCGTAGGTGCCCGGCGCCGCGCCCGACGCCGCGCCGCCCGGCTCGGCCTGGGACACGCCCGTCCAGCCGCGGCCGTAGAAACCGATGCCCAGCAACAGCTTCGACGACGGGATGCCCTTGCTCTTCAGCTTCTGGATCGCCGCGTCGGTGTTGAAGCCCGCGGTCGGGATGCCCGCGTAGGAGGTCAGCGGCGAGTGCGGGGCCGTCGGGCCGTCCGAGTCGAACGCGCCGAAGTAGTCGTAGGACATCACGTTGTACCAGTCGACGGACTGCGCGGCGGCGCCGTAGTCGGCCGCGTCGAGCTTGCCGCCGTCCGAGCCGTCGGCGCTGATCGCCGCGGTGACCAGGTTGCCCGAGCCGAACCGCGACCGCAGCGCGCTCATCAGTGCCGGGTACGCGCCCGCTCCGCTCGTGTCACACGACACGCCACACGCGTTGGGGTACTCCCAGTCGATGTCGATGCCGTCGAACACGTCCGCCCAGCGCGGGTCCTCGACCAGGTTGTAGCAGGAGTCGGCGAACGCGGCCGGGTTCTGCGCGGCCTGGCCGAAGCCGCTCGACCACGTCCAGCCGCCGAAGGAGAACAGCACCTTCAGGCCGGGGTGCATCGCCTTGAGCTTGCGCAGCTGGTTGAAGTTGCCGCGCAGCGCGCCGGCGTCCCAGGTGTCCGACGTACCGTCCACACTGGACGCAGCGTCGTAGAACTTGTCGTAGTCGGCGTAGGAGTCGCCGATCGCGCACTGCCCGTTGGTCACGTTGCCGAACGCGTAGTTGATGTGGGTCAGCTTGTCGGCCGAGCCCGAGGTCTGGATGTTCTTGACGTGGTAGTTGCGCTGGTAGACGCCCCATTGGACGAAGTAGCCGAGGTTGACCTTCCCCGCCGCCACCGACACGGCGGGGCTGGTCTGCGAACTGGCGCCCTCGGCGGGCACGGCTACCAGGCCGATCGTCGTGGCCAGGGCGGCCACTAGCACCGGCAGGCGCCATCGATTGCCGGACATGGTTCTCCTCCGGGTTGCAGGGTGAATCCAGTGTGTGGTCTAGACCACACCTGGTCAAGAGGTCTGGACCAAAATGGCAACTGTCAGGGTGGTCACGGTCACGGAGCAGGCCGCGGGACGGTGAGCGATGATGTCGGCATGTCGAAGCACGCCTGGATCGAGCCGGGAGCGTTCGAGGTGGCGCCCGGTGTCCACCGCATCCCGCTGCCGCTGCCGACCGACGGGTTGCGCGCGGTGAACGTGTACGCGATCCAGAGCGCCGACGGGCTCGTGCTCATCGACTCCGGCTGGGCGCTCGACGTGGCCCGCGACCAGCTCGAGCGGGCACTCGGCACGCTCGGTCACGACTTCGGTGACATCCGGCGGTTCCTGGTCACCCACATGCACCGCGACCACTTCACGATGGCCATCGCGCTGCGCCGGACGTTCGGCGCGAAGGTGGCGCTGGGTCTGGGCGAGCAGCCGTCACTGAAGCGGGTGCTGGCCGGCCAGGGCAGCGCGCGGCTCACCGAGATGGTGCGCTGGGGCGCCCAGGAGCTCATCGAGCAGTGGCGGGAGTTGTACAGCGGGCGGGACGAGAACGAGGGGCGCCAGGACTACGAGCTGCCCGACGAGTGGCTCGAGGGCACCACCAAGATCGACCTCGGCGACCGCACCCTCGTGGCGTTGCCCACGCCCGGGCACACCCAGGGGCACGTCGTGTTCGTCGACGAGCAGGCCGGCGTGCTGTTCGCCGGCGACCACGTGCTGCCGCACATCACGCCGTCGATCGGGTTCGAGCCAGAGCCGGGCAAGCTGCCGCTCGGCGACTACCTGGAGAGCCTGCGGCTGGTGCGCTCCTACCCCGATCTGCGGCTGCTGCCCGCCCACGGGCCGGTGGCGCCGAGCGTGCACACGCGGGTCGACGAGCTGCTCGCCCACCACGAGGACCGCCTGGCGGAGACGTCGACGGCGGTGCGCGACGGGGCCGGTACCGCGTACGACGCGGCACGGCGCTTGGGCTGGACCCGTCGGCACCGCCGGTTCGACGATCTCGATCTCTTCAACCAGACGCTGGCGACCGGGGAAACCGCGGCGCATCTGGAGGTACTCGTCGTCCGGGGCGAGCTCCGCTCGTCCATTGTGGACGGAGTAGTCGAGTATTCGACTGTCTGAGGCAGATCAGTCCACAGTGGCCGGTTGCCCGTCCATCGTGTCCAGTCCGAGCATGGCGAGCAGGTTCGCACAGTCCTGCGCGTCCGCGGAGTGGATGGCGACGGTGCGAGCCGCCTTGCGGTTCTGCACCGCGTAGTGAATCTTCTCGCTCGCCCGTGCCTCGGCGAAGCGGCCTTGCTCAATGGTCGGGCTGGCGTGTCTTGCCCAGGTCATGCGGCACCTTTCTGGTCTGCTGACCGCGCCGGCGCGCGCGCCACGCGGCAGCGTCATCGCCCGATCCGTGCCAGACGGGACTTCCGGGGGATTCGTTTGGCACGGGTCCGCCGGGGGAACCCGGCTCGCCTCGAATCCTGACATCTGGCGCGGCGGGCACACCACCCTGCGTAGGTCGGAAATGTCACGGCGGATCGCCGTCCGGGCGGGCACATGGCAGGTGAAGGCGCGGTTTGCAAAAGCGATTCACGGTTTTTCCCAATGTTCCCGGAATTACTTACGAGTACGGTACGGATCCGACCGGTCACCAGCAGTGCCGGATTCACTGTAACGGTAACCCCGAATATCTCACTCTCCGCACCCGCTTCGTCGCGGAACAGCAGGTCCCAGGCGCGCCGGGACGCTCGCGCGGCGGCCGCGACGAGCGTCACCGGCCCGGCCCGGGCGCCCCGAAATCACCCTCGGCCGCACGGTCACGCCCGCGGCGGCGCGGGGCCGGCGGCCGCCCGGGGCGTTGACACCGGGCCGGCCGGTGTGCTGTGCCGGCCGGCCGCGCCGGGTGATCCACATCGGACGGTCCGGATGGGACACCCGGGTGTCTGCGTCACCGGCTCAGCCGCCGGTAGCGGCGCACCGACAGCGGGAAGAAGATCGCCACCAGCGCCAGCGGCCACACCACGGCCATCAGGATCGCGTGCTGGGCGATCCACGTGTCGCCGCCCCAGCCCGGGTTGCCGAACAGCTCGCGGGCCGCGGCCACCGTCGAGGACAGCGGGTTCCACTCGGCGATCGTGCCCAGCCAGCCGGGCATGGTGCCGGGCGCGACGAAGGTGTTCGCGAGGAAGCCGACCGGCCACACGAGGATCTGCACCGCGACGACCGCCTCCGGGTTGCGGACGACGAGCCCGAGGTAGATGCCGAGCCACAGCAACGCGAACCGCAGCAACAGCAGCAGGCCGACCGCCGCGAGCGTCGCGAGCGGCGAGCCGTGCGCCTGCCAGCCGACGAGCAGCCCGCAGCCGATCATGACCGCGAGCCCGGCCGCGGAGTTGAGCAGGTCCGCGCCGCACCGGCCGACCACGACGGCCGAGGGCGCCATCGGCATCGACCGGAACCGGTCGGTGACGCCGCGGCGCACGTCCGTGCTGACCGCGATCATGGTCGCCTCGAGCCCGAACGCCATCGTCATGCCGAACATGCCGGGCAGCAGGAACTCCTTGTAGTCCCCGCCGCCCGGCACGGTCATCGCGCCGCCGAACAGGTAGCCGAACATGAGGACGAGCAACACAGGGAACAACAGGCCGATGACCACCGGGGCCGGCTCGCGGCCCCAGTGCAGCAGGTCGCGGCGAGTGACCTGCCAGCCGTCGGCGACGGCCCAGCGCAGGGTGGTCATGCGGGTACCTCCTCGGTGGGGTGGCGCGTGGTGATGTCTTCGGCGGTCGCGGCATGCGGCTCGGTTGGCGCGTTGGCCTTGCGGGTGGCGTGTCTGCGGTCGGTGGTGGTCGAGGGCGGTGCGGTCATGCGGACACCTCCTCAGTGGCGACGTGGCCGGTCGCGGCGTGGGGCCCGCGTGGCGGGTCGGTCAGCGCGTCGGCCCAGCGGTTGGCCTGCCCGCGGTCGGCGACGGTCCAGCGCGGGGTGGTCATGCGGGTACCTGCTGCTCGCTGTCGGTGGGTGGCCGGTCTGGCGCGCCTCGTCGGACGCGGGGCGGAGTGGCGTCTTCGGCGGTCGCGGCGCGCGGTCCGCGTGCGCGTCGGCCCGGCGGGTGGCGGTCCAGCACGGAGTGGTCATGCCGACACCTCCTCGGTGCGGTGGCCGGTCAGGTGCAGGAAGACCTCGTCGAGGGTGGGGCGGCGCAGTGCGATGTCCTCGACCGCCACGCCGGACTCCCGCAGTGCGTGTGCCGCGTCGGTCAGGGCGGCCACCCGGTCCCGCACCGGCGCGCTGACCCGGCGGGCGTCGGGGTCGGTCTCCGCGTCGGCGCCGGACACCCGGGCGAGTGCGGCCGCCGCCGGGGCGAGGTCGGCCGCGTCGTGCACGACGACGTCCAGGCGGTCGCCGCCGAGGTCGGCCTTCAGAGCGGCCGGCGTGCCCGCCGCGATGACCCGGCCCTCGTCGAGCACCGAGATCCGGTCTGCCAGCTGGTCGGCCTCGTCGAGGTACTGGGTGGTCAGCAGCACGGTCGTGCCCTCGGCGACCAGCGCGCGCACCGCGGCCCAGACCTCGTTCCGGCCGCGCGGGTCGAGCCCGGTCGTCGGCTCGTCGAGGAACAGCACCCGCGGCGCGAGGATCAGGCTCGCCGCGAGGTCGAGGCGCCGCCGCATGCCGCCGGAGAACCGCGCCACCGCCTTCGAACCCGTGTCGGCGAGGGCGAACCGGTCGAGCAGCTCCGAAGCCCGCGACCGGGCCGCGGCCCGCGACAGGTGGTACAGCCGGGCGAACAGCTCCAGGTTCTGCCGCGCGGACAGCGCCTCGTCGACCGCCGCGTGCTGGCCGACCAGCCCGATGCTCGCCCGCACCCGGTCCGGCTCGCGCGCCACGTCGAAGCCGGCGACCGACGCCCGGCCGCCGTCCGCGCGCAGCAAGGTGGTCAGGATCCGCACGGCCGTGGTCTTGCCGGCGCCGTTCGGGCCGAGCAGGCCGCACACCGTGCCCGCCTCGACGGTCAGGTCCACCCCGTCTAGGGCGGCCTTGTCCCCGTAGCGCTTGCGCAACCCCTCGGTGATGATCATCCACGCTCCAATGTCGTACGGCGTACGGAGTCGAACAATATCGTACGTCGTACGGAGAACCTAGGATGTTAGCCGCGATGACGAAAAAACCTGACGACAAGCACTACGGCGGCCGCGGCGACCCGGCCCGGAGCATGGCGCTGCTCTGGCGCGACACCACGGCGCGTCCCAACAGGGGGCCGCGGCCGGGCCTGACCGTGGACCAGATCGTGGCGGCGGCGATCGACCTGGCGGACGCGGAAGGCCTCGCGGCGCTGTCGATGCGGCGGGTGGCGCAGCGGCTGGGCGTGGGGACGATGTCGCTCTACACCTACGTTCCGTCGAAGGCCGAGCTCGTCGACGTCATGTTCGACACGGCGTGCGGCCTGGTCGCCCGCGACGAGCACACGGGTGACTGGCGGGCGCGGCTCGAGCGGATCGCGCGCGCGACCTGGGACCTCTACCGGCGCCACCCGTGGATGCTGCAGGTGATGGCGATGGCCCGCCCGCCGCTCGGCCCGAACAGCATCGCGGGCTACGACCACGACCTGCGCGCGGTCGACGGCATCGGCCTGACCGACCTGGAGATGGACTCCGTGATCAGCCTGGTGTCGGTGTACGTCCAGGGCGCGGCACGCACGGCCATCGACGCGGCGGGCTCGGCGCGGGACACGGGCATGACCGACGAGGAGTGGTGGTCGACCTACGGCCCGCTGCTGGAGAAGGTCTTCGACGCGGAGAAGTACCCGGTCGCCGCGCGGGTGGGCGCGGTGGCGGGGGAGGAACACCAGTCCGCGTACGACCCCGAGCACGGCTTCGAGTTCGGGCTGGCCCGCCTGCTCGACGGCATCGAGGCACTCGTGGTCTCCCGGCGGGCCGGACGGTAGCGGCGGGCCGGCCGGCGTCCGGCCTATTGCCAAAATGTCCGAATGTTGCGAATGTCCGGCTCGTGAACTCGTCGACTGCCACCACGGTCTTCCTGCCGATCGCGCTAGCGGTGATCATGTTCGGCCTCGGGCTCTCGCTCACGGTGGCCGACTTCACGCGGGTCGTGCGCTACCCGCGAGCCACCGTCATCGCGCTCGCGTGCCAGGTGCTCGTGCTCCCGGCGATCTGCCTCGGGCTCGTCGTGCTCTTCGACCTGGACCCGCCGCTCGCCGTGGGCATGATGTTGCTCGCCGCCGCGCCGGGCGGGACCACGGCGAACCTGTTCAGCCATCTCGCCCACGGCGACGTGGCCCTCAACGTCACGCTGACCGCGATCAACTCGGTCCTCGCGGTCGTGACGCTGCCGATCGTGGTCAACCTCTCGCTCCAGGGCTTCATGGACGGCGCGGACGCCATCGGCCTGCAGCCGGACAAGTTGCTGCAGGTGTTCGCGATCGTGCTGATCCCGGTCGTCATCGGCATGGTCGTCCGCCACCGCGCCCCCGGGTTCGCCGACCGGCTCAACCGGCCGGTGCGCATCGCGTCGGTCGTCGTGCTGGTGTCGGTCATCGCGGTCGCGGTCTTCCAGGAGCGCGGCAACGTCGGGGGGTACCTGGAGTCGGTGGGCCTGGTGGCGCTGCTGTTCTGCGTGCTGAGCCTCACCATCGGGTACCTCGTGCCGCGCGCGTTCCGCGTCCCGCGCGGGCAGGCCGTCGCGTCGTCGTTCGAGATCGGCATCCACAACAGCACGCTCGCGATCACCATCGCGCTGAGCCCGTCCCTGCTGGACAGCTCGGAGATGGCGATCCCGGCCGCGGTCTACGGCATCGCGATGTTCCTGCCCGCGGGTGCACTCGTCTATCTGATGAACAGGCGGCGCGAGGGGGCGGTCGAGAAAGTGTCCTGACCGGTCAAGGCCGGGAGCGGCGCGCATCACAACCCCGTTGCGCGCCGTGCACCGACATCCGAAATACTGGCGAGTAATAAGCGAGGCTGACACTCTCACTGTCGCCGGATGCGGAGGCGCTCGTGGTCGTTCGAATGATTCTCGGTGTGCTCATCACCCTCGCGGTGCTGGCGGTCGCCGGGCGTCGGGCGAAGTTCCTGGCCGACCTCATCCGGTCCGGGCAGCCCGTGGACCGGTTCGACCACCTCGGCAGCCGGCTGTGGGCGCAGGTGAAAGAGGTCTTCGGGCAGCGCAAGCTGCTCAAGTGGTCCATCCCCGGCGCCGCGCACGCGTTCACGTTCTGGGGCTTCGTCATCCTCGCCTCGGTCTACCTCGAGGCCTACGGCACGCTGTTCGACTACGACTTCCACATCCCGTGGATCGGCCGCTGGGCGGTGCTCGGCTTCCTGCAGGACTTCATCGCGGTCATGGTGGTCGTGTCGCTGGGCGTGTTCGCGGTCATCCGGCTGCGCCAGGCGCCTGAGCGCCGCCAGCGCGCGTCGCGGTTCTACGGCTCGCACACCGGCGGCGCCTGGCTGATCCTGTTCATGATCTTCAACGTCGTCTGGACGATGTTCCTGTTCCGCGGCGCGTCCGCGGCGACCGGCACCTTCCCGTACGACTCCGGCGCGTTCGTCTCGCTCGGCGTCGGCGACCTGCTCTCGCCGCTGGGGGAGACGCCGCTGGAGTGGCTCGAGTCGATCGGGCTGATCCTGCACATCGGCGTGATGCTGTCGTTCCTGATCATCGTGCTGTACTCCAAGCACCTGCACATCTTCGTCGCGCCGATCAACGTCTCGACCAAGCGGCTGCCCGACGGGCTCGGCCCGCTGCAGCCGATGGAGTCGCACGGCAAGCCGATCGACTTCGAGGATCCGGACGACGAGGACGTGTTCGGCCGCGGCAAGATCGAGGACTTCACCTGGAAGGGCATGCTCGACTTCGCCACGTGCACCGAGTGCGGGCGCTGCCAGAGCCAGTGCCCCGCCTGGAACACCGGCAAGCCGCTGTCGCCCAAGCTCATGATCATGGACCTGCGCGACCACCTGTTCGCGAAGGCGCCCTACCTCATCGGCGGGCAGGAGATGCCCGACCACAGCGGCGTGGACGTGCTGGCGCTCGCGGAGAAGAGCGGGTCGAACGGGCACCACGTCCCCGAGTCCGGCTTCGGCCGGGTTCCCGGCAGCGGCCCCGAGCAGGCCGCGCGCCCGCTGGTCGGCCCTGCCGAGGCGGGCGGCGTCATCGACCCGGACGTGCTGTGGTCCTGCACCACCTGCGGCGCGTGCGTCGAGCAGTGCCCGGTGGACATCGAGCACGTCGACCACATCGTCGACATGCGCCGCTACCAGGTGATGATCGAGTCGGAGTTCCCGACCGAGCTCGGCACGCTGTTCCGCAACCTGGAGAACAAGGGCAACCCCTGGGGCCAGAACAACTCCGCGCGCATGGACTGGGCGAAGGACCTGGACTTCGAGGTCCCGATCTACGAGGGCGAGCTGGAGCCCGACGTCGAGTACCTGTACTGGATCGGCTGCGCCGGCTCGTTCGACGACAACGCCAAGAAGACCGTGCGCGCCACCGCGGAGCTGCTGCACATCGCGGGCGTCAAGTTCGTCGTGCTGGGCAACGAGGAGTCCTGCACCGGCGACCCGGCGCGCCGCTCCGGCAACGAGTTCCTCTTCCAGATGATGGCCCAGCAGACCGCGGAGATGCTGAACACCGTGTTCGACGGCCGCGAGCCGGACAAGCGCAAGATCATCACGACGTGCCCGCACTGCATGAACACGCTCGCCCGCGAGTACCCGCAGCTGGAGAGCATGATCCCCGGCTTCCAGGGCACGAACGGGCACTGGGAGGTCATGCACCACACCCAGGTGCTGAACCGGCTCGTGCGCGAGGGCAAGCTGACGCCGGTGAAGCCGGCGGACGGCGGCGCGCCGGTGACCTACCACGACCCGTGCTACCTGGGCCGGCACAACAAGGTCTACGAGCCGCCGCGCGAGCTGGTCGGCGCGGCGGGCGCCACGCTCACCGAGATGCCGCGCCACGCCGACCGGTCGCTGTGCTGCGGCGCGGGTGGCGCGCGGATGTGGATGGAAGAGAACATCGGCAAGCGCATCAACCTGGAGCGGGTCGACGAGGCGCTGGACACGAACGCGAAGGAGGTCGTGACCGGCTGCCCGTTCTGCCGCGTCATGATCACCGACGGGCTGGTGCAGCGGCAGAGCGAGGACAAGGGCACTGACGTGCAGGTTCGTGACGTGTCGCAGATGCTGCTGGAGTCGGTGAAGCGGGGCATGTAGGACAGGCGAGTCCTGCCGGATTCGAGTGGGACTCGTCCCGTATTGCCCACACTGTGCCGGTGACCACCGTTCCGGAACGTCCCGCGCAGCCGCCGGTCAAGCTGGACCGGGTCGTGATCCGGTTCGCCGGCGACTCCGGCGACGGCATGCAGCTGACGGGTGACCGGTTCACGTCGGAGGCGGCCGCGTTCGGCAACGACCTCGCGACGCTGCCCAACTTCCCGGCGGAGATCCGCGCGCCAGCGGGCACGCTGCCGGGCGTCTCGTCGTTCCAGCTGCACTTCGCCGACTACGACATCCTGACCCCGGGCGACCGGCCGGACGTGCTGGTCGCGATGAACCCGGCCGCGCTGAAGGCGAACATCGGCGACCTGCGTCCGGGTGGCACGGTCATCGTGAACGACGACGAGTTCGCCGCCCGCGCGCTGAGCAAGGTCGGCTACGCGGCCAACCCGCTGGAGGACGGCTCCCTGTCGGGCTTCGCGGTGCACTCGATCGCGATGGCGACGATCACCAGGGGCGCGCTGGCCGGGACCGGTCTGTCCAAGAAGGACGCCGAGCGGTGCAAGAACATGTTCGCGCTCGGTCTGCTGTCGTGGATGTACCACCGGCCGACCGAAGGCACGGAGCGGTTCCTGCGGGAGAAGTTCGCGCGCAAGCCCGAGATCGCCGAGGCGAACGTGCTGGCGTTCCGGGCGGGCTGGAACTACGGCGAGACCACCGAGGCGTTCGCCACGACCTTCGAGGTGGCCGCGGCCACGGACTTCCCACCCGGGCGGTACCGGCAGATCACCGGCAACACCGCGCTCGCGTACGGGATCGTCGCGGCGGGACAGTGCGCGCGGCTGCCGGTGTTCCTGGGCACCTACCCGATCACGCCGGCGTCGGACATCCTGCACGAGCTGGCGAAGCACAAGAACTTCGGCGTCACCACGATGCAGGCCGAGGACGAGATCGCCGGCGTCGGGGCGGCGCTGGGGGCCGCGTACGGCGGCTCGCTCGGCGTCACGACGACGTCCGGCCCGGGCCTCGCGCTGAAGTCGGAGACCATCGGGCTCGCGGTGATGACCGAGCTGCCGTTGCTGATCATCGACGTGCAGCGCGGCGGCCCGTCGACGGGGCTGCCGACGAAGACCGAGCAGGCCGACCTGCTGCAGGCGATGTACGGGCGCAACGGCGAGTCGCCGGTGCCGATCGTCGCGCCGATGTCGCCGGGCGACTGCTTCCACGCGGCGGTCGACGCGACGCGGATCGCGCTGACGTACCGGACCCCGGTGCTCGTGCTGTCCGACGGCGCGCTGGCCAACGGCTCGGAGCCGTGGCTGATCCCGGACGTCGAGGACCTGCCGGATCTGCGGGTCACGTTCGCGACCGAGCCGAACGCGCCGGACGGCAGCGGCGAGCACTGGCCCTACCGCCGCGATCCGGACACGCTCGCGCGGGACTGGGCCATGCCCGGCACGCCGGGCCTGCAGCACCGCATCGGCGGGTTGGAGAAGGCCGACGGCCGGGGCGAGATCTCCTACGACCCGGACAACCACGAGCGCATGGTCCGGCTCCGTCAGGCCAAAGTGGACGGTGTGGTCGTGCCGGACCTCGAGGTGGACGACCCGTCCGGGATGGCCGGGGTGCTGGTGCTCGGCTGGGGCTCGACGTACGGCCCGATCGGCGCGGCCTGCCGCGCGCTGCGCGGGCAGGGCTACCGGGTGGCGCACGCGCAGCTGCGGTACCTGAACCCGTTCCCCGCGAACCTGGGCGAGGTGCTGCGCTCCTACGAGCGGGTGGTGGTCCCGGAGATGAACCTGGGCCAGCTCGCGATGCTGCTGCGGGCGAAGTACCTGGTGGACGCGATCTCCTACACGAAGGTCGCCGGCCTGCCGTTCATGGAGGAGGAGCTCGTCGACGTGCTCTCCGAGCACGTCGGCGAGACGGGAACGTGGCTCGCGGAGGCCGCCTGATGACTATCGACCTGGGTTTTCCGAGTGGGCTGTCCGGTGTGCCGACGTCTGATGAGCCGCAGAAGGCGAAGGACTTCAAGTCGGATCAGGAGGTGCGGTGGTGTCCGGGGTGTGGTGACTACGTCGTCCTGAACGCGATGCAGGCCTTCCTCCCCTCGTTGGGGTTGAAGCGGGAGAACATCGTGTTCGTCTCCGGGATCGGTTGTTCGTCGCGGTTCCCGTACTACATGAACACCTACGGGATGCATTCCATCCACGGCCGCGCCCCCGCGATCGCGACCGGGTTGGCGGTGACCCGCCCTGACCTGTCGGTGTGGGTGGTGACCGGTGACGGGGACGCGCTGTCGATCGGCGGGAACCATCTGATCCACGCGTTGCGGCGGAACGTGAACCTGAAGATCTTGTTGTTCAACAACCGGATCTACGGGCTGACGAAGGGCCAGTACTCCCCCACCGTGAGGAGGGGAAGCTGACCAAGTCGACGCCGATGGGGTCACTGGACCACCCCTTCAACCCGCTCTCGTTGGCACTGGGCGCGGAGGCCACGTTCGTGGCGCGGACGTTGGACAACGACCGCGCCCAGCTCACCGAGATCCTGCGCCGCCGCCGCGCCGACACCGCGGGTCGGCGTTGGTGGAGATCTACCAGAACTGCCCGATCTTCAACGACGGCGCCTTCGACGTCCTGAAGGAACCCGGCCAGAAGGAACAACGCCTGATCCCCCTCAAGCACGGCGAGCCGATCGTGTTCGGCGCCGACGGCGACCACGCCGTGGTGCGCACCGACTACGGCCTCGAGGTCACCAAGACCGCCGACGTCGACCAGACCGAGATCGTCGTCCACGACGCCACCCTCGACGACCCCTCCTACGCCTTCGCCCTGTCCCGGCTCTCCACCCAGGACCTCGGCCACACCGTCACCGGCATCTACCGCAACATCACCCGGCCCACCTACGACGACGCCGCCCGCGCGCAGGTCACCGACGCCGCCGAAGCGGCGCAGCCGAACCTGCAGGCCATGTTGAGCGGCAACGACACCTGGACGGTCAGCTAGCGCGCTGGCAGGTCCTCGATCGAGTACCGCGCCGGGTCCTCGGCGCGGGGCTGCTCCCACTCGCGGTAGGCACGCACCACGAGCGTCAGGAACCGCGGCGACAGCGCGCCGGCCGAGCCCGTGTCGACGGTCAGCACGGTCGGCACCTGCCGCCGCGGTACCGCACGAAATCCCTGAGGCGACATGCCGCTCTCCTTCCGCGTGGGCGCGCGGTGCGCCGTGCGGGGAAAGTCCCAGCATGCGAAGGCGATCTCGACAGGTCCGGTCGAGCCGGACTCGAGCCGTTCGATTCCAGTCCTCTATGGAGTCCCAGTCGATCCTTCCTCGACCGCTCCTCCAGGGCCGGTGAGGAAACTCACAGGCAGGCGCTCACTGACCGAAGGGGGCGACGACCATGGCAGAGCTCAGGATCCGGACCGTCCGGCACACCATCAGGGTGGCCGCGCCGCCACAGCGGGTCTACCAGCTGGTCGCGAACGTCGACCACTGGCCGCACATGTTCGACACGGTGCTCGCGGTCGAGCACATCGGCTGGAGCGGCACGGGCGAACGCGTGCGCTTCTGGGGCACGTTCGGCGAGCGGCGCGGCAGCTGGGTGTCGGCGCGGGAGGTCAACCCGAGGCGCATGCAGATGCGGTTCCGCCAGGAACGGGCCGCGCACCCGCTGGCCTCGCTCGGCGGCCTGTGGGGCATCGTGCCGAAGGGCGCGGGCGCCGTGGTCACGCTCGACCACTACTACACCGTGGTCGGCGACGACCCGGTCGAGGCGCAGCGCCTCGCCGACACCATCGGGGAGAACGCCACCGACATGCTCGCCGCGGTCCAGCGGACGGCCGAGCACGGCATCCCGGAACGCCGGGTCGACGACGTGTGGCTCGCCGTGCCGGACGGCGTGGAGGGCGTGATCTCCCGATGAGCACCCCGTTACGCAGGCCCCACCGCCGCGCACACGCCGACCTGCCCGTCGGGTCCGCCGACGTGCTGGGCCGCCTCGCCGCGGCCGCCTGGCCGCACCGGGCCGCGCTGCGCGCCGGCGCCCGCAGCGTCACCTTCGCCGAGCTCGACCGCGACGTCTCCCGGCTCGCGTTCGGCCTGCGCCAGCTGCTCGGCGGCGACGGCATGCCGGTCGTCGTGTCCGCCACGCCCGGCGTGGACTTCCCGGCCGCGTTCCACGCCGTGCTGCGCAGCGGGAACGTGGCCGTGCCGGTCAACCCGCGGCATGCCGGCCGCGACGTTCGCGCGGCTGCTGGCGACCGTGCGGCCGTGCGCCGTCGCTGCTCTCCCGCTCGATGTACGAGCGGGTCCGCCCGGTGCTCGACCGGGCACGCCGACCTCGAGCAGACGCTGCTGCTCGACGCGCCCGCCACGGCCGGCCAGCTCACCTGCGCGGAGCTCGCCACCCGCGGCGGTCTGCTCGTCGAGCCCCGGGACCGCGACGAGAACGAGGTCGCCGTGCTGCACCGGCGACGAGCGGCTCACCCACCACCAGCTCAAGGCCCGCGCCCTGGCCGCCGCAGCACGCCGACGGCCTGGACGCGCGGTCGGTGGTGCTCAACGCGACCGCGGCCTACCGGCTTGACCCACCTCGGCGCCGGCCTCGCCGCGGGCGCCACCCAGGTTCTCTACGGCAACCCCGACCCGGACGCCGCGGTCCGCGAGGCCGAGCGCGCCGGCGCCACCCACCTCTGCCTGCCGGACGACGCCCGGCCGCACACGGTCCTGGCCCCCGAGGCGGTGGCGTCATGATCACCACGACCACCGTCTACCCGTGCTCGGTCCGCGACGCCATGACCCACTGGCCGACCGGCATGGCCGTCATCACGACCGCCGACCGCGACGGCTGGTGGTGGGGCTTCACCGCCAGCTCGGTCAGCCAGGTCTCCGACCGCCCGCCGATGATCGCGGTGGGGCTCGACCGGGACGCGCGCTGCCGGCCGGTGTTCACCGCCGCCGACGCGTTCGCCGTGCACGTGCTGCGCACCGGCCAGGAGGACCTCGCCGAGCGGTTCGCCCACGGCGCGTCGAACGACTTCGACGGCGTCGCGGCCGAGTGCGGCTACGAGGACGTCCCGCTGCTGACCGACGTCGCCATGCGGCTCGAGTGCCGCCCGGTCCGCGCGGTGCCGGCGGGGGACCACGTGCTGCTGCTCGGCGAGGTCGTCCGCGCCCGCACCGGCCCACACGAGCCACTCGTCTACCTCGACCAGGGCTTCCGCCGCCTCGCCCGCCCAGACCGCGCCGCCTGACTCTGTCTCGATGGGGCGACGTTCGTTGATCGGCTACCGGCACCGGGGTAGCGTCCGAATGTCGTAAACGCCCTGTTCACGGAGCGTGCCTAAATGAACCAGGTTTCCCCGGTCAGCTTGTCCTACCCCACGCTGTGCGCGGCGTTCCAGGACTTCGTCGCCACGACGCCGGACGCGGTGGTGCTCCGCACGCCCGGTGACGCGGTGACGTTCACCTGGCGGCAGTGGGACCAGCGAGTCCGCACGATCGCCGCCGGCCTCGCCGCCCTCGGGGTCGGCCGGGGCGACACCGTCGGCCTGATGCTCACCAACCGGCCCGAGTTCCACCTGGCCGACGCGGCCGCGCTGCATCTCGGCGCGACGCCGTTCTCGATCTACAACACCTCCGCGCCCGAGCAGATCGAGTACCTGTTCTCCAACGCGGGCAACAAGGTCGTGTTCTGCGACGAGCGCTTCCTGCCGCGCGTCCGCGAGGTCTCCGCGTCGGTCGAGCACATCGTGTGCGTGGACGGCGCCGCCGAGGGCGCGATGTCGCTCGAGGAGCTGGAGTCCCGCGGCGCGGCCGACTTCGACTTCGACGCCGCGTGGCGCGCGGTCGAGTCCAGCGACCTCGCGACGATCATCTACACCTCCGGCACCACCGGCCCGCCGAAGGGCGTGGAGCTGACCCACGCCAACGTGATCGCCGAGACCGACGCGACCCGCGCGGTGTTCGACGTCGCGCCGGGCGACCGCGGGATCTCCTACCTGCCGGCCGCGCACATCGCCGACCGGGTCACCGGGCAGTACTTCGCGATCCTGTTCGGCATCCAGGTCACCTGCGTCGCCGACCTGGCCAAGCTCGCCGAGGCGCTGCCCGACGCCCGCCCGCACGCGTTGTTCGCGGTGCCGCGTGTCTGGCAGAAGGTCAAGGCCGGCATCGACACGGCGCTCGCCGCGGAGACGGGCGCGAAGAAGCGGATCGCCGAGTGGGCGGTCCGGTCCGGCGTCCGCGCGGCGCGCGCGGAGCTGGCCGGCCGGCCACTGCCGCGCACGCTGGCCATGGAGCACCGGCTCGCGGACAAGCTGGTGCTGTCGAAGCTGCGCGCGAAGCTCGGGCTCGACGAGTGCCGCGGCCCGTCGTCCGGGGCGTCCGCGATCTCGCCGGACATCCTGGAGTTCTTCTGGGGCCTGGGCATCCGCATCTACGAGGTGTGGGGCATGTCCGAGACGGGCGGGGCGTCGACCGCGAACACGCCGGGCCACACGAAGCTCGGCACGGTCGGGCGGGTGTTCCCCGGCATGGAGATCAAGCTCGCCGAGGACGGCGAGCTGCTGACCCGCGGGCCGGCCGTGATGCGCGGGTACCGCAACGACCCGGAGAAGACCGCGGAGACGATCGACGCGGACGGCTGGCTGCGCACCGGCGACATCGCGGAGATCGACGAGGACGGCTACGTGACGATCGTCGACCGCAAGAAGGAGCTGATCATCAGCGCGGCCGGCAAGAACATGTCGCCGTCCAACATCGAGAACGCGATCAAGTCGACGACGTCGCTGATCGGCCAGGTGGTGGCGATCGGCGACGACCGGCCGTACGTGGCCGCGCTCGCCGTCCTCGACCCGGACGCGGTGGCCGGTTTCGCCGCACGGCACGGGATCGCGTCGACGTCACCGGCGGAGCTGATCGCGCACCCGGAGGTCCGCGCGGCCGTGCTCGCCGGGGTGAAGGCGGGCAACGAGAAGCTGGCCCGCGTCGAGCAGCTCAAGCGCGTCCGCCTGCTCCCGGCCGCCTGGGAACCCGGCGGCGACGAGCTGACCCCGACGATGAAGCTGCGCCGCAAGCCGATCGCGGAGAAGTACGCCCACGAGATCGACACCCTGTTCGACAAGTCCCCGACCGACGAGGTCCTCGAGCTCTAGTCGCTCTCGGTGCGCCACGGGAGGTAGTCGGGCAGGTCCTTCGTGGGCGTGCCCGACCACTCCGGGTCGCGGCGTTGCAGGAAGGACATGACGCCCTCGACCGCGTCCGGGCTCGTCGCGCAGCCCGCGATCAGCCGGGAGTCCAGGCGCTGCACCGGGAACGGCGACTCCAGCGGGCTCATCCGGTACAGCAGCTGCCGGATGACCGCCACCGACACCGGCGCGGTCTTCACGATCAGCTCGCGGGCCAGGTCGTAGGCCGCGTCGAGCACCTCGTCCGGCTCGTGCAGCGACGTCACCAGCCCGGCGGCGAGTGCCTCGGACGCGTCGAACACCCGGCCGCTGACCATCCAGTCCATCGCCCGGCCGAGCCCGACCAGCCGCGGCAGGAACCACGTCGACGCGCCCTCCGGGTACAGCCCGCGCCGCGCGAAGACGAACCCGAACCGCGAGTCGGTCGACGCCAGCCGGAAGTCCGCCGGCAGGATGATCGTCGAGCCCGCGCCCACCGCCGCGCCCCGCAGCGCCGCGATCACCGGCTTGTTCATCGCGAAGATCCGCATCGAGCAGCGTCCGGCCGGCTCGTCCCACGACGTCGAGTCCGCCGACACGTCCAGCCCGCCGCCGGACAGGTCCGCGCCGACCGTGAAGTCGTTGCCCGCGCCGGTCAGCACCGCCACCCGCACCCCGTCGTCGCGGTCGGCGCGGTCGAACGCGTCCGCGAGCTCGTCGGCCATCCGCACGGTGTAGCCGTTGCGGGCCTGCGGCCGGTTCAGGGTGACGGTCGCGATCTTGTCGGCGACCGCGTACTCGATGTGCTCATAGGCGTCCACCCCGCAGACGCTAAACGTCACCGAGCGCGGTGGCCACCATGTCGCGGCACGTCGCGTCGAGGTCGGCGTCGGACAGCACGCCCGCGCCGACCTGGGCGATCTGGTGGAAGAGCACCCCGTCGATGAAGCTGTCCAGCGCCTGCGCGCGCCGGCGCGGCTCGCTCGTGCCGGCCGCCGCCAGCATCGTCTCGGTCAGCATCCGGAAGCTCGCGCCGTACTCGGTCATCTTCGCGCGCAGCTCCGGGCGCCGGGTCGCCTCCAGGCTCAGCTCGTACCGCGCCAGCGTGCGGTCCCGGCCGCTGGTCAGCCAGGCCCGCATGATCTTGGCGAGCAGCCCCGCCAGCGCGTCGACGTCGACGCGGCCGCGCATGTCCGGCAGCTCGCCGATGTCGGCGGTGTCCAGCTCGGCCATCCGCGCGAGCGCGGCGAACAGCAGCGCCTCGCGGGTGCGGAAGTAGTACGACGTCGACCCCTCCGGCAGGCCCGCCGCCCGGTCCACCGCGCGGTGGGTCAGGCCGCGCATGCCCTCGCCCGCGATCGTGGCGATGGTCGCGTCGGCGATGTGCGCGCGTCGGTCGCTTGCCATCACCCCACTCTACGGGTGTAGAGTCCACTACAGCTGTAGAGGAGGCAGGCATGGGTGAGCGGACCGCGGTGATCGTCGGCGGGGGGATCGGCGGGCTGGCGGCGGCGGCCGGGCTGCACCGGCGCGGCTGGACCGTCCAGGTGCTGGAACAGGCGGCCGAGTTCACCGAGGTGGGGGCCGGGATCTCCTTGTGGCCCAACGCCTTCCGCGCGCTCGCGGCCATCGGGGTGGACGGCGTGGGTCGGGAGCGGATCGGCGTGGCCGGGGGAATCCGCGACTGGCGGGGACGGTGGATCGTGCGGATGGACGACTCCGTCGTCGCCACCCGGCACACGGGTCAGGCCGTGGTCGCGCACCGCGCCGACCTGCTGGCGGCCCTGCTCGAGCGGGTGCCGCAGGAGTGCCGGCGCTCCGGCGTGGCGGTACGCGGGGTCCGCCACGACGGGCAGCGGGCGGTCGTCTCCCACGACGGCGGCGAGGTGGCCGCCGACCTGGTGGTCGGGGCCGACGGGGTGCGCAGCGCGGTCCGCGGCGCGCTCTGGCCGGCCGCCGCGCCGCCGGTGTACTCCGGGCACACGGCGTGGCGGCTCGTCATGCCGCGGCCGGCGGGGCTGACCGCGCAGTCGTGGGCCGAGACGTGGGGGCCGGGCGGCGTGTTCGGCCTGTTCCCGATGCCGGGCGAGCGGATCTACTGCTACGGCACGGCCACGGTGCCGTCCGGCGGGCACGGCGGCCTCGCCGAGCTGCGCGAGCGGTTCCGCGACTGGTGCGACCCGATCCCGGCGGTGCTCGCGGCGGCGAGCCCGGAGCACGTGCTGCGCAACGACATCCACTACCTGCCCCGGCTGTCCACCTACGTCGACGGCCCGGTCGCCCTGCTGGGCGACGCCGCCCACGCGATGACGCCGAACCTGGGCCAGGGCGGCTGCCAGGCGCTGGAGGACGCGGCGACGTTGTCCGTCCTCGCCGAGGGCGACGATCTCGCCGCGGCCCTGCGCCGCTACGACGAGCTGCGCCGGCCGCGGACCCAGGAGCTGTGGAAACGCTCGCTGCAGAGCGGCACCGTGTCGCACCTGGTCCCGGCGCCGGCGCGGGTCGCGCGCAACGCGGTCCTGCGCGCGCTGCCACGGTCGGTGTTCCTCCGGTCGCTGGCCCGGCCGTTCTCGTGGCAGCCGCCGGCCGAGGTCGTGCCCAGGTAACACCGATCAGACCGCGGGTGTGGTCAGCTGACGCCCGTGTGGAGGGACCTGCTCGTCGAACTGGACCATCAGCCGCAGCAGATGGTGCTGGTCACGGCGGGCGTGGCGTTCATCGTCGTGGCGCTGTCGTGGCTGTGGCGGCCGACCCGGAACGTGATCACGATCGTGCACGAGGCGGGTCACGCGATCGTCGCCGTGCTGGCCGGCCGGCGGCTCGCGGGCATCCGGCTGCACTCGGACACGTCCGGGCTCACGCTCACGAAGGGCAAGCCGTACGGGCCGGGCATGGTGCTGACCGGGTTCGCCGGCTACATCGCGCCGTCGCTGCTCGGACTCGGGTTCGCCGCGCTGCTGGCCGGCGGGCGGGTGACCGAGCTGCTGGTGGCGTGCGCGCTGCTGCTGATCGGCGTGCTCCTGGTGGTGCGCAACGTGTTCGGCATCTTCTCCGTGCTGGTCACCGGGGCCGTGCTGCTCGTCGTGTCGAAGTGGGCGCCGGTGGAGGTGCAGGCGCCGTTCGCGCACCTCATCACGTGGTTCCTGCTGCTCGGCGGCATCCGGTCGGTCGGCGAGCTGCAGAGCAAGCGGCGGCGCGGCCGGGCCCGGGACTCCGACGCCGACCAGCTCGCCCGGCTCACCGGCGCGCCCGGGCTGTTCTGGGTGGGCGCGTTCATGATGATCAACCTGGGGTGCCTGGTGCTCTCGGTGGGGTGGCTCGTCGTGTGAGGCAGACTGGTACCCGTGCTGGACGTCTCCTCCTCCGTCGCCACCTGTGCCGCCGCGGCACACGCGGCGGCTCCGTCGTTGGCGAGTGCTCCTGACCAGGCCGTCGACGGCGCGCTGGCCGCGATGGCGGCCAACCTGGGGTCCGCCCGCGAGGCCATCCTTTCGGCGAACGCCGCCGACGTGGCGGCGGCTTCGAGCGGCCGGTCTGAGCCGTGGTGTGCTGGACCGTCTTCAGCTGACCGACGAGCGGCTGACCGCGCTAGCGGCCGCGCTGGAGCTGCTCGCGTCCGCGCCCCACCCGGCCCGCGACGTGCCGGTCCGCGACCTGCCCGACGGCCTGCGCCTGGTCGAGCGGCGCCGGCCGGTAGGCGTCATCGGCGCGAACTACGAGGCGCGCCCGAACGTGACGGTCGACGTGGCGTCGCAGCTGGTGAAGTCCCGCAACGCCGGTGTGCTGCGCACCGGGTCGGCCGCGCTGGGCTCGGCCACCGAGCTGATCCGGTCGGTCATCGCCCCCGCACTGTCCGCTGTGGACCTGGACCCGGCGGCGATCCAGCTGGTCCCCAGCGCGGAGCGCGCCGCCGCGGCAGAACTGGTGCGCCTCCCGGCGCTGGTGCCGCTGGTGATCCTGCGCGGCAGCGGCGACTCGACGAGGGAGCTGGCCCTGGAGGCGGCCCAGCACGGCGTCCGGACCCTGGCCCACGCGGACGGTGGCGGCGTGCTGTACCTGGACGCCGAAGCGGACCTCGAGGTCGGGGTCGACGTCATCCGCCGCAGTGTCGATCGCCTGGGCGTGTGCAACAGGCTGAACCTCCTGCTGATCCACACGTCCGTGTACTCCGCGGCGCTGCCCCTGGTGGAGTCCGCACTGTCCGAACTGGACATCAAGCTGTCGCTACCCCCGCACGACCATGCCGTCGGCTACGAGTGGGCCCTGGACTCCGACCACGAGGCAACGGTGACGGTGCTCCCGGTCTCCTCGGCCGCGGAGGCCGCCCAAGTGTCCAATGAGGAGACTTCCGGCCTGGCGGCCTGCATCGTGACAACGTCGCCCGCGACGGCGGAAGCCTTCATGGCGGCGTACGCGGGCACGGGCGTGTTCTGGAACGCCCCGACCCGCCTGCTGGACGGCGTGAAGATGTTCGGCGTCCCGGAAACCGGCATCAACATCGACAAGGTCCCCGGCCCCCGAGGCCCGGTCACCTACCCGGATCTCTGCCTACGCCAGTGGGCAGTCCTCCCGGCCTGACGCGCCCGAGGAGTAGTCGTGACGATTGCGCGGATTTCCACTGATCCGAACGTGATGGCGGCGTGCCCTGCATTCGGGGCCTCCGCATTCCCGTGGCGACGGTGATGGCCATGCTCGCCGACGGCCTGACCGGCGACGAGATCATCGCCGACCTCCCGGACCTCACCCACGAGGACATCACTGAGGCGCTCCGTCATGCGGCAGAAGCCGTGCGCGAGCGCGAACTGTGTTTGCGGCGCGGTACGTGAGGTGAAGTTCGTCGGCTCGTCGGGCGACGAGCCAGGGTGATGGTCGATCTCATTCTCGCGAATCTCGGGGCCGTCGCGGATGATCTAGTGGCCGGAGCGATCGTCGCGTTCGGCAACGACTTCGTGTGGATCCTGCGACTCTCGATCTAGGTCAGGATGCGGGAAGACAGCCACGGTTTCGCATGTCAGGGATGGGGACTCGCGGAGTCACGACTCGCGAGGGGTGGCCAGGGACTCGCGTTTCACGAGGGTGGCGGGGATTTCCTCCACGCGTGGGGTCGGGTGTTGGGCGTCCAGCGCCAGGCCGATCGCGCGGGCGCCTATCTCCACCAGTGGGAGGCGGACCGTCGTCAGCGCGGGGGTGACGTCGCGGGCTATCGGCATGTCGTCGAAGCCCACGACTGATACGTCGGCCGGCACGGAGAGGCCGCGGGCCCGCAGGACGGACAGCGCGCCGATCGCCATCGAGTCGTTCAGGGCGACTATCGCGGTCAGGCGCGGGTCGGCGTCCAGCAGCGCAGCCGTGGCCGACGCGCCGCCGTCGCGGTCGAACGATGCGTACTCGATCCGCCGGGTCGGCAGCGTCCGGTGGTACTCGCGCGCCGCGCGGCGCAGGCCGGCCAGCCGGTCGGTCGTCGTGGTCAGCTGCTTCGGCGCCGCGACCACCGACTTCAGCCGGCCCATCGATCCCACGAAATGCTGAAACACGACTCTCGCCGCCCGGTGAAATGACCTACGGCTCCTCGCGGGCGGGCCGAGGGACTCGCGGTGCACGAGCGTCGCGGCGATCTCCTCGACGCGCGGGGTCTGGTGCGGGGCGTCCGAGGGCCAGCGTCATCGCCCGGGCGCCGATCTCCACCAGCGGCAGCCGCACGGTGGTCAGCGCCGGGGTCACGTCGCCGGCGATCGGCATGTCGTCGAAGCCCACCACCGACACGTCCCCCGGCACCGAGCAGGCCGCGCGCCCGCAGCACCGACAGCGCGCCGATGGCCATCGAGTCGTTCAGCGCCACGATCGCGGTCAGCCGCGGGTCGGCGTCCAGCAGGGCGCCGGTGGCCGCGGCGCCGCCGTCGCGGTCGAACGACGCGTACTCGATCCGGCGGGTCGGCAGCGTCCGGCGGTGCTCGCGGGCCGCCGGCGCAGGCCGGCCAGCCGGTCGGTCGTCGTGGTCAGCTGCTTCGGGGCGGCGACCACGCCCGACGTGCCGGTGGCCCAGCCGCGAAGACCGCCGACCCGATCAGGTAGCCGCCCTCCTCGTTCGCCGGCATCACCGCGTCGCCCGCCAGCTTGTGCCGGCCCACCACCGACACCCGCCCGCCCGTCGCCATGTACGCCGACAGCTTCGCGTTCAGCGCCTTCGTGAACGCCGGGTCGTGGTAGCCCGACCCGGCCAGGATGATCGCCTCGACCTGGTGGGCCCGCAGCAGCTCGACGTACTCCAGCTCGCGGTCCGGGTCCCGGTACGAGTTGCAGATGATCACCAGCCGGCCCTGCTCGGAGGCCACCCGCTGCAGGCCGCGGGTGATCTCCGCGAAGTACGGGTCGGACACGTCGTGCACGATCACGCCGACCGTCGTCCGGTGCGAGCGGGCCAGCAGCTGCGCGTGCGCGTTCGGCACGTACTGCAGCTCCTGCACCGCGCGCAGCACCCGTTCGCGCAGCTCGTCGGACACGATCTTGGGGCTGCCGTTCACGATGCGTGACACGGTCGCCGCCGACACCCCCGCGCGGCGCGCGACATCGGCGAGCGTTGCCATGCCACCTCCAGCCGATTGACGCCCGGATCCCGGCGAGCCTAGCGTCAGGCTACAAGGAAAGCCCTTTCCCTGCGTGGGCTGGAGGCGCGCCGATGCGTGATCCACTGCCCGGCGGCGTCGGCATCTCGCGGCTGTGCGTCTACGACACCGTCACCCCGGCGGCTCGGCGGCTCGCCGCACGTGCACCTGTGCTGCACCGAGGCCTACGTCGTCACCGGCGGCGACGGCGCCGTGCAGACACTGTCCGGCCAGGGCTTCGCCGAGCACGAGCTGCACCGCGGGCAGCGTCGTCTGGTTCACGCCCGGCACCGTCCACCGGCTGGTCAACCACGGTGACCTGGACATCGTCGTGCGTCATGAGCAACTCCGGCCTGCCCGAGGCGGGCGACGCCGTGCTCACCTTCCCGCCCGCGATCCTCGCCGACCCGGACCGGTACGCGGCCGCGGCCGACCTGCCGAACGGCGGCGCGCCCGGCACCGACATCACGACCGCCTACCGCCGCCGCGACCTCGCCGTCGAGGGCTTCCACATCGCTCCGCGCCGCGGTCGAACGCGACGGCCCGCGGGCGATGCGCCGAGTTCCACGCCGCGGCCGCCGCGCTCAAGCGCCCGCTGCTCGACCAGTGGCGCACCCGCTGGGAGAACGGCGCGTTCCGGGCCGCGCAGTCGACCGGCGTGCACCTCGACGCCCTGGCCCGCGGCGACGCGAGCCACCTGGCGGACGCCCGCGTCAGCGCGCTGCAGCGAGCCGGCCGAGGAGGGCCGGCTCGGCATGTGCGGCCTGCTGAACACCTACCCGCCGACGCCCTGACGGGTACGAACCGGACAGGAAAGCCCTTGCCTGCCGTCGAGTGTCCACCTAGGCTCCAAGGAAAGCGCTTGCCTGGACATGCCCGGGTGGGCGGGGAGCAGCGAAGGCGGCACAGTGTCCAGCATGGTGACCTCGAACGAACCACGGACGCCGGCCCGGGCGCGGCGGCCCCGCGAACGGCGGCGGCTCGACCTCGGCGGCCGGCTGCTGCGGTTCGGCGAGGCCTTGTGGCGCCCGGCGATCCTGCTCGCGGTGGTGTTCGTCGTCTGGTGGCTCGCGGCCGACCGGGCTGGGTGGCCAACTACCTGGTGCCCCGGCCGGGCCAGGTGTGGGACAAGATCACCGGCGAGTGGTCCTCGCTCATGCACCACTCGTACGTGACGCTCTACGAGACGGTCATCGGCTTCGTGCTGGCCAGCGTGCTCGGCCTGGCGACCGCCGTGCTCATCGCCTACTCGCGCACGATGGACAAGGCGCTCTACCCGATCGTCCTGTTCGCACAGGTGATCCCGAAGATCGCGATCGCGCCGCTGCTGGTGGTGTGGTTCGGCAACGGGCTCGCCCCGAAGATCATCCTGGCGGTGCTGATCGCGTTCTTCCCGGTCGTCGTCTCCGGCGTCGCCGGGCTGCGCTCGACCGACCCGGAGCTGCTGGAGCTGTCCGCCACCATGGGCGCGAGCCGCTGGAAGACCTTCCGCAAGATCCGCTTCCCCAACGCGCTGCCGCACCTGATGGCCGGCGAGAAGGTCGCGGTGACGCTCGCGGTCGTCGGCGCGGTGGTCGGCGAGTTCGTCGGCGCCAGCGAGGGACTCGGCTACGTCCTGTTGCTGGCCAACGGAAATCTCGACTCCGCCCTGCTGTTCGCCGCGCTGATCCTGATGTCGCTCATCGGCATCCTGCTGTTCGTCGTGGTGGAGGTGGCCGAGGCGCTGCTCATCCCGTGGCACGCCAGCCGCCGCTCCGCCACCCCGCTGACCACGTCATGAAAAGAGGGCCACTGATGAAACGCCTCGCTCACCGGAATCGCCGCCGCGACCCTGCTGCTGGGCGCGCTGCGCGCCGAGCACGCAGTCCGACGACAGCGCCGGAGGCGGTGCGGCGGCGACAAGGTGACGCTGACCCTCAACTGGGTGCCCTACGGCGAGCACGCGCCGTTCTACTACGGCGTGCAGAAGGGCTTCTACGAGGACGAGGGCATCGACCTGGAGATCAAGCCGGGCAACGGCTCCGGCGACCGTCGATCAAGCAGGTCGCGCAGGACCAGACGACGTTCGGCTGGGCGGACACCCCGCCGCTGCTCAACGGGATCGGCTCGGGCATGCCGGTGAAGAGCGTCGGCGTGTTCCTGCAGAAGGGCCCGGCGTCGGTGGAGTTCCTGTCCGACCAGAACATCACCGAGCCACAGGACCTCAAGGGCAAGACGGTCGGCGGCACCCCGGGCGACGCGATGTACGCGACGTTCCCCGCGCTGGCTCAAGGCGAACGGCATGGCCGAGGGCGACGTCAAGGTCGTGAACATGGACGCGGCCAGCAAGATCGCCGCAGCTGGCCGAGGGCCAGGTCGACGCGATCATGGGCTTCTTCCACGACCAGGGCCCGACGATCGAGGCGAAGACCGGCAAGAAGGTCGACGTACCTGCTCTTCGCCGACTCCGGGCTGAACATGCTCGGCACCGGGATCGTCGTCAACGACAAGACGCTGTCCGAGAAGAAGGACATGGTGACCCGGTTCGTCCGGGCCACCCAGAAGTCGTGGGCCGAGGCGGCCAAGGACATCCCGGGCGCGGCGAAGGCGATGGCCGGCATGGCCGAGAACGAGCCGCCGAGGAGGTGCTCGTCAAGCAGCTCACGCTCGCGCAACCGTTGCTGCAGCTGGACACCGCGGGCACGCCCGGGCGTGAACACCGAGGAGCAGTGGACCGGGACCATCGACCTGATGACGCAGTACGCCGACCTCGCCGACGCCGGCGACCCGGCGAAGTACTGGGACGGCTCGCACGCCAAGGCGTCGGGCTCCGATGACCGGCACCGCTGCACCGGCACGGCCGTCGACGTCGCGGACCTGACCGTCCGCTTCCAGTCCAAGCGGTCGGCGACCACGGCGCTCGACGACGTCACCATGCGGGTCGAGCCCGGCGAGTTCGTCACGCATCGTCGGCCCGTCCGGGTGCGGGAAGTCCACGCTGCTCAAGGTGATCGCCGGGCTGGTCGCAGCCGACCACCGGCTCGGTCAGCCTGCTGGGCGCGCCGGTCACCCGGCCGCAGCAGGACATCGGCTTCGCGTTCCAGCGGGCCGCGCTGCTGGAGTGGCGCGGCGTGCGCAAGAACATCCTGCTGCAGGCCGAGATGCGCGGCATGGACCGGGCCGAGGCGGCCGCGCCGGGCGGACGAGCTGATCGAGCTGACCGGCCTGACCGGGTTCGAGAAGGCGCTGCCGCACGAGCTGTCCGGCGGCATGCAGCAGCGGGTGGCGCTGTGCCGCGCGCTGCTGCACTCGCCGCCGGTGCTGCTGATGGACGAGCCGTTCGGCGCGCTCGACGCGCTGACCCGGGAGCGGCTCAACGCCGAGCTGAACCGGATCTGGCGGGAGACCGGCACGACGATCCTGCTGGTCACCCACTCGATCGCGGAGGCGGTGTTCCTCGGCACCCGGGTGGAGGTGATGAGCCCGCGCCCGGGCCGGCTCATGCGCACGCTGCCGGTCGACCTGCCGGCGGAGCGGGACTACGCGCAGGTGATGACCGACCCCGCGTTCGGCGCGCTCACCCGCGAGATCCGCCAGTTGCTGGGCTCGCCACGAGAGCCACTGAGTCGGAGGAGCCGGACATGGACCCGACGAGCCGATCGGCATCGTGCTCAACGGCGTGACCGGGCGCATGGGCTACCGCCAGCACCTGGTCCGGTCGCTGCTGGCGATCCGGGCCGACGGCGGGCTGCCGCTGGCCGACGGCACGCGTGCTGTGGCCGGAGCCGGTGCTGGTCGGGCGCAACGAGCGCAAGCTCGCGGACATCGCGCGAGCGGCACGGGCTGACGGACTGGACGACCGACCTGCACGCCGCGCTGGCCCGCGACGACGTCGTCGATCTACTTCGACGCGCATCACCACGCAGCGGCGGGAGAAGGCGATCTCGGCGGCGATCGAGGCGGGCAAGCACATCTACACGGAGAAGCCGCTCGCGATGGACGTCGAGGGCGCGCTCGCGCTGGCCCGCGCGGCGGACCGCGGCCGGGGTGCGCAACGGGGTGGTCGCCGGACAAGATCTTCCTGCCGGGGCTGCGCAAGCTGAAGCGGCTGGTGGACGGCGGCTTCTTCGGCCGGGTGCTGTCGGTGCGCGGCGAGTTCGGCTACTGGGTGTTCGAGGGGGACTGGCAGCCCGCGCAGCGGCCGTCGTGGAACTACCGGCGCGAGGACGGCGGCGGCGTCGCGCTGGACATGTTCCCGCACTGGAACTACGTGCTGGAGCACCTGTTCGGCCCGGTGCGCGCGGTGCAGGCGACGATCGCCACGCACATCCCGCGCCGGTGGGACGAGGACGGCGCGCGAGTACGCGGCCACCGCCGACGACGCGGCGTACGCGATCTTCGAGCTCGACGGCGGGGTGGTCGCGCAGTTCAACTCGTCGTGGTGCGTGCGGGTGTACCGCGACGAGCTGGTCGAGTTCCAGGTGGACGGTACGCACGGCAGCGCGGTCGCCGGGCCTGCGGCACTGCCGGGCGCAGCCGCGGGCGGCGACGCCGAAGCCGGTGTGGGACCCGGACCTGCCGCCGGACGTCGACCAGCGCGGGGACTGGGCGCGAGGTGCCGGACAACGAGGACGTTCGACAACGGGTTCCGGGTGCAGTGGGAGGCGTTCCTGCGCCACGTCGTGGCCGGCGAGCCGTTCCCGTGGGACTTCGCCGCCGGCCGCGCGCGGGGTGCAGCTGGCCGAGCTGGGCATGCGGGCCGCCCGGGAGGGGCGGCGGATCGAGATCCCGGAGCTGGCCTGATGGCCGCGGTGGTGCTGCCCGGCGGGCCGCCGCTACGTGCGTGCGCGGCGGTGCGCTGCCTCGCCGGGTCGCCGCCCGCGCCGGTCGCGGGTCGCGTACGCGGCGGCGCACGTGGTGGCGGATCCGTTGGCGGAGAACGTGCCCGGCGCGCCGGCCGCGCTGGACTGGGACGCGACGCTCGCGTTCCGGCACCACCTGTGGCGCCACGGGCTGGGCGTGGCCGAGGCGATGGACACCGCGCAGCGCGGGATGGGCCTGGACTACCCGGCGGTGCGCGAGCTGGTCCGGCGCAGCGCCGCCGAGGCCGCGTGCGGTCGGCGGCCGGATCGTGGCCGGGGTCGCGACCGACCAGCTGCCGCCGGGCCCGGCGACGCTGGCCGCGGTGCTCGACGCGTACCGGGAGCAGCTCGCCGACGTGCGTGTCGGCCGGCGCGGTGCCGGTGCTGATGTGCAGCCGGCACCTCGCCGCCGCCGCGCGCGGCCCGGAGGACTACCTGTCGGTGTACTCGGCGCTGCTGTCCGAAGTGGATGGTCCGGTGCTGCTGCACTGGCTGGGCGCGATGTTCGACCCGGCGCTGGCCGGCTACTGGGGCTCGGCGTCGGTGCCGGACGCGGCGCGAGACCGTGCTGGCGCTGCTGAAGGACCACGCGTCCACGGTGGACGGCATCAAGATGTCGCTGCTGGACGCGGACTTCGAGGTCGCGTTCCGCCGCCGGCTGCCGGCCGGGGTGCGCATGTACACCGGCGACGACTTCAACTACCCGTCGCTGATCGCGGGCGACGCGCGCGGGCCACTCGGACGCGCTGCTCGGGCGTGTTCGCGGCGATCGCGCCGGTGGCCGGCCGCGGCGCTGGCCGCGCTGGACGCCGGGCGACGTGGCCGGCTTCCGGGCGCTGCTGGACCCGACCGTGCCGCTGGCCCGGCACCTGTTCGGCGCGCCGACGCAGTACTACAAGACGGGGATCGTGTTCCTGGCCTGGCTCGCCGGGCCACCAGGACCACTTCACGATGGTCGGCGGCCTGCAGTCCGGCCGCTCGCCGGTGCACCTGGCCGAGCTGCTGGTGCTGGCCGACGAGGCGGGCCTGCTGCCCGACGCGGACCTGGCCGCGGCCCGCGCCCGGGCGTTCTTCGCCGACGTGCGGGGTGGCCCAGTGAGCCTGGAGCGGTTCTCGTTCAACCAGGCCACCGCCAAGTACTGGCCGCTGCCCGAGGTCGTCGCGGGCTGCGCGGCGGCCGGCGTGCGGTCGGTCGGCCTGTGGCGCGAGCCGGTCGCCGAGTACGGGCTGGCCCGGTCGGCGGCGCTGGTCCGCGACGCCGGGCTCGCCGGTGAGCTCGCTGTGCCGCGGCGGTTTCTTCGGCGCGGACGACTGGCTCGACGACAACCGGCGGGCCATCGACGAGGCCGCCGACGCTCGGCGCGCCGGTCGCTGGTGCTGGTGTGCGGCGGGCTGGCCGGCCGCCCGCTCGACGAGGCGCGCGGCCCGGGTCGCGGCCGGGATCGAGGCGCTGGTGCCCGCACGCGCTGGACGCCGGCGTGCGGCTGGCGATCGAGCCGATGCACCCGATGTTCGCCGCCGACCGCAGCGTGGTGGCGACCCTCGGCGGCGCGCTGGCGCTGGCCGCGCCGTTCCCGGCCGCGGCGGTCGGGGTCGCGCTGGACACGTACCACGTGTGGTGGGACGAGCGGGTGTTGCGCGCTGATCGCGGCGCGGCCGGCGAGCGGATCGCGTGCGTCCAGCTGGCCGACTGGGTGCTGCCGCTGCCGGCGGACGTGCTGGTCGGGCGCGGCCTGCCGGGGGCGGGCTGCGTGGAGTTCGGCCGGTTCCTGCGCGCGGTCGACGACGGCGGGCTACACGGGCCCGATCGAGGTCGAGGTGTTCAACGCCGAGCTGTGGGCGCGGCCGGGCGAGGACGTCCTGCGCGACACGATCGCCGCATACCGGGCGGTGCCTGGGGCTGACCCGCTACCTCGCGGCGGTGTACTCCGCTAACGCCTCCCGTGCGTCCGCCGCCCGCGACGGGAAGCGATCCGCCACCAGCTGGCGCCAGGCGACCGAGTACACGGAGCGCAGCGCACGGCACGCGGCCAGCGCGCCAGGGTCGACGTGCCCGGCCACCGCCCCAGCCCAGTCACCGGGCCGGCTGGAACCGGCGACGCAGGCGTAGTCCCACGCGACCGGCCCGCGCCACGCGTCCTCGAAGTCGTTCCACACCGGTCCGTCCGGCGTGACCAGCACGTTCGCCGGGTGCGCGTCGCCGTGCAGCGGCTGGGCCGGCAGCGCGGACACCACAGCGCCCAGCCGCGCCAGGTCCGCCCGCATCAGCCGCAGCACGCCGGGGTCGAGATCGACCTGAGCCAGCATCCGGCCCAGGTCCGCGACCGGCCCGTCCGCGAGCGGGCCGGGAAAGTCCCGCAGCGCCTCGTGCAGCGAGCCCAGCATCGCGACCAGAGTCGCCGGCTCGACCAGGGCCGACGGGTCGTGCGGGACGTACCGCCACAGCGCGATCGTGATGCTGCCCACGTCGTACGGGCCAGGCGGCGGGTCGGTCGACGGGCGGGCCACGGGCAGGCCCCGGTCGTCCAAATAAGCAGCGAGAGAGATGTCGCGAGCCAGCCAGCGGTGCACGCCCGGCCGCAGCACCGCGGTCATCGTCGCCACCCGGGCGACGAGCGGCGAAGGATGCAGGTGGAGCAGCACGTTGCTGGAGTCGCGGAGCAGGCGGGGCTCTACCCGACCCAGACCAAGATCGGAGGCGAGCTTTGTGGCGGCCGCCACAGCCGCGGCCCGGCTGATCGACATGCGACGATCGTGCCAGGCCGGAGGTGCCGGCCCAGGCGTGTTTGCCGACACCGAGAGGGCTAGGATCGCCAGGAATCACGGTTCGGCGTGTGAGCGTGGTAGCTCGACGCAGGAGGCATGGAGTGACTGCAGTAGCCCCGAAGCCGGTCGCCACGCGGCCGTACCCGGCGCGGCCGACAGTCAAGGGCGGGTACCTGCTTCAGTGGTTCCGGGAGACCGACCCGAAGAAGATCGGCGTGTTCTACGTCGTCACGGCGTTCGCCTTCTTCATGATCGGCGGCGCGATGGCGATGCTCATCCGCTCCGAGCTGGCCTTCCCCGGCCAGCAGTTCCTGTCCCAGGAGCAGTACAACCAGCTGTTCACCATGCACGGCACGATCATGCTGCTGCTGTACGCGACCCCGATCCTGTTCGGGTTCGCCAACCTGGTGCTGCCGATCCAGATCGGCGCCCCGGACGTGGCCTTCCCCCGCCTGAACGCCTTCTCGTACTGGCTGTTCCTGTTCGGCGGCATCATCGTGATCTCCGGCTTCCTGACCCCGGGTGGCGCCGCCGACTTCGGCTGGTTCGCCTACACCCCGCTGTCGGACAAGATCCACTCGCCGGGCGTCGGCGCCGACCTGTGGATCACCGGCCTGATCCTCGCCGGTCTCGGCACGATCCTCGGCGCGGTCAACATGCTGACCACCGTGGTCACGCTGCGCGCGCCCGGCATGACGATGTTCCGGATGCCGATCTTCACCTGGAACATCCTGATCACCTCGATCCTGGTCCTGATCGCCTTCCCGATCCTGACCGCGGCGCTGTTCGGCCTGCTGGCCGACCGCCAGATCGGCGCGCACGTCTTCGACCCGGCCAACGGCGGCGTGATCCTCTGGCAGCACCTGTTCTGGTTCTTCGGCCATCCAGAGGTCTACATCGTCGCGCTGCCGTTCTTCGGCATCGTGTCGGAGATCTTCCCGGTGTTCAGCCGCAAGCCGCTGTTCGGCTACCGCGGCCTGGTCTACGCGACGCTGGGCATCGCGGCGCTGTCCGTGGCGGTGTGGGCGCACCACATGTACGCCACCGGCGCGGTGCTGCTGCCGTTCTTCTCCTTCATGACGTTCCTCATCGCGGTCCCGACCGGCGTGAAGTTCTTCAACTGGATCGGCACGATGTGGAAGGGGTCGCTGACCTTCGAGACGCCGATGCTGTTCGCGGTCGGCTTCCTGGTCACGTTCCTCTTCGGCGGCCTGACCGGCATCCTGCTGGCCGCGCCGGCCATCGACTTCCACGTGTCGGACACCTACTTCGTGGTCGCGCACTTCCACTACGTGCTCTACGGCACGATCGCGTTCGCCACCTTCGCCGGCATCTACTTCTGGTTCCCGAAGATCACCGGCCGGTACCTCGACGAGTCCCTCGGCAAGCTGCACTTCTGGACCACGTTCCTCGGCTTCCACGGCACGTTCCTCGTCCAGCACTGGCTGGGCAACGAGGGCATGCCGCGCCGCTACGCCGACTACCTGGCGGCGACGGCTTCACCACGCTGAACACGATCTCCACGATCGGCGCCTACATCCTCGGCGCGTCGACGCTGCCGTTCATCTGGAACGTGTTCAAGAGCTACCGCTACGGCGAGACCACCGACGCGGACGACCCGTGGGGCTACGGCAACTCGCTCGAGTGGGCCACCAGCACCCCGCCGCCGCGGCACAACTTCACGGAGCTGCCCCGGATCCGGTCCGAGCGTCCGGCGTTCGACCTGCACTACCCGCACATGGTCGAGCAGGCCCACGCCGACAAGTACATCGGTCCGTTCAGCGGCAAGCACAACGGCGATGCGCCCCCGGCGCCGTCGGAGGTGCTGGCGGGCGCGATGAACCCTGACGAGATCTCCAAGGGCGACCCGAAGAACCCGAACTGAGTCCGTCTTGGCGACACAACCGAGCACTCCGGTCCTGATCACCGTCTCCGGGCCGGACAAGCCCGGGGTCTCGTCGGTGCTGTTCGCCGTGCTGACCCGGCACGGCGTCGAGATCCTCGACGTCGAGCAGGTCGTCATCCGCGGCCAGCTGGTGCTCGGCGTGCTGGTCGGCACCGACCACGACCCCGAGGGGCTGCAGGAGGCCGTCGAGAAGGCCATGGCCACGGTCGCCATGACCGTCACGGTCGAGGTCGGCGCGGACCCGCTGTCCTCGGCCCGGCTCGGTTCCAGCCACGTGCTGGTCGTGCTCGGCCGGCCGGTCACCGCCCGCGCGTTCGCCGAGGTGGCGCGCCGGCTCGCGGCGCTGGACGCCAACATCGACGCGATCCGCCGGGTCGCCGACTACCCGGTCACCGGCCTGGAGCTGCGGGTCTCGGTCGCGCAGGACACCGCCGAGTCCGACGCCGAGCTGCGCTCCGCGCTCGCCGACGTCTCCGCGCGGGTCGGGCTGGACGTCGCGGTCGAGCGGGAGGGCCTGACCCGGCGGGCGAAGCGGCTCGTCGTGTTCGACGTCGACTCCACGCTCATCCAGGGCGAGGTCATCGAGATGCTCGCCGCGCGCGCGGGCTGCGAGGACGAGGTCCGGGCGGTCACCGAGTCGGCCATGCGCGGCGAGCTGGACTTCACCGAGTCGCTGGAGCGGCGGGTCGCGCTGCTGGCGGGGCTCGACGAGTCGGTGCTCGACGAGGTGGCCGCGGTCGATCGCGCTGATGCCCGGCGCGCGCACCACGATCCGCACGCTCAAGCGGCTCGGGTTCCGGTGCGGCGTGGTGTCCGGCGGGTTCACCCAGATCATCGACCCGCTCGCCGACGAGCTCGGCCTGGACTTCACCGTGGCCAACGAGCTGGAGATCGTCGACGGCAAGGTCACCGGCCGGGTGCTCGGCGACGTCGTCGACCGCGCGGGCAAGGCGAGCGCGCTGCGCGAGGCCGCGAAGCGGTTCGACGTGCCGCTGGCCCAGTGCGTGGCGATCGGCGACGGCGCCAACGACATCGACATGCTGTCGGCCGCGGGGCTGGGCGTGGCGTTCAACGCGAAGCCCGCGCTGCGCGAGGTGGCCGACACCGCGCTGTCGCACCCGTACCTCGACGTCGTGCTGTTCGTCCTGGGCGTCACCCGGGCCGAGGTGGAGGCCGCCGACGCGGCCGACGGTCTCGATCTCGTCCGGCCATGACCGTCCTGGACCCCCTGGCCGCCCGCTACGCGTACTGGCTGGGCCTGCCCGCCGCCGCGACCGCCGACGTCGCCGACGAGGATCCCGAGCTCGTCCGTGCCATGCCGGTGGTGCTGCGCATCGAGCGCGCCGACCCGCCCGCGCGGACCCCGCTGCTGGAGGCCGCCGCGTCCGCGGCCGTCGCGGTCTGCCTCGACCCGCGGGCCGAGGCGGACGGCGAGTGGCACGACGCCCTCGCCGCCTGGGTCGACGGCCGCATCCGCAAGGTCTCCCGCCGGGCCCGCGGCGCGCACTGGGAGGCCGTGCAGGCGCTGCCCGGCGTGACGGTGTCCGTCGACGGCGCGGAGGCGCGCGCGCTGGTGCCGGGCCTGGTGGTGGAGACGCCCAAGGAGGTCAGCCGGCTGCAGATCAGCGGCAGCGACCTGCCCGCCGACGAGCCGGGGCCGCCGCCGGACGGCGTGCCGGTGCTGTGGCTGAACCCGACGATCGAGATGACCGCCGGCAAGGCGGCCGCCCAGGTCGGGCACGCCACGATGCTGCTGGCCGCGCTGTGGCCGGACACGGCGGAGTGGGCCGAGGCCGGCTTCCCGGTCGCGGTCCGCACGCCGCCGCTGCGGCAGTGGGCGGCGCTGCACCCGGGCGACGACCCGGCCGGCGCGTGGCGCCGCCGGGGCGTGGTCGCGGTGCGGGACGCGGGGTTCACCGAGGTCGCCCCCGGCACGGTCACCGTGCTCGCGCAGCTCCCCTGAGCGCATTCCACGCGGAAGCGGGCACGAGGAGGACGGGCCCGCTAGCGTTCTTGGAGTCCCGCAACGCGGTCACGGAGTCGACGAGCGCCACCTCGACGCAGTTGTCGTTGTCGCCGTCCCCGCCGCTGAAGCTGCTCTTGCGCCACCGCATGCCACTCCGGTCCACAGTGGACACCCTCTTTTCAGCTCGACCACGTTTCCCCGGCCACCCGGTCGATCAGCGCGGCCGATTCGTCGACCTCCAGCGCGAGTGATCGGATGCGCGCAAGTCGCAGTCTAGCCGGTTCCACGTGCTCGGATTTGTCTTGCCGATCCTCGCCGAGGGCATGCCGGATGTAGCTGATGCTGGGCTGCCCGGGGGCCGGGAAGTCCAGGATCGTGAACCCGCCGTACATCGCCTCATACACGGCAACGGAGGCGGGCAGGACGCGCAAGGTCACCGTTGGCAGCTCATTGATCAACGCGAGGTGCGCCAGTTGGGCGCGCATGACCGCCGGCCCGCCGACGGAATGGCGCAGCACGAACTCGTGTACCACGGTGTCCAGGTCGAGGGGATGGTCCTCGTCGGTAAGCCGTTCCTGGCGGATGATCCGCACGGCGAGCCTGCGGTAGATCCAGTCCATCGGAGCGCTGCTGGCCACCGGAGTTGAACAGCGCTCGTGCATAGTCGGCGGTCTGGAGCAGGCCCGGCACGAACGACAGCTCGTAGTTGCTCATCCGGCTGGCGCCGGTCTCCAGAGCCACGAAGTCCTTGTCGGAGATGCCATATTGCTTCCACCAGCCCGGGGCGCGGGCCTGGCGGATCATGTCCAGGACGTCGTCGAGCCGCGTGTCGTAGACATCCATCATCGAGCGGACGAGGTGCACCGTCGCGGGCCCGACGCCGCTCTCGAAGCGGCAGAGCGAGCTGACGGCGACCTCCAGCCGCTCGGCGGCGTCGGCGAGGGTCATGTCCGCCTCGTGCCGGGCGAGCCGCAGGCGGCGGCCGATCTCGCGGCGGAGCACGACCGGGCTGATGTGGCTGGTGTTTCCCACACCGTCCACTGTCCCTGCGGAAGTCCGCGGGTGGAATTCCACCACCCGATCGAGCTAACGGTCGCGCTGCCAGACCACGAAAAGGCCGTCCTCCGGGGTGGTCATGGCCTCGACGAAGGCGTCGTTGTCGAACCCGGGCATGGACTGCAGGCGGCTCATCAGGTCGTCGGCGGACGGGTCGCCCGCGGGGACCGCGCAGCCACCTCCGCCGTCACGCACGAGGAGGAAGAAGACGTCCTCCTTCCACGGGCCCTCCGGGGTGGTCCGGATGGCCACCTCGGCGAGATTGGTCCAGGTCACCGACTCCTCGGTGCCATCGGCCAGCTGCCGGCGCACGCCGTCTTCGTCGACGGTGATACCGGAGTTAGTGGACAAGCGATTCTCCCTGGAGCAGATGGTGGGGCATATTTGATCAGTTCGCCGCGTCGAGCCTGCGCAGGGCCGCCCGAACGACCTCCGCGTCGGATGTGGTCCAGTACCCGGGCAGCGACGCGCGCAGGAAACCGCCGTAGCGCGCGGTGGCGAGGCGGGGGTCGAGCACGGCCACCACGCCGCGGTCGTCGGTGGACCGCAGCAGCCGGCCGGTGCCCTGGGCGAGCAGCAGCGCCGCGTGGGTGGCGGCCACCGACAGGAAACCGTTGCCGCCGCGCGCCTCCACGGCCCGCTGCCGCGCGGAGGCCAGCGGGTCGTCCGGCCGCGGGAACGGGATCCGGTCGACGACGACGAGCTGCAGCGACGGGCCGGGCACGTCGACGCCCTGCCACAGCGACAGCGTGCCGAACAGGCACGTGGCCTCGTCCTCGGCGAACTTGCGCACCAGCAGCGACGTGGAGTCCTCGCCCTGGCACAGGATCGGCAGCTCGATGCGCTTGCGCAGCAGCCTCGGTGGCCTGCTTGGCCGCGCGCATCGAGGAGAACAGGCCGAGCGTGCGGCCGCCGGCCGCCTCCATCAGCTCGGCCAGCTCGTCCACATAGGACGGTTGCAGGCCGTCGCGGCCGGGCGGGGGCAGGTGCTTGGCCAGGTAGAGGATGCCGCTGCTTGGCGTGGTCGAACGGCGAGCCGACGTCCAGCCCGGTCCACTTCGGACCCTCGAGGGACTTGTCGGTGGCGGCGCCCTCGGCCTTGGCGCTCTCGCCCTGCTCGGCCGGCAGGCCCCACGAGCGGGCCATGGTGTCGAAGGTGCCGCCGAGCGTGAGCGTGGCCGAGGTGAGGACCGTGGTGTGCTCGCCGAACAGCCGCTCGCGCAGCAGCCCGGACACCGCGAGCGGCGCGGCCTTGAGCGCGGGCGGGCGCGGTGGCGCCGGAGCCGGTGTCGCCGGTGCGCCAGACGACGTCGCGGCGGTGCGCGTCGTCGGTCTCGAACGCGCGCAGCAGCCGGACCGCGGTGTCGTGCACCTCGTCGAGCTGGGACTGGGCGAGCTTGCGCGCGGTGGCCACCTCGACGTCGCTGGTGCGCTGGTCGGGGCCGAGGCCGGACAGGCACGCGTAGGCGGCGTCGCGGACGACCGCGAGCGCGCCGGCGAGCGGCGCGGGCAGCACGTCCAGCCGGGCGGCGGGCAGGTCCTCGAGCATCAGCGCGAACCCGTCGCCCGCCTCGAGCAGCCGGTCGGCGAGCTCCTGGTCGCACACCCGGCCGGCCCGCCGCGCGGCCGCGGCGACCGCCCCGCTGGTGAGCTCCGCGGTGGCGGCCGAGGTGACCCGGTCGACCAGGTCGTGCGCCTCGTCGACGATGACCAGGTCGTGCTCGGGGAGGACCTGGAAGCCCTGCAGCGCGTCGATGGCGAGCAGCGCGTGGTTGGTGACGATCAGGTCGGCCCGGCCGGCCTCGGCGCGGCCCTTCTCGGCGAAGCAGTCGGTGCCGACCGGGCAGCGCGACGCGCCGAGGCACTCCCGCGCGGACACCGACACCTGCCGCCAGGCGTGCTCGGTGACGCCCGGGACCAGCTCGTCGCGGTCGCCGGTCTCGGTGTCGGAGACCCACTCGCGCAGCCGGGTGACCTCCCGGCCGATCGCGGAGATGGCGAACGGGTCGAACAGGGTGGCGTCGTCGGGCTCGTCCTGCATGCCGGAGTCGAGCTTGTTCAGGCACAGGTAGTTGCGCCGGCCCTTGAGGATGGCGAAGGTCGGCTTGCGGCCGAGCTCCTTCTCGAGGGCCTTCTCCAGGCGGGGCAGGTCGCGGTCGATGAGCTGGCGCTGCAGCGCGATGGTGGCCGTGGAGACGACGACCGTGGCCTCGCGTTCCACGGCGTGCCGCAGGGCCGGGACCAGGTAGGCGAGGGACTTGCCGGTGCCCGTGCCGGCCTGGACCGCGAGGTGGTCGCCGGTGCGGATGGCCTTCGTGACGGCCTCCGCCATCGCCACCTGGCCGGGGCGCTCCGAGCCGCCGACCGCGCCGACCGCCGTCGCCAGCAGCTCGGTCACGCCCGGAAGTTGGGTGGAGGATCGCGGCACAGGCGAACGGTACCTCTGCCTGCCGACATTCCTGCGCACGCACCCGCCGGGCGTCGCGCTGTCACTTCGTCGCTCGGACGGGTTGTCCCTTCTCCTCGACCGGGTGGCAGCGGGTTCGGGCTCTGGCGCGCGGGTATCCGGACGGGTGTCCTCGGGGACATGACCATGAAAATTGCCAGACGCGCCGGTCTCCTCGGGCTGGCGGTCGCCGGCCTCGTGCTGGCCGGGGTGAGCCCAGCGCAGGCGGTCCCCGAGGAGGGGATCGCGTCCGGTTCGGTGGGGACGATCGACGCGACGTACAACGGCGCGGCGGTCCAGGTGGACCCGCTCGCGGCGTGCGACTCCCAGGGTTCCACCGACACGTCGAGTCAGCGGTTCGTCAAGACCGGGTTCGCGGAGTTCGGCCCGGGCACGTCGACCTGCGAGGTCGACCCGGGCACCGGCGTGGCGAAGGCGCAGGTCAACGGCGACCTGTTCCGCCTCGACGCGCTGCGTGCCGCCGGCGGCCCGCGGATCCGGGTGACCGACTACAGCGCCACCTGCGAGACCACCAAGAACGGCAGCAGCGCGAGCTGGGAGGTCGGCGGGCTGTCCGGGATCAGCGTGCCGGACGAGATCCCGCCGAACTACCTCGTGACCGTCCCCGGCAAGCACGCCGGTGACCCGCCGATGGCCAAGGTGACGTTCAACGAGACGGTTACCCCCGACCCGGCGGACGGCAGCATGACCGTGAACATCATGCACATCGAGCTGTACCCGGCGGGCGGGCCGACGCACGGTGAGATCGTGGTCGGCACGGTCGCGTGCTCGCCGTTCTAGCTAGCCCATCTGCTGCAGCATCAGCAGGAGGCCGGGGATCACGATCAGCGTGACGATCCCGACCAGGATGCCGCGGTTGCGGCGCTTGCGTTCGGTGGTGGCCCGCCCGCGCATCCGGCGGCCCACGACCCAGGCGACGAGCGCCGTGACCGCGACCATCGGCAGCCAGGCGACCGCGGCGGGGAGGTACGTCAGCGAGGCGAGGTCGACACCGGGCTCGCCGGGGCGGGGGCGCTGCAGCTGGACGGCCAGGAAGGTCAGCGGCCACCAGGCGATCAGCGGCACCGCGGCCGCCCAGCCCACCGACACGGGTGATGTTTTCTCCTGCGTGGGGGTCATGTGCCCTATTGTCGTCCGTCGCGGCCCAACCCGCCGCACAACGACCACGTGTCCACTGTGGACACGTGGCGTCTCACTGGGGAGTGATCATGGCTTACCAACAGCAACCGCAGGCCTACCCCACCCAGCCGAACAACGGCATGGCCGTCACCTCGCTGGTGCTCGGCATCGTCGGCCTGGTGTTCGCGTTCATCCCGGTCATCGGCGTGATCGCCTGGCCGCTGGTGATCCTGGGCATCATCTTCGGCGGCGTCGGCATCAACAAGGCCAACCAGATCCCGGGCAGCCCGAAGGGCATGGCCATCGCGGGCCTGACCTGCTCGATCATCGGCCTGGCCATCTGCCTGATCTGGGCAATCGCCGTCTATTCCTAGGGATGGCGCCGGGCCGGCTCCGGCCTTGCCGGAGCCGACCCGATCCACCTGAGATGGCTGGTTCACTGGTCGGGTGCTGTCACCCGAGTTCGATGCGGATCTCAGTGCCCGACAGGCGGCCCTGCAAGCCGAAGCGGCCGAGGTGCTCGCAGACCTAGACCTGACCGCTGTCGTGGCCGGCGTCGGTCCGGTGCTGCTGACCGGGAGCTATGTCTCCGGCCTGATGTGCTGGCCGGACCTGGACGTCATGGTGCACGTCGGCGCTGCCTTCGCACCGGAGGACGTGCTGCGGCTACTGCAGCGGATCGTCGCCCGGCCCGATGTGGTCGGGTTCGACTACCGCGACGAGCGCGGCGAGCGATCACCGACCGGCACCGTCCGGGACGAGCGATACCACGTGCCCATCGCCCTGACCCGCAACAGGCGGACCTGGCGCATCGACCTCACCTTGTGGCTCAACGACCCGCACGCCAACGTCACTGCCTGGCACGAAAACCTCCGCGACACCGTCACCACCGAGCAGCGCGCCGCAATCCTGCGGATCAAGGACGTCTGGTACCGGCTACCCAGCTACCCCGACCAGGTCGGCGGCATGCAGATCTACAGCGCGGTCCTCGAGGACGGGGTGCGCGCTCCCCAGGAGTTCGCCACCTGGCTGACCGACCACGGTTACCCCCAGGCATGAAGGCTCAGAGCGGTTTCCCACGTCACGTGGCCTCCGGGGCCGCCGCGCGCCTGCCGTCGTGATCCAGCATGTCGCACAGTTCGGCCACGATCTGCGGCCACAGTTCGGGCGGGATCACGTGACCCACGTCGGGCAGAACTCGTAGGCGGGCGCCGGGAATCGCCTTCGCGGTGGCGCGGCCGGCGTGGAGTGACTGCGCCGGATCGCTGTCCCCGTGGACGACCAGGGTGGGCACGCTGACCCCGGCCAGTTCGGCTCGCCGGTCGCCACTGCGCTTCGCGGCGGCCTGCTGGCGCATGCCGCCGGCGGGGTCGACGTCGATGTCGATGGCCCGGGCCGTGACCTCGCGCAGGCGCTGCTCGTCGATCGGGTACCTCGGCGTGGTCAGCAGCCGGAACATCTGCACGGTGTGCTCGATCGTCGCCTCCCGGTCCTGCGGCTTCCGCGAGGCCAGCGCGATGACCTTGACCAGCGTCCGCAGGCGCGGACGGGAGAACCGCAGCCCCCAGCCGGGCGCCGCGGAGATCGACGTCAGGCTGCGTACCCGCTCGGGATGGTGCACGGCCATGACCTGCCCGACCATCCCGCCCAGCGACGGGCCGAACACGTGCGCCGACGGCCAGCCGAGCGCGTCCAGCACGGCGACGGCGTCGTCGGCCAGGTCGCGCAGGTCGTACTGCGGCCGGTCCGCGCAGTGCGTGGACCGGCCGACGTCGCGGTTGTCGAACTGCGCGACCTGAAAGCCCCGCGCTGCCAGGGAGTCGAGCAGCTCCTCCGGCCAATGGATCATCTGCGCGAAGCTCCCGCTCACCAGGAGCATGGGTTCGCCCTGGCCGCGGACCTCGTAGGCGATCTCGACGTCGCCGTTGCGTGCGAAGTTCATGGTTCCCCCTTGAGTCAATACAACGTATTGTAAAGGAGCAATACCGCGTATTGCTACGGTTCGTCGGTGCCGAAGCAGGTCGATCACCGTCAGCGCCGTGAGCAGCTCGCCCAGGCGCTGTGGCGGATCGCGGAGCGCGACGGCATGGCCGCGGCGACCGTGCGCCGCGTCGCCGATGAGGCCGGCGTCTCGGTGGGCATGGTGCAGCACTACTTCTCCACCAAGGACGAGATGCTGCTGTTCGCCCTGCAGTGGGTCGGCGAGGACCTCACCGCCCGGGTCACCAGCAAGATCCGCGCGCTGCCGGAGCCGCGCGACCCGTACGAGGTCGTCCGGATCGTCCTGTCGGAACGGCTGCCGCTACTGCCGCGCAGCCGGATCTACGTCGAGGCGCTCGCCGCCTGGCTCAGCCGCGCGGGTGCCAACGCCGAGCTGGCCCAGTACATGCGCGACGGCACGCGCATGCTGCGCGACTACCTGGCCGAGCAGCTGCGCCTGGCCCAGGAGGCCGGACACGTCGACGATGACGTCGACCGCACGCTCGCCGCGGACGCCCTGCTCGCCCTCACCGACGGCCTGTCCTCGCACATCCTCCAGAACCTGCACACCGCCGACGAAGGCCGAAAGGTCCTCGCCGAGCACCTGGACCGGCTGTTCACGCGACGCGCGGGGTGCCGGTCAGCGTGACGCCGCTCGACGTCAGCTCGCGCAGTGCCGCGTCCACCGTCGTCTCGGCGACGCCGGCGGTCAGGTCCAGCAGGACGGTCGTGGCGAAGCCCGCGCGGGCGGCGTCCAGCGCGGTGGCCCGCACGCAGTGGTCCGTCGCGATGCCGACGACGTCCACTGTGGACACATCGCGGGTGACGAGCCAGTCGGCGAGGCCCGTGCCGTCCGGGGCGGCGCCCTCGAAGCCCGAGTACGCCGCCGCGTGCGCGCCCTTCGAGAACACCGCCTCGATGCCGCCGACGTCCAGCGCCGGGTGGAACGACGCGCCCGGCGTGCCGGCCAGGCAGTGCGGCGGCCACGTGTCCACGAAGTCCGGCGCCGCGCTGAAGTGCGCGCCCGGGTCGAGTGGTAGTCCCGCGTGGCCACGACGTGGTCGTAGCCGCCCGCCTGCACGCGTGCGGTGATGGCGGCGGCCACCGCCGCGCCACCCGCGACGGCGAGCGAACCGCCTTCGCAGAAGTCGTTCTGGACGTCGACGATGATCAACGCGTTGGCCACGGCGTGCTCCTTCAGGCGTACACGGTCGGGATCGCGGGCTCACCCTGGGAGAGCTTGAGCCCCTCCCACGGCAGGCTCACCAGCCCGTCCCGCACCCGCTGCCGGCTCTGCTCCAGGGTCGCCGGGTCGGCGGCCGGTTGTCCACCACGCAACAGCGGCACGACCAGCTGCCGGTCGTGCTCGCCGGGCTTCGGCTGGTCGTCCGCGAGCACGTAGACGACCTCCTCGAGCGCGGTGCCGGTCGGCTTGTGGCGGCGCAGCGCGGCCTTGCGCCCGGCCCGGGACTCCTTGTGGGAGCTGCGTTTCGCCACCGGCCGGCCGTCCACCTCGACCAGCTTGTAGACCATCCCGGCGGTCGGCGAGCCGGAGCCGGTGACGAGCGACGTGCCGACCCCGTACGCGTCGACCGGCTCGGCGCGCAGCGCGGCGATCGCGTACTCGTCGAGGTCGCCGGACACGACGATCCGGGTGTTGCGCGCGCCGAGGTCGTCGAGCTGGGCGCGGGCCTGCCGGGCCAGCACGCCGACGTCGCCGGAGTCGATCCGGATCGCGCCCAGCGCGGGGCCCGCGACCTCGATGGCCGTCGCGATGCCGGCGGTGATGTCGTACGTGTCGACCAGCAGCGTGGTGTCCGCGCCGAGCGCCTCGACCTGCGCGGCGAACGCCGCCCGCTCGCTGTCGTGCAGCAGCGTGAACGCGTGCGCGCAGGTGCCGGCGGTCGGGATGCCGTAGGTGCGGCCGGCCTCCAGGTTGGACGTCGTGGCGAAGCCGGCCAGGTAGGCGGCGCGGGCACTCGCGACCGCGGCCGCCTCGTGCGTGCGCCGCCCGCCCATCTCGATGATCGGCCGGCCGTTCGCGGCGCTGACCATCCGCGCGGCGGCGGACATGATCGCGCTGTCGTGGTTGAGGATCGACAGCACCAGCGTCTCCAGCAGCACCGCCTCGGCGAACGTGCCGCGCACGGTGAACAGCGGCGAGCCCGGGAAGTACAGCTCGCCCTCGGGGTAGCCGTCGACGTCGCCGGAGAAGCGGTAGTCCGGCGAGCCAGTCCAGCGTCCGCGCGTCGACCACGTCGTGGTCGGCCAGCTCGCGCAGCTCGGCGTCGCCGAAGGTGAAGCGGCTGATCGCCTCGACCACCCGGGCGGTGCCGCCGACGATGCCGTAGCGGCGGCCGTTCGGCAGCCGGCGGGCGAAGGTCTCGAAGGCGCACCGGCGGTCGGCGGTCCCGTCGGCCAGCGCGGCGGCGACCATCGTCAGCTCGTAGTGGTCCGTGAGCAGCGCGGTGCTGGTGCCGGTCATGAACGGTGAGCCTAGACATGCCACCATGGACGTCATGCCGGTCCATCTGTCTATGCCTGTCGAACAGGAACAGACACAGTCCGAGCCGGTCGGCTCGGAGGTCGCGGCCGAGGACAAGCCGTGGCAGACGATCGTGTGGAACGACCCGGTCAACCTGATGTCCTATGTGACCTACGTGTTCCAGAGGCTGTTCGGCTACTCCCGCGAGCACGCGACGAAGCTGATGCTCGACGTGCACCACAAGGGGCAGCGCGATCGTGTCGTCGGGCTCCAAGGACAAGGTGGAGGGCGACGTCGCGAAGCTGCACGCGGCGGGCCTGTGGGCGACCATGCAGCACCAGTCGTGATCCCCTGGGAGCGCGTCGGCGACACGGTGATGACGAAGCTCGACCGCCGCGAGGCGACCGTGCTGCGCGGCCTCATCACGCAGATCGACAGCATGCTGCGCGCCCGGCTGGAGGAGGCCCCGCAGGACGAGCTCGCCGAGCTGACCGGCATCCGCACCGGCTCGACGACCGCGCCCGAGGACCCGATCCTCTCCCGGCTGCTGCCCGACTTCCACCGGCTCGACTCGGCTGAAGCCGTCGCGTGAGGAGAAGGACTCGGCGGCGGCGCTGCGGTCGCTGCACGAGCCGGAGCTGCTCGACCTCAAGACCGGGGTGGCCGGCGTCGTGCTGGACACGTGCCCGCCCAACGGTGGCACGGTGAAGCTGTCGCTCGAGCAGGCCGACGCGTGGCTCTCGGCGGTGAACGACGTGCGGCTGGCGCTCGGCACCACGCTCGACGTCACCGACGACATGCCCGAGGAGCTGCCCGAGGACGACCCGCGCAGCCCGCACCTGGGCGTCTACCAGTGGCTGACGTGGATGCAGGAGCACCTCGTCCTGGCGCTGTCGCCCGATGACGACGAATAACGCGATCACCGACGTCGAGGGCGTGCTGGTGGGTCACCACCAGCGGATCGGCTACGGCTGGGCGACCGGGCACCACGGTCGTGCTGCTGCCGTCCGGTTCGACGGGCGCCGTCGACGGCCGTGGCGGCGCGCCGGGCACGCGCGAGACCGATCTCCTGCTGCCGGAGAACATGGTCCAGCAGGTCGACGCCGTGTGCCTGTCCGGCGGCAGCGCCTACGGCCTCGCGGCCGCCGACGGTGTGATGTCGTGGCTGGGTTCGCGGTCGCGGGGGTTCCGGGTCGGGGCCGGCTCCGCACGAGGTCGTCCCGATCGTGCCCGCGGCCGTGCTGTTCGACCTGCCGCGCGGCGAGTGGGGCAACCGGCCGACCGCGTCGTTCGGCTAGCAGGCGTGCGCGGTGGCTGCTGCCGGGCCGGTCGCGCAGGGCTGCGTCGGGGCCGGGACCGGGGCGAAGGTCGGCTCGCTGAAGGGCGGCATCGGCACGGCCAGCGTGCGGGTCGGTGCCTTCACGGTCGGCGCGCTGGCGGCGGTGAACGCCGCGGGCGAGGCGGTCGACGTGGCGACCGGCCGGCCGTGGGCGTGCGACCACGAGGTGGACGGGGAGTTCGGTGGCGCGTGGCCGGACCGGCCCGGTGTGCTTGCCGACTGTCGCGCGCGACGGACCTGAACACGACGATCGGCGTGGTGGCGGTGGACGCGGACCTGTCGAAGGCGGAGTGCCGACGGCTGGCGGTCGCCGCGCAGGACGGCCTGGCCCGGTGCCGTGCGCCCGGCCCACTCGATGTTCGACGGCGACACGGTGTTCGCGGTGGCCACCCGTGCCCGCCCGCTGGCGACCCACCGGAGCCGATGGCCCGGGCCGCGGCCCTGGACGGCCTGTGCACAGCGGCGGCGACGGTCTTCGCGCGGGCGGTCGTGCACGGCCTGCTGTCGGCGACCACGCTGGCCGGCCTACCCGCCTACCGAGACATCTGGCCCGCCGACGCCCGCTGACCGTCCTTGTCCACAGCCCGGCCCCCTGTCCGACAAGTCGATCTTCCACGCCCTGCTTGTCAGTGCCCGCCGATAGGCTGGCGTCGAGGGGGTGCCCCCGGAGAGGGCGGGGGCCGCCATCCACGGGGCCGAGCGAAGGTTTCGTTGTGTTCGTGTCGACTGAGCGGTTGGTCGTCCGGCGGTTTCGTGTCGAGGATGCCGAAGCGTTCGCGCGGTATCGGTCCGAGCCGGAGGTTGCCCGCTACCAGTCCTGGACGGCGCCGGTGTCCACTGCGGACGCCCGGCGGCTCGTGACCGGCTTCGCGGCGGCGCGACGAGGACGCGCCCGGCTGGTTCCAGTACGCGATCGAGGCCGGTGACACCTTGATCGGGGACGTCGGCGTGTGCCGGCACGACAACCGGATGCAGGCCGAGTCGGGTTCACGCTGGCCTCGGCCCACCAGGGCAAGGGCTACGCCACCGAAGCGGTGCGCGCCGTGCTGGACCGCGTGTTCGCGACCGGTGTGCGCCGGGTGTCCGCGGAGTGCGACGCCCGCAACACGGCGTCCGCGCGGCTGCTCGCCCGGCTCGGCTTCCGCCGCCGAAGGCCGGCGGGTCGAGCACACGTGGATCAAGGGTGAGTGGACCGACGACCTGCTGTTCGGGCTGCTGGCCAGCGGACTGGCGCGAACGCTCTCACAGATGGGAACGGCGCGCCCACCACGTAGGATTACGGCGTGCTTCGGATACGCCGTGACCTGGTCGACGCGATGGTCGCGCACGCCCGCCGGGACCACCCCGACGAGGCGTGCGGCATCCTCGCCGGGCCGGAGGGCAAGATCGGCCCGAGCGGGTCGATCCCATGCTCAACGCGGCCCGCTCGCCCACGTACTACGAGTTCGACCCCACCGAGTGGAACGCCGTCTACCGCGAGATGACCGGCAAGGACGAGGAACCCGTCGTCATCTACCACTCGCACACGGCCACCGAGCCCTACCCGTCGCGCACCGACATCGCGCGCGCCGGCGAGTACGCCACGCTGCTGCCCTCGCCGCACTACGTGCTGATCGGCACGCGCGACCCCGACGTCCACGAGCTGCGCTCGTACCGCATCGACGGCGGCGAGGTCGCCGAGGAGCCGGTCGAGATCTGTCGAATCCAGTGAAACAAACGGAGGAAACACATGGCCGTCACCGTCTCCATCCCGACCATCCTGCGTACCCACACCGGCGGGGAGAAGTCGGTCGAGGCGAGCGGTAGCACCGTGGCCGAGGTGATCGACAACCTCGAGGCCAACCACGGCGGGCTCAAGGCGCGCCTGGTCAAGGAGGGCTCGCTGCACCGGTTCGTGAACGTGTACGTCAACGACGAGGACGTGCGGTTCGCGGGCGGCCTGGAGGCACCGGTCTCCGACGGCGACAACGTCACGATCCTGCCCGCCGTCGCCGGGGGCTGACGCGTGGCCCGCTTCGACTCGCTGCTCGACGCGCTCGGCGACACGCCGCTGGTCGGCCTGCCCCGGCTGTCGCCGTCCGCGGACGTCCGGCTGTGGGCCAAGCTCGAGGACCGCAACCCGACCGGCTCGATCAAGGACCGGGTGGCGCTGCGGATGATCGAGGTCGCCGAGCAGGAGGGCGTGCTCCGGCCCGGCTGCACGATCCTGGAGCCGACCTCGGGCAACACCGGCATCTCGCTCGCCATGGCCGCGAAGCTCAAGGGCTACGGCCTGGTCTGCGTCATGCCGGAGAACACCTCCGAGGAGCGCCGCCAGCTGCTGCAGGCCTACGGCGCGCGCATCGTCAACTCGCCGGCCGCCGGCGGGTCCAACGAGGCCGTGCGGCGGGCCAAGGAGCTGGCGAAGCAGAACCCGGACTGGGTGATGCTCTACCAGTACGGCAACCCGAACAACGCGGGCGCGCACTACCACGGCACCGGCCCGGAGATCCTGCGTGACCTGCCGACCGTGACGCACTTCGTCGCGGGCCTGGGCACCACCGGCACGCTCGTCGGCGCCGGGCGCTACCTGCGCGAGCAGAAGCCGGACATCCAGATCGTCGCCGCCGAGCCGCGCTACGGCGAGCTGGTGTACGGCCTGCGCAACCTCGACGAGGGCTTCGTGCCGGAGCTGTACGACCCGGACGTGCTGACCGGCCGGTACTCGGTCGGCTCGTACGACGCGCTGCGCCGGACCCGCCAGCTGCTGGAGACCGAGGGCATCTTCGCGGGCATCTCGACCGGCGCGATCCTGCACGCCGCGCTGGCCGTGGCGGAGAAGGCCGCGGCCGCGGGCGAGCACGGCGGACGTGGTGTTCATCGTCGCCGACGGCGGCTGGAAGTACCTGTCCACCGGCGCGTACGCGGGCTCCCTCGACGAGGCCGCCGGCCGCCTGGACGGCCACCTCTGGGCCTGATCCGCTTGTCCACAACCGCGCAGGTTGTCCACAGCTGACCCAAAGTGGATCTTCCCCCCGGCCATTCCCGGTACGCTGGAACGTGGGTGGCCCCCCGGAGAGGGTGGGGCTGCGTGCGTGCTGTTGTCGGGGCGATTTCGTGCCGCTGATGGAGCCGTCCGCCTAGGGCTGCCCGGGGACCTCTCCCTGCGCGCGGGCGATAGCTTCATCGCCATGAGTCGAGGGGTGATCGCGGCGGTGCTCGTGGGGGCCGCGCTGCTGCTGTCGGGGTGCGGGTCGGACGAGCCGCCGGACGACGTCGACCTGTTCCGCGAGTACACGCACTCGACCTCGGTCGAGAACGACCCGTACCCGGGGGCGGGCATGTCGGTCGAGGACCGGCTGGCCAACCTCGCCTCCTACGGCCCGCCGGAGGCGATCCGAGTCCTCGCTGCTGGCCGCCACCGAGTGCGCGGACGACTGCGATCCCGGCGGCGCCACCCGGGCGGCCGCGAAGGACTTCGGCGGCGAGCTCTACCAGCGGCTCGTCCTCGTCAAGCACGACGACGGCCGGCTCGCGCTGGTCCCGCTGTACGTGGCGCAGAAGCCCGACAGGTCGGCGTGCTCATCGACGACGGCGGGCACGACCTACCGCGACCTGACGACTTCCTCGACAACAACGACACCTTCACCAGCGACGACCTGTTGCTCGTGCCGGAGAACGTCACCGCGGTGCCCGGCGAGGGCAAGATCCGCACGGTGTACGGGCACACCGGCGCGAGCCCGCTGCCGTGGGTGCTCGGCGGTGTGGGGTTGCTCGTCGTGCTCGTAGCGTGGCGCGTGCTGCGGCGGCGCGCGACGGAGCCGGGGGCATCGGGGTGAACTTCAGGGTTCGTCCGGAGCCCGTACCGGCGGCCGACGCACGTAACCTCGATGGTGTGAGCACACTGCCGGCCCAGCCGACCGCGAAGCCCCGCAACCCCGCGAACCGGATCGTGCCGCCCAACCCGGTGCAGGCGGCGATCGTCATCGGCGCGTTCACGGCGCTGCTGTACCTGATCGAGGCGGTCGACGCGGTCCTGCCCGCCAACCTCGACAACCTCGGCATCCAGCCGCGCACGCTCGGCGGCCTCGACGGCATCCTCTGGGCCCCGCTGCTGCACGCCGGCTGGTCGCACCTGTTCGCGAACACCGTGGCGATCCTCGTGTTCGGCTTCCTCGCGATGGCCAACGGCATCGGGCAGTGGGTCGCGGTCACGGTCACCATCTGGCTCGCCAGCGGCATCGGCGTCTGGCTCACCGGCGCGGACGGCGTCACCGTCGGCGCGTCCGGGCTCGCGTTCGGCTGGCTCGCGTTCCTGCTGGTCCGCGGCATGTTCAACCGCAGCCTCGGCCAGCTCGCGGTCGCGCGTCGTGCTGCTCGCCTACTGGGGCAGCACGCTGCTCGGCGTCCTGCCCGGCAAGCCCGGCATCTCCTGGCAGGGCCACCTGTTCGGCGCGCTCGGCGGCATCCTCGCGGCATGGCTCGTCACGATGGCCAACCGCAGCGCACGACAAGCCAGCCGCGTGAGCGCGTGCCGATCGGGATCTTCGACTCCGGGGTCGGCGGGCTGACCGTCGCACGCGCGATCGCCGACCAGCTGCCCGGCGAGCGGCTGCGCTACGTCGGCGACACCGCCAACGGCCCGTACGGCCCGCTGCCGATCGCCGAGGTCCGCCGCCACGCGCTCGCCATCGCCGACGAGCTCGTCGAGGGTGGGGTGAAGCTGCTGGTCCTGGCCTGCAACACGGCGTCGGCCGCGTGCCTGCGCGACGCCCGCGAGCGCTACGACATCCCGGTCGTCGAGGTCGTCGTGCCGGCCGTGCGCCGCGCGGTCGCGAGCACCCGCAACGGCCGGGTCGGCGTGATCGGCACCGCCGGCACGGTCCGCTCCCGCGCCTACGACGACGCGTTCGCCGCCGCCCCGCACATCACGGCTGACCTCCGCCGCCTGCCCGCGGTTCGTGGACTTCGTCGAGCGCGGCATCACCTCCGGCCGGCAGGTGCTCGGCCTCGCGCAGGGCTACCTCGAGCCGCTGCAGCAGGCCGATGTGGACACCGTGGTGCTCGGCTGCACGCACTATCCGCTGCTCACCGGGCGTGCTGCAGATCGTCATGGGCCCGGACGTCACGCTCGTGTCCAGCGCCGAGGAGACCGCCAAGGACGTCGTCCGCGTGCTGACCGAACAGGACATGCTGGCCGAACCGGACGGCGAGGTCCGCCACGAGCTCGTCGCGACCGGGCCCGCCGAGCCGTTCGCCCGGCTGGCGCGGCGGTTCCTCGGTCCGGAACTCGGCGCGGTCGCCAGCGGCGACGACGGCTTAGGCTGTTCGGCGTGTTGTTGACCGTGCTCGGCTGCTCCGGCAGCTCCTCGGGGCCGCGCGCCGCGGCCTCCGGCTACCTCCTCGAGGCGGACGGCTTCCTGCTCGGCATCGAGCTGGGCCACGGCACGTTCGCCGAGCTGCAGGCCGTGCGCGACCCGTTCGCCCTCGACGCGCTGCTGTTCTCCCACCTGCATCCCGACCATTGCGCCGACTTCGCCGCGCTCACCGTGCTGCGCCGCTACCACCCGACGCCAGCGCGCGACCCGCGGGCGAACCGGCTGCCGGTGTACGCGCCGCGCGAGGCGCCGCAACGGTTCGTCGCCGCGTACAGCCCGGACGAGGCCGACCGCGCGACCGAGGACCTCACCGACGTCTTCGAGTTCCGCCCGCTCGCCGACGGGACTAGTCCACATCGGACCCTTCGAGATCACCGCGGCCACCGCGGCGCACCCGTGCGAGGCGTACAGCTTCCGGATCGTCCACGATGGACGCTCATTGGTCTACACGGGAGACACCGGCGTCTCGACCACGCTCGACAAGCTCGCCAAGGGCGCGGACGTCGTGCTCGCCGAGGCGTCCTGGACGCACGCCGCGGGCCGCCCGCGCGACCTGCACCTGTCCGGTGTCGAGGCGGGCCGGCTCGCGCAGACCGCCGGCGCCGGCCGGTTGCTGGTCACCCACGTGCCGCCGTGGACCGACGCCGGCGCCGTGCTCGCCGAGGCGACCGCGGAGTTCGCCGGGCCGGCCCAACTGGTCGTGCAGGGCGAGTCCTTCGAGATCTGAGGCAGGCCAAGGCTCATCGGGGGGCTCCCGGCGAGGTCCTGACCGGGAGCCCCGGATATCGAGCATCGACCTCGCCTTGACAGTCGTCAAGAGATAGCTTGACAGCTGTCAAGAAACCGTGCTGACCGGTTTAGGATGCGTCTCGTGTCCCAGGCCGCCGATCCGAAGCAGGACCGGATCTCGCGCCGGCAGGTCGACAAGTTCGCCGAGCGACGCTCGCAGCTCGCCGCCTCCGCGCTGCTGACGCTTTCCGAGCTGGGTTACGCGCGCACGAGCCTGCGGGAGATCGCGCAGAACTCCGAGTTCTCGCACGGCGTGCTGCACTACTACTTCCGCGACAAGGTCGACCTGATCACCTCGTGCGTGCGGCAGTACAAGGCCGAGTGCGTCACCCGGTACGACCAGGTCGTGGTCAACGCGCCCACCGGCCCGCGGCTGCGCACCGGGTTCGCCGAGGCGATGACGACGACCCTGCACGAGGACGCCGCGATGCACCGGCTCTGGTACGACCTGCGCAACCAGAGCCTGTTCGAGGACTCGTTCCGGGCCGACGTGCGCGAGATCGACGAGAGCCTGGAGCGGATGATCTGGCGGATCGTCTCGCGGTACGCGGAGCTGTCCGGCTCAGCGCCGGCTGTGCCATCGCGGCTGGCCTACGCGTTGTTCGACGGCGTGTTCCAGCAGGCGCTGTTCTCCCACCTCGGCGGTGGCGACACGGCGGGGGAGCTGCGGGACAGCGTCGGGCAGGTTCTCGACAAGGTCGTCGCCTGACGGTTCGACCGGGTGCGTGCGGCCTGCGCAGCAGCAGCCAGCAGGCCAGCCCGACCGGGATGATCAGCCAGCACGACAGCAGCCGGTAGACCAGCACGGTCGCCGCCGCGGCGGCCTCGCCCGCGCCGGCCGAGACGAGCCCGGCGAGCAGGCTGATCTCGATGACGCCGATGCCGCCCGGGGTGAGCGGGATCTGCCGGACGATCTGCACGGTCAGGTAGATCGCGCCGAGCGTGACCACGTCCAGCGGCAGGCTGAACGCGCGCGCCGCGGCGTAGAGGCACAGCAGGTCGGTGAGCCAGTTCGCGACCGCGGCGGCGAGCGCGAGGCCCCAGTGCCGGGCGGGCACCGCGCGCGAGCTCACGACCGCGTCCACGACCGGCGCCAGCGCGGCGGCCACGCGCGGCCAGCGCGGCGCGATCCGGTCGAGCGGGTCGCTGTGGTGGCGCGGGTGGGCTGGGGTGGATCTGCCAGCTGGACTGCCAGGCGAGCAGCCCGACGAAGATCAGCAGGCCGAGCGTGATCATCGCGGACACCTGGGTCAGCGCGGGGTGGCGGTGCCACGCCTCGCCGAGCTTCACCGCCGCGGTGGCCAGCGCGCCGGTGGCGTACAGCAGGGCGAGCGCGGCGATCGAGAGGAGTCCGGAGAGCACCATCACGGTGGCGGCCGTGCGCCGGCTCGCGCCGCCGGTGCGGAACTGTTTGAACGCGTAGGCGGCGGAGATCGCCGAGCCGGCGGGCAGGCTGATCGCGATGGCCGAGCGGCTGTAGGCGAGCGCGAGGGCGCGGTGGCGGGTCATCGCGACGCCGAACGCGGTGAGCAGGCGGCGCTGCTGGCGGGCGAACATGGCCATGGAGATCGACCTCGGCGCCGGTGGCGACCGCGAGCCAGCCCGGGTCGGCGTCGCGCGAGCGCGTCGGTGACGTCGGTGAGGCTCGGCAGCTTGTCGCGCAGCGTCAGCGCGGCGACGACGAACACCGCGAGCACGGCCGCGACCCGCAGTGCGGTCAGTGTTCGATGACGATCGACCTTCCCGAGCATGGCCCCCTCCAACATTTCATCATGTGATGAACTCTCCTCTCTGGTCGGCCTGCCGGTCAATCCGATTGCGTGCTGTTTCGGGTGGCCGCCGGGAGACCTTCGCCACAGTCGTAGGGTTGCCCGGTGGCACGCATCGATGGCAGGAACGACGACCAGCTCAGGGACATCAAGCTCACCCGCGGGTTCCAGGAATGGCCGGCCGGCTCGGTGCTCGTCGAGTTCGGCAAGACGCAGGGTGTTGTGCGCGGCGAGCGTGACCGAGGGGGTTCCGCGCTGGCGCAAGGGTTCCGGCCTCGGCTGGGTCACCGCCGAGTACGCGATGCTGCCGTCCGCGACCAACACCCGCGGCGACCGCGAGTCGGTCAAGGGCCGCATCGGCGGCCGCACGCACGAGATCAGCCGGCTGATCGGCCGCTCGCTGCGCGCCTGCATCGACCTGGCCGCGCTGGGCGAGAACACGATCGTGATCGACTGCGACGTCATCCAGGCCGACGGCGGCACCCGCACCGCGGCGATCACCGGCGGCTACGTGGCGCTGGCCGACGCGGTCACCTGGCTCGGCGCGGCCGGCCGGCTCGCCGACCCGCAGCCGCTGTCGTGCGCGGTGTCCGCGATCAGCGTCGGCGTCGTCGACGGCCGGGTGCGCCTGGACCTGCCCTACGAGGAGGACGCCCGCGCCGAGGTGGACATGAACGTGGTGGCCACCGACGCCGGCACGATCATCGAGGTGCAGGGCACCGGCGAGGGCGCCACGTTCACGCGGTCCACTTTGGACAAGATGCTGGACCTGGCGCTGGCCGGCTGCGCGGAGATCAACGCGAAGCAGGCCGCGGTGCTCGCCGAGCCCTACCCCGGCACGCTGCCCGAGCCGAAGGCCGTCCGCTCGTGACGCGGCTGCTGGTCGCGAGCCGCAACGCGAAGAAGCTCGGCCGAGCTGCGCCGGATCCTCGCCGGGGCCGGGATCGAGGTCATCGGGCTGGCCGACGTGCCCGCAGTTCCCGGAGGCCCCGGAGACCGGCGCGACGTTCGAGGAGAACGCGCTGGCGAAGGCTCGCGACGCCGTCGCCGCCACCGGCCTGCCCACGGTCGCCGACGACTCGGGCATCGCGGTCGACGCGCTGAACGGCATGCCCGGCGTGCTGTCCGCCCGCTGGGCCGGCAGCGCGAAGGACGACGCGGCGAACCTGGCGCTGGTGCTGGAGCAGGTGGCCGACGTGCCCGACGAGCGGCTGACCGCGGCGTTCGTGTGCGCGGCGGCGCTGGTCCGCGCCGGACGGCACGCACGAGGTCGTGCGCGGCGAGTGGCCGGGCACGCTGGTGCGCGAACCCCGTGGCACCAACGGTTTCGGCTACGACCCGATCTTCGTGCCGGAGGGGGAGACGCGGACCTCGGCGGAGCTCGTCGGCCGAGGAGAAGGACGCGATCTCCCACCGCGGCCGCGCGCTGACCCAGCTGCTGCCGCACCTGCGCGCGCTGTCCGCCTAGATTCCCGGCAGCGAGGCCGTGCATCGCCGCCGCGGCGGAGGTGACCGACCGCGCGCAGGTCTGCCAGCCCGAGCCGAGCGGGTGCTCGGTCAGCAGCACGACGACGTACCGGAAGCCCGGTCCGACGAGGCCGGTGCTGTGCAGGACCATCGTGCCGTGTCGTTGTTGCCCCAGCCCTGCTTGACGGCCCACTGCGCGGCCAGCCCGTCCGGGATGCCGAAGTACTGGTCGAACCCGTCCGCCGCGTACTCGCGGCGCCTGGGCGAGCGCGTCGACGATCAGCGCGCGGTCCGCCGGCGGCAGGGCGAGCACGTGGCGGTAGACCGTCACCACGTCCCGCGGCGTCACCACGGCCTCGCCCCACTGGCCGGGCACCTCCGGCGGCCGCACCCCGGTCAGGCCGAGCTCGGCGGCTGATCCGCGTGACCAGCTGCGAGCCGCCGTCGCGGACCCAGAGCATGCTCGCGAGGCCGTCGTCGGACATCTCGAGCATGCGGGAGATCTGCGCCGCGCTCGGCGGCGTCCGACGCCCTGCTCGAGCAGGTCGATCGCGATCAGCAGCTTGACCAGCGAGGCGGACCGGAACGGCCGGTCGGCGTTGTAGCTCAGCGGCGTCCTGCCGGTCGTGCGGTCGAAGACGACGGCGCCGAGCGTGGTGCCGGCTCCACCGTCGCCGCCGCCCGGGCCAGCCGCTCGCCCGTGACCGGCTTCGGCGCGTGGCTGCGGCTTCGGCCGCGGCTTGGGGGCCGGGTTCTTCGGCATCGGCGTGGGCGGCGCGCTGGTCGTGGCCACCGGGATCACGCGGCTCTGGCGCGGCGGCGCAGAGCCGACCGCGCGGGCTGACCGCCGCACGCGACGGTCAGCCCCAGCGGCAGGACGAGGACGAGCCGACCGATGCCACGGAGCGGAATTGTTCGCATGCCGTCAATACGCGGCCGCGATTTCACGAAGTTGACCTGCGGAAATGGCAACTTTCGCGGCTGTCCGTGGCGTACGGGTCAGCTCGTTCTCACGTTGTCGCCGGCGTTCTTTCGCGCCTGTTTCGTTATTTTCAGACGCCGAGATCCTTGCGCAGTTTCGCCACGTGTCCGGTCGCTCGCACGTTGTACATCGCCTTCGCGATCTTGCCGTCCGGGTCGACGACGAACGTCGAGCGGATAACGCCGGTGATCGTGCGGCCGTAGTTCTTCTTCTCGCCGTAGGCGCCCCACGCGGTCAGCACCTCGCGGCTCTCGTCGGACAGCAGCGGGAAGGTGAGCCCCTCGTCGGCGACGAACTTCGCGAGCTTGGCCGGCTTGTCCGGGGAGATGCCGAGCACGGTGAAGCCCGGCGTCGTTCAGCTCGGCCAGGTTGTCGCGGAAGTCGCAGGCCTGCGTGGTGCAGCCGGGCGTGCTGGCGGCGGGGTAGAAGTAGACGACGACGTGCCGGCCGCGGAAGTCGGCCAGCGAGACGTCCTTGCCGGTGCTGTCCGGCAGGCGGAAGTCGGGCGCGGGGTCGCCCTCGGAAAGCCGTTTCTGCTCACTCATGGTGCCGACGTTAGCCTGCCGGTCAGACGACGCCGTCGTAGAGTTCGACGGCCGTGCCGCCGGGCGCGTCGGGGCGCACCGAGACCTGGACCGAGCAGGTCTGCGGTCGGGCACGCCGAACGCGACGGTGAAGCGCAGCGACTGGCTCGGCGCGACCTCGTCGGTGGCGCCCGAGACCCCGTTGTAACCCTGGGTGGAGTCGATCACCTGCTCGGCCGGCGCGCCGTCCACGGTCGCGGCGAAGGACAGCTGCGCGGGCCGGAAGGCGATCGTGCCGCCGTTGTCGATGACCAGGTCGATGGCGACCGCCCGGGTGGCGCGCGGGTAGGCGGTGTCGGTGGGGGTGAAGGATGGTCGGTGCGGCGGCGGTGAGCACACGCCGTTGCCGATCGACTTGCGGATGCCGTCGGAGGTCGAGTACTCGGAGTGCTCGGCGGCGACGGTCGGGCTCGCGGTGCCCTGCGGCGGCGTGGCTGCGGACGTGTGGCCGACCCCGCATCCGGCCAGGACCAGCAGTGCGCAGGCCGCGACCGCGAGTCTGGCGATCGGCACCGGGAGGCCCCTTCCCTGGGGAGATGTGTACGTCTGAATGCACTATTCCGGGGTGGCACGCGAAGCGGGGCCGTTGAAGCGGACCTGGTGTCGTGCCGTGGCCGAGCTGTGACCACAGGGACACCGAACGTGATCACATCCACGCGGCCCGTTGTCGTGCCTGGCCGTCTAGGCCGCCATCGCGAAGAAGAGGATGAAGATCGCGACGGTGATCAACCACAGGGCGATGAGCCAGCCGAAGTCACGCCAGGGGGAGATGGCCTTGTTGTCCTCGCCGGGGACGTAGACGCCGCGGGCCTCGAACCGGTCGACGAGCTTGTCGAGAAATGGCCGCGCATGGGCCGGCTCCTTTCGTGCCGGACAATGGTGACACGGGTCAGGCGGGTGGGATGGGTCCGGTGGCGTAGAAGGCCTTGCAGACGCCGTCGACGGTGTCGGTGGCGACGTGGAGGACGGTGCCGCTGGCGGTGGCAAGGATCGAGGGGCTGAAGTTGCGGCAGGCCTCGTTGTTCGGGGTCGGCCACCTCGACCGGGGCCGGGATCTCCCGCCAGGGGCCGGCGCCGTCGGTGTCGTTGACGAGGAGGGTCCGCCCGTTGCCCGGTGCGTGGCTGTCGTCGGCGTTCACGAGCATCTCGCTGGCGAGCAGGATCTGGCCGGTCGGTGCCGACCGTGATCGTCGGCGTGTGCCGCGGGTACTTCCCGTCGGCGGTCCGGATGCCGGTGCCGAGGTTGGTCGGGTCGCCGTAGTCCCAGCCGTCCGGCGGAGGTGCGGAAGTAGGCGCTGCAGAGGGGTTCGTCGAGGTTGCAGACCTCGTAGACCATGAAGTAGGTGCCGTCTGTGAGCTGACGGACGCCCGGCATGCCCGGGCCGGACGAAGAAGTCGCTGTTGATGACGGTGTCCCGCTGGTCGGTCCAGGTGACGCCGTCGGTCGAGCGGGCCTGCACGATGCTTCTGGTCGTGGGCGGGCTTGTCGGACTCGTCGGCCCAGTGCGCCACGAGATGCCCGTCGGCCGAGACGGAGAGCTCCGGCTCCCAGGCGTTGTACTGGTTGGGCGAGGTGGCGATGTCGGACTTGAACGTCCAGGTGCGCCCGAGGTCCCGGCTCTCCCAGAGCCGCTGCTTGGTGTGCCGCTGCCCCGCGGCGACCTTGTACCCGGCGGTGGTGGCCCACAGCAGGGTGCCGGCAGGCATGTCCCCAACGGCCCGGGGAAGCTCGAAAAGGGTCCCGCAACACATCCCGCGCCCGGCCGCCCCTTCCGGATCGGCCGACGGTGCCAACCTGCTGGAAGCTAGCCCCGTCGTCAGTGCTCTCGAGGATGATGCCGACACTGTTCCCGCTGATCACACTGCCGAAAGAGGCAAAAATCCGCCCGTTGGCCGCCCCCGAGTGCTCAAGCCGAACGACCCGCGGATAGCTGGCCCCACCGGGATAGATCAGCTGCCGATCAGCCTTCTCCGCGGCGGTGCCCTGCCCCGCCATCCCCGCAACCAACACCAGACTGACGAAGCCAGCCAGAACCCCAACCCGCATCCCACTCACGCCCCGACTCGTGACAGCACATGCCACGTTGGATGCTAACCAACAACGACCCAGATGTCGTGACTCCCACCACAACCGATGTGACTACGCTATGCAGCGGCGCCCCTCGGGGCGCCCGGGGCCGTAGCCCAACGGCAGAGGCACTGGATTTAGGTTCCAGCCAGTGAGGGTTCGACTCCCTTCGGCCCCACCAGCTCTGACCAGCACCGATACCGTTCGCCGATCCGACCAGTTTGATCATTGGGCATGACTCTGGGCATGAGTACACTCAGAGGCATGAGCCGACCACGTCCAGGTAGCGCCCGCCCCAAGGGCAATATCGAGGAACGCGGTGGCGGTCTACGTGTCCGCCTTTACGCTGGCACCGACCCGGTGACCGGTCGACAGACGTATCTGCGCGCAACAATTCCGGGCACCGATGATGCGGCGTGGCGAAAGGCCGAGAACAAGCTCACCGAGTTCCGCGCGCAGGTTCTCAAGCAACGCACCGTGGCGTCGGTTGTTCCGTTCGCTCAGGCCGTGGATGAGTGGATGCAGAACAGTGAGGTCACCGACAGCACGCGCGATGGCTACGTGAACTACATCGAGCGCTACATCCGGCCGGCGCTTGGTTCGGTAGCCGTTCGGAAGGTCGATACCAGAACGTTGGAGCGCTTCTACGCCGAACTGCGACGCTGCAGGACCCGTTGCGACAAGAAGCCCTTCGTGGAACATCGCGCCGAAGGAGAACACGACTGCGGCAAAGCAAAGTGCGCCGCACACTCATGTCGGCCGCTGGCGAAATCGACTGTGCGTCAGATCCACTCGATCATCAGTGGTTCGCTCGCTGCCGCCGAAAGGTGGGGCTGGATCGACACGAACCCAGCGCGGATCGCCCGTCGGCCGAGTCCTCAGCCTGCCGACCCAGATCCGCCCACATCCGCGGAAGCGGCGAAACTCGCCGAAGAAGCTTTCCGGATGGATGACGACTGGGGCACTCTCGTCTGGCTAGTGATGACGACGGGGGTTCGCCGCGGCGAATTGTGCGGTCTGCGCTTCTTCCGTATCGACTTCGACGAAGGTGTGATCTCACTTCGCAAGAACTGGGTCAACGGTAAGGAGAAGGACACCAAGACTCACCAGAGCCGCCGAATCGCGCTCGACACGGAAACGCTTGTCCTGTTGCGGGAACAGCGCGACCGGGTGAAGGGCCGCGTGGAATCTCTCGGCATCGAGTTCTCGGACGACATGTTCGTGTTCAGCGGAACCAAGACGCCGGACCACTCGATGCCCTATCCGCCGAACGCTGTGACCCAGCGCTATAAGGACATGGCGGCTCGGGTCGGAGTCAAGACGCACCTGCACGCGCTGCGCCACTATTCAGCGACCGAGCTGCTGTCAGCGGGCGTCGATATTCGAACTGTTGCCGGTCGTCTCGGTCACGGGGGTGGAGGTGCCACCACCCTTCGAGTGTACGCAGCCTGGGTTGCGGCGTCAGATCGAAAGGCTGCCGAAATTCTCGGAGCCCGAATGCCCAAGCGAGAACGGTAGTGGGCGACGCATTGCTAGAGTTTCTCGGGCTGTACAGATTCAACGGTTTCGGCAAGGAGTTCCAGCATTCGGGTCATCTCGGCGTAGTCGCCGTGACTAAACCCAATCACGTCTGTCCCATAACAAAACTTGAAGATCGCCTTTTGGTACTCCTTGTATTTCTTTGAACCCAGTAGGTAGTGAGCGGACGCCTCGTCGCGTGCTCCTAGTACGTTTTCCATCAAAAGTTGAATATCTGGATCGCTAAGACTGTATCCTACGAACAATGCAGTCTTTGTCAGGAACAATGCTTGTAGTATGTCAAGAACCTCGGAGCCGTGTCGACGCAAGCGGGAGTAGTCTGTGCGTGTAAGCACTATATCGTTCGCGTTGTTGACGCTTCCATGAATCTTGACAATTACGTCCGCGCCTGAGCGAATATCCCTTGCCAGGCTCGTGGAGTCCGGCTCATGTACGTTGTATCCGCTTTCTGTTGCGCGCTCCAGTATTCGGTCGTAGTTTGTGGTCACGATGATCTTTGGGTTAAGCCTCAAAAGCGTTCGGTGGAACTCGCCAGGCTTGAACAGATGACCGCCGGCGCTGTCGGATCCATCAGTGGCCGAAGCGATTTCGTTCAGAAAGTCTTGTTCCTTTGCCTTTGAGCGGGCGTGTATTTTGAGATATTCTGCAGCTTCAAGAAAGTGCCCCTGCTTGAGTAGGGAATCGATCTCCTTTCTTGTTGATCCGGACGAAAACATCTTCATCAGACGACTAATTAACTGTTCCCAGGTTGGTGGTCGCTGGCCGAGCGAGTCTGCTGTGTTTAAAGATGCCCCGGCGCCAACAACCAAGATAAAATTTCCGTTGACAATTTGCGTTACTAGCTGCTTGGGCCATCGCTTTCGAAGTGTTTCATCGGATATCATGGCCGGTTCAATCCTAGGTTGCGGACTAGTCTGCCCGCGATATCCTCGAGTTGTTCGGCATATCGATGCTTTTGGCTGACCTGTGCGCCACGGAGGCCATCTTGTATTTCCAGGTCACGGATAGGAGCATGGTTGGCCTGAGCCAAGGGGACCATAGAGAACATGTTCGGGACGATCCCGAGGTCAAGGTCTTCTTCGTCGAGTTCTGGACTCGCGAGTGGAAGTAGTAGCTGCACCCGGTCGGGAATCTGCTTCTTATATCGATCATATGCGTTGACCTTTTGCAGTGCACCTTTCATAGCTTTCGTTTGATATTGTTGCACGGTGTACCCTGCGAAAGCGTGAGCCACGCTAGGTGTCGCGGGTATGTCATGCTCGTCGGGGTCGAAGTCGGTAATCTCTTTCAGGTTCTCGTAGCCGCGCTCGTAGTCGCGGATCCACGAGCGGATCCACTCGCCGATATTGTCGAGGGCGTACAAGCTAAAAAGATCGGCAGCCATGGGAGTTATGAAGTAATTGCTCGCCAATAGAGCCGATCGATTGATTGCGCCGAGGCTGGGGCCGACGTCGAAGACAACTAGGTCGTATTCCACTGAATTTACGAGGTTGGCGGCCCATAGGCTTCGTCTAGCTCCTCCGATTTCCCCTCCTCGAAACTCGATCCACGAACTGCTCAGCCGATCTTCTACTATCGACAATGTCGGGTGGCCCGGCAAGATGTCTATTTCAAAGCGCTTGCTGCGCGCAGCCTTGAAGCGCAGGTCGATGGACGAGTCACCCGCGCGTATTCGCCGCAGAACTCGGAGTACAGTATTGTTGGGGGATTCTCGCCGATTTCCGTATACTTCTTCCCATTGATCGTCCGTGAGTAGAAGTTGAGTCGCATTGCATTGCGGATCGAGGTCAACAAGCAGCACATGCAGTCCCAGGTCTTGAGCTATATGCGCAGCCATATTGCACGCCAAGGTCGTCTTGCCGACTCCCCCTTTGTTGTTAAAGAACGCAATTGTCTTCAAGGTCAACTCCCTAGATAACGTTGCTCAAGGCTACCTTCAACTGGAGCGAAGCGCGCTCGCTCCGGTGGGCGATGTTCGCTGCCAGCGGTGCCGGCGTCTCCCCGTACGCTGCGTGGCGTGACTGAGGAGCGCGGAGCTTGGGAGACGTTCGGTGAGCGGCTGGTCTACGACAACAGGTGGGTGAAGGTCGGTCTCGTCGATGTGGAGGCGCCGAATGGTGAGCGCTGGGAATACCACGTTGTCCACTTAGCCCGGATCGCCATAGGACTGATCGTGGACGAACGTGACCGCGTGCTCATGCTGTGGCGGTACCGGTTCCCCACCGACCAGTGGGGCTACGAGCTGCTCGGTGGTCTGGTCGAGGAGGGCGAGGCGCCGGCCGACACCGCGAAGCGCGAGGTCGAGGAGGAGACCGGCTACCGGCCGGTCGGCGAGCCGGAGCACCTGATCAGCTTTGAACCGCTGCCCGGACAGGTCACGGCCGGTACCGACGTGTACCTCTGGCGCAAGGCGGAGAAGGTAGGCGAGCCGACCGACACCGAGGAGGTAGGCCGCCTGGAGTGGGTGCCGATGGGACGGATCTTGGAACTGGCCCAGCGACAGGAGATCCTCGGCGCGGGTGCGCTGGTGCCGCTCATGTACTACATGGCGTCACGCGGCGCCGGTCCCTCCAGTTGGCAGGATGAGCCCACCGAGCCGGCGTAGCTGTCGGTCGGACTTGATCTGCATCGCGAGGCGCTTCGCCTCGCGTGCATGTTGAAGGGCCGCGTCGCGGTCGCCGGCGGCTGCGTCGGCGTAGGCGAGGTCGACGAGCATGCTTGTCCTGGAGCGGGTGAACTCGGCGGGTAGGCGCGGTAGTGCGTCGCTGATCTGGTTGACCGCGTCCGGTTCGGCGAGGCGGCTCAGTGCGTGGCCGCGCCAGCGGTCGAGGTGTGCTCCGGCGAGGAAGAGGAACGGCAGCGACGGGTCGACAGGGTCGGCTGGTAGGAGCGTGCCGGCCGTGTCGAACGCGCGTAGGGCCTCGTCGCGGTGGCCGGCCGCGGCGAGTCCTTCTCCGTGTGCGGCGGCCAGCCATGAGGCCAGCAGTTCGGGTGCCTGGCCCTTGGCCAGCGCGCGTGCCTCGGCGAGCTGCTCGACCGCCTGGTCATACTGGCCGAGGTCGATCAGGATGAACGCCTGCTGGGCCACCGCGTGTGCGAGCAGCAGCGCTGAGCCTGCCTCGCGAGCGCCGGCCTTCGCGCGCTCGTGGTGGTCCCATGATTGCCGGATCGCGTTGCGGTCGAGTGCCTCCCAGCCGGCCAGCGCTGCCGCCTCGGTGAGCACGCCGGCGAGTGCCTCGCGCTGGCCGCGGAGGGTGCTGTAGCCAAGCAGGTGCTCTATCTGCCCGATGTTGCTGCGGAGCTGGTCGAGGACCATGACGCCGCCGAACTGGCGGTCGACGTGCCGTGCCTGCTCGACCTGCTGGCGGAACACCTCAACCATGCCAGCGTCCACCGTGCGCGCGATCGACAGTTGGGCGAGCAGCTCCTCCGCCTCGTCGTCGCCGTTGTCCGGTGGGAAGCCGAGTTCCTCGTTGGTCCGGCCATAGATTTCGCGGAACAACCGGCGGTATTCCGGCAGGCTGACCGGCTCGTGCCCATTTTCCCAACGCGACAACTTCGTCTTCAAACTCGTCGGCGACATGATCGAGAAGTTGAGCTTCTCGGCACGCCGCAACAGTAGGTCGAGCACCGTCCCGGCTGAGTAGCCGAGCGAGTGTCGTACTTGCTGGAGCTTGGTCGCGCCCTTCATGTTCCCCCGGCGAATATTGTCGCTGACCTGCGAAGTTAATTCGAGTTAATAGAACTCAGGTTAACCGCAGCCAACTACAAACACTCGCGAACATGCCGTTTCTTTGAGGCATGAACGCGATCCAAAACGCCGCAACGCCGCCGCTACCGATCACGGTCGCCCCCCGCGCGATCGATCACCGTCGTGATGTTGGCGTTCATCTCGTCGAGACGCTTCGTGATCTCGGTGAGCTGCTCCTCGATCGCGGCCAGGCGCGCCGGTACACCGTCCGCGCCGTAGTCGATGGGATCGCCCGGAGCGGGCGGCTGCTGGTCGAGCAGCACGGCGGCCAGGTGTCTGGGGTGCCAGCCGAGCGCGACCGACATCGCTTCGAGCGTCCGGCCGGCGCGCCTGCGCTGCACCGTGTTGTGAGCGATCTCGCGCACGATCGACAGCGCCACCTGCGAGCGCTCGGCGAGCTCGCGCTGGTTCAAGCCGAGCGCTGTCATGCGCTCGGTGATCGCCTTCGCGACCGCAGACCAATCCTCCGACACGTATTCCTCCGCGCTCCGCCTCCTTGGCGAGATTAGCGCTTCCGCCCGTTTCCGCGGTGCCGACTCTTATCGATCTCGCGTCGCGGTTGGTCCATTCGTGTCCTTGAGTGTGCCGATTTCGGCACCTTATCAATCTTTCTTCGGCACACATTCTTCTCGTAAGGAACTTTCAAATGAGCAATGGTCCGCAGGACGCCGGATCACCGGCGTTCTACACCGTCAGAGAGGCCGCACGGATTCTCCGCGTGGACTCGTCAACCCTCTACCGGGCAATCAGGGAGGACGCTTTCCCTGCTGTCCAGGTTCGCACCAGGTACGTCGTTCCCGCCGCTGTCCTCGAAAAGCTGATTGCCGAGGCGGCGCAGTTCGGTGGACGCGTCGATCCGGCTCGGATGGTCGCCGAGCGTCGCACTGCCCGTGAGGTCCAGCAGTTGACGGGAGGTGCGCAGTGGTGACCTCCGATGAGTACTACCGCCTGGTCGGCATCGCATGGCGGCTTGACCGGCTGCGATGGGTGCCGCGTGACGTGCTGGGCGACCTGGTGATGAAGGACGGCGAGTGCGTGTGGTCGTTTACCGACGGCGACCCGCCGGCGCTGACCGGCATCGACTCGGTTGACCGGGATCTGGCCGCCCGGCTGTGTCATCGCTGCCCGGTTCAGGACGAGTGCTTGGAGCTGGAGTTGCGCACGGCCGGCGAGCAGACGACCGGTGTGTGGGGTGCGCTGAACGAGCAGGATCGCCGCGCCCTGTACCCGCACTGGCGTCAGCGAGGCGAGCGCGCCGAGCTGCTCGACGAGCCGGACGGCGGTGAGGTGCCGTGAACTCGTTCAGCGTGACTCCGGTCCAGCTCATGGCCGGTATGGGTGTCCTGCTGGTTGTTGGGTTCGTTTGGCGGGCCAGCAGGCGGCGTGTGCGGGCGGCGGCCGACGCGGCTCGTGCCGGGGCGCGGCTGCTGTCGCTGGCCGGCCGGGTGCTGGTCACCACGCTCCTGCTGGTCGGTGCGCAATGGGTGGTGGTCCTGCACCCGGACAGCCCGTGGCTGCTGCTCGCGGTGCTGGGCCTGCCGGACCTGTTCGCCGCCTACTCGCTGACCCGCGCGTTGACGGTGACCACGGTTGACGCCCCGCGCAGGAGGGGCGGCCGGCGATGACAACCCGCGAGGACAGGGGAGGGGTGGCCGCCGCTGGGCGGCCACCCGCCGGTCCCCAAGACGCCCGGCACGTCCCGCTGACCCGCGCGCAACGGCTGGCGCAGGCCGCGGCCGAGGCCGCCGAGGTCCGCGCCTACCAGACCGATCCGGACGTGATCGCGCTGCGCGTCGAGCGCGTCCGCGCGCAGGTGGACCGGTTGTGCTGGGCCGGGATCGTGCTCGGGCTGGCCTTCACCATGACCAACGTCCAAACGTTTGCTGCCGCCGGCTCCCGGGCCTGGTCGCTGCCGTGGCTGGCCGCGTGGTTGCTGGACCCGACGGTGTCGGTGGTGCTGCTGGCGATTCTGCGGGCCGAGCAGGTGACGGCTCGCTACCAGGTCCACACCGGACCGTGGGTACGTCGCGCGAAGTGGTTCACGCTCGCGGCGACGTACGTGATGAACGTCTGGGCATCCTTCGCGGCCGGCTCGCCGGCCGGGATCGTGTTGCACTCGGTGCCGCCGCTGGTCGTATTCGTCGCGGCCGAGGCGGTGACCGATCTACGGGACAAGCTCACCGAGGCCGTGAACGCCGCGTTCACCGAGGCCGCCGGCCCGCCCGTTCATGAACGCCCACGGCGTGCGCAGCGGCGGCCGACACGGCGGAAGTCGTTCGCTGACTACTGCGCCGAGGCCCGCACGGCGTGGACGCCAGGTGTCGTGGTCACGCCCGCGTGGGTTCGCGAGGTCACGAGCTGCTCGCGCGGCCTGTCCTCGCGTGTCGCCGCCGCGCTCGCGGCGGAACTCGAGGTGCGTTCATGAACACCGACGATGCGCACGAGCTCGTGAACGCCGACCCGGTGTACGACGCCGAGCTGGTTGACGAGTCCAGGCCGTTCTACTCCCAGCCGCGGCCGGGCTGGTTCGCGTCGTGGTGGCTGCGCTCGCCGCGTGTGCCTCGCTGGCTGAAGACCCGCGCGCAGGCACGGCAGGCGGCCAAGGACGCTGCGGTGGCGGTGCTGCGGTCGCCGTGGCGCTACCTCCGTGCCGTCGTGCGCGGGCTGGTCGCCGCCGCGCGGTGGTGGCGGAAGTGGGTGACGGTGCGGGACTACCGGGAGGCCGCCGAGGCGTCGGAGAAGCTCGCGGACAGGTTCACCGAGATTCGCGCCCTCACGTTGTTCCGCTGGAAGGTCACCGGAGCCGTCGTCGCGACGTCCGCGCTCGGTCTGGCGATCGGACGACTCGTCTACGGCGACCGTGCCTTGTGGATCGTGGCCAGTGTGGTGTCGTTGGCGCTGGCGATCCTCGGCCGTCGCCGCGATGGAGCGCCTGGCCGCAAAGCGGTTCTCGCCGGCCCGCGCACGCTGACCTGGACCATGGACCCTCAGGTCTTGGTGGACGCGTTCCGGGACGCGAAGCTCATCGGAAAGGACGAGAGTCTTCGCCTGGTCGAACGCGCGACCCGCGTCGGCGACGGCTGGGCGATCACCGTCGACCTCCCGGCGACCCGCAAGGCCGCGGACGTGATCAAGAACCGCGAAGCGCTCGCATCCGCGTTGGCGGTCGATGAGGTCCAGCTCATCGCGGAACGTGTACGCGGCAGCGGCGGCCACGCCGGCCGCGTGTCCATGTGGGTTGCCGACGACGACCCGTACGCGACTCCACCAGTACGGACGCCGCTGCTGGCCGCGCAACAGTGGGATGCCTGGCGGCCAGTCCCGTTCGGACGTGACGCCCGCGACCGCAAGAGAGACCTACCGCTGGTGTGGACATCGCTGCTCGTGGGCGCCATCCCGAGACAGGGCAAGACCTTCGCCGCGAGGCTCGCCGCCGCCGGCCTGATCCTCGACCCCTACACCCGCCTGTACGTGGCGGACTTCAAGGCCGGCAAGGACTGGGACGCCGCCGCTCAGGTCGCGCACCGTTTTATGTCCGGGGATGAAGCAGAACACGTCCTGGCACTGGTCGGTTGGCTGGTCGAGCTGGTCGCCGAGGTCCAGGGCCGCTACCGGCGGATGCGGGAGCTGGACGACTCGGTGTGCCCGGAGTCGAAGGTCACGCCGGCCATGTCCCGCGACGCGGCGCTGAACATGCCGATCACGGCCGTGTTCATCGACGAGGTGCAGGTCCCTCTCGAAGACCGCACGCCGGTCGAGGTGCAGGGAAAGAGGCTCGCGGCCGGCGAGTACGTGGGCGAGCTGCTGACCTGGCTGGCCAAAAAGGGACCGGCGGCCGGGATCGTGCTCGTGCTGGCCACCCAACGACCCGACTCGAAGACCATCCCGAGTGGACTGCGCGCGGTCCTCGGCTCGCGGTTCGCGCTACGGGTGATGGACTGGAGAGACTCCAACATCGTCCTGGGCGAGCAGATGAACACCCGCGGCTACGACAGCAGCCGCCTGCTCGCCTCGCACAAGGGCGTCGGCATACTCCGCCCGGACGGCGACACCCAAGCCGGCGCCGACGTGCTGGCGCTGACCGTGCGCACCTACTACATGCCAAACGAGGACTGGCACGAGCTGTGCCGCCGAGGTCGCGCGTTGCGGGAGACCTCGGGGACGCTCACCGGGCACGCCGCCGGCCGCGATACAGCGCCGGAGCTAGACCACGCCGCTGTGGTGCGGGTGATCGATGCGGGCAGTCATGCACCCGAAGCGCGACGGACGTTGCCCGAGCCGCTGGCCTCGGTCGTGGCGTACCTCGGAGACGACCTCGACGGCCGTGAGTTCGTCCCGACTTCCGAACTCGTCGAAGCACTCGACGTCGAACCGAACTCGTTCGGCCGCGCGATGGCCGACATCGGCTGCCCATCAACCCGCGACCGGATCACCGGCGAGGACGGCGAGGTGCGACGCGTCCGGGGCTACCGAACAGCTGACATCAGAGCCGCGATGGTCGGCGAGGAGCTGTGACAGCAGCCGTCCCGATGCCGTCCCGCGGGACGGATGCCGTCCCACTCGGTGTGACGGCATGAAGCGACGCTGACCTGCAGAAACAGTGATATGGACGGCTGGGACAGCACGACGAAATGCTGTCCCAGCCGTCCCCGAGTGGCCCTCAACGGGCCCGAATGGATGAGGAACGCGACGCCGTCCCAACTAGTCCGGCGAGCTGACGATCTCCGTGCGGTTGCCCGTCGGGTCATTGTCGGGCGAGGGCGCGGCCAAGATGTCGGTCGCAAGGCGGACGAACCGGCGCAGCGCACGGCGGCGCTTGAACACCAGGGTCGTGATGTCGTGCGGCCACCCAAGATTGAAGTGGATCTCCCGATCGCGCGAGACGGATGCCTCCATGCGACAGTCCGGGATCTCCAGCAGGACCGATGCCTGCGGCTGCCTGCGTTTCACGCTGACTTCCTCTCCACGGTGATCTTTTCGGACGGGTACAGCTCGCGCGCAATGCGCTCGATGAACGTGACGGAGTCGTCTTCGGACAGGGCGGCGGACGCGATGGCGTCGAACATCCGGAATGCTTCGTGGACCTGCTCGCGCTCGTCCTCCCGCACCGTCGCGTGGGCACAGTCGGCGAACACGACCGGCGTGTCGTCCGAGTGATCGAACGCCAGGAGCCGGAACCCGGCTGTTCGAACCCCGGCACCGGCGCTGGCCGGCAGGACACGGACCTCCACGGTCGGCCAGGCAGCGCACTCGACCACGCGGGCGAGCTGGCCGCGCATCACGTGCGCGTTCCCCACAGAGTTGCGCAGAGCCGACTCGTCGAGGACCGCCGTGAACACCAGCGGGCCGTCCGAGCTGGTGAGGCGGTCCTGGCGGATGCGCCGTGTCTTGATCTCATCGGCGAGGTGATCCCGGTCGGCCAGCAGCTCGCGGGCGTAGTCCTCGGTCTGCAGGAGATCCGGCAACTGCAACACGGCCACTTCGCGCAGCGTCGCCGCGCCGGCCTCCCAGCCGAGGTAGTCGCGGTTCAGCACGCGGTAGTCCTGCCACCAACCGCGATGCCGAGCCGCCCGGATCGTGTCGAGCAAGTCCTCCACGTACTGGTCGTAGAGATCCATCATGCTGCGAGCGACGTGCACATGCGGTAGCGACCCACCGGACTCCAGCCGATGAAGGCCACTCTTTTTCAAGTCCAACCTGACCGCGGCCTCCTCCAAGGTCAGGCCGGCGGCCAGCCGCATCTCCCGGAAGCACCGCGCCACCCGCCGACGCGCCACCGGCGGACTCAACACCGAGTCGCCCATCAGCCCACACGCCGATCAGCAAGCCCACCGACGGACTCTGCCGACAAGGGCACGTCCAGGTCCCACAACTGTCGGAGCATCGCGAAGATCGGAATTGATGAGCGGGCCATACACGCTTCACAAGGCATCCCAACCAGTTGATCCAGCGACTCGGCTGCTCCCGGCGTGATCACCAGCCCGCAGTACGCCGTCAGAACCTCCGGCATGACCTCCGACGGCAAGAACGGCACCAAGTGACAAGTCCGCTCTCGTTCACCCACACGTGCGCCATCTGGCCGCGATGCCCGCAACCGAACCAGCAACAGCGCCTCTGTCGACTCACTCACGACGTAACCCACTCCGTTAAGGCGCCCGGCGACGACTACGACGCGGAGACGGAGGTGTAACCGCCGCCGGGCAGACCAAGGGGACCGCGTAGGCGATCCATGCAAGACTGATATCAGTGTTGCGTCGGCACTTCATCGGTGGAATGCCGTAGACGTGCCATACGGGTGACATATGTGTCCCAGGCGCGACCGGTTCACGGGAGGAGGTGCCAGCAGTGCAAGGCGATCAATCACGCCCACCTGCGCGCACAGTGCTCGAACAACTCATCAGACACGAGCGAGGCGAGACCTACGAGGAATTCGTCGAGTTCGCCGAACAATTCGCCCAACGCAACCGCCTGCAGGGCACCCTCAGCCTCCGCCACCTGCTCCGGCTCGCATCTGGCCGCAAGGAGGACGGCAGCCCACTCGGCCCACTAAGGCCGGCGACCGCACGCTTGCTCGAACGCATCTTCGACCTCAACGTCGCCAAGCTGCTAGCACCACCGCCAACCGACCGGGGTGACGGCGGCGAGATCGAACTTCGCCAGCTGCTGAGTGCCTCTCGTCAGGTTGACGTGACCGTTGTCGAGCTGCTCCGTCAGCAGCTCGATGCCCTCCGGAGACTGGACCGTCAGATGGGCGCGGCCGTCGCATACGAGGAGGTAAAAGCCAAGATTGCCCAGGTCGAGCGCCTCCAGTCCCACAGCCTCACGCCGTCCATCCGCACCCGTCTGGCCGTGGTCTTGTCCGAGCTGTACGCGCTCGCCGGCTGGGAAGCCCTCGACCGCTACGCGATACGCGAGGCATGGGAACACCACGAACGCGCCATATTGGCCGCCCGCGCGGCAGAGTCGCAGACTCGGCTTGCTCACGCGACAGCCCAGCAGGCATTCGTACTCGTGGACATCGGCGAGATCGGGTCGGCTGTCGAGCAGCTCGGTCAGGCTCGTGCACTCGTACGGCGGTCTGCGCCAACCCTGCTTCGTGCATGGCTGGCCGCTGCCCACGGGGAAGGACTTGCCGCATTGAACCGCCGCGACGCGACGTTGCGAGCATTCGATACGTCTGACCGACTACGCCCCACCGATCCTGTCGATCCGACGATGCCGTTTATCTTCCTCGAAGGCGTACATCTCGATCGATGGCGCGGTCACGCACTGGCGAGGCTCGGTGACTCAGAAGCAATCGGTGTGCTTTCAAATGTACTTGCGCGGCTCGACCCCACATTCACGCGTGCGGAGACCACACTGCGTGTCGATCTCGCGCACGCCCTGGAACGTAACGGCGACAAAGATGCGGTTCAGGGCCACGCCCGACGCGCCGAGGAACTCGCGGCGGATATCGGTTCGTCCAGACAACTGCACCGGATAAGGTGTCTTTTGCACAAGTGACCGGCTTGCTCCCGGTGGGTTCGGGCCATCGTGGCTACAACGCATCCGGTCAGATAGGCGCAGCCCCGATACTCCGACAGTACCGGGGCCCGCCAGGCGTGGGCTCGCCTGCGCGCGAATGACGAAACACACCGTCGCACCGACAGACGCGAGTATTAAAGTCTACGACGTAATCGCCGCGGACGGCCGAAGTTGAGGGCGTGCTGCCCACGTCATTTAGCGAATATCTGCACAACTCAACTTCGCGATCTTTCAGAGGTTGAGTAGCGTCCTCAGTGAATCGACGTGGTCCAATCGCTCCCAGGAAAAGTCACAATCCGTCCGCCCAAAATGGCCATATGCGGCTGTGTTCCGATAGATCGGCTGGCGCAGCTTGAGGTCGCGAATAATAGCAGCGGGTCTCAGGTCGAATACTTCGTGGACAGCCGAGATAATTTTGGTGGGATCGACGTTCGAAGTATCAAAGGTGTCAATTCGAATCGAAACAGGACGGGCCATTCCTATGGCATAAGCCAGTTGTATTTCGCAACGTGACGCCGCGCCGGCAGCAACAATATTCTTCGCAACCCACCGAGCCGCATATGACGCGGATCTGTCGACCTTACTAGGATCTTTCCCCGAAAACGCACCGCCTCCGTGTCGCGACATCCCGCCATACGTGTCGACGACAATCTTTCGACCAGTCAGACCAGCGTCTGCTGCTGGGCCACCAACAACAAATGCCCCGGTTGGGTTGACAAGGAGCCGGGGCTCGTTCGCGCTGAAGTGTCTGTCAAATACGGGCCTGACAACGTGTTCGCGCAGATCCGCCACGATACGTTCCTGGACATCTGGAAGATCTGCGTGCTGTGCTGCGATTACGACAGTGTCAACGGCCACGGGACGTCCGCCGTCGTACACGCATGTGACCTGAGTCTTTCCGTCCGGGCCGAGATAGGGAACAGTTCCATCTTTGCGTACCAGAGCTAGCCTCTCCGCCAATCGGTGCGCAAGCCAAATCGGCGCCGGCATCAACTCGTTCGTGTCAGTACAGGCATAGCCGAACATAATGCCTTGGTCGCCCGCGCCCTGGCTATCCAAAGAGTCCGCACTCGCAACATTTCTGTGTTCATACGAAGTATCGACACCCCGTGCAATATCTGGTGACTGCGAGTTAAGCGCCGAAACGACACCACAACTGCTACCGTCCAGGCCTTTGCAAGGGTCGTTATAGCCAACGCCCAGCACGGTATTTCTCACGATCGATGTCACGTCGAGCGACGCAACTGTAGATACTTCGCCAGTTACAACTACGAGACCTTTGGTCACCAGCGTCTCGCACGCGACTCTACCGTCCGGATCGCTCTCAAGAACCGTATCAAGCACCGCATCCGAGATCTGATCTGCAAGTTTGTCAGGGTGTCCTTCAGTTACTGATTCCGAAGTGAACAGCGAGAGAGTTGACATGTTGCTCTCCTAAACCGAGATATCCGAGGTCATTACGGTGAGCCGATGAACGCCACTTGATTTGTAGCTCTAGGCGAGGTATTCGATGCGTAGGATGGGGTCGCACCAGTCTAGATCGTCGTCTGGTCCTGCTTGGTTACGCAGGCCGGCTCCTCGAAGCCCCGAGGGATGCATCGCTTGACTGAGACAGGTCTGCCGATCGGCCTACGTCCACGAGCCGGACCGCACACGTAACGGCACGTGGCACTCCAGCGATAACACATTGACGTGCGCGCCTGACCACCCCTGTGAGGCCGATGAAAGCTGTCGCTCAAACGATCGGCTGTTTGTGCACAGACTGGCATGACGCAGCAGTCCAGCTAGATCCGCGGAACATCTCGTCTACTGGGAGCGACAAGACATGACACGGGGGACACACGAACAAGTCGAGATCTTCTTTGATTTCAACTGCCCCTACTGCAGACTAAGTAAAAGGCTTATATACAGATTTGCGCAGCGCCTCGCTGGGCCAATTATATGGCGCCCATTTGAACTCCTGCCCGATGTGCCAAAATCCGGTTCACCTTGGAACCTAATGCCTGCGGAGATGAAGGCATTCAGAGAGGCGGTTGAGGAGCGGGCAGCTCAAATCGGTCTCCCAGTGACAGTTCCGCCGTTTAGACCGAATACATATGACGCTTTGCGTCTCGGTGAATACTCAAAGACATTGAACGCCTTTGAACCCCTTCAGGAGGCCATCTTTGATGCCTATTGGACATTCGGAGACGATATCGGATCGCACGATGTCTTGCTAAGACTCGCATCGCAGCATGGGCTCGATAGAGAGCGGACCAAGACGATACTTGAGTCGGATGCTTACGGACCCGACGTCAAGCAGTACACCGAGTTCTTGCGGAATCTTGATTTTGCTGCCATTCCGGCCTTTAGAGCCGGCGACGTGTCGGTGTTCGGCCTTGAAAGCGAAGCGGCTGTAACTCGATTCCTGGAAGCGTACGCTCTTGAACCAACAACCTGACTATGAGCGCGCCATGAGCATCGTCCATTTTTCTGAACTCAGTCTTGATCAGCGTGTAAACTGCGCTGCCATAGGTGACTTTCTAGAGAGAGATATAGCTCTCTTTGACGATCGAGAGGTTGACGCACGTATCCTGGTCGCCCTTGATGGCAATGTACCTGTTGGATGGATACGTTTCCGACCACGCCGATTTTATACTTTTTCTGATGGGGGTAATAGTTCGAAGATGCGCGCGTCTGCGACAATTGATTTCCCCGTCACGGTGCGGTATCAGCCGCATATTTGGAATACACTGTTTGACGCGACATTGGGCAGCCTCTTTACGATGGGGATCGGTTGGTCTGCCACCCCCGTTCCTGAGGGAGCTCACGGTCCTATTCGATTCTTAGAAGGTATCGGATATCAGCGGCTTGGCGACACGCGTTCGCCAAATCAGGTGCGCGGTACAACGGTCGCCATGCACGTATACATCCGAAAGTGTACTGCGGCACGTGGATTTATTCGCCCGAATCTTACGCCAGAGTACACGCGGGTTCCCTTAATGTTCACCGCTGCTGCAGCGACAGCACCTCGGCCTGAGCGGGATGCCTGGGATGCACAGCTCATATATTCTGGGTATTCTGGTTATCCATGGATCACCAGTGTGCTGCGTTACTTACTTGAACCGGGTGCGTCCCTGCTCTCCATACCATGCGCGACTGGCGATCTGTTCAGGTTCATGCCGGTGTCGATGATACCAAAATTTCGTCGAGGTCTCGGCGTAGACATCCTTGAACGCAACACTGATTTCGCCAAACGCCGTTTGGAAGATCCAAATGTCGACCTGCTAAACATGGCTCTTAACGTCTTCTTCTGGATAGCGGACAACGGTACGTGGAGCACAGCCGAGGCACAGGAACATTTTGTCAACATCTGTGGCATCGCGGGCAGGTTGATGCTTCCCGACGAGTCCGGCGACTATTTCGGTCAAACGTTGGCGATACATCGGGAAGTTATTCGCGGGGGAGCAATCACCGACTGGTTCGCAGCTACAAAGGCGCTGGCGACGCTTCTTACATGTTCTCCCACGCCGTCTATAGTTCGACCATCGGGTCGGACAGTATCGCAACTGTTCGATCGTTGCTTGGATATCACGGATCGGTACGGGCGCGAGATCTTCGACTTTGTCGCGGCCGGAGTTGCTCCGCGGGGCCATTTTGACGAGGAGGAGACGCGCGCATCTGGTATGCATCATATCGCCTCGCGGACCGAATTTATAAATGAAAATATGTTTGATTTGGCGCTTGGCGAACGATTTGATGTTGTATTCGTGTGGGAGGCTACGTTGATGACGGCAGCCGTCGGTCGTGAAATAGAGTTCGTTGAGACATTGTTACGCCACGTAAAGCCGGGTGGATCGCTGATACTCACCGGGATTAGGTCAGAGACTGGGAATGCTGGGCGCGAGTTGTTGACGGTTGGTTCTGCTTTAAAAGAAATGGGATGTCGCGTGAGGTATGGATCCATACTTCCTAAGCCAGCGCGATGGGCAATACCATTTGTGGGTACACCAAGATTTCCGTATATGGTTGCTACTCCTCATAAGGAGATCTAAATAGCATGAATACGGGGCAAGAAGTCTTCTTTCGGCGCCTAACGGAGCTCGGGCTGATAGATCGAATCCGGCGTCCGTCAGCGGCTGTCCATACGGCAACGGCGACTGCTTCTGCGTTTGACGTACCGTTGAGCAGCATAGGACGCACCGTCGCGGCAATTACTCGTCGCGGTGAGGTCGTGCTGATCGTCGGGCCGGCCAGTCGACGTCTCGATTTTAAGTATATTGGTTCGCTAATGCATTCGCCGGTACGTACAGTATCAAAAGTTGATGTGGAGCGGCTGACTGGTTATCCGCCCGAGGGTGTATCTCCCGTTAATGTTTCGGTGTCTGGTGTGGTCCTAATTGATGGATCACTCGAGCCTGCCAGTCCCACTGAGCGGCTGTTGGTCGCGGCTGGTAGCGGGGAACATCTGGCAGAACTCACGTTCGACGAGCTTATTCGCCTGTCTGGCGGACTCGTAGCCGACTTTAGCGCCGCACCGAGCAAGTTGGATTATTGTGTCGAACGGCCCGCTTACGATCTCGGCGTTCGTGCAGAGTTTGTGGAAATTCAAAACGTTGATGTCGAGACGAGGCAAAACGACCTAGTTGTCCTGATCGACGGTGTAGTCGCCGACGCTGTGTCTGCGGTTCTTCCACAATCGAGTGGCTATGATGATTTGCTGAGTAGAGCTGGTGTGGTCGGTCAAGTGCCGTCGACGAACTTTCTGCGCGAGTTGGTCGTCAGACGCTCAGGCCTTCCGTGTATTAACGCGGTGGTTGATTGTTATAATGCGATGTCGCTCCAGTATGATGTTGTGGTGTCTGCTCATGATGCGGACTTGCTCAGAGGGCCGTTGATTGTCTCTCGGGTTACAGAAGACATTCAGTTTTGTCCAATTGGTGCAAAGCGGTCTACGCACCTTAGTCCCGGAGAGTGGTGTATACGGGACTCGGCTCATTTGCTATGTAGAAACTGTTGCAAGCAGAGCGACGCATCAAAGATCACGTCTGACACCAGAAACATATTGCTATATGCGCAAGGGTATGCTGAGTTGCAAACAGGCGAACTGCGCGCAAAGCTGAACGCGGTGGCTAGCGCCATCGTAAAGCATTGCGGAGGTGTTCGGACGGTCGTTCCTGACGCGGCCGCTGACATAAAAGCGAGCCGCCAAGTTTACTAGATCGAGGGAAGGCTTGGGAGCTCAAACTCCGGTCGTTCGCTAGCTATTCGGAAGGAGGTATGCTGATAATTGTGTCGGCTTCAAGGGTTGGCGTTGACCACGTTATGGCGCCTGCAGCGTACATCTGTCGGAGTGATTCGATTACGGCTTGAGCCGTGTGCTTGGTGACTGCCTGGCTCATCACTGTTTCTGCAGTCACAGGCTGCTTGGAAATGATATTCCGTATGTCGAGTTCCGCGGCGCTGGAGCGGGCAGTTTCTGCGGCAACCATGCCTCGCTCGACGGCCTTTTCGATGAGTGGGCGCGTAATGCTGGCAAGTGCTTTTACTTGATTGTCAGTACTGTCGAGTCGTGAAAGTACTTGGTCGAAGTTTCTCTGCATGTCTAGTTTTGCTTCGTCTGCCTTGCTGGCAACGATCTCTGCGGGTGGACTAGCAGGGCTGATTCCACTCTGAGGCGCACCAAACGCCTTCGCGCGGATATCTGCGTAGGCGTCTTTGGTCATTCCGAATAGGTCGCTGTAGATTCGGTCGTGGATCTGCTTGATCACCTGTAAATCGGCCGCTATTCCCTGCGAGGTCGTATCTGCACGACGCTCAGCCTCTGTTGCGCGGCGATAGAAGTAGAGGGCAAGCCATATCGAGATTGCGCCTAAGATTACGCCGAGTACGGTTCCAACGATGCCAATTATTGCCGATAGCGAATCGGTCGAGCCAGATTCGTTCTGTTGAGAATCTGGGGCGACGCCGCTCGTCAACGAGAAGGCAATTGCTAACCAGAGCGGTGGACTTAATGAGGGCATCACGGTCCAAGCCTATATGATAGTGATAGCGGTGTGCCGCGAAGCGCGCTTCCTGACACGATCCCGGGGTGGTGGCGTCGGTAGCTCTGACTTGGTCGTCATGCGCTTGACACCGTGTGCGGATGGCGGTGTGGTGTTGCACGCTTCTGTGACAGGTGGTTAGGCCGCCTGGTTGGCTGCCGGAAGTGTCAGAGCGTCGGTCTCGACGCTCTGCTAGCGAACACGAGTGCGCTGACGGCTCAAGACCCGTCAGGAGACGTCTAATGGATGTCTCATGGTTGATCTTTTGTGCTGGAGCGAAGTAGGCGTTGGGCTCGGGCGGGCGGGTCGGCCGGTGATAGTTAAGGTTGCGGGCGCTGGGTCGGCACGTGTGTGTCGTTCACCACCGACACCTGGTGGACACGCCGCTTGCGCGTCGGTGCCAAGGCGAGTAGAGGTCTCGCAGGTGTTGATCATCCGGTCCTTGACGCCAAGTACATGCGGGTGGAAGACAACGATCGGCCCCACGCCGATCTCTTACCAGATGCTCGCCCACTGCACCGCCCTCGGCGTTGCGGAAGTGCACCTGGTGGCCTGGGGGGCGCACCCAGCTCCCCACCGTGCGTGAGGCCGGCACCCGGCTCCGCATCTGTCATCGCTGAGCATCCTCGTACGGCCGACACGTCGCAAAGATCCGAGCCCCCCGATCTGGGATCTGCCGCATTTGGAGGCGGCTGGGCATGAGATTGGGCATGAACGCTGTCACAACGGTGCCTCTCAACGGTGTAGTCGCACCTCTGGCGCCTCGTATGCCCAGGTAGCTGCCCCCTGCAACACGGTGTAGTCGATTTAGGTTCCAGCCAGTGAGGGTTCGACTCCCTTCGGCCCCACAACGCCTGACCATGGGCGATACCGCTCATCACCTCGCACAACTTGATCATGGAGCGTGGCCGCGGGCACGAGTCCCAGCCTGGCCCGTGCGATCGGGTGATTGCCGAAGGCCTCACGCAGGGCGCCCTTCTTCCCGAACCGGACGACGCTCGGTTGGCAGGAACGGGCTGCCCGCGCCGCTCCAGGAGACCGCAAGCGCTTCCCTGGCCCGGGTACACGCGACGAAGAGCAGGCAACGCTCCTTGAGCATGTCGCTTTCGTGTTGCTGGCGGTCCACGTCCAGCGGCGTGATCTCCTTCGTGAACGGCACAGCTTTCGCTGTGACGCCGATGACCGCGACGCAGCGGAACTCGAGCCCTTTCATGGCGTGCATGCTGGCCAGACGCACTCCGTGCGCGCCAGAGCCGGGACGGTCCCTGATGAGTACGGACGGCACACGTTCGGCGGTCAGCCGGTCGTGGATCTTGTCCAGCAGCACGTTGAACCGGGTGCACACAGCGATCTCGCTCGGCTGAACACCCTGGCCGAGCCAGCTGTGCACACGTTCCACGAGTGCCGTGACCTCGTCGCGCTCAGTGGGATACCCGGCGACCTCCGGGCGGCGACCGTGGAGCAGTGAGTGGTAGCCGACCAGACTGTCGCTGCCGTCGCCGCTGAGCTCCTCGACCGGGGTCTCGTCGATCAAGCCGGTCGACCAGCCGAGGATCTCCGCGGTGCTGCGGTAGTTGATGCGCAGCCGGCTGCTGCGGCCCGTGACGGAAATACCGAGGGCACGAAGTGATACGCGGGAGTCATAGATCCGCTGGTGCGGGTCGCCGGTGATGAACAAGTCGTCCGGGCCCGTGAGGACCGCCGCGCGCAGCACCCGCCACTGCACTGGATGAAGGTCCTGTGCCTCGTCGACCACCACGTGGTCCAACCGGTGCTCGCCGGATTCCTCGGCCTTGAGTAGCTCGGCAGCCTCAGCACAGATCCGCAGATGCGTGGTCGTTCCGGCTGTACGTAGTTCGGCCAGGAACGCCTCGATCGCCGACCAGACCTGCTCCCGCTGCTGTGGTCGCAGTCGCATGCCCCGGCCACGCCGCTCGGCATCGAGGTACTCCGCCTTCGTACGAACCTGTTGAGCGAGGATGACGTGCCGGTACTCCTGTGCCAGGAACTGCTCGGTCCACGGCAGGTCGAGCAGTCGGCGGACCCGGCGCCAGATCTGCCGTTGGTCGGCGTCACCGATGGGCGCCGGTGGCCGGCCCGTCAGGACCCGCACAACTCGGTTGGCGAAGGCGTCGACGGTGGTCACCTGAACCCGTTCGAGATGCTTGTCGTCGTCGAGCAACTGGGCTAGGTTGTCGCGCAAGGTGCTGGCGAGGGCGTTGGTGAACGTCGTCAGCAGCACCCGGTTGGTCGGGGAGCGAGACAGCAGATGTTTGACGCGGTGCAGGGCGACGACCGTCTTGCCGGTTCCCGGGCCGCCGGTTACCTGTGCCGGCCCGTTGTAGGAGACCCGGTAGGCGACGCGCCGTTGGGACGGGTGCAGGAATACCCGCCAAGCCGCGAAGGGTTTGTCGAGGATGTCGGCAAGTTCGTCGGGACTGGTGACGAGCGTGATGCGGCTGACGGTGTTGGTGATCGCGATCGCGAGGCTGTCACTCGAATCGCCGCCGGCAACGGCGGGGCGGCGTTCGGTCACCACGTCGCGGTAGACGTCCTCGGGGGAGAAGCCTTCGGCGAGGAACTGCAGGACTTCGAACTGGTCCTCGGGCAGTAACCCGCCGAATGCCTCCATCTGCGCTTTGTCGCTGATCGCACGGGCTGCACGCAGCACCTGGTCGTCGATGCCGAGGTCGCGGAGAACGGTGTCCGAGAATCGTGCGAAGAGCCGCGTCGGTGCACTCGCCGTCGCACGCTCCAGGGACGGCGTGATCTGTTCGATCGCGACGACGTTGCGTACTTCGAGTGCGCGGGTCGCGGTGTTGACGGTGTAGAGCCGTGCGGCCGCCCAGGTGTAGGCGTCGTCATGCGGCACGACGTTCAGCAGCAGGAAGATGTCGCTTCCGTCGTCGGGTGCGAGGACGACCCCACGCCAGAAGTTGGTGATCCGGATGGTCCGCATCCGTGGGTCGCGAGCTTTGTGCACTGACTCCAGATGCAAGCCCTTGTCTGCGTAGAGTTCGGCGATCGGAAGCTGCTGAAATTTCGTCATCGCCATGCGCACGCCAGCCTTGACCTGTTTATCCAGCTGGTCGTAGGTCTCCCAGAAGCTGTTGGCGAAGGCGAGTTGCGGCACGAGGATGATTCTATGGGTGCCCGCAAGGGTCTGCGGGGATGTCGTTACCAGGTTGGCGGGCTGTCCAACTAGGACATCGCGGGGTCGTGGCTCGCTTTGTTCCGCAGATGGTTGATGAGCCGTTATACACGTGTGGTGAATTGGTCGGTGTGCGTAGCTTTCATGGCTGCCGTTCAGCGTCGGGTGCCCATCCGGCAATGATCGGTTCGTTCACCTTGCTGCACTTCCCGTCCGACGGAGGCGCGCTGGCGATCTTCGTGGAAGTCGACTCCGGTGCCCTGTTATGCCGACCGCCTGTCGGACTTCGAGCGGCACACCTGGATGTTCGTCCGGCTGCGTGACCTGGCGCTCTCACCCACCAAGTCGATCGCCCTGGTCAGTAACTCATGGAGGAGCTGTAGATCCGGGCGATAGGAAGGTGATGCGGGACGATGACCTCCTGCCCGACCACAATGCGATGGCGCAAGTCCAGCTACTCCAGCGGATAGAACGGCGCATGCGTCGAGCTGGCCTACATCGGCGTGGTGCGCGACAGCAAGAACCCTGCCGGACTGGTGTTCCCGGTCGGCGACCTGCCGGCGTTTCTTCAGGAGATCAAACTCGGTTGGCTCAACCCCGGGCCGAGCATCACCCGAGAAGCTCGGCGAGAACGCGGACGTCGTCCAGCAAGCCAGCTGCTTCCTGGTCGAGCTCCACGGCGTGCTGGTGGATCGTGACGCTCGCGTGCCTGATGCGGTGGCTATTGCGTTGCGTGTCACCCTTGGCATAGACGAGGTGACCTTCGGGCAGTCGCAACGCGGTGCAGTAGGCCAGCATCTGGTAGAGGTCGGCGTTCGGGAACCCTTCCGGCTTTTCGGCCTTGTACTTTGCGTCCGCGACGCCGAGCGGCGTGCCGTCGGCGGCATAGTGCACGAAGTCGGGGATGATGCTGATCGTGTCGTGCTCGTCGAGATGATGGCCGGCCTGCCGGACGCAGTAACCACCTCGGTCGGCGAGTGCTTCGCGTAGCGCCGCAGTGACAAAGTCCTCGAACACCCTGGCCATGTCGAAGAGGAAGCCGTTCGTGACCACGTCGCCGTGACGGTTCTCGACCGAGGCGCCCCGCAACACCAGGTCGGCCAGGCGGAGAGCATGGTGGTACCGGAGGTTGAGCCGGGTTGGTCGCCACGGTGGTGGAGGATCGCCGCGGTTGATCGTGGTTACCTCGGCCAACCGGACACGTAGCCGGAGCAGCCTGCCGCGTACGTCGTCAGGCACACCGCCCGGTAGCCGGAGCAGCCCGTCAGTAGCGGCCCGGAGCAGGCGGTTCTCTGCGATGTCCGTGGTGTACTCGTCGTGCGTGACCTCGACGAGGGGCACGAGCCGCCCTAGGTGTCGGCTGACCTGGTCAGAGGTGCGGATCCGCCCGCGGATGACGACCGCTGTCTCATCCACGGCGCGGTAGCCCTTGAGCAGGCCCTGCCGGAGCGCGTGGTCCGCCTCTGCGGCGAAGAGCCGGGCGAGCGTGGGCAGCACGTCGCGATCTTCGGCCACCAGCGCGTGCTCGGCGCGCCAGCCGTTCGGGTCGCGGGCGTAGTGGAGGAGGAACAGGAGCCTGGCGACGGGGAACTTGGGACGGATCCGGAGGGTGACCGCCGGGTGGTTCGGGACCTGCATGGTCGTCACGCCGACGATGCCCCGGGCGCGTACCCGCCAGTGGCCGACGGTGTCGGGATCGGGTGTCGCGTCGACTACCGGGGAGGCGGCGAGGACGCGGCCCACGTCGTTGTGGAGCGGTAGCGACAGCGCTGGACCATGCTCAGCCAGTTCGAGAACCGTCATGGCGAGGCGGCGCGCAGCGCGTGCAGTCCGTAGCGTTCCTCGATGTTGACGGCCTCGCCGTAGTGGTGCTCCGCCAGCAGCGGGAGGATCTTGGTACGCCAGGTCCGGTCGAGCCCGCCGTCGCGATACACGCCCTTCTTCATCAGGTAGGAGGGCCCGATCTGGAAGTCCGGGTCACCAATTCGGGCGTTCAGCGTGTCAAGCAGGTCCGCAGGCTCGGCGTCATGGCCTTCCCTGGCGAGCCACCGACGCAGCAGTCCCTTCGTCGGTTCGGTTCGCGGCGACATCTCCACGAAGGAGAACCGGCGGCGCATCGCCGCGTCCACGAGCGCGATCGAGCGGTCGGCGGTATTCATGGTGCCGATCACGAAGAGGTTCGGCGGGAGTGCGAAGTCGTCGCCGGAGTAGGTGAGGCGCACCGACCTATTCCGGTACTCCAGGAGGAAGTACAGCTCGCCGAACACCTTGGCCAGGTTGGCCCGGTTGATCTCGTCGATGACGAGGAAGTGCGGGACGTGCCGGTTGCCTTCACGGGAAGCTAGGTTGGCGAGCTCACGCAGCGGCCCGTCGGTGATCCGGAACGCGACCTCGCGGGTCTTCGGATCCTCCTGCGGCCGGAAGCCTTCGAAGAAGTCCTCGTAGCTGTAGGAGGGATGGAACTGCACAAGCTTGACCTGTTCCGGCTCGCCACCGAGGAACTCGGCCAGTTTGAGCGCGAGATAGGTCTTGCCGGTGCCCGGAGGTCCATAGAGGACGATCTGGCGATCGTCCCACAGCAGGTCTCTGATTTCATGCAGCCAATCGATGTCGTGTACCAGCAGGTCTACGGCGAGTTTGTCGGTAGGCTCCGGCAACTCCAGTTCACGGCGGGCGACGAGCACGATCTCCGCACTCGAGTCGCTGGCCTCCTTGGCCTCCTCGACCAGTTCTTGGTCGCTGCGGCCGACCCCCGCGACCAGTGCCGCGACCGCACTGAGGTCGACGACGTCGTGCTGGATGGACAGTTTCTGTTGCAGCTCTTCGGGTAGCTCGTCGTACGGATAGCCGGTGCCGAGCCACTCCACCGGGCGCCGTAGATTCGATCGGCCACCCTCGGAATTGACCTGCTGTGCCTCGCCGGTGATCTCGCCGACGAATAGCTTCCCGGCGGAGTACGTGCAGACCGTGTCGCCAGGACGCATCCGCGTCAGAAAGGCGAATAGCTCCTCGACCAGCTGGAGCCGTTGGTTGTAAGTCAGCGTGGACCCGTAGTCCTCGTCGACAGCGGTTCGCAGCTGGTCCTTGGAAACTTCCTGGGGAATATCGGTCCGCAACTGCCCGGCCGCGACGCTGACTATTCCCTCCGGCAGCCATAGCCGTTGGATCAGATCCAGTCCGGAAACATTGGAACCGCGTACCAGCCAGGTCCGGTTCGCGCCGTACGGCGCAACTCGGAGGAAGTCACCCAATGGACGCCCGTCCGCCGTCTTCCACTCCACCCAGCCATTGGCGCTGCGTCCGAGCAGAATCTCCGCGGCTATGGACGGCGAGTTGCAGACAATGTCTTCGGTCGTCTCCATATAGCTGGGCCGACGTGTGGACTCCGTGATCTGGCCGTCAGTGATGAGCCGATTTCGCAGCTTGTAGGCCGCGGACATGTGGATGGGGAAGGATGCCACTGTTTCCTTCCGGACTGGCGAGCCGGCAGGCACCAGGAACTTCCTGCTCCCGTTGGTGCCTATCTCGTCGAGCGGCCGTCCGTGTGCCGTGGGACCGCCGTGCGGCAGACGCAGTTGGAACTCCGGGGTGTCGGGCATCAGGCTCCCTTGCCGGTGGCGGGGTGGCGGGGACCGTGGCCGGGGGGCGGAGTGAGAGTGGAAGTGTAGTTCCCTCCGTCGACGAGTGGATCGGTGAGGGTGAGCCCGGCGGCCGCCATCCGGTCATACTCGGCGAGGACGAGGTCCTTGGTCCGGTATGTACCGTATTTGGCGATCTCGTTGTGCTTGAGTCCGCCGCCTGAGTCGGATTGGAAGCTCTCCAGGATGTAGTCGACGTCGGGGCGATCGATGCCGTAGAGGTGGAAGAAGTACGCGTCCAGCTCAGCACGGATCTGGGCGCGCCGGTCCTCGTCCCATCGGAACGGCTGACCGTCGTCACCGAGATCCTTGGCAAGTCCGGCCATGTCGTATGCGGTGTAGACAAGTTCGAGCATGCGCGGCGTGATGAAAGGCGTATGCGGCTCCAACATGTCGGGGGTGGGCACGGGGAGTTGTTTCCAGGTCATAAGAGCCATGTGTCTTCCGCTGCTTTTTTGGCGGCTCGTGTAGTCGAAGACCAAAGAACTCTGGGCGCCTATAAAGGCTGTAGCGAGGACAGGGGTGACCGGTAGCAACATCAAAGGAAACGTCTCAACGGCAGCAGAGCGTGGAACGAAAGCGGGGATAGCTGTGCGCTCGTTAACTGCTTTTGTCACGTCGCGCCAACCGCATAGCCAGTCTCGGTCCCAACCCGCGGCTCGCAGGCGCAGTGTGACTCCGGGGACCTTAACCTCCTTGTTTCTTCTTGTGGTTGGGGAGTGTCCATCTTCTACGATCCAATATCGGGGCATTGCGCTAACGGCCGGGTCCCGCTTCTCGCTTGTGGTCGCAGAACGTCGATCTTCGCTTCCGGTGCCAGTGAAGTGGCACCGCCGATGGTCAAAATGAAAAGCCATCTTGCCTTCATATACAGGAAGCATTCTCTTTCCGTCTCGAACGAATATGTTGCCGTAGATCTTCCATCCTTCATTTTCTAGCTGTTGACGAGTGTGATAAAGGTCAGAATCATCGGTAGTGTTGAAGAGGTTCTTGAACGAAATTCCCCAAGGATTTCCGTTCTTCATGATTTCGTCGTATAGCACCGGGATACGTCGATATATTGCGGCGGTGAGCTCGGCGTCTCGGCGAGTGCGAAAGATGGGGAGCGTGCCGGTGTTAGGACTGATCAGTGCAATCTCTTCAGAGCTGAGCGAAAAAATTCGAATGGAATCGTCTAGGTCGGTGACATCAAGAAGAAAGAACGCTAACCTTGTTATCTGCTCACGCAAGTCGCGGCCAGTCAAGGATAGCAAGCAAAAGTTGTATGTAGCGTCAACGGTTTGGAAGATCTTCTTGCGGTTTTCGAAGTCGTAGAGGAATTTGATTGCATCTCGTTGGACAAAATTTCGGAAGAGATGTTGCGCGCCTGCACCTGTTGCTACGGAGGTTTGAACAATGCATCCGAAACGGCCCTGGGATGCTACAATCGAAGAGAAGCGCTCGACAAATAGGTGGTCAACAAAGAGTGAGTTTACACCTTTTATGCTTAACCCTTTCTGGCAGAGCGGGAACACGCCTGACTTACTTGTGAAGTGGAACGTCGACTTCTGCTTGCGGCGTTCAGTTCGGTAACGGTCGCCGGACTCCGGGTTTTCCTTTACCCACTTGGCGATCCGGTCGCGACGGGCGGTGCCGGCGATCTCCGCGATCGACGGTTCGACTACGCTGAAGTACTTCTTGTCCTCGAAGTCGACCTTGTCCCATGGCGGGTTACCGAGCACGCACGAGAATCCGCCCGACCACCCGGTTGCCGGGTCCACTCCGGACTTGTCCTCGGATACGGCGAAGATGTCGGGGAATACCAGGTGCCAGTGAAAGAAGTTATACTGCCTTCGGAGGCGAACGATTTCGTCGTGCGTTGCCTGTGAAGCGGCCGAGCCTTCCGGATCCTGGAGGCCGAGGAAGACTTCGTGAGTGATCGGGGGCGGTGCGTCCTTTGTCTTTTGCCACATGAATGCGGCGCACCAGGAATCGGCCACGTGCCGGGCGCGTTGGTACTCAGTGGAGGACTCCCAGACCCGGTAGTCGGCGGCCTGCTGGTGAACCTGAGCCAGGTTGCCCGCTGGTGCGGTAGTGATACGGCGAAGGCTGGTGGCGAAGGTACTGTTCGCCACCTTCGTCTCGGTGCTGACTTCGACCATTGCCAGCTGGCCATCCCGTTGCCTGCTGTTTTCCCTGGCGAGGAAGTCCGCGCAGCTCTTCTCGTCGCCTTCGACGGGCTTGAACGCCGAGTTCGGGAATGCCGTTGCGCAGTAGCGCCGGGGTAGCACCGATCAAACCGTTGCCGTGCTTGATGTGTGCGTCGAGGAAGCTCAGCGGCTTGCCCGGCTCCAGAGCCTCCAGCCACAGTGCGACCTTGGCCAGCTCGACCGCCATCGGATTCAGGTCAACGCCGTACACGCACCGGGCGATGACCTCGTGCAGCGCGTGCCGGACCGCGTCAAGGGTCGGCTCCGGATTGCCCTCCCGCACGGCGGCGACACGCTTGGCGATACGGCGCGCGGCTGTGACAAGGAAGTGGCCCGACCCGCAGGCTGGATCGCACACGGTGAGAGCCAGCAGCTCGCGCTCGATGTGCTCGGAGGGATCGACGGCACCAGCAGCCGTTGCCGCTATCTCGCCGCGTTTCTGGGCGTCGTCGATGACCGGGTCCAGCGTCGAGTCGAGGAGGGTCTCGATCAGCGGGCTCGGCGTGTAGTAGGAGCCGGTCTTCTTGCGATCGTTGCCGAGGCGGTCCTCCAGCTCGAACGTGCTGTCCAAGGCGCTGTGCTTCGGCACGGACTCGAGCAGCCACTCGTACACCGAGCCGAGTTCCTCTGCACCCATGTTGCGGTAGTCCACCGGACGCCAACGGTTCTCGTCGCGGACCCGGGACAGGTGGCGCACGGCCGAGAGCAGGTCGACGTTCGCCAGGGAGAGGCCGCGCAGCGGCGCGTCTGCTTCGGTGTCGTCGAAGATGCCGCCGAAGCCGGGCAGGCCGAGTTCGGGGCGGCCGTGCTCGTCTCCCAACGCAGCCAGCACGATCTGTAGTGCCCGGTAGAGGTCCGAGTGGGCGGTGCCCCGGCGGCGGCTCGCCTGGCGGCGGAGACGCGCGGACGAGAAGTACTCCGCGTAGCGCCGGCGGGCCTGGTCGGAGGTGTTCTGCGGGTGCAGCGCGTCTCGGTCCTCGGCGACGAACAGGAAGATCAGCCGATAGACCAGGCGTAGCAGCGCGGCGTGGAAGGCGTGCACGTCGATATTCCGGCGCAGCTCGGCGTTGGCCGGGTGGCGGAGGAAGCCGGTGCCCAGCGTGGTGATTGCCTCTCGAACCCCGAATCGGATCTGCTCCAGCGCGCGGGTGCCGGACGCGATCGCCTCGACCCGCCATTTCTCCAGCCAGCACGCCGACGGCGCGGTGCCATCGACGATTGCGAACCGGGTCACGTGCAGCAGCCGGTACAGCAGCACGAACTCGCTGAACAGCTCGCCGTCGAAGATGGCTTCCAGGTCGAACTCGACGTAGGAGGCTGTGGCCAGAGCACTGGAGTCGCGCAGCAGCCGCAGCTGTCGGCCGTTGCTGACGACTCCCCAGAGGTGGCGCCTCCGTCCGGTTCAGGCACTCCTGCACCAGCGACTGGGGCGGTACGGCGCCGTCGTTGCGTTTGTCCAGGAAGGCGTTCCACGCGGCCAGGTGGATCGGCACGTGGTTCCAGCGGTGGCTGATCGCGAACGTCTTACTACCGTCGTCGGAGGTGATGCCGGCGGTACTGAGCGCGGTCAGTTCGCCGAAGCCGAGCTCGGCGAACAGCGGCGCCAGCCACTGTGTGATCGCGAGGCCGGTCGGGTCCGCCGGGGTCTCGGACTCGGGCGATCGAGGCAAACGCTCCCTCAGCTCGCTCCAGATCGACCTGAGGTAATCCCAGTGGCGTTCGGCGTCATCGCGGACCGACCGCGAGCCGATGACGCGATAGTCGGCGGGCTTGCTGCTCGCGACATCCTTTCCCTCCGAGATACGTACGAGCATGTCGGCGGGGAGCAGGCCGCCGATGGTGTGGGTGGCGGAGAAGACCTGGTTGCGGGCGACGGCCGACATCAGGCGGCTCCTCCCGAGATCGGCAGGTAGACATAGGCGCCAAGGACATCCGGCGATCCCTGCGCGGTGACGTTCACCCCGCGGACGATTTCACCGGAGGCACTACGCACCCGGCGGTGCGAGGCAAGCAGTTCGGCCGCGAGCTCGGCCCCATAGGCCGCCAGTTGCGGTGTGACAGCAGAGAGCGCGCCCAGCACGCGGCTCATGGTGCGCTCCGCGAAGGTCGGATCGGTGTTCTCGTCCGCGGCCAAGTCCAGCAGGGTGACGGCCTCCTCGGCCGGCAGCCACTTGGCGTCGGTCGGCGCGCCGCGGAACGCCAGCAGGCGGGCGTCCTCGGCGACCAGCTGACGCTCACCCATCCTGGACGGCAACGTCAGGTGGAAGCGGTAGCGGACCAGCAGCAGCATCGTGCGGGTGTCGACCCTCGTAGTGCGGATGACGCCGCAGCGGCGCGCCGGCCGGGGTCCGTCGGCCTTGACGTCAAGCGCCGCGTTGAGCACGTGGCCGGCGAGCGCGCCGACGACGGGGTCCGTGCGGACTATCGCGGCCTCACCGCGAGCCACCGCCGCGGTGGCGCGGAATGGCACCCGGCGCCCATTCTCGATGGTTTCACCGCCCAGCACGGGCGCCAGTGCGTCCCGGAGACCGGCGGGTGTGCCACTCAGGTCCGCGGTGAAGTCGTCGCTGGGTTCCTTGCGCAGCACGGCACCCAGCGAGGTCAGCGCGTGATGAACGAAGTCGCGGATCTCACCGGCACGGCCGAGCGTGTCCCGGATCGCGCTGACCTCGCGGGCGACCTCTTCGGGACGGATGGTGCGATGGGCAAACCGAGAGCGTGATGTCGTCTCCCGCTCCGCTGCCGACTTCCACTCCGTCTCGAGGGTCGCCGCCTTCTGCTCGACCGCGTCCTCCCACTCGAACAGGGCTGGTTGCTCCGCACGACGGCCACGGGTCAGCAGCCAGTCGACGATCGCATCGGTCACGCCGGCCGAGGCCGCGTCGGGCACTGAGACGGAGATGCCGGTGTCCTTGCGGATCTGCCGGTGTTTCTTGATCAGTACCTCGAGGACCTTGCCGTCGATGCCGTTGTCGTTGCCGTAGAGCGTGATGACTTTGACGATGTCCCGTTTTTGGCCGTAGCGGTCGACGCGGCCTTCGCGCTGGTCGTGCCTCGTCGGGTTCCAGGCCAGGTCGTAGTGGACGACCGCGTCGAAGTGGTGCTGGAGGTTCACCCCTTCCGACAGGCAGTCCGTGGCCACCAGTACCCGGCGGGCCGCGGGGTCGTCGCCCGCTTCTTCGGCCAGTTCCTCGATCCGTGTCAGCCTTTGCTGCGGTGAGAGCGTCCCCGTCACGGCATGCACGACGGTCTTGCGCCCGAGCTTGCCGTCCAGGTGTTCGGCGACGTACTCCGCGGTGGGGATGTAGCGGCAGAAGACAATGAGGTGGTAGCCCTCGGCGAGCAGTGCCTTGAGGTGCTTCACCAGTGCGGCCAGTTTTCGGTCCTCGGCGGTGCCCTCCAAAGCGATCGCCCGGTCGGCCAGCTCGGCGAGCCGCGCGCCCGCGTCCTCGGTCCCCGCACCCGGAGCGACGTCGAGTCCTTCCAGCGCATCGCTGTCGGAGGAGTCCCGGAGCAGCGGGGCGCCGAGCCGGTCGGCTTCTTCGGCACTGGCCGCTGCCGCGGCGGCGGATCTGGTTCGCAGTGTCTGGGCGGCGGCCCGGGGTGAGGAGACCAGAGAGCGCAGCAGCGCGATCGCCGACCACCACGCTATGCGCGCCTCCCGCCTGCCACGGTCGCCGGCCGCCGCGACGCGCTCGCCCGCGTAGGCGATGGCGTCTTCCAGCAGCGCGCGGTAGGCAGAGGAGAGCCGGTAGGTCTCATCCTTGAAGAAGCGGTCCGAGGGAAACTCGGTGTCCTCGCGGAGACCGTCGTCCGCCAGGCCGTCGTCCTTTGTAAGGAACTGGCGCACGTCGGCTCGTTTGCGCTGCACGAAATGCTCGGCGAGAAGTCGACGGCCCTGGTCGGTGTCCAGCGACGCCGTGGCCAGCTCCGGCCGGACGAGTCCAAGCAGGGCACGGAACGCGCTTTCCTTGCCGCTGTGCGGGGTCGCAGTGACGAGGATCAGATGTCGGTCGGTGTCAGCGGCAACCCGTTGGAGCAACTCGTAACGCAGCTGGTTCTGTGCGGACGTGGTCTCGTCGGCCACCACACAGGTGTGCGCTTCGTCCACGATGACCAAGTCCGGGCAGTGCTTGACGAAGTCGTCGCGGTGCCGAGTCGACTTGATGAAGTCGGTGGAGACCACCACATGCGGGTGCTTGTCGAACAGCGACTGTCCAAGATCGAGCCCGCGTTCCAACCGCGAGACAGTGGAGGCCAAGACCAGCTCAGCGTCGATGCCGAACTTGCTGCGCAGTTCCTCCTGCCACTGCTCGGCCAGCGCTGGGGAACACAGAACAGCAAGCCCGTGTGCGCTGCCCTGAGCAAGCAATTCGCTCGCGATGAGACCTGCTTCGATGGTTTTGCCGATGCCGACATCGTCGGAGATCAACATGCGCACGATCTTCTGGCGCAGCGCCATCATGAGCGGGACGAGCTGATATGCCCTCGGTTCGACCGCGATGCCGGCAAGAGACCGGAAAGGGCCGGCGCCGGAGCGGAAGCCAATGCGCAGCGCAGACCGGAGCAGCCCTGCCGCCAGTGCGTCACCGAGGTCGTCGGCGGACGGCGGCTGGAACTCCGCGCCCTGCACGTCCTCGAACGCGGGGAACACGGCTGCGACGTCGTCGTCAGCGCCTCCGAGTGGGCGGAGAACGAGCATGTCTGGTGCGCTCTCGGGCAGGACGACCCAGTCCCGTCCGCGGGCGGACACCAGCGAGCCGGCGGTGTAGGTGGTGGTTGGCATCGTTCTCTTTCGTCGTCAGCGGCCCGTGACGGGCCCGAAGTACCGCTCGTGCCGCTCGGCGATCGCCGACCAGTTGGCGTCGTGAGGGAACCGCACGACGTCCCATCCCTTGTCGAACAGGCGTTCCTCCGCGTCCCGGTCGCGCTGCGCGACATAGGAGTGTTCATGCACCCGGCCGTCCACGAACACCGCGACGTTGCCACCGCTGCGGAAGTACACGAAGTCGGGTCGGGCGAGGGCCTCGTCGACGAAGATCTGTGCCCGATCGGGCAGCCGCAGCCCGTTGGTCTTCAACCAGGCGAGGAAATCCCGCTCCAGGCCGGTGTCCGACTCGTCGGCCAACCGCGTCAACTGCTCCGTACGCGACTCGCCTCGACCTGTCCCGAGTGCGTCCGCGTCCTTGAGACGCAGCAGCGGTTCGCGGACGGAGTGGCGGTCGATCACGCCGTGATTGACCTGGTTGCCGTAGGTGAGCAGGCATTCGTAACAACCCCGTGCGCACGGCCGGTCCGGGTGCGGCCCGCCTTCGTCCTGACCGTCGGCGCCGAAGTGGCAGATGGACAGGGCGGCGGTTGCGGCCTCCGCGAGAGCCGCGGGTTCGGACTGCATCAGCCGCAGCACACCCGCACCTCCTTCAGCGGCCTCCATGAATAGCAACCGGCGATGGGTGCCCGCCTCACCCGGTAACAGCTCGCTGCTGAGCTCGGAGTCCTCCAACTCGAACGCCGCTTCGATACCGCGTTCCAACGCGTACATGACCGACAGCGCAGCGGCCTCCGGCAGTGGTTCCGCCAGCGTCACGACCAGGATGTTGCGGCGGTCCTCGACATACGGGATGACCCGCTTCTTGCGGCGCTTCTCGTTGCCGTCGGCGTCGACAACAGGCATCTCGCCGGAGTCGCCGGACGCCTCGCCCGCGTCGCGTTCGTTCATCCAGCGACCGTCCGCGGGGTCGAGCCAGAAGCCGTCCGGCTCATTCTCCTTGGCACGAACACGGCCGATGTTGCTGATACGCACCGTCGCCGAGTCGCCGTAGGTCACTGTGGCGATCTTGCCGTGGCCGTCCGAGACCGTGGCATCCCGTTGGCCGGGCCGATCGCCGTGGTCGTGGAAGCGGTAGGAGGTGACCAGCCGGAAGCCGGCCCGTCGCCGCTCCTCCTCGTCCGAGGAGATCCGCTCACGCCGTCGCGTGTAGACGGTGTGCAGCCTCAGCAGACCCACGGTCCGGTCCCGGAGCGGCTCCTTGCAGAACTGGCACTTGTCCGCGCCGTCCTTCGGACCGTGGTGGTATCCGCAGGCCGGGCACCGGCTGGCCTCGGTGGTGACGACGTCACCCGAGGTGTCCGGTTCGAGCTGGATCCGCGTGACCTGGTAGCGGGCGCCCTCGTGGTAGATCAGCGAGCCGGGACCGAACTCGCGGATGGCGAGGAAGCGAGGCCGCTGGAGGTAGTCGCCGTCGCCGAACCGGCGACCGGCGGTGGGGATGTAGGCAGCGAGCGGCAGCCTGGGGAAGGAGTAACCGGGCAGAAAGCCCTCGCTGGCGAGATAGCGGTACGGGTTGAAGTCGGAAAGCACCGACTTGCTGTCCACGCTCTCGTTCTTGAGCAGAGTGATCTGTGTTTCCGCTTCCCGCCGGCGGCTGACCGCGATCTGCCGGTCGCGCTCGGAGAGGGTGTGGTCCAGAACCCTGCGGTTCTGTTCGGCCTGATCCACCAGTGCTGCCCTGAACAGATCACGCCACCTGTCGAAGCCGCGTTTGAACTCCTCGGGTGCGGCGCCGACCGTGTCCTCGATCCATTGGTCGTGCCACCAGGTGGTGTCGGCGGCGAATCCTGTCCGCAACTCACCCAGGACTTGCCGGCTCGCGGCCATGGCTCGGCGGCGCGCGTCGGGATCCCCCAGTGTGGCGAGCACGTGATCGTGCAGCAGGAGCTCCGGGTTGGGTACGCGAGCGTCCTCCGCATAGCCGATGTCGATGATCTGTGGGATGGCATGGCCGAGTTTGAGGCTCGACTCCGCCAGCCAGATGGCCTGGACGTGGGAACGCACCAGGTCCTCGTTGGCGAGGTCGAGACGCGGGCGAGAGATGATCCCGGCCACCATTCGGTCCGAGCGGCGGAAGTAGTACTGGTCGTGGCTGTTTCCGGTGGCGCAGTAGGTGGTGACGAGCGCCGGTTGGCCGGAACGGCCGGCGCGACCGCTGCGTTGTGCGTAGTTGGCGGGCGTCGGCGGCACGTTGCGCATCATGACGGCGTTGAGCTCGGAGATGTCCACACCGAGTTCCATGGTGGGGGAGCAGTAGAGCAGCTTGAGCTCTCCCTTTCGGAACGCGTCCTCGCGCAGCTCCCGCTCCCTCGGGTCGACCTGGGCGGTGTGTTCCTTCGCCGCCAGTCCACCGAGCGTGCCAGCGGTGCTCCGGTACAGGTCGCGGAAGAAGACGTTGACCCTGGGGCCGTCGCCGCTGGCGTAGGTGCGGGTCAGGGGATCGTGGGTGCCCGTCTCACCGGTGCCGGCTCGCCAGATCAGCGTCCTGGCGGCCACCCGGTATCCGGTCACCATGGGCCCGGGTGATCGCCGGAAGCGGTTGGCGCGTTGCGGTACCGCCTCGATCTTTTGCACCAGGCCGGCGTCGGCCAGCACTGTCAGCAGGTCCTTGATGACCTGTTGGGTCTCGTCGTAGGGCAGACCGGGGAAGTGGACGCGCCGCAAGTACTTGCCGAACTTGCCGCGGCCGGACAGGTACAGGCCGGACCGATCCATGCCCGGTTTCGATCCCTGCGGATAGGCGGTGCCCACCTGCGGCCGGTCACTCAACGACAGAACCCACGGCCCGATGAGGCGTTCCTCGCTGGCACGTTGGAGGGTGTCGAAGTCATCGCGGAAGTGCTGCACGTCCACGGCGAGAGCCCTGCGCATCTCGTCAAGCAGGACCCGCATGATCTCGGCGCGACGGCCTGGCTCGGAGTCCCGCACGGTCGGGTGGGTGTCGTGCCAGCGTTCCTGGTTGTCGGCGAGCCAGTCCAGGTCCTCGTAGTGGATTTCCAGCAGCCCGGTCTGTTCCAGGTTGGGCATGGTGATGCGCCAGCCGCGTTGCAGGTCGAGGTAGAGCTGGAACGCGATCACGTCCTGCAAGGTCTTGGCCGCCATACGAGCCAGCGCCGGAGCGAGGTCCGGGTTGCTCGCGTAGTCGGCCACCGCCAGCTGGAGCGCGACCGCGACCCTTGGCGCCAGCTCCTCGTGCCGGACGCCCTTCGTCACCTGCCTCGACCGTCGCTCGGTAGAGCGCACCGCGTAGCTGGGTTATCTGCACGAAGTCATTGAAGTGGCCGGCCTGCAGCGACGCGTCCTGCCGGTTGTCGACGAAAGTGAGCAGCTTCCGCGCCTTCTTGTCGAGCGCTCCTTCAGGTGCTTCCTTCAGCGACCGCACGATCGACGTCGAGACGAGTGAGGTCGCCGAAGAGCGGCCTTCCTGGTCGAGGGTGGCTAGCTTGGCGAAGTCCCTGCCGCGCACCTGCTCGTAGCTCACGCCACAGTGCAGGCAGAACAGGAACGGCGCGGGGATGAACGCGGCCGCCAGACCAGTCTCGTTCTCGATCCCGTACGGGTCCACGGTGACCGCGGCCGGAAGCCGCTTCTGGTAGGAGTCGCGCACGACCTTCCTGCCCGTGGTCGTCGATGTCCAACCAGGACTCGGGCAGCCGGCGGTCGACGATGGCCTCCTCGGCGGTGCGCGGCCACGGGCGGTTCGCGTCGAGGTAGAGGTAGCCGTCGCCGGCCCGGCCACCGGTCGCGGCGGTGTCCCGGCGTGGTTCGTAGCTGACCCTGTCCTTGTCATCCTTTCGCCACACAGTGTGGTACTCCTGCCCGCATTCGCGGCAGAACGCGAGCGGTACCAGGATCTTCCCGTCCGAGCCCGGCAGGAAGCGCTGGTAGTCACGGGTGAGGTGGCGGGTGTCCTTGTCCTCCAGCGTGACGTAGGCGGTGTCGCCCTTGGACAGGAACTGGTGCAGCCGGAACGCGAACAAAGGGCGGCCGGTGAGCGGATGCCTGGCTTCCGAACCAGCCTTGAGAGTGCGACGGATCGCCTCCCCGCAGACCTCCTCGGTCAGCTCGCTCTGGTCGGCGAGCTCGATCGCCGCATCCTCGATCTTGGCTGGCTGCTGCCGGGTCAGCTGGCCGGAATCATCTGTGGTGAGCCCGAAACGTGTCTCGATCCAGCGGGCGAGTGGATCGGCGACCAGGCCGTCGTAAGCGCGCGGGGCATCGGACGCTCGGAGTCGTTCAATCGGGATCGCGTCGGGTGCGTCCTCGGTAGCCCGGGCGAGCGTCTCACCGATGACGTCTTCGGGGCGCACCGTGGTGCCGAAAAGAGTCGAGGCGACGCCCGCGACCACTTCTCTGCGGGCCTCGACGGTGTCCTCACTGGACATGGTGGCGGATGTGCCGACGCACTGCAGATGCTCGGCCTGGCAGGCTTCTCGCACCCTGCGAATGAGCAGAGCCACGTCCGCGCCCTGGCGGCCGCGGTAGGTGTGCAGCTCGTCGAAAACAAGGAACTCCAAGCCGTTCGCCATCTTGATAAGCGAGCGCCGGTCATCGGGCCGGGTGAGCATGAGTTCGAGCATCACGTAGTTGGTGAGCAGGATGTCCGGCGGGTTGTCGCGGATTTCCTTGCGGCGCTCGTCGTTCTCCTGGCCGGTGTAGCGGGCGTAGCGTGACCGGTTCGTTGCCCTTGCCGTAGCCGTCGAGAAGGAACTTGTCGAGCTCCTTGAGCTGGCTGTTCGCCAGCGCGTTCATCGGGTAGACGATGATCGCCCGGACTCGCCGGGTGGCTCGAGGGCCTTCGCGTTCGCGATCCCGCAGTACCTTGTCAACGATCGGGACGAGGTAGGACAGCGACTTGCCGGAGCCCGTTCCCGTGGTGAGTACGTACGATGAGCCGGACTGTGCGACTTCGATTGCCTCACGCTGGTGGCGATGAAGCGTGAGCGGACGGCCGTCGCACGCTGCGCCGCCTTCCGTCTTTCCTGACTGGAAGATCCGCGCGCACTCCTCGTGCAGCACCCCTTCGCTGGTCAGTTCGAGTACGGTGCCGCCCGAGGCGAAGAACGGGTTCAACGACAGCCACGGGTCGGGCCACTGCGACTTGGCGTCCAGATCTTTCCGGACGAAGTCTTCGATCCGGTCGTCGCGGATGATCGTCCCGCCCTCGGTGAACGCCCGGTAGTCCTCGATCAGCTTGCGATGCACGGCGAAGACGTCCATGCCGGACGCCGCGGTAGGGACGGAGGTGGTCAGTCGTGCGGCGAGTCCCGCGGTGGTGGTCGTTTCGGTGAGCCGACGTTACGGGATTGAATTCTTCCCAGCCGGATACCGACTCCGCGCCGGTGGCCAGCGGCAACAGCACCTCCCGGACAGCGACGGCGTCCTCCGGTCGGTCGACTGGCTCCTTTGCCAGCAGCCTCTCGAGCAGTCGAGCCAAGGCGTCCGAGACGTCCGGGCGCATCAACCGAACGGCGGGGGGTTGCTCGTTGAGGTGCCTCTCGCCAAGCTCGTGTGCCGACTCGCTGTCGAACGGCGGCACACCGGTGAGGAGTTCGAACAGGATGCAGCCGAGTGCGTAGAGGTCGGCCGCCTGCCCAACGGCTGATGCCCGGAACTGCTCCGGAGCCATGTAGCGGGCGGTGCCCACCGTCACGCCGCTGCTCGTGATCCCGGCGGTCGTCGACATCGTCGATGATCCGGCCCATGCCAAAGTCAAGGACCTTGACCAGCCCTCCACGCAGCAGCATCACGTTGGACGGCTTGAGATCGCGATGGACGACCCCGGAGTTGTGTGCGGCCGACATGCCGTTCGCGATCTGCGCACCCAGCGCCGCCACCCAGGACACCGGCAGCTGTGCGTGCTCGGATACCAGGTCGCCAAGGCCGCGCCCGTCGAGTAGTTCCATGGCCAGGTACGGCAGATCGGAGTCGTCCACACCACCGGCAATCACGTATGGCAGGTTGGGATGGTCAAACCTGCGCATGATGCGCACTTCACGGTCGAACCGCTGGGCTGCCTTCGTGCCGGCGGAAGAGTCGAGGAGCACGCCCGAGCGACTGCGCAAGATCAACTTCACCGCAACCACGCGATACCTGGAGTCCTCGGCAGCCTGCAAGTCCTCGGCGCGGTGCACCTCACCCATGTTGCCCTTGCCCATGGTGTCCTGCAGCCGGAACCGGCCCGCTACTACTCCCAGGTTCCCTAACACTCGCGTCCTCCCCGCAGGATGAACAAAATGTTGCGCAGCGTGTACACCGGCAGCGGCGCCCGGTTCGCAGCGGCGGAAGCTGCCGTTGCATCCATTTGAAGTCCCCTTCTGTCACAGCTCGATGAACGCCTGAGCGTGCCGTCGTCACTGGGTGAGCGGTGACGACGGCCGTCGTCAACTTCTGCCGCCGCTCAGCGAGAAGGACGAGTTGACATCAAAGCGACCGGTTTTGCGCCACGTGATTGGTGTTCTGCACACTCCGATCAGCAAAAGCTTGGCGGTTCGCTCCAGCATTGCCGCTTTCATGAGCGCGAGCACGGCAGTCCAATCTCCGGAACACCGTGAACCGAAGGACTGCCTGTCGTACTCGGACTGCTTGTAGTCGCCGAGCAGCAGGTCATCGCCGGCCGTATGAGGCCGGGCACCGAGTACGCGGTGTTGCTCACAGAATCTCCTCGTGATCGGTGACGATCGTCATGTCGTTGCTGAGGTCTCGGACGTTTCGGATCGGGTATGACCTCCCGAGGTGCGCGTCGGTGACCACTGGTTTGACGTGGGTGATCGACGAGAGGCTGCGTCAGCCCTGACGTCGACGCCGAGGTCTCGGCATGCCCCCGCAGCCTTCGGTCTCGACGTAGCCACACAAACCAGCCGGATCTGTCCGCCTAGCAACCGGCAGCAGCTCCGGATCCGAACGGGCATGAGTCTGGGTATGAACACGTTCACAAGACTGCCCTATCGAGCGCCTTGCCGAGCCTGCGAAGCCTCATACCCAGGTCGTCGATCGACGCGACGGTGCGTAGTCGATTTAGGTTCCAGCCAGTGAGGGTTCGACTCCCTTCGGCCCCACCAGCTCTGACCAGCGGAAACATGTGCCGAGGCCGTTATCAAACTAACCTATAGGTGCGAACGGGTGCATTCATTCCACTCAATGCGATGGCACGAGTGTGTCCCTGAGGCATCAAGCGCCTGACGTCACTAGACATGTCGTACCGGGCGCCCCCTACAGAGTCCCGGCAGACGATCTGGACGCCGGGATGGGCGTGCAGCCAGTTAGCAAGTGTTTGGGCGGTGCGGTCAGGCAGCACATCGACCTGACGCCGCGTCTCGACGTCGACGAGCAGCGTTCCGTAGGTAGCCGTGCGGAAGATTGACACCAGAGCATTGGAGCGCTTCTACGCCGATCTGCCACGCTGCAGAATCCGCTGCGACAAGAAGCCCTCTGTTGAACATCGCGCCGAGGGTGTCATGACCGCTGATGCCACATAGTTGGGAACGCGGCGCTTACGGGAAGATCACCAACACAGGCTACGTCAACCACCGCGATAATGGCCTGACCCCGATTCGTGGGTCCAGTTCGAGTGAGAGTCTGATGTCCGGGAACCGGGCAGGAAGGCTCGATGATCATGGCGACGAGGAAGCGGCACTCGCCGGAGCAGGTCGTGCGGAAGTTGACGATCGCGGATCGGTTGTTGTCCGAGGGTAAGGACGTGGCGGCGGTGTGCCGGAGCTGGGGGTTTCCGAGCAGACTTATCACCGCTGGCGTAACCGGTTCGGTGGGTTGAAGGCCGATGACGCGAAGCGGTTGAAGGATCTCGAGCGGGAGAACTCGACGCTCAAGCGGCTGCTCGCTGACGCCGAGTTGGAGAAGGCGGCGTTGAAGGAGATCGCCAAGGGAAACTTCTGAGCCCGGAGCGACGCCGGGCTGCCGTGCGGCACCTCATGACCGTGCTGGGTCTGAGTGAGCGGTTCGCCTGCCGGGTGACCGGTCAGCACCGCGCAACACAACGAAGGCCACCGGCGGGCACGACACCGGCCGATCCGGACGCGGCGTTGCGGGCGTGGTTGCGTGGCTGGGCGAGGGCGCATCCGCGGCGTGGGTTCCGCAACGCTTACGCCGATGCCCGCGCAGAGGGCTGGGTCGTGAACCACAAGAAGGTCCAGCGGTTGTGGCGTGCGGAAGGGTTGCGGGTGCCGCAACGCCGGCGACGCAAACGCATCGGCACCACGACCACGCCAGACCCTCCGAGGGCTGATGCGCCGGACCGGGTCTGGGCCGTGGATTTCCAGTTCGACGCCACCACCGACGGCGGACCGGTCAAGATCGCCTCCATCGTGGACGAGCACACCCGCGAATGCCTCGGCGGGCTTGTGGAACGCTCGATCACCGCGGACCGGCTCATCGACGAGCTCGACCGCATCGTCCTGGACCGTGGCTATCCGGCGGTGCTGCGCTGCGTCAACGGCCCCGAGCTGGCCTGCGACGCGATGGCCGACTGGGCAGGCGAACGAGTCGGCCTGTCGTTCATCCCGCCCGGCCAGCCCTGGCGCAACGGCTACGTCGAGTCGTTCAACTCCCGAGTCCGCGACGAATGCCTCAACATCAACATCTTCTGGTCACTCGCGCACGCACGCGTGGTGATCACCGACTGGAAAGAGGATTACAACCACCGCCGACGACACAGCTCGCTCGGCTACCAGGCACCAGCGGACTACGCTGCCGCCTGCACCCACCGATAAACAACTCTCACACCGAATGGATCAGTTCTCGGGGTCCGGCCAATAACACTGTTCTCACCGCGCCGATGTCACCCAGCGCCGAGGTGGACGAAAGGACTCCGTAGGGGTCAGCGGCGACAGCTTCGATGAGGGCCTGGGCGGGTCGTTTCAGAGACGAGCTTGCGGTGGTAGTCGGTCACGGTGAGCGCGGCCGACCGGTGCCCGACCCGGTTCACCGCGTGACAACCGTTCGGGAACCGCTCACCTGCATCGCGCCGGCGAAGCCGAGCGGTTCGTCGCCGAGCTGGATGTGTGACGGCGGCAGCTCACACGCAGCCAGCACGATGTGCTCCGGAGGCCGGTGCGGGCGGGCGACCTCGTGCGCGAGCAGTCCGCCGTCGGCCAGCTCGAGTCGGGAGGACGCCGCGTTTGTCTGCCTGACGGCGACCGCACGTCCGTCCCCGACCAGAACGGCTGACGTAATCGATCCCGCTGCGCCGCGGTGGCGTGCGCGCACGCCATCAGCACGGTCTGAGCAGCGCCTCCTCCAACGACGATGCTGCTCCTCCCCCAGATGAACGGACTCCCCGGCGTGTGTGGCCACGGCTCCGCTGCCTACGAAACGTAGCGCCGGCCAATCGTACGACGATCGTGGACGGGGCGGAGTGCGCGCCGCAGGACGGTTCGACACCACGCGCAGCCCACCCGTCGGCCGGTCGGCACGGCGGGGCGGCGGTGGTCATGAGAGTTCCGTGCGCAGCTCCTCAAGTGACGAACGCGGCATTGACTGGTATTTTCCTTGCTTTTGGACAAAGCTGCAAAGGGGGCCCGAAATCCTCGCTTCTGAACGCTCACTGCGTCAGCGAACTGGACTCAGTCGTTGGCGGCATGGGCGGATTTAGCGATCGCGCAGAGGTCCATCTTTGCCGGAACAGGACGAGTAAGTTCCAGCCGATCTGGGCATTGACGCCCAGTCGTTGGCGAGCATGGCACAGCAATTCCATCAGCGATTGCGCGCTCGTATCGTCGGAAGCTTGCGCGAGATCGTGCTCGGAGAGGTCATCGGCGAATACCTCCAGCAAGGCGGCGTAGAAGTAGAGATACGACGCCACTTCGACCTGGAGTCGATGTAATGCGGTTGTCGGAGCGGTCGTCATCGCCGGCCATACGGTGCGGCTCAGTGTGGATAGGTGCTCGCTGTCAATGGTGGTGGCCACCGTCTCGAGCAAGCCGAGGAGATCGGTGGGATCACCACTGCCATCGTTGTCGGGTTGCAATTGTGCCGCGGTGTGGGTCCAGGCGCGAACCTTGGCGGTCAGATCCATGGCGACCATCGCCTGCGTGACCGATGGCAGACGTAGATCTTCCTTGCCGCGTTCGATATACAGATCGTGCAGGATTGTGGCCGTCCTCGCGAGTTCACGCGGGAGTCCGCCCGAAAGGCAATGGCACAGGCATACGAACGGCTCCGGAATGCCGATCGCGCGTTGGGCCAGCCAACTGCGCGAGTCGCTCAGCGTAAATGGTGCAACGTGAATCATGGTCGTGAACGTGCTGTCCATAGTGTCACGGTTGAAGACGCCTCGCCGGTCGAATGCGGTCAACGCGTCATCGGACACGGAGACGAGGAACAGGCAAGACTGGACCCCAAAGATTCCTTTGATCTCATTGAGAAAAGTCTGAGCCTCGTCCGGGTCAGAGATCTTGTCCACCTCGTCGATACCCATGATCACGCCACTGATCTGTGCGGGGACGAGCACGTGAACAACCTTGGACAGGAAATCGCGCAGTCGGTCGATGGCCTCGGAATAAGTCAAGGGCTGTTCGGCGCGCTGTAAGGTCCGGGTGCGACTGAGGTCCGCCCCGGCGGGCGAACTCAGCTTGCCCAACCAGCTGTCGGTGTGAGTCTGCAGGAACCGGATCCGATCCAGTTGCTGTTCGGCCAGACGGCGAAGTGCCGCGTGGGAAGCCGGTGGTCGAGACCCGGCCCATCGCAGCAGACGCAACGTCGCTCCGCCTATGACCCTCGCGATCGGATACACGAGTCGAACAACCAAGGTCATGGCAACCGCGAGCAGGAGAAGTGCTCCGGCGGCCTGGCCCAGTACGTCCGGCCATTCCCCTGAATGCAGCAGCCCGCCCGGATCAACCAGGAGTCGGCGGACAAGGGTGAAGGGGTCGCGGTGCTCCGGTGTCTTGCTGTAATTCCACGCCCATGACACACCCAGCAGCAGCGCCACGACGAGCATCCTGCCGATCATGGATGCGACCAACGACTTGCGTCGTTCGGCACGAAAGTAGCGGGCCCATTGGCGTTCGGTTTCCGTCGATGTCGAATACGACGATCTGCTCAGGTGACTTATCACGGTCCGGCAGGTCGTAGCATGAAGGTGCAGAACAAATTCGCGAGCATCGAAGCGTACCGGCGCCGACACGACTACGGCGAGGAACGGGCGATGCGCCGGATCGGTGAACTCGTTGCTCACGGCGCGATCGATCACGGTGGTCTTACCCGCGCCTCGCTGGCCAGCAATCCCCACAGCGCCAGGCACCAGCCTGTTGATCTCGCGGGCGCACCGAATGATCGATGCGGTACGCACAATGGGGCCGTGGGCCGCGGGCCGACGAAGGCCGCGCACGTCCCGCAAGTTCAGCACCTTGTTGAATGACGGCGTTCTGTGCTTGTTGATCCACTCGCGAACGTGCGGGACGATGTCCTCGCGAACGCTGCGCAGCCAACGCCGCCTCTGTACCGGGATCGTCAGGTAAAGCACCGCAAGCTCGCGGCCCCAAGTCTGCCACCGCCAGAAATCGTCCAACAACCCCCGTTTGGTTAATGTCGCGACGAACAATATCGGCAGCCCAAGGAGAAAGCCCGACCAAGCCGAGATCGGCGTTTGGCCGGCGCTGCTCGAGAACCAGAAGATCCACCACAGTACCGGCAGCGAAGCATAGCCGGCGATGGTCGCCAACTGCATAGCGTTGGGCCGCCGCGTCGGTGGCCAGAGAGCAGGTCGTCCGTCGCGCGGCAGGTGTCGCGCAGCAGTCCGGCGAGCCGGATGGGAACTACGATGTGCCTTTAGCTTCTCCTGCTGGTTCAGAATTTGTTGATATGCCAAACGTGCCGGGGACTGGACCGCTGGATCGCTGGCAACGTCTGTCGCCAGCGTGCTTCGGCTCAGGTGCAGTTCAGCCAACTCGCTGGCAAACTCCGGTAGACGTGCCGTGCGCTCCACAATTCTGCGTAGGTCAGCCTCCAATCGTCCGTGGAAGGCATCAGTTGCCCCATCCGGACCGCCTCGATCCATCGCGCCCCCAGTCGTCAGCCGAGAGGACATCACCGGCGAAAGGTACATGCGGCGGGACGCGCTCGGGTAGCCACCACCCGTATGGAGCACTGCATGCGCCTTGCTCATCAACTGAGACACTCGCGACGCTCTTGCTGCGGGGTCGGTGCGCCATGTCGGGATTTCTTGTTCGCGCTGGTCAAGAAGTGGCCAAGAAATGTCCAATTCCGTTTCGTGGCGATTGCGGAGATTGAAGCATCCCGGGTTTGATGCGCACCTCCTTCCTTGGAAGGTTGTGTCTCATGCCGAGCAAGTACGACCCGGAGACCCGCGCGAAGGCGGTCCGTCTGGTGCTGGAGCACCGTGCCGGCTACCCGAGCGAGTGGGCGGCGATCAAGGCGGTGTCCTCGCGGTTGGGGATGAACGCCGAGACACTGCGGAACTGGATTCGCCAGCAGCAGGTCGACGACGGGCGGCGTGATGGGGTCGGCTCCGGAGCTGCCGCCGAGATCCGCGAACTGAAGCGCCGCAATCGCGAGCTGGAAGAGACCGTGGAGATCTTGAAGGCCGCGACGTCTTTCTTCGTGCGGGAGAGCGACCCGCGACGCCGCTGATCTGCCAGTTCATCTCCGAGGACAAGGACCGGTTCGGGGTCGCTCCGCTCTGCCGCGTGCTCACCGAGCATGGCTGCAAGATCGCCCCGAGAACTTTCTGTGCGTGGGTGTCGCGTGCGCCCTCGAAAGCGTCCCTGTGGGATGCCGCGATAACCGAAGTCCTGGCCGGCTACTACGAGCCCGACGAGCACGGCTGTCGCAAGCCGGAGTCGTTGTACGGGTCGGTGAAGATGTGGGCTCACCTGCGACGGGAGGGCATCCCGGTCGCCAAGTCCACGGTCGAGCGGGGTGATGCGGGCCAACGGCTGGCAGGGCGTCCGCCGGCAGAAGAAGGTCCGCAGCACCATCTCCGACCCCGCCGCGGAGCGGGCACCGGATCTGGTCGACCGGCGGTCGCGGTCCCGGCACCGAACCGACTGCTCGTCGCGGACTTCACCTACGTCAAGCTGATCTGCGGGGTGTTCGTTTACGTCGCGTTCGTCATCGACGCCTACGCCGGAACGATCGTCGGCTGGGAACGCTCAGCCTCGAAGCAGACCCGGTTCGTGGAGTCGGCGATCCGCCAGGCCGTCGCGCTACGCTCCCGGCAGGGCCACCCGATAGACGGCGCGATCCATCACTCGGACGCGGGTAGCCAGTACACGTCTGTCCACTTTGGAGAGACGTTGTCGTTGTCCGGGCTGCGGCCCTCGATCGGATCGGTCGGGGACGCGTTCGACAACGCCCTGGCCGAGACCACGATCGGGCTGTACAAAAGCGAATGCATCCGCGCCGACTCACCCTTCCGCCGCGGCCCACTCCGCACCCCCGGCGACGTCGAACTGATCACCGCAGACTACGTCAGCTGGTACAACCACCAGCGCCTCATGCACCGCCTCGGTCGCATCCCACCAGCCGAAGCAGAGGCCCACTACTATGCCCAACACGTGACCGACCAACCGGCCGGCTCACAGAAACCCGAGGGTGCATGAAACCCGGGACGCTTCAGATGGCGGCGAGGTGCTGTTGGACCACGTCCAGGTCGGCGCGGAGGTCAGCGGGTTCGCTCATCCCGCCCGAGTCCACTTGTGATCCACGAAGGTTCGGTAGTTGGACCGCGTGTGTTCGTGAGCTATGCGTACGAGGACGCGGAAAACAAGACCCGCGGTGTTGAACTTCGCGACATTTCTGCGCACCATGGGCATTGATGCGGTGCTAGACGAGTGGGCTACCGGCGAGCGCCGGGGGTTGGGTTGATGCTGATTTCGTCGTCGCGTCGCTGGGGTACAGTTACGTGACCAACGGGATCGTGGCGGACGTCCTGCTGGAGGATCGCTCGCCGACCTTCCGGACTTCGTACAGCCCTACAGCGGCAGCCACTTCATCTTCGAGTCGAATATGGAGTCCGGGATCGAGTATCTGCTCCCTTGCCCACCAGGCAGCCGCTCAATCCGATACCTTCGCCCGGTGAGCTTCCCACCTTGCCGCCGGCTGGCGAATATATCTGCCCAGGGAGTCGGATCGGTGGCGCACGGAAACCAGCCCGCAGCCGTGCGACCCGGTCGAGCAAGCCTTCCTGAAGTCCCTGCGACGACCGACCCTGAGCTGGTCGTCGGGCCGACGGCCTGGCGCGAGCAGGTTTCCCGTGCCGGGATCCGACGTCTGGCTCGTCGCGCTCTGGTCACCAAACGGTCAGTTCACCGCTTTCCTCGCGCAGAACCCGGCGTGGCTTCCGGCTGCCGCACGCGACGCCGGGGTGGTCGACGGCGACTACCTGCGTTTAGTGGCGGGCAGGGAACGACGACATCATGGACATGCGTGGTGTCGGTCGGGATCGACCCGTTGGTGCCTGCCTGCGCTGGGCGAGCAACCACCTGGGCACCCCGGCTCCGGCTCCTCAGTACCGCGTTATGGCCGCTATCTTCAATGATGACTGTCCCGGGGCATCAACACTACGGGTCCAGTTGGAAAGTGCGCGGGTGCTGCGCAACTGGCCGCCGCTGGGTTCACCGAGTATCGACCTTGAGGTTGCGGCAAATGCGCCAGCCATTCTGGAAGAGGAGCCGGTGCTGTCGGTGGATGCGCATGTCTATGACGAAGGCGGCGACTACCTGGGCGAGCTGATTGTCTGGATGGCACACGGACGGCTCGCAGCGCTTGAATACTCATGGGTGACTGACTCAATGCCCACGTCGTTACCGGAAGTGGAGACGCTACGGATTTCACCCAAACTGGGCCGATAGTGCCTGGCCGCGTCACGTGGTGGGCTCAGCCGTGCAGGTTCTGGGCGTAGAGCTTGGCGACGTTGATCTGGGCTTGTGTTACCTCTTTGTCGTCGGGGGTTGCTAGTTGGGCTTTGATTGTGATCGTTCCCTCTGTGAGCGGGATGATGACTGTTTGCTCGTCGAACTCGTCTGCTACGAGGGTGGCTCCCGGGGATACGTCGGGCAGGCTTTGCAGTTCCTTGGTGCCCTCGGGCTCGGCGCCTTCTCGGATGTCCAGGTTGATCCTCAGCTTGGCGAGGGAGTAGATGCACAGGCTCGTGTCGTCGGTGAACGTGGTCACCTCGTCGCCTGTCGCCTTCTCGATGGCTGCTTCGGGGACCACCTCGCACATCTTCTTCCCGTCCGGGACGGGGGCGGGCTTGTCGGCCTCCTCCGGGGTGCTGCCGGCGTCGGCCGAGTTCGTGTCCTCGGCGGGGCCGCAGCCGGCCAGGATCGCTGCCGCTACCACCGCGACGACCATGGACCTCTTCATTGTTGGCTCCCCACTTCTCCTGGCACGGAGATCACGGCACCGGCATGACACCGGTGCTCCGCCGCAGTCTCTGCGTACGTCAGGGGCGTCGAGGAGGGAGGAAGCCGGCGGTCGACGGTCGGAAAACCCCCTTGTGTGGAGCCTGCGGTGGGAAACGGCGGTCACTCGGGGGCGCCGCGGCTAGACTTCCGCAGCTGTGATGGCACCGGTGGTCGGCTGCACCGGCGAGTCCGGGCCCACGGATCGCCGTGGAATGAGCGACACGTACGGACGGCTCGTCTGGGCCGGTGTCACGGCCGCCGCCCTCGTCTTCATCGTGTTCGCGAACGTCGTCGCGTGGCGGCACGCGCCGCAGCAGTGGTGGGACTGGTTTCCGGCGCGGGCCGCTGCCACCGTCTACGCGATGCTGGGCGCGCACGGATGGCGCACCGGCCGTTCCCACGCCGTCGGTCCGCTGTTGATGGCCTGCGGCACGACCGTGTTCGTCGGCGATCTGTACGTCCTTCCGCATCCGGCCCTGGCCGCGCCGGCCTTCTGCTTCGCGTACCTCTTCATGGCGTTCGCCCTCCACGCCCTGGTCGCTCTTCCGTACGGGTCCCTGCCGGACCGGCCGTCCCGGCTGCTGGTCGTGACGGGCTACCTGACGGCTGTCGGCAGCCAGGCTGCCTGGTACGTCGTCGACCAGCCCCCACCCGCGCCCGTCTACCTGATCGGTGACGCACCGTGGATCACCGTCGAGTACGTCGCCGCGTTCGCCATCGGTGTCGCGGTGCTCGGCCTGCTCGCTCAGCGGTGGCGTCACGGCACGAACCCGATGCGGCGGTCGCTCACCACGTACTGGGCCGCGGTGACCCCGCTGCCATTGCTCGCCATCACCGTCGCCGCGGCGGGCATGACGGGCGTGAGCGACCCGCACAGCGGGCTCGCGACGCGCGCGCTCGCGTACGGGTGGGTGCTGGCTTCCGCCGCCGCCCTGTGGTGGCGGCACGTGTGGCTGCGTCAGGCCGGTCAGCGCCTGGCGACCATCGCGCTGGAGCTCGATCGGCACCTGGGCGCGGGCGGGTACCGGCCACACCTGCAGCGGGCGCTGGCCACGGCGCTGGGCGACCCGGGTCTGCGGGTGGCCCGGCGGGTGGCCGACGGGACCTTTGTGGACACCCACGGCCGTGCCGTCACCCCGCTTCCCGAACGGGACGGCCAGGTGGCCACCCCCGTCCGCAGCGGCGGTCGGACAATCGCCGTCGTCCTCCACGACGCGTCCCTGTGGCGCGATCCCGAGCTGCCGACCGCGGCCCTGGCCACGGTCCGCGCGGCGACCGACAGACTGCACCTGTCCGACGCCGTGCGCACCCAGGCCCGGTCGGCTCTGGCGGAGCGTCACCGCATCCAGCGGGACCTGCACGACGGCGCCCAGCACCAGTTCCTCGCCGCGTCCCTGCTGCTCGACATCGCCGGGCAGCGGCTCGCGCAGTCACCGCACAGCGCTGCGCTGGTCGCCGCCGTCGGTGAGGCTCAGCGGCATCTGGCCGCGGCGCTGCGTTCGTTGCGCGAGCTCACGGCCGGTGTCTACCCGCAGACCCTCATCGAGCACGGGCTCGTCGTGGCGCTGCGGGAGCTGTGTCGCTGTTCGCCGATCCCCGCCACGCTGGACGCCGAACCGTCCCGCTGGCCCGAGGCGGTCGAGGTGGCGGCGTACTTCGTCGTCACCGAGGCGCTCGCCAACGTGTACCGCCACGCGCACGCCCGGCGGGTCGCGGTCACCGTCCACGCCCGCTCGGGCCGCCTGCGCCTCACCGTGACCGACGACGGCTGTGGTGGCGTCGCCCACGACGACCTGCGCGGGATCCGCGACCGGCTGGCCGGAGTGGGTGGCACGCTACGGCTCGACGACGTGCCGGAACATGGCACGACGGTGACCGCCGAGCTACCGATCGAGGGGCGATGAAGGCTTTCCTGGTCGAGGACGAGCGGCTGTTCGCCGACATCATGGTCGAGGCGCTGGCCGGCCGGCAGGTCGACGTCGTGGGCCGCGCCAGCAACGAGCCGGAGGCGCTGGCCGCGCTCGACCGGTGCGCACCGGACATCGCCGTCCTCGACATCCGCCTGCCGCCCACCTTCGCCGACGAAGGCATCCGGCTCGCCGAGCTGATCAGGAAGCGGCACCCGTCGGTCGGCATCCTCGTTCTCAGCTCGTGGGCGGAGGTCCGCTACGCGGAACGCCTGCTGCGCATGGAGGACAGCTCCCGCTCGGTCGGTTACCTGCTCAAGGAGCGGGTGGCGGACCTGGATCGGCTGGTGGACGGCATGCGCCGGGTCGTGGCCGGCGAGGTGGCGATCGACTCGTATCTGATCGACCGGCTGCTGACCCGGCGCAGCGGCGGTCCGATCGACTCGCTGACCCCGCACGAGCGGCGGGTGCTCGCCCTGGTCGCCGAGGGCCGATCGAACCTCGGCGTCGCGCAGGCCCTCGACTGCCGGGTCAGCAGCGTGGAGAAGCACCTGTCGGTTGTCACGGACAAGCTCGGGCTACCCGGCTCCGGTGATCCCGGCCGGGCCGGGGTGAACGTCCGGGTGTCGGCCGTTCTCAGGTATCTCGAGCAGGCCGGCGGCCAGTCCCTCTGACGCCCAAATCCGGCGGGAACCACGGTGCGATCGCGGTAGTCTCAGGTTTACGCGATGTGACGAGGTGGGGACCTCGTCGCCACTGGGGAGGTAGACCGTGCTCGACGGATATCGGGTCGACCTGACGCAGCTCGAGGACTACACGCAGGCACTGGTGGACACTCAGCTGTTGTACGACCAAATCGAGGATCAGCTGACCGAGTCCGATCTGACGTCAAAGGACCCGACTTTCGGCTCGCTGATAGGCCATCCGCAGTATGCGGGCCCGCAGAGTGATTTCACCGAGTCCTGCCGTACGTTTCTGGCAAGCTACCGGGATCTCTACTCGCAGATTCACACACTGAACCATCAGATTTCCGGCAAGCTCAACTACATGGTGCAGGCGTTCGTGGACACGCGCGAGCAGTACCAGAAACTCGAAAACGACCACGCCGCCGTATTCGACGGGCTGCTCGACCGGATTCGGGGAGGTGGCCAGGATGGCTCCGCCGGACCACGCTGACTCCGACAGGCACGGCAGCTACAGCGCCTACCTGGACGGGCACAACTTCAAGGACAATCCGCGGCTGGGCGAGAACGTGGACCGGTTGTCCGCCTGGCTGGAGTTCCTGCTGCATCCCGAGACGCACGACCTTGACCGGGAGGTGTACGGCCCGTTCGAATCGACCGGCGGTACGTGGGTGTGGCGTGAACAATCGGAGCGGATGTACAACTACGACACCGGTGACGGCGAGGAGTTCGAATCCAGGTCGGTGCTGCACGAGTACAAGTACTCCGACTTCCTCGACCCGCTGGTTGCCGTCTCAACGCAGCAGGTGGAGAGCGGCGACAGCCTCATCGCCCTCGCTTCGGCGGCGGTCAGCAACATCTATTGGGTCGGCACGAAGTTCACGAGTGAGCTGGACAACTTTCCCTCCGAATGGAAGAGCCCGGCGTCTGTCGAGGCGGAGCGTTTCGTCAGTCGTCTGGAGAGCGTGGCCAACCAAATGAACCTGGTGGTCGGCGCCCTCAAGAACTTGCTGCCCAAGTACAGCCTGGTCATCAAGGCTGCCAGGATGGACCTGGACAAAGCGGTGGAAGGCCTGGTCGAAAAGTTCGAGGAGAAGTTCGCCGCGAAGTCCGGGGGTTCTTTCTCCTTCGACGTCACGGGTTTGGTGCTGGCGACGATAGCGGCGGCCGCCGTCACCTACATGACGGCCGGCGGCGGCGCGGCGATCGGCGAGGCCATGGTGGTCGCGGCCTGGTCGAAGACGTTCGACGCCGCGACCGGTGAGCTGTTCGACAAAAAGGACGAGAAAAGCCTGGGAAAGATCGAGGGATCCTGGTGGAAGGATCTCGCCAGGACCTATCTGGAAACGGCGGCCGGCATCCTGCGCGATGCGACGCAGGCCATGGATCATCTCAACGGGGAGATGACGCTGTTGGCGGAGAACTTCGCGAAGTCGGTGCCCGAGTTCGTCGACGCATTGCCTCAGCTCGACCAGGCACCGAACCGGGGTTGATGACGATGCGAACGAATTTCCTTCGGTGGCTTGCCGGGACATGCGCGGTGGCGGCGCTGTCGCTCGCCGGCTGTTCCTCGCCCGATCCGGATACGACTGCGGACACGCCGTCCAGCGCTCGGCCTTCGCCGGCCGCAGCGCCCAGCGACAGGGACGAGTCGGCGGTACTCGAGGCGTTGCGGCGGCTCGACTTCTGTGCCGTATTGACCGCGACGCAGCCGGCGTCCGGTGCCAAACCGATCGCGCACGAGCCGTTCTCCTGCGGGATCGACGGCAACCCGGGTGGGTCGGTCGGCGTCGTGCAGATGAGCCGCGGCACGCGGTTGACGATGCCGATGCGAGCGATCGGCGGCGCACGGGCGTACGTGGATTTCTCGAAGTCCGACCGCTGTCAGGTCGACCTTCCGATCAGCTTCGAACTGGTACTCGAGTTCGATGTGGACCGAACAGCCGCCGGCTGCGGGCGCCACGTCGACGAGTTCGTGGCGGCCGCGGTCGAGGCGCTGGGGGACCCGGGGACGCTGTCGGCGGACCCGCGGTGGGACGCCTGCGGTGCGCTGGGCGAGGCACTGGGTGACGCCGATTCCGACACCCTGATTCCGGCCAGTGCCTTCGTGGGCGGTGCATGCGAGCGATCGGATGGGTCAGTGGCCCATCTGGACTTCGGCTACACGAACCCGATCATCGGCGACTCGCGGAAGGAGACGGTCGGCGGCGTCCCGGTAGCCGTCCAGGAGGACGACACGACCGGCGAGAACCTGTGCAGGATGGGGTGGCGGTCGGGTCCCGCGGACTCTCCGTACGCGTCCTGGCCCGACCAGTGGGTCGGCATCGCGGCAACGGGCTGCGCGGAGGCGAAGACGCTGGCGGAGTCGGTGATGAAGGTGCTCGCCACGGCACCCCCTCGCGTTCAGCCGCAACAGCCGCTTCTCTACGGCGCGGACGAGCCGGACTCGCCGGTTCGCGGCGCCTGCGCTCATCTCGAACCGAACCTCGCGAAGCACTGCGCGCCGTTCGCAGAGGTGGCGGTTCCGGAAGGAAAGGACGCCGTCCTGCGCGCCGCCAAGACCGACGCCGACGTGCAGTGCGCGGTCGCGCGCGACGCGATCGCGAAGCATTTCGGCGCGCAGCTCATTCCCGTCACGGTCGACGGCTCCTGTTACTTCGTCGAACCGGCCCGCCAGGTGCAGATCCAGTTCCGGCTGTCGTCCGATCCGGTCGCCGGTGTACCCGAGGTGTTCAAGGTCCACGAGGCGAAGGTCGCCGGTCATCCCGGATATGTCGCCGACGCACAGCGCGCGTACGAGGTCTGGGCGGCGATGTCCGGCAACCCCGATGAGAACGGAAGCGTGGCACTCTCTGTAGACGGCGGACCGGCGAGCCGCAGCGGCGACCCACCGGCGGACGCAAAGGCGAAGGTGGAGCAGACGCTTACCGACGTGCTGAAGGGTTACGCCTCCTAACCAGCGGTGTCCTCGACCTGACTCAGGAGCCCTTCAAACGCCTGCACCGAGACGATGGGAATTCCGTACTGGCGGGCCTTCTTGGCTTTGCCGGACATCGAGTCGGGATCCGCGGCCACCAGGAGCTTGGTCGCTCGTGTGGCGGTGTCCGCCACCTTCAAACCGCAGAGAGCGGCTCGCTGCTCCCATTGCTCGCGTGCACCGGGCATCTGACCGGTGAAGGCCACGACATCGCCCGGGACCAGGCAGAACCGGTCGCGAGGCGCAACTCCTTGGCCTGCCTTGGTCTTGTTCAACGCGATCTCGACGTCCTGGGCGGAGAGGCCGAGCAGGTCGGCGACATCGCGCAGGTCGTTCCGTTCTGCCTCGGTGACCACCGCGTCCTGCCAGGCCGCGGCCGCCAACGCCCCCAGGTACGCCCGGTGCAGCTCCAGGGTGTCCGCCAACGTCAGGCCGAGGAGCTGTGCAGCCTCGATGAGCGCATTCTGTTCGCTGGCCGACAGATGACGATCGAGCAGTGCTCGGTCCAGCAGCGCGAGATAGTCGTCAGCTCGAGCGGGTTGCTGCACGCGCGGAAGCCGGTCGACCAGACGCGCCAGGAAGGTCGTCTCCTGGTCTTCCGGCGCTTGGCGTCGGCAGGTCCGACCATGCCCTGCCGGCAGCGTCGGCCACCTACCCAGCTGTGCCTGGGCCCACAGCTCCGCCCAGGGTTCAGGTCTGCTGGTATTCAGGAGGAACGAAGCGAGAAGTTGTGCGCATGCGCGAGCATCGTGGAGAGCGGAGTGCTGCTCACGGTGATCGATACCGGCCGAGGTACAGCACGCACCGAGAGATCGCGCGGGGCTGTCCAGGTAGTGGTCCGACAGACGCATGGTGCACAGGCCGTGGTCGGGATGGAGGGGAACTCGCACTCCGAGCTGCGCGTACTCGGCTGCCAGGAATCGCAGGTCGAACGAGAGGTTGTGCCCGACAACAACCTGGCCCGTCAGGTATTTCGCAAGGTCGGCCGCCACGTCCGCGAACGTCGGAGCATTACGCACCTCGTTTGCCCGAATGCGATGGATGTGTTGTGGCCCGAGGTCACGCTGGGGATTGAGCAGCGTGCACCACTCATCGGATATCGAACCGTCGCGATCGAGGATCACCACGCCGATCTCGACAATGCGGTGGTGGTACCCGGGTGACAGCCCGGTCGTCTCGGTGTCCAGTACGGCATATGCCATGACGGATGCGACATCCAATCTCGTCCGACAGGCGCCGGCCCTGCTCGTCGGCGGCGCACGCTGAACCGACTGTCGCTCCTGGACGGTCGTTCGTTGCACCTTCCTGCTCAGCGATCAACCTTCACACGGATGGAGCATTGCAACGCATCGTCTGACGTGGCTCAGCTGAATACGATGGGCAACCGTGGTGCCCGCATCGCCACGGCCGACTTCTGGGGGGAGGACGTAGACGTGCCACGGCTGTACATCGACAAGGAATTCCTTCCGGGTTACGCCAAGCTCGAAAAATCCGTGCAACGTGCTGTGGACAAGACCTTCGAGCTGTTCGCCGAGCACACCCATGCCGGGCTGCACCTGGAGAAGCTGCGGAACGCGAAAGACCCGCGAATCCGCACGATCCGGATCACCGACTTCTGGCGCGGCGTGGTGCTGGCGCCGGAGCGCGGCGACGAGTACCTGCTGCTGACCGTCCTCCCGCACGACAAGGCCACCGCCTTCGCGACCAGCAAGAAATTCACCGTGAACCAGGCCCTCGGGGTACTGGAGGTGCGTGACCAGATCCGCGCTGGAAGGCTTCCAGCCGACCCTCGCGCAGGCCGCGGACAGGACCGCCACTCGGTTGTTCGACGGCGTCAACGACAGCGACCTGATCCTGCTCGGCATAGACAGCGACATCCTCCCGGTGGTCCGCTTGCTCACCTCCGAACAGCCACCTCCTCGCGCTGGGCGGACTGCTGCCCGAACCCCAGTACAACGCACTGATCGCGCTCGCCACCGGGATGACTCCCGAGGAGGCGTGGCAGGAGATCAGCGCCTATCTCGCCGACGCCGAGCCACCGGACGAAGGTCGACCAGAACGACCTCGGCGCGGCCATCGGGCGCACCCCGGACCGGTACGTCGGCGTGTCCGGGCCGGAGGAGCTGGCCGACATCCTCGCGCACCCGTTCGCCGTCGTGGCGGACGTTCCTGCACCCACGCCAGCGGCGGGTCGCCTACCGCCCGTCGCATCGGGGGCCGGTGCTGGTGAGCGGCGGCGCCGGCACCGGGAAGACGGTGACCGTCCTGCACCGCGCCGCCTTCCTGGCGAAGCGGCTGCCACCGGGTGACCGGCAAGGACATCCTGATCACCACCTTCACCCGCGGGCTCGCCGACTCCCTCGCCGAGCAGCTGCGCCGTACTGGTCGAGGACGGGGCGGTCCGCTGGCCCGGATCGACGTGCGTCAACGTCGACCAGCTCGCCAACCGGATCGTCCGGAACGCGGACGGCAAGAAGGTGGACATCGTCGATCCGCCGGCGGTGGACCGGCTGTGGCAGGACGGCCAGCCAGGTCCACCGGCGGCTCGCTGTCCGCGAGCTTCCTGCGCGGCGAGTGGGAGCAGGTGATCCTGGCCCAGGACGCTGCCCGACCGGGACGCCTACCTCGCGTGCGACCGGCCCGGTCGCGGCAAGCCGGTGCGCACGCACAGTCTGGTGCGCGAACAGGCGTGGTCCGCGATCTCCGGAGTGCTCGGCCAGCTTCGGCGAGACCGATGCCGGGCGCACCCACCTGCAGGTGGCCGACGCGGCGGCCGACCTGCTCGCGCAGCGGTCCAGCTCCGCCGTACCGGCACGTGCTCGTCGACGAGGGGCAGGACCTGCACCCGGCCCAGTGGCGGCTGCTGCGCCGCGCGGTGCCGCGAGGACCGGACGACCTGTTCATCGTCGGCGATCCCCACCAGCGGATCTACGCCAACCAGGTGTCGCTCGGCGAAGCTGGGTATCGAGGTTCGCGGCCGCAGCTCGAAGACTCACGGTCAACTACCGGACCACGCAGGAGATCCTGGTGTGGGCGGTGCGGATGCTGGCCGGCCGGCCCGCGCGAGGCCTCGACGACATGGAAGACACGCTGGCCGGCTATCACTCCCCGATGCACGGCGGGCGCCCGGTCATCGAGGGCGTTCCCGAACTGGTCGAGCGGAGCTGGACGGCATCGTCGCCACGGTCCGCGCCTGGCTCGACGCCGGGGTGGAGACCGCACGCCATCGGCGTCGCCGCCCGCACCACCGCCAAGTGCAGGGACGTCCAGTCCGCGCTGTCCGGTGCCGGCATTTCGGCCAGGGCGCCGCACGGAGTCCGGGTGCGGACGATGCACAAGATGAAAGGCATGGAGTACCGGTGCGTGCTCGTGGCGGGCGTCGACGCAGCGACGGTGCCGATGGCCGCCGCTCTCACTTCGCGGGACGAGGACCCTGTCGCCCACGAACAAGACCGGCAGCGGGAACGCTGCCTGCTGTTCGTGGCGTGCACACGCGCACGCGACGCCTTGCACGTCACGCACAGCGGCACCCCGAGCCCCTTCCTCACCTGACGAGTGGAGAAACGAACACGGCGAAGGGTTAAGGTCAGCGGCTGATGGTGAAGGTATTCGTCTCGTATGCGCATGAGTCTGCGGAGCACAAGGGGCAGGTGCTGGCGCTCGCCACCCTGCTGCGTGACAGCGGGCTCGACACGGTGCTGGACGTCTGGGCGGCCGACACCCGGCAGGACTGGTACTCCTGGGCGATCCGGGAGCTGACCGATGCCGACTTCGTTGTCGTGGTCGCCTCTCGGCGGTATCGGGCGTCGGGTGACGGGTCCGGGCCGAGCACCGAGAACCGGGGGGTGCAGTCCGAGGCGGCCCTGCTGCGCGAGCTCGTCTACGGCGACCGGCAGACCTGGCTGCCCAAGGTCCTGCCGGTGCTGCTGCCGGGCCACGACGTCGACGAGATCCCGTTGTTCCTGCAGCCGTTCACGGCCAGCCGGTACGAGGTGACGTCCCCGACCCCCGAGGGCGCCGGTGAGCTCTTGCGCGTGCTCCGGCACCAGCCCGGCGACCCGGCACCCGAGGCGCCGCGGCCGCGGTCCGTACCTCCTGAACGCGGCCGGGTCGTCAACCAGATCAACGGCACGGTGCACGGCAAGGTCGTCCAGGCCGACACGATCGAGGGCGACGTCAACTTCTGACCCGTGGCTACTGTGGGGACCAGACGAGCGGAAGGTGGAGCCATGATCGAGCTGCTTCGGTCCAACGATCCCGTGTTGATCTCGTTCGCGACCTCGCTGCTGGAGGACGCGAAGATCGGGCACTCGGTGGCCGACTCGCACATGAGCACGATCGACGGGTCGATCAGCGCCGTCTCGAACCGGATCATGGTCGAGGAGGGCCGGCTCGACGAGGCCCGGGAGCTGCTCGTCGACGCGGGCGTGTCCGTCGCCGGCTGACGATTAGTGTGAGGGCGTGCGCGTCGTCACCTGGAACGTCAACTCCGTCAAGCAGCGGATGCCTCGCCTTCTTCCCTGGCTCGACCAGCGGAAACCCGACGTCCTCTGCCTGCAGGAGACCAAGGTGCCCGACGACGTGTTCGCCGACCTGCTCGACGGGCCGCTGGCCGAGCGCGGGTACGCGGCCGCCGTCTACGGGGAGAGCCGCTGGAACGGCGTCGCCATCCTGTCCCGGGTGGGGCTCGACGACGTCGTCAAGGGGATCGACGGCGCGCCGGGGTTCCCCGATCCCGAGGCCCGGGCCGTCGCGGCCACGTGCGGCGGCGTGCGGATCCACTGCCTCTACGTGCCCAACGGGCGCGAGCCCGACTCCGACCACTACCGGTACAAGCTGGCCTGGCTCGCGGCGCTGCGTGACGTCGTCGCGGCCGGCCCCGGAGACGCGATCGTCTGCGGGGACATGAACATCGCGCCCACCGACGCCGACGTGTTCGACCCCGCCGCCTACGCCGGGCAGACCCACGTCACCGAGCCGGAGCGCGGCGCGCTCGCGGAGCTGCAGGAACTCGGGCTCCGCGACGTCGTCCGGGAGCGGTGGCCGGACCAGCGCGTGTTCACCTACTGGGACTACCGCGCCGGGATGTTCCCGAAGGACCTCGGGATGCGGATCGACCTGGTGCTCGCCACGTCGCCGGTCGCGGGACGGGTGCGGGCCGCGTGGGTGGACCGCTTCGCGCGCAAGGGAACCGGACCCAGCGACCACGCGCCGGTGATCGTCGACCTCGACGAGGCGCCGGACGGGGACATCGGCCCCGTCGTGCCGCCGCCCTCGGCGCCGCGGGCCAAGCGCGGCGCGTTCACGCTGCCGCAGGCCTAGAGATCCCGGAACGGCGCCGCGTACTGGAAGTCGCCGCGCAGGTCCGGGGTGTACGCGGTCAGCGGGCGGGCCTGGAAGGGCTCGCCCCACGACGGGTCCGGCGGCCGGATCCCGAGGGAGGCGGCTGGGACGAAGCCGAACCGCGGGTAGTACGAGGTGTGTCCCAGCAGCACGACGACCGGCTCGTCGAGCGCGTCCGCGGCGGCGAGCACGGCATGCGTCAGCGCCGCGCCAACCCCGGTGCGCTGGCGGGCTGGGAGGACGCCGAGTGGCCCGAGGCCGAGTGCGGGCCGGCCGGCGAGGTCGGCCCGCGTGCAGACGACGTGCCCGACCACCTCGCCGGCCGCCTCCGCGACGAGTGACAGCGGCGGCAGCCAGCCCGGGTCGGCCCGCAACGCGGTGACGAGGTTCGCCTCGAGCGGGGTGTCGAAGGCCGCGGCGTGTACGGCGAAGACAGCGTCGGCGTCGGCCGGAAGCTCACGTCTGATCAACACCGCGACACTGTCGCACAGCCGGCCCGCCCACGGCATCCGGATATCGGCCGCCGGTGCGCTTCAGGCGGGCATGATCCGCCGGAAGTCCGACACCGCAAGGGTTTTCGTCCGCCGGTGGTACTCCGACACCAGGCCCGGCCAGTTCGTCGTCACCGGGCCGGTGCCCTCGCGGTACCAGCTGCGGCAGCGCGTCCACACCGTCCCGGCCAGCCGCCGCCGCATCTCCTCGTCGAACCGGCCGGCCACGTCCGGACGAACGTCCAAACCGGACCCGTGGGCCGCGATGTGGGCCACCGCCTGGCGGATGTAGCGAGCCTGCCGCTCCAGCATGTACACAATGGACCCCGAGCCGAGGTTCGTGTTCGGTCCGTACATCAGGAACATGTTGGGAAACCCGGGGACCGTCATGCCCAGGTATGCCCGCGCGCCGTCCGCCCACACGTCGCCCAGGTCGCCGTCGGTGCCGCGGATCTTGATCGGCGCGAGGAAGTCCGTCGCCGTGAAGCCCGTGCCGTAGACGATCACGTCGGCCTCGTGCGTGGTGCCGTCCGCGGTCCGCACGCCGTCCGGCGTGATCTCCGCGATCGCGGCCGTCTCCAGGTGGACGTTCGGCTGTCCCAACGCGGGCAGGTAGTCGTCGGAGAACAGCACGCGCTTGCAGCCGATCGCGTAGTCGGGCGTCAGCCGCGCCCGCAGCGCCGGGTCCGGGACCTGCTTGCGCAGATGCCGCCGCGCGATCCACTCCACCGCCCGGGTGATCGCCGTGTTCCCGACGATGCCGAGCGTGCCCACCTCGCACAGCGCCCAGAAGAACGCCCGCTCCGCCTGCTGTGCCAACGACATCCGCTGCCACGCGACGTAGCGCGCGTCCGGCTTCGGCACGATGTAGGGCGCCGTGCGCTGGAACACCGTCAGCCGGGCGGCGGCCCGCTGGAGCTCCGGCACGAACTGGATCGCGCTCGCGCCGGTGCCGATGACCGCGACCCGCTTGCCGGCTCAGGTCCACCGAGTGGTCCCAGCGCGCGGAGTGAAAGCTCGGCCCGGCAAAGGAGTCCCGGCCCGGAATGTCCGGCATGGACGGACGGGACAGCTGGCCGACGGCCGGCACCAGCACGTCCGCCTCGAGCACCTCGCCGGTCCCCGTCTCGACCCGCCACCGGCCGCCGTCCCAGGACGCGGCCGTCACCTCCACGCCGTAGCGGGGCCGGATGCCGAACACGTCGGCGACCCGGGTCAGGTACGCCTTGATGTCCGCCCGCGGCGAGAACCGCAGCGGCCAGGACGGGTTGGGCGCGTAGGAGAACGAGTAGTACGGCGACGGGATGTCGCAGCCCGCGCCCGGGTAGGTGTTCTCCCGCCAGACGCCGCCGAGCTCGGTCGCCTTCTCCACGACGGTGACGTCGGCGAACCCGGCGCGGCGCAGCTCGACGGCCATCCCGATGCCACCGAAGCCGGCCCCGATGATCAGCACGGACGGCATGCGCGCCCCCGTTCTTCGGCGACGCGGTCGACACCGCAGTATAGGAGCGCTCAGCCCGCGTCGCGGCCGTAGTCGAGCCTGGCGAGCTGGGCCGCGACGGCCGCGAGCTCGTCGTCGGTCAGCAGCCTCGGCGTGCCGAGCGCGGCGGCCCGCCGGTAGACCTCGGCGAGCCACTCGACGGTCTCGAGCCGCTCGCACGCCTCCGCGATCGACGCGCCGTAGGCGACCGAACCGTGGTTGCGCATCAGCGCGGCCACCCGGCCGTCGAGCGCGGCGAGCACGTTGTCGGCGAGCTCGGGCGTGCCGAACGTGGCGTACTCGGCCACCCGCACGACCCCGCCGAGCGGCACGGTCGCGTAGTGCACCGGCGGCAGCACGTCGTGGGTGGCGCCGACCGCGATCGACGACATCGAGTGGGCGTGCGCGATCGCCCGGGCGTTCGTCGACCGGTAGATCGCCAGGTGCAGCGGCAGCTCGGAGGTCGGCGCGCGGTCGCCGTCGAGCACGGTCCCGTCGAGGTCGACCACGGTCAGCCGGCCGGGCGTCAGCTCGCCGAGGTCGGTACCGGACCCGGTGACGACCAGCTCGTCGCCGACGCGGACGGACAGGTTGCCGGCGGTACCCGTGACCAGCCCGCCGTCGGCGAGCCGCCGCCCGGCGGCGACGATCCGTGCGCGCTCAGTCTCGTGCAACCGCGCTCCCCACCAGCGTCCGCAGCTGCGACAGTAGCTCGCTTCGGCTGGTGGCGCCGAGCCGCTGGCGCATCCGCGCGACGTGGTGCTCGACGGTCTTCGCGGAGATGAACAGGCGGTCGCCGACGTCCTTGTAGGTCAGCCCGGACACGACGAGCTCGGCGACCTGCAGCTCGCGCTCGCTCAGGCTGACCTCGGCCGGCATCTCGATCGCGGCGGCCGCCGCGATCGGAACGTCCGATGTGGACATCCGGCGGGCGGTGACGGGCTTGCCCTGCACCATCCTGGCGCAGTCGAGCAGCCGGACCATGGCCGCGCGGTCGGACGTCTTCGTCGCGGCCCGGCCGGCGAGGCGGGCGGCGTCCCAGGTGAACCCGGCGCCGTGCAGGCCGCGGGCCGCGTCCTCGACGGCGTCCGGGTCGATCGTGCCGTCGACGACGTCGAGCCAGCAGCGCGCGGCCGCGGCGAGCATGCCGAACTGCTCGTCGCGCGCGGCGGCCCGCGCCAGCGCCTCGGCGTGCTCCCCGGCGGCGTCGCGCTGGTCGGCGATGATCGCCGCGTGCAGGCCGCCCCACCACAGCGGGGTCGCCCACAGCGGCGGGTCGCCGAGCCCGGCGAGGAGCGTGCGCGCCTGGTCGAGGTGGCTGGCGAGCCGGCTCTCGTCGCGCAGGCGGGCAGCCGCCATGATCAGCTCGCCGAGCGGCAGGAACGTGAACAGGTCGACCGGGTGGCGCAGCACGGCCTCGCCGGCCTGCAGCCAGGCCCGGCCGAGCGTCGCGGTGTCGCCGGCGCGGCGCGCGATGCCGAGCTCGATGGCGACCGCGAACAGCCGGTCGCGGGGTTCGAGCGTGCGGGGCATGCCGGCCAGGGCCGCGCCGGCCTCGGTGAGGTTGCCGCGCACCATGGCGATCCAGGCGAGCAGCAGCCGGTGGCGGGTGGCGAGCGGCGCGCCGCCGGTGCCCGCGGCGATCGCGCGGTCCAGCAGCGAGGTCGCGGTGCCCAGCTCGCCGTGGTGCACGGCGAGGATCGCGCCGAGCGCGGCCGGGCTGTCGGGCAGCAGCACGCCGCGGCCGACCGGTTCGAGCGTGCCGGCCGCGCGGACCAGCATGGACAGCGCGGTGGTCGGCGTCCCGGTCACGGACTCGCACACGCCGCGCGCCATCAGGTCGATCGCGCTGGACAGCGAGGTCGGCGGGCCGTCGGCGTCGGCCTGGTCGGCCTGCTCGCCGATGCCGATCGTCGCGAGCGTGGCGAGGTGGTGCGCGCCGGCCCAGCGGTAGAGCTGGGCGCTGCGGGCGAGCTGGCCGCGGTGGGCGAGCGCGGCGGCGGCGACCGCGGCGGCGGCCTTGCGGTGCGGCGCGGTCTCGGTGGTGAGCACCTCGTCGGCGAGGCGCAGGGCGCCGTCGAGGTCGCCGGCCAGCGCCAGCGCCTCCGCGCGGCGGGCGCCGACGTCGACGCCCGGCCGGCCCGCGGTGACGGCGGCCGCGTAGAGGCGCGCGGCGAGCACCGGGTCGGTGGGCAGCGCCTCGGCGGCGGCGGCCTCGAACGCGTCGGCCGCGCTCGCGCCGCCGATGCCGGTGGTGGCGAGGGGGCGCATGAGGGGGAGGACCTGGCCGCCGCGGGCGAGCTGCAGCTCGGCGAGGCGCTGACGTGTCCAGGCGCGGCGCTCGACGGGGACGAGCGCGCGCAGCGCGCGCTGGGCGACGGGCAGCAGGGTGCCGGCGGTGCCGATGAGCCCGGTGGCGCGGGCGGCCTCGACCACGTCGTGGATGGCGTCCGTCTCGAGCAGCTCGACCAGGAGGTCCAGGTGCAGCGCGACGCCGGCCTCGGCGGCGAGGAGGAAGCGCAGGACGGTCTCGTCCAGCCGGGCCAGCTCGGGCCGGAACTCGGCGAGCGTCGTCGCGGGGACGTCCGGCTCGGTCAGGCCGGCCCGGCCGAGGCGGACGACGAAGCCGGGGACGCCGCCGGTCTGCGCGTGGACGAACTCGACGAGCCGGTCGGTGCGCATGCGGGCGGGGAGCGCCGCGCGGACCTGGGCCTGGTCGAAGGGGGCGGGGAGGAGCTGGTCCTGGGTGAGGTCGAGGAGCTTGGTGAGGTGCGGGCCGCGCGGCCACGGCCGGGCCGCGACGACGAGACGGATCGGGGTGGTGGTGGCGAGGTGGTGGAGGTGGCTCAGGTCGGCGTCGTCGAGCTGGTGGGCGTCGTCGATCAGGAGGGTTTCGTTGACGGTTGCCACGGGCGCGTCGACAGCCGGGAGTGGTTGGTCGGTCGGCGGCGCCAGGTCGGTGAAGGGTGCCTGGGCCAGGCGGACCGGGGCGCCGGTCGCGGTCTCGATGGCGCGGCCGAGGTGGTGCAGCAGGGTGGTCTTGCCGTGGCCGCCCGGCGCGACGATGCCCACGTGCGCGCCGGGGCGGGTGTCGGCGGCGACCGCGGCCAGGTGCGCGGCGGCGGCGTCGTCGAGTATCGGGTCCGGGGTCATCCGGGATCCCTGCGCCGGCGGTGCTCGCCGTCGGTGTGGCTCGCGTGCCGGGAGCGGGACAGGCTCTCGTTGAAGGCACGGTCGTCGGTCCGGCTCACGCGCTCGTGCCGGCTGGGCGACACGTCGGCGTCGCGGCGTGCCGACGGCAGGTCGGCGTCTTGGTGGATGGCGTGCCGCTGCGGGGGCAGGTCGGCTTCGGCGTGGCGGGTGCTCTGCTCGCGGCGGCTGGTTGGTGCGCCCGTGTGGTGGGTGGCGCGCTCGTGGCGAGCGGGCGGTACGTCGGTGTCGTGGTGGATGGCGTGCCGCTGCGGGGGCAGGTCGGCGTCCGCGTGGTGAGTGCGCTGCTCGTGGCGCGCGACGCGCTCGTGGCGGGCGGCCGCCACGTCCGCATCGCGGTCGCTCGGGCGTTCGCGGCGTGCGGGCGGCAGGTCGGCGTCGCGGGTGTGGTGCCGCGGGGGCGGGTCGGCGTCGATGTGGTGCTGAGTGGCGCGCTCGCGGCGTGCTGATGGCAGGTCGAACGCGCGGTCGTGTTGCGGCGGGGGTGGGTCAGTTTCCGTGTGGTGGTGGGGTGTGCGTTCGCGGCGTGCTGATGGCAGGTCGCCATGGCGCCGTGGGTCCGTTTCGGTGTGGCGAGTGGGCGGCACGTCGGCCTCGTGGTGGGTGGCGTGCTCGCGGCGTGCTGATGGCGGGTCGAACGCGCGGTCGTGTTGCGGCGGGGGTGGGTCGGTTTCGGTGTGGTGGGTGGTGCGGTCGTGACGGGCGGGCGGCAGGTCGGCGAGGTCGTGGCGTGCTGATGGCGGGTCGCCGTGGCGCCGCGGGTCCGTTTCGGTGTGGCGGGTGCGTTCGTGGCGAGTAGGCGGCACGTCGGCCTCGTGGTGAGTGGCGTGCTCGTGGCGTGCCGATGGCAGGTCGGCCTCGCGGGTGGCGCGTTTGCGGCGTTGCGGGAGCGGGTTGGCGTGGTGGCCGGATGACGTGCCGGCGTCGCGCCGAGCGGGCGGCAGGTCGGGCTCGGTCGGGAATGCGAGATGGTCCTGGCGAGCTTGCGGCCGGGCGGGTGGCTCTTCGGTGTCGGTTCGGTACTCGTGGCGGGACGGCTGATCGGCGCGTCCGCGTGCGGGTACCTCGGCCTCCGGGCGAGCCTGGGTGTCGGCGCGGCGCCCGGTGTGTTGACGGCGGGCCGGCGGCACCTCCGAGTCGGCTCGGTACTCGTGGCGGCTCGGCGCGGCGTCCGGGGTGGCGTGCTGGTCCTCCGCGGGCCATTCGGCGTTGCGCCGCCTCGCGGCCTCCCCATCGCGTCGGGGCGGCCGCGCGCCGAGATCGTCCAGCGCGCCGGGGCGTGGGCCGGCGTCGAGGTCGAATGCTGGTTCGCGGCGGCGTCCGGGGTCGAAGCCACCGGTGTCGGGTTCGCGTCGGCGGAGGGGGCCGGAGCTGTTGCGCTGGCGCGGTGGTTCCGGGCCGAAGTCGGGCTCGTCGCTGTCGTTGATCGGGCTCATGGCCAGGCCGACATCGCTGCCCGCGGTGCGGCGGTCGGCCTCCCGGCTGCGGGGCGAGCGCAGGTCGTAGTCCAGGTGCGCCGGCAGCGACTCGCGGTCGACCTCGTCGGTCGGCCGGCGGCGCGGGGGGCGGGCGACGCTCACATCGGACTCCGCCGCATCTCGTTGCGGGGCAAGGTCTTCTTCGTCCGCCGAAAGCTGGGCGAGGTAGTCGTCGTCCGCCGGGCGGCGACGGATGTGGTCGTCGTCCGCCGGGCGGGTGCGGCGTGGGCGGTCGTCGTCGGTGGGGCGGCGGCGGGGGCGCTCGTCCGCGAGCGGGCGGCTGACGGGGCGGTCGTCCTCGGCGAAGTCGTCGTCCTGCCTGCCGCCTCGGCCGCCCAGGCGGAGGAGCCGGCGCCGCGGCGGCTCGAGCGGGGCGATGTCCACCGGAGGCCGGGCGGGCGGTGGGCCGATGTCGGCGACCTCCGCTTCCGGGAGGTCGTCGAGGCGCATGAGGTCGGTGTGGGTGACCGCCGATCGCTGGATCTGCTCCGGCATGTGCGTCAGCGCCGGCGCCTGGACCGTCGGCTTCGCCACCCTGGCCGCGGCCAGCGCGGCGCCCTGCGCGACCGACAGCTCGGGCTCGGCCGCCGCCGCGACGCGGACCCGGACGCCCGCCGACACCAGCTCGCTCACCAGCGGAATCCGGCCGCAGCCGCCGACCAGCACGACCGCCCGCAGCGAGCCCGTCGACGTCCCGGCCGCCTGGATCGTGCGCCGCAACGAGGTCACCGTCGCCTCGACCGCGGGGCGGATCAGCTCCTCCAGGTCCGTCCGGTTGACCATCACCGTCCCGCGGGAGGACCTCGCCGGCGCCGGCACGGTCACCGCCAGCTCCGTGGACAGCCGCTCCTTCGCCGACCGGCACGCCGCCCGCAGCTTGGCCAGCGCGACCGGCTCGACCTCCGTGCCCAGCTCGGCCAGCACGTGCGCCGCCAGCAGGTCGTCGAACAGGTCACCGCCGGCCGGCTCCGCGCTGTCCGCGTGCGCGCGCAGCTCGAAGCCGAACGAACCGCGCCGCAGCACCGCCGACTCGAACCGGCCGGCGCCGAGCGAGTGGACCGCGATCTCCTGGCCGACCTCGACCCGCTCGGTCGCCGCGTAGCTCTCCGCCGCGGCCACCGGACGCGGCAGCAGCGTCAGCTCCGGCAGGCTGACCTCACGCAGCGCGCCCAGCAACGTCGCGCGACGGTGGCTGCCCCAGCCCGCCGGGTGGGTGACCACCAACTGGCTGGCCGGCGTGCCCTCGGTCGCCTCCGCGTAGTCGACGATCCAGCCGACGAGCGCCGCGATGAGCACCTCGGCCGGGTAGGGCCGGCCGCCCAGCACGATCGGGATCTCGTCGCCGACGCGGTCGACGAACCCGCGGGTGACCCGGTCCGGCCGGCTCACCACGTGCCGCAGCGCCCGCCCGCCGACCTCGACCGTGCCCTCGTCGGTCAGGTGCAGCACCGACTCGGTCGTCGCCAGCCCGTCCAGCGCCAGCACCTCGGGCTCGGACCAGCGCTCGTGGTCGTTCCGGCAGAGCGCGGCCGTGGTGTGGCCGCTGCCGAGATCGATCCCGAGGGCGTAGGGCATGCAGGCGTTTCCTCTCCGTGACCCGCGACCCGGTAGTTACTACCAAAGGGCGTCCCCCGATGGGCAACCCGGAGTGGGTTAGTGCGTGATCCCCTAACCCCCTAATGAGGGAGTGATTGTTCGCCCTATGGGGTCATTCGACAACTCGGAGTGATCCCCGATGTCTTCGCAGCCCCCGGTTCATACGGTGATGTCCGCACAGCGCCACGGCGTGAACGAGACGCCGAAGAGCGCGCACCGCACGAAATCCGCAAGGAGAACCTCAGTTGACCTACTCGTTCCAGAACCTGCAGGACTTCGTCCTCAACCTGCTCAACGACGAGTCCGCGCAGGCCGCCTACGCGGCCGACCCGACGGGCGCGCTCAGCGCCGCGGGCCTGGGTGACCTCACCCCGCAGGACGTGCAGGAGGTCATCCCGCTGGTCACCGACGCGCTGCCGAACGAGACGCCGCTGGGTGACTTCGCCGTCGACGTCACCGGCGTGATGGACGGTGCCGACTCGCTCGGCGGCTCGCTGGGCGCGTCGAACGGTCTCGGCGAGCTGGGCGCCTGGGGCGTCCAGACCGACGGCGGCAACGTCGCCCTCTGGGGCGGCTCGGCCACCGACCTGCTCGGCCGCGTCGCGGGCGGCATCGAGGCGGGCCCCGACGGTCTCGCGGCCGCCGCGACCACGCCGCTCGGCTACACCGACTTCGACACCGACGGCAACTACCACGTCATCCCGGCCGACCCGGCCGACGTCGTCGGCAACCTGGGCGACACCGGTGACGCCGTCGCCGGGACCGTGACCCACATGATGAGCGACGGCGCCGGGACCATGGCCGGCACCGTCGACACCGGCGGCGACACCCTGGCCGGCTTCCTCGCCGGCACCCCGGCCGCCCCGGTCGCCCACGGCCTCGAGTCCGGCACCGACATGGTGGCCGAGGACATCGCCGACGGCGCGGGCATGGTGGCCGAGCAGGCCGGCAACCTGCCGACCGCCGACGGGCTGCCGATGGACGCCCTGCCGCAGGTGCCGGACCTGCCCGAGGTGCCCGGCCTGGGTGGCCTGCCGGTGCAGCTGCCGGACCTCAACGACCTGCCGGTCGACCTGCCCGAGCTGGGCAACCTGCCGGCGCACCTGCCCGTGGACCTGCCGGCGAACCTGCCCGACACCAGCGCGGTCACCGACGTCCTGCAGCACAACCCGGTCACCGACGCGGTCGGCTCCAGCCCGGTCGGCGGCCTGACCGACAGCGTGCACGGCGTGACCGACCACCTGCCGGTCGGCGACCTCACGGACGACCTGCACCTCGGCCTCTGAGGCCATAGATAGGGGTTCGCCCCAACCCCTACGGGCCGGGACCTGGGATTTTGATCTCAGGTCCCGGCCCCCCTTTCATCCGAATGGGGTAGCACGGCACACTCATCCGGGTGAGGACTCCGCCCTGGCTCACCGTTCTCGACGACACCATCGCGGCCTGCATCACTCACCACCGCACCGATCTGGCCGGCAAGCTCGAACGCAGACGCGCGCTGCTGCTCGACCCGCGGTTGCGCGTCCCCGTCATCGGCGAGCTCAACCAAGGCAAGAGCCAGCTGGTCAACGCGCTGGTCAACGCGCCGGTCTGCGCGGTGGGCGACGACGTCACCACGGAGACGCCGACCGCCGTCGAGCACGCCGAGGTGCCGTCCGCAGCGCTCGTGACCGACGTGCCCGCCACCGGCAGACGCGCGATCGGCCCGGCCGACGCCGAGCCGGCCCGGGTGCCGGTGCCGGTCGAGGACGTCGCGAGCCGGGCGCTCGCGACCCGGCACGACGTGCACGCGGAGGTCGGCCTGCCCCGCGACCTGCTCTCCGGCGGCCTCGTGCTGATCGACACCCCCGGCCTCGGCGGCGTCGGCTCGCGGCGCACCGCCGCCACGCTCGCCGTGCTGGCCAACGCCGACGCGGTCCTGATGATCTCCGACGCCACCTGCGAGCTGTGCGCCTCCGAGCTCGAGCTGCTCAAGAAGGTCGCGAAGGTCTGCCCGGCCGTCACGGTCGTGCTCACCAAGATCGACATGGTGCCGCGCTGGCGCCGGGTCGCCGAGCGCAACCGCGCCCGGCTCGCCGCGGCCGGCCTGCAGGTCAAGGTCATCCCGGTGTCCGCGTCGGTCCGGCTGACCGCCGCGCGCACCGGCGACCAGGAGCTGAACGAGGAGTCCGGCTTCGTCGAGCTGGTCCGGTGCCTGCGCACGGACGTGCTCGGCAAGGGCGAGGTGCTGGCCAGCCGCAGCGCCGCCGCGGCGTCCGCGACGGCCGCCGAGCAGCTGCTGACCCCGCTGAACCAGGCGCTCGCGGAGGCCAGGGGCGGCAAGCTCGGCGCGGCGCACGTCCAGTACCGGGCCGCGCAGCACCGGCTCGACGAGCTGCGCCGCCGCTCCAGCCGCTGGCAGACGATGCTCGGCGACGAGGTGGCCGACCTGCTCTCCGACGTCGAGTACGACCTGCGCGAGCGCACCCGCAAGATCGTCCGCATCGCCGAGGAGTTCTTCGACGTGGCCGACCCGGCGAAGTCGTGGGACGAGTTCGAGTACTGGCTGTGCGACAGCCTCGCCGAGACCGCGGAGACCAACTTCACCTGGCTGATCGAGCGGTTCCAGTGGCTGTCGACCAAGATCGCCCGGCAGGTGGCGCTCGACGAGGCGGTGCCGGAGGACGCCGCGGACACCGCCGACCTGCTCGACCACATCGGCGACCTCACACCGCCCCGGATCGAGAAGTTCTCCGTCGGCCAGCAGCTGTTCGTCGGCCTGCGCGGGTCCTACGGCGGCCTGCTGATGTTCGGCCTCGCGACCACGCTCGCCGGGCTGCCGCTGATCAACCCGATCTCGCTCGGCGCGGGCGCCGCGTTCGGCGCGAAGACCATCTGGGACGAGCGGGGCAGCCGGCTCAAGCGGCGCCAGTCCACCGCGAAGACCGCGGCGCAGCGCCACGTCGACGACTTCTTCCTGTCCTACGGCAAGGAGAGCCGCGACACCGCGCGGCTGATCCAGCGGCGGCTGCGGGACCACTTCGCCGCGGTCGTGGACCGGCTGCAGACCGGCATCGCCGAGCGGGCGACCGAGGCCAAGCGCGCCGCCGAGGCCGACCTCGCCGACCGGCGGCGGCGCAGCCAGGAGATCTCGCTCGAGGTGGACCGGCTGGTGAGCCTGCACAAGCGCATCCAGGCGCTGGTGACCCCCAACGCGCGGCTGCGAGGGCTCACGGCGTGACCGAGCTTGCCGAGCGGGCGCGGGCGATGCTGACTCGACGCCCTCGAGCTGTACCGCGACAGTCCACGTGCGACGAACTGGCTGCGCCGGCACGTCGAGCGGCTCGGCCGAGCCGCTGCGGCTCGCGGTCGCCGGGCTGCCGCAGACCGGGCGGTCGACGCTGGTCAACTCCCTGGTGGGGGAGGAGATCGCGCCGCTGCTCGTCGAGGAGGGCAGCGTGCTGACCTGGTACCGCGGCGGCGCGGTGCCGCGGGCGCAGGTGTACCCGACGCAGGCGCCGCCGCGCGACGCGCCGGTGGCCAGGGTGGACGGCCGGCTGCACATCGACCTGGAGGGCTGGCGGGCCGAGACGCTGGACCGGATCGTGGTCGACTGGCCGAGCCGGGCGCTGCGCGGGCTCACGCTGATCGACACGCCCGCGATCGGCGCCGAGCCGGCCGAACCGGCGACGTCCACATCGGACGCCGCGACGGACGTCGCGTCGCGGATCTCGCTCGACGCCGACGCGGTGCTGTACCTGATGCGCAACCTGCACAGCACCGACGTCGGCTTCCTCCAGTCCATTCAGGACCATCCGATCGCGCGGGAGACGCCGGTGAACGCGTCGTCGTGCTGTCCCGCGCCGACGAGGTCGGCGGCGGCCGGATCGACGCGCTCACCTCGGCCAAGCGGATCGCCCGGCGCTACCGCACCGACGCCGGGCTGCGTGGCCTGTGCCAGAACGTGATCGCGGTGTCGGGCCTGCTCGCGCACGCCGGCCGGACGCTGACCGCCGCGGAGCTGGCCTCGCTCGCGGCGCTCGCCGCCGTGCCGCGCCGGGAGCTGGAGAGCTGCCTGGTCTCCGCGGACCGGTTCGTCGGCGACGGCGTGCCGGTGCCGCTGGACGGCCGGACCCGCACGGCGCTGCTCGACCGGTTCGGGCTGTTCGGCGTGCGGCTGGTGACCACGCTGATCCGGCAGGGCTTCGACGAGCACGCCGCGCTGTCGGCCGAGCTGGTGGCGCGCAGCGGGCTGGAGGAGCTGCGCGAGTCGATCCAGCAGTGCTTCACCGACCGGCACGACGTGCTCAAGGCCCGCTCGGCGGTGCTGGCGCTGGAGGTCGTGCTGCGGATGGAGCCGCGCCCGGCGGCGCGGCGGCTGGTCACCGCGCTGGAGCAGCTGGTGGTGAGCGCGCACGAGTTCCGCGAGCTGCGCCTGCTGGCCGCCCTGCACGGCGGCCGCACGGAGCTGCCCGACCCGCTGGCGGCCGAGGCGCGGCGGCTCGTCGGCGGCGTCGGCACCGCCCTCGCCGCCCGGCTGGGCTTCGACCACGAGCCGACCGGCGCCGAGCTGCACGGCGCGGTGTCCGAGGCGTTGCGCCGCTGGCAGGAGCAGGCGGAGAACCACGCGCTGGGCACCGGCCAGCGCCACGCCGCGCGCGTCGTGGTCCGCAGCTGCGAGGGCATGGTCGCCCAGCTCGCCCGCTACTGACCGGGCGAGCGCGGCAGCCGGTCGCGGCAGGGCATCGGGGCGCCGCGCGGGGCCGGCGGTGAGCGATGACGGCCCGGAGGCGGTGTGCTCGAAGGTCAAGAGGCGATGGGTGTGGTCGACGAGGTTGGGCAGGTACCCGGGAGAGTCGCGGCGGTCGGTCGCACGCGTCTCGGATGCTGCGTTGGACCGAGCGGTGAGCGATGACGGCGCCGTGGCGGTGTGTTCGAAGGCCATGAGGCGGCAGGCGTGGCCTACGAGGTTTCGGCGGGCACCGGGCGAGTCGCGGCGGGCCTGCGTGTGCTGGTGGTCGGCGTCCTCTACGGTTGGCGACTGGACTTGCCCGTGCGAGGAGGAACCGTGGCGCGCGACCCCGACACCATTCAGCGTGAGATCGAGCAGGCGCGCGACGCGCTCGCGTCGACGCTCGACGAGCTCGGCACCAAGGCGAACCCCAAGCGGCTGGTCGACGGGGCCAAGACGAGCGCGCGCACCACGCTCGCCTCGCCCAAGGTGAAGTACTCGCTGATCGGCGTCGGCGCGCTGATCGTGCTGCTGGTGCTGCGGAAGATCTTCAGCTAGTCGCCGCTGGCCGGCGGCCGCCTTCGAGGGGGCGTCCTCGCGCCGCGCGCGCGGCGCCGGGGCCGGCACGGCCTTCTGGTCCGCGGCCGGCTTCGGGGTCGGCGACGGCGGCGGCTTCGGGGTGGGCGGTGGCGTGGGCTTCGGGGCCGGTGCGGCCTCCGTGGGCTTGGCCAGCCGGGCCGTCAGGTAGGCGGTGGTGAACTCCAGCGCGTCGCCGTTGAGCAGGTGCACGACCGTGCGGAACTTCTCCTCCGGCGCCACCTTCTCGACCAGCTGGTCGGCCCGGTCCCGCGCCGCGATCAGGCCGGGGGCCCTGCCGGTGAGCCGCTGCCCCCGTCCGGACACCGTCACCTGCCAGTCGTCGCCGTCCGGTACGTAGTTCACTTCTATCGGATCCGGCATTTCCCCGCCCCTCTCGGCCCCACGCCTGTCCCCATTGCACACCTTTCCGGCAGGAAAGACACGCTCCGCAGACGATAAACGATCAGCGGTCACCGTGCGTGCTGGCGGACAGCCCGAACCAGACCATCCGCATGATGATCGCCGCGGCGGCCTCGGCCGTAACATCCTCGCGCCCCACGTACCAGGTCGCGAGCCGCTCGCACGCGCCGACGACCACCTCGCCGTACGCCTCGAGGTCCCGCTCCGGCAGGTCGGGCAGGTACGACGCGAACAGCGCCGCGTTGACCTCGGTCTGCTGCTGGCGGATCCCCTCGATCTCGTCCATCGCGGCCTGCCCGGCCACCGCCGCCTCCTGGCGCAGCAGCTCCCACGACCGCCGGTGCGAGTCGATGAACGCGAAGAACGCCTCCAGCCCGCTGCGCAGCGCGTCCTCCGCCGACGTGATGCCCTCGACCGACGCGAGCGTGGTCGCGAGCAGCTCCGCCCGCGCCGCCCGGATGCACGCGACCAGCAGGCCCTCCTTGGAGCCGAAGTACTCGTAGATCATCGGCTTGGACACGCCGACCCGCTCGGCGATCTCGTCCATCGACGACGCCTGGTAGCCGCGCTCGGCGAAGATCTCCTCCGCGACGGCGATCATCTGCCGCTCGCGCTCGGCGCGCGGCATGCGGCGCCGCTTGGACTCGGTGGTGGCCACGGCGACACTCTACCGGAAGTAACCTACTCGGAGTAAGGTAGCGTCGAGCCGACGACGGGGAGGGTGCGACGATGGCAACTGCGGTCCACACGGTCGTGATCGGGACCGGGTTCTCCGGGCTGGGCATGGCGATCCAGCTCAAGCGCGACGGCCGGGACGACTTCGTGGTGCTCGAGAAGGCCGAGGACGTCGGCGGCACCTGGCGCGACAACACCTACCCGGGCTGCGCGTGCGACATCCAGTCGCACCTGTACTCGTTCTCGTTCGAGCAGAACCCGGACTGGACGCGGTCCTTCTCCCGCAGCCGGAGATCTGGCAGTACCTGCGCCGGGTCACCGACACCTACGACCTGCGCCGGCACATCCGCTTCGGCACCGAGGTGACCGGCGCGCGCTGGGACGCCGACGAGCACCGCTGGCACGTCACCACCGCGGCCGGCGACGAGTTCGTCGCGCGGTTCGTCGTGTCGGGCATCGGCGGGCTGCACATCCCGAACGTGCCGGCGCTGCCCGGCATCGAGAACTTCGCGGGCGCCGCGTTCCACTCCGCGCGCTGGGACCACTCCTACGACCTGGCCGGCAAGCGGGTCGCGGTGGTCGGCACCGGCGCGAGCGCGATCCAGTTCGTGCCGCGGATCGCGCCCGAGGTCGGGTCGGCTGACGCTGTTCCAGCGGACGCCGCCGTGGATCATGCCCAAGCCCGACCACGCGATGCCCGGCTGGGCGAAGCGGCTGTTCCGCGTGGTGCCGGGCGCGCAGCGGCGCTACCGCGACGCTGCATCTACTGGCTGCTCGAGTCGCGCGCGATGGGGTTCAACGGCCGGCCCGGGCTGATGAAGCTCGCGCAGCGGATCGCGTTGCGGCACATGCACAAGGCCGTCGCGGACCCGGAGCTGCGCCGCAAGCTGACGCCGGACTACGTGATGGGCTGCAAGCGGGTGCTCATCGCCAACGACTACTACCCGGCGCTGACCAGGCCGAACGTCGAGGTGGTGACCGACGGGATCGCCGAGGTCCGGGCGCACTCGATCGTCGACACCGCGGGCGTCGAGCACGAGGTCGACGCGATCATCTACGGCACCGGCTTCCACGTCACCGACGCGTTCGACTACGTCAACATCACCGGCGTCGACGGGCGCGACCTGTCGAAGGACTGGCGCACCAACGGGATCCGGACCCACTACGGGATCACGGTGGCCGGCTACCCGAACCTGTTCTTCCTGCTCGGCCCGAACACCGCGCTGGGGCACAACTCGGTGGTGTTCATGATCGAGTCGCAGATCCGGTACGTGGCGCAGGCGATGGCGCTGGTGGAGCGGTCGGGGGCGGCCGCGCTGGAGCCGACGGAGAGCGCGCAGGCCCGGTTCCAGTCCGACATCCAGCGCAAGCTCGTCGAGGGCGTGTGGACCCAGGGCGGCTGCCGGAGCTGGTACCTCGACGCGCACGGCGTGAACCGGACCATCTGGCCCGGGTTCACCTGGCGCTACTGGCAGCGGACCCGGCGCCTGGACCCGCGCGAGTACGAGCTGATCCGCTGAGGCCCGGGCTCAGTCGTCGTCGGGGTCGTGGCCAGGGCCGGGCCGCTGATCTGGCGCAGGCGGGCGATCAGCTCGACGGTCTCCATGCCGCACAGCTCGGCCATGCGCTCCAGCGCGGTGATGTCCAGGCTGACCTCCGGCGGCGTGGTGGCCGTTGTTCTCGGCCAGCTTGCCCTTCGCCCAGCGGCGCAGCGGCAGCAGCGCCGGCTGCGTCGTCCCGGACGACCTTGCGCAGGTCGATCCGGATGCGGCCGACGGGGGAGTCGCTGAACACCCGCTGGTGCACCCGGGCCAGCAGCTCGTGGGGCACCTCGTCGAGCGCGAGGCAGATCTCGACCAGGCGCACCACCGAGCACTGCCGGGTGCCGAGCTCGTAGGTCGCCAGCGTCTGGAGTGAGATGTCGCTCTGCAGCCGGCGGTTGAGATCTCGCCGCGTCCAGCCGCGCTGCTTGCGCAGGCGGCGCAGCTCGTCGCCGAGAACTCGCTGGTAGGTCGCTGTGTCCAGCTGCACGATCGCCCCTCTCTCGAGTGGCATCCCGGTGTCGCCAGACCGGGATGCCGACATAAGAGGAAGCGATGAGCTCCCGAGTGATTACGCGGGTTTCCACAATTTGCTCGAGCAATTCGCGCCGGATGGCCCAGTGACAGCGGGCCGACGCGACGACGTCGGCCGAACGGGTGACTAGTTGACGCAACCGGACTTGTCGGGCTGGCGCCGGCTGCGCGGGCCTTGCCGGGCGCCAGTCGCAGCAACGGCTCGTGCGTGAGCCCGTCGCCGCTCGCGTCGGTCGTGCCGGACGCGTCGTAGTCCGAGCCGAGCAGGACCGTCACCGAGCCGGCCGGCAGGTTCGTGTCCGGCTCGACGACCGGGCTGCCGCCGAGCGCCTCGGCCACCTGGTTGCCCGCGTCCTGCTCGCCGTCGGCGTAGCGGACGACCGTCGCGTCCCGCAGGTCGGCGTTGCCGATGTCGCCCCTGGTGAAGCCCTGCTCGGCCAGCGAGTCGGCCACCTGCTCGGCCAGGCCGCCCTGCCCGCTGGCGTTGCGCACGTTCACCGTGACCTGCTTGGCCGGCGTCGCCGTTGCCGCCGTCGCCGGCGCTCGCTGGCGCTTGTCGCCTTGTCGGGCGCCTTCTTGCCGAGCAGGCCCTCGACGAACGCGTGCACCTCGTCCGGGTCGACCTCGACGGCCGAGCCGTCCTCGGGGGTCTCCAGGTCGATGCGGCCGACCGGGATCGTCTTGAACGCCAGGTTGCCGCCGGTGAAGTTCATCATCTGCTGGGCGAACTGGATGACGTTCCAGTCCTCGTCCAGCACCACCGACTTCTGCACCGCGGCCCGCAGCTTGTCCAGCGTGTCCGAGCCCGGCGTGAGCATGTCCTGCGAGAACACCTTCTTCGCCATGCCGGTCATGAACACCTGCTGGCGCACGATCCGGTCCAGGTCGCCGTTGGGCAGGCCGTGGCGCTGCCGCACGAACGCGAGCGCGCGCGCGCCGGCCAGGTTCTGCCGGCCCGCCGGAAGTGCGCGCCGGAGCGGTAGTCGTCGACCGGCTGCTTGAGGCAGACGTCGATGCCGCCGATCGGCCTTGGTGATGTCGTAGAAGCCGAGCAGGTTGACCTCGGCGTAGTGGTCGATCGTCGCGCCGGTCAGCTCCTGCACGGTGGAGATCAGGTTCTTCGCGCCCTCCTGGTTGGAGCGCACCTCGAGCTGGGCCTCGTCGGCCACGCCCTCGTTCTGCAGCTTCTGCATGGCCTCGTTCTTGGCCCGCAGGTACGCCGAGTTGATCTTGTGTTCGCCGTAGCCGGGGATGTCGACGAAGGAGTCGCGCGGCATCGAGATGCCGACGGCCTTCTTCCCGTCGTTCGGGATCCTGATCATGATCAGCGTGTCGGTGTTGAGCTCGCCGTCGCTCTCGCCGGCGCTGAGCTGCGCGAGCTGCGCGTCGGACAGCGGGCTTGCCCTGCGCGTCGGTGCGGCTGTCCATGCCGACCATCAGGATGTCGATGGCGCCGTCCGCCGGCTTCTCGGTGGGCTCCTGGTCGATCACGTCGGCCGTGGTCAGGCCGTCCTGCCACGGCTCGAGCTGGCGCCAGTAGTACCCGGTGACCGCGAGGATCAGCACGGAGACGACGACCAGCACGAGCTTGCCGCTGGTGAGCAGGCGGTTGCGCGGCGGCGCGCCCTTGTCCGCGGCCCCAGAACTTCTCGGTCGGCTCGTCGGCGCGGGCTGCCAGCGGGCGTCGGAGGTGCGGGGCTGGCGGCGGTAGGGGTCCTCGCGCAGCGGCTCCGCGCGCTTCGCGGCGGACGTCCGGCCGCTGACCACCCGGCCGGCGTTCGCGGGCGTGCGGTCTACCGGCGCGCGGCGGGTCCCGCCTGGCGCGCGCCGGTTTCTGGCCGTCTGACCTCGGCGGCCGTTGGTTCACCCCGGCTCCTCCCGCAGCGCTCCGGTTCGCACTCCATGTCCCTGACACTTAGTAGACGTGCCAGGGAGGCCTTCGGTTGTCCCGTAGGGTGGCATACGTCGCTCACCGTGACTGGACCGGTGCGCGTTAAACACCCTGAAGTGTGCCTCTCAGCGCGCTGCGCCGCTGGTAACGGGCACGGGCTGCGTGTCGGAGCCGGCGCGTGCTCGCTGCGCGCACACGACCGCGACGGCCAGCGCGCCGGCCATCGTCAGGCCGTGCACGACGGTGCCGGGCCCGCTCATCGTGGTGATCATCGGCGGCACGCAGGCGACGGCGGTGACCAGCCACGGGCCCGGCCGCGAGCTCGTCTGCAGGTGCACGCAGTGCACCAGGTACCAGCCGAGCAGCAGGTGGATGAGGCTCGCCATCGGGTCGATGGGCAGGCCGAGCAGCGTCGAGGTCTGCGTCCAGCCGGACAGGCCGGTGACCGCGAAGCCCAGCACGCCGAGCGCGCCGTAGGCCACGCCGAGCCCGGCGGCCAGAGTGTCCGCCCAGGTCCTGGGCTGCTCCTCGGCCACGTCGTGGAGCTCCGGTGCGGGCGCGGGCCTGCCGCGGCGCTCGAACCAGAGGAACGCGACCAGCGTCGGCAGCGCGACCATGCCCAGCGCCAGCAGCGTGCGCGGCCGCAGCAGCCAGTCGAGGCCGCCGGTGACGCCGCCCGCCGCGGGCCACCCCGACCACGCCCTCGATCAGCAGCATCGCGCACAGGTAGACCAGGTAGACGGTCATCGGCGCGGCCCGCACGAACGCCGTGACGCGGGCGGGCGCGCTGGCCGCCACCGCGCGCAGGCCCGGCTCCCGCGGCAGCGCGACCAGGCAGGTCTGCACGAGCCCGAGCAGCAGCACGCCGGCGAGCGAGGGCGCGAACGCCGCGTACCCGGTCGGCTCGGCCAGCTGCAGCTTCGGCTGGGCGCCGAACGTGGTGAGCGCGACGAGGCCGCCGAACGCCGCGACCGCGCCGGCCACGAGCGTCCAGCGCGGCAGCCGCCAGAACGTGCCGTCGGCGTAGTGGAAGGCCAGCTGGCCGAACAGCAGCGCCACCAGCACCCCGCCGACGTGCCCGGCGACCGCCCCGCCGACGACGCTCAGCGCCACCACGCCGGCCAGCAGCGCGAGCGGCGTGGCGACCGGCAGCCGGCGGTGCAGCGCGTGCATGACGGGCATGGCCGCGACGACGAGCAGGTAGAGGCCGAGCAGCCACAGCGGCTGGACGATCAGCCGGCCGAACGCGGTGATCGCGTCGTCCGGGGCCTCGAGCAGCTCCAGCGACAGCGGGACCACGAGCCAGGCGATCACGAACGCGAGCACCGGCCGGATCAGCCAGCCGATCCGGCCGACGAGGTAGGTGCCGTAGCCGGCGCCCGCGTCGCGGGCGGCGCGCCAGGCGAGCAGGTTCGCGTGCCCGCCGGCGAGGAAGAACAGCGGGACGAGCTGCAGCAGCCAGGTCAGCGGCCAGACCCAGCCGGCCTCGGCCGTGCCGCGCATGGTGAACGCGAGGACCGACTCGGCCAGCACGATGCCGGCGAGGCTGACGATCCGGAGGAAGCTGAGGTAGCCGGCCTGCGCCCGCTCGGTCGGGTCGAGGTGCGGCCGGGCCGGCAGGCGGCGCGGTCCGTGCCGCACGCCGCGCCGGACCACGGCCGGGGCGCGGACGGCGATCAGCAGCATGATCACGACCATCGCCACCGACCACGGGCCGACCGGCTCGTTCTGGGGCGGGCCCCAGCGCTGGTGCCAGGAGTTGACCACGAGGCCGACGGTGTAAAGCGACGCCACGACCTCGCAGAACGCGGGCGAGCCGCGCGGGTTGAGCCGGCACTGGGCGTGCATGTCCTGGGAGAGCCGGTCGTCGAGGCGCTCGCGGAGCGCGGGGTCCAGCGGCTGGCCCTTGCGCGCGGCGTAGCGGAGCATGTCGTAGCCGAGGTCGTGGGCCTTGCAGCCGACGCTGTAGTCCCAGCGCGTGTCGCCCCACGGGGAGGAGCAGCCGCCGCCCGGGTGGACCGCGCGCATGGTGCCGTCGGGCGCTCGCACGTGGACCGGCGCGTTCTCGCTTCCGTCGGTGAAGTCGGCCGGCAGGTCCCGGAGCGGGTCGCGGCCGGAGGCCGGGTCGAGCTGGTCCTCGACCGCCTGCTGGATCTTCGCGACGTCCCCGGTCGGCGGGTGCGTGACGGGCGGGTTGGGCCGCGAGGCGACGACCGCGAACGCCGCGGCCGCGAGGATCATCACGACGAGCCACCGCAACCGGGGCACACCGGTGGCGACCCGCCCGCCCCCCGGCGGTGGGCCGTCCGAGGCCTCCCCGATCATCGGGTCCCCATGGGTTCGAAGGCTACTCGCCGCGATCACCGGGCTCACTCGTTTGCCGCGAGGCCACGCCCGGTTTGCGGGCCAGCACGAAGCCCTGCGGTACCCGCTCCGGGAAGTGGCCGGTGGCGTCGGGCTCACGCACCAGCCGCGCCACCATCGCCAGCCCGGCGCGCTCCAGGAGCCCGGCGACCCGGTCCGGCTGCCAGCGGTGGAAGTCGAGGTCGACCTCGTGCCCGCCCGCATCGGTCAGCCGCAGAACGTCGTCGCCGGTCTGGAAGGCGAGCAGGAGGTGCCCACCCGGTGCCAGCACGCGGTGGAACTCCGCGACCGCGTCCGGCAGCCGCTCGGGCGGCACGTGGATCGTCGAGTACCAGGCGAGCACGCCGCCGAGCGTGCCGTCCGCGATGTCGAGGGCCAGCATCGAGCCCTCGGTGAACCGCAGTTCCGGGTGGTCGCGCCGGGCGGCCGCGACCATGCCCGGCGACAGGTCGATCCCCGACGCCTGCACGCCGAGGCCGGCGAGGTGGGCGGTCACCCGTCCCGTGCCGCACCCGACGTCGGCGACGGGCCCGCTCTCCCGCACGAGCTCGGCGAACGCGGCGAGCATCGCGCGGTCCAGCGGCTTCACCGCCAGCTCGCCGCGGGCCCAGCCGGCGTAGTCGTCGGCGATGGTGTCGTAGGACTGCCTGGTGCGGCGCAGGAAGGCGGGTTCGGACACGGTCGGGACCTCAGGACGCCAGGCGGACCTGGTTGCGGCCCTTCTCCTTCGCCTCGTACACGGCCGCGTCCGCGGCCTGCAGCAGGTCGTCGAGGGCCTTCGCGTGCTTCGGGTAGACCGCGACGCCGATGGACGTCGTCCGGTGGGTGATGGCGACCGGGCCGCCGCGCTTGTCGGTGGTCGGCACGTGCAGCTCGGAGATCATCCGGCGGATGCGCTCGCCCGCCTGCTCCGCCTCGGTGGCGTCCGCCTCCGGCAGCAGCACGACGAACTCCTCGCCGCCGAAGCGGCCGACGACGTCGCTCGGCCGGGTCGCCCCGCGCAGCGCGTGCGACACGTACTCGAGCATGTCGTCGCCGGCCGGGTGGCCCCAGGTGTCGTTGATGGACTTGAAGTGGTCGAGGTCGACCATCAGCACGGCCGCCGAGCCGTTCGCGCGTTCCACTCTGGACAGCGCGCGCTCGGCGCCCTCCCGCCAGCCGCGCATGTTCAGCAGGCCGGTCTTGGGGTCCGTGCGCACGTCCACCTGCAGCTGGCGGACCTCGGCGATTCGGTTGCCGATGACGCTGATGACCACGATGATCGCGAGCGCGGCCGGCAGGTTGACCAGCAGGATCGCCGCCACCGTGCCCAGCGCGATGGTCAGCGCCTCGAGCTCGTTGTCGTCCTTGGTGCCCAGCACCATGCTGAGCGTGGGCCGCGAGGTGCTGAGCAGGATGGCGCCGACACCGATGATCGCGGCCTGCGCGGAGAAGTACACGAGGCCGGCGAGCAGCAGGATGCCGAACTCGGTGATCGAGCGGGGCACGGTCAGGCCCGACCAGCTCCGCGGCCCGAACGCGGTGACCACCTCGTGGGTGACCATGGCGGCGAGCAGCACGCTCGAGGTCGAGAACACGAACCGGTACAGCGGGCGGCGCGCGACGAACCAGCGCTGGGTGCGGCTGAGCACGATGCCGAGCAGTGCCAGGTGCACCGGCAGCACCACGACGCGGCGAACGACCAGATACCGACGAGGTCGATCTGGACGGTCACCTTGCGGCTACGCCGCCGCTCCTCCTGCCGGCGGGACAGCTGCAGGTGGACCGTGGCGCAGATGGCCACGGTGAGGAACCGCAGCCAGTCGGAGCGTATCGGCGCCGGCGCGGTGATGCTGGCCAGCACGATGCAGGCGATCGCGGCCAACTCGCAGGTCAGCATGTACGCGGTGACCCGCGGCCGCTGTCGCCAGAAGGCCCACTGACGCAAATGCACTACAAATCGGCTTCCGCTGTGTCGGAAATCGCGCTGATCATTCACACTTGGGGTGCGCAACAGGTGGCTGCCCCTGAGCCTGCTCCGCTTGCTCCTGCCCGTCCCCGCCGTCCGTGCCGGGAGGGTTGTTTCCAGGCGACGCGTGCCCAGGGCCGTCGTGAGCGGTGAAACTCATGGGCTTGCGTCCCTCCCTCCGTGTCACACGCAAGTGTGCCTCGAAGGTGCGGGCGAGCGGTCCTCGGGCGTCAGTGGCTAGCATGCCCGTGCGCATCGGCGGCGGGCACCGTCCGGATGCGCACTCTGCTGCCTGTCCCGTTCCACGGGAGGTGAACCGTGATGATGGATCGTGACCTGTGACCGTCTGACAGAATGTCCCGGGGGGATGACCAAGCCGGCTCTGGTGATTCCGCCATGGAGGTGAACCGTGATGAGGGACCGCGACCTGTGACTCTCTGACGCTGGCCGTCCTGCCTGGTCTTCTGCGACGGCGCACCTTTCATGAGGTCAGCGTATTCAAGTTCTCTACGACCCGGGTGTCCCTGACCGAACGGTTGAGCCGCGCCCAGGCGATGGTCGCGGGACGGCGATCAGTACGCCGAGCACGCCGGCCAATGCGATCGTCGCCGTAGTCGAGCCGATACCTTCCGCCACCGCCCCGCCGATGGCGACCCCGACGCCCTGGGATACCCGTAGCCCGGTCCGGATGACTCCGAACGCGCCACCGCGGATCTCGTTGGGCACCAACGTGTTGAACGTCGCGCTGACCGTGATCTGGTAGGCGCCGAAAGCTCCGGCCAGTGCTAGCAAGACAATCGCGATAGACGATGTGCGGCGTTAACGCGAAGGCGACGAGTGTTGCCGACGAACAGGTCGCGAGCACGCCCATGAACCGGACCCGGTGCGTCGGCGCCGACGAACCGGGACAGCACGTAGGTGCCGACGACGAACCCCAGCGGGTCGGCGGCGAGCAGCCAGCCGACCGCGGCGTCCGTGGCGCCGAGCTCCTTGGCCAGCGGCGCGACCAGGCCCTCGGGGATCACGACGAGGCCGACCAGCCAGGACAGCGTGAGCAGCACGCGCATCCGGCTGTTGCCGAACACCCACTTGCGCGGCGGTGAACCAGCCGTCCTCCCGTGCTGCCGGCGACCCGGCGGTTCTTCACGTACCGGTGCACCACGACCGCGCTCACCAGGAACGTCACCGCGTCGATCGTCAGCGCCCAGCTGGTGCCGATGCGCGACCACCAGCAGGCCACCGCCGGCGAGGCCGAGCAGCATCAGCGTGTTGGTGGTGATCCCGCGCAGGTCCTGGCTGCGCAGGTAGAGCTCGTCGTCGGTGAAGACCTCGCGGGTGACCGCGTTCTGCGCGGCCGCGGCCGGCGACTGGATCAGGCCGATCGCGAACACCAGCACGCACAGCAGCGCGATCGGCATGCCGGGGATCGCCATCAGGCCGACCACCGCGGCCTGGCGCGAGCGTGCAGGTGACCATCAGCCTGCGGCGCGGGAACCGGTCGGCGAGCTGGGAGAGGCCGAGCCCGCCGGCGAGCGCGGAGAGGAACGTGAGCGCGTAGGACGATGGCGGCCAGCAGCGCGGAGCCGGTGCGGTCGTAGACGAGGATCGTGAGCGCGACCTTGGCGAGCTGGTCGCCGAACACGGACTGAGCCTCGGCGAACCAGAGCGCGCGGAACTCCGGGACCGCCAGCACGGCGGAAAAACCCGGCGCCCGTTGGCTCAACGTCAACCCCCGTGTCGACTTCGTCGGCATGCCCCGCCACGGTGACAGGGAACCGCCCCCCGTACGTGGTCGACCGGCAGCGCTCGACACACGCGGTACGCGGTCAACTACTTCTAGCCCTCGCGATGATGTTCATTTCGTCATCACCACGTAGCTCAGAGTACCGGCACCGGTGAGGACCGTGGGCATCGGTGGTTGGTCTGGCCGCGTTCCCAGATGCCAGTTGTAACCCTTTCGGCTATCCGGCCGACCTGTTCGGGCAGCTCAGAGTGGGTGCGCGGCGACGCGTCGCGCTGTGGACAACTCGCCGTGCGGGTTGGGGTGACCCTACTTGTCCTGCAGCAGCTGCAACAGGTCGTCGGCGATGTCGGCGTCCTGGTCGCGGTAGTGCTTCGCGGTCTTGGACACCGAGCCGGCGAGCGTGTCCGCGTTCTGCCGGGCGCCGCGAACCTGGCGCTGCAGCGACTCGCCGAAGCTGTTGAGCGCGTCGGCGAAACCGGTCTCCTTGCCGATGCGCGCCGAAGCTGTCGTCGGCGATGGAGCGGACCTTGTGCAGCTCCTTGGTGCGCAGCGCGGTCCAGCTCGTCGGCGATCGTGCGGGTGCTCTTGGCGTAGCCGGACAGCGCGTCGGGGTCGACCATGAAGCCGTCGCCGCCGCCCCCGTGCTTGCCGCCCTCCTTGCCGCCGTGCCCGGCCGGGTGCTTGCCGCCGCTGCTCGCCGGGTGCGTCGCGTCGTCGTTGTGCTGCATGGCCTTGACGCCCTTGCGGGCCTCGTCGAGGTGGCTCTTGTAGGCGCCGCTGGTGTAGGTGGTCCACGGCTGGAACGAGTCGCCCTTGCCGGAGATCGCGAACGCGGCCTTCGCGTTGGTCTCCGGGTCGAACAGCTCCTTGTTGGCGTCGAGGTGGAACTCGTGGCGCCGGTCGGGGCCGAGCGCGCCGATCATGTTGATCTGCCACAGGCCGTAGGAGTTGTCCGGCGGCACGGGGTTGTGCGCCCGCGGGTCGCCCGCCGGACTCGGCCAGCGCGATCGCGACCGCGGTGGTCAGGTCGTGGCCGCGGAACCCGGCGTCGTGCGCGGCTTGGGCGATCTGCTCGGGCGAGAGCTTGGACACGGCGAGCCTCCACGGCCGTCGGGATTGTCTGACCAGCCGAGCGTGCCGCCGGCACCCGCGCGCGCACCAGCGGTGGTGCACGAGCGAGCAGGTCGGTTGCACAGCCGGACACAACCCGGTCGCGCCGCGCGGCCGCGACCCGTCGGCGGCCGGTTGTCCGCGCGGATCAGGGCGTGCCAGACTCCCGCGCCGTCGGTTCCTTATTCCTTCATCGCGCCACCCACCGAAGGTGAGTCGTATGAAGATCGTCTTCACCGGCGAGCGTGGCCGCAGCGCGCCGCTCACCTGGGGACAGCGACACGTCCTGCGGACCGTCGACACCGCCGCGCCCAGGTCGCGGTGGTGCCCGTGCCGGACGTCCCGGTGCCGCGGGCGGCCGACGCGCTGGCCCGGCTGGTGGTCCGGCACGAGGCGCTGCGCACCCGGCTCACCGGCGAGGACGAGCAGCGCGTGTTCGACGCCGGCACGGTCTCGGTGGAGCTGGTGCGGTGCGGGCCCGGCGAGTCGATGTTCGCCGCCGAGCAGGCCCGCGAGCGGCTGGCCGGGCCGTTCGACCACGCGGTGGACTGGCCGCTGCGGGTGGCGCTGGTCGCGGTCGAGCGAGGCCGTGCGCCACGCCGTGCTCGTGTGTAGCCCGCTCGCCGTCGACCACGAGGGCATGGAGCTCGTCGCCAGGGACCTGGCGTTGCTGCTGCGTGGCGGCGCTGCCGCTGCGGTCGGGGGCCCAGCCGGTCGACGACGCGCGGCTGCAGCGCTCCGAGCACGGTGCGCGGCTGACCGGGCGGGCCATCAGGTTCTGGTCGGAGGAGCTGGGCCGGGTCGAGCCGCCCCGGCCCGCCAGGCGACCGCGCGCGGGGGCGAGCGGTGCGCGGCGACGCTGCGGTCGGCCGCGATGGTGACGGCCGCCCACGCGATCGCCGGCCGGCACGGGGTGAGCGCGTCGACCGTGTACCTGGCCGCCACCGCGGGCCTGCTCGGCGCGCTGACCGACCGGCCGGTGGTGGGGCTGCGGACGGTGGTGGGCAACCGGTTCTACCCGGACCGGCGCGACGTCGTCGCCGCGATCGCGCAGGACGGCGTGCTGGCGCTGGACGTCGCGGTGCCGACGTTCGGCGACCTGGTCCAGCTGGCCTGGCGGGCGACCATGCGCGCGCACCGGTTCGCCCGCTACGACCCGGACCTGCTGGCGAACGCGGTCCCCACGACCCCGTTCACGTGCTTCGACGACACCCGCCTGGCCCGCCGCGACGTGCCGGCGCTGCCCGGGGAGGCCGCGCTGCGCACCTCGGCCGAGCGGTCCTCGGTGACCTGGACGCAGACGCCGGACCGTAACGCGTTCGCCGTGCTGGTGGACGGCGCGGGCGTGACCGTGCGGGCGGACACCGCGGTGGTGGCGCGGGCGGACGTCGAGTGCTGGTTGCGCGCGCTGGAGGGGCTGCTGCTGTCCGCGGCGTACCGGGACGTGGCGACCGGCGAGCTCGCCGCGCTGCTCGCCAGAACTGTCGGACCCCCGGCGTAGCTTCCGGGACATGACCAAGCCAAGGCCCCCCGAGGATCTCGTCGCCACCGCCGCCGAGCGCCCGACGCTCGAGCGGTTCCTCGACGTCTACCGCGACGCCGTGGTGGAGAAGGTCGCGGGCCTCACCGAGGAGCAGGCGCGCCGCCGCCTCGTGCCGTCGCTGACCACCGTGGGCGGGCTGCTCAAGCACCTGAGATGGGTGGAGTACGGCTGGTTCCACCAGTTACTCGGCGCGCGCACGGGCGACCACGCGCGGGCACACGAACGGGAGTGGGAGTTCGTGGTCGCGCCGGAGGACTCGGTGGCGTCGCTGATCGACGACTACCGCGCCGTGTGCGCGCAGTCCCGGGCCTTCGCGGCCCGGCACACCCTCGACGACGTGGTGCCGCACGCCCGCATGCACGAGGTGTCCCTGCGGTGGATCTACGTGCACCTCATCGAGGAGACCGCCCGGCACGCCGGGCACCTCGACATCCTCCGGGAGCAGCTCGACGCCGCGGGCTGACGTTTCGGTGCCTCCTCGCCGGGTACGTCGGACCGTACGAACGTCGACCCGGAGGAGGACCAGTGTCGGACAGAAGCGGACCGGCCGAGGGCGTCAAGGGCGTCGTCGAGAACGTCAAGGGCAGGCTGAAGGAGGCCGCCGGCGCGATCGCCGGCGACGACGAGAAGGTGCGTGAGGGGCGGGCCCAGCAGGACAAGGGCGAAGCCCAGCAGGAGGTCGCGCAGAAGGAGGCGGCCGCCGAGCGGGCGCGCGCCGAGGCGGACATGCACGAGGCTCGCGAGCGGTCTCACCAGGACAAATGAGGTGAGACCGAGGCGGCGCCGGTGGGTTGGCCACCGGCGCCGCTTCGTGCCGGGACCTGGGCCACCACGATCTGGCGGGACTTGTACGCTAACCGCCTCGCGAGTCGGCTGGAGGCGATGTGGGTTCTTCGGATCTGCTGACGGTGGACGTCGACGCCCGGGGCAGTGCGGTCGTGGTGTCGGTGCGTGGCGAGCTGGACCTCGCCACGGTGCCCGTCCTGCGCGAACGCCTCGACTCGGTCGGCGAGGTGTCCGAATCGCCGTCGCCGCTGGTGGTCGACCTGTCCGCGGTGACGTTCATCGGCTCGGCCGGCCTCGCCCTGCTCGTGGAGCTGCACAACAAGTGCGACGAGCGCGGCACCCCGATGGCGCTGGTGGTGGCCGGCAGCGTGGTGCCGCGGGCCATCCAGGTGACCGCGCTGGACCAGGTCTTCGCAGTGCACGCCACCGTGGAGGACGCGATCACCGGCGCCTGAGCGCTCAGCCCGCATCCGTACCGGGTGCGGGCGGGGTGATGGTCAGGTGGACCGTCGTGCCGGCCGGGCTGGCGTCGATGGTGACGTGGTCGCACACGCCCTCCATCAGCGGGATGCCGCGGCCCCGGTCGCCGGGGTCGCCCGGCGGCCGCCAGCCGCCGAGGTCCGCGACCGCGATCTCCAGCCCGCCGCCGGACACGCGGGCCGTGGTGTGCACCGTCCGCGCCGGGTCCAGCCGGTAGCCGTGCTCGATCGCGTTCGTCCACGCCTCGCCCGCGGCCAGCACCGCGCGCTCGACCGCGTCCTGGTCCACGCCGTTCGCGTCGAGCCAGCCGGTCAGCGCGGTCCGCGCCGGGGACAGCTCGCTGGGATCCGCCGGGAACGACCGCGCGTAGCGCGCCACCGACGGCTCCGCGTGCCGGTAGACGAGCACGACCACGTCGTCGTCGCCGCCCGGCGAGCGGCCGACCGCGCCCAGCACCCGGTCCGCCAGCGCCTGCTCGGGCAGCGCGCGCGCCTCGGTCACGGCCGCCGCGGCCGCCGCGATGCCGGTGTCGATCGGCGTGCCGCTGCGCTCGACGAGGCCGTCGGTGTACAGCAGCAGCGTCGAGCTCGGGCGGCAGGTACACGGTGGCCTCCGGCCGCGGGCGCGGCGACGCGCACCGCGAGCGGCACCGACGTCGCCCGGTCCAGCAGGGTGTGGCCGCCGGCCGCGTCGACGAGGATGCCCGGCGGGTGCCCGGCGCAGGAGTACGTCAGCTCGCCGGTCGCCGGGTCCAGCCGCGCGCACAGCACGGTCGTGCACGCGGCCGCCGTCGAGCAGCCCGGCGAACCCGTCCAGCGCGGTCAGCGCGGCCGCGGGGCTGTTGTGCTGCAACAACAACGCCCGGCACGCGCTGCGCAGCTGGCCCATCACGGTCGCCGCCGCGAGCCCGCGCCCGACGCAGTCGCCGACCACCAGGCCGATGCTGCCGTCGGCCAGCTCGACCACGTCGTACCAGTCGCCGCCGACCTCCAGCGGGCTGTGCGCCGGCTCGTAGCGCGCGGCGAACCCGGCCGGGCAGCGTCGCCGGGCCGAGGATCGACCGCTGCAGCGTGACCGCCACCGTCCGCTGCTGCTCGAACGACCGGGCCCGGCTCAGCGCCAGCCCCAGCTGCCCGCACAGCGCCCGCAGCAGGTTGCGGTCCGCGCTCGCCAGCGGCTGGTTGCCGGGCAGCTCGAGCCAGACGGCCGTGTCCTCGCCGAGCACGTCGATCGTCGCGCCGACCCCCGCGCCCGCGCCGCGCCGGGCGCCGGGCGCGCGATCACCGCGAGCCCGGTCCGCCGGCGCAGCTCGTCGAGCACCTCGCGCGACGTGGCCGCGGCAGCGAGTCCCACGACCGGCCCTCGTACGGCGCGATCACCCGGCCCTTCCCGGCCGCGTCCCAGCCGACGACGACCACCGCGCCCGCGTCCCACGGCGCGCCCAGCTCGGCGACCGCGATCGACAGCACCTCGCGCACGTCGGTGGCCTCGGCGAGCGACGCGGCGAACCGCGCCTGCAGGGCCTCGCGCTCGCTGTGGTGGTGGCGCAGCCGCGCGAGCTCGATGCTCGACCGCATCCGCGCCAGCAGCTCCACCGACGAGAACGGCTTGACCAGGTAGTCGTCGGCGCCCGCGTGCAGGCCCTCCGCGGTCGCCTCGACGCCGGCCTGCGCGGACAGCAGGATGATCGGGATGTCCTGGGTGGCCGGGTCGCGGCGCAGCGCGTCGAGCAGCTCGAGGCCGTCCAGCTGCGGCATCGCCACGTCGGTGAGCACCAGCGCCGGGCGGGTCTCCCGCACGAGCGTCGAGCGCCGCCTCGCCGTCCGGCCGCCGTCCGGACCGGCCAATGTGGACGGAGCAGCTGCTCGAGGTAGCGCCGCAGGTCGGCGTTGTCCTCGACGACCAGCACCGGCGGCCCCTCGGGCGGCGCCGCTGCGCCGGCTCGGGCAGGTCGGTGGCGACCCAGCCGAGCGCCTCGGCCAGGTGCACCTCGCGGACCCAGCCCGGCGCGCGCGTGGTGGTCGACGGCGCGCCGGTGCCGTAGGGGACGCGGACCTCGAACGTGCTGCCCGCGCCGGGCGTGCTGCGCACCGAGACCGCGCCGCCGTGCAGCGCGACCAGCTCGTGCACGAGCGCGAGCCCGATGCCGGCGCCCTCGCCGGTGCGCCCGACCGCGCCCTGCACGCGGTGGAACCGCCGGAACAGCAGGGGAACGTGGTCGGCCGGGATGCCGATGCCGGTGTCCCGACGGACATCGGCACCTCGTCCGTGCCGCCGGTCAGGCGCAGGGTGATCGGCGCCGTCGAGGGTGAACTTGAGCGCGTTGGAGAGCAGGTTCAGCACGATCCGCTCCCACATCTCCCGGTCCACGGAGACCATCCGGGGCAGCGGCGCGCAGTCCACGACGAACTCGAGCCCGCCACGCTCGATCGCCGGCGCGAACGAGGCGGCGATCGCGCGGGTCAGCTCGCCGAGCTCGGTGGCCACGGGCTCGGCGCGCAGGCCGCCGCTGGTGATCTGGGTGAAGTCGAGGATGTTGTTGAGCAGCCGGCGCAGGCGCGCGGCGTTGCGGCGGACCAGCCGGATGCGCTCGCGCTGGCGCGGGTGGCAGCGGCTCGTCGGTGTCGGCGAGCGCCTCCTCGGCCGGCGCGGAGACGAGGGTCAGCGGGGTGCGCAGCTCGTGGCTGGCGTTGGCGAACAGGTCGGTCTTGGCGCGGTCGAGGTCGGACAGTGCCGCGATGCTGCGCTGCTCCTCCTCGTGGCGGGCGGCGTTGCCGATCGCGGTGGCGATCGTGGCGGCGGCGAGGTCGAGGAACTCGCGGTGCCCGTCGTCCTCGTCGCTGAGGCCGGCCACGAGGACGCCGAGCAGGCCGGCCTCACCGGTGAGCGGGAGCACGAGCGCCGTCGCCCGCGGTCTCGCCGACGAGCCCGGCCGGCACGGTCGCGGGCAGCCCGCCGGCGACGCGCCTCGGCGAGCGCACCGTCCGGCGCGCGAGCCCGGCCGCGAGGTGGACCTGCACGAACGGCAGGTCACCGGCGAGCGCCGCGACGGCCGCCGGCCCGATCTCGCCGAGCTCGACGCACGCGCCGACCCGTACGGCCAGGTCGCCGAGCGTCCGCAGGCGCCTGCGCCCCAGGTCGGTCTCGCTGCTCAATGCACGCCTCCGCCGCTGCTCGATGGTCGCGTGCCGACATCCTGCTGCATGCGCGCGACGCGGGTCATCGCGGTCCCGGGTAAGCGGAACGGATCTAGCCGGCGAGCTCCGCGACGCCGGTGAGCAGGCGGTCCACATCGGACTCGTCGGTGTACGGGGCGATGCCGGCGCGGACCGCGCCCGCGGTGCCCAGGCCCAGGTGCTTCGGCGCACTCCAGCGCGTAGAACGTGCCCGCCGGGGCGTTGACGCCGCGCTCGGCCAGGCCCCGGTACAGCTGCGCCGGCGTGCGGCCCGCGACGTTGAACAGCGTCGTCGGGGTGCGGCGCCGCGCCGGGTCGCCGTAGGCGGGTCACGCCCGGGGATCGCCGCCAGGCCCTCCTCCAGCCGGTCCAGCAGCACCGCCTCGTGCTTCTCCAGCGCCGTCATCGACGCGACCAGCCGCGCGCGGCGCGAACCCGCCGCGTTGCCCGGCGCCAGGCCCGCCAGGAAGTCGATCGCCGCGGTGGTGCCGGCCAGCAGCTCGTAGGGCAGCGTGCCCAGCTCGAACCGTTCGGGCACGGTGTCCGGCATCGGCGCGAGCTTGTCCGGGCGCACCGACTCCAGCAGCGTCTGGCGACGCGTGCAGGAGACCCAGGTGCGGGCCGAGGAACTTGTACGGCGAGCACGCGAAGAAGTCCGCGCCGAGCGCGGCGACGTCGACCACGTCGTGCGGGGTCAGGTGCACACCGTCCACATAGGTCAGCGCGCCGCGGGCCCGGGCGGCGGCCGTGATGGCGGCGACGTCGGGCCGCGAGCCCAGCAGGTTGGACGCCGCCGTGACCGCGACCAGCCGGGTGCGCGGGGACAGGACCGTCTCGACGGCGGCCGGCGACAGCACGCCGGTGGCCGCGTCGAAGTCGGCCCAGCGGATCGTCGCGCCGGCGGCCGTGGCGGCGTGCACCCAGGGGCGGATGTTCGCGTCGTGGTCGAGGCGGGTCACCACGACCTCGATCGCCCGGGCCCCACTCCTTCGCCAGCGCGCGGGCGATGTCGTAGGTCAGCTGGGTCATGCTGCGGCCGAACACGATGCCGCGCGGCACCCCGCCGACGAGGTCGGCGGCGGCCGACCTGCGCCGCCGCCACGATCTCCTCCGCCCGCTGCTCGGCGCGGGTCACCGTGCCGCGGTTGGCGACCGCCGACCGGAGCGTGTCCGCGACCGCGTCGGCGACGACGGCCGGCGTCTGCGACCCGCCCGGGCCGTCGAAGTGGGCGGCGCCCTCGGCGAGCGCGGGGAACTCGGCCCGCACGGCGGCCACGTCGTAGGTCATGCCTTACCTCCCGGCGACAGCGGATCGGTAAGCGACGTTACGGGCGCCGGCCGAGGAAGGCGAGGAGTCGATCTCCGGCGGTGGCCCGCGCGGGGACGGCCACCGGGGCGGCGAACCGGGCCGGCCGGTCGAGATCGCTCGACCAGCAACGGCGAGAGCGCCAGCATCTCCTCGGCCAGCGCGGGCGGGAGCGGCCGGTCGCGGCCGACGGACCGGGCCACGTCCCAGCCGTGCACCGCCACCTCCATCGCGCCGGCCGTGGCGAGGATGGCCGAGGTCAGGCCGGCGTCGCCGACCGTCGCGTCCGGCCGCGTCGTGTTCGTCCACGCGCCGAGCAGGTCGGCTCGCCCGGTCCCGCACGGCCGCGACCGGGTCGCCCGCCGCGACGCGCGGCCGGACTCCAGGTCGACGTGGCCGAGCGACGCGGCCTCGTGCAGCGCCAGCAGCGACTCGTCGACGTGCGCGAGCAGCGCCCGCAGGTCCCACGACCGGCACGGGGTCGGCGCCGACATCTCCGCGCGGGTCACCGCGTGCAGCGCGCCGAGCGTGTAGTTGACGGCCCGCTCCAGCAGCCCGAACCCGCCGAGCAGCGCCCGGTCGGCGGTCATCGGGTGGCCGGCAGGCCGAACGTGTCGAACAGGCGGTGGTCGAAGAACGACACGACGTGCGAGAACGCCGACCCGGACACGGTGAACACCTGCAGGCAGAACGGCCGGAACACGCCGTCGTCCGCGTCGCGCAGGTACATCCCGAGCGCCGGCGCCCCGTTCGCGGACGTGGGGACGAGCCGGAAGTCGCCGGGCCCGCCCGGGCACTGGCCGGTCAGGTGCCGCGCGATCTGCTCGCGGCCCTGGAACCAGGTGGCGAACGGCGGCATCTCCCACACCGCGTCCCGCGCCACGAGCGCCACGATCGCGTCGATGTCCTTGCGCTCGAACGCCGCGACGTAGCTCGCCAGCAGTTCGCGCGTGCGCTCCTCGGCGGGCTCGGTCACCGAGTCGGGCGTCGGCGCGACCTCGTCCAGCTGCGCCCGCGCCCGCTGCAGCGCGCTGTTCACCGCCGCGGTCGACGTGTCCAGCAGCTCGGCCACCTCCGCCGCCCGCCACGCGAGCACGTCGCGCAGGATCAGTACCGCGCGCTGGCGCGGCGGCAGGTGCTGCAGTGCCGCGATGAACGCGAGCCGCGTGCTCTCCCGGTCCGTCACGACCTCGGCGGGGTCGGTGGGCATCGGCTCGAGCCACGCCACCTCCGGCCGCTCGTCCAGCGGCTGCCCGCCCGTGTCGCTCGGACCGCCCAGTCCGGTCGGCAGCGGCCGGCGGCCCCGGCTCTCCAGCGCGGTCAGGCACGCGCTCGTCGCGATCCGGTACAGCCAGGTCCGCAGCGTCGAGCGCCCCTCGAACCGGTCGAACCCGCGCCACGCGCGCAGGAACGTCTCCTGCACCAGGTCCTCGGCGTCGTGCACCGAGCCGAGCATCCGGTAGCAGTGCGCGAGCAGCTCGCGCCGGTACGGGTCGGCCTGGCTCAGGAAGTCCGGCTCCACGGGCCGGTCGGCGACGGTCACGGCGGGCTCCTCTCCTCGGTGCCACGAGCGCTGCCACCAGTTAAGACCGGCGGCACGCGGAAAACTCATCGGCACACCGATGAGTTCTCGGCGCGGCCGGCGTTACACGGGCACAGTTCGACCGACGCAGGAGGAGAAGATCATGGCGAGGGTCATGTCCGCGATGTCGATGTCGCTCGACGGGTTCGTCACCGGGCCGGACGACAGCCGGGAGTACCCGCTCGGCGTGGGTGGCGAGCCGTTGCACCACTGGCTCGATCCCGAGCACGGCTCGGCGCAGGACGCGGCGCTGCTCGGCGAGATGGTCGCGGGTGCGGGTGCGATCGTGATGGGACGCCGGTCGTTCGACATCTGCGAGGGCGAAGGCGGCTGGGGCGACGGCGGACCGGCCGGCGACGTGCCCTGCTTCGTGGTCACCCACCGGCCGCCGCCGCCCAACGCGGCGAAGGTCTTCACGTTCGTCCACGACGGCGTGGCCGGCGCGATCGAGCAGGCGAAGGCCGCCGCGGGAGACCGGGTCGTCGGCCTGCACGGCGCCACGACCCTGCAACAGGGGCTCGCGGCGGGCCTGGTCGACGGGATCCTCGTGCACCTGATCCCGGTCCTGCTGGGCGGCGGCGTGCGGCTGCTCGACAACATCGGCGGCAAGCCCATCACGCTGGCGCGGGAGCGGGTCCTGACCACCGAGCTGGCGACGCACATCGAGTACCGGGTGGTGGGCTGAGGAAAGGAACGGGCGGCCCGCCCCCTGGCTGGGCCGCCCGCGTCTGTGGGGGTGGAGCGGGCGACCCGCCTGGAGGCGGAGGCGGGTCGCCCGGGTCGTCAGGCCGCGATGGCGGCGGGGCGGGCGGGGACGTGTGCGGCGCGGGCGGCGGTCAGGCTCGCCTCGCACGCGGCGACCAGCTGGTGGTCGGCGCGGGTGGTGGCGCCGCGGTGGCAGCGCGGGCAGTGCAGCGACACCGTGCGGTCCACCTCGTCGACCGCGATCTCCAGCTCGCGGCGGCACGGGCGGCACCAGCGGTGGCCGGTGACCTGGCTGACGTGCAGGTCGCTGTGGCTGCACTCGTGGATCCAGCGGCGGTGCACCCGGCAGGTCAGCCGGTCGAGCGGGTCGAGCCAGCCGGTGTCCTCGGCGTGGTCCTCGGCGGCCAGTGCGTCCGCGAGGGTGGACGCGAGGGTGGACGCGGTCCGACGGTTGTCGACCAGGGTGAGCGTGGTGGCCATCGGACTGTCCTTCCCTGAGGTGCTGACATACACACGTCGAACAAGCACCGCCGGAAAAGACATCCGGTCACGAAAAAGCCACGAAAATTTCCTAGCGGGCGCGACCCTCGCGCAGCATCGCCACCGACTTGTCGATCCGCCGCTGCCGCGTCTCCGCCGTCTTCGCGCCCTCGACGTTGAGGGTGTGCCAGCTGCGGTTGCTGTAGGACAGCCCGTCGAAGAAAGTCCTGGCCGCGGGCTCGGCGTCCAGCGCGGCGGCGAAGTCGGCCGGCACGTCGAGCACCCGCTCCGCGGTGTCCAGCTCGACCGTCACGTCGACCTCGTCGCCGGCCGCCACACCCGCCTTGGTGCGGTTGTCGGCCGAGAGCGGCAGCATGAACCGGCCACTCATCGTGGCGACGGTGCTGCGGTACGTGTGCGCGCCGATGGTCACGGTGACCCGCGGCTTCTTCCCCGACCCCAGTTCCTCGACCACCGACGCGGGTACCTCGATGCCCGTCGCGGTCCTGCCGCCCAGCTCGACCGTTGCCCGGAACCTCACGACGCCCTCCCCAGTGTCACGACCGGCAGGTGAGAATACGGCCTCGGCGGCCGGTTGTCCCTGCTTGTACGGTCGACGGGCACGAGCCGTCCGGCTCGTCCGTGCTGCTGGAGGTCGCGTGAGGCCCAGGCTGGGGTCGGTGCAGCTGGCCGCGAGCGCGGCCTGGACCCTGAGCGGCAACGACAACGGCACGATGATCACCGCGGCGCCCCGCCTGTACCCGCACATGTGGAGCTGGGACACCGCGTTCATCTCCATGGGGCTCGCCCACCTCAACGTCGACCGCGCGGTACGCGAGCTGGAGACGCTGCTCGCCGCCCAGTGGCGCAACGGGATGCTGCCGCACATCGTGTTCTCCGAGGGCGGCGGCTACTTCCCCGGCCCGCAGCGATGGGGCGCGGCGGAGCTGAACCCGGACGCGCCCGGCGCGCCCCGCACGTCGGGCATCTGCCAGCCGCCGGTGCACGCGATCGCGTTGCGCCGCATCGTCGACATCGGCCGCGGGTCCGACTCCGCGGCGCGGCTGCTGCGCGAGGGCTGGCCGCGGCTCTACCGCTGGCACGAGTGGCTGGTGCGCCACCGCGACCCGCACGCCACCGGCATGCTGGCGATCGTGCACGGCTGGGAGTCCGGAATGGACAACTCGCCGCGCTGGGACGTGCCGTACGCGGCGGTGACGCCCGGCCCGGACCTGCCGCCCTACGTCCGGGTGGACCGCGGCCTGGTCGGCCACGGCGACGCGGAGCGGCCGAGCGACCGCGAGTACGACCGGTACCTGTGGCTGATCGAGGAGATGCGCAAGGTCCGCTACGACGCCGACCAGGTCGTGCGCACGTCGAGCTTCCTCGTCGGCGACGTGTTCGTGACCGCGTTGTTCGCGCTGGCCAGCGAGGTCCTCGCGACGCTGGGCGAGGAGAGCGGGCAGCCGGCCGTGGCAGGTCAGGCAGCTGCGTGGCTGGGCCCGCCGCTCGCGCGCCGCGGTGGCGGCCGCCTACGACCCGGCACCGGCCTGGCCCGCGACCGGGACCTGCGCACCGGCGAGTGGCTGCCGACCCGCACGATCGCGGGCTTCGCGCCGCTGCTGTGCGGCGGGCTGGCGGACGCGGACGAGGCGCGCCATGCTGGCGGCGATCGCCGGCCCGGACTGGGCCGGGCACCCGGACCTGTTCGCCGCGATCCCGCCGTCGGTCTCGCCCAACGACCCGGGCTTCCGGCCGCGCGAGTACTGGCGCGGTCCGGTGTGGCCGGTGATCGCGTGGCTGTTCGGCTGGGCGTTCGAGCAGCGCGGCTGGACCGCCGAGGCGGCCCGGCTGCGCACGGAGTGCCTGCGGCTGGTCGAGGACGGCACGTTCGCCGAGTACTACCACCCGCTGACCGGCGAACCCCTTGGCAGCAAACAACAGTCCTGGACGGCTACGGTCGTCCTCGACTGGCTCCACACCGCCTGACCGTACCGGCTTCTGCGCATGCCTCGGGCCGCGGCGGCGCCTGCGCGCCAGGACCACGATGGCGGCCGTCAGCGCCCAGCGACGCTTCTTCTCCGTTTCCGGGCGCACCCCGCCGACCAGCGGCGCGGCCACCGGTTCCTTCTTGGGGCTGGTGCGGCTGCGTCGTGGGCGGTGGTGCAGGTGGCGCGGCGGGCTTGGCGGCGGGCGGTGGGGAGCCGGCGACGGACCGGGGCGCGGGGGCGGGGGTTGCGGCTGTGGCTGTGGGGAACGGACGGTGGTTGCTGGATGCTCGCCGGTGGGGCGGGCGCGGGCGGGGGTACGGATGGTGGCGGGGGCACGGATGGTGGCGGGGGCACGGATGGTGGCGGGGGCACGGACCGCGGCGGGGGAGGCGGGGGCGGTGACGTCGTGTGCGTCGGCCATGGCCACGGGCGAGGTCGGTGGTGGGTGGGCCTCGGCGGACAACGCGACTCCGCCGATGGCCGGCAGTAACAGCCCCACGGACACGACGAAGGCGGTGGCCCCGGCCACCAGCCGGGTCCCGGTCACGGCAGTCGGTCCAGTGCGGACTGGAACGCGGCCGGCTGCGACCTCGGCGCCGCCGCTGTACGGGTTCTGCAGCTGCTGGGTCGCGAACAGCAGCAGCGTCATCGTCGCCGCGAGGGTCGACACGATCAGGATGTGGGTGATCGGGCGCGGGCCGCCGAACATCAGCGGCAGCGCGAGCGACATGATCGCGCCGGCCACAGCGCGAACCACACCACCGAGTTGACCCCGCCGCTCGTCGCGGTGTTCAGCCGCTCCTGGCGCGCCTGGTAGGCCGACCACAGCTGGTCGGACGCCTCGCTCTTCTGGTCGATCGCCCACTCGTCGTCGCCGGCGGGCGCGGTGGCCACCAGCCGGCGCAGCTCGGTCAGCTCGTCCCAGCCCTTGTCGCCGACGTGCTGGCCCTCGCGCATCCGCGGCCACTCGTCGTCGATCACCGTGTTCGCGTACGACCGCGCCTGGCCGGTGATCTCCGCCCGCGGTCGTCCTCGGGCAGCGACTCCGCCGCCCACACGGCCGCCACCAGGCCGTCCGCCTCGGTGTAGGAGCCGTCCTCGGCCGCGCTCGCCCCGTCGAACAGGGAGATCAGCACGAACGCGACCAGCACCGCCTGCAGGCCGCCGACGAGCGTGAAGACCTGGCCGGCCGCCTCGTTGTTCTCGACCGTGCCCTCGGTGGCGCCGATCCGGCGGATCAGGTACGCGACGCACGCCGCGACGAGCGCCGCACCGGCCACCCAGAGCAGGCCGCTGACATAGATGTCCATTTGTCGTCCCGGGATCTAGTCGGTGGGGTTGGTCCAGTCCCGCTTGAGTGCCTCTTCCAGCAGGGTTTCCACGATCTGGCTCTCCGGCACGGTCTTGACGACCTCGCCGCGCACGAAGATCTGGCCCTTGCCGTTGCCCGAGGAGACCCCGAGGTCCGCCTCGCGCGCCTCGCCCGGCCCGTTCACCACGCAGCCCATCACCGCGACCCGCAGCGGTGTCTCGAACCCGTCGAACGCCGCGGTCACCTGCTCGGCGAGCTTGTACACGTCGACCTGCGCGCGGCCGCACGACGGGCACGACACGATCTCCAGCCGCCGCGGCCGCAGGCCCAGCGACTCGAGGATCGCCGTGCCGACCTTGACCTCCTCGACCGGCGGCGCGGACAGCGACACCCGGATCGTGTCGCCGATGCCCTCGGCGAGCAGCGCGCCGAACGCGACCGCCGACTTGACCGTGCCCTGGAACGCCGGGCCCGCCTCGGTGACGCCGAGGTGCAGCGGGTAGTCGCAGCGCTGCGCGAGCAGCCGGTACGCGGCGATCATCACCACCGGGTCGTGGTGCTTGACCGACAGCTTCAGCGCGTCGAAACCGTGCTCGGCGAACAGCGAGCACTCCCACAGCGCCGACTCCACCAGCGCCTCCGGCGTCGCCTTGCCGTACTTGGCGAGCAGCCGCGGGTCGAGCGAGCCGGCGTTGACGCCGATCCGGATCGACACGCCGGCATCCGTTGCCGCGCGGGCGATCTCGGCGACCTTGTCGTCGAACTTCTTGATGTTGCCCGGGTTCACCCGCACCGCCGCGCAGCCCGCGTCGATCGCGGCGAACACGTAGCGCGGCTGGAAGTGGATGTCGGCGATCACCGGGATCGGCGACTTCGCCACGATCGCCGGCAGCGCCTCCGCGTCGTCCTGCGAGGGCACCGCCACCCGCACGATCTGGCAGCCCGCCGCGGTCAGCTCGGCGATCTGGCGCAGCGTCGCCTCCACGTCGGCGGTCACGCGTGGTGGTCATCGACTGCACCGACACCGGCGCGTCCCCGCCCACCGGCAACCGTGCCGACCATCACCTGCCGGGAAGCTCGCCGCCGCGTCGGGCGCCGCGGGCATGCCGAGGTCGACGAGCGTCATCGGGCCACCGCCGCACGCATCCGGGCCAGTCGCTTGAGGACGGTCGTGGCGATGCCGTTCGCGTCGAGCCCGTGTGCGCGCAGGATGTCCGCGCGGCCGGCGTGCGGCAGGAACGCGGCGGGCAGCGCGAACGTGGCCACGCAGGCGTGCTCGCCGGTCGCCGCCAGGGCCTGCGCCAGCCGGGCGCCGAGCGCGCCGGTCGCGGTCGTGTCCTCGACCGCCAGCACCAGCCGGTGCGCGGCGGCCAGCTTGCGCAGGCACGGGCCCAGCGGGGCTGTCCACTGTGGATCGACGACGGTGACCGGCACGTCGTGGGCGGCCAGCTCGTCGGCCGCCGCGAGGCACGCGCCGGCCAGCGGCCCGACCGCGACCAGCAGCACCTCCGCGTCGGGATGCTCGCGCAGGACGTCGCAGGCGCCGACCCGGCGCACCGCCGGGATGTCCGGTCCGGCGGTGGCCTTCGGGTAGCGGACGACGGTCGGCGCGTCCGGCACGTCCACCGCCGCGCGCAGCAGCGCCCGCAGCGAGGCCGGGTCGCGCGGCGCGGCGATCCGCAGGCCGGGCACGACCGGCAGGACCGAGGCGTCCCACATGCCGTGGTGGCTCGCGCCGTCCGGCCCGGTCACGCCCGCGCGGTCGAGTACGAACGTCACGCCCAGCCGGTGCAGCGCCACGTCCATCAGCACCTGGTCGAACGCCCGGGACAGGAACGTCGCGTAGATCGCGACCACCGGGTGCAGCCCGCCCATCGCGAGCCCGGCCGCCGAGGTGACCGCGTGCTGCTCGGCGATCCCGACGTCGAACACCCGGTCCGGGAACCGCTCCGCGAACGCGCCGAGCCCGGCCGGCAGCGTCATCGCCGCGGTCAGGCACACGACGTCCGGCCGCTCCGCGCCGATCTCCGCGATGGCCCGGCCGAACACCGACGTCCACGACGGGCCCGCGCCCGCCGTGCCGGGCCGACCGCGTGCATCCGGTCCGCCTCGTCCGCCTCGGCGGGCGGGTAGCCCTTGCCCTTGACCGTCACGCAGTGCACGACCACCGGCCGGCCGAGGTCGCGCGCGCGTCGCAGGTGCCGCTCCAGCGCGCCGACGTCGTGCCCGTCGACCGGGCCGAGGTAGGCGAGACCCAGGTCCTCGAACAGGTTCCCGGTCGCGTCGCGCCTCGCGCAGCGTGCGCAGGTGGGCGGCGAGCGCGCCCGACGGTCGGCGCGTAGGAGCGGCCGTTGTCGTTGAGCACGACGACCACCGGCCGCGGCGGCCGCGCCGAGGTTGTTCAGCGCCTCCCAGCACATGCCGCCGGTCAGCGCGCCGTCGCCGACCACCGCCACCACCCGCCGGTCCGCGCCGCGCAGCGCGAACGCCTTCGCCAGACCGTCCGCATAGGACAGTGCGGTCGAGGCGTGCGAGTTCTCCACCAGGTCGTGCGGCGGACTCGGTCCGCGACGGGTAGCCGGACACCCCGCCGGCCTGGCGCAGCGCGTCGAAGTCCGCGCGCCGGCCGGTGAGCAGCTTGTGCACGTAGGCCTGGTGGCCGGTGTCGAACAGCAGCACGTCGCGCGGCGAGTCGAACACCCGGTGCAGCGCGAGCGTCAGCTCGACCACGCCGAGGTTCGGGCCGAGGTGCCCGCCGGTGCGGCCGACCTTGTCGACGAGGAACTCGCGGATCTCGCGCCGCGAGCGCCACGAGCTCCGAAGTGGACAGTGCGGTCAGGTCGTCGGGTGCGGCGATGTCGGCGAGGGTCATGACGGCCGCACCGGGGCCGCACCGCGGTCGGCAGGGTGAACTGGATCGACTCGGTCGCCGTCTCGCGCTCGACGACCGTGACCGGCCCGAGCGCGGCGACCACCTCGTCCACGAGCCGCGGCGGCGCCGACGCGCCCGCGGTCAGCCCGACCACCCGCACCCCGTCCAGCCACTCGGGACGGATGTCGCCCGCGTCGTCGATCAGGTACGCGGGCGTGCCGCCGCGCCGGGCGAGCTCCACCAGCCGCACCGAGTTCGACGAGTTCGCCGAGCCGACCACCAGCACCAGGTCGGCCTCGCCGGCGACCGCGGTGAGCGCGTGCTGCCGGTTCGTGGTGGCGTAGCAGATGTCGTCGGACGCCGGGCCGCGCAGCGCCGGGAACCGGGCCCGCAGCGCGTCGACGATCTCCTCGGTCTCGTCCACCGCGAGCGTGGTCTGCGTCAGGTAGGACACCCGCGCCGGGTCGGGCACCTCGACCGTCCACGCGGCCGCGACGTCCTGGACGAGGATCGTGTGCGCCGGCGCCTCGCCGAGGGTGCCCTCGACCTCCTCGTGGCCGGCGTGCCCGACGAGCAGCACGGTGTCGCCGCGGGCGGCGAACCGCCGCGCCTCGCGTGCACCTTGGTGACCAGCGGGCAGGTCGCGTCGATCACCCGCAGCGCCCGGTGCCCCGCCTGCGACGCGGACCGCGGGCGAGACGCCGTGCGCGGAGAACACGACGGTGGCGCCGGGCGGCACCTCGTCGAGCTCGTCGACGAACACCGCGCCGCGGGCCTCGAGGTCGGCGACCACGTGGGCGTTGTGCACGATCTGCTTGCGCACGTACACCGGCCGGCCGCGCTGGGCCAGCGCGTGCTCGACGATCTCGATGGCTCGCTCGACCCCGGCGCAGAACGACCGGGGCGCGGCGAGCAGGACGGTGCGGGGGACCGGGGACGGCATGGCGGGTACTCCTCAGCGGTCGCGGCGGGTCACCAGGCGGGCGAGCGCGATCAGCTCGGTGGCGGCCGGGTCCGTGGTCGACCGTGTCGAGCTGGTCCAGCGCCATGGCGAGTAACTCGCCGGCCTTGGCCTGGCTCCACGCCCGGCCGCCGGCCGTCTCGACCAGCGCGGCGGCCCGGCGACAGGTCCTCGTCCGGCAGCGGGCCGCGGCCGCGGTAGAGCGCGGCCAGCTCGCGCCCGCCGGCGGTGTCCGACGTCAGCGCGAACACCACCGGCAGCGACTTCTTGCGGCTGCGCAGGTCGGAGTACACCGGCTTGCCGGTCGCCGCCGGGTCGCCCCAGATGCCCAGCAGGTCGTCGACGTGCTGGTAGGCCAGGCCGACGTGCTCGCCGAACACCCGCAGCCGCTGCACCCGCTCGGGGTCGCCGCCGCCGAACAGGGCGCCGAGCGCGCACGCGCAGCCGATCAGCGCGGCGGTCTTGCTCGCCGCCATCCGCTCGCACTCGGCCAGCCCGACCTCGTCGCGCCGCTCGAACGCCACGTCCGAGCTCTGCCCCTCGACGAGGTCCTGCACGGCGGCCGACAGCATCCGCATCGCCTGCCCGGACGCCGGATGCCCGCTGGCCGCGAGCACGTCCAGCGCCAGGGTCAGCAGCGCGTCGCCGGCCAGGATCGCCGCGCCGATACCGAACAGGCGCCACGCGGTCGGCCGGTGCCGCCGGGTCGCGTCGCCGTCCATCACGTCGTCGTGCAGCAGCGAGAAGTTGTGCACCAGCTCGACGGCCACCGCGGCCGGCACCGCCTCCCGCGGCGACCCGCCGGCCGCCGCGGCCGCCAGCAGCACCAGCGCCGGGCGCACCGCCTTGCCCGGCGACGCCGGCGTCGGTGTCGCCGTGCTCGTCCCACCAGCCGAGGTGGTAGCCGGCGACCCGGCGCATCGACCGCGGCAGCGTGTCGACCGCGGCCCGCAGCGCCGGGTCGACCAGGGCCCGGCTCCAGGCCAGGGTCTCCCGGGCGCGGCGAGAACTCCGGGGCGGCCACCTCAGCGGCCGATCTCGACGTGCTCGAGGACGCCGAGCGCGTCGGGCACCAGCACGGCCGCGGAGAAGTAGGCGCTGACCAGGTAGGAGATGATCGCCTTGTCGTCGATGCCCATGAACCGCACGTTCATGCCCGGCGTCGACCTCGTCGGCGATGCCGGTCTGGTGCAGCCCGATCACGCCCTGGTCGTCCTCGCCGGTGCGCATGGCGAGGATCGAGCTGAGGTGGCCCGTCGGTGACGGGATCTTGTCGCACGGCAGCATCGGCACCCCGCGCCAGCCCTGCACGACGGTGCCCTCGTGCGCCACGGTCGCCGGGTAGATCGCCGCGCTTGGTGCACTCCCGGCGGAACGCGGCGATCGTGCGCGGGTGGGCGAGGAAGAACTTCGTCTTGCGCCGCCGCGACAGCAGCTCGTCGAGGTCGTCCGGGGTCGGCGGGCCGGTGCGGGTGTGGACCCGCTGCTTGAGGTCGGCGTTGTGCAGCAGGCCGAACTCGGCGGTTGTTGACCAGCTCGTGCTCCTGGCGCTCGCGCAGCGCCTCGACGGTCAGCCGGACCTGCTGCTCGGTCTGGTTCATCGGGTCGTTGTAGAGGTCGGCGACGCGGGTGTGGACCTTCAGCAGCGTCTGCACGACGGCCAGCTCGTACTCGCGCGGGGCGAGCTCGTAGTCGACGAACGTGCCGGGCAGGTCGAACTCGCCGGCGTGCCCGGACGACAGGTCGATCGCCGCCTCGCCCTTCTTGTTCTGCGCGCCGCTGCGGCTTGGCCAGCTCGGCCCGGATGTGCTCGCGCAGCGCGTCGGACCGGCCGTTGAGCTGCTGGAAGGTCTGGCCGCCGAGCACCAGCACGGTGCACGGGGTGACCGCCTTGACCGGTGAAGTCCCAGGTCTCGCTCGGCGCCGGTGAGCACCTCGCTCGCCGAAGTGCGCGCCGTCGGCCAGCACGTCGAGCACGACCGGCTCGCCGTACTCGCCGGTGCCGAGCTTCTGCACCTTGCCGTGCGCCAGCAGGAAGAGCTGGTCGGCCGGCTGCCCTGCTGCGACGATCACGTCGCCGGCGTCGAACTCCTGCTGGGTGAACCGGTCGGCGAGCGCCGTCAGCGCGTCGTCGTCGGTGAAGTCCCGCAGCAGCGGCAGCTCGCGCAGCTCCGCGGGACCACCCGGACGTCGGCGCCGACGTTGACGAACGACAGCCGGCCGTCGCCGATCGCGAGGCTCAGCCGGCGGTTGACCCGGTAGGAGCCGCCCCGGGCCTCCACCCACGGCAGCATCCGCAGCAGCCAGCGCGGGGTGATGCCCTGCATCTGCGGCACGGACTTGGTGGTCGTGGTCAGGTTGCGCGCCGCGGTCGTGCTCAGGCTCCGGCGCACCGTCGCCTCGATCCGGACGTCGGTCTCCACGGTCGTCACGTCAGCCCTCCCGGCCGAGCTCGACGTTCTCCAGCACGCCCAGCGCGTCCGGCACCAGGATGGCCGCCGAGTAGTAGGCGCTGACCAGGTAGGAGATGATCGCCTTCGGGCTGATGCCCATGAACCGCACGGACAGGCCCGGCTGGTACTCGTCGGGGAGGCCGGTCTGGTGCAGGCCGACGACGCCCTGCTGCTGCTCGCCGACGCGCATCAGCATGATCGAGCTGGTGCGGGTGTCGGTGACGCGGATCTTGTTGCACGGGAAGATCGGCACGCCGCGCCACGCCGGGACCCGGTTGCCGCCGACGTCCACGGTGTCCGGGTAGATCCCGCGCTTGGTGCACTCCCGGCCGAACGCGGCGATCGTGCGCGGGTGGGCGAGGAAGAAGCCGGGGTCCTTCCACACCACGGCGAGCAGCTCGTCGAGGTCGTCCGGGGTGGGCGGGCCGCTGCGGGTGTGGATGCGGTGGCCGAGGTCGGCGTTGGCGAGCAGGCCGAACTCGGGGTTGTTGACCAGCTCGTGCTCCTGGCGCTCGCGCAGCGCCTCGATGGTCAGCCGCAGCTGCTGCTCGACCTGGTCCATCGGCTCGTTGTAGAGGTCGGAGACCCGGCTGTGCACGCGCAGCACGGTCTGCGCCACGGACAGCTCGTACTCGCGCGGGGCGAGCTCGTAGTCGACGAACGTGCCGGGCAGGTCCGGCTCGCCGGCGTGCCCGGAGGCCAGCTCGATGGCGGCCTCGCCGTGCGGGTTGCGCGCGGCCGACCTGTCCGGTCCGGAACGCCTCGAGCTGGTCGCGCAGCGACTCGGACCGGTCGAGCACCTCGTCGAACCCGTGCTGGGGCAGCATCAGCACGGTGCACGGGGTGAGCGCCTTGACCGTGTACTCCCACATGCTGTTCGGGTCGGCCAGCGTCTCGTCACCGAAGTGGTCGCCGTTCGGCGAGCACGCCGAGCACGGTCTCGTCGCCGTACTGGCCGGGGCCGATCTTGTTGACCTTTCCGTGCGCGATCAGGAATGCCTCGTTCGACTCGTGTCCGAACTCGACGATCACGTCGCCCGGCTGGAATTCCCGCTGCTCGAAGCGGTCCGCGAGCGCGGCCAGGACCTCGTCGTCGTCGTATCCGCGAAGCAGCGGCAACTCGCCCAGCTCGGCCGGAATTACCCGGATTTCCGAGCCGGCGTTGACGAACGTCACCCGCCCGTCGCCGACGGCGTAGGTGAGCCGCCGGTTGACCCGGTACGTGCCGCCGGAGACCTGCACCCAGGGCAGCATCTTGAGCAGCCACCGCGACGAGATGCCCTGCATCTGCGGCACGGATTTCTTCGTCGTCGCCAGGTTTCGCGCGGCCGTCGTCGCGAGGCTCTGCTGTCTGCTCTCGCCATTCGTGTCGAGCCCGGGTGCCACGGGTTCGGTCACCGTCACAACGCACACCACCTATCGCTGTCGCTGTTTTCGGGAATTTCCGAGAGGTCGGAGCTAATTGGCGGAAAATGTCGGCCGAAGCGAAGCTAACACTCGCGATCATGGGCGGCACAGTCCCCCAAGAGAGTGACCACGACCAGCGCAAACCGCAGGGCGGCAACGATTTCTTCCCACTCTTTTCGGTAACGAAACTGGTGGTCACGCGTAGCGCTGCGGAGCCGGTTGCTCCACTCGGGGAATCGCGGCTCGGCAGGAGAGTGGCGATACCGCTCGAAGTGAGGGGATCGCCGATCACCGGAGTGGCCTAACGCCGGCACTACCGTGCGTCGGTCAATCGCGTCTTCCTAACGAACCGTGCCCGCGGTCGCCCGATCGCAGAACCGGTCGAGGCACCCCGATCCCGCGCAACTATGCTGGCGGCGATGAGCCACCAACCGAGCCGTGTCCTGGTCACCGGGGCGGCGGGCCGGCTCGGCCGGGTCGTGCTGGCGCGACCTGGCCGCGCGCGGCGTCGGCCGCCGTCGGGCTCGACCGCGTGCGATCCGGGTGACGACGGGACCGAGCGGGTTCCACACCGGCGACGCCGCGGACGCCGGCCTCGTGCGCGCCGCGCTCGCCGGAGTGGACACCGTGATCCACCTGGCCGCGATCCCCACACCGGAGGAGCTGCCCGCCGCCGAGGTGTTCGTCGGCAACGCGGCGGCCACGTTCACCGTCCTCGACGAGGCCGCCCGGGCCGGGCGTGCCGCGCGCGGTGATCGCCAGCAGCTTCTCGATCACCGGCCTGCCGTTCGGCCCGCCGTCGCTGCGCCCGGCCCACGTGCCGATCGACGAGTCTTCGCCGCTGCAGGTCGACCGACCCGTACGCACTGTCCAAACAGGCCGACGAGGCGACCGCCGCGATGATCGCCCGCCGCGACGGGATGACCGTCGCCGCGCTGCGGTTCCCGCTGCTCGGCTGGCCGGCGGACGGCGGCGGCCAGCTCGCCGAGCAGGCCGAGCTGTACCGGACCGACCCCGGCGCCGGCGTCTCCCACCTGTGGACCTATCTGGACAGCCGCGACGCCGCCCGCGCGTGCTGGCTCGCCGCGACCGTCGCCGCTGTCCGGCTGCCACCCGATCTTCGTCACCGCGCCGGACACGCTCGCGCCGTACCCGACCGAGGAGCTGCTGGACAGGTTCCTCGCCCGGCGTGCCGCGCCGCGCGCCGCTGCCCGGCCGGACCGTCCCGGTCGACCTGACCGCCGCCCGCACCCTGCTCGGGTTCGCCGCCGAGCACGAGTTCACACTGGAGCGGGCATGACCTACTACGCGGACTTCGCCCCCGGTGCCGGCCGGCGCGCGCCGCGGGCCGCGCTGGACTCCGACGCGCCGTCCGTCGACCTCACCGGCACCTGGCGGTTCCGCCTCTCGCCGCGCGCGGACGTGCCGGACGACTTCGCCGCGCCGGACTTCGACGACTCCGGCTGGCTGGTGCTGCCGGTGCCGTCGCACTGGCCGCTGTACGGGCACGGCGCGCCCGCGTACACCAACGTCGCCTACCCGTTCCCGATCGACCCGCCGCACCCGCCGGAGGACAACCCGACCGGCGACCACCGCCGCGAGTTCGACCTGCCCGACGACTGGGCCGGCGCGACGCCGTGCTGCGGTTCGACGGCGTCGAGTCGTGCGCGCGGGTGTGGCTCAACGGCACCGAGCTCGGCTTCTTCACCGGCAGCCGGCTGCCCACCGAGTTCGACGTCGGCCACCTGCTGGTGCCGGGGCGCAACGTGCTCGCCGTCCGCGTGCACCAGTGGTCGGCGGGCAGCTACCTCGAGGACCAGGACATGTGGTGGCTGCCGGGGATCTTCCGCGGCGTGACGCTGCTGCGCCGGCCCGGCCGAGCCGCTCGACGACGTGTTCGTGCACGCCGCCTACGACGACACCACCGGCCAGGGCACGCTGCGGGTGGACGCCTCGGCGCCCGCGGTCGTCTCGGTGCCCTCGCTCGGGATCGCCGACCTCGCCACGGGTCCGACGGTGACGGTGCCCGGTCGAGCCGTGGTCGGCCGAGTCGCCGCGGCTCTACGCCGCCACCGTGGCGACGGCGGGCGAGACCGTGCCGCTGCGCGTCGGCTTCCGCACGGTGTCCATCGTGGACGGTGTGCTGCTGGTCGAACGGCACGCCGCTGGCGCTGCGCGGGGTCAACCGGCACGAGTTCCACCCCGACTACGGCCGCGCGCTGCCGTACGAGACGATGCGCGCCGACGTGCTGTTGATGAAGCGGCACAACATCAACGCCGTCCGCACCAGCCACTACCCGCCGCACCCCGCGTTCCTCGACCTGTGCGACGAGCTCGGCCTGTGGGTGGTCGACGAGTGCGACCTGGAGACGCACGGGTTCCTGTTCGCCGGCTGGCGCGACAACCCGTCCGACGTGCCGGCGTGGCGGGAGTCCTATCTGGACCGCATGCGGCGGACGGTGGAGCGGGACAAGAACCACCCGAGCATCGTGCTGTGGTCGCTCGGCAACGAGAGCCACACCGGCGCGAACCTCGCGGCGATGGCGGCTGGACGCGCGAGCGCGACCCGTCGCGGCCCGATCCACTACGAGGGCGACCACGACTGCGCCTACGTGGACGTGCACAGCCGGATGTACGCCTCGCACCGGGAGACCGCGGGAGATCAGCGAGGCAGACCGCGATCCCGTTCGTGCAGTGCGAGTACGCGCACGCGATGGGCAACGGGCCGGGCGGGCTGGCCGAGTACGTGGCGCTGTTCGACGCCCACCCGCGCTGCGCGGGCGGGTTCGTCTGGGAGTGGATCGACCACGGCCTGCGCCACCCCGACCTCGAGTTCGCCTACGGCGGCGACTTCGACGAGCCGCTGCACGACGGCAACTTCGTCATCGACGGGCTGGTGTTCCCCGACCGCACGCCCTCGCCGGGGCTGCTGGACGTGAAGAAGGCCTACGAGCCGGTCCGGTTCAGCTTCGCCGCCGAGACGGCGTGACGATCACCCCGGCGCGCGGCGACCTGTCCGGCCTGCGTTTCGAGTGGACGGTCGAGCCGGGCGAGGCCGGGCGAGTTCGAGGTGCCGGCCGGCGGCGGAACCGTGCCGCTGCCGCGCGTTCCGCGGCGGCCGGCGAGGTGTGGCTGACCGTGCGCGCCGTGCTCGCCGCGGACACGGCGTGGGCACCGGCCGGGCACGAGGTGGCCTGGGCGCAGCATCGGCTGCACGCCCCGCCGCCGCCGCCGCGCCGTCACGCCGATCGTCGCGGTCTACTTCGGACGGATGCCGGGTACGCGCTCGGCCCGCTGGCGTTCGACCACGCCGGGCGGCTGATCACGCTGGCCGGCACCCGGCCGGCGGCCCGCGGCTGCGGCTGTGGCGCGCGCCGACCGACAACGACCGGATCGGCCGGCTGCACGAGACGTGGCTGGCGATGGGCCTGCACCGGCTGACCGAGCGGTTCGACGAGGTCGAGGCGGGCGACGAGCTGGTGGTGCGCACCCGCGCGGCCGCGGCGGCGACCGACCGCGGCGTGCGCGTCACCTACCGGTGGACGCCGCGGGACCGGGCGGTGGCGCTGACCGTCGACGTCGAGCCCGGAGGGCGACTGGCCGGAGCCGATCGCGACGCTCGGCGGTGGCGTTCACGCTGCCCGGCGACGCTGGACCACGTGAGCTGGTTCGGCCGCGGGCCCGGTGAGTCCTATCCGGACACCGGGTCGCGGCGCGGGTCGGCCGCTTCCACGCGCCGGTCGACGAGCTGCAGACGCCCTACATCCGGCCGCAGGAGAACGGCCGGCGCGCGGACGTCCGCTGGGTGACGCTGACCGACGCGGCGGGCAACGGTGTGCAGGATCACCGGGGCGGAGCCGTTCGGCCTGACCGTCCGCCGCTGGTCGGACACAGCACTCGCGGGGCTACGCACCGTAACCAACTGGTCGCAGGGGAGCATGTCGAGCTGGCCTCGACGTCGGCCAGCACGGCATCGGCACGGCGTCATGCGGTCCGGGCACTTTGCCTGATTACGAGCTTTTCCTGAGCAAGACGGCGTTCACGGTGCTCCTCGAGGCGGTCAGTCTCGGCTGAGCTCTCCGGTTGTCGGCGCTGCCGGTCTCTGCAAGTATGTTGC
>CAWJCX010000050.1:0-360338 GCA_963841395.1 uncultured Actinomycetota bacterium
TAGGACGTCGAGTCCGATCATGCGTGGTGCTGATGTGCACCAGCGTGCTCGCCGACCCCCACCGCTGACGGCTCCCCGAACAACATTTCGACGGCACCGGAAGCTCGCTGACCGTCGTTCGGTAAGCCCGGCGGGGCCGCGACAGTCGACCGCGCAGCCCCACCCGGCGTGCGGACTGAACATAGGGTCAGTACACTGAACAAGTGTTTAGATGGGGATCTGACCGCGCGTGCCGTCATCCGCGACCGGGCGCTGGCGCTGTTCGCCCGGCACGGGCCGGACGCGGTGACGATCCGGCAGATCGCCGCCGCGGCGGAGGTCTCACCCGCGTTGGTGCTGCACCACTACGGCTCCAAACAGGGCCTGCGGGACGCAGTGGACGACCACGTGGCCGCGTTGTTCGACACGATGCTCACGAGCGTCACCGAAGATCCGGCCCCGCTGACCGACGGCGGGCCACAGGCCCTGGCGGGCTTCGCCGAGCTGATGCGCACCCACCTGCCGGAGGACTCGACGGTGCCGGCGTACCTGCGGCGGCTGCTGCTGTCCGGTGACGCGGCCGGCCGGGCGCTGTTCCGCCGCGTGTTCGACATGAGCGCCGCGATGATCGACGAGCTGGTTGCCGCCGGGCGTCATGCGGCACACGGCCGACCCAGCGGTCCGGGCCGCGTTTCTCATGATCAACGACCTCGCGGTCGTCCTGTTCCGCGACCACCTCGCCGAGGTGCTGGGCGTCGACCCACTTAGCGAGGACGGGTTCCGGCGCTGGGCCGGCGACGTGCTCCTCGGCATACACCGAGGGCGTCTTCCACAAGGAGGAACGATGACTGTCGCAAGCGACACCGCACACCGGCTTGGCGAAAGGCACGGCATCGCACTGCGCGCCGTGACGAAGGTGTACGGCACCGGCGAAGCCGCCGTGCACGCGCTGCGGGACATCGACCTCGACATCGGCTCGGGTGAGCTGGTCGTCGTGCTCGGGCCGAGCGGGTCGGGGAAGACGACGCTGGTCAACGTCATCGGCGGGATCGAGTCCACCACCGAGGGTCAGGTGACCGTCGCGGGCGAGGACATCTCCGGGCGCAGCCCGGCGGACCTGTCCGGGTTCCGCCGCGACCACATCGGCTTCGTGTTCCAGTTCTTCAACCTGATCCCGACGCTGACCGCGCGGGAGAACGTCGAGGTGATCGTCGAGTTGACCGGCAAGGGCGACCGGAAACGCATACCGGCGCTGCTGGACGCGGTCGGGCTCGCCGACCGCGCGGACAACTTCCCCGCGCAGCTCTCCGGCGGCCAGCAGCAGCGTGTCGCGCTCGCCCGCGCGCTCGCGACCGAGCCGGACATCCTGCTCGCCGACGAGCCGACCGGTGCGCTCGACCTGGCGACCGGCCGGCAGATCCTGACGCTGCTGCAGACGCTGCACCGGGAAGGGCGCACCGTCATCATCGTTACCCACAACGCGTCGGTCGCGCAGATCGCCGACCGGGTGATCACCGTCGTGGACGGCCGGATCACCGCCGTGCGGGGCAACGACGAGCCCGCCGACGCCGCGGACGTGACGTGGTGAGCGCCATGCGCGCCATCACCCACAAAGCGGTCCGCGACCTGCGGCGTCAACGCGCCCAGGTGGTGGCCGTGGCCGTCACGATCCTGCTCGGCGTCGCGCTGTACATCGCCAGCGCCGGCGCGTTCGGCAACCTCAGCGGCTCCTACGCGCACACCTACGACCGGCTGCACTTCGCCGACCTGGTCGCCACCGGCGGTGACCCCGCGCGCGTGGCCGCCGCCGCTCGGGCAGCCGGTGCCGCCGACACGACCACCCGCACCCAGGTCGACCCACCGCTGCTGATCGGCGGCACGAAACTGCTCGGGCGGGTGGTCGGGCTGCCCGACACGACGCGGCCGGCCGTCGACGACGTGGACGTGCGCGAGGGCGACTACCTGAGCCCGGCGGCGCCCGACGGGGTGCTGGTCGAGCGGCATGCGGCGGACACGTTCGGCCTGCACGCCGGCGACCGGCTGCGCGTGTTCGCCGCCGGGTGGCACGAGGTCACGGTGCGCGGGGTGGTGGTGTCCGCCGAGTACCTGTGGCCGGCCCGCAGCCGCCAGGAGGTGCTCAGCGACCCGCACGCCTTCGCGGTGCTGTTCGCGCCGCAGCAGCTCGTCGAGCAGTGGTCGGGAACGCGGTCCCGACCAGACCCTGGTCAGGCTCCCGCCCGCCGCCTCCGGGCAGCGCACCGACGCCGTCGCGCGGGCGATGCGGAACGCCGGCGCGGTCGACGTCACCACCCGCGCCGACCAACCCTCCAACGCCTCGCTGCACGAGGACCTGGCCGGGTTCGACGAGCTGTCGGTGGCATTTCCCTTGCTGTTCCTCACCGCGGCCGCGGTCGCGTCGTACGTCCTGCTCGCCCGGCGGGTGCTCGCCGAGCGGCCGATCATCGGCACGCTCATGGCCTCCGGTGCACGCCGCGGCAGACTCGTCCGGCACTACCTGCTGCAGGGCACTGCTGATCGGGCTGATCGGTGCCGTCGCGGGGTGGTGCTCGGCGTGCTCGCCACGGGCCTGCTCACCCGTGGCTACACCAGCGCGCTCGGCATCCCGGACACCATCGTCAGCGGGCATCCCGGGCTCGCGGTCGTCGGCCTGGTGTTCGGCGCGGTCGTCGGTCTCGGCGGGGCTGCCGCGCCCGCATTGAGCGCGGCGCGAACCGTGCCGGCCGAGGCGATGCGCAACTCGACGGTGACCCGGCCACCCGGCCGGTGGAGCCGTTTCGTGGGCCGCTTCGCCCGGCTCCCGGTGACCACGCGGATGGCGTTGCGCGACGTGTTCCGCAGCCGGCGGCGCACCGCGGCGACGATGCTCGGCACCGTGCTGGCGCTGATCCTGGTCCTCGCCTCGGTCGGCATGCTGACCAGCCTCTCGGATGCGCTGGACGAGCAGTTCTCCCAGATCCAGCGCCAGGACGCGACGGTCACCGCCGCTTCGGACGACACTCGAACGGCACCTCCGACGACGCGGCCGACGACGCGGTCACCGCGCAGCTGCGTTCCGTCGACGGCGTCGCCGCGGTCGAGCCGACGCGGACCGGACCGGTGACCGCGGTACACGGCGCGCACAGCTACGCCACCACGCTCAACGGGTTCGTCCCCGGCACCTCGATGCACCGGTTCCGCACCACCGGCGGCGAATGGACCGACCTGCCGCCCGACGGGGTGCTCGCCGGCGCCGGCCTCGCCGACCAGCTCGACGTCACCGTCGGCGACACGATCACGCTCCGCACCGAACACGGCGCCACCCGCGTACGGCTCGCCGGCCTGCTCGACGAGCCGATGGGCACCGCCATCTACGCGACCGACGACCTCGCCGCACGAGTGTCACCCGGCGCCGGAACCACCACCTACCTGATCCGCTTCGCCGCCGGTGTGGACCGCGACACCATGCGCCAGCGCATCACCCGCTTGCCCGGCGTCCTCGCCTACGCCGACTCGCACGCGGTCGTCGCGTCCGTCGACCAGTACCTCGGACTGCTGTGGGCGTTCATCGGCATCATGATCGTGCTGGGCGGCATCCTCGCCTTCGCGGTCATCTACGTGACCATGGCCGTCAACGTCGTCGAGCGGACCAACGAACTGGCGACGTTGCGGACCGCGGGCGTTCCGCTGCGCCGGGTCGCGGGCACACTGGCGACGGAGAACCTCGTCGCCACGATCCTCGGCGTCCCGCTGGGCCTGGCGCTCGGCGTGCTCGCCGCGCGCGGCTTCCTCGACTCGTTCAGCAGTGACCTGTTCCATTTCGACCTGCGCCTCGCATGGTGGGCACTGCCCGCGGCCGCCATCGGCGTGCTGGCCGCGGCAATGCTGTCGCAATGGCCCGCGACCCGCGCGATCCGGCGCATGGACATCGCCCGAGTCGTACGCGAACGCGCGACGTGACCGAGACCGAGACGACTCTGCGGCGTCCGGTTGTGCCACACGTCAGCATTCACGCAGCCTTCACACGACTCCGTCACACCGGCTTGACCACCACCGAGGCTCCACATCACCCAGACGATGGGGGGCCACGCGCTGCTGCCGTGACTCGGCCGACGTCCTGTCCGAGGACGTCGGAGCGGGAGGTGCTGTCCCTGCTGGCTGACCATCCGCCCGGCGCCTCGGCGTACGTCGTGCCCCACCATGAGCCGACCACCAGCCGAACAGACTGTTGAGCGCGATCCGGTCAGCAACACCGCCGCGGCACAGGTCCGGTTCGTCGCGAAGGTTACCCAGTTCGATCCCGGCTTCGTCGGCATCTCGCTGCGCGAGGCGCTCACCATGGACACGCAGCAGCGGCTGCTGCTGGAGACCCGTTTGTGCGCGGGCTGGTCGAATTCGAAACGAGAACGGGTGTTGCCGCGGAATTCGCTGATCGGCCCCGCCCAAAAAACAAGAGCCGGGGCCGTAGCGGAAAGCCGCGATAGATCTGCGTGCGGCGGAGTACGCGTTGTTTCAATGACTTCGAACGAACACGGGCGTATTGGTCACCCGACAACCGCACCGGATCGTGTTCCGACATATACATGGAGACACTGGCGTACGGCAATGCTTCCTCGGGAGTTCCGTCGATAGTGGACATTGTTTCGCGTTGTAGCGGACTGGGCCGTTTGGGTGGTGTGTCTAGTCGTTCCATGATCGTAGTTGTAACGTCGTTTGGGCCTGGGGATGTGAAACTCGACGACGATTCCCGGAGCACAGGAGAGACCGCGAACGCTTGCTGGGGGCGCGAAGATCGTGACATATGTGATCACGGAGCCATGTGTCGACGTCAAAGACAAGGGCTGTATCGACGTCTGTCCGGTGGACTGCATTTATGAGGGCGACCGTGTCCTCTACATCCATCCTGATGAATGCATCGACTGTCATGCCTGTGAGCCGGTATGTCCAGTCGAAGCGATCTTTCCCGAGGACGAAGTACCACCAGAATTCGCACATTATGTGCGGGTGAACGCCGAGTTCTTCACTGAAACTACGCAGCTCGGCACGCCCGGTGGCGCAGCTCCGCTCGGGTCGATGGGTGTCGATCACCAGCACGTAGCGTCATTGCCGCTCAGCAATCCCACCACCTGATCCAGCGCTACCGCGGAACAGGTACCTGGTGCAGGACGGCGACGTCCTCGTCCGAACTCCCCAACCCATCCGCCGGCACGGCGACCGCACGTGTGCCTGTGGAACGACCCGAATAGAGAGTTGTCCATGACACAAGCATGGCGAGACAAGGCATACCCGGCGAACTTGGAGGAACGTCTCGAAAACGACGTCGTCCGCTGTCACCTGAGCCCACGAAACTGCCGGATTCGTCCCGGCCAGCATGGGTTCTGCATGGTCCGCGCAAACCGCGGCGGCAGACTGATGAGCCTGAATTACGGTCGCTCGGTGCATGCGACCGAGGAGACCATCGAGACCGAGGCCGTCTTCCATTACGAACCTGGCGCGCCCATCCTGTCCATGGGCAACATCGGCTGCATGTTGAACTGCGACTACTGCCACAACTGGAAGACGTCGCAAGCTCGCTACGTCGAGGATAAGGACGTCTACTACTACACGCCGGAAGAGGTGGTGGACATCGCCGTCCGTCACGGTATCCCGGTGATCTCCTGGACCTACAACGATCCGGTGGTGTGGCATGAGTTCGTCACCGAGACTGCGGCGCTGGCCAAGCAGGCGGGGATCGTCAACCTCTACAAGTCGGCGTTCTTCATCTCGGCCGAGGCCATCGAGGAACTGATTCCGGTGATCGACATCTTCTCGATCTCGATCAAATCGATGGACCCCAAGTATTATCGCAAGATCACCAAGGGATGGTTGGAACCGGTGCTGGAGGGCACCGAACAGGTATACCGGGCCGGCAAGCACGTCGAGGTGTCGACGCTGATGGTCACCGACCTCAGCGACAACGAGCAAACTGCGCGGAGTCTGGCCACCTTTGTCGGCGAGAAACTGGGCCCGGAGGTGCCGACCCACTTCGTACGGTTCCACCCCGACTACAAGATGACCAACACCATTCGCACGCCCATCGACCGTCTCGAGCGCGCCAGGCAGACTGCGCTGGACATGGGACTGCACCATGTGTACCTCGGCAACGTGTATGACACCGAGGCCACCAAGACCTGGTGCCGGCATTGCGGCCAGCTCCAGGTCACCCGGTACGGGCTCAACGCCGACACCGTCGGCGTAAGCACAGCCGGGATCTGCACATCGTGCGGCGCTGACGCGAACTTCCGCCGCATCCCCGATGTGAAAGGACGTGAGCAGGTTCCCGACCTGCCCACCGGGCATAAGTTCGATGTCGCGAGCTTCGACTGGCATGGCGACGTGCGGGCGTTGCACGTCCGCGTACTCAACCGCTCCGAGCAGTCCACGAAGATCTACCACTGCCGGCACGGTGACTCCGAGGTCGGGCAGCGCTGGACGGTGGTCGAGCTGAAGCCGCATGAGAGCTTCCGATTCATCGCCGCGAAGTCGACACCAGACGAGCTCGGCGTCATGGTCGCCGTACCGCCGCAATGCACCTCCAGCCTGCACGAGGTGTTTGATCGAGCGCACTTCCCGACGCTGGAGATTTCAGCCGGCACTCTCAACGATGATGTCAGCCCGCTGCCGATGTTCCAGCCGGCGCGGACACGGTGACAGACCTATGAAGTCGATGTCGGTGCTGTTCGTTGTGCCACCGCAGGAGTACGGCTACGGCTACATCAACGACTTCTTCTGGCAGGAAGGACTGTTGCAGCTGACTTCCTTCCTCTTCAAGAGGTTCGGCGCCGCGGTGACAGTTCGGATCTGTGACGGCAACTACCGTTCGATGCGCGAGTGCCGGGAGGTGGTCGGTGCCGGTGGCTTCGATCTGATCGGCCTGCACACCATGGCCGACCACACCCGGTCAGCCAGTACCGAACTCGCACGCCTGGCTGTGGAAACCGGTTGCCGACGGATCGTCTTCGGCGGCGCAGCGGCCATCTTCGGTGCCACGCAGTACTTGGAACCCCTGTATGACGTCGACGAGGACATACTTGTCGGCGCGTGCACCGACGTGGGCGAATACACGCTGGAGGCCACACTTCTCGGTGTCGAGTGGTCACAGATCCCCAACCTGACCTACCGCTCCGGCACGGGCAAGGGCGCGCGCATGAAGCGCTCCCGCGTCGTCCGGGGCAAACCATCCCAAGACGAATATCTGGACGAGTTGCCGTTCGAGGTATACGAGGAGATCTTCGACTACGTCCAGCTGCAACTAGAGCGGCCGGACTATCCGTACCAGGCTCCGACCTACAGCGGACTCAGCCATGACGGGTGCCCACATCGCGTGTACCGGGAAGGGGAACTCATCCGGGGCTGCAGCTTCTGCGCAATCCCGACGCAGAAGATGGTTCCCCGGTCGGCAGAGGAGTTCTGGGATCGGTTCGCTCGACTGGACACCCTTGTGCGACGGAAGTTCGGTGAACCCCTCAGGTCCATCAAGGATTGGGGCGACAGTCTGACTCCGAAATTACTGGGCCGGCTGATCCAACATCGGCCCGAGAAGTACCGTGACACCACCTATTCTGGCTATCTCAGCATTGCCGACATGACCCCGGCGATGCTCGATGCTCTTCAAGTGATGGGTTGCTGGAGCGTCTATATGGGACTCGACGGCACCAGCGACAGCAGTCTGACCTTCTTGGAAAAAGGGTACTCGGCAAACAGGTTCTGGGAACGACTCGACCTGCTGCGCTCCAGCTACGACTTCCGGATCGAGCTCGGCATCATTCTCGGCTCACAAGGAGAGACCAAGGCGACCCTGGCGCACAGCGTTGCGGTCGCCCAACAGATCAGCGACATGTTCGCCGACCGAGTGATCGTGCTGCAAGGCAACATGCTGGTCCCGATGCCGGGAAGCCTTGTCTTCCACACCCTGCGCGAGTTTGCCCGAATGCAGTCGCTGACCGATCCCCTCACACTCGACGTCCAAGCACGGATCCGAATGTGGTTGGACAACTTCACCGCAGTCACCTTCGATGAGTGCGCAGGCGCACAAGCTGAGATCGAGAAGATCTCACCCCGCCGACACAGCTATTCGATGCCACGCACCGCTAGTCGCCCTTCGCGATGACCCGGCGCCCACGACACGGATCGGGTGGAATTCCGGTTGCGGTCTCGGCACTGTCGCTTGTTTCATACAGGTGCTCACCAACTCGGAGGAGGCCGCCGTGACAGATGCGGTCATCGCTGGTCTCTTTGCCGGGTACGGGATCGCGATACCTGTCGGCGGCATGTCCGTGCTGATCGTCATGCTGTCGGCGCAGACGTCACTGCGCACCGGCCTCGCCGGGGCGATGGGGACAGCCACGGCCGACGGCCTGTACGCACTGCTCGCAGCGCTCGCCGGAGCCGCCCTGATCACCCTGCTACGACCAGCGACCCGACCCATTCAATGGGCCGCCGCCACCATCCTCGTCCTCATCGCTGTCAAAGGGATCCTCGGCACCCTGCGCGGACCCAGCACCCCCGAGAGCATCGACGGCAGCCGCGCAAAGAAACCGCTACGGGCCTACCTCGAACTCCTCGGCCTCACTATCGTGAACCCACTCACGATCGTGTACTTCTCAGCATTGGTCCTCGGCCAACAACAAGTCTGGTCCCCGATGCGAGGCGCGGTCTTCGTCCTGGCCGCTTTCGCAGCGTCGGCAAGCTGGCAAGCCGTCCTCGCGCTCGGCGGTGCGATCATCGGCCGCGCACTCACCGGCAAACGAGGCCGACTACTGACCGCACTGGTCGGCAACGGCGTCATCATCATCCTCGCCGTCCGGCTACTCGTTTCCGCGCCCTAGGTGTTCTCAAAGCCAGAGGGTGAGCTACTTGGTGACCTGCCCCATCGGGGATCTTCACCTGGATCGCGTCGATGAACAGCATCCGCCCGCACAGAGCCGACCGCGGCGATCAGCAATGCGACGGCGACGGGGTGCTGGTGGTCATCCACAGGAACGAGATCTCAGTGCTTCGGATGTTCTGCACCAGGAAGATGATCAGCAGCACCGCGAGGAGGGCGGCGGTGACGAGAACCGACCACGCCGCTCCGGTACAGGTGTGCGGCACCTTCGCCGCCGGCGCGGACACGACCGTGAACTCGGGCGCGTGTACCGGCACCGGCACCGGCTCGGGCGTGGACTGAACCGGCCGCACCGCCGTGTCAGCCGGCTACCGGGACCGCGGTAGGTGGAGGGTTCTGGCTCTGGCCGTTGAATTCACTACGAGTAGGCGGGAACTGACATGACACGCCGCTTCTTCCGGGACTTCGCCGGAAGGGGTTGGCACCTCTGAGGTGGGATGTCGTCGTGTCCGGGCGCTGGCTGTCTACGCCAACCTGTTGCGGCAATTCGCCACGCCGCCGGGTCGAGGGTCTGTTCACCACGGCGGACGTGACCGCAAAGCCGGAGCCATTCCTCGCGCACCCGGCCATCAGTAGGAGGGTCGGACCTCCTCCTTGGCCGCCGCCTGGATCCGTCTGCGTACCTCTGGATCGGTGACCACCTCGAAGGTCCGTGGCGGCTCAATATGCTCCCGATGGCTCGGATGAGGTCACCGCGTCGCGTCCAGGTTTCGTCCACCAGATCACGGGCGCACGTTCATTCCGCGCCGGACGGGTCCGTGCACAACCTGCGTGCGGCCGAGACCGTGGCAGCGACTTCGGGCTCGGTGAGCACGATGTCGCCGCGGCGGAGCAGCCTGGCCAGGCCGGCCGCGGGCACGATGGCGACGTCGGCGATGACGTGCGGCTCGTCGAGCGCCTCGACGGCCAGGACGCAGCGAACAGCCTGTACGGCGGACCCGGACAGTGCCATCTCGACGGTCGTGGCCGCGGCGAGCAGTGGCTTGATCCGCCGGATGGCAGGATGGCCGTCGATGAGAAGCAACCCGCTGCCCGGGCTGGTGGTGAGGCGCCAGGACTCGTGCTGGACGACGAACGCGCCACCGGGACCGATGACCAGATAGATGCTCCCTGGTGTGGCACCGGTGAGGGCCAGGATGTGCCAGCCGTGCCGTTCCAGGCGCGCCGCTGTCGCGGCCAGGCGGTGCGGGCTCTGCTCCGTGGGCCACCAGCCGGCGAGTGTGCCGTAGCGGCTGTCCCACGACAGCAGGGCGACCGCGGTCAGGAACGCGACGAGCAGTGTGATCGGCCAGTCGAGCACGAGGTTGGCGAACATGCCGGTGGCGGCGCCCACCGCGACGGCCACGAGCCAGCGGCGCGTCCGCGCCTTTCGTTGCAGGTCGGCGAACCATTCCGCGGCCGGGCTCGGTGTTCCGCGGTGGCGATCAGGTGGCGGCATCGATGCTCCGTTCCCCTGTCAGGCGAGCACGAAGTAGCGCAGCCACAGGTACGGGGCGGCCAGCGCGACGGTGAACAGGGTGACGACGGCTCCCTTCCTGGTGAACTCCCAGAACGAGATCGGGGTGCCGGCACGCTTGGCGATGCCGATGACCACGACGTTGGCGCTGGCGCCGACCGCGGTGAGGTTGCCGCCGAAGTCGGCCCCGAGGGCGAGGGACCACCACAGGGCCTCGGCGTGGACCGGGTTGGTGATCGTGCTGGACAGCTCGAGTACCAGCGGGCTCATCGTCGCCACGTACGGGATGTTGTCGATGATCCCGGACAGCAGCGCGGACACGACGAGGACGAGCATCACGGCCAGCAGCGCGTTGCCGCCGGTGGCATCGGTGACCAGCCCGGCCAGGTTGCCGATGACACCGGTGTGCACCAGGGCGCCGACCATGATGAACAGGCCGGCGAAGAACAGCAGGGTCTCCCACTCCACCGCCGCGAGATAGTGCCTCGGCTCGCTGCGCGAGATCAGCACCAGCACGCCGGCGCCCAGGAGCGCGACGACCGACGGCGCGATGTGCAGGACCGGGTGGGCGACGAACGCGGCGAAGACCGCCGCCAGCACGACCGCGCACTTGATCAGCAGCCCGGTGTCCTGGATGGCCTCGCGTTCGTTGAGCTCCATCACGTCCGCCACCCGCTCGGGGTCGACGGTGAACGAGCCCCGGAACAGCCACGGCAGCACGAGCGTGAACGCGATCAGCACGATCACGACGATCGGTGCCATGTGGACGAGGAAGTCGTTGAACGTCAGCCCGGCACGGCTGCCGATGATGATGTTCGGCGGGTCCCCGATCAGCGTCGCGGCGCCGCCGATGTTGGACGCGAGGACCTCCGCGATCAGGAACGGGACGGGGTTGATCGCCAGGCGGTCGCAGACCAGCAAGGTGACCGGGGCGATGAGCAGCACCGTGGTGACATTGTCGAGCAGCGCGGAGGCCACCGCAGTGATCAGGACCAGGAGGATCATCACGCGCAGTGGTGATCCCTTGGCGCGCTTCGCGGCCCAGACCGCGGTGTACTCGAACACGCCGGTCCGCCGCAGGACACCGACGATGATCATCATGCCGAGCAGCAGGAAGATGACGTCCCAGTCGATGCCGGTGTCGTGGGAGTAGAACGCCTCCGTGGAGCCGACCACGCCCAGCCCGAGGACAAGAGCGGCGCCGCCCAGCGCGGCCGCCGTCTTGTGTACCCGCTCGGTGGCGATGAGCACGTAGGCGGCCACGAACACTGCGATCGCTGTCCAGGTGCCCAAGCCCGCCACGCTCCGTCTGATCGAGAATGTGAAAACCCGCTCCGGCCGGAGCGGGTGCCGACCAGACTTCCCGGCGCACCACCATCAACATGCCGTAAAGGTGCGGAAGACGCAAACCGGCTACTGTGGACGATCACGCTCGGCCACGTGACCGGCGCCGTGAGAACCTGGCGCCCGCCGCGACACCGGCCGCGACCACGGCCAGCTCGCCCCACACCCACCCGGGCACGCCACCCCCGGAACTGGCGGGCTCGCCGGTGATGGGGTCGGGTGCGGGTTCGGCCGCACCCAGCGGTGGGGTCGTCGTCGCACCGGGCACCGGGGTGGTGAGGGTGAACGTCACCGCACCGTCCAGCGGGTCGCCACCGAAGGATGCGATCGTGTAGCTGATCCGGCACGTCCCGGCCGGTCCGGCCGGGGTCACCGGCATGGTCAGTGTGCGGTCGGTAGCCGTGATCGCCCCGACCCGCCAGAAGACGCCGTCGGCGCCGATGACCGACACCACGGCGAGATCGGGGTCGACGGGTTCGCTGAAGGTCAGCGTGACCTGCTCCGGTGCGTCCGCGAGCGCTGTGCCTTCCGCGGGGCTGCTGCCCGTGACCCCGGTCTGCGCCCACGCGCTGGGCGCCGCGCCGAACACGATCAGGGCGACGACGACCACCACGGCCGGCAGCCACTTCATGCCGGTGTTCGCAGCGGTGTTCCCAGCCGTGGCGAGGCGTCAGCCACCGGTTGGCCTCGTGAGAAGTGGGAGCTCGGCCCACACCGCCTTCCCGTCCACCTGGTGCTCGACTCCCCAGTCCGGGCACAGCGTGCGCACGACGCGCAGCCCCTTGCCCAGCGGCCAGCCGGCGGTCGGTGATGGCATGCCGTCACGTACCTCCAGCCTGACGACGCTGCCGGACCGCGGAAGGATCAGCCGGACCGCGAACGGTGGCCTGGCGTGGCGGAAGGCGTTGGTCACCAGCTCACCGAGGACGACGGCCGCGCCGAGCACCGCGCCCTCGGTGCACCCGCGTAGCGGCGCCTCGACCCAGGACCGCACCTCGGTGAGGAAATCCGGGTCGACACCGGCGAAGCTGACCTCACCGAGAACGTGCGCCGACCCCGTCCGGTCGGGGGTCACGGCGCGCTCCGCCGCATCGGCCTCGGCAGGGGCTGGGCCGGCGACGAGATGCGGATCTCCGGACCGTCCCCGTCCAGCTCGGCCCACGTCGTTCTGGCCAGGCTGCGTTGCTCCACACCCCATCGCGTGGACAGCGCGGCGACCACCACCAGGCCCGGCTCCGCCGCGTGTGCACCACCGGCAGGCGCGGGACTGCAGTCCTCCACCGAGATGGCGAGAACGCGGCGACGATCGAGAACGGCGAGCTGGACGACGTACGGTGCCGCGTGCCTGCCGCGCGCACCGGCGACGAGCTCTCGCGCGACCAGCCCGGCGCGCAGCCGGGCAGGTGCGGGCAGCTCTCGCAGCGCGCATGCCACCCACGCGGCGATGACCGCCGCCGGCGGGTCGTCCTCGGTCGGTATTACCAACGTCGAGGTGTCTTCGCCGTCCATCGTGGTCACGGGTGGGTTCCCGTCGACACGCCGGCCGGCTTCGAGGCGCGCGGCACCGTCGCGTAGCGGCTGGCTCCGAAGCACTCGATCAGGGATCGGACGGCGGGGCCCTCACCGGCGAGCATGATCGCCTGGTCGCGAACCGCCTGCAGCCAGCTGAGGTGGCCGAGCCAGACGCCGGCGAGTGCACCGAGCGTGCAGCTCAGCCGGACCGCGGCACCCGTGGCCAGGTCGCTGCGGCGGGCGCGGACCTCGCTCGCCGACAGGGTCAGCCACCACCGGCGGGGCGGCGGTGCGTCGGAAAAGTCGACCTCGACCGTGAGTGGGCGGGCCGGCAGCCGGGCCCGGTCGAGCTCCCGGCAGATGTCGAAGACGAGCAGCTCCGCGTCGAGGTCACCGAGCCGCGGGCTGTCCAGCCATCGTTGCCCCCAGCGACCCAGCTGCTCGACGATCGGCCGCAGCTCGGCGCCGGCGGCCGTGAGCCGGAAACGCCTTTCGCCCCCGTCGCCGGGCAAGGTGGTGACCAGGCCGTGCTCCTCCAGCGTGCGCAGGCGCCGGCCGAGCAACGACGCGGACATCTTCGGCAGGCCCTTCGCGATCTCGCCGCGCCGTTGCGCACCTCGCAGGAGCTCGCGAACGACGAGCAGTGTCCACGGCTCGCCGATCACCTCGGCGGCCCGGGCGACCGGACAATGCTGCTCGTAGCGGTACATCGGTTCGCTTCGTGTCCCCTCGATCGGCTCCCCCGCCATCATCTGCCGCGATGGCGTTGATCAACCTGACGACTGCCTGACAATCGACCCTGCCTACGTGGAGGCACGTCTAGCGTCCACTATGGACAAAGCGGCGCGGTCGCCTCGTCGGCGGAGATCAGTCACTGGTCGGCGTAGCGCTGCGCAGCAGGTCGGCGAGGGTGGCCAGTTCGGTGGATGGCTCGCAGCTGAGCAGGACGACCTCGTGCAGCGCCTGGCGGATGTCCACCCGGCCGGACAGGCGGCCGACATGACGGCTGGTCGTGATGCCGATGGTCGCGCCTCGGGCGACCACGTCGAGGACCCCCAGCACCTGCCGCGCGGGGACGAGGATGTCCACCGCGAAGCGCTCCGGGGCCTCGGCGTCCACGGCGATCTTGAGCAGGGCGTTGCGCGGGTCGAGGATCGACCACCGGCACCGGGCGGCCACGACGGCCATCTCACTGCCCTGCCTGGGTCGGTCCACCAGGTCGAACAGAGCGGTCGCCGACGGCGACCCCGGCTGCGGCCGCTCCCCCACGACCAGGACGAACACCGGCCAGAGGCCGGCCTCCTCGACGGTGGCCACCGGGCCGATGCCACGCGGCCACAGGAGGAGCACCTCGAGGGCGACGAGCGTGGTCACGTGTTCCCGGCCCGGCGCCCCGGCCGGCTGGGTGGTGGTGCCGTTGCGCATCGCACTCCTACCTGACATGGCGAACGTGTTTTGTCCGATTGTCGTCCGCGCGGCGGCGAATGGTGCCGTCGCGACGCGACTGTCAGGCAATCGCAAAGTAGGAGGTCACGCCCAGCCCGTGTCGGCTGCCTCGTACGGCGACACATCGGCCGACGGTTCCCCGCCGGCCTGGCTGAACGCGTTCAACGCCCGGACCAGGCCACGCTGATGGGTGGCCGGCATCCTCTCGACGATCGCGGCGATCTCCTCGCGCCTGCGCCGGGTGGCGTTGCGGACCACACGTTGCCCCGCCCGGGTCAGGCTGACCTGCATCTCACGGCGCGACATCGGGTTGGGCTGACGGTCCACCAGACCCGCGTCGAGCAGCCGGTCGATCGCGCGGGTGGCGGAAGACGGGTTCACCCCCAACGCCTCGGCCAGCGTGGTGACCTTCTGCTGCCCCCGCGAGAACAGCACGACCAGCAGTCGGAACTGAGCGAGCGAGATCGAGTCGTCGACCGCGGCGATCGACCGCGCGGACACCGCCACCAGCAGCCGCGATGCGGTCAGGACCGCGTCGGTCACCGCGTCGACGTGGTCGTCGGGGTTGGCCGAGCTCTCCGACCGCTCAGTACGCGACTTCGCCATGAGTGATATTTCTACCGCACCCGGTCACCGACCAGGATGTTCGCCCTGCGGCCGGTCAGGCCGCCGGGGACTGGAGCCGGGTCGTCCTGCTCGACGTCCTCCTCGCTGTCGCTGGTGCCGGCCACCGTCCGCCTTACGAGCGTGAGCGGATCCGTGTGGCGGTTCCACGTCGATATATGCCTTGTGCAATATTTGGTCTACGCATACATGAGGACTCGGATACATGAGGACTCAGTGAGTATCAGACAGTCCAGAAAGGAGGCGAACCACATGAGCCGGCAGCGGCGTAACGGGACGTCTGTCCGACGAGGCTTGTCGCCTAACGTGATCATCACCATCACGATCGTGGTGGTGGCGGTGGTGGTCATCGGCGGCGCACTGCTGCTCAGCCGGTCCGGCGATGCCGCACCGGGCTCCGCTGACATCGCGGCGGAACTACGGAACGGGCCCGATCGCAACACCGTTCTGGAAGCCGGCGACCAGCGGGTCACGATCGTCGAGTTCCTCGACTACCAGTGCCCGGCCTGCGCCGCGTACTATGCGAACATCACCAAGCGGCTCGAAACCGACTACGCGGGCCGGATCACGTTCGTCACCCGGAACTTCCCGCTCGACGTGCACCCGCTCGCGGTCACCGCCGCACGGGTCGCCGAGGCGGCTGCGAAACAGGGCCGCTACCGGGAGATGTATCACGCGCTGTACGACCACTACCGGGACTGGGCCGTCGACCCCGACGGCCGGCAGGTCAGCGACGACCAGGCGCGAGCCGCCACCGCATTCGATCAGTACGCCACCACGATCGGCCTGGACATCGACCGCTTCCATGACGACATGTCCGCCGCCGACGTGCAGCACCGCATCGACGAGGACCTGGCCGCAGGCCAGAAGTCCGGCGTGCGCAGCACCCCGACGATCTTCGTCAACGGCGAGCGGTTCGAGCCCAGCGGCGACCAGTTCGCCGACGTCGATCGACAGCTCCGCGATCTGGTGACCGACGGACTCGGGGAATGACCTCCGCGACAGCGACGGCGCCGAGTGACCCGACGACAGGCCGGACGCACGGGCGTGCGCTCGGCTGGCTGTATCTCGCGGCGGGTACGGCCGGGCTGATGGCGGCCGCGGCCCTCACTCTCGAGAAGATCGCCACCCTGCGCGATCCCGGCTACGTGCCCGCCTGTTCGATCAACCCGGTCATCTCGTGTGGATCGGTGATGGACAGCAGTCAGGCCGAGGCGTTCGGCTTCCCCAACCCCCTGCTGGGGATCGCCGCCTTCGCTGTCGTCATCTCGGTCGGCGTCGCGCGGCTGGCCGGATTCGTGCCGCCGCGATGGTTCCGCCTCGGCACGCAGGCCGGTGCCACCCTCGGAGTCCTCTTCGTACATTGGTTGATCGCGGCGAGCCTGTACGACATCCACGCCCTGTGCCCGTACTGCATGGTGGTGTGGGTCGCGACCATCGCGATCTTCTGGTACACGACTCTCGACACGCTGCGATCCGGTGATCGCACGCGAGCAGTCGGTGACTCGCTCGCGCGGATGCATTCGGCGGTGCTCGCCATCTGGTACGTGATCATCGCCGGGCTCGTGCTCGAGGCGTTCTGGGACTACTGGGTGACCTTGTTCTGACGGTGAGGAACGGTGAGGACGGTCCGAACGCCGTGGTGTACCGCACACCACTGCCCACCGGTTTGCGTCGCGCCAGTCCTTGCGCCATGTTGATGAGGGCGTGCCGGGAAGTCTGGTCGGCGACCGCCCCGGCCGGGGCGGAGACCCGCCGACCCAGGAGTTCGATGCCCGCGACACGCGCAACCGGTCACACCGCCGTACGCTGCGAGCGTGCATGCGGACGAGATGGCAGAGGACTTCCCCGTCGTCGGCACGGAGTCCGACGCGTGGGAGGCCGTCACCCTGCTGGCGGAGCAACGGCTGCCGGGCCTGGTCGTCACCGATACCCGGGGCAGGCCGGTGTCGATCCTGCCGGCCTCGCAGGTGGTGCGGATTCTCGTGCCGAGCTATGTGCAGGACGACCCGTCGCTGGCCGGGGTGCTGTCGGAGTCGATGGCCGACCGGGTCGCCGACAAGCTGCGCGGCAAGACCGTCGACGCGCTCCTTCCGGACACGCCACCGGAGCTGGCGGTGGTGAACCACGACGACACGATCGTCGAGGTCGCCGCCGTGATGGCCCGGCTGCGCTGCCCGCTGGCCGCCGTCGTACGCGGGGAGGACATGGTCGGTGTCATCACGGCCTCCCGGCTGTTGCAGCTCGCGTTGACGCCGCGGTCGGCGCAACCAGGGTGAACCCGGTCCGGTGGTCGCCATGACCACCGGAATCTCGATCGTCGTGTTCGTCGTGGCGTACCTGTTGATCGCCACCGAGAAGATTCCCAAGATGACCGCCGCCCTCGCCGGCGCGGGCCTGGTCCTCGCGTTCGGCGTGGTCGGTGCGGCGGACGTGTTCTACTCCCGCGACACCGGCATCGACTGGGACGTCATCCTCCTGCTGGTCGGGATGATGATCATCGTCGCGGTGCTGCGCCGGACCGGTGTGTTCGAGTACGTGGCGATCTGGGCCGCCAAGCGCGCCAAGGGATCACCGCTACGGATCATGATCCTGCTCGTCCTGATCACCGCCGTCGCCTCGGCGTTCCTCGACAACGTCACCACGGTGCTGCTCATCGCCCCAGTCACCCTGCTGGTCTGCGACCGGCTCGGCATCGACGCGGTCCCGTTCCTGATCGCGGAGGTCCTCGCCTCCAACATCGGCGGCACCGCCACCCTGATCGGCGACCCACCGAACATCATCATCGCCAGCCGTGCCGGGCTGACGTTCAACGACTTCCTCGTCCACATGGCACCGATCGTCGTGATCGTGCTGATCGCGTTCACGCTCGTGCTGCCGTGGCTGTTCCGCGGCTCGTTCACCGTCGACCCCGCGCGGGTGGCGGACGTGATGGAGCTCAACGAACGCGAGGCCATCCGCGACACCCGGCTGCTGATCAAGTGCGCGATCGTGCTGGCGGCGGTGCTCACCGCGTTCGTCACCCACTCCACGCTGCACCTCGAGCCGTCGGTCGTCGCGCTGCTCGGCGCCGGGATCCTGGTGCTGATCTCCGGCTCCCGGCCTCAGCATTACCTCGACGGGGTCGAGTGGGAGACCCTGCTGTTCTTCGCCGGGCTGTTCGTCATGATCGGCGCCCTGGTCAAGACCGGCGTCATCGCCCGGCTCGCGCAGGCCGCCACCGACATCACCGGCGGCCACGCCCTGCCCGCGGTCATGCTGATCCTCGTCGTGTCCGCGCTGCTGTCCGGCGTCATCGACAACATCCCCTACGTGGCGACCATGAGCCCGCTGGTGCTCGACCTCTCCCGGAGCATCGCCGACCCCGTGCACTCCGAAGCCCTGTGGTGGTCGCTCGCCCTCGGCGCGGACCTCGGCGGCAACATGACCGCCGTCGGCGCCAGCGCGAACGTCGTCGTGCTCGGCATCGCCGCCCGCGCCGGCACGCCGATCTCCTTCTGGGAGTTCACCCGCAAAGGCGCTGTCGTCACGGTCATCACGATCGCACTCGCCGCGCCGTACCTGTGGCTGCGCTACTTCGTCCTGTCATGAACGGACCCCCGCCCGCGAGTTCCCGGCAACCTGACAACCGCCTGACATTTCGTCGCAACGGCCGCGCCCGGGCTGGTGGACCGGACGTCATGGCGCTAGGACGGACGCATGGCCGCAAATCCCGAGGTCGCCACCGACTCGCGTACGCTCGTTGTCGACCATGAGTGCGATGACGAGATGATCGCGACCTTGCTGCTCGTCGAGGACGACGCGCGGATCCGTGGGGCGTTGCGGCTCGCGCTCACCGACGAGGGCTACCAGGTCCTCGAGGCCGCCACCGGAGAACAGGCGCTGGAAAGGCTGGCGAGCCACACGCCCGAGCCCGATGTCGTACTGCTCGACCTGATGCTGCCCGGAATGGACGGGTTGCAGGTCTGCGCGAGGATCCGTGAGCTCGGTGACCTGCCGATCATCATGGTCACCGCGCGGACGGCGTCGCACGAGGTCATCGCCGGTCTCGAGGCAGGCGCCGACGACTACGTGACCAAGCCCGTCGACGCGGGTGAGTTGAGCGCGCGTATCCGGGCCCTGCTGCGCCGGACGAGGTCGGGTGACCCGGACGTTCCCGACGTGATCTCCCTTGGCACGCTCACGTTGCACATCGCCGAACGCCGGCTGCTGCGCGGCGCCCAGGGCCGCCCCGAGGACGGCGCCGAAGACAGTGCCGGGGACGAAGCCGGGGACGATGCCGAGGAGATCCGGCTGACCAAGACCGAGTTCCGGCTGCTGAGCACGTTGGCGGCCGCCGGTGGGGCCGTGGTCACCCGCGAGCAGCTGCTGGAGCGAGTGTGGGAGTACGGGTACTTCGGCGACACCCGTCTGCTCGACGTCCACATCCGCCGGCTCCGCCGCAAGGTCGAGGCCGACCCGGCTGAGCCCACACTCGTTCTCACCGTCCGCGGCATGGGCTACCGGATCGGCACACGGTGAGCGGCTCCGCCAGCGCGGTGGCGACATGAGCCGACTGCGGCTGAGCACCCGGGTGATGGCCTGGTTCAGCCTGATATCGGTAGTGGTCGCCGGGACGCTCGCGCTGGCCACCTGGCACCTGTCCACCAGCTACATGATCGACCAGCGGGAGCGCAGCGCCATCCGGCAGGCCACGAGCAACGCGCGCCTGGTCGAGGCGACGCTGCGGCGCGGCTCCGAGGGCCTGTCCGAGTTGATCACCGGGCTCGGATCCGAGTACGACTCGGCCGTCCTGCTCGTCGACAACGGGGAGACGATCAGCAGCGGCGACGTCCACGCCACCCGGCTGCCACCGGAGTTTCTCGGCCTGGTCAAAGGTGGCACCGCGGCGCACCAGCGAACGATGCTCGACGGTGTGCCGGTCCTCGCGATCGGTCTTCCTCTGCGCGACGTGTCCGCGACCTATGTCGAGGTCTCGCCCCTGCGTGAGCTCGACCGGACGTTCCGATTCCTGAGCTGGATCCTGCTCGCCGGCACCGCGGCCACCGGACTGGCCGGTGCGCTACTCGGCCGCTGGGCCACGACCCGTGCACTCCGGCCTCTGCACCGGGTCACCGCCGCAGCCGCCGAAGCCGCGCGCGGCGACCTGGCCGTGCGCCTGCCCGTCACCGGCGAACCGGATCTGGTCCCACTCGCCGAGGCGTTCAACGACACCGCGGGCCGGCTCCAGCACCGGATCGCCATGGACACCCGCTTCGCCGGTGACGTCAGCCACGAGCTGCGCTCGCCGCTCACCACGATGCTCAACGCCATGTCCGTTCTGCAGCGACGCAACGCCGAGCTGCCCGAGGCGACCCGTCACGCCGTCGACCTGCTCGACACCGACCTCCGCCGCTTCCGGCGGATGGTCGACGACCTCCTCGAGATCTCCCGCGGTGACGAGGACGCCGACCGGTCGACCTTCGAGCGCCTCGACATCGCGGAGCTGGTGCTGGCCACGGCACGACAGGCAGGCCGTCTGGATGCCGAGCTGCTGACGATCGACGCGCATCCCCCGGTTCTCGCCGACCGCCGCCGTCTGGAACGTGTGGTCGCCAATCTGCTGGACAACGCCGACCGGCACGGCAAGGGCGTCGTGCGTGTGGGCGTCCTGCGCCGCGACGGCCACGCACGTATCGAGGTCGACGACGCCGGACCGGGTGTCCCGGCGGACACGCGAGAACACGTCTTCGAACGCTTCGCCCGCGGCTCGCCCGCCGACCGCGACACCTCCGACAGTGGCGCGGGTCTCGGACTTGCGCTCGTCAACCAGCATGTCCGTCGCCATCATGGCCGCGCATGGGTCGAGGAACGACCCGGCGGTGGCGCACGCTTCGTCGTCGAGCTCCCGGAGGCCGCCGAATGACCCCCCGGACGCCTGCCGCGCTCATGGTCGGGCTCATGGCTGCCGTCGTGGCCGCGCTCGCGGTGCTCTCCGTCGGCTGCGGCGTGAGCAGCGAGGACAAGCCGCAGCCCATCGGAGAAACCCCGACGTTGCCGTCGCCGGTCACCCCAACATCGACGAACCCGACGACGCCGACGACCTCTTCGGCCGGCTCGCCGGCCCCGTCGTCACCACCGCCGGTCTCGTCGCGGTGAGCGCCAAGTCGCCCACACCTCACGCCCGGCACAGCCGCTTGGCGAGCTCGCCGCGCTCAACGGAGGTTCTGCCACCAGCCGGACGATCTCGTCGAGGGTGGTGCGGTCGTGGATCCGGGCGGTCAGCCGGCGAGCATGCCGGTGGGTCGTCACGCCGATCGTGGCTCCGGCGGCGATGACGTCGGAGAGACCGAGGAAGCACTGAGCCGGCACGGCGATGTCCATGACGACGCGGGCCGGCCGCACCACGTGTACCGCGAGTCCGAGCATCGCCCGCTCGGGATCAACGACGGACCATCGACAGTGACTGCTGTTGATCGTGTCGATCGGCGAGCGAGGCGTGTCGAGTAGACGCAGCAGAGCATTGGCAGGCTCGGCGTCTGCAGCGGAGTCGACTTCCACGACCACGACGAAGACCGGCCACGGATCGGCGTCGTCGCGCGTCGTACCGGCTTCACGGGACTCGCTGGGCACAGGACCAGCGTCCCCGATGCGTCGGTCATGATCGGCTCCTCGCGGATCGTCAGCCGAAAGTCGGACGTATGTCCACTAGGGATGTCAGGCTCGGACTTCCCGCTCACTGCCATGTGCCGGATCGCCGAGCCGCGGGAGTGATCCGCAGGGCCCACGACTCGGCGACCACCTCCATCACTGCGCAACCGGCGAGCTGAGCCGTGGGAACACCGGCCGGTGGCCGACTCCACTGATCGGCTCCTGCCATCCTCCACCGCGAGCAGCCACATCAACCTGACGACTGTCTGACGATGGCCGGGGCCGTGATCGTCACTTTCGTCGTCAGCCGGAGTATGTTGTTTCCAGGAGCGCCGGGAAGCCTGGTCGGCACGTTGTCGCACGTCGTCGGCGAAGGGTGTCCCGTGTCCGCCATCACCGTGTCCGGGTTGACCAAGCACTACGGCAATGTGAACGCCGTCGACGACCTGGACCTCACCGTCGAACCCGGCGAGGTGTTCGGCTTTCTCGGCCCCAACGGGGCGGGCAAGTCGACGACCATCCGAATGTTGCTCGGGCTGATCCGGCCGACCTCCGGGTCTGCCGAGATCCTCGGTGACCCGGCCGCGGACGTGCGCCGAACCCGCCGCCACATCGCCTACGTGCCGGCCGACGTCGCCCTGTGGCCGGCCCTGACGGGCGCGGAGATCCTCACGCTGCTCGCCCGGGTCGGGCCCGGCATCGACCGCGACTACCAGGTCCAGCTGGTCGAACGGTTCGAGCTCGACCTCGACCGGCCCGGGCGCACCTACTCCACGGGCAACCGGCAGAAGGTCGCGCTGGTCGCCGCGTTCGCCACCCGGGCTCCGGTGCTCATCATGGACGAGCCGACCAGCGGGCTGGATCCGTTGATGGAGCGGGAGTTCCGCCGCTGCGTGCGCGACGCCCGCGAGCGTGGGCAGACCGTGTTCCTCAGCTCCCACCAGCTCGCCGAGGTCGACGCAGTGTGTGACCGGGTGGGGATTCTGCGTGCGGGCAGGCTGGTCGAGATCGCCGGCATCGCCGAACTGCGCCGGATGCACAGCATCACCGTCGAGATCTCCTACCGGGACGATGGACCGTCCCTGTCGGACGTCCCGGGGGTGGGCGAGGTCGAGGTGCTCGGCGGTGGCCGGGCCAGGTTCACACTCACCGGACCGCCCGCGGCGGCGCTGCGGGCACTGGCCGCCGCCGAGGTGACGGCGATCAGCATGCGGGAGCCGGCCCTGGAGGAGATCTTCCTCGGCTACTACGGCGAGCCCACCTGATGAGCGCGGGCTCCACGCTGACGCGGCATGCCGTGCGCCAGACCTGGCGCCCCGCGCTGCTGGTCGCCCTCACGGCGGCCGGGATGTCGGCGGTCGTGGCCATTCAGTACCGCACCACGTTCGCCGACGCGCTGGACGGCGACGCGCTACGGGCACTCGCCGCGAACCCGGCGATCCGGGTCCTGTTCGGCGAGCCGGTCGCGCTGGACGACCCCGGCGGCTTCACCGTGTGGCGCACGGGCACCGCGATCCACGTGTTCGTGGCGATGTGGGCATTGCTCGCGGCCACCCGCGTCACCCGCGGCGAGGAAGACACCGGTCGCACCGATCTGCTGCTCGCCGGGCGGATCACCGTCGGCGACCTCACCGCACGAAGCCTGCTCGCGCTGGCGGGCGAGTCAGTGGTCATCGCCGCGTGCGTGGCGGTCGCCCTCATCGGGACGGGCACCCAACCGGCCGGCGCGCTCGTGTACGCCGCCGGGATCCTCGGCACCGCACTGACCTACACCACCGCCGGCACCCTCGCCGCCCAGGTCCTGCCCACCCGCGGAGCGGCCGCCGGCGCCGCAGGCGCCCTGCTCGGAACCACACTTCTACTGCGCATGCTCTCCGACAGCAGCGACCAACTCGGCTGGCTGGCCTGGCTGTCGCCCTCCGGGCTCACCGCCCGCGCCCTGCCCTACGCCGGCAACCAGGTCGGCCCACTGGCCGTGCTCTTCACCGTCGCGCTGGCGCTCGCCGCCGCGACCCTGGCCGCCACGGGCCGCCGGGATGTCGGCAACGCTCTCCTCGCCGTGCGGGTGCGCCGCCGGCCACGCACCCGGTTGCTGGGCACTCCGACCATGTTCGCGCTCCGTCGCGCCCTGCCGCCGACAATCGGCTGGGCGATCGGACTCAGTGCGTTCCTCGTGCTGGTCGGCGGGCTCACCGGGACCATCCTCGACTTCCTCCGGGACAATCCGAGGTTCACCGACCTCGCCGCCGGGGCGGGGTTCACCGGACTGGGCACCACCGAGGGGCTTTCCGCCACGATGTTCGCCCTGCTGGCCATCCCCGCCGGCCTCTACGCCGCCGCCCGCATCGCCGCGTTCGCCGCCGACGAGGGCGCCCGCCGTCTGACCGGACTGCTCGCCCTGCCACTCACCCGCGCCCGACTCGCCGGCGCCGAGATCGCCGTCACTGCCGTGGGCGTGACCGCCCTGGCCACGGTCGCCGGCCTCACCTATGCCATCGGCTCCCCGCTCGATGCCGGGTCAGCACTCGCCGGTGTCCTCAACGTCGTCCCGGTCGCGGTGCTCGCTCTCGGTGCGGCGGTCACAGCTCTCGGCTGGCGACCCCACCGTGTCATGGCGATCGGCTCGATCCCGGTAGCCGGCGGCTTCCTCCTGCTGGTCCTCGCTCGCAGCATCAACGCCCCGGCCTGGGTCGGGAACCTCTCCCCCTTCGCCCACCTCGCCGCCGTTCCCGCCAGCCCGCCCGCCTGGACGGCGACACTGGCCTTCTGCGGCATCGGCGCGGCGGCCATCGCATTCGGTCTCGCCGGCCTCGCCCGCCGTGATCTGACCACCTGAACAACATTCGAGAACCGGGCACGGAGTGTCCATTCACGACTGATGCGTCGCCGAGCCGTGGGTGAACCGCAGGGACCCACGACTCGGCGACGCATTCATCCCACGCTCGAGCGGCGGCGCAAGCCCATTGGGGTAGTCACTGTTGCGGCGCAACCCCTGCCGATCGGCTTCTGCCATCTTCCTTGAAGATCAGGCAGATCAACCTGACGACTGCCTGACAAATCCTGTTGCGCATCGGCAAACTCATCGCCGTTGGACCACGATCTTGTCTCACCTTGCGATTGCCTTACGGAACGTCCCCGGCTGGTGTGCACGCGGCAACCTGTGATGCGGCAACAGATTGGGCGTCGCGTTCGACACATGCATAAGGCAACTATCTGCAACAGCAAATGACAGCCCCGGCAACATTTGCTGTTTCCGCACGTCACGCGCGCTGTGACGTGGATCACTGTCGATCGTGTTGAACGGCTCCCCTGCTCTCTCCGTATTCCGCTGGTAACCCGCGCGTGCGGCGGTCGGACGAACCTCCTTGCGCAGAAGGGAGCGCAGATCACATCAGCCGCCCGTACCCGGCTGTCGCCGACGGACTGTCTCGTGTCGGCGACGTAGCCCAGAACCGAGAACCGCGGGTGCGGGCCGGGCCGTCGGAGTCGCTTCCGACAGACGACAGGTGCGCCCGCGGGGCTCGCTCGAGCTGAACGAGTGATTCAGCAAGCAAACAACGGCAAGGAAACTCATGTCACGACACCAGATATCGCGCCAGACGCGACGTCGCCTGACGATTGCCGCGATCGCCGCCACGGCGCTCATCGGCACCACGGTCACAGTCGGCATCATCGGCAACGCGTCAGCTGGCGAGGAGAGCCAGGCCGCCAGCGAGCAATGCGTGTCCAAGGATCAGAACGGCGAGCAGCAGAGCAACCTGCCGCAGGGCGACCAGCAGCAGGGCGACCAGGAACAGGGCGACCAGGAACAGGGCGACCAGCAGCAAGGCGACCAGCAGCAAGGCGACCAGGAACAAGGCGACCAGGAACAAGGCGACCAGCAGCAAGGCGACCAGCAGCAAGGCGACCAGGAACAAGACGACCAGCAGCAAGGCGACCAGCAGCAAGGCGACCAGCAGCAAGGCGACCAGGAACAAGACGACCAGGAACAAGGCGACCAGCAGCAAGGCGACCAGCAGCAAGGCGACCAGGAACAGGGCGACCAGCAGGGCGACCAGCAGCCGCCAGCCCAGACATATGGCGTGACCGCGCCGCAGGCCGCCCACCCGGACAACCCGGCCAACGGGTACGCCGACGACCAGAACGGCGACGGCCAGCAGGGCGACGGCCAGCAGGGCGACGGCCAGCAGGGCGACGGCCAGCAGGGCGACGACCAGCAGGGCGACGACCAGCAGGGCGACGACCAGCAGGGCGACGACCAGCAGGGCGACGACCAGAACGGCGACGGCCAGGCACAGTGCGTCGGGCCGTTCCCCGAGGACTTCGTCGACATCAATGACGTCGAGCCGGTCCAGACCGGTGTCGAGGCCGGCGAGGGCGGCTCGACCGGGACATTCGTCTCCGAGTGCGGCAACAACCAGGAAAAGCACCAGAACACCGACAACATCGTCATCGCGCCTGGGAAGACGAACGGTGCCGAGCACCTGCACGACTACGTCGGGAACCTGGACACCACCTTCGCGTCCACCGAGGACAGCCTGGCGGCGGGGGAAACCACGTGCACCAACGGTGACCAGTCGACCTACTTCTGGCCGATCCTGCGCAACCGCAGTGCCGACGACGGTTTCGACGCAGCGACTGCCAAGGACCAGAACAACATCGGCGACCCCGTGCTGCCGGCCCAGGTGAAGGTGGAGTTCCGCGGCAACCCGACCTCGCAGGTCGTCCCGATGCCTCGGTTCCTGCGGCTGTTCAGTGGTGACGCCAAGACGATCACCAACGGTCTCGGAAACGCCAAGCCGACCTACACCTGCACCGGCATGGAGAACCGGATCACCGACAAGTACCCGGTGTGCGGCGAAGGCGCCAACGTGGAGAGCATTCACGACTACCCCGGCTGCTGGGACGGGCAGAACGTGGACAGCGAGAACCACCGCGACCACCTGGCGTTCGCCGACGAGGCGTCCGGCGCCTGCCCGGATGGCACTGTGGCCATCCCGCAGCTGCGGGTGACGCTGATCTACGGTGATGACCTCAACGACACCGCTCAGGGGTTCGCGGTCGACGGGTTCTCCACCGAGGAGCACGACCCGGCCAGCGACCACGCCGGCGCCATCAACGTCATGTCGGACGACCTGATGCAGCAGGCGGTCGACACCATCAACAGCGGACAGCAGGGCTGATCCTTCCGCTTCACACGGTTGCCGGCGACGAGAGTTCTCGTCGCCGGCAACCGTGCGTGCAGATCACCCCAAGGCCTGATACCGAGCGGTCACCAGCGGCATGCCGAGCGTGCGCAGGCACTCCGGTCCACGCCGACCTCGCGTACACCCCACGAATGTAAGCTCCGCCGCCCTGTCGAACATCTCCGTGCACGCCGACACAAAGGTGCGCCGCCGGGTTGTCCCTGACAGTGTTCCGCACTCACACCTGTCCACAATGGTGAGAGTCAGCAGTGTTCTCTCGACGATCGCCGCGATGTTCGCGTGTCGTCGGTGTCTGGCGTCGCGAACGAGTCTTAGGTCGGCCAGCAAGCGAGTCCGGTCCGGGCTGGAGCGGTAGCCCCGCCGGGAGACGCGGATCAGCCTCAGCGGCGCGCCAGCCTGCGCGAGTGCCCGTCGTCGGACCTCAGCGGGTCCTCCTCAACAGATGTCAGTTCGAGGATGCCCGTGCGCTCAGGAGCCGCACGCCCAGCACGGTGCCCGTCGACACCACGAGGAAAGCCAGGCCGCCGAGGATGATGTCGGTTGTGCTCAGGGTGTTCTCCGGATAGGTGGAGGCGCGCGCGCCGGCTTCGGCGAAGTGTCCTGTTTGGTCGTTCACGTAGCCGGTCGCCTCGAGCAGGGTCATGTGCTTCAGCACGATGTTGTTGGCCTGGGTGGCGAAGTCGAGGATCGTCTTGTTGTGGGTGCCGGCCCGCACCTCGGCGATCGTGCTGAACACCGAGCCGTGCGCCGCGCGCAGCCGGGTGGCGAACGTCTTGTCGAAGTCCACGCCCGTCTTGCTGCTGATCTCGGCCATCCAGCCCTGGTGCGTCGACTTGGGCTTGTCCGGAATCTGCACACCGAACTTCCTCGCGAGCTGCTCGACGACCGTGTTCAGCTGCGTGTGGTCGGTGAGCATGACCTGGCCTGCGGTCTTGACCTCCTTGGTCGTGCCGCGCTCGGTCGCGAGTTTGCCCATCGGCATCTCCCACAGGTTCGCGAACCGGATCACGGTCAGGAACTCCTGGTCACGCCCGTCGAGCACCTTCGAGTAGGTGGCCTTGCCGGACTGATCGCCCTGGTGGCTCTGGGTCGCGAAGGCGACGCCCACCGCGGGAAATGCTGCCGCCAGCATCACCAGCAAACCTGCCGACACCCACCGAACCGCTCCGCGTCGCATTCCTCACCCAACCTGGTCGAAACTCCCCGAACACCATCACCTACGGGCAGGTACGGGGCGCGCGTTCAGGCCGAGCGGGGAATGTCAGGCAACCGCAAGGTGGACCGGTCACCAAGATCGTCAACTGTTCAGTGCAGGCTCAGGCTCGACATGCGCGGCTGGTGCGGGCTGATAGCTGGCGGCGATCTGGCGGCGTTCACGCCACAGGTGGAACACGGCGATTCCGAAGATCACCGAGCCGATGACGTTGGCGATGAAGTGCCACCAGATTCGGTAGGTCCACAGACCCGGGCCGGGTTCGAGCAGACCGAACCAGGTGGACAGCCCGATGGCCTGCGGGGCACCCAGCCACACCGTGAGCATCAGCACGAGGTGCTCGACACCGTGGGCACCCTGCATCCACATGCCCATTCTCGCCCACCTGCGCGCCCTGGACCGCGCGGCCCGGTGCGTGATCACCATGACTCCCGCGATACCGGCCAGGAACAACAGGTTGCCGGTGAAGTGCAACATCTCCATGCCCAGCGACGGCTTCGAAGAGTCGACCTGGCCGAAGCCGTCGGCGAGCCCGGTGCCCCACGGGGTCATCCAGCCCGGCGCGTTCGGGTGGCCCAGCCAGTAACCGACCTGCGCGACGTGCTCCTGGACGTGTCCGAGCTGACCGAGCACGCCGAGGAAGATCTGCGTCGCCGCGGCCCGGTACAGCCACGGCCGCACCGGCCTGCGGTTCGCGTACGCCAGCACGGCGACCGCCACCCACATCGCCAGAGTCCAGGCCAGCAGGAGAAGCGCACCCACCGTGTCGAGTGCCGATGCCGGGCCGCCCATCATCGGGCTACCTCCGGTGCACGGAATCGTGTGGCCACGACATCAACGCTAGGCAGGCACGGTGCGCACGACTATCTCCAGCGTGCTCGGCTCGAAGTCGGTTGTCCGGCGTCCGTCACCGCCCGGGCCGGGCTGACGAGCCCGAGCCAACGTCATGGCTGGGTGCCGACGAGCACGGGCAGGGGCAGGGCGATGGCGACGACGAGCATCCACAAGGCGGTCCATCCGCCAACGGGGGTTCGTCTAGGCCTCCAGTCAACCCGCTCCATGCTCAGTCGCCGGTTCCGGTTCGCTCGGTCACTGTGGTGGTCCAGTGACCCTGGCGACAACGTCCCGCGAGCACCACACCCGCACGTTTCGCGTTGCGTCAAATGGGGCAATATGTGTGGCATGCGGAGTAGCGGGTGGCGGAATTGTGTAGTTCGGAATCGCGGAGAGGGAGCCGGCTGTATCGGAAACGCTGTACGACCAGTGCGCGTCCGCGACCGACGACCTCTGCGTGACCGCAGAGTTCACGCACCTCTGGCGCCATCCCGCTACACCCACCGCAGCGCGGACCGACCCCGAGGTCACACCCCGAACTTCACCGCGCGCTGGTCGGTGGCATCCGCGCTCCTCGCCGCGCCGAATCCCCACCACCAACCCGCACCGCCGCCTGAAGGAACGGGGCCGACGTGTCACCGAATCTGAGCGCCCAGCCGGACACAGATCCACTCCGGACGGCCGCCCGCGCTCTGGACACCAGAGTTACCGAGCTTTGTGTGCCCAACATGTCACGTGCTCTCGACACCTACCTCGGCCTCGGCTACGACGCCATCTCCGTCGCCGACGGATATGCATTCCTCCGCTCCGAGCATGAGGACAGGACCGTGGTTCTCCGATCAATCCAGACGAACCGAACAGGCAGAACACATCCGCAGTGATGCAGGCCAGCGCAACAGCGTGTCACACAAGCAAGGTGCACCGGACACCTCCGGCCAGCACCTCGGGCCGAGCCAACGCAGCAGCATGATCGGCACGTGCTCGGTGCCGGTTCCAGGCTCTGCGCCTCCATCTCTCGGGTCGGCACGTGGCGCCCAGCCCTTGCCTTCTGCTGGGCAACTGCGACCGTCGGGGTTCGCGGCGTAGGGGTTAATACCTCTTCTCGATCCCCAGCAGGGCTTGCGACACGGGCCTTACTGCATCGACAAACTGATCGAGAGACCGCCTATGTTGCTGCCATGCGCGCGTCAGATCGTCACCCTCGGCCTTGTTGGTCCTCCAAACTTTTCCCAGTTCCTGGCCTGATTTGTGCAGGATCTCCAAGGTTCGAAGTACCTCACGGTCGGTAGAAATGATCCTCAAACGCGCTGTCGCCAACATGGCGTCTCGTAAATTCCATTCTCTGACCGAATCTGCGTTGAGGTGCCGCTCCTCCCAGATACGGTTTCTGAAGTCTTCCTCGAGTGCTACCACCTGAGCGCACTGTTCCAAGAACAATTTGGCGTCGTCACGTCTCGATTCGAGTAGCCTGAACAGATACTGCCCGGCCATCGCTATAGCCGCGCCAGCCAGGGCGCCGATCAGCCCGATCCAACCAGTCATGGGCCCAGTGTGCCCGACGTGTTCGGCGCTGAAGAAAACCTCTGCACAGTTCAGTCGACGACGTCCGGTGTCGCCTCACAGTCAATGTATCCGACTGCCGTGGGCAGTCCTGCCAGCCGCCTCGCGCAGCCGGGCGGACGGATCGGACCAACGCCCTCTTCGACACCACAGCGCTGCCATGCGCTGCGTTTGCCCGCCACCGGAGAATACTGCGGCTACCGGACTCGGCGCCTGCGATGGCAGCCTTGTGAGCATCCATACCGGACAGACGCCTCCATTGATCAAATGGAGAAATCTTGGAGATCACAATCCGGTTCAAGCCGCCCCAACGAGGCAAGACGGAGCGAAACGGGGCATTCTGAACTGGGCAATTACAAATACCCGCAGGTCAAAGGCTTGATCGCTCAACCTTGACACGGTAGGGGTCACTGGTTCAATCCCAGTATCGCCCACCAGGCATGTACGCTGGTAGAAGGCCCTGTATTTCCATGTGAGTACAGGGCCTTCGTCATGCAACGAAGATCAAATGGAGATCGCCTGCGGGCGTGCCTCGCGCTGATCTGGTTCCGCCCGGACCGCGGGGTCCAGACACACCAGCACCGTGGTTCGCGCAGGGCATTCCATAGCTCCTCGTGTTGAGGCCCGGCGTTCCTCGTGCGTGTCGTTCGACGCTCGGGAGCGGAATCCCACCACAATGCCGGTGTGGCGTCCGAGGAGCCTGACGAGCGGGACGATGCGTTGCCTCCGGATGTCGTCATGCGCGTCCGCGACCAGCTGGGACAGCACGGCGAGACGGCGATCAGCTGTCTCCGCACCGCGGCGATGTTGATAAAGCAGGCAATCCCAGATGATCACGGTCTACGGTTCACCGAGAGCGCCGCGTACAACCTGCGGGAGGCGCTTGAAGCGGTTGTCAACGGTCGCGCGCCGTCGAGTGACAAAGAGCCGGATGTCATCGCCGCGTGGGAGACCTACAAGCTGGAGATCGAGCAGCCCACCGCCGACAGGGCGGCAGCGCTGGCTCAGTTCGAGAGCGTGCTGCAACAGGTCACGGACCGCTCGAGTCGACGCTCGTACATGAGGCCCGCCTATTGACTTATCTCCGGCACCTGGCCGGTGTTGATCCGTGGTCAGGTCGGCTCGACCCTCTCAGCTCGCACAGGTACACGAGCGGCGCGGTGAGCACGACCAGGCGGATCGCCGCTTCCATCAAGCGCAGCAGCTCGCACGCGGCTCGGTGACTCCGATTTGGAGGGCCGGGGGGCATGGGTGTTCGGCGACGTCGCCCGAGACCGGGGCGACCTCGCCGGGGCCAAGAACCTCTACCTCGATGCCCTGCGGCTATTCCGGACGGCGGGAGACCGCCGCAGCGAGGCGTCGGCCGTGTACAACCTCGGCCACCTGGCCGGTCTGGCCGGCGACACGGACGAGGCCGAGCACCGGGCCGAGGAGGCTCGGGCGATCTTCCACGAGCTCGGCGACTCTCGGGGCGAGGCGTCCTGTTGGGGCCCCGCCGGCGGTCTTGCCGGCGAGATCGGACAGTGGCAGAAGGCCTACGAGCTGCACCACAACGCACTCGACTTGCTGCGCGAACTCGCGCGGCTGCCAGCCCAACTCGCGCCCAGGCGGCCGCCGCGTACCGGGCCGAAGGGCAGACCGCCGCCGCCGAACGCCTGGCCAACCGATAACCGCGTCAGAACCTCATAGTTGGTCTATACGGTCATCGATTCGCGGATTCCGCGAGTTCGTGCACGTCGGGGTTGAGGATCTCCTCCCAGTGGCTTGGCGACAACGCTGTTAGGCCGGGTCCGGGGTGAGCAGGTAGACATCACTGCGGCGGCCGAGGTCGTCGACCACGGTAAGTTGGAGTCCACGGCTGCCGTCGATGTCGGTGGGCAGTCTGGCGGTGAGGGTCCCCTGCGCCGGGAGTGGGTTGGCGACGGTGCAGGGACGGCCGTTGGCGAGAAGCTGTGGTGGGGTCCCGTGGGGTTTGGTGCGATCGTGCCAGCTTGCGACGACGACCTGAATCGTTTGAGGTCCGGTGCGCCAGGCCGACTGGATGCGTGGGCGTTCGACCGGCACGGTGATGGTCATCTCGTCGAGGCCCGGGACGGCCACTTTCAGCTCAACGGTTTCAGCTACCGGGTCAGCCAGCGGGTTGGGGGCGATGAAGGCGAGTTCAGTGCCCTGTGTGTTCGGGGTAGCTGCTACCGGGATGGTGCCGACCGTGACGCGTACGGCGTCTTTGTCAAGGCCGAGATTGCGCCCGGTGAGTGTGACGGCGCTGCCGGGGCGCAGGGCGCCGTCAGCCAGACCGGTCACCAAGACGGCAGCGGAGCGGATCTCGAGGTCTCGGGCTTCGGTTTGGTATCCGGCCGTCGAGATGACGGTGACGGTCTGGTGGCCGGGTGCGGCGGCGGCGGGCACTTCGAACCGGACGCGTGTATCGGTTCCGTCTGTCGGATAGGTCGGATAGATAGACTCAGTAAAGCCGCTCAACGCGACGCCGACCCGCCGTTTCTCGCTAGCGTCTGTAGCAGGCTCGAAATTGGTGCCTAGGATGGTGACTACGTCGCCAGCCTGCGCGGTCGGTGGGCTGATCGAGGTAATGGTGGGCGCGTTACGCTGGGCAGCCTTATTGGCCGTGTAGAGCGCGGCCGTGGCGCTCGTCATGGCCAGCAGCACCGCCGGGATGCTGGGCAGCACGCCTTTGCCGATCAGTTCAACCACAAAATAGCCGAGAGCGATCACGTTGAACAACAGGTATTGGGAATCGACCAGGTCTGCGGCGCCACTATCGTTGGTCACCACCTGCTTGGGCGTCACCTTGGCTGGCTCGGATTTCTGCAGCGTGCCAGCGTCGAGCTTGTAGGTGACGATACCTTTGACCAGCACCGCGCCGGCAAACGGGCCGCCAAGCAAAATCAGGTAGTCGTCCCACGTGGAATTGGGCAACACGGTCGTCAGCGCTTGGCCGTCAAACATCGCCCGGCCAAGCAGTACCGCGAACCCGGTCCCGGCGGCAATCGTCCACAATCCCAACTGGGTCAGCGAGGTCGAGAACCGGTGGTCGCCACCCACGATGGGCCGAAATATTCCCAGCTTGGAGTCTCGACCAAGCACGTGCGTGATCAGCAGGGCAATTGCGACGGCGCCAGCGCCAAATGCCATTGCCCACCACCGGCCGGCCGGTACCTGCCAAGCCCTGTGATCCTCGTGGGACAATGCGCAAAAGGCAACCACGATGTTGCCCCCCGCCCACACCAAATACAGGCCGACAACAAACCCAGACAAGAGCAGGACCGACTTCGTCCCCTTGGGCGGATCCGTGGCGACTGGTGGAAGATTCTGGGCGGCCTTGATGTCCTGACCGTTGTCCGTGTTGAGCGGCATGGGGACCTACCTCCGGCCAGCCAACTATCGAGTGTTTCATTAGTTGGTCGCGTCCATGTTGCGCAGAGTTACAACCCACCGCCGATTTCCAGCCCTTGGAGCGCAAAAATATTGATGATCTTGGATTTGAGATAATCTTGTCGTGGTTGCACCCTGGATGGTGTCCGACGAGTTGTGGTCCCCGGGTCGAGCCGCTGCTGCCGGCCCGGCTGGCGAGCAGGACGGGGCCGAAGCCGTTGCCGGATCGGCTGATGCTGCAAGGGATCCTGTTCGTGCTCGTCGATGACGGCCGGTGGGGGCTGCTGGTGCCAGCGCAACCGGGCGAAGCGCTCTTAAGGACGAGCGTTTCTGTCGCTGTCTATATCAGAGTCCGACGTGGTTCGCGGCGTAGGTCGCCTGCGCGAGCGTGAACTGGTCGCCGTACTCCGAGGACAGTTGGTCGATGAGACCAGCGCGGCTGAACCCGGACATCTCCAGATATGACTGGGCCGACTCGATCGCTTCCGCATTCCAGTCGACCTCGATGTGGTTGACCGCGAACACGGCGTCGGCCATCGTGAACTGGTCGCCGTACTCCGAGGACAGTTGGTCGATGAGACCAGCGCGGCTGAACCCGGACATCTCCAGATATGACGCGGCCGACTCAATCGCATTCTGCTGGGCGACCGTGTATTCCGGTGGAGCCGGGGCCTCCTTTGTGGCGGCGATGGTGGCCGGGGCGACTGTCGTGGCGGTGGGTGTAGCCGGGGTGGCTGTCATGGTGACGGTGGTAGCCGGGGCGGTTGTCGTGGTGGTCGCGGCTGTGGTGCCAGTGGCGTTGCTGGCGCCGTCCCCACTGCCGCACGCGCTCAACGCGGCGACAGCGGTGGCAGCAACGAGTGTGCCGGTGAAGATGATCTTCTTCATCGCGGGTGTTCCCTCCCAGAGTGCCCAGGCTCTACTGCACCGCCGGACGTCTCTAGAGGGTTCATCGTCAAAGAGGCCTATAAAAGATGTCCGGCGACCACTCGGACCACCTGACAGTGCAGCCGCTCGCGTGCCCTGTGCGCCCAAGCAGTGGTCGAGACCGGCCACCAGGTTTGTGTCAAACCGCAGGTCACGTCGCCATTCCTGCGTGATAGTTCTGGTTCGATTCCCGTCATCCGCTCTCTCGGAAACCCAAGGTCACAATCTGACTATGGCGGGGCTGAGGGTGAGTTCCGTTGTCCATGAAGCGAGAATCGGGGACAGGCCATTCTGGCTCATATTCCCGCAGGTCAGCGCACTACTCGATCTATGTTGACACAGTAGAGCTCGTCGAACGTGCACTCAACCGCACAGAACGACACGAAACCGCAGGTAACGGCCCTGATCGACTAGCCTGGTCACCGTCCTCGGACGGTGACCATTACTGATGATTCGCGGTAGTGGTCAACCCGGTACCTGAACCATCCCGGGTTTGATGCGCACGTCCTTCTTTGGAAGGTTGTGTCTCATGCCGAGCAAGTACGACCCGGAGACCCGCGCGAAGGCGGTCTGTCTGGTGCTGGAGTACCGTGCCGGCTACCCGAGCGAGTGGGCGGCGATCAAGGCGGTGTCCTCGCGGTTGGGGATGAACGCCGAGACACTGCGGAACTGGATTCGCCAGCTGCAGGTCGGCGACGGGAAGTGTGATGGGGTCGGCTCCGAAGCTGCCGCCGAGATCCGCGAACTGAAGCGCCGCAATCGCGAGCTGGAAGAGACCGTGGAGATCTTGAAGGCCGCGACGTCTTTCTTCGTGCGGGAGAGCGACCCGCGACGCCGCTGATCTGCCAGTTCATCTCCGAGGACAAGGACCGGTTCGGGGTCGCTCCGCTCTGCCGCGTGCTCACCGAGCATGGCTGCAAGATCGCCCCGAGAACCTTCTATGCGTGGGTGTCTCGTGCGCCCTCGAAGCGGTCCCTGTGGGATGCCGCGATCACCGAAGTCCTGGCCGGCTACTACGAGCCCGACGAGCACGGCTGTCGCAAGCCGGAGTCGTTGTACGGGTCGGTGAAGATGTGGGCTCACCTGCGACGGGAGGGCATCCCGGTCGCCAAGTCCACGGTCGAGCGGGGTGATGCGGGCCAACGGCTGGCAGGGCGTCCGCCGGCAGAAGAAGGTCCGCACCACCATCTCCGACCCCGCCGCGCAGCGGGCACCGGATCTGGTCGACCGGCGGTCGCGGTCCCGGCACCGAACCGACTGCTCGTCGCGGACTTCACCTACGTCAAGCTGATCTGCGGGGTGTTCGTTTACGTCGCGTTCGTCATCGACGCCTACGCCGGAACGATCGTCGGCTGGGAACGCTCAGCCTCGAAGCAGACCCGGTTCGTGGAGTCGGCGATCCGCCAGGCCGTCGCGCTACGCTCCCGGCAGGGCCACCCGATCGACGGCGCGATCCATCACTCGGACGCGGGTAGCCAAGGTGGATTCAACCGGTCGTCGCAACACCCTGATCTCGGAGGTGTGCGACGTGGTGACGGCGGACTGGAGCAAGAAGACCAGTGATGTTCCCGAGGGCTTGCGTCGGCAGTGGCGTGCTGATCGGGCACTTCGGCCGGCGATGCGTTCGCCTGGGCGGCCGGACCCGTCACGGGTAGTGCAGCGCCAGTTCTGGCGGCTGATCGCCACGGGGGTCACGACGGTGGAGGCATCGTTGGCGGTCGGTGTGTCGTGGCCGGTGGGTACCCGCTGGTTTCGTCACGCTGGCGGCATGCCGCCGATCTCGCTGGCCGAGCCTGCGGGCCGCTACCTGACGTTCGAGGAGCGCGAGGAGATCGCGATCCTGCAGGGCGAAGGGCGCAGGGCGTGCGCGAGATCGCCCGCGCTCTGCAGCGAGACCCGGGGACGATCTCCCGTGAACTTCGCCGCAACGCCGCCACGCGCAGCGGGCGAGCAGGACTACCGCGCGACGGTCGCCCAATGGAAGGCCCAGCAGGCCGCCAAGCGCCCGAAGGTCGCCAAGCTCGTCACCAACGACCGGCTGCGCGAGTACGTCCAGGAGCGGCTGGACGGCACTCTGCGAGGCGCTGACGGCACGGTCGTCGCGGGGCCCGAGACGCAGCCGAGTGGAAAGGGCGGAACGAAGCCCCATCGGGCAGATCGGCGCTGGGCGACGGCATGGAGCCCGGAGCAGATCAGCCACCGCGTCAGGCTCGACTTCCCCGATGATGAGTCCATGCGGATCAGCCACGAGGCGATCTACCAGGCGTTGTTCATTCAGGGACGCGGCGCCCTCAAGCGGGAGCTCGTCGCGTGCCTGCGCACCGGACGCGCGCTGCGCGAGCCCCGGGCCACGGGCGCGGAACAAGCCGCAAGGCCACGTCACCGCCGACGTGGTCCTCAGCGAGCGCCCCGCCGAGGCCGCGGACCGTGCAGTGCCCGGGCACTGGGAAGGTGACCTGATCATCGGCACCGGACGGTCCGCGATCGGCACGCTCGTCGAGCGCGCGAGCCGTTCCACACTCCTGGTGCACCTGCCGCGCCTGGAGGGCTGGGGCGAGAGGCCGCCAGTAAAGAACGGCCCCTCGCTCGGCGGTTACGGCGCCGTCGCGATGAACACCGCGCTCACGGCGTCAATGGCGCAACTGCCCGAGCAGCTACGAAAGACGCTCACCTGGGACCGCGGCAAGGAACTCTCCGGCCACACCCAGTTCGCGCTCGAAACCGGGACCAAGGTGTACTTCGCCGACCCGCACTCGCCCTGGCAACGGCCGACGAACGAGAACACCAACGGACTGCTGCGCCAGTACTTCCCCAAGGGCACCGACCTCTCCCGCTGGTCCGCCGCGAGACCTCGAAGCCGTCGCACTGGCGATCAACAACCGGCCCCGCAAGGTCCTCGGCTGGAAGACGCCTGCCGAGGTTTTCGAAGAGCAGCTACGCTCACTTCAACAGCCCGGTGTTGCATCGACCGGTTGAATACACCCAATACACATCTGTCCACTTTGGAGAGACGTTGTCGTTGTCCGGGCTGCGGCCCTCGATCGGATCGGTCGGGGACGCGTTCGACAACGCCCTGGCCGAGACCACGATCGGGCTGTACAAAAACGAATGCATCCGCGCCGACTCACCCTTCCGCCGCGGTCCACTCCGCACCCCCAGCGACGTCGAACTGATCACCGCAGACTACGTCAGCTGGTACAACCACCAGCGCCTCATGCACCGCCTCGGTCGCATCCCACCAGCCGAAGCAGAGGCCCACTACTATGCCCAACACGTGACCGACCAACCGGCCGGCTCACAGAAACCCGAGGGTGCATGAAACCCGGGACGCTTCAGTTCTCCCCTGCGCACCTTCCCGGGCACCGCTCCGTTGGGCGAGCTCACCGTCTGGCGGCCTGGACGGCCAGGTTGAGCGTCAGCACGTTCACGCCGGGATCGCCGAGCACGCCGAGGTCGCGGTCGTCGGTGTTGTCCTCGACCAGCTTGCGGATCTCGTCCTCGCTCAGGCCCGTCACCCGTGCCACCCGCGCCACCTGCAGCTCGGCGTAGGCCGGGCTGATGTCCGGGTCGAGGCCGGAGGCGGAGGTCGTCACGGCGTCGGCGGGCACCTGGGCCGGGTCCACGCCTTCCCGCTCGGCGATCAGGTCCTTGCGGTCCTTGATGGCGGCGACGAGGTCGGGGTCGAACGCGCCCTTGTTGGAGGCCGCGGAGATCGACGGGTCGGCCGGGCCGAGCAGGTCGGACGAGCCGTCCCCGTCGCCGTCCAGGGCGACGGCGGACGGGCGGTTGTGGAACCACGGGTCCTGCGCCGGGTCCTTGGCGACCGGGTCGATGCCGATCAGGTCGGACCCGACCGCTTTGCCGTTCTCGGTGATCACCGAGCCCTCGGCGTTGGCCTCGAGGCCGGGGATGCGGCTCACCACCCAGACCCCGAGCGGGTAGAGCACGCCGAGCAGGATCGTGAGTGCGATCAGCACCCGCAGGCCCGCGGCGGTTTGCTTGAGAAGGGAGTTCATGAAGTCACATTCCCGGGATGAGTCGGACCAGCAGATCGATGAGCCAGATGCCGATGAACGGCACGATGATGCCGCCGATGCCGTAGATCAGCAGGTTGCGCCGCAACAGGTTCCGCGCACTGGAGGGCCGGTAGCGCACGCCGCGCAGGGCGAGCGGGATCAGCGCCACGATGATCAGCGCGTTGAAGATCACCGCGGACAGGATCGCCGAGCTGGGCGAGTGCAGGTTCATGATGTTGAGCTTGTCCAGCTGCGGGTAGATGCCCGCGAACATGGCCGGCAAGATGGCGAAGTACTTCGCCAGGTCGTTGGCCACGCTGAACGTGGTGAGCGCACCGCGGGTGATCAGCAGCTGCTTGCCGATCTCCACGATCTCGATCAGCTTGGTGGGGTCGGAGTCCAGGTCGACCATGTTGCCGGCCTCCTTGGCCGCCATGGTCCCGCTGTTCATCGCGACCCCGACGTCGGACTGCGCGAGCGCGGGGGCGTCGTTGGTGCCGTCCCCGGTCATCGCGACCAGCCGGCCACCCTCCTGTTCCTTGCGGATCAGGGCCATCTTGTCCTCGGGCGCGGCCTCCGCGAGGTAGTCGTCCACACCGGACTCGTCCGCGATCGCCTTCGCGGTGAGCGGGTTGTCACCGGTGATCATGACCGTGCGGATGCCCATCCGGCGCAGCTCGGCGAACCGCTCCTTCATCGCCGGCTTCACCACGTCGGACAGCCGGATGACGCCGCGCACGACCGCCACGCCGTCGACCCGCTCGGCGCACACCAGCGGCGTGCCACCGTCGGCGCTGATCCGGTCCACGGCCTCGTCGACCTCGACCGGCACCTCGCCGCCCTGGTCGGTGACCCAGGCCCGCACCGCGCTCGCGGCACCCTTGCGCACCACCCGGTTCGGCAGGTCGATGCCCGACATCCGGGTCTGCGCGGTGAACGGCACGAAGTCGCCGGCGTTCTCCGCGTCGGAGGCTTCCACGGCCAGGCCGTGGTTCTTCGCGACCAGGTCGACGATGCTGCGGCCTTCCGGCGTGGTGTCGGCGAGGCTGGACAGCCGCGCCGCGGCCGCCAGTTGCTCCACTGTGGACGAACCGGTGGGGATCAGCTCGGTGGCCTGCCGGTTGCCGAAGGTGATGGTGCCGGTCTTGTCCAGCAGCAGCGTCGAGACGTCGCCGGCGGCCTCGACCGCACGGCCACTGGTGGCCAGCACGTTGCGCTGCACGAGGCGGTCCATGCCGGCGATGCCGATCGCCGAGAGCAGCGCGCCGATCGTGGTCGGGATGAGGCAGACCAGCAGCGCGGTCAGCACGATCACCGACTGCAGGCTGCCCGAGTACCCGGCGACCGGCTGCAGGGACATGACGGCCAGCAGGAAGATGATCGTCAGCGTGGACAGCAGGATCGTCAGCGCGATCTCGTTCGGCGTCTTCTGCCGGGTGGCGCCCTCCACGAGCGCGATCATCCGGTCCACGAAGGACTCGCCGGGCTTGGTGGAGATCTGCACGACGATCCGGTCGGAGAGCACGGTGGTGCCGCCGGTGACCGAGGAGAAGTCACCGCCCGACTCGCGGATGACCGGTGCCGACTCGCCGGTGATGGCCGACTCGTCGACCGTGGCGATGCCCTCGACGACATCGCCGTCGCCGGGGATCACCTGGCCGGCCTCGACGACCACCCGGTCGCCGATCTTGAGGTCGACGCCGGGCACGGTCTCCGCGGTGCCGTCGGCCTTGACCCGGCGCGCCATGGTCTCCTTCTTGGCGCGCCGCAGGGTCTCCGCCTGTGCCTTGCCGCGGCCCTCGGCGACGGCCTCGGCGAGGTTGGCGAACAGCACGGTGAACCACAGCCACAGCGCCACCCCGATGGTGAACACGCCCGGGTCGCCGATCGCGAAGACCGTGGTCAGCACCGAGCCCGACCCACACCACGAACATGACGGGGTTCTTGAGCTGCGTGCGCGGGTTCAACTTGCGCAGCGCGTCCGGTATCGACGTCACCAGCTGGCGCGGGGTGAACACCCCCGCGCCCACGCGGCCGGTCTTCTCCGCGTGATGGTGCTGCGACTCCAGCGGGGTACGCGACGGTGTCTGCAGGGTGGTCACGCCAGTGCCTCCGCGATGGGACCCAGCGCGAGCGCCGGGATGAACGTCAGTGCCGCGACCAGCACGATCGTGCCGGTGAGCATGGTCGGGAACAGTGCGCCGGTGGTCGGTAGCGTGCCCGCGGTCTCGGGCACCTTCTTCTGCTGGGCCAGCGAACCGGCCAGGCAGAGGACCGCGATGATCGGGATGAACCGGCCGAGCAGCATGCAGATGCCCAATGTGGACTGGAACCACGGGCTGGTGACCGTGATGCCGGCGAACGCGCTGCCGTTGTTGTTCGACGCCGAGGTGTAGGCGTAGAGGACCTCGGACCAGCCGTGGATGCCGGAGTTGGCCATGTAGCCGGGCGTGCCCGGCAGCATGATCGCGATGCCGGCGCCGACCAGCACGACGGTGGGCATGGCCAGGATCGAGATGGCCGCGGTGGTCACCTCGCGGCGGCCGAGCTTCTTGCCCAGGTACTCCGGAGTGCGGCCGACCATCAGCCCGGCGAGGAACATCGCGATGATCGCCAGCACCAGGATCGAGTAGAGGCCGGTGCCCACGCCGCCCGGCGTCATCTCGCCGAACAGCATGTTCAGCAGCGTCCCGCCGCCGGCGAGGCCGCTGAGGCTGTCGTGCGCGGCGTTGATCGCGCCGGTCGAGGTGCCCGTGGTGGTGTCCGCGAACAGCGCCGAACCGGCGATGCCGAACCGGACCTCCTTGCCCTCCATCGAGCCGCCGGCGAGCAGCGCGGCCGGGCCGTTCGGGTGCGCCTCGGCCCACCAGATCACGGTCAGCATCGCGCCCCACAGCACGCCCATCACCGACAGCAGCGCGTAGCCCTGCTTGCGGTTGCCGACCAGCGTGCCGAACGTCCGGGTGAGACAGACGGGGATGATCAGGATCAGGAAGAGCTCGATCAGGTTGGTCATCCCGTTCGGGTTCTCGAACGGGTGCGACGAGTTGGCGTTGAAGATGCCGCCGCCGTTGGTGCCGAGCTCCTTGATGGCCTCCTGGCTGGCGGCGGGCGCCAGCGCGATCGTGCTCGACGAGCCGTCCGGGTTCGTCACCGCCACGCCGGAGCTGCAGGCTCTGCACGACGCCGAGCGCGATCAGCACGATCGCGAACACGAACGAGATCGGCAGCAGGATCCGGACCGAACCGCGCACCAGGTCGACCCAGAAGTTGCCGAGCCGGTCGGCCGCGGAGCGGGTGAACCCGCGCACCAGCGCGATCGCCACCGCCAGGCCGACGGCCGCGGACACGAAGTTCTGCACGGTCAGCCCGAGCATCTGCGCGGTGTGCCCCATGACGACCTCGGGCACGTAGGACTGCCAGTTCGTGTTCGTCACGAAGCTGACCGCCGTGTTGAACGCGATGCCCGGCTCGACCGCGCCGCGGCCGAAGTCGAACGGCAGCAACGGTTGCAGCGCGCTGGATCAGGTACAGCAGGACGATGGACGCGAACGAGAAGCCGAGCACGCCGGCCGCGTAGACAGGCCAGCGCTGCTCAGCGTCCGGGTTGACCCGGACCGCCTTGTAGATGACCCGCTCGACCGCGAGGTGGCGCTTGTCGGTGAAGACGCGGGCCATGTAGTCGCCCAGCGGCTTGTACACGGCGGCGAGGACCGCGAGCAGGATGCCGACCTGGATCAGGCCGGCCACAGCTGGACGACATCAGAACTTCTCCGGGCGGATCGAGGGCCACGAACAGGTAGACGATCAGCAGCAGCGCGAGCACGCCGCCGACGACGTTTGCCAGCACACCGACGCCGCTCACAGCTTCTCCAATCCACGTAACGTCAAGGCGAGAACCACGAAGCCGGCGATCAGCAGCACGGCGAAGGCCAGGTCGGCCATCGGCCCATGCCCCTTCCACGGTGGGCCGCCCCGACGGCGACCGGACGACGCGAGTGTGGCCCCGGCCCGGCCGCGCGAACACGGACCTGACGAGACCTTGACGCCGCCGGGGTCCGCGTTAACGAAATCCGAACGCGCCCGTGAGCGGCGCCACCCACGATGGCGCGGGCCTGAGAGTCAAGGCGGCGTCAACATTGGCGGCCGGTCCGTTCGGACCACGGCAAGAAACCGCCGCGCCGCCGTTGTTCGCGGTGCACTGGATAGGTGCACGAGATATCTGCCGAGCCACCGATCCGCGGCTGGGCCGGCTACCCGCTGGGCTTCGTCGCCGCCATCGCGGTCACGATCGTCGCGGTGGCCGCAGGCGGAACCGCCCATCCACAATGGACACTGATCGCCCTGGTCGCCACCGCGGCCGCGATCGGCGCGGTCACCACGCTGCGCGCCGCCGTCGCGACCGGCGCCCTGTGCTGGGCGCTGCACGCCGGCTTCGTCATCGACCGGTTCGGCGAGCTCACGCTCACCACCGACACGACGCGCGCGGCTGCCGTCCTCGCCGCGGCCGTCCTGCTCGCCTCCGGGATCGCCCACACTGTTCGCACCGTGCGTCTCGCCCGGTCCGCCGTCCGCGTGGTGCCGATCCCGGTCCCGGTCCCGATCTTGCGGTCCACCGGCACCGGGCACGCCTCATGACCGTCACGGCCGTCCCCACGGACACCGGCGAACCGCGCGTGCCGCGGGACGACGACCGCCACCGGTTGACAGTGACCGGCGGGCTCGACGCGCTCTCGCTCGCCGCGATGGCCTCGGTCGCGTACGGGCCCGAGGCCATCGTCCTGGTCCTCGCAGTGGCCGGCGGCGCCGGGCTCGGCTTCACGCTGCCGATCACGCTGTCGATCGCCGCGCAGGTTGATCGCGGTGATCACGGCTCGCACACCGAGACACAGCCACACGGTGTAGGGGCGCGCGGGCGTTCATCCTGCCCACGATCGTCTACGTCGGCGCGATCCTCACGGTCGTCATGGTGGGCCTGCTGCGGAACGGCCCCGCGGTAGATCCGAACGCCCTCGACCAGCAGGCCCAGACCGTGCAGACGGTCGGCGTCATGCTGCTGCTCAAGGCGTTCGCCAACGGCTGCGCCGCACTGACCGGCGTCGAAGCCAACGCCGTCCCGTCGTTCCGCGAACCCCGGGTACGCCGCGCCCAGCACGCCGAGCTCGCACTCGGTGGCCTGCTCGCCGTGATGCTGATCGGCATCGCCGTGCTGATCGAGAAGTTCGCGGTGCACCCGGTGCCCGGCGCGACCGTGCTCTCCCAGGTCATCGAGGCCTCCCTGGGCGACGGGTTCGGCTACTACCTCGTCCAGTTCGCCACCGTCGTGTTGCTCGCCCTCGCCGCGAACACGTCGTTCGGCGGGCTCCCGGTACCCGCGCAGCTGCTCGCCAAGGACAACAACCTGCCCCACGCGTTCGCGCTGCGTGCCGAGCGCTCGGTGCACCGCTACGGCATCGCGTTCCTCACCGTCACCTCCGCGCTGCTGTTGATCGTCGCCAACGGCCGGATGAACCTGCTCGTGCCGCTGTTCGCCATCGGTGTGTTCGTCGGCTTCACGCTCTCCCAGGTCGGCATGGTCCGCCACTGGGTGACCGACCGGCCCCGCGGCTGGACCGGCAAGGCGGTGCTGAACGGCTTCAGCGCGCTGCTCACCGGCGTCGCCGCGATCGTGGTCACTGCCGCCAAGTTCGGCGAAGGCGGCTGGCTGATCGCCGCCGCGCTGCCGCTGCTGGTCGCGGTGATGGAGACGATCAACCGCAGCTACCAGCGGATCGGCGCACGCCTCGAGCTCGACCACCGAGCGCGTATTGCAGAACCACCGCGGCGCCGCCCTGACTAGCGACCACCGCAGACCGGTGGGTCTGTCACCGCTCGATGCGCCACTCGTGGCGCGGGCGGCGGGGCTCGTCGACACGGACCAACCGCCCCAAGGCCGGGACGTCGGAACGGGTTGGTCAAGACTCTTGTGGGCTTGACATGTCGAGTCGGATACTCGCGTGGTGAGCAGGCAGACCGACCGCGAGATCTGGGTGACCGTGTATGCGGCCCAGCTCGCCGGCGGGGACGAACTCGTGACCGAGATCCACCTGTCCGACGCTGAGCAAGCCTGGGTCGACACGATGGCCGAGATCGCGGCCAAGGAGAACAGCGCCGACGGCGGTCCCGTCGACGAGCGTGTGTGAGTTCGTGTTGCTCCGGCCGGAGCAGGATTTGACTGACCTCGTCCGGCCGTCCTAGCTCCTGCCCCCCTCGCAGCGGAGGGCTGCCGTTATCTCGTCGACATGGGCGTCACCGATCACAGGGCCGCGGTGGAATCGTCGAGGGCAGCACACGGTGAACCGTCGTCAACGTGTTCAAGTCGAGATAATTCCACTATGGAAGACGCTTCACGGTGTGCACATGCTAACGACCACTATTGAGGTCGCCTGATCTTGTTGATTCAGGAGTACAACCATTGTTCGTGGGGCCGGATATTCTGATCGCGGTCGGCGCTTCGGCAGGAGGCGTCGAGGCGCTGCGTCGGTTCGTTTCCGGCCTGCCCGCCGATCTTCCCGCGGCCGTGCTCGTCGTCCTCCATATACCGCCGGACCGGCCCAGTCGCCTCGCGCTCATCCTCGACCGGGCCGGCCCGCTACCGGCGACCACCGCTAGCCACGGCGAAACCCTGCGACACGGCATCATCTACACCGCTCCCCCGGATCACCATCTCCTCGCCGTCGACAACACCGCAAACCTCACCACCGAGGCCCGCGAGCACAGTTGTCGGCCCGCGATCGACCCGCTGTTCCGCTCCACGGCCGGCACCGCCGGGCCACAGGCAGTCGGTGTCGTGCTGTCCGGCCTGCTCCATGACGGACCCGCCGGGCTACGCGCGATCCGTGAGTGCGGCGGGACGATCCTCGTCCAGGACCCCGCCGACGCCAGGTTTCCCGCCCTGCCCCGCAATGCCATCCGTACCGCCCGACCTGACCACATCGCCACCGCCACCGAACTTGGGCAGTTGGTCGGCGCCCTCACCCGCGCGCTCCCCTCGGAGCGTGCCACCGACGGAATCGCCGGAATCGACAGCACCGGCCCAGGCGCGCTCCGTCCCGCCGCTACCCGACCAGCGGCGCCTGGTTGAGTCAGGTGCGGTAGATCAAGTAGCTCACACCCGAATCGGGCCCAAGGGGTACATGGGATTGCGCCGATCGCGGTAGCATTGCACCCAGGTCGGGGCCCGAGTTCACGATGGGCAGGGTCGTCGGCGATGGTGAGCATCGTGGTGGTCGAAGATCACCCGCTGATGTGCGATGCGATCGTTTCCGCACTGTCAGACGAATTCGAGTTCGAGGTCATCGGCACGTGCCATGACGGGGCAACGGCGGTCGAGCTCGTCCTAGAGGCACGCCCAGACGTCGTCGTCATGGACCTGCGGTTACCGATCGTCGATGGCCTCGAGGCAACGCGACACATCTCGCATGACTGGCCAGAAGCCCGGATCGTCATACACACGTCGGCCAGCTTCGAGGAACGTGAGGCGGTGTTGGACCTCGGCGCCGTCGACATCGTCATCAAGAGCGTCGACCCCACACACCTGGTGCGCGCCATACGATTCGCCGCACTCAGCGACCCGCCGCACACGAGCCGGACCAAATGGGGAAAGGAGATTAAGTCCCACGGCTGCTAGTGCACGGTCGTGGCGGGTCAGCAGCAGTCGCAGCTGTCACCGCAGTCGCAGCCGCCGGCGGGCTCGGCGGATGACTGTTCGGCCGACGGGTTCGCGAACCCGACCGGCACCGCGCAGCAGGTGTCGCCGCGCCAGGCGTCGCGGCCTTCCTTGATCGCGACGGCCGCGATCACCAGCGCGGCGACCGGATCGGCCCACGACCAGCCGAACAAGCTGTTGACCACGAGACCGGCAAGCAGCACCGCGGACAGATACGTGCACAGCAGCGTCTGCTTGGAGTCCGCGACCGCGGTGGCCGACCCGAGCTCACGACCGGCGCGCCGCTGGGCGTAGGACAGGCCGGGCATGACCGCGAGGCTGACCGCGGCCAGCACGATCCCGACCGTCGAGTGGCCCGCGTCGGCCGCGCCGAACAGGGCGCGCGCCGACTCGACGGTCACGTAGGCGGCGAGCACGAAGAACGACACCGCGATGATCCGCAGCGTCGTGCGTTCCCGCGCTTCGCGGACCGCGTGGTCGCGCGCGGAGAACTGCCAGGCCACCGCCGCGGCCGAAGACACCTCGACCACCGAGTCCAGCCCGAACCCGACCAGCGCGGTCGACGACGCCACGGTGCCCGCCGCGATCGCGACCACCGCCTCGACCACGTTGTAGGAGATCGTCGCGGCCACCAGCAGCCGCACCCGCCTCGCCAGCACCGACCGACGATCAGGAAAGACACCCAACTCGAGTGACGAGGCCATCAGCAGCATTCCTCCGCCTCGGCGCTCGGGCACGCCCGCGGGTCAACGGTCAGCACGACACCGAGCAGGTCCCGCAACGCATGCGCGAGCTTCGGCTCGGCCAGCTCGTACCGCGTCCGCCGGCCCTCCGGCACCGCCACCACCAAACCGCATCCCCGCAGGCACGCCAGATGGTTCGACAGGTTCGTCCGCGACACCCCGAGCACCTCGGCCAGCTCCGCCGGATACCCCGGCCCCTCCCCCAACGCCAGCAAGATCCGACTCCGCGTCGGATCCGACAGCGCGTGCCCGAACCGGGCAAGGACCTCGGCAGGCGTTGCGACAGTCAACACGCCAACGACTGTACAGCCGACGCTGAACTCAGGAAAGCCTGAACGATGACGTCTGGACTGCTCTGATCAACACGGTCCCGGTCGTGCCACGGAGCAGATGAGCTTGCGCCTTTGCCCGGAACTTCAGCCTGCCGGGTGGGGCACGGCGACCCCTGGCCGACCGGTCCGTCACCGGTTTCGGTGGCGGCCGGTCGGCCCGGCTCAGTGGTGAGGACCGTCCCAGGTCCGTGAACGGTTATTCAGTCATTGGGTTGGCGGGAAGACGTTGTCCTTGTACGCGCCGGTCATGTTCCCGGCTTGGGCGAAATTCACGACGATGTAGGTGTCATGCCAGGTGTCGTCTGCGGTCCCGCACACGCGGCTCGCCCCGATTTTGGCGCTGCCCTTCCAGACGAGCTGGGTGAAGTGTCCGATCTTCTTCTTCGGGTCGTTGGAGGCGAAGGTCTCGTAGTTGTAGTCCTTGATCTCGGCGTACCAGGCGTCGCTCGCTGCCGTGGCCGGTCCCTGGACTGGTGCGGACGAACTCGACGAGTACAGGTTCTCTCCGTACCCTCCGGTCCCGTCGTGGACGAGGGCTCCCTTGTCCGCGACATGCTCAGCGCGGGACTTGGCGTAGTTGACGAGCTCTTGGTCGAGTTCCACGGGGGGAACCCCGTGCTTCGCCCGGTGCTGGTTGATGCTGTCCACCATGCTGCTCAGGAAATCTTGATCGGTGCGGTCGGCGTATCCAGCTTTCATGTCCTCTTTCCTTTCTTTGCAAGTCATCGATCTGGCTGCCGACGGCCGGAGCCACGTCGACGTCGAAGAACAGCGCGCGTCGCAGACCGTTTGGTCCACCAGCGCCGGCGGCATCGGGAAGAAGTCCGGCAACCGCATGGCGCCCACCTCTGCGTACAGCCGTGCGACAACGAACGGCGCCCGCCGGCTTTCAAGCCCTTCCGGAACGTCCTGATCCGCCCGCCGACGCGGTTGCGGTTCGCCTCGATGATCATCACGTGATGACCAGCCACGCTTGAGCAGTGCCCCGCTACGAAGCCCGTGATCCGCCTCTACGATCAGCACCCGTTTCGGCCAGGTTCAGGTCCTCACCGTCCGGGACAGACGAGAAGCAGCTCCCGAGCCAACCGCTGACACGTCTCTCACCGCGCCGCGTCACGCGGGCGCCGCCGCACTCGCGCCAGCGAGGAACGACTGCCTGCGCGCCGGACTACCTGACACACCTCCACGACGAGCCTCCATGTTCCATACGTCGCCGAAGCACACCCATCCGTATCCAATAAATATGCAACCCGCAAAAATTGAGCCATTCAGACCACGCAAATGCCGCCGCAATGTTATCCACTCGTCGGAGTATTGCCGGACGCCTCGAACAAGCGTAGCTTTAATCGACGTATATGGGTTACCAGGGTCGCCTTGACGCGATCTTGTTCATCAATCGATTGACTACCTCCCTCTATCGAAATCGTTTTGCGCGCCTGGATGGTAAATATCCGCCAGGCTCGGCGATATAATCAGGGAAACAGAAATGAATTCTGATATGAGATGGGGATCTCCCGTCAGTGTGCCAGCAAGTGGATCAACCGCCATCGCCGCTTCGGTGAGGCAGGGCTGCTGGACCGGCCCAGCGTGCCGCACCACCAGCCCAGCGCCGTGGCGGCACAGGTCGTCGCTCGGATCGAGACGATGCGCCGAGAACGCAAGTGGTCAGCCCGCCGGATCACCCATGAGCTGGCCGGCGACGGCGTCACGATCTCTGTCCGGACGGTGAGCCGGCAGCTGGCTCATCTCGGGTTGAACCGACGCCGGTTTCTCGACCCGACTGGCGAGAACAACCGCACACCGCGTCGTATCCACGCGCGCTGGCCAGGACACATGGTCCACCTGGACGTGAAGAAGGTCGGCGTCATCCCCGACGGCGGTGGCTGGCGCGTCCACGGCCACGGCCACGGCCGCGGCCGCGAAGCTGCCAAGCAGTCCGTCCGCGGCCGCACACGCGGCGGCCGCGCCCGCTACACCTACCTGCACACGGCGATCGACGGCTCTCCCGCGTGGCCTATACCGAGGCGCTACCGGACGAGACCGCGCGCACCGCGATCGGCTTCACCCACCGCGCCCGCGCGTTCCTCGCCCGACAGAGATTCGGGGTGTTGGCGTTGGAGGGTGCGGCTGTGCTGTCGGTGATTGAGCGGCGGTCATCGGTGCGGGTCGCGGGTGACGCCGCGACGCGCTTATGGGTAGGGCTGGCCCCACCCTCCACAGGGTGGCTGACTCCAGTGACTGGGCGAGTGCTGGCACGGGATGGTGAACGGCGAAACGTGCACGTCGGTACGCCATTCATGCGCTGCATCGAGCTGAAGGAAATCCCTTGCACAACTCTGTAGCTTCGTCGCGACCAGCGGGCGTCTCCGCTCGCGGCCTGGCGGTGTTGGTGGCCGTCGCGGGGGCGCTTGTCGCCGCGTTCTTCCTCGCCCCGAGCAGGCTGGCCGCGAGCGGGTCGGATGGCGGCCTCGCTGACCGGCATACCTTCGTCGAAGCCGTCCGCAAGGCGTTCGTCGGGTACTGGAGTTCCGGCGATCCGGATCTCTCCCCGGACATGGAGCGGGTTGTCGACTACTGGTTTCGTTACCACGTGGTCAAGGCCGCGATCGCCGCGATTCTGCTGGTCGTGCTCATCGCGATCGGCCTTCGTCTCTGGAAGGCGTTCCGCAGAGCTGGCGGTCTGGCCATTGCGGCGGCCGGTGTGCCGGTGACGACGCTTGGGATACTGGCGTTGGTCACGGTGATGGCCAATGTCCAGGGTGTGGTAGCGCCGTTCACCTCGCTGGTGCCGATGCTGGTGGGCGGCTCCGCCCACGGACGGCTCGCCGATTCTCTCGATCAGGTCCGGCAGCGACTGCGTGACTCCGCGAGCGCGCGTGGTCAGACCTCACCCACCCTCGACGTGATGCTCAGCGACTTTTCTCGATATCACGCGGCGATGGCCGTGATCGCCGCGGCCGTGGCGGTCGTGCTCATCGGCACGAGCGTGATCTTGTGGAGGAGGTTCGCCACCACGGCGTCGTCCGACAGGCGAATGCGCTACGCGTTCTGGTCGTTCGGTGTTGTCACGGCGTTGTTGTCGCTAGTAGTGATTGTCGTCGCGGTGGCGAACACGGGCACCGCAGCAGACCCGGCGCCGGCGTTTGCCGCCTTCCTCGGCGACGGAACGTGACGGGGGAATTGTCAAGACCTGCGGATGAAGATCTTTTAGGCGGCTGATGGGGACGCGTGGTCGTCGGGTCGTTCGACCAGCTTGCCGGCGTCGAAGCGGGCGCCGGCGCGGACGAGGGCGACGAGGTGGGGTGCGTTCACCGCGCGCCAGCGGGCTTGTGCCGCTTCGATGAGTTTGAACGCCATGGCCAGGCCGGCCGCGCGGGAACGGGGCCTTTAGTGACCTTGGTGCGGTGGCGCACGGGTGGCGAAGATGGACTCGATCGGGTTGGTGGTGCGCAGGTGGATCCAGTGCTCGAGCCTGAAGGCGCCATCCGCTGACTGGCATGAGGTCAGGTGAGGTACAACGCTCTCGATGAGCCGCCAGCCGGGGCATGACCCCTGGTAGTTGGGCGTCCATACGAGCTATCGGCCGACTCCGCGGCGGGCCTTGCAAACCCGGTTACCTCGATGCGGCAAGCCCGGTCTGTGGTGCGCGAACAGGCCCGCTCGCTCCACTCAGCCCCTGCCAGGTCGAAGTCCACCTTCTCAACGCGCTCGTCTGGCGTGACGTGGGCGACCAAGCCGGCCGCGCTGTCTGACGAACGGCGTGCCACCGCTCGCGGCTCGATCGGTCCCTGCGCGAGCAGGAAACACGACGGGCATCACCTCGGGTTCGGGGCCGTTCGGCGAGGTCGCGGAGTTTGATCTCCGCCGACGAAGCCTTCACCGTCCTGGTCGAGCAGTCCCAAGAGCAGATACGACGCACGGCCATGATGATTCCCTTGGCCTGGTCGATGACCGCCCTCAACACCAACGCAGTCCGCAGTTGCGCGACGGTCTCCCGGGGATGCCTGATACCGGCGGGCGGCCCGGAGCCCAGCTTCCGCGGCCGTTGTGTACAGCTCGACCAACGCGGCGTCCAGGGCGCCGAACCCGTGGGTGTCTTCGCCGTAGATGTTCAGTGATCCCTGGTAGATCTCGTCGATGAACAACGGCGCCGACAGGTAGCTGCCGACTGCCGGCTTCGCCGGCGGCTGCGGCGAACTCCGGCCACCGCTGCGCCGCCTCGGCCACGTTGACCCGCATGATCGTCCTGGTCCTGGCCACCTCGAGGCACGGCCCCTGGTCGGCGGTGTACTGAGCTTTGTCGATCTTGTCGGCCCGGTCGCCTGTCCTGGCCGCGGTGCAGGGAACCTCGCCGCTCGTGAGCGAGATGCTCGCCATGCTCCCGCCTGGAACCGCATGAACCACCTGCCGGCACACCCGATCCAGCAGGACCGGCAGCGCCTCGTCCTCCGACAACGCGGTGGAGAGCTGCTCGAGTGCGCCGGTGACCTCATCGACCCGATGAAGCAGGTCGGCACCGCCGTGATGTGGGTTCATGGTCGCCGCACCGCCCGGTCTCAGGGAACCGCAGCGTCCGAAGGGGCCACCGGTTCGTTCCAAACCCTACGCTGCGTCATCGCCAGCCACACTGCACGTCCGCGAGGCCACCCAGACGGACGGCAGTTTGGCGGCGAGAGGCTGCTAAGCCTCGGCCGGAGCAGCCGTACCAGGCCCCGACACCCAGCCCGGCCGCAGTCCCCAGCAGCGCACCGAGACCGGATCGGCAGTTGGTCGCTGCCCCAGCGCCGCTCGCCGGGCGAGCACGCACGACCATGTCGAGATAGGTGACCGTGTTCAGTGCCGTGGTGCCCGCGGCGCCAGCGGCGAGTCCTGCGAAGACGTTCCTATTCATATCGAAGGACATTCCGGGTGCGATCCGCCTACACATGCCGTGCGGTTAACAACTGGGACTAGCGTGCGCACCTTCGTTGCCCATCGGCTGGTCAAGAGGCTTGTGTCGTCTCACCGCCGGAGTGCTCGAGACGGTCGAGCAATCGCCGAGCGGCCGGCTTGTCGATGGCGCCGAGGGCATCGGTGGCGGCGGCATGGATGGCACGGCGTATGACGGGATGCCATCCCGGTGTTGCCGTCAGGCTCTCCAGCAACGGAACCTTCAGCTGCCACGGAACCGGACCGGAGGCACTGAGCACTCTGCGCAGACGCAGATCAGTTGCCCCGGCGGTCGTCTCTCGCCACGCCGTCACCGTTTCGGCGTCAGAGGCTTCGAACGGTCCACACCACAGCCAGTACGCCGCCGGATCGGCCAGCCTAGGATCGGCATGGTCTAGGAGCGCTCGCAGCTCCGCCCAGAAGCCGGGTCCGAGACCCCAGAAGCCGACATACATCAGGTTGGCGTAGCAGGGCATCGCTCGGTACAGCGCGAACGCAAGCCCGAGGTCGCCCTCAACGGCATCCGACAACTCGTGTGGCACCTCGCCCAGACCGTCTGGCCACTCGCCCCAGTTCTTCCCGGTGTCCTCGGCAGTCGTCCAGGCCATGGTGCACGCACGCTCAAACCGCTCAACACCAACCAACTCCGCGAGACCGGAAAGGTCCATGGAGGAAGAATAGCCAGCTCCGGGCGACGCGCTCGTTGCGATGGACGGCCGGCTCGGATCGTGTTGTCGCCTCCCACACAGCACTTGCCGAGTTCGGCGTCACCGTGGCAGACCCGCAAAGACCCAGCCGGCACCGCAGCCGTGGTGCTCACCGCCCTGATGCTTCCGGACCCCGGTACCGCGGGCGACCCCATCCCAGGCAGCCTACCTGATCAAACCACCACGACGCCGACACAGCGCAACATGCCAACCCAGCGCAATACGCCAACGCAAGGCAACGGGGGCCAGCGCAGGGCCACGACTCCGCAAGGCATCCAGGCGCCGGACAGGCCCAGCCGGGTTGCCCGCACCGTCCCGCAGACGGCCGCCACCGCGACGCCGGCAAAACCGGCCGCCCCAGTGAAGGACGATAAGCCCAAGCCCCCCAACAACGGCGGAACCGGGCACCCAGTGAACCCGGCAAACCCAAGTAGATCCTCGCTGGCGTCATCCACGCACGTCAGCGCCGACCGTTCGGGCATGGACCGGGTAACGCACAGGTAGGCCCATACGGGCCTGCCTTTTAGGCCGCTTGTAGCACTCCCCCGCCGGTTCCCGGCCGGCTCCGCCACGATCTCCAGGTGCCCATCTGGCGGCTGCGCATCGAGCTCGCCTGGACCGTGCGACCAGGACCCAGCGACGCAGCCAACGAGAGATCACCGGCACCGACCACGCGGCCGCCGCCGTCACCGGCAGCCTCCGGCGGCTGGAATATGCACTGAGCAACCTGGTGGACAACGCCGTCAAGTACAGCACCCGGTACACCGATCGAGATCACGATAGACGACTCCACGGTCGAGGTCCGCGACCGCGGCCGGGGCATCGCGGCGCAGGACAAGGACCGGATCTTCGACCGGTTCTACCGCGCCGGCGACGTCCACACCGAGTCCGGCTGCGGCCTGGGCCTCGCGATCATCGACGAGATCGTGCGCAGCCACGGCGGCACCGTGTTTGCCGACAATCTCGGCGCACGCGGCGCCACGGTCGGCTGCACCCTCCCGGCCGCGAGCCACACCAGCTGAGTCCAGCGATCCGAGCGCTGCGCCTCTGAGATGGGTGTCCCGAAGATCGACGGGCGGGATCGCCGCGAGATGCTGGCTCGATGACGAACACGTGGTGGTGACTGGTCGGTCAGCATCGACGCAGGTTGACTCGCACCCAAAAGCCGATCGTGGCCGTGTTCGTCGTCGGTTTGGTGACGGTTATTACCTGAGGTTGGAACGTCGAGTCGGCCCACCTCCGACTCCCAGGTCGTCGGGTTTCGAGATCGGGGTGTATCCGCTCCTTGCCGAGTCGTGGCCGCTGATGTTGTGGGTCACTCCGTTAGTCTCCGCGCCAACCCACTGGCATGGGAGTAACGGTATGGCAGATAACGCGTGGTTCGCCCTCGTCGAGGAGAACTCGCCGGTAGGTGGTGTAGGCCTGCGTGACACGTACGCCTGGCGGCTCATGGAGATCATCCCTCTACCGGCGGGAGTGGAAATCGAGGAACTCGTACACGATGTCGCGATGAGATTTTCGCCTGTGCGGCCGGCGTTCCCGACACGACGCTCCGTGTTTCGCGTCAACGCGGAGACCTATGTGGTCAGAGTTGAGGGAGCGACCTCTGCGCACCACTTCCGTGTCACGGCGGCCGAACACGTCGCCGATCTCGACGGTCAAGAGGCACAGTCCGGTCCTTCCAGCACATGACCGAACGAGGACGCGGTTTCTCCGTCAGGTCGTCTTGCCATGCCGGCGCGCCGTGCTTGCCATGGCGTTACCTGCGGGCCGTGGTGCGCGGCCTGATCGATGCCGCGAGTGGTGTCGGCGCGAGTGACTTTGCAAGGACACCGAGCGACGGGCAGACGGCGAGCAGCTCGGCGATCATCAGCTCGTTGAGGCCCGCGTTGGCGTCGGCGCGATCTCGCCGCATCACGTCCAGCGACAGCCCGTCGTCGCCCCAGGGCACGAACTGCAACAGTCCGCGAACCGTTCGGCGAGGTCGCGGAGCTTGACACTCTGTTCTTGGGACTGCTCGACCAGGATGGTGAAGGCTTCGTCGGCGGAGATGCGGCGCGCGGCCATGATGATGCCCTTGGCCTGGTCGATGACCGCCCTCGACGTCAACGCTGTCCGCAGTTGCGCGACGGTCTCCCGGGATGCCTGATACCGGCGGGCGGCCCGGAGCCCAGCTTCCGCGGCCGTTGTGTACAGCTCGACCAACGCGGCAACTCAAAGGCCGTGGATGCCAAGAATCTTGGTGTCGACGACGTCGGCGATCGCCGCCGGTCCACAGACATTGTCGCGGACGTGGTCAGCCTGCCGTCGAGTACCCCGAGGTCGCCACCCTCGTCTGAACGCGGCGGGCGCGGACACCGCACGGTGTCCGCGCCCCCGAGATCCTAGGGCTTGCCGTCGAAGTGGTGGTGGCGCACGAACCAGCCGTTCGGCGGCCTGCCGAACGCGTCGCACGACACCGCGGATTCCTGGCCGACCCGCACCCACGGCCCGTGGATGACATCGCCGTTAGTGCACGTCGCGACTACCTGGTGGGTCCCGGTGCCACCGGTGCATTCCGAGTACGCCGTGCTGTGGGCCAGGTTCGTGTACGAGCTACAACCGGTGGGCCACGCCTGCGCGGCTTGCGCGGGCAGGACCATCGCGGCCGCCGTTACGCCGAGCATCGCCGCACCCGTGATCAATTTCCGGACCTTCGTCCCCGACATGAACACCTTCCGTCCACTTTGTCCCGCCGACCCCAGAGTCGTGGCCGTGCACGGGACATCTAAGCGTGGACCACTGATCCGAACAAGCGAACACCGTCCGACGGCCTCCCGAGAAAATCGTCAGCCGAGTCAGGCATGTAGTTTGGCGATCGCGGTGTCGCGCGCCAGGCGCAGGATGCGGCCACCGTGCCGCAGGAAGCGGAGCTGCTGAACGATTCTGTGACGGTTTCTTCAGGCGACCTGATCGGCCATCGTGGTAATGATTTCGAACCGTTTCCCCATGCCCAATCCCCAGCAACTCCGCGACCGCGCATCGCGGCCCACTCCGACGGATGCTGACCACGGACCTCGACGAACATCCGCACGGCGAGCTCACGCGGCTCAGCCGGGTACTACCTCCTCGATGACACGACCCATCCGCTCGAGGAGATAAAGTCTCCGGACACGCCGGGGCATTCACTGGCTCTACCGCCGGCGTCGTCCCACCGAACTTCCCCAGCCAGCGGCCAGTGACCGCTCAAACCGCTGCGCACGCCCCCCTTCGCGGAATACGACCCACAACCGCGCAAGGACCCGACGAACGAGGAATTCGCCGTCGCCGGCCGCGCCGGACGGGTTCTCCGCGCGACCAAGGTCCTCGACAGCGACCACCCGTAACAAGCCCCCGGTCGCCGGTCGCCGGTCGCCCAGGATGGCGTCGACATCAGTGATGATGATCGGCAACCACCGATGTGACGTCCGGACCACCGGTGGGCCGCCCAGCGCGGACGGCGAGGTTGGCAGGGTGGCGGTATGCATAATGACATTGCGCGACAGTTGTCACAGCACGGAGGATCCGCATGCGACAGCGGCCCACTCGCCCACTGTGGCACCATGCGGCGCTGGTGTTCGTCGCGGTCGCCGTCGTCCACCTCGCGGCTCAGCTCGCCGGGGTGGGCACGGTCGCCGCGGTCACCCAGTGGCTGCTGATTCCCCTGCTCGCGACGGTGTTCCGCGCCGCGACGGACGGCGGCCGCCTGGTACTGCTCGCGCTGGGCTTCTCCTGGCTCGGCGACACCGTCCCCATGCTGTTCTCCGGTGACGCCCGGTTCCTCGTCATGGTCGGGTTCTTCCTGTGTGCGCAGGTCACCTACCTCGCGGCGTTCCTGCCGGACCGGCGCCGTTCCGTGCTGCGCCGACCAGCGCTGCTGGCGTACGCCGTCGCGTTCTGCGCCCTGTTGATTGCGTGCGCTCCGGGCGCGGGCGGACTACTCGTCCCGGTGATCGTCTACGGCGTGTGCCTGACGCTCATGGCCGTGCTGGCGACCGGCGTCCACCCACTGACCGGCCTCGGCGGCGCGGTGTTCTTCGTCTCCGACGGCCTCATCGCGCTCGACGCATTCGCCAACTGGTACACGCCGCCTGCTCCGGGGTTCTGGGTGATGTCGACGTATGTCGTTGGCCAGGCGTTGATCGCCGCCGGTGTGGTGCGCGCACACCACACCACGACCGACGTCGACCCAGTCACTCGCCCGGTCGCGGCCGCCTGACCAGCACTCCCCTGGTGTATCACGAACGACCGGACCGATCCGGTCGGATCGGGATTACCATTCGTTCGAGGGCCTCGTCGCCGAGATAGTCGTCGGCATCCATGAAGAAGACATAGGTGCCGCTCGCACGGTTCGGGCCGCATCGAGGACGTCCGCGGCGAGCGAGTTGATCTCTTCCCAGCTTCCGTCGGTGGAATGGTCGTCCACCACAATGACCTCGACATTCTCGGCGCCATATGTTTGGCTGCCTATCGAGCCCAGACCGTCAGCCTGCCATGGTCGCACATTGAACAATCACCGAGACACTGGGCGTGGACATCGGAAGAATCTACGCCGAGCGCTGACTATTCAGCGGTGTTCGACTGGGGAACATCACCAGTCGAACAACCGTTGACGAGGAACAAGATGGCTGAACCGATTTCACTACCGTCGAACGCCAGAACCCGTTCGATCCACCCGAGGAACTCCGCCGGCGCCGCGAACACCAGGCAGACATACGACGAAGCCACTTCAGACGACGCCTCCGGCTCTGAATGCTCATGATCTAGCCCTGCACTACTAGGTCCTCCGCCTCCCGCACGACGTCGCGGATTCGGTCATGTCAGGACCGCGTCTGGCGTTGCGCCCTCCAGCTGTGTGGCGAAGCGCAGCCACATCGTCGCCTGCTCTCTGGCCAGACCGGCGACTCCCGATGCCCAGTGAGCCGGGACGGTGTCGCCCAGCTGACACCACTCGTCATCGGAAAGTATGTGCGTACCGAGCAGGCGCAGCAGCGCCCGGCCCGAATCGGTGAACCGTAGTGAAGGGTCGGCCATCAACTTCTGCAGCACCGCGATCGACTGTCCACTCGAGAGCGTGCTCGAGCTGGCGTGTTCCTGGCGGGTCGGGCGCCGGTCGAGCCCCACCGCGGTGTCCTCGACCATGTTCACTTCCGACGACTTCGGATCCGCGAGCGCCATCTTGCGTCGCATGGCGTGTGCGGTGCTGACAGAGATGCCCGCCGACCGCGCGATCTGCCGTAGCGACGCCTCCGGGTTCCTGGCGATGATCTCCTCGGCGGACTCCCGCCTGGCGCTCCCCAGTGGCCGGACGTGGCCGTCCCGCCCGATCCGCTCCGCGCGGTCGGTGACTGGGGGCAGATCACGGCGGATCTTGCCGACCGTCTTGTGCGCGAGACCGGTTGCAGCCGCGACGGCGCGGTCCGACCAGTTCCGGTGCGAGGCCAGGATGCGCGCGGCGGCCGCCTTGCGGTCCGCGAGCGACAACGGCAGTCCGTGCGCGATGTTCGCCTTGACCGCGGCCAGGAACAGCTCGTTCGACGGGCAGCCGGCGAAGATCACCGAGATCGTAGTCGCACCGCGGCGCTCGGCCGCGCGCAGGCGGTGCATTCCGTCAATCACCCGCATGGTGGGGCGGTGCACCAGGATCGGCGGCAGCGGGTCGTCGACTTCCGCCAGGCGGCGGACATGCTCGGTGTCCGTTCCGTTCAGCCGAGGGGAGTCACCGGTCGACAGTCGGGCGATCGGCACCGTCGACACGACCTCGACCACGTGTGCCTCGATGGTAGGCGTGTTTTCGGCGGCCGCTACCACGGTCAGCGCGCGCATTGCCCGAGCCCATCATGCACGAACTGTGACGAAGGTGATGCACTGCGTGGCAATGTCGCTCCTGGCGTTTCTGGCGTCATCTCAAGCAGCGAGGATGGCGGACCCCGGTTGCCGCGAAGTTGCCACGCCGCTGCCAGCGGCCCCATACAGTGCTGGGCATGGAGTTTCGGCTGTTTGGGCCAGTGGAAGCCGTCGCCGACGGTCGGCCTGTCGAGCTCGGCCGACACCGTGAGCGAGGCCTGCTGGCGCTCCTGCTCCTCCATGCCGGTCAGGTAATTCCCGTAGAACGGGTGATCGACTTGCTGTTCGACGAGCAGCAGCCAAGAGACCCGCGCAAGGCCGTGCAGGTACACATCTCCCGCCTGCGCCGCCTGCTCCGCGACACCTCCGGCGGCGAGGTCCAGATCGAGACTCGGCCGGCCGGATACATCCTGCACGCCAAACCGGACATGATCGACGTGCATCGGTTCAGCTGGCTGATCGGGGACGCCCGGCGCATCGAGGACCTGGTCGAACGGTCCGACGTGCTCCGACAGGCGTTCGAGCTGCGACGCGGGCCACTGTGCGCGGACCTCACCTTCGAACGGCTGAGCCAGCATTTCGCCGCGCACCTCGACGAGCTCGTGCTGGGTGCGGTGGAGTTGCGGGTCGAGACAGCCCTCGGTCTCGGCCAACACGACGAACAGGTCGCTGAACTCGCCGCCCTGACCGCACAGCACCCGACCAGCGAGCGGCTGATCGCCGCCCGCATGCTGGCTCTGTACCGCGGAGGCCGGCAACGCGAGGCACTGTCGGTATACCACGAGGCCGCGAAGACTCTCGCCCATGAGCTAGGCCTCGACCCGGGTCCGGAGCTTCAGTCGTTGCACACCCAGATACTCCGAAACGATCCCACACTGCTCGACCTTCCGGCAGACACCCGAACGGTGCCGTTACCCGCGCAGCTGCCGGCATGCACGCCCACGTTCACCGGGCGCGACCACGAGCTCGCGGAGATTTTCACGCTGTGCCAGCACGGCTCCGGGACCGTGGTGATCACGGCGATCAACGGTATGGCCGGAGTCGGCAAGACCACGATCGCCCTACACATCGGCCATCACCTCGTCGATCACTATCCAGACGGTCAGCTGTTCCTGGACCTACGTGGCCATGCCGAGGGCACCACGCCGGCCAATCCCATCGACATCCTGGAGAGCATGCTCCGATCGCTCGGCCAACCGGCGGACCGGATACCCCCCGGGCTCGACGACCGAGCAGCTCTGTACCGCAGCCTGCTCAGCGACAAGAGACTGCTTGTCGTACTGGACGACGCGGCGTGCGAGAACCAGGTGCGGCCGCTCTTGCCCGCCGCCTCCGGGTGTCTCGCACTGATCACCAGCCGCCGGAACCTGACCGGCCTCGAGCACGCCCACCCACTGTCGTTGGACGTGTTGCCCGCGGCCGATGCGGTGGCGCTCTTCCGCCGGGTCGCCGGTCGGAAAGGTCTCGATGGCGTACACCCCGCCCTGCTCGACGAGGTGGTCGAGGTCTGCGGCCGGTTGCCGTTGGCAATTCAAATCGCCGCTGCCAGGTTGCGAGCCCGGCCGTCGTGGACTCTCGAGTACTTGGTCGGCCGACTACGCGACGAGCGTGTCCGGATCGGCGAGTTGACTGCCGGTGACAGCAGCGTTGCGGCCGCGATCAAGTTGTCCTACGACCATCTTTCCCGAGCGCATCAACGACTTTTTTGCAGTCTTGCCCACCACCCCGGCAGCGATGTCGATGTCTACGCCGTCGCGGCGCTGGCGGACCTGGACATCGGGACGGATCTCGACCAGCTTCTCAATGATCTCATCGACGAGCACCTACTGGACGAGCATCTCCCGGGTCGGTACCGCTTCCATGATCTCGTTCGCTCCTACGCGTTGAAATGTGCCGAGTCCGAGGACGGACCCGAAGAAGGTCGTGCCGCACTCACCCGGTTGCTGAAGCTCTATCTGAATACCGCCAGCATCGCTGACAACCTGCTGGACCCGAACCTGAACCGACCGACCGGATCCATACCCCGACCCACGACCCCTGTTCCGGTGCTCTCCACATACCGCGACGCGATGGCCTGGCTCGATACCGAACGGATCAACCTGCTGGCGTCGATAACTGCCGCCGAGTACCAGCAAATGCACGACTACACATGGTTGTTGGCCAATGTGCTCAACTGGTTCTTCTTCATTCGTGGGCATCTCGAGGCCTGGATCAGTTCGCATCGGCTGGCCGTTGACGCCACACGCGAACTCGGCGACCGATGCAATGAAGCCATGATGCTGAATCACCTCGGTACCGCGCTGTGGCTCAACTCACGCCACGCCGAGGCCATCGAGGCCTATCAGGGCTCGTTGGGCATCCGGCGAGAACTCGCCGACCGCCGCGGAGAGGCCGCCGCGCTGAGCAACCTCGGCGGCGTGCACGAGCACGTCGGCAATTTTCAGATCGCGCTCGACTACCAAAACGCGGCACTCCCCCTGTTCCGGGAAACCGGAAACCGCCGAGGAGAAGCCAATACTCTCGGAGGACTGGCCAGCATCAACGAACGGCTCGGAAACTACCCCGAGGCGCTTGACAACCTCCATCAGGCTCTCCCCCTGTTCCAGGAGATCGGCGATCGCCGAGGAGAAGCCACCGCGCTCTGTGGACTCGGCAGCATCAACGAACGGCTCGAGAACAACCCCGAGGCGCTTGACAACCTCCATCAGGCTCTCCCCCTGTTCCAGGAGATCGATGACGGCCGCGGTCACGCGCACACGTTGAACGTGCTCGGCACAGTGCAAGGCCATGTCGGCGATTTCGCGGCGGCCACCCAGCACCACGAGCGGGCCCTGCAGATCGCGCGGGAAGTCGGCGACCTTTCCGTGGAATGCGAGATCCTCAATGCCGCCGGTCGAACCGCCCGTCGAGCGGGCGATCCCGAGTCCGCAACGCGGTACCACAGCAAAGCGCTCGCGCTGGCTACAAAAACAGACAACCGCTACGAAGAAACGCGCGCACATGACGGGCTGGCGCGGGTGCATCCAGAGTCCGAGCGGTCCAGTGAACACCAACGACAAGCAGAACTCCTGCATGCCGAACTTGGCATCGGCCCCATGTGAGCAATGCCGGCACACCGGGGGTTTCCGGTCGCTGCTGACTGAGAGCCCCTAACACATTGATGTTCGGAGTCGTCGCCAGCAGATGATGCTGGCGGCGAGGGCGAGGAATCCGTGGTGGATGTCGGTGCGGCGTTCCCAGCGTTCGGCGAGGCGTCGGAACTGGTGGAGCAGGGCGAGGGTTTGTTCGACGACCCAGCGCACCGGTTGGTTGTTGTCGCGTGTGCCGCGCCTGCTGATCAGCGGTCGGATCCCGCGCTGACGCAACATAATGCGGTACTTGTCGTGGTCGTAGCCACGATCGGCCACGACGATGTCCGGCTTGCGACGGGGGCGACCTGGGCGGCCGCGGACCGCGGGGATCGCGTCGACGAGTGGGATGAGCTGAGTGATGTCGTTGCGGTGGCCGCCGGTCAATGTCACGGCGAGCGGGATGCCACCGCCGTCGCAGATCAGATGGTGTTTGGAGCCCGTTTTGCCCCGGTCTACCGGGCTTGGTCCGGTGTCGGCGCCCCCCTTTTCGCCCGGATGTGGGAGGCATCCACGCACGCCCGGGACCAGTCGATCCGCCCCGCCGCGTTCAGCTCAGCCAGCAGCGCCTGATGCAGCCGGTCGAACACCCCGGCCTCGGTCCAGTCCCGTAACCGCCGCCAGCAGGTCATCCCGGAGCCGAACCCGAGCTCCTGGGGCAGGTCCTCCCAGCCGATGCCGGTGTAGAGCACGAACAGGATCCCTTGCAGCACCGGCCGATCCGGCAACGGCTTCGGCCCGGTCCGACTCGCCAGACGGACCGGCAACAGCGGCTCGATCCGGGACCACAACTCGTCGGACACAACCCAGGGCGCAGCCACCACAAGATCATCTCAGAGCAAGATCATCAATGTGTTAGGGGCTCTGAACCTGTCTGCGCGGACGATAGGTCAGACGAACAACTCCCGCGGCCACACAAGTTCGAAGTCCGCCCCGCCATACTCATCGACACCATTCGTCCGAGCACCGCCGCCGGCGTCCTCCCGCATCCGCTGCTTGGCTTCCAACCCGACCGTATGCAGCCCTATCGCTTTCAGCGCCGGGCGCCGAGCCGGCAACCACCGTTCCGACCACAAGACACCACCCGAGTGCGCGGACAAGTCAGGATCGAAACGCTGATAGTTCCTGAGATCAGGATCGACGGCATCCATGACGATCTGCACGGCGGGTTCAAGCCGACACAGTTCGTCCTCCAACACGCTGATCTCGCGCCCGATTTCGTCAGCTTCGGGGCGGTCACCACCGATCGTGTGGATCAACTCGTAGAGCCTGGACATCTCCTCGATCTTGGCCGCGAACGCTGGAAGCTGCTCAACCGCCCACCGCTGATCAACCACCGAGGCGACTCCGATCCTCGACCAGCCGATCCTAGAGAAAGCGGCCGACCGGACCCAAGCAAGGCAACGGCACAGGCGCATCGTCACGCCCCGCCCGCCGGCACTCCCCGCATCGCCACGAAGCGACGTGGTCGCCAACATCGACGTGCCGCAAAGAAGATCACCTGAATGGGCTCGCGATTCGCAGTCGCGAACGCAACCCCATTTCATCGGTCGCGACGCGATCCTCCCAAAATCCTCCCACTTGCGGGGTTACCGGCCAGTACAGACCGATGTGGACAGTGGAAGCAAGATCAGGACACAGACACAAAGATGCCCGCTGACCTGGCGATTCATCCAGGTTCAGCGGGCAAATTACGACCGTCGGGCTGACAGGATTCGAACCTGCGACCCCTTGACCCCCAGGCACTCAACAGCGTTTCCAGCCCAGGCTGTTCCCGTGCCCTGAGCTGCGTAAACGGTGCGTTGACGTCCGTAGACGTCCGCCACGGTCGGTGGCGATTGTCCGCAAGTAGTCACTCAAGTTAGCCGCCTTTGAACGGTGCTTGCTGCCGCTCGCCACTCCCCCATCCCGGCACGTGTCAACGACGACCGACTCGACGCCGGCAGTCGGATGCAGGCATGTGATGACGGCCGGCTGTCGAGCACCGAGAGGCGATGCAGACAGCTTTACAGGCCTGTCCCAGCACCCGCTCTGACCAGGCGTTATAGCGGATCAAGGGCCACCTTGGGCACGCATTTGGCACAGCGCGTCTCCGGATAGGCCCGAGCGCGCCGCGCGACGAGGGGGATGCGGGCCGCTCACCTACGGTAACGGCGCCATGGGCAAACGCAGTCGGAAAGCGGCCGGAAAGCGGCAAGTGCGATGTTCCTTCCGTTCGTCGCCTACGACGTGTCGACCTTCAGCCGGTCGATCACGGAAGGAGAACTGACTCCGATGAAGAAGTCTGTGCGGGCCACGCTGGTGGCCTTTGCCGCAGGAACGGCACTGCTCGCAACCGGTACGACGGCCTCGGCGGCCACCTGGGAACCCAGCACGGTCTATTTCGACCCCGTATCGGGTGCGGCTCATGCTCAGTGCATCACCGACGGGAAGCGCCTGGTGCAGTCGCCCTACATCTACGCCTACCGCTGCGAGAAGAGCCCTCAGCTCCCGTCCTACCAGTCGACCCTGTGGCTGTTGATCAACTAGCCGCAGCCTGTCACGACGTTCGGTGGTGCGGCCGCGTGGCGCACCACCGAACGTCTCAGTCGATGCCGGCAGGCCCAACGCACGCCGACCACCCGACGGGGTCGGTAACCCTTACCCAGCCGGCGGCGTCATGGGACCGCATCCCCCGGGGCTCGGCGCGCAGCATCTCGGTGGCCCGGATGGTGTGCTGATCGTGGATGAGACCGGATTCCTGAAGAAGGGCACCAAGTCCGCAGGGGTGCAGCGCCAGTACTCCGGCACGGCTGGACGGATCGAGAACTGTCAGCTGGGTGTCTTCCTTGCCTATGCCACAACGAAAGGCCGTGCACTGCTGGATCGGGAGTTGTATCTGCCGAAGTCTTGGACCGGTGACCGGGAGCGTTGTCGCGCGGCGGCGGTGCCCGAGGAGGTGGAGTTCGCCACGAAGACCACGCTGGCTAAGGCGATGCTCGCGCGGGCGTTGGACTGCGGGAGTCCCGGCGAGGTGGGTGACCGCGGACGAGGCCTACGGTCAGGACCACAAATTCCGGTCTTGGCTGGAACAGCACAACATCGGCTACGTCGTCGCCGTCCCACGCAACCAGTCCCTGCCGGCAGGAGGTTTCGCCACCGCCCGCGCCGACCATCTGGTCGCCCAAGCACCGGCCGAGGTCTGGAAACGCCGATCGGCCGGTGACGGCGCCAAAGGACCACGCCTCTACGACTGGGCCGTGGCCACGGTGCCGACTATCGGCGAACACACCCCCGATGGCTGGGTCCGCTGGCTACTGGTCCGCAGCCAGATCACCCCGGCCGGAGTCGAACCAGAGCTGGCCTACTACTTGTGCTGCGCCCCAGCCACCACCACCGACGAGGAACCTGATCCGAGTCGCCGGTGCCCGCTGGGCGATCGAGGAATGCTTCCAAACCGCGAAAACCGAGGTCGGTCTCGACCACTACCAGGTCCGCCGCTACGACGCCTGGTACCGGCACATCACCCTGGCCATGCTCGCCCACACCTACCTCGCCGTCACCGCCGCTATCACCCCAAAAGCCCTAGCCAGCGGCCTTATCCCGCTCACCCTCGGCGAGATCCGCCGTCTACTGGCACACGTGATCAACCAGGCCCCGCAGCGCCGGCAGATCCATAGATGGTCACACTGGCGACGACGCCACCAACACCGCGCCAAAACCAGCCACTACCAGCGAAGACACCGACAACATCACGAACTGCGGCTGGAGTATTAGTACTCCAGCCGCAGTTCGTGACATCGCGTTGTTGATCGTGTTAAGGCAGGGCGGCGGTGTTGGCTCTCGTCCTCAGGCGTCACCGCGCCCACGCGAGGATCCTGCTCCATACGGTGCCGACCAACGGGCAGAGCAGCAAAGGCGCGAAGTCGCCGGCGAAGCAGCGCTACCGCGATGGCCTGGCCCGCGGTGCTCGCGGTGTACAGCATCAGCGCGACGAGGCCGAGCGCGTCGCCGGTGAGCGAGATGAGACGAGCCAACGCGAGCGCGCCGACGCCCAGTTGGTCGCCAGCAGGCGCATGGCACGCGCTCTTGACCCCGCGCACGCTGACCCAGCCCCAACCATCGGCACCAAGGGGCTGTGCAGGTCGCCAGATTGGGCGTTGTTGCGACCGCAGATCTTGCCATCTTCTCAGCGTGGGCGTGCCGACGTAGTAGAGATTCACAAACGTCGGTAACAACTCAGGATCGGTCATGGCACGACCGTTGATGACATCGATAGAGTCGAACCCCGCTATTTCGCGACATAAACGGAGGCAGCCAAATGCGATTACGGTCCAGACTCATCCCTGCATATTTCATCGCGGTCCTGACCTCGACGTTGTTAAGCTCCGGCGCAAGCGCAGCCACTGTTTCACCAGGGACGGCAGGGATTGGCGATCCCTATTTTCCGCTGGACGGGAATGGCGGGTACGACGTAGCGCACTACGATCTGCGACTGACCTACGAACCGAGTAGCGACACGATTTCGGGCATCGCGACATTGCTTGCCCACACAACCAAAGCATTGTCCCGGTTCAATCTTGACTTCCTATTGCACGTCAATTCGGTAACAGTGAACAATTCCGCGGCCGCCTTCGTCTCGAAGCGGAACGGCGAACTGGTGGTCACGCCAGCCACCCCGGTCGCCAAGGGCGGCGACCTGCTCATCGTGGTCAACTACCGCGACGTGCCGTCCAACCCCGCGTACACGCTCAACGGCTACAACGCCTGGACCCGCACCTCCACCGGAGCCGTCGCGGTGAACGCACCGCAGATCGCGCCGTGGTGGTACCCGAGCAACGACCACCCGGCCGACAAGGCCACCTACGACATCTCAGTCGCCGTGCCGGTTGGCACCGAGGTGCTCAGCAACGGCGTGCTGGTCGGCACCCAGCCGACCAACACCGGGCTGGTGCGGTGGAGCTGGCGCAGCGCGCACCCGCAGACCCCCTACGACACCACGGTCGCCATCGGCCAGTACGACGACCTGCGGATGACCACCACACCCAGCGGGCTACCGTCCATCACCGCATACGCCAACGACCTCGGCAGCAACGGCGACGCCGCGCGAGCCAGCGTCGAGCGAACCCCGAGATCGTCGAGTTCGAGGCCGAGAACTTCGGGCCCTATCCGTTCGAGGCCCAGGGCGGCGTCGTGGTCGGCGCCGGCGAAGCCGGCTTCGCCGTGGAGGACCAGACCAGGCCGGTCTACGGCGACAAACTCTTCCGGCGTGGTGCCAACACATACGCGGTCGTGCACGAGAACGCCCACCAGTGGTTCGGCGACTCTGTTTCGGTCACCAAGTGGAGCGACGTCTGGCTCAACGAGGGATTCGCCCGCTACGCGGAGTACCTGTGGTCAGAACACATCGGCGAGGGAACCGCGGCCGAGGTGGCCCAGCACACCTACGACACGACCGACGACTTCACCTGGCAGATCCCGATCTCCGATCCCGGTACCGACTTCGTGTTCGACCTCGCCGTCTATGACCGGGGCGCGATGACGCTGCAGGCACTACGTACCGCCGTCGGCGATGCGGCGTTCTTCACGATCCTGCGAACCTGGGCAGCCGAACACCGCGACGGCAATGCCACCACGGCACAGTTCACCGCGCTCGCCGAACGCGTCGCCGAGCGAAACCTCGGACCGTTGTTCGCCACCTGGTTGTTCAGCACTGGCAAACCAGCGGTCGGACCGAACGGCACGGCAGACCCGGCTACCACCGCGACCCCGAAATCTTTCCAGCAGATCACCGAAACCAACACACAGCTCGGCACAGGTCTCCACCCGCACCAGTAGAAGTGCTCACGAGGTGGGTCGTCGCCGCCGTGACCACGCCAGGTGAGGCCGATTGCGCCGACGAGCGCAAGGACCGATTCTCGGCGCTCCGATGGTCAGCTGCCCATCGCCCTGGATCACGAACTCGAGTAAGGAGAACGAGGATAGCGCCAGGACAGGTTCAGCGGTCGGCGCATTCTCGACGAGGCGCAGATCCCGCAGCCGTTCTATCGATCAGCTGAGGCGGTCGTGGTCGACCCGCACGCCGACCATCGCCAGTAGACACAACCTGCGCTCTTCAGACAAATGTTGACGTGGATCCATCTGCCCACAGCGGGTTGATCTTCTGGAGACTGTTCGCGGTCGTGGTGACGTTGGCTAGACGTTCCTCAACTCTTGTCGCGGCCTGTTGGAGGTTCTGGGCGTGGTACAGGGCAGCGGCTCGCAGCCACGGCGATTCAGCTCGGTCGGGGTCGGCGCGGGACTGGTGGATGTCACCGAGAGCGGTCAGCGTGCCGGCTTGACGGTAGGTGTTGTCCAGTTCGTGCCAGAGCGTCAGTGCCAGCTCGTAGTGTGCGATGGCCTGGTTGAGCGATCCGGTGTGGACGGCGATGGCGCCGAGCGTGTCCAAGCTGTCGGCTTGGCCGTACATGTCGCCGTGCTGGCGGCACAGCTCGAGAGCACACTCACAACAGTCGCGGGCTTGGTCGTGGTCGCCGAGACTGGTGTGGCAGGCGCCGATCATGCTCAGCGAGCGCATCTCCCACTTCGTGTCGCCGGCCCCGTGGTACAGGGTGCGAGCGCTGGTGACATGCGCCAACGCGGTTTGGTAGTCGCGCTGCTGCTGCCACGCGAGCCCGAGGATAAAGTGGGCACCCGCCTGGCCGAGGACGTCACCGATCTCCTCCGCGAGCGTGAGCGACTGTCGTAGGTGGTGCATCGCGACCTCCCGCTCCCCCAGCGGCGCGTACACCAACCCCAGCCTGCGGTGCGCGCGGGCTTGCACGGCCACGTTCCCCAGCCGCCGTGCCGCGGCGAGGCCTGCCGACCACGACGCGATGTTGTCGTGCAACGCGCCGCGACGGTAGTGGAAGTTGTCGAGGGTCCACGCCAGCTGCCACGCGGCCGTGTCCCAACCGGTCTTCCCCGCAGCCGCTTGCGCCGCCTGCACGCAGGCGTGATTGGTGTCGAACCACACCATGGCCGCCGCGTCGTCCGGCAGCTGTTCGGGTAGGCAGCCGATGGCCGGCATACCGATGTCGATCGGCGGGTGCTGCTGGTCGAGCAATCGGCTGCCGCGGTAGGCCGTGTGCAGGTAGTAGTCCACGGCCCGGCGCAGCGCCGCGTGCCGGGCCATCTCCGGCTCGTCCGCAAGCGCGACCGCGTGCGCATGCTGGCGCACCAGATCGTGCAGTCGGTACCGGCCGGCCGCCGGCTCCAGCACCAGGTGATCGTCCACGAGGCTCTCCAGCAACCGCCCGGCCTCGGCGACGTCGACGGCGGCGAGTGCGGCGGCCGCCCCCACGTCGATGTCCGGCCCCGGATGCACGCCGAGGAGTCGAAACATTCGCCGCGCCGCGGCGTCCAGGTGCTCGTAGGACAGGGCGAACACGGCCGCCACACTGCGATCACCCCCCGACAGCTCGACGAGTGGGGAACCGTTCTGGCGCAGCCGGTCCGCAAGGTGCCGAACGGTCCAGGCCGACCGGGACCGCAGCCGCGCCGCCGCGATGCGGATCGCGAGCGGAAGGCGCCCGCACAGCTCGACGACCTCCCGGACGGCGTCCGCCTCGCTCGCCACGCGGTCGGCTCCGACCACCCCGGTGAAAAGCGCGACCGCGTCCACGTCCGGCAGCACGTCCAGCGACATGACGTGCGCGGTCTCCAGGTCACCCAGCCTGCGCTGGCTCGTGATCAACGTCAGGCTGCGCGCGGTCCCCGGCAGCAGCGGGCGCACCTGCGCGGCGTCGGCGGCGTTGTCCAACACCACGAGCATCGACCGCGCGGCGAGCTCCGCCCGCCACCGGGCGGAGCTCGCGCCCAGGTCGTTCGGGATCTCCTCCCCCGGCACGCCCGCCGCCCGCAGCAGCATGTCCAGCGCCGTCAGCGGCGTGATCGGCGGCTGGTTCGGTGCACGGCCGTGCAGGTCGATGAACAGCTGCCCGTCGGGATAGCGATCGGCGAGCCGTGCGCGGCGTGCACCGCAAGGGTCGTCTTGCCCACGCCGGCCATGCCGTCAAGTGCCTCGATCACCAGCGCGGTGGGCGCGTCCGTCCCGACGGTCAGCAACCGGGCCAGCTCCTCGCTCCGACCCGCGAAGTCGGCGATGTCCCCCGGCAGGTCGTTACGGGACGCCGGCCGCGCTGGGGCCGCGACCCGCACGACGGCGAGCCGGTCGTCGTTGTCCAGGATCTGCCGGTGGATCTCGGCCAGTGCGGGCGACGGGTCCAGGCCGAACCGCTCGACCAGAACAGTGCGGGCTCGCACGAACACGTCCAGTGCGTCGGCCTTCTGACCGGCTCGGTAGAGCGCGCGCATCAGCTGGCCCCACACCCGGTCGTGCCCCGGGTGCTGCTCGGTCAGCCCGGTCAGTTCGGTGACTAGCTCCGCGCCCGCACCCGTCGCGAGCTCGGCGTCGATCCGGTCGGCGACGGCGGACATGCGCATTCCGTGCAGCCGCGCGGACTCCGCCCGCAGCGCCGGTATGTCCCCGAACTCGCCGTACGCATCGCCCCGCCACAGCGACAGGGCGTGCGCCAGGTGTTCGACGGCCGCCGCGGGGTCGTCGGGCATCGCCTGCCGCCCGGCCGCGACCAGCTCCGCGAAGCGGACGGCGTCGAGTACACCGGGCGCGAGCCGCAGCACGTAGCCGGCGGGGTGCGTCACCACGGCCAGCTCGTCGCCGGCCGGTGCCAGGGAATGGCGCAGTCGGGACACGTAGGTCCGCACCGAGCGGTGTGCGCCCACGGGTTCGTCGCCACCCCACAGCGCCGACACGAGCGCCCCGACCGACGTCACCCGACCCGCGTTCACCGCCAGCACGGCGAGCAACGCGCGGATCCGGGCGCCCTTCAGGTCGAGCGTCTGGTCGCCTGCCCGCACCTCCAGCGGGCCGAGCACCTGGACTTGGCTCCTCACACCTATAGAGGAACTCATAGCGCCACCCCAGATACCCCGACCTGGTGTTGACGGTTTGTGGCCGGATTGCAGCCACGGAGTGTGAGCGTAGACGGCAACCGAACGTGTTCGCGGCGCATAGGGGAAAGAAGCCTGTTCGCCGGCGTCGATGGGAGCAGCCGTGCCCGACCCTCTGTTCTTCGTTCCGCTACCGCATTCCGACATTCACGTCGTAATGGGGACGCCGCTGAAGATGGACGTGCAGATGGCCTACCTGAACGTCCCGACGGACAAGCACTACACGCTCGGAACGATGGTCAACAACACGATCGGGTCGCAGCATTTCTCGATCGACGTGAGCTTCCTGGCCTATCACGAGGCACCGGGCAACCGCTTCGCCAACGTGCCGAAAGTCGACCCGAACACCGGGGACATCACCGCCACCACGCCCGGCGTGTACCTGTTCCAGGTCAAGATCCTTCAGAAGATCGGCACCACCGGGGATCCCGTCCCCATCGGTTCGGTGGTCGGCCGGCTCCAGGTGCACCAGGGCATCACCGACTGGTGGTTCGGCAACAAGTCCATCACCACGGCCAAACACGCGGTCGCGCACGCGCAGCCGAGCATCTACGCCAGGTTCACGCCGAACGACCCGGCCGGCACCGACGTGGTCGGCGACATCACCGGCCACGGCTACGTCACGCTCGACATCGACGACAAGACCAAGGCCGTCGCCGACGCCCGCGGCAGGCTGCGTGGTCTGGCGGTGACGACCACGAACCCGGTGAAGCTCACCGGCACGTTCCTCAACAAGAGCCACACCGTGGACGTGCGCGTGCTCGACTACGCCGCCACCCGGAACGAGCTGGCGATGGTCCGGCTCGCGAGCACGGACGACTTCCCGAGCAGGTCGAACCTGGTCTTCGTCGCGGAGGGGTTCGCCGACACGCCCGCCGACCGGGCCCTGTTCAGCGGGGCGGTCGCCAAGGTCGAGAAGCTCATGTTCGGCAAGCCGCGGCAGGACCCGTTCGGCATGCTCAAGAACCGGTTCAACGTCTTCGCACTGTTCGCGCCGTCCCAGGAACGCGGCCTCACCCTCGGGTTCCAGGTCACCGACAACCCCACGGTGTTCGGCACGAAGGGCATCCCCATCCCGTTCACCCGGCTGTTCGAGGCGATCCCCGGCGGCCTCACCCTGGAGGCGCTGGTCAAGCTGGTCGGCCTGCCCAAACACGGCGACGCCCGGCCGCCGGCACAGGTCAAGGCCCTGTGGGACCAGCAACGTCCGGGGCTCAACCTCGGCGGCGTCGAGAACAAGCTCGTCGAGGCATGGCAGGCGCACCGCGCGGACGGGTTCCTCGACGCCGTCGACACCCGGTTCGGCATGCGTCTCGGCCGGCGGCTGGCCGACGGGGACCCGGAGGAGACCTTCCAGACCCAGGCGGTCGACCGCCCCGCGACGGACAACCCGGCCGACGCGGCGATGAAGGCCTACATCGCCCGGCTCTATCGCTTCTTCGCCCCGCGGGAGCAGCGCGAGGTGACCCTGGACTCGCGCCGGCACCCGCCGGAGCTGTACGGGTTCGACGGCCTGACGAACGCGGAGAACTCGATCTCCGCCTACCTGGCCGGGCAGACGTTCACGCACCCGTTCGACCTGCCGGGCCAGAGCACTCCGGTCGGGAAGGAGTGGGTGCCCGACGACAGCAAGGTGACCCCGAGCCGGGGCCTGGTGGTGATCGTCGCTTACGAACCCATCCTGGGTGGCGTCGGGCTCAGCAACTCGACGATGGTCGGTACCACCGCGTCCGAGGCCCAGGTAAGGATCGACCTCCTGCCGCCGGATACCGGGCAGCCCGAGCGGTTCGCGCGACGACCCCAGAACCCGCCTGCGCCGCCACCGCCCACCCGGCCGCCGAACTTCCGGCAGAACATGGGCATCGTCGACGTCGACTACCTCACCAACGTGGTCAGCCACGAGCTCGGCCACATGTTCTCCCTCGGCGACGAGTACGAGGTGGTCGTGGCCCAGGATCCGTTCGAGGCCACCTCGCTCACCGACACCCGGTTCGACAACATCACCGGCATCGGGACCGTGCGCAAGCCAGATCCCGATCCCACCAAGCGGTTGATCGACCCCACCAAGGCCAAGTGGCTCGAGCTGCCGCGGATGCAGCTCTCCAGCAGGCTTGCGGCCTCCGCGAAACCCGCCGGCGGACGGATCACGGTCCAGGTCAACCCCAACGACATCCCCGACTGGACCAGGGTGTTCCAGCAGGGCCTCGCGGTCAGCCTCCGCAGACTCACCGACGACGCGCGGCGGGACCAGCTTCCGTTGCACGGAACCGACGTGCGGTTCTTCCAGAACAACCTGAAGATCCAGAGCACACCCGACCGCAACACGGGCGCGATCGTCCTCAACTTCCCCACCGCCCTTCCGCCCACGGTGCCCGAGTTCCCGCCCGGCTCCGCGCTGTATGTGCCGCAGACCCGCGCGCAGAAGACGGTGCTGGTCGTGGACGACCCGGTGCAGAGCTTCATGCAGACCAACCAGCGGACCCTCAACCACCGGCCCAACCCGAAGGTCGGCGTCAACGACCTGGATCCGCCGGACCTGCTGCCCAACCTGCCGACGCCGTCGCGGAACACGTACCGGACGGTGGGGATCTACGAGGGCGGCAACCACGCCTCTCGCGGCTACTTCCGGCCGACGGGCGGCTGCAAGATGCGCGACAACCAGGCGGCGGGTGAGGGCGGCGCGTACTGCTTCGTCTGCCGCTGGCTGCTCGTCAACGTCGTGGATCCGGGACGGCACACCCTGCTGGACACCTGGTACCCGGGAGGTCGTCATGGCTGAGCTCGGAACCTTCGACCGGATCGCCGCCGAGCTGGGACAGGCACTGCTTCCGCTGCGCGAGGCGATCTCGAGCCCCGGCGCGTTCTCCGGACTGCTGACCGAGTTGGGCTGGCTCGCACCCGCCGTGCCACGACCGCTGCTCGACCTCGCCACCTCGGTCGAGACGCTCCACGACGCGCTGACCCGCCTTCTCGGCGAGACCGGCCTCAACACGAACGGCCCCGGCGACCCGGACGCCGAGCCGGACGGCGCGGTGACCGCCGACGAGGCGGCGCGCGTGTTCGCCGCGCTGCAGAGCCTGGTTTCCGCGGTCCGGGCGATCGCGAGCGCGCCGGCCGCCGCGTTCCCCGCCCATCTCGTGGCGGACGGGTTCGCCTCGCAGTTCCCGCGGCAGCTGCTGGACCACCTGGCGATCGCCTACCTGGACCGGTTCCACGCGAGGATCGGGTTCGCGCTGCGGGCGGCCGGCGTGGTCACCGCGCGGCTCGTACCGGCGACCGGCAACCGACCGTCCTATGTGCACCAAGCGCTCGACCTGGCCGCCCTGCCGCGGCTGCTGTCCGACCCGGCGCAGGTGCTGCGCGACGCCTACGACTGGGGCCTGGAGACGCTCGACTACGCCGCGCTCGCGGACGAGGTCGACAACCTGTTCATGAGCCTCGGCATCGACGTGCGGGTCAAGCGACTGCCGACCGCGGCCGACGAGGCCGTCCGGGGCGAGCAGCCGGATCCGTTCGCGCCGACCGCGCAGGCCGTCGTCGGGACGATCTTCAACCGCGCGGTGTCGGAGACGGAGACGATGTCGGCTGAGGTGCGGCTCGTGCCGGTGCCGGCGGCGAACGGGGCGCCGCCCGGGGTGGCGCTGCTGCCGGCGTTCGACGGGGCGCTCGCGGTGACCTTCCCGGTCGGCGCGGACCTCGAGGTGACCATCAGCAGCAACCTCGACCTCACGGGCGGGGTGGCGCTCGTGGCCCGGCCGGGCCAGCCGCTCGATCTCGTGCTGGGGTTCGCTTCCGACGGCATACCCGTCCACAGTAGAGGGTCGATCGAGGCGGTGGTGCGGCGCGCCGGCGCGGACACCGACCACGAGCCGACGATCGTGTTCGGTTCGCCGGGGCGGACCCGGCTGCAGTTCCGTCGGCTCAGCGGCACCGGTGGCGTGCGGCTGACCGGCGACGACGTGGACGCGTTCGCAGAGCTCGAGATGCGCGGGCTGGAGCTGGTGTTCCGGCCGGACGACGCGGACTCCTTCATCGCCACGGTACTGCCGGACGACGGGTTCAGCATCGGCGGCGACCTCGCCGTCGGGCTGTCGCACCGGACCGGGTTCTACTTCCGCGGCACCTCCGCGCTGGAGCTGCAGATCCCGGTACGCCAGCAACTCGGACCCGTTGAGCTACAAGGACTTACGGTCGCGGCGAACCCCACCGGCGGCTCGCTGCCGGTGTCGGTCGGGGCGTCGTTCACCGTGCGGCTCGGGCCGATCACCGCCGTTGTCGACCGGATCGGGCTCGCGGCCACCTTCACCGGCAAGCCCGACCAGGACGGCAACCTCGGACCGGTCGACGTGTCGGTCGGCTTCAAGCCACCCGCGGGTGCGGGCCTGTCCGTCGACGCCGCCGTGATCGCCGGCGGCGGGTTCCTCCGCTTCGACCCGGACCGCGGCGAGTACTCCGGCACGCTGGAGCTGGAGCTCGCGGACTTCCTTGCCATCAAGGGGATCGGGCTCATCACCACCCGCCAACCCGACGGCTCGCCCGGGTTCTCGCTGCTGATCGTGCTCACCGCCGAGTTCCCGGCGGGCATCCAGCTGGGCGCCGGGTTCACGCTGCTCGCCGTCGGCGGGCTGGTCGGCCTCAACCGCGGGATGAACCTGCAGGCACTCGTCGAGGGCGTGCGGACCGGGTCCATCGAGTCGGTCGCGTTCCCCAAGGACGTGATCGCGAACGCGCCGCGGATCCTCTCCGACCTCAACCGGTTCTTCCCGGTCGAGCAGGGCACGTTCCTCATCGGACCGATGGTCAAGATCGGCTGGGGCACGCCGACGCTCATCAGCGCCTCGCTCGGCGTGATCATCGAGGTGCCCGGCGACATCGCGGTGCTGGGCGTGGTGCGCGCCGCGCTGCCGACCGCCGACGAGCCGTTGCTGGTTCTGCAGGCGCAGTTCATCGGCGCGCTCGAGCTGGGCAAGTCGCGCCTGTGGTTCTTCGCCAAGATCTTCGAGTCCCGGATCCTGTCGATGACCATCGACGGCGGCATGGGCGTGCTGGTGTCGTGGGGCGAGACGCGCGAGCTGATCGTCACCGTCGGCGGGTTCCACCCGGGGTTCCGGCCGCCGCCGCTGCCGTTCCCCGTGCCGGACCGGCTGTCCGTCGACCTGCTCAACCGCAGCAACCAGCTGATCCGGGTGACCGGCTACTTCGCCATCACCCCCAACACCATCCAGTTCGGCGGCGGCGTCGAGCTGCGGCTCGGGTTCAGCGAGTTCCACCTCGACGGCCACCTCGCCCTCGACGGGCTGATCAACCGCGACCCGTTCCGGTACCAGGCCCACAGCTCGGGCGACGTCTCGCTCAAGGCGTTCGGCGTCGGCGTGTTCAGCATCAGCCTGGACCTCACGGTCGAGGGTCCGGCGCCGTGGCGGGCGCACGGCCGCGGCTCGATCGGCTTCCTGTTCTTCTCCGTCTCCGCGGACTTCGACGTCTCGTGGGGCGAGGACCTGGCGGGCTTCCTGCCGCCGATCCCCGTACTCCCGTTCCTGGTCGAGGAGCTGCGCAAGACGGAGAGCTGGGAGACCCGGCTGCCGTCCGGCGGGACACGCACGCTGGTCACCCTCCGCCGGCTGCCCGAGGGCGACGGCCTGGTGCTGCACCCGCTCGGCACACTCGTCGTCGCGGCAACGGGCGCTGCCGCTCGACGTGCGGGTGGACCGGATCGGCGGCCAGAGCGCGAGCGACGGCCGGCGGTTCAGCGTCACCGCGAACGGCGGCGGACTCACCTCGGCCTCGGTCACCGGCGACAAGTTCGCGATGGCCCAGTTCCAGAACATGTCCGACGCGGCCAAGCTGTCCCGGCCGTCCTACGAGACGCAGGACGCCGGCCTGGAGCTGACGGCGCAGGGCGGCACACTCGCGACCGCGCGGGTCGTGCGCCGGGCGGTGCGCTTCGAGCTGCACGTCATCGACAGCGCCGGTGCACGCGGCCCAGCCGCGATGCCCGCGCTGGCCGCGGCCACCGGCACCCCCGTGCGGCGGTTCCACAACGTCAGCGCGCCGGTCTTCGACGAGCTGACCCGCGGCGCCAGCACCAGCCGCTCCGCGCTGTCGGCGCGACGCGCCCGGCAGCGGCAGCCATTCGCGGCGGAGGACACCGTGCGCATCGACGAGCAGCGGTTCGTCGTCGCCTACGTGAAGAGCAACCGGCAGGCGTTCCCGCCCAGCAGCGCGGACCGGCCGGAGCGGCGGGTGCCGGCGACGTTCCGTAGCCGCGCCACGGCGGAGGACGCACTGGCCGACTTCGTCAAGGCCGACGCCGCCCTGGCCGGGCAGCTGCACGTGATCCCGGCCGCCGAGGCGGCCATCACGCCGGGCGTGCCCGGCACGTGGTCCCCGGCCGGCGTCCTGCCGACCTCGGTGTCCACAGTGGACCTCGTGCCGCTGCCGACCGGCCGCTCGCTCCTCGCCGGCGGCACCGACCCGAGCGGCACGGCCGTGGCGGCGACCGCGCTGTTCGACCCGACCGGCGACTCCTGGTCGGCGGGACCGGCGCTGGACACCGAACGCCAGCGGCACACCACGACCGGCCTGTTCGGCGGCCGGGTGCTCGTCGCCGGCGGCCAGGACGCCAAGCCGGCGCCGCTCGCGTCGGCCGAGGTGCTCGACCCGGCCGCCGGCCGGTGGACTCCGGTGCCCGACATGGCCACCGCTCGCTTCGGCCACTCGGCGACCCGGTTGCCCGACGGCCGCGTGCTGGTGGTCGGCGGCAGCGGCGTGCGGAACGGGCAGCAGGACGGCGCGCTCATCTCCGCGGAGCTGTTCGACCCGGTGACCAATGCATGGACCACGACCGGCTCGCTCACCGGCGCGCGCACCAACCACCAGGCAACGCTGCTCACCGACGGCCGGGTGCTGGTGACCGGCGGGCTGCTGCCGACCGGCGGCGGCCGGGCGGATCCCTTGGCCTACTGCGAGGTCTACGACCCGGTCACCGGCACCTGGACCACGACCGGCAGCCTGCGCCAGGCGCGCGCCGGCCACCAGGTGGTGGCCCTGCCGGCAGGTCGGGCACTGGTGACCGGCGGCGACCCGGTCGTGGCCCCCGACGGCACCTTCGACCCGCACAGCCTCGACACCGCCGAGCTGTACGACTCGGCGACCGGGACGTGGAGTCAGGTGCAACCGATGCCGGGCGGCGGCCGGGGCGGGCACCGCGCGCTGCTGCTGCGCTCCGGCGAGGTGCTGGTGACCGGTGGCACCGGGGCGCCGGAACGCACCGCCGGCTACCGGTCGGCCATGGCCTACGACCCGGGCGCGGGCACCTGGCGCACGGTCGGCGGGCTGCTCCTCGGCCGCGCCGCCCATGCCGTCACGCAGCTGGCCGACGACCGGGTACTGGTCGCCGCGGGGGTGGCCGGCACCGATCCGGCCGATTCAGTGGGCACCGGCGAGGTGCTCATTCCGTGACGAGCGAAGGAACGCCAACCATGACCACCTCCATCACGGCACCCGCCGGCACCTGGGCCCCGGCCGGCGACCTGCCCACCGCGGCCGCCTGGTACGGCCAGCACGACGGGCCGGTCGTCCTCGACGGCGGTGCCGTGCTGGTGGCCGGCGGCGCCGACGCCGCGAACGCCTCGATCCCCAACGCGGCCACGTTCAACCCGGCCATGGGCAGCTGGTCGCCGGCCGGCAACCTGGCCACACCGCGGCGGCTGCACACGCTCATCCGCCTGCCGAACGGGAAGGTCCTCGCCGCCGGCGGGATCAACGGCAACACCGGCCAGCGGTCCGCCGAGCTGTACGACCCCGAGAAGCGCGAGTGGAAGCCCACCGGCGACATGGGCACCGCGCGCTGGGGGCACAGCGCCGCGCTGCTGCGAGACGGAACGGTCCTCGTCTCCGGCGGCAGCGCGGTTCGCTCCGGCGGAGGGACGACCGCGTTGCGGTCAGCGGAGCGATTCGACCCCGACCAAGGCGAGTGGCACACCGCCGCCGCCATGACCGACGCGCGGACGGCCCACACGGCGCTGCCGCTCGCCGGCGGGGTCATCCTGGTCGTCGGCGGCGTCGCGCCGGTCGGCGCCGTCGACGACCCGGCACTCGCGTTCTGCGAGCTGTACGACCCGACGCACGACCACTGGACGCCGACCGGCAGCCTGCTGCGCGGCCGGCGGCACCACCGGGCCACCAAGCTCACGGACAACACCGTGCTGGTGACCGGCGGCACCGCGCCCGGCTCGCCGGGCACCGCGCCGTACGACCCGTTCAGCCAGCGCACGGTCGAGCTGTTCGACCTCGCCACCGGCACCTGGTCGGCGCGCAACCCGATGCCGTCCGGCCGGGCGTTCCACCGCGCGATCCCCTTGCCGGACAACGGGGTCCTGGTGGTCGGCGGCGCGGCGAGCGACCGCGACGAGGCCGGCTACCGCAGCGCGCTCGGCTACGACGTGGCGGGCAACGAATGGGCACCGGCGGCAGGCCTGGACAACGGCCGCTGGTCGTTCGCCGCGGTCGCGCTCGACGACGGCAAGGTGCTGGTCACGGGTGGCGCCATCCGCTCCGGCCTGGCCGCCGCGGACCCGGCCACCACCGAGCTGACCCGCGCCACCGAGGTGTTCGGGGAGCACACATGACCACCAACGCCTACACGTTCCTGCCGTGGCTGCGGGCCGGGATGAACACCAAGATCGAGGTGGACCCGGGCGCCGCGGCCCGGGCCAGCGTCCCGGTGTCGCTGACGGTGTCCGCCGACGCGCTCGCCGGCGGCACGATCACCGCGCCCGTCGACCGGACCGTCCAGCTCTACGGGCCGGGCGACGTGGTGGGCGTGGACCCGCGGGCGATCTCCCGGACCGAGCCGCTGCCGGGCCTGACCAACGTCGAGCCGAACTTCCTGGCGCACATCGAGTTCGCCGAGGAGGACTTCGTCTGGCGCTACAGCCCCGCCCCGTCCGGCCCGACGACCGGGCGGCTCGCGCCGTGGCTCGCACTGGTCGTGCTGGCCACCGCGACGGAGTTCGCCGACGCACCCGGCGCGGACCCGCTGCCCGCCATCGACGTGACCGACCCAGCCGGCACCCTGCCGCCGCCGGACCAGCTCGGCGCGTGGGCACACGTCCACGTGCACGGCGCGCTGGCCGACCCGGTCGTCACCGACAGCACCGGCAGCGCGCTCGCGGCACTGGACGCCGTGCTGCACACGGACCCGGACAGCGCCTGCTCGCGGCTGATCTGCCCACGCCACCTGGCGCCGGACACCGCGCTACGAGGCGTTCCTGGTGCCGGCGTTCGAGACGGGCCGGCTCGCCGGTCTCGGCCTCGACCCCGCCGGCTCACCCAGCGCGTCTGTACGCGAGCTGGGGCCCGCACTACCCGAACCGCCCGGTCGAGGGCCGCCTGCCCTACTACCACCGCTGGGCTTTTCGTACCGGCACGACCGGCGACTTCGAGTTCCTCGTCCGCCTGCTCCGGCCGCAGGCAGCCGACCCGAAGATGGGCCGGCGGCCCATCGACGTGCACCTCTCCCCCGGCCTCGGCCTGCCCGGCATCGACCGACCAGGGCGGCGTGCTGCCCCTCGGCGGCGCGCTGCGGGTGCCCGAGATCGTCGACCCGGCGGACAACTGGGACAACATCGCTGACGCGCCACCGCCCGCGAAGCCCTATCCGCACCCGTTCGAGGAGGCGCTGGCCGGGCTGATCAACCTGGCCGACGACTACCAGCGCAAGTCCCCGGCCGAGGCGCACGCGGCCACCCCGCTCTCCGGTCCGGCGGCGGTGCTCGCCGTCGGTCCCCAGGACGACGGCACCGGCGCGGGACCGGACCCGATCATCACGCCACCGCTGTACGGGCGCTGGCACTCGCTCACCTCGCGGCTGCTGCGGGACCGGGACGGCACGCCGCTGACCGCCGAGGAAAGCCACAACTGGGTGCACCGGCTGAACCTGGACCCACGGTTCCGGGTCGCGGCGAACCTCGGCACGCAGGTCGTGCGGGACCACGAGGAGGAGCTGATGGCGGCCGCCTGGGCACAGGTCGGCGACGTGCTCGTGGCCAACGGCCGGATCCGCGCCGCCCAGCTGGCCCGCGAGGTCGGGCACGTGCTGCAGACCAGGCACCTCGACCCGCCGGCCGGCACGACGACCGCCGCGCTCGCGGCCGCTCCGGCACCGTCCGGCCGCGCGCTGACGGCTCACCGCGCCGGCCCACTCGCGTGTCACGACGACGGCGAGCCCGGCGGCGCTCGGCAACGGTGCAGCACTCGTCGCCGCGGGGAGCGAGGTCGCGGTCGGCTTCCACGTGGCCACCAGCCGGGTCGCCGCGGCGCCCGTGTCGCCGGCCATGCGGCGGATCATCCGCCCCGGCTCCCGGCTGATGCGCACCCTCGACTTCCCGGAGGGCCCGCGTGCGGACGGCCTGCTGTTCCGCATGGACGACCCGGTCGACCCGGTCGTCGCCGCCCCGGTCAAGACCACGCCGGGCGCGCTCGTCACCCCCGCGGACGTCGACGCCGTGCTGCACCCGGACCGGCCGCCGCACGCGGATCCGGTCGACAGCCTGGCGCACAGCCCCGACTTCGCACTGCGCGCGCTCGGCGACCCGGTCACCCCGCATCCCGGAACCAGCGACAGCGCCGAGGCGACCCGGTTCAAGGCCGCGCTTCGCGAGCTGCACCAAGGGTTCGACGGGGGCGTCGGCGGTCGGGCGGACCCGCGAGGCCGCCGGCGCTGGACCTCGCCGGCACGACCGCGGCCACCCTCACCGGGCTGCGGTCCGACGAGACCGTGCCGAGCGCGCTGCTCGACGGCGCGGTCAGCCTGCCGGCCGGCTGCAACCGTTCGCCGACGCGTTCACCGAGGCGATGGCCTACCCGGTGTTCGACCTGCCGACGTTCCAGCCGTTGCTGGACCTGTCGGTCGACACGTTCGTGCCGAACCTGATCGCTGCTGCCGCCGAACTCGATTGACACTGCTGGAGAACAACCGCGAGTTCATCGAGTCGTTCATGGCCGGGCTCAACCACGAGATGGCCCGCGAGCTGCTCTGGCGGGAGTTCCCGACCGACCAGCGCGGCACGCCGTTCCGCCAGTTCTGGGACCCGCTCACCGCGCTGCCGGGCTGGGTGAGACGGCGGAACTGCGCCGGGAGCGCGGCTACGACATCCCGCCGATCCACACCTGGTCGCCCGCGAACCGCCTGGGCGACAACGCGAACCGGCCGCGGAAGAGGATCGTCCTCGTGATCCGCGGCGAGCTGCTGAAGAAGTACCCGACGACGGCCGTCTACGCGCACCGCGCCGAATGGCCGCCCGGCAACGACGGGTTGCCCGACAAGACCCAGCCGCGCCGCCTGGTCGTCATCACCGGTCCGCCGACCCCGAACCAGATCCGCCTGCCGCGCTACGAGGCGAAGGTCGAGCCGGACATCTACCTGCTCGGCTTCGACCTCACCGCGCGACGAGGCGGTCGGCGGTCCCGACGACGCCGGCTGGTTCTTCGTGCTGAAGGAGCGGCCGGGCGACCCGAGGTTCGGGCTCGACGAGGCGAGCCGGGCCAGCCCGTGCGCCGTCGAGGTGTGGAACGACCTGACCTGGTCCGATGTGGACCCGGCCGGGCGCGGCTTCCTCGCGCTCGACCCGACCGTCACCGTGCCGCTCGCCCTGGTGCCGCTCGACTCCGCGCGACCCTGCCGACGCAGCCGAGAAGCGCGACCAGCGCGCCGAGGACGAGAACCTGCCGCTGTGGTTCACGCGGCCTCAGCTCCGCCGACCTCGCCTACATGCTGTTCCAGGTGCCCGTGATGGTGGCCGTGCACGCCCAGGAGATGGTGCCGCGATGACCGCGCTCAGCGACGAGTTCCCGGTGCTGCTCGCGCCCGGTCCGGGTCGAGACCCGGTTCACCCCGACCGAACTGCTGGTCCGGGTGTTCCCGGACGAGTGGGCAGTGGACAAGTTCGAGCCGAAGCCGACCGACGCGGAGATCGCCGCGCTCGACGCGTACTGGACCGCGCGCTGGGCCGCCGGCGGGCGCGATCCAGCAGCTGCGCGACCGCGTGGCAGGAGCTGGCCGGGCGGGTGCCGGCCGGGACGGGCGGCCTGGCTGCTGCGGAGCCGGACACCCGCCAACCCGAACGAAGAGCCGGCCGGGGTGGCGGCCGGGCGCCGTCGTGCTCGTCGTCCGCGGCACCACACCGCCCGCCGCGAACGACCGCCAGCCGATCGATCGCGTACTGGACCGCGGTGTGGCGGGCGCACGGCGACCGGAGGCTGCTGCGCCAGGCCGACGCCGCGCTCATCACCGCGGTCGGCGCCAACCGGGCCGGACGCGATCCGCGCCCGCCGTCCGTTCGGAGTGGACAGCGCGGCGACGAACCGGACCGACGAGGTGGCGGTCGCGTTCCTCGTGCTGGCGGCGCCCGCCGCGGGCAGCACGCGCCGCGGACCGTGGACGCAGGGGGCGCGGGCGCGGCTGCTGCCGGACCGGTTCCAGGTGCTCGGGTTCGTCGGCGGCCAGCAGGTGGTCTCGGTGATCGGCGCGCCGGTACCGGCGACGCTCGCGGTGAGCCCGGACCCGGGGGCCACCGACCAGATCAGCGTCGACGAGCAGACCGGCGCCCTCCACGTGCCGGACGACCTGCGCTGGCTCGTCGACTTCGACCGGGCCGTCAGGTCGGCATGGGCGTACGGATCTCGCTGACCGACCAGATCCGCGGCGGGCTCGAGCGGCTCGTCGTGCTCGGGCTGCGGGAGAACGCGACGGCCAGCCCAGACCGCCACCGACGCTCGCCGACCTGATCACCCGCCAGCTGCGCGGGCCCGACGGGTTCTCCTTGCTGCCGCAGGGAACCGCGACGAACAACTCCGAGCTGCGCGGACGCCGGCCAGACGCGACGAGGACGAGGCCGAGGCGGCCCGGCGCGCGACCAACGGCCAGGCCGCGGGCGGCGACGACGCGACTGGGCGGACCAGAACCGACGGCCAGCAGCTCGTCGACCTGCTCGGCATCGACCCGGCGGTGCTGGCCGGCATGCCGAACGCGGACGGCACCGACCAGCCGCGACGCCCGCGCCGCGAACACCGCGCTGTGGCCGGCGACCTGGGGCTACTTCCTGCAGACGGCACTGCACCCGCTGCTCGGTCCGGCCGCGGTCGCGGCGACGCGCGAGTTCTTCCTGCGGTACGTGTCCGGGCGCGGCCCGCTGCCGGCGGTCAAGATCGGGCGACAGCCGTACGGGATCCTGCCCACCACCGCGTTCTCCCGGCTCGACCCACCCGGATACGGCGACGCACCGCCGCGCGCTCAACCGGGTGCTGACCGAGGCCGGCAACGACTGGGCAGGCCGTCGCCGCGCAGGTGCCACACCTCGGCAACGGCGCCGACGACGCGCACCAGCAGCTGCTGGACCTGCTCGCGCTGCACCCGACGTCGGCCGAGTACCACCAGCGGTACGCGCAGAGCATCGAGGACCTGTTCAACCGGGAGAACCTCGGCGGGCTCGGCGCGACCGTGCTGTCCACGGTGGACCAGCTCGGCCTGCCGGGCCCGGTACGCGCGCTGCTCGACCGGTTCGGCGCGGACACCGGCCCCGGCCGCGACCCGGACCTGCTGCGCCGGCTGTTCGTCGACTTCCAGCAGCCGTTGCTGGCGCCGCTCGTCGACGACCGCCCGCTGTCGGAGACCGCCCGCATCCGGACGTACACCACCGACGGGCGCGACTACCTGACCTGGCTCGCCGGGCGGGCCCGCACCAACCTGCGACGCGATCCGACTGGAGACGGACTTCCTCGACGGCGCCCGCCCGGCGGCGCTGCTGTATCTGCTGCTGCGGCACGCGGTGCTGCTCGGCTGGGACGACGCGGCCCGCGCGCTCGCGGCCGCCGCCGGCCTGCCCGCCGAACCGCCGGTCGACCCCGCGTTCATCCACGTGCACCTGCCTGGTCCCGGCGAGGACGCGACGAGCGAGAGCCGGTTCCGGCTGCTGTACTCGCCGGACCCGGCCATCACCGGCAACCCGTACCAGCTGCTCGTCGACTTCATCCCGTCGGCGCTGAACCAGTCCGGGCCGACCGCCGCGCTCGCCGAGCAGGCGCACGCGCTCGACGTGCTGGCGACGCTGCCGACCGCCCGGCTGGAGCGGGTGCTCGCCGAGCACCTCGACCTGGCCACCTACCGGCTCGACGCCTGGCGGCTGGGCCTGGCCACCGAGCGGCTCACCGAGCTGCGGTTCGCCCCGGACGGCACCGCCCGGCCCGGCCTGCACCTCGGCGCGTACGGCTTGCTCGAGGAGGTGCGGCCGAGCACCGATGCCACTCGGAGCAGGTCACGCTGCCGGCTCCGCTCGCGGACGTCTTCGCCGGCGACACTCCGCTGCTGCACGACCCGGACAACGAGGGCTTCGTGCACGCTCCGTCGCTCGGCCACGCCCGCACCGCCGCCGTGCTGCGCGCGGGCTACGTGGCCAACGCGACCCCGGAGAACCCCGGCACGTTCGCGGTGGACCTCAGCTCCGCCCGCGTCCGCGTCGCACTGTCCATCCTGGACGGCATGCGGCCGGGGCCAGTCGCTCGGCGCGCTGCTGGGCTACCGGTTCGAACGCGGCCTGCACGACCGGAACGCCGAGGCCGAGGTGGACAAGTTCATCGCGCGGGCTGCGGCTGACGTTCCCGCTGCGGGCGGGCCGGATCCCGCAGACGGGCGGACCGACCCGGACGGAGATCGGGCAGGTCGAGGCCCGCAACGTCATCGACGGCCTCGCACTGGTTCGCCACCTGACCCGGGACGGCGCTTCGCGGACCTACCCGTTCGGCCTCGACGGACTCCCCCCGGCCGCCCCGGCGCAGGCACAGGCGATCAGCGAGGAGGCGAACCGGCTGCTCGACGCCAACGACGCGGTCGCCGACCTCGCGGTGGCCGAGGCCACGCACCAGGCACTCGCCGGCAACCCCGAGCGGGCGTCCGCGACCCTCGACGCGTACGCGAAGGACGGCCTGCCACCCGAGCCGGCGGTGATCCAGACACCACGCAGCGGCACCTCGCTCACCCACCGCCTCGGGCTGCGCCTCCGGCCCGGGCTGCAGCCCGGAAATGGGAACAGCCCCCGCGCGCAGGCCGAGCCGGCTGTCGACGACTGGCTGCCGCGCGTGCTGCCGCCGGCCCGCGTCGGTCGCCGCGGTCGTCACCTGGGCGGACCCGGCGAGCGGCGACCCGCACAGCCGCGAGATCACCCAGGACGACCTCGACCTGGCACCGATCGATCTACTGTGGACGGTGCGACCGGCCGGGGACGCGACGATGACCGACCTCGACGACCGGATCATCGGCGCCGTCGTCGACCGGGACAACCCTCGCCCGGACGCCGAGCTGACCATCCGCTACACCGAACGCATCGACGGCAAGATCACGTTCTTCGAGCTGTCCCCGCTGATCACCGCGCTGCGCACGCTGCTGACCACCGCACGGCCGCTGCGGCCGACCGACCTGGTGCCGGCCGCCGGCCGACCACCGTGGACCGCTCGCTCGACGACGCGATGTCGGTGTCCCGGCAACGACCGGACGCGGTACGGGACTCGCTCGACGATCTCGGCGACGACGTGGCCGACTACATCCACGACCTGACCGAACTGTACCCGCCGGCCCCCGCGCCGCCGGACCGTGCGGAGATCGTGGACGACATCGACACGTTGCTCACCCGCTACGCCGACGCTCGCCACGACGGCCGCCGGCTTCGGCATGGTCCGCTGCGGATGGGGCGAGCTGATCGACGTGGCGACGCGGCGTGTTCGCCGGCGTCCTGGCCGACGTGGCCGAGACCGCCGACCGCATGGCGCGGGCGCTCGCGGAGGCCGACGCGCTACTCGCCGCGTACGACGAGCTGCCGAAGAACACCCCGGACGCAGAGCGGTTGCGCCAGCTACACCACGTGGAGCGGCTGCTGACGACCACGCCGGATCCGGATCCGCCGACCAAGCCGCACCGACTTCCTCCGCGACGTGCGCCACCTCCGCGACGACTTCGACGACCGGCTGCAGGACCTACGGGACATCGCCGACACGAACCGCAAGACGTTGGGCGGCCTGCTGGACGAGGTCGGCAGCCTGCTGCCACTATCCGATGTAGACCCGGCGGGCCTGGACCTGACGCCGGTGCTCGACAAGGTCGTCGCGTTCGGCGCCGAGCTGCTGTCGCGGGCCCGCGACCTGCAGGCGGAGATCGGCACCCGGCTCGCGGCGGCCACCGCCGCGCTCGCGGACTCCGACCTCGCCGTCACCGCGCCGGACCGTGCGAAGGCCACGACCGACGCGCTGCGCGCACTGCTCGGCGAGGATGTGCTCGTCGTGCCCGAGTACACGCTGACCGCGACCATGGCGGGTGCGCTGCGCGACGCGCTCGACGACAGCGAGAACCTCGTCCGGCACCTCACCCAGCCGCCGGTGTCCAGGGACTTCCCGCTCGACGACTGGCTGCACGGCGTGGCCCGGGTGCGGGAGATGCCGCGGCTGTGGGAACGGATCGTGCTGCTCAGCAACGCGGTGCGCAACGGCGACGAAGCTCGACGACCTCGACGACGCCGAGCCACACCTGCTGCCCGTCCAGCTGCCGTTCCACCCGAACGACCACTGGCTCGGCATGGAGCTGGCCCCGGGCGCCGCGATCGACGAGGACCGGCTGCTGTTCACCGCGCACTACGTCGACGAGAACCCGCCCCGTGGCACCGGGCCGGCGTGCGGGCTGCTGTTCGACGAGTGGACCGAGGTGCTGCCCACCGACCGGGAGACCACGGGCATCGCGGTGCACGCGGACAGCCCGGACTCCGAGCCGCCGCAGAGCATGCTGCTGGTCGTCCCGCCGGTCCGCACCGGGTCCTGGCAGTTCGACGACCTCGTCGCCGCCATCACCGAGACGTTCGACCTGGCCCGCACGCGGCTGGTCGAGCCGGCACAGCTCGACGACACCGGGTACGCGCAACTGCTGCCCGCGACCGTGCTGTCCGCGACCCACCAGCCGATCACGATCAGCACCGACCTCGCCGTCGCGAACGCGAGGTGGAAGGCAGACCATGACTGAGCCCCGCATCGCCGACCTCCCCGGCGCGTTGGCCCGCCGCGAGTTCCCCGCCGTTGGCGTGTGGAACCGCCTGGAGGGCCGGCCCCGCACGACCGACTTCGCCCGAGCGCTGCGGGCGGAGGTACGCGACCCGCTCTGGCTGCTGGCCAGGCAGTGGCAGCTCGGCGAGTTCCGCGCCACCGACGGCGGCTCGCCGGTGACCGCCAAGTACTCGGTCGTCGCGAGCCCGCTGACCCGGTTCCGGCCGGACGCCGACCAGAACGGCTCCCCCGGCCCCCTGCCCACCGACCGTCCATTGGAGACGGTGGTGGAGCGGCGGCCGCTGCCCTTCGCGTTCGGCACCGAGCCGATCTCGTTCGACCTGCGCCTGTCGCTCGGCCGCCGCTGGCTGAAGCTGATCGCCCGCTCGTCGGTGGCACACCGGCGGGAGGTGGCCGAGCAGTACGTCGAGCTCTACCCGATCGCGCTGCCCGACCCGAACACGGACGCCGGACGGGTGGCACATCCTGAGGTGTGGGCCGGCCTGCAGGCGGTGGCCGGCCGGCAGCTCGACGGCTACCCGCTGTACCAGCACGTCAAGAGCGGCGGGCACGCGTCGGACGGGATCCCCGGACTGCGCAACCAGGATCGGACGGCCATCGACGCGCTCGGCCTGCGGCTGACCGCGTGGTTCGACGAGCTCATCGAGCAACCGGCGGGGCCGGCCGCGTGGGACCCGCGCCGGCTCGAGCACCGGTTCTCCGTTTCCGCCGCGACCCCGGGTGGCGAGGCCGTGCTGGCCGCGCCGGAGTATCCGGGCGGTGAGCTGGACTGGCACGCGTTCTCCGCCGGCGACGGCTCGCTCGGCGAAGCCGGGCCGCCGCCGGCTGCGCTGAACCGCACGGTCTTCCCGGCACCGGTGCGGTTCTCCGGTATGCCGCTGCCTCGATGGTGGGCGGTCGAGGACGGACGAACCAACTTCGCGGCGGTGACCCCGGACAGCACTGACCTCGCTCGGCTGATCTTCCTCGAGTTCGCGCTGGTGTACGGCAACGACTGGTACCTGCTGCCGTGCGACCTGCCGGGCGGGACCTTCGCCACCGTGCAGGGCCTCGAGGTGATTGACGTGTTCGGCGCTCGCCGGTGGATCACCCCCGCCGGCACACCGCAGTGGTCGATGTACGCCCTCGGCGACGGCGAGGGTCTGCTCCTGCCGCCGGGCACGCCGAAGGTGGCGAACGGCCGCGCGCTCGAGGAGGTCGCACTGGTACGGGACGAGAACGCCAACATGGTGTGGGGCATCGAGCAGACCGTGCGCATGGCGACCGGTGAGGGCCGACCGGGCGCCGAAACCGCGGCCGAGACCCTGGCCTTCCGCCGCCGCCACCACCAACCGGCAGCACCCGACGACCCCCGCGCACCGGTCGCCTACGAGGTGATGAGCTCGGTACCGGAGAACTGGATCCCGTTCATCCCGGTCCACGTCCCGGGCGACAACCGCGGCGTCCAACTACAACGCGCCGCGATGCCGAGTGAGGTCGACGCCACCGCCGTCCGGCCGAGAACCGCGCTGCTGCGCGAGGGGTTCGACGCGGGACACCCGTACTTCATCAACGAGGAGGAGGTGCCGCGCACGGGCACCCGCCTGACCGTCGCATACAACCGGACCCGCACCCGCACGGGCCGGGTCGCAGTGTGGTTGACCATCCGCCGCGACACCGGCCGCGGTGAGCGATCCAGCGGGCTGTCCTTCGACCTGCTGGTCGACACACCAACAGGCTGACCGGTCCTTGCTCGACCCACCCACCAGAACGCCCGGACCTCTGTGGAGGAACCATGCCCCGCACCGTCGTCACATCCGCCGAACCGGCCAGCGGCGACGGCCTGCCGGAGAAGCTCGCCAAGTACGTGCCAGCCGAGACACTGGCATTCTTCGTCCCCATCAGCGCGACGATCCCCGACTCCCGAATGGCCCTGCTGTGGGTCGCCGTAGCCGTGGGCCTGGCCGGCACGATCATCTATCTCATCGTGGCCGCACAGAGAGCCACGGCTGACGCGAAGCCACGCCTCCATTTCTTCGTACTCGCCGGCCTGGCGTTCCTGGCCTGGGCACTGGGGACCGGCAAGGGCGTGCAAAATCTCATCGGCCTCGACTCCATCACGGCCGGGGTGATCCTCGGCGTCGCGGTATTCCTCATCCCGCTGATCGACAGCGCGCTCAACATTGTCTCGGCGGCCCGCCGGCGATCACTGAATGTGCTGGCGAAAGGTTGATGACCGGCGTCCACCACATCAGGTTTCAGAATCCCAGCGATGTCTGTAAAGCGATCCGAATCCGGGTACGCCCTTGTTAGGCTGCCGCGGCCGAATCGGAAGCATGCTTGAGAATATCCAACCGACAACAGGGAGACGTTGTGTCGAATCATCCAGAACAAATCATCGAGGCGGCGCGGGGAAAAATACCTGAGCAGATTCTCGGTGCGGCATTCGGAAAGCCACGGGGCTCCAACACGGCCATCGCGGGCGGCGTGATCGGCGGTGCGATCGGTGGCGGGTGGGCGGCCAAGCAGCACAAGGGAGCCGAAGCCATTGGGATCCGGCTCGGCAGCCCCGGGGCGATCGCGGTCACGCCGGCCAACCTCGTCACGATGACGGTGGGCGTGACCATGGGTGGCCAGATCAAGGAGGTCAAGGAGATCCTGAGCGTGGTGCCCGTCGCGCATGTGGATTCGATCCAGGTCAAGCGGATGGGGCTCGGCGGCGTCATGGTGATATCCGCCGGCGGCCATTCGTTCAAGCTGGAGGGCAAGGTCGGCGACATGCGCGAGTTCGCCGCCGCCTTTGACCGCGTCAAGGCCACTGCGTCCTGACAATCACGAGGACGCCTACCGAACGTGCCGGGCGATCACCGGGTATATCGCGCGGTCTACTCGACGTTGTCCATCATGTACGCGCGCGGCACCAGCCGGGCCGGAACCCCACCGAAGAAGTCGAACCCCGCCACGGGGCACTCCGTCCAGGCGCGTTGGTTCCATGGTCAGCACCGGCCGCACGAACACGTGTCGGCTGGCGGGCAGCACCAACACGAATGCCCACACCCGCCGCTTCTTTCCCGACCGCGGGTCGACCCATCCGCCGAGATGTCCGCAGTCGATCTGCACTTCCCCACCGGCTCCGGCTCGTCCATTCAACACGGTGACCCGGTCGCGGCGGACTTCCTCGGGCAGGTTCGCCGCGACCCACCGCTTCACCGACGCCAGGCTGGCCGCCAGATCCTGCTCGTCGCGCTGCCGCGGCCAGATCGTGGTCTGGGTGACCCCGCCTTGAGCACGTCCGCGATGTCGTCCCGATGCGCCTCGATCTGCGGCCAGGTGGTCTGCCGCAGCTGCGTGTTGGTCACCGCCGGAAACCACTTCCCGCGCAACTCGGCCCAGTCCGCCGCCGTTATCGCCGGCCCACCCGGAGTGCCCCCTCGATCGCCGGGGTCACGTACTTCTTGATCGTCTTACGTCCACACTCAGGCTGGTCGCGACCTCGCTCTGCGAGCGACCCGCATACCAGTGGACCAAGATCTCGGTTCGACCAACGTGGCCACCCACGCCCATCGGCGGGACCTGCGACACACCGGACTCATTTGGATAGATGGTGGACGCTGGTGCGGGTGCACCACCTGCGCCTCATCGCCGGCTTGGGTCACCGGGCCCGTGTCGCCTGCCAGCCTGATGGGACCACCGGTTTGCCATGAGCATGGGACCGGGTTGTGTCCGGTCGCGTGCCGTGTCCTGATGGTGGTCGACGACCGGGCTGCTGGTCAATCCGAGCGGGCTGGTTTGCCGATTCTTGGCTTCTGTCGCTGTCGGTAGGACTCGCCCTCGACGACGAGTTCGTAGGCGGCTGATTGCAGCCGGTCCATCGCCGACTGGGCCAGCAGCGGGTCGGCCATCATGGTCAGGATCTCGGGCGGTTCCCGGTTGCTGGTGATGATCGTGGAGGCCGTGCGGTGCCGCTCGACGATCAACTCGTAGAAGTCGTTGGTCTCGGTGGCTTCCAGCCGGTGCAGCGCCAGGTCGTCAAGGATCAGTAGGTCGACGCGGTGCAGTTTGCGCATCTCGTCTTCGTAGCTGCCGTCCAGTCGGGCGCCACGTAGCCGTTTGAACAGTTTGTCGGTGCGTTCGGTGTGGACGGTGTGGTGGCGACGGACGGCGATGTGCCCTAATGCGTTGGCCAGGAACGTCTTTCCGACCCCGACAGGGCCCATGATGAGGATGTTGTAGGCGTCGGCGAGGAATCGCAGCGAGGTGAGCTCGGCCCAGAGTTCGGAGTCGAAGGTGACCGTGGCCGAGTCGTCCCAAGCCTGCAGCTGCATCTGCGGATCCAGATGCGCTGCTTTGGCGCGGCGTTGTGCGGATTGCCGGTCGCGGCGGGTGACCTCATCGGAGAACAGCATCTCCAGGAAATCGTGGTGCGGCAACCGATTCGACCGCGCCAAAGCGAGTCGTTCGGGCAGGGTGTCCAGCAGCTGGCCGAGCTTGAGCCGGCGCATGAGCGACTTGAGTTCGGGTGAGACCTCGATGGGTTTGACCGCCGGTGTCGCGGTGGGGCGGCGGGTGTTGCTCATGACGGCCTCCGGACGGCGAAATCAGTGGTGGCGCGCACGAACCGGGACGGAACCGGTGGTGGCGCGAGCAGGGCCAGTTGTTGGCCGGCGGTGCCGCGGGACAGCATGCGGTCGATGACGCCGACGTTGACGACCTCAGCGTCCAGGGCGCGGCGGCAGGCATCGTCGACTGCCTCGGCGCCGTGTCGGCGCACCAGGCCGAGCAACCGGTAGACCTGCCGCATCTTCGTCCAGGGCAGTGGATGCTCCAGCACCGCCGCCGCGTAGATGCCGACATGGCTGCCGTGCGCTTCGGCCTTGCGCTGCAACGTGGTCAGATCCCGCATCGCATAAGCGGTCAGCTCGGCCGGTAGGTCTGCGGGATCGGTGTGCCGGCGGCCGGGCTCGACGACGGGGTGGACCTTGATCAGCTCGCCGCGCCAGTAGAGCTTCACCGTCCTCGCGTCGACCCGAGCGTCCAGCCGCTGCCCGATCAGATCGCCGGGAACGCTGTAGAGGGCCTTGGCGATCTGGACGTGCCGGTCCGGGGCGACCTTGGGGTGCGCCCAGGTCGGGATGTCGAACTCGGTGTCAGGCAACGGTTTCAGCTTCGGATGCTCGTCGGCGGCGAACACCTCGGCCGGACGGAGTCGGGTGGTGCCGTGCACCCGCATCCCCGCGATGTCCCGGCACCACCGTGCCGCCCGTTCGCGGCACTCATCCAGGTCCCGGAAGTGTTCTCCGGCAAAGAAATTCGACCTCACGTAAGGAACACAGCGCTCGACTCTCGGCTTGTCCTGCGGGCTGCGGACGCGAGCCGGGTCCACCACGAATCCGCGAGACTCGGCATACTCGCGGAACGAGTCGTTCAACCGGGGCTCGGTCGCGTTCGCGCGGTCGACGATGGTCTTCATGTTGTCCGGGATCACCACGGCGAACACGCCGTCGAAGAACGCCCACGCGGCCTCGAACCCGGCGATCACCTCGCCGAGGGTCTCCCGGTGGGTCGGATAGACGAACAGGTGCCGCGAGTACACCGCGGTGAAGATCAGCCCCTTCACCACCCGGCCTCGCCCCTCGGCGTCGGTCAGCAGGCCGAGTCGGCCGAAGTCGACCTGCACCTCGCTGCCGGGTTCGCAGTCGGCGACCCGCACCGTCGCACGCCGCTGCCCGAACCCCAACTCCGTTGTCGCGTAACGGTTCAACGTCCGATACGACACCACCACACCCCGACGCCCAAGCAGGATGTGGATCTTCGTCAGGGTCAAGCCCTGATCCAGCCACGCCTTGATCTGCTCGGACTGGCCGGCGACGGTCTCCCACGCCGCGCTCTTGCCGTTCGGGCGCTTCCGACGCACGCCGGTGATCACCGCCGCCAGCAACTCATCGGTCAACTGGCAGACACCGCCGTCGCGGTCCATACCGCACGACTGGGCCATCTCCACATACCGGCGCACGGTCTTACGGTCGGTGCCCGACAACCGGGCCACCTCCCGCAGACCTCGACCCTCCAGCCACAGCCGGAGCATCTCCCTGATCTCGAACACCGAAACCTCCCGGTAGCTCATTCCGCCAATACAGCGGCCGAGCGACCGGAAGCCCCGCAGCCACGCCGGGGTGGTCCCATAACTGGCAAACAACCAGCTCAGGCGGTCCCATCAGTGGCAAACAGGTGGTCCCATGCTCCTGGCAAAACTGCCTTCGAAGTGGTCCCTTCCACCTGGCAGCCGACAGGCCCGCACCGTCTCCATACTAGTGCTCAGCTGTGCGGTGACTGCCAGGAGTCGATGCGAGCTCAGCTCAGGTCGGCGTCGTGGGTGCGGCGCGAGGAGCCGGTGGTAGAGCGGCGCTGTGGCCGTTGCGGGTGATCCAGGTGCGGAATTGGACGGGGTCGAGGGGTTTGGCGAAGTAGTAGCCCTGGGCCACGTCGCAGCCGAGTCGGCGCAGGCCGGCGAGGGTGGCACTGTCCTCGACCCCTTCGGCGACGACAGACAGGCCGAGATTGTGGCCCAACTCGACCGCCGACTCCACGAGTACTGCGTCGGTGCTGTTGAGGGTGAGGTCCCGGACGAAGGAGCGGTCGATCTTCACCTCGTCCACCGGCAGGATCTTGAGGTAAGCCATCGAGGAGTAGCCGGTACCGAAGTCATCGATGGAGGTCTTGACACCCAGCGCGCGGATTCGGCGCAGTACGTCGATGGCTCGCTCCGGGTCGGCCAGGATGGTGTTCTCGGTGAGTTCGATGCACAGCAGGTCGCCGGGTATCCCGGCGGCGAGCAGACACTGGGCGACTGTTTCGGGGAACTGGGTGTCGAGCAGACAGCGGGCGGAGACGTTGACCGCGACGGGGATGCGCATGGACTCGGTGTCCACCCAGATGCGGGCCTGGCGCAGAGCCTGGGAGAGGACGTGCACGGTGAACGGGTGCACCAGCGAGGTGCGCTCGAGCATCGGGATGAACTCGGCCGGGTCGAGTAGGCCACGGGTCGGGTGTTGCCAGCGGGCCAGTGCCTCGGCGCCGATGAGCTGGCCCGTGTCCACGGCGATCTTGGGTTGGTAGTGCAGCACGATCTCGCCGGCCTCGATCGCGCGCCGGATGGAACCGAGCATGTTGACCCGCACCAACGAGCCTTCTGGCTGGTTGGGATCGAACCGGGTGAACCCGAGGTGGTGCTCCTTGGCCAAGTACATGGCCGCGTCGGCCTCGCGCAGGACGGTGACGACGTCCTTGCCGGCGGTCGCGGTGGCGATGCCGATGCTGGCTTCGACGTCCAGGGTGATCTCGTGGATCACGAACGGATGGGTCAGGGCCGCGGCGATGCGGGTCGCGGTGTGCTCGCCGATGTGGGGTTCGGCGTCAACGATGAGGAACGCGAACTCGTCGCCGCCAAGCCGGGCCACGAAGTCCTGGGCGCGCACGGAGGCGGTGAACCGGTGCGCCATCTCGGTGAGCAGCAGGTCGCCGATGTGGTGGTCCAGGCTGTCGTTGACGTTCTTGAACCCGTCGACGTCCAGCAGCAACACCGTGGGCTGTCGACTCTGACCTTGCGCGTCTGCCAGGGCCAGCTCCGTGCGGGCGTTGAAGGCGGTGCGGTTGAGTAGCCCGGTCAGCGGGTCCTCCGCCGCCATCTTCTCGATCAGGCAACGGTCGGTGTGTGCCACCAGGCCGGTGACCGTCAACACCGCCAGGCCCACCACGAACATCACCACCAGCCCGATCTGCAGCAAGTCCGATTCCTGCCTGGCCCCGATGATCTGTCCCCGGCTCTCCTCCGCCCGATCGGCCAGCTCCGCCAACGTGCCGGCGATGATGCGGCCCATCAACGGCTCCTGCGCCTCGACCAGTTCGGTGGCCGCGTCCCGGTTGCCCGCCTCGAGCTGGATCCGGACGGTGCCGAGCGCACCCTGCAGTTGGGTTTCCCACTCCAGCAGCTCCGCGAACCGGCTGCTGTGCCCGCTGTCCTGGCTGTCCACCAGCTTGGCGTACGCGGCGAGCACGCTGGGCTGAATCTCCACCAGTTCCTGCAGTTCCTGCGCCTGCGGATCGCTGACCGAGGCGTGCACCAACAAGTGCTCCTGGGAGACCAGGACGTACACCTGCTGGTAGAGCTGGGTCGCCTCGGCGCCGTACTCGGTCTCCTGCAACAACGCCGCCTGACGCCAGGTGCCCAGCACCGCCACCGAGATGAGCACGACCAGAGTCACCGCGAGCACCACGCTGACCCGGCGGGCCCCCCACCGCTGACCCGCCGGCAGCGGCCCTCCTCTGGTCATTCCCGACCCCACGCATCCGGGCATGACCAGCACGATCCGACCCAGGCCCGCAATGCCGCGACGCCGTTGTCGAGTGGCGGGCTGATCACTGCGTCCATTTGAGATCTCCGGTCGACGAACTGATGAATCGACTGTCCCACCACAGTTGTGTGGCCGGGTGCGGTTCAGGTGCAACTCGGGAGCAACTAGCCTCTGCTCCAGATTTGCTCCAGTTGGCCGTCGCAATCACGGGGACAGTCCACTTGGAACAAATTAAGCAAGATCGCAAAACAGCCCGCCGACCTGGGAAACATCCAGACCAACGGGCTACTTTAGGGAGTGGAGCTGAGGGGTTCGAACCCCCTGACCCCCGCACTGCCATTCTGGTGTGGACAGTATCTCTGACCTGCGACGCTACGCTACGCCCACGTCAGAACTACTGCAAGCACGGCAGTTGAGTGCAGCACACGGCAGCGGCACCCGCCAGCCTGCTCCAGGTCACTCCACCCGCCCGGGTGAACCGGACATATCGACGTTCGTCCAGCGGCATGTGAGTGCCTGTGTCAGGCCCGTCCTGGTCACGGCGCGCTACCTGTTCTGTCGCAGTTTGGGTCTGCCGTGCAGACAGAGGTTTCGACCGAGTCGGCGCCGGGGAAGTCAGCGGTCGAGCCGATGATGATGATGAGAAAGACGATGAGACCAGTGATAGCTCTGCCGTTGCTGACGGGCTGCGGCTGGTCGCCATGGGTTCCTCCCAGTCTTGCTATCCGGGTAGTCGTCAAGCGGTTGCGGATCGTTGCCGCCAGATCCGATCGCTCATGGCAAAATCACCCATTCGAGGTACATGCATCGCACCGCTGACGGCTCCCCACTGGTAGTGATTGGCAAGATCTTCTGGGAGACCAAGCAGGGCCGAGTTCAGAATTTTCAAGGCGGCGCTGACCTGCGAAAATGACTTCCGTCGGTCCAAGCTACTCAGAGTGGTAGCAATCGTCTGAGATTCACCCAGACGAGCACGCGACTCACTCCGCAGCTTCTGTCTATTTAGGACGCAATCAGCGCCTACTGGGATCATGAGAATTCCGAGTGGGTATGGGAACCAGATGGATCAGCCAGGCAACCTGGATGTGGTGCATGACTGCATCGATACCGCGATTCGAAGAACGGGCAACCGGAGCGTGCAATCTGCAAATTTCTTGGTGGTCGACGAACCGGAGACGCGTCATGCGCTTGCAAAGATCTACCACAAGGGCATGATCGTCTGCCGAGGCTCATCGCCATCCGCACGGCAACTGATGACACGCCACTACCCGAGCGGAGGTTTCCCGCAGGACACGGAAAGCACCGAGTACCTCGCCGATCATGTTCACCAGGTTCCGATTATGGTGATTCCCTGTCTCAAGACCTGGATGCAGGAATACCCAGATCGATTCACCCAGGCAACAATGATGGGCTACATTGTGTCCGCCGCGTGGAGCTTCTGTCTCGCTGCCCAGGCTCGAGGTCTGGGCACAACGTGGACGACACTACATTTGCTGTTCGAACGAGAAGCCGCCGAACTGCTGAACATTCCCTACTGCGACGTTCGACAAATAGCGCTCATCGCGGTCGTGTATAAACCTGATATCGGCGGATCTCGGGCCGACGGAACTTCACATACCCGCGGGCCTTAATCCTCGATCTTTCGCGATCTTGATGCGTTGATCTTGCTGGTGTTGAGGTCGGGTGAGCGCAGGGCGCGTTGCCCCGCTGGGCGGCGGGTGGTGAACTGCGGCCTTCTCTTGAGGGTCAGGGGCGGCGGGATCGGTCTGGCTGCTGATCAGGCGCCGACCAGAGCGGCCAGTCGTTGGTATGCGGTGAGGATCGTGTCGGTTCAGGGCCATCCGGTGGTGATCTTGAGCCGGTGTTGGCGGCTGGTGCGGACGAGGTGGCCGGCGACGTTGAAGATGCGGAGGCGTAGGCGTTTTGGGTTCGGCTTTGCGGGCCCAGCCGATGAGCGCGAGGCGCTGGGTCCAGGCGAGCAGGTCTTGGGCCACCGCGGTGATCTGGAGCCAGATCTGGTTCTGGGCGTGGTCGTGGAAGAGCAGGTTGCGCAGGCCGGTGTCTTTGGCAGCGCGGATGCGGTCCTCGACGCGGGCGTGGCGGCGGTGCCGCAGTTCGAGGTCGGCGAGTTGCCCAGAGTCTTACCTTCTCGGCAAGACGGCGATGCCGCACGCGGCGATGACCGGAAACGACCTGCCGGGTCCCGATCAGGGTGCGGCGACGAGGTCGGCGAGTCGACGCCACTCGATGTCCGGGAAACGCGCCCGCGCGGCGACCGCGAGCACCCGCAGGGCGGTGCGCGGGATACGACGTATCCGTTGCGCGCCAATCAATCGGGTGAACTCCACCATGGTCAGGTCCTGCGGCCCGCCGACGTCGATCGTCTCCCCGTGCGGTGCCGGATCGTCGATCACCCGATGGACCACAGTGGACACGTCGCGCACGGAGACGAAGTTGATCGGGTTGGTGCCGCGGCCGAACACCAAGGCCGGGTCATCACTCCCCGGCTTGCCGCCGAGCACCTCGATCCAGGTCTCGAGGTAGGCCGTCGGCCGCAGGATGGTCCACGGCACCCCGCTCGCCCGCAGATTCTGCTCGGCGGCGAACTTCGCGCGGTGCAACGACATCGGGTGGTCCGGACGGGCGTCGTGGACAGACAACAATACGAAGTGCCTGACGCCGCCCTCCGCAGCGGCCCGGACGAGGTGGTGGTTGCCGCGCCGGTCGATCGCGTCGGGGCCGCGTCCCCAGCCGCCGGTGAAGCCGTGCACCGCGGAGATCACCGTCGAGCAACCGTGCACCGCGACGCCGACGGCCGCGGGGTCGCCGATGTCGCCCACGCACACGTCGGCCGGCAGGCCTTCGGCGTGGTCCCCGTTCCGGGTGAGCACCCGCACCGCGTGCCCGGCCTCGGCGAGCCGGCCGACCAGGTCACGGCCCAGCCTGCCGGATCCGCCGGCCACGAGGATCATGCAGATCTCGCACTGTTGGCATCGCCGCTGCTCGTCTCGACCGGTTCGAGGTAGAAGCGTGCGGCCGCCGCCCGGTCCTCGCGAACGATGAACAGGATGACGCCCCGCATCAGGTGCGGGCCACCGTCACCGCGGGTGCCGCTCATCTCCCACTCCGTCCACACCACCCCGCCGTCCACCGCGGTGGCGAGCACCCGGACGGTGATGTCCGGCACCGCCGCGAAGATGGCCGACCAGTTGCGCCGCACCTGCTCGCGCCCGTGGAATCCGCGCGACGGGTGCGCGGGTGTCTCGTTGACGTAGTCCTCGGCGAAGCAGTCCACCAGTGCTTCAAGGTCGTGGGCGTTGGTCGCCGCCACCAGCCGTTTCACGAACCCCGGCATGTCAGCCATGGCCTACCTGCCTCAATTTGGCTACACTGACGTGGATTCAATACACAACTGTGGATCGGAATATGCAGGAAGTCAAGCCGAAGCGTCGCTACGACGGCACCCGTCGCCGCGAGCAGGCGGCCCGCACCCGTGCCGCCATCCTCGACGTCGCCCGACGGCAGTTCCTCGAACACGGCTACGCCGCGACGACCGTTCCCGGGATCGCCGCCGACGCAGGGGTCTCCGCCGACACGGTCTACAAGGCGTTCGGCGGGAAGGCCGGCGTGGTGCGTGGGTTGTGGGAAAGGGGCCTCGCAGGACGCGGGCCTGTGCCCGCCCCGCAACGCGCGGACGAGCTGAGCGCCACGGCAACGGACCCGGTGGCGGTGCTGCGTGGCTGGGGCGCGCTCACCACCGAATTGGCGCCGGAAGGTGCGCCCCTGGTGTTGCTGGTCCGGGCGGCGGCGGTGACCGACCCCGAGATGGCCTCGCTCCTGGAGGAGATCGACCGGCAGCGACGCACCCGCATGCGGCACAACGCCCGCAGACTGCGCGACCACGGGTGGTTGCGCCGCGACGTCACACTCGCCAAAGCGACCGACATCCTGTGGACGTACAGTGCCCCCGAGCTTTACGAGCTGCTCGTGCTCAAGTCCGGCTGGCCGACCACCCGCTACGGGGACTTCGTCGGCGAGGCCATGATCGCCGCCTTGCTCCCCCGCCCATCGGACGACGGGCATGATCACCCTGGTTCTGCCGGTGCGTGATCAGCGTGCGCAACGCCGCTTGGTGTCCGTCACGGAGCAAGCTCCCCAGTCCGGCCTGGGCGATGACCACGGGATCAGGATGGCACCCCGCCGCCCCCGACCCCGGCCGGTGGCTTGGTGTGGTGGTGCGAGGGCCGCCCAGGCCGGCCGGAAAGGCTCGGCGGCTGCGGCCGAGCAGGGCCGCGCCGAATCCCAGGACCAGGCCCAACGGCCAAACGAACAGCGACGGGGCGCCGAGGTGGTGGAAGGTGATCAGCCAGAGCACCAGGACCGCCGACGCCAGGTACGCCGTCGCGCACCGATGGCCGTCAGTGGGCTGCGCGGCACGCCGGCTGCGGTCGGATAGGTCACGGAGCAGGGTGGCGTCCACACCCGGCCGCTGCGGACCTTCTCACCGGAATGAGAGGCTCAACACGCTGAGTGGTTGTCAGGTGAGCAGGTCGAGGTATCAAGGGGCTACTGCCTGCATCAGGTTGCTCAGCAAGAAGAGAACGTTCGCAACGTCCGCTCCGCCACCTCTTCACGTTCTGTCCAGCAGGACTTCGCCTGCGGGGTCTTGGCGCCCGGGGTCCACATCGGACGTTGGACCGACCTGGCTGGGAACGGGCTGAAGCGCAACGATCGTGGGTCGAAGGCGCCGCCCACGACGCCGATCTGGGCGCTGTACTTTGGCGTGAGACTGATGCGCGGACGGACGGATGGTCGCGAAGGCCGTCGCCCGTCGGTTCCCACAGATACGACGAACCATCAATCACTGGTGCCTGTGGGACCTTGACTGCACTGCGACCGAGCCACTTGCGCCTCGTCGGATACCCCGCCGGGAACGTCCATGCATAATTCGCCGCCCATGAGGCCGAACCGTGTGGAGTCTGGCGGAGCCGGCCCGGCACCCACCAGGGCTGCACACGCGGCCAGGACTAGGTGTCGGCGCGCGGGGGTTGTCGAGGAGCTCTGCCACTGACGATCAGGTCGGTCAACTGGTCCACGATGTCGTCGTCGGTGTGGACTCCGACGAGTTGACGGAAGACCAGCGTGCCCATGACGATGTCGAGCAGGAGTTGGACGTCGACGTCGTGGGGCAGGTCGCCGCGCCCGGCTCCTGCCAGCAGCACAGACGAGTCAGCCGCTCTGCGTGGGCCGAACAGGTCGATGAGGCGTGACGCGGCGTCTGGGTCGGCCACTGCGTCTGAGGCGATCGCGGCAAGGTTGGCGCCGAACGGTGTGCGGATGTAGTTGTCAAGCGTTGCCTGAACGACGGATCGCACATCGGTCCGCGTGTCCCCGGTCGGCAGCGGCACCGCGGTCGGGATGACCCTGTCGATGGCCTCGACGACCAGGCTTGCCTTGGACGGCCACCACCGGTAGATCGTCGCCCTGCTCACACCCGCCCGGGTCGCGACAGCTTCCAGCGTCAGCGCTACGTACCCGACTTCGCCGAGGACCTCCATCGTCGCTGCCAGGACAGCGGCGTGCGAGCGCGTACTGCGCGGGCGCCCGCGACGCTCACCACCGGCTGCGGGATCTTGGCTTTTCGCCATCGTCACGCTCCTTATTTCGATGCAGATCGTATCACAACCATTCTCGCCTAGTTTATTACTCTAGGTGAGTGAACGTCATGATTCGCGACAGAGTGTTGCGAAAATTCAACATTGTCCGTTACAGAAGGTTAAATGTTCAATCAATCTGTGTGCTCCACGTCACATTTACACCGAATATCGATACATACTGTGCTGTATTGGAGAAGCAAACAGTGCACCAGTCAAGTACAAAGACAAGGACCCACATGCAGAAGAACAAGCTCGTCCTCGCCGGTCTCAGCCTTTTCCTGGCCGCCGGATTCACGGCCGGCACCGGTATGGCCAGTGCCTCGCCGTCCACAGGCTCCCCGATGGCGACCCAAGCCGTGACAGCGGCCTGCACCGCCGCCAAACAGCAGGTCTCCCTCACCCAAGCCCGGATCACCGATGCCACCGCAACTCGCAACGACATCAGCAACCAGGTGGCGGGACAGAAGGCCGCACGCAAGACGGCGATCAACGCCGGCCAGGTGGAAACAGTCGGCAAAATCAACGTCCAACTCGGATCCAGCACAGCGCTCTACAACACCATGGACAGCGCGGTCACCGTCGCCCAGGCCCAACTGGTCCGCAACCAGGCAGCCAAATCCGCTGCCTGCTGACACGGCCCCGCGGTGGTGTCGGCGTCGGCCCGACACCCACCGAGGGCCTGCTGGACGGACGGGCGACATCTGAGTCGCGGGCCGAGCGTGACGCTGCAACAGGTCGCCACGATTCGGACATCCATCCGAACTTGACGAAAAATGAGCCACCGAAACGGACATCACCACCTAACGGCCCCAGCAGATGATCGATGAGCTGCGTCGGGACGCGTGAGCATTCCTCGAGCTGATCGCGGCGTCGAGGAGGACCATGTCGGATGTGAAGCTGAAGCTCGACCTGCATGAGATCCACAACCGCGGCGCGGAGATCGACCGCGCCTTGCGAGCGATCATCGATGAAGCAGTGACGAAGAAGGCGCCTCTGGTGGAGATCATCCCGGGCAAGGGCTCCGGCGCGTTGAAGAAGCACGTGCTGCGCTTCCTCGATCGCAAGGAGATCAAGGCGCTCTACCACCGGGTGGAGAAGGACTCGGACAACTTCGGCCGGATCTTCGTGCACTTCCGCTGGAAGTAGCTGCCTCGCCTGTCCAGCGGCATGAGCGCGCGGCCCATCCGCCGGCTACGCAGCCATGGGCGGAGAGAGCCCCCAACGGCGGAAGCTAAACTGGAGAGTGGCTCCGACGCATAGGCAAATCTTCGAGCAATACATGTACGCCGGCGCGGTCACCCGGGACCCGGACGCGATCGCCGCAATGTTCGCCGAGGACGGCGTGTTTGACGCGCCACTGGCTCCGGACGGCCATCCGCTGCATCCGCGGCTGGTGGGCCGCGACGCGATACGGGCTGGAATCAGCGTGTACCACCAGCAACCGACGTACCAGGGCGCGGTGAACCTGGAACGGTCCACCTTCGTCCTGCACGACACCGCGGACCCCGACGTGTTCATTTCCGAGATCGACGTTGCCTTCGACGAAGCCGACGGGCGGCGGACGACAATGTCGCTCGTGCAAATCTTCCGCCTTCGCGACGGCCGGATCGCCATGCTTCGCGACTACTTCTCGGAGCTGCCATCCGTCGCCTCCGACGACCACTCGAACTGATCCCTTCGAACGCCGCGCGCGGTGATGTGGCGGGCAAGTCAGGTCGCGACCGATGACGGTGGCGGTGGCAGACCGCTGACTTCGACGGGGCGCAAGGTGATCATGACCGGCGCCGCCCGTCGACACGTTTCCGGGGCCGTGCTGGCCCGGCGCGACCCGGTACGCCTCGAGAAACTACCCACGAGGTCCGCGGCGGCGTCGGCGCGTGACCGGCTGCCCGCGACGGTCGGCATGCCGATCGAGTAGGCCGACGTGATCATCGGCGTCTGCGTCTTGGAATGGCATTCGGACTAGAGCACCAGACCGTATGCAGCTGCATACACAGTAGCTATTGGCAATGAACAAGTTGGCGTGAATCATGCCGTGAAGCACGAGCACGGTTTGGAGGCGAGTCCTTGATATTCGTTGCGCCAGCAACGGCTGCACGCTCCCCGGCTACGGCTGGTGCCCGGAAAGCAGCCTCAGCCGCAGAGCCATACACACTGTCCGTCGAAGTCCACGCCGCCTCCGGCCTGTGTGGCCCGGTCGTGCTGGTAGCCGGCGGCTGCTTCGATCGCGGTGCGGTCCCAGTGCTGGCCGGCGCCGTCCGCGCCGCGCTGACTCGCCGTCCGCCCCTCGTCGTGCTCACCCTGTCCCGGGTGGAGCGTGTGGATCAGTCCTCGCTCACCGTAGGTCTGCTGACCGTCGCACACACGATCGCATTGTGCGACGGCCGCTTGCGCACGGTCGCCACCCCCGGACGGCCTGCCTTTTACGCGATCCACGACGCCGGAATCGCCGACCGCGTGGCACTGCACCGTTCGATCGACACGGCGCTAGACCGACCATGGTGAGGACAGGACCGCACCGGGACGGCACACGGTTCGACAGCTGGCTCGCCGACTGGAAGGACCACACCTGGTCCCGCCCGAGCCCGCGGCAGTGGTCACGGCTGCAGCTCACCGACTCCGACGTGCGTGCGCACTCCCGCTGGATCCTGTCCACCCCGGCACCGGACAGCCTGGCCAGGCTGGCGACCGTCGCCGAGGCCGTGCACACGCAGCGCGACAAGCGAAAGCGCTACCGGGCCGCCATCGGCGACGAAGCCCGCATCCTGCACGAGGCGGGCGGCACGTGGTCGGAGATCGCCGACTGGACCACGCTGACCGAGAAGAACGTCCGCGCGCTGGCGCGGGCCACCGGTCCCCGGGTAGGCCCGGCGGCGACCCGGCGCGACGACGACCTGGCCGCCCTCGTCGCCCAAGTACCCGCGAACCCCTTCTTCCGGATCTGCGAACTACTCGCCGCGGCACACTTCTTCGAGGCCGTCGCGAACGAGCTGGACGAGGCCAGGGACTGGCTGTGCTTCGAACTCTCCAGCTCCGGCGTGGGACGGACCCAGATCGCGCGGCGGGCACAAGTCGGCCAGCTGACCCTCACCCGCCGCATCAGCCGTGCACGGCGCAGCGGCACTCGACACCGCCATGACGCCACGCCTGGTAGCGGATTGGCAGGCTGACCACCGCGACAACAGCGGCCCGCCTTGACCTCCGCCGACGCCCGCGGTTGGGCGGCATCCTCAACGAGTACCACCATCAGATGCGGCGTCATCGGTCAATGCCGAGATCACCCGGACCCGCGCCCCACGCTCCGATGGCAACGCCGATCAACGGGTAGCTCATGGGCGCGAGAATTTGCGCGTTGTGTGTCGTGGAGGAGCCCGTTCACGGTGCAGAAGCGGAATGCGTACTCGGCCGTGCGACCGAGGGCGGCGGAGCACCATCTGGTCCCCTGGTACGAGGACGATTCCCACACGCGGGGGGAGGCGCCAGGGCTTCCTGCTCGACACCATCGACGGATGACACCTCCGACGACGCCACCGACAACGGAAACGGGGAGCGCGGCACCGACGTCGCGGCGGATAGCCGCGCTGGACGCGCTACGCGGGTTCGCGCTGTGCGGGATCATCTTCGTCAACATCCCGCAGACGATGGACATGATGCACGACCTGTCGCGAGCGCCGGAGGGCATTCGACTGTTCGGTGCTCGGGCGGTTCTACCCGATCTTCTATCTGCTCTTCGGGCTCGGCTTCGGGATCTTCCTGCGCTCCGCGACGCGCCGGACCGAACGGCCGCGCGTGCCGATGGTCCGCCGACTGCTCATGCTCGGCGGGCTCGGTGCCCTGCACCACTTGCTGCAGCCGGGCGAGGTGCTGCTGCCGTTCGCGATCACCGGGCTCGTCGTGCTGCTGCCGCTGAGCTACCTGCCGGGGAAGGTGAACCTCGCCGTCGGGGCGGCGCTCACCGTGGCGGGCGTGCTCGTCGGTGTCGGCGGGTTCGGGGTGCTGCCGGGGCTGTTCGCGCTGGGCTTCGCGCTCGCGCAGCTCGGGTTCGCCGAGGCGCTGGAGCGTCTCACCACCGCGTTGGGGGTCGCGTTGGTGGGGTGCGCGGCGCTGGCCGTCGCCTGCTACCTCCTCGTGGTCTCCACACCGGACGGATTCGTCGGGCGCTGGTTCGGCCTGCTGTTCTCGATGTCGATGGCGGGCGCGTACGCGGCGTTGTTCCTGCTGCTCCTGCGCACGCCGGCGGGCCCGGTGCTGTCGAGGGCGCTGGCGCCGATGGGCCGGCATGGCGCTGACGAACTACCTGACGGCGACCGTGCTGTTCGTGATCGTCGGCGCGCCCTGGGTCTGCGCTGGTCCGAGGACTGGGGCACCGCGGCCCTGCTCGGCGCCGGCATCCTGGTGGTGCAGTCGATCTGGAGTCCACTGTGGCTGCGTTGGTTCGGCTATGGTCCGCTGGAGTGGGCATGGCGGACGGTCACCTACTGGCGCCGGATCCCGATCCGGCGGGAGGCGAACTCGAGATGACTCGGTGGCGACGGGTCCTGGCCCGGCTGGGCGGCCACACCCCGGCCGGCCGGGACACCGTCGTCGCCATGCTGCTCGCGGTCGCTCGGGTTCGCGCGGATCCCGCTGGCACTGATCGTCAACGACGGGCGGCTGCCCGTCGCCGGTCTGGGTGGTGGCGGCGGCGACTGTGGCGTCCACACTGGACATCGCGACGATCGCGATGCGGCGGCGGGCACCGCGGGTGGCGCTGGGCACGGCGGTGGTCGTGGTGCTGGCCGCGACCGCGTTGCCCGCCGTATACCTGTTCACCGGCATCGGCGTGCTGGTGTGCGCGTACACCGTGGCCACGCTCCTGCCCCGTCGGCAGGCGATCATGGCGCTTGCGGCCGGCTGCGCGGTGCACGCGGCCGGCGGGGTCGCCTCGGCCGCGCTGGGCGGGCAGCTGCACCTCGTCGCGACGTACTGGGCCAACGCCGGCGGCAACCCGGCCGACCTCGTGCTCGCGTCGATCGGCAGCTTCGCCATCCCGGGCCTTGTCGGCCTGTACGTGCAGACCACCCGCGCGTTCGCCGCCGAGCTGCGCGTGACCGCTGGAGGCCGAACGCGACTGCGGGCGCGGCCGCCGCCGAGGAACGGGCCCGCATCGCGCGCGAGCTGCACGATGTCGCCGCGCACGACCTGTCGGCCATCGTCGTCCAGGCGGGCGCGGCCGACCGGCTGCTCGACCGCGATCCCGACCAGGCCCGTGAGGTGCTGCGGTCGATCCGCTCGCAGGGGCGCCGTACGCTGACCGCCATGCGCGAGCTGGTCGGGATCCTGCGCGCCCGGTCCCGACGACGCGCCCGCAGCCATCCCTGTCCATGATGGACGACCTGGTGACGTCCGCGCAAGGACACCGGCATGGACGTCACCATGCGGACGTCGGGCAGCGCTGGCTCGGCTGTCACCCGCCACCGACGTCGCCGCGTACCGGCTCGTCCAGGAGGCGCTCACCAACGCCCGCCGGCACGCTCCCGGCGCGCAGGTGGACGTCGCCGTCGCCTACCGGGCCGCCGACGTCACCCTCACGGTCCACAACGGACCCGGCGGGTCCCGTGCGGACACCCGCGGCAGCGGGCACGGGCTGCTCGGCATGCGCGAGCGGGTCCGCCTGTGCGGCGGCGACCTCGACGTCGGACCGACCGGCACGGGCGGCTGGCGGATCACCGCCCGCCTGCCCCTGACGGAGCGAGAGCCGGCGTGACCATCCGTGTCGTGGTCGCCGACGACCAGGCGGTCGTGCGCGCCGGGTTCCGCGCGATCCTCGAGTCCGAAGGGGACATCGAGGTCGTCGCCGAGGCAGCCGACGGCTCGGCGGCCGTCACCGCGGCGCGCAAGCACCGGCCCGACGTCGTGCTGATGGACGTCCGGATGCCCGACACTGACGGCATCGTCGCCACCCGCGAACTCGCCGGTATGACCGTGACCGATCCCGTGCCGGTACTCGTGATCACGACGTTCGACCTCGACGAGTACGTCTTCGCCGCGCTGCGGGCCGGGGCGAGCGGGTTCCTGCTGAAGGACACCGAGCCCGACGACCTCGTGGCGGCGGTCCGCGTGGTCGCCGCGGGCGACGGGCTGGTTGCGCCGTCGATCACCCGGCGGCTGATCGCGGAGTTCGCCCGCTCCTCGACGGTCCGAGAGCCGGGCGCGGACCCGCTGGCGGAGCTCACCGACCGGGAGCGGGAGATCCTGCTGCTGGTCGCGAAGGGCATGTCGAACACCGAGATCGCCGGCACACTCGTGGTGAGCGCCTCGACCGTGAAGACCCACGTGGGTAACGTGCTGGCCAAACTGGGCTGCCGCGACCGGGTCCAGGCGGTGGTCCTGGCCTACGAGACCGGCGTCGTACGGCCCGGCGGGTAGTGCTACGACAGCGCGGAATCGGCCGTTGATCCGCCGGCGAAGCAGCCGGGACAAGGATCGGCACCCAGTGGTCGCCTGGCCTGCGCTCTGACCATCTTGTTCTCGGAGGCCAGTCTCATCCGTTATGCGGAATGGCAGGCGCTCAACGCAGCGGAGTCACCCAGCTGAACCACAGAGCTGATCTCGTCGGCGGCGAAGCTGCCATCTGAGAACTTCGGGCTGCCGTCAGCATCTAGATCGCGTCCTCGTCGTGGACCGCCTTACGGCCCCCCGCGGCACGCAGGACCGCCTTGCAGCTACTGCAGCAAGGGTGACCAGCAGCCCGCCGATTGCGAGCGCAGCGCGGCCTCCGGCCGCCTGTGCTCAGGGCATAGCCAGCGCGCAGCCCGGGCATTGGCACGAGGCAACGGACCCTTTGCGGACTTGTATGCCCTGACGAACCTCAGCGGCCACGATGTCCCGAGCGCCGTGAGGCAGCGTGATCGCGAGCGGGATCCCGCCGTCGTCGCAGATCAAGTGGCGTTTCGAGTCGTTCATACTGTCGTCGGCGGCAACGCATGTCCCGTGACCAGTCAATCCGCCCTCCTGTGTTCAGCTCAGCCAGCAGTACCCCGGCGGAGGGGTGACGAGTGGCGCTCGTCACCGGCTGACGGTGCTCGGACACCACGGCTCGGCTTTGCAGTACGCGGCGGACCTCGGAGTACTTGGTGGCCGTCCCGTTCCCTTCAGCACGCGGGATCCGGCTCGATGGCTCGTCAATCCATGCTTCGAACACGCCTTCGGATCTAAAGGTCCACCGGGCCTCCCTGAGCCCATCACGGCTGGTGTAACAAAAGTTTGCCGGATATCGTTTGTTGTTTGACGGTCTGGGGAGGTGCGTCACAACATGAGAATTCCTGGGGTGATTGCCGTCGTCTTGGCGGCTTTGCTGTTCGCGTCACCGGCCTCGGCGGCGCCGGGGGCGCCCGGTGCGCCGGGCCTTGGGGACGCTTATTACCCGCTAGACGGCAACGGCGGTTACAACGTCTCCCACTACGACATTCGGCTGAGTTACCAGCCGGATAGCGACCTGTTGTCCGGCAGCACGACCATCCTCGCGCGCACCACCCAGGACCTGTCCCGGTTCAATCTGGACTTCCTGCTGACCGTGTCGTCGGTGCGGGTGAATGACGCGCCGGCCAGGTTCAGCACCAACGGTGGCGAGCTCACCGTGTCCCCGAAGTCTGTGCTGCACAAGGGACTCGACCTCACGATCGTGGTGCACTACAGCGACACCCCAGAGCCGTACCGGCTGTACGGTCTCGCTGGATGGCGGCGGACGCCGACTGGCGCGCTCGCCGTGGGCGCGCCGCAGATCGCGCCATGGTGGTTCCCGAGCAACGACCACCCGCGGGACAAGGCCACGTTCGACGTGTCCATCGCGGCACCGAACGGCGTCGAGGCGTTGTCCAACGGCGTGCTCCTCGGTGTGCGGCAACAGGCTCCCGGCTGGGCGCGGTGGAACTGGCGCAGCGCGCGGCCGCAGGCACCGTACCTGGCGTTCCTGGCCATCGGGCAGTACGAGGTAGGGACGGCGACCGCGCCGAATGGGCAGCCGTTGATCACCGCGTACGGCGACGACCTTGGCCCCCTCGGGCCGGCGGCGCGGACGTCGGTGGAGCGCACACCGGAGATCCTCGAGGTGCTGGCGGGCTGGTTCGGGCCCTACCCGTTCGAGGCACAGGGCGGCGTCGTCGACACCGGGATGGGTTGGTCGGTCGAGACACAGACCCGGCCTGTGTATGACGACGGCTTCTTCTGGCCTGGTCCGAACACCTACCTGATCGCGCACGAGAACGCGCACCAATGGTTCGGCGACTCGGTGTCCGTTCGCGCGTGGCGGGATGTCTGGCTGAACGAGGGTTTCGCCACGTACGTGGAGAGCATGTGGTCGGAGCACCTGGGGGAAGGAACCGCGGCCGAGATCGCACGGTTCAACTACGATTCCTACCCAGCCGATGACGAGTTCTGGCAGGTTTTGCCGGGCGATCCCGGCCCGGATAACCAGTTCGACGTCGCGGTATACAAGCGTGGTGCCATGACGCTGCAAGCACTGCGCGCGGCCGTCGGCGACGACGCGTTCCTCGCGATCCTGCGCACGTGGGCGGCCCAGCACAAGGACGGTACCGCGACCACGGCGCAGTTCATCGCGCTGGCGGAGCGTGTCGCCGGTGACCAGCTGGACAACCTGTTCACGATCTGGCTCTACACCAAGGGAAAGCCCCCGACCGAACCAGACGGTGCCTCGGCGACAGCGTGGTCCACAACGACGAAGCCGAAGGCGTACGACCAGATCGAGCGAACGGTCGACCTGCTGGCAGCAGCCAGATAACACCACCGGTCAACCAGGGCCCCGACTCCACCGCGGCTACTCACCCTCGCGGCCAAAGGTTTCGTGCGTGTCAGCCTCCAAGCGTGGGGGGTCGCGCGCCGTCGACGACATCGTCGGCGGCGGGTCGGGCAGAGCATCGAGATGCCTCGTTTGCTGCGGCTGGTGTTGGATGCCGCGGGTCGCCTCGAGGAGTACATCGGTGTCGAGAACGCGGCGGCGGGCTCCACATTGGCTCGTGTCAGGGTGCGCGAGGCAGCCGAGAAGCTCGCGGGCCTGGGAGCGGCCCACGACGTGTTCGAGCTGATCGAGTTCATCCGGCTCCAACACGATGGCCGACCCGGAGACGTACCGAGAAACCGAGCGCGAGGGCAGCCCGGCCGTCATCGAGGTGGCGGCCTTGGTCCTCACGGCTCGTGGTCACCGTGCACCGTCGTCACCGACCACCGAGGATGTACAGCCGACCGCGGTCATCCCTGCGATTCAAGCCGCGGCGAAAGAGATCATCGATGCCGGCATCGTGCTGAGCATGTTCGACGCGGCCGCGGCCCCTGGTGCGACTGTTTAGGTGGTGGCGAGGTTGAGGCCGGGTCCGCGCGGTCCGAAGGGCCGCGCGGGTTGTCAGTCGGGTTGGTGTAGTTCGGCGTTGCGTTGTTGCGCTTCGTCGAGCTGGTCCTCGAGGGTGACGATGCGGCAGGCCGCGTCGAGTGGTGTGCCGTGGTCGAGGAGTTCGCGGACGCGGGTGGCCAAGCGGAGTTGGTATCGGGAGTAGCGGCGGTGCCCGCCGGTCGAGCGCTGGGGCTCGATCAGTTTGGCCTCATCGAGGGTGCGGAGGAATGCGATGGTGGTGTTGAGCATGTCCGCGGCCCGCCCGATGGTATAGGCGGGGTAGTGCTCGTCGTCGAGGTTGTCGGCGCCGGTTTGTCGTGGGTCGGGGATCAATAGCACCTCCATGTCAATGGGCCCCGGTGCTTCACGAAGCACCGGGGCCCACAGGGTTGGATTCACTACCATCTACCGGCTCTCAAGCCGGACCTTCATATCCGCTTGGTCTGCCTCACGGCAGAAACTGCGGGGATCGCGTGATACGTAACCGGAGACCACCTGCCAATCTCGATGGAACTGCGGTACCCACCGGGCGACTCTCAACCAACGGCGAGCGATCCGACGGTGTTAGTCCATCCCTCCTTCTCTGGATACTTCACTGACATCAACCACGGTGTTCAACAACAACTAGCGGTGTTCAACTGCATGTACTCGAACTGCACAACTCGCTTCTGCATCGTGACCGTCACTTGGGACCCCGTGTCGCAGTACCTGGTCCCAGCGCATTTGACGACCACTCGGTCAACGGTCGGAACCCCTTCCACTGATCGGCTCCGGCACGCTTGACCGTCGTGCTTCACATCTAGGACAGTCGTCGGCTGTCCACCTCTGCGTGATGTTCTCTCCTCTGTTGACTGCGGTAACGCTACACACGCCGCAGGCGGATGTCTACCCCAGCCGCTACAGATTTCCGACAGGCCCGACCGCAGTACTACGCCGCGGATCGCGCACGCACCCTGTTGTCTCGACCGGGCCAGGTACGCCAGCGCCGACCACCAGCAGCGATCACCGGCAGGGTCGGCCGGTCAGGAGATGAGTCCTTTCGTCGATGGCGAGTTGGCAGACCGCGGCGATGCGGACGGTGAACCAGTCCAGGTCGGAGTCGTGCACTGCGGGAAGCAAGAGCGCCTCGTCGGGAACATCGGCAGTGACGTAGTCCATGGCTTGGCTGCGTACGTGCAGGTACAACGCCAGCGTCGCGCGATCCACCGGCGTACCGGAGGCGGACAGATCGGGCGCGGACCTGGGCGACGTCGGCGGCGAGCGTCGTGTGGCTGCTGATGCTGGATCCGTCGATGTCGCCGGGCTCGCCCCGTTCGTGGTGTGGGCGATGTCGGGTGGTTCCATCCCGCTCGGGCTGACGGTGCTACAGGTGCTCGCGCCGGACATCGACACGGACCTGTTGCCCGCGTTGGCGTTGGGTGCCGAGAAACCGAACCCGCGGACCATGCCCGACCCGGCCCGCACCGGCAACCTGATCGACCGGGGCGTGGTGCGCCGAGCGTTCGCCGTGCTCGGCCCGGTCGAGGCCGTGCTGGCGATGCTCGCGTTCCTCCGGCGCTACTGGCGACTGCCTCCGGCACCGCGGTTGCTGCTCTACGCCGTCGCGTTCGAGGTGGCCATGCTCGCGACGTTCCTGCTGGCGCCGCCACTGCCGGGGCTGCTCGGCGGTTCCGCACCCAGCGCGTTCGGGTGGACGCTCGCCGCCCTCGCGGTCCGGTCGTGTGGTCGCCGACGCCGCCGACAAGTCCTTCGAGCGCGAGGACGAAGGTCCCCTCGGCCGGGGTCATGAGGCGCTGTCGGGCGCCGTGGCCCGCCGTGAGACTGAGTTCGACAGTCGTACACCACGCAAGGAGCTATCCATGAACAGCCCGGACAATGCCATGCCAGTCCTGGTCGCGATCGACGGGTCGGACTCGGCGCTACGTGCGGCCCAGTGGGCAGCCGCCGAGGCCGCTCAACGCGGCCGCGGGTTGACGATCGTCCACGCCTACGACTGGCCGCTGCCGAACTACCGCCCGGCGGTCTTCGATTCGGCGGTCCTGCACGACTCGATGATGAGCACCGCTAACACGACACTCGCCGCCGCGGCCGCCGCCGTTGTCGCCGCGATGCCGGCCCTGCCGGTCACAACCGAGCTCGTCCGTGGGCCCGCGGTCACCGCGCTGCTCGATCTCACCCGCAAGGCCGACCTCCTGGTCCTCGGCTCTCGTGGCCTCGGCGGTTTCACCGGCCTGCTCGTCGGCTCGGTCGCGGTCGAGCTGGTGGCGCACGGACATTGCCCGGTTGTGGTCGTCCGGGGCGACCAACCAGTACCCGAAGCACCGGTGGTGGTCGGGATCGACGGCTCGCCCGCGAGTGAGTTGGCCATCGCGCTCGCGTTCGACGAGGCCGCGGCCCGCGGCAGCGAGCTGGTGGCCGTCCACGCCTGGACCGACACCGTGGTCCTCTTCGGCCTCGGTGGCGGCTACGGGCAGGCACTGGACTGGACGGCGCTGACTGACCAGGCCGACGAGCTGGTAACCGCATCGCTCGCGGGCTGGCATGAGAAATACCCAGGAGTCACGGTCCGTCGAGTCGTCGAACACGACCAGCCGACGAGCACCCTGCTCGATGCGGCCCGCGACGCACAACTGCTGGTGGTCGGCAGTCGGGGACGCGGCGGGTTCACCGGGCTGACACTCGGCTCGGTCAGCCAGGCGCTGATCCACCACTCCCCCTGCCCCGTGATGATCGTCCGACCGCACGGCAGCGAGTAAGGGCCCGCTGGCGACTCGTGGTGGCGCGATGCCGCCGGCCAATTCTCCCGACGTGTCGAGGCCCCACACGATGCCCGCATCTGAGGTGGTGGCGTTGGTCGGCGCTGATGCCGACCGGGGAGTGTCCGAAGAGGACGCCGTGGCGCAGCTGGTCGCGATGGGCCCGAACGAACTGCCGCCGCCACGGCGTCGTGGCGCGTTCGTCCGGCTGGTGCTCCAGCTGCATCACCCGCTGATCTTCCACCAGTCAGGCACTCGTGCAGCACGCGCAGTGCCCGGTACTCGTCGTGCGCTGCCGACCGGGCGAGTGACCTCACCTGTTCGCTTGATGTCCGAACGTCGGGACGATCTCACCAGAGGCGCACCCGAGTTGTGCCGTTACTCCCGGAAGGTTCGACCATGGCAGAGAAGTGGTCATTGACCGCCCTGGCCCGCGAGCAGTTGGAGTTGGCCCGGCGGGCGTCCAGTGGCCGTAGCGCGCGCACCGTGTTCGGTGGACATGAACACGTTCTGCGCCAAACCCTGGTCGCGCTGTCCGCGGGCCACAGGCTCGACGAGCATGCCAGTCCTGGAGAGGCCACCGTGCAGGTGTTACATGGACGGGTGCGTCTGAGCGCGGGAGACACACACTGGGACGGTTCGCCGGGAGATGTGCTCGTCGTGCCCAGCACCCGACACGCCCTCGAAGCCCTCGAAGACTCCGCCGTGCTGCTCACCGTGGGAAAGCGTGTATGACGGGGAGAGGTCCCCCGAACGTGTGACAGTCGCCGGCCGTGACCTCGCGGCCGTACCCTGGCTCCCGTGGGTTGACGTGTCGAAGGGAGCATCCGGTGCTGAAGGTGTTCCTGGTCGACGACCACGAGATGGTGCGCCGGGGAGTCGCCGACCTCCTCGATGAGGAGCCAGACCTGACCGTGGTCGGACAGGCGTCGTCGGTTACCGAGGCTCTGGCCAGGGTGGCGGCGCTCATGCCGGACCTTGTGGTGCTCGACGTGCGGTTGCCGGACGGCAACGGGGTCGAACTGTGCCGCGAGCTGCGATCCAGGATGCCCACGCTGAACTGTCTGATGCTCACCTCCTATACCGACGAGGACGCGATGTTGGAGGCGATCCTCGCCGGGGCCGGTGGTTACGTCATCAAGGACATCAAGGGGTCGGCGCTGCTCTCAGCCGTGCGCACGGTCGGGTCGGGCCGTTCATTGCTGGACAATCGGGCCGCTGCGGCGCTGATAAACCGGCTGCGCGCCAACGCGGCCGAGCCAGGACCGCTGGCCGAGCTGACCGGCCAGGAACGGGTTCTGCTCGACCTCATCGGTGAGGGGCTGACGAACCGGCAGATCGCCGAGCGGATGTTCCTGGCCGAGAAAACGGTGAAGAACTACGTGTCGCGCCTGCTCGCCAAACTCGGCATGCAGCGACGCACCCAGGCCGCGGTGCTGGCCACCGAACTCCGGGACGAGGGGCACCACACGTCCTAGCTGGCCCTCGGTCCGCTGGCGGCCTCGTCGTCAAGGTCTCGACACGGGGTGACCGGTAGGGATGTGCTGTAGCCGAGTCGTAGCACAACCTGGGGCCACAACCCGCCAACGACCAGTTCCCGCAGCTGCTGGCGCGTCGCGGGCACCTTCACGACCTGGGACAGGAATGACGCGGACAGCCCGGCGACTGTGGCGGCGAGCAGGACCCGCTGCATGGCCAGTCCGGCTTGCAGTCGGGCCAGCGGCGAGTCGTGGAAGGTGCCAACGACCGCGACCAGTGAATCCGGCACGACATCACCGCCGCGCAGCGATGCAGTGCCTTCAGCGTGGACGTGCCAGTTGGACAGCTCAGCAACGTGGGCGGGATCGCGGCGCTGGACGTCCTGGGCCTGGTCCACCAAGCCGCGCAGGATCGGCAGATGCGCCGCTGTGAGGGTGGACAGCCAGGCCCGTTCGGTCTTGGCTGCCTGGCGCAGCCCGGCCACCACCGGCAGGGGCACGGCCGTGTGGTGAAACGGTCCGTGGTCGGCGCCGCGACGAAATATGGCGTCGGCCAGCTCCCAGTCAGCGGGTCCGACCACGATGTGACCCTGTGGCCGCACGATGGCCAGCAAGTTCGGTTGGTGCGGATCCGGAAGCAGCTGAACCGCGGGATGCACCCCGAGTGCGCGGATCGCGAGGCGCAGATTCAACAGGGCCGCCCCGCAGGAGAGCACCAGTTCGCGGTGCTCGAGGTCGGCGACGGGTACCGCCCGGCGACTGTCGGCATGCAGCTCGATGGTCGTGGTGGTGCAGCGGAACTCCCAGGATCGGCTGTCGCGCAGCGATGGTCCGGCCATGGCCGCGCCCAGCACCGACAGGACCTGGTCCTTGTCGAGGTGGCCCACCGGGATGACGCGGGACGTCATGCGACCGACCTCCCTCATGTGCCGCTCCGATCGGTGTGGAGCTTCTAGGTCCACTGTCCGTGGAGCGCACCCCGGGGCTAAGGGCCGAATGACCTCGGTCACCAGCCCAAGGTCACTGCGCGGGAACAACGAATTCGCAGGTCCCGGTCGATGAACGGGGTGGTCGAATCCGTGTCACAGTGAAACCGTGACGGATCCGGATAGACCCAGCGGCGGCTCGCCGGCGGACGAGGACGGAGCGCCCAGGGTGGCGCAGACGCTGTCCCAGCGGCGGTTGCGGGCCTTGCTGGTCGAGGTTCAGGAGCGGATCGAGGAGATCGTCGGCACCCGGGACCGGATGGACGGGCTGCTGGAGGCGGTGCTGGCCGTCTCGTCCGGCCTTGATCTGGACGAGACGCTGCGGCAGATCGTGCGGGCGGCCGTTGATCTGGTTGATGCTCGCTACGGTGCGCTGGGAGTGCTCGGCGCGGACGGAATGCTGACCGAGTTCGTGCATGTCGGCATCGATGACGCTACGAGAAGGTTGATCGGTCCGCTGCCGACCGGCCACGGTGTGCTGGGAGTGGTGCTCGAGGACGCCGAGCCGTTGCGTCTGTCGGACCTGTCGCGGCATCCGGCGTCGGTGGGATTTCCAGCCAACCACCCGCCGATGGACACCTTCCTCGGCGTCTCGATCCGGGCCCGCGGTGAGGTCTTCGGCCGGCTCTACCTGACCGAGAAGAACAACGGCGCCGGGTTCACCGAGGACGACGAGATGGTGCTGCAGGCGCTGGCTGCCGCCGCTGGCATCGCGGTGCACAACGCGCGTCTGTACGAGGAGGTCCGTAGGCGCCAGCGGTGGTTGGAGGCAATTGGTGAGGTCACCTCCGAACTGCTCGGCGCCAGCGACCCGACCGAGGCGCTCCGCCTCATCGCTAGCCAGGCCCTGGAGCTGACCGGGGCCGACCACACGTTCATCGCCGTACCGAAGGACGAGGGCATGGCGGCAGCGGAGGTCACCGAGCTCACGGTGGCGGTGTGCGCCGGCGTGGACTCCGACCAGGTGACCGGCAGGACGATCCCGATCGCGGGGTCCACCTTGGGAGAGGTGTTCGCCGACCACGTGCCACGCAACGTGGCCGCCCTCGGGTTCGACTTCGCCGACGGGTTGGGAGTCGATTTCGGCCCGGCGTTGGCGCTGCCGGTGGGCGCGGGTGAGTCGATCTCGGGGGTGTTGTTGACGGTGCGCACGGCGGGCTCTCCCGGGTTCGACGACTTGCACTTCCAGGTCGGTTCTTCCTTCGCCGACCAGGCCACGCTGGCGCTGCAACGGGCCGAGAGCCAGTCGGCGCGCCGTGAGTTGGAGGTATTGGCCGACCGGGAACGGATCGCCCGGGACCTACACGATCAGGTCATCCAGCGGCTGTTCGCGATCGGGCTGGGCATGCAGGGAACCCACCGCCGCGCTGAGTCCGCTGTGGTGGCTGACCGGCTCACCGAGCACGTCGACCAGCTGCAGGAAGTCATTCACGACATCCGGACCGCGATCTTCAACCTCCAGGCGGATCCCGAGGCGACTCCCAGGCTGCGGACCGCGCTGCACGACGTGATCACCAAACTGACCGCCGAGACCGCCCTGCGGACCACCGTCCGCATGTCCGGCCCGGTGAGTGTCGTGGTCGGTGACCTCGCCGACCATGCCGGAGCCGTTCTGCGGGAGGCCGTCACCAACGTGGTCCGCCACGCGCGGGCCGACGAGTTGGTGGTCACGATCTCGGTCGACGACGACCTGGTCATCGACGTCACCGACAACGGGGTCGGTGTCCCGGACACGGTTGCACGCAGCGGCCTGCACAACCTGGCGCAGCGGGCGACAGACGCGGGCGGCGCGTTCACCGTGCGGCGGCGGGAGGGCGGCGGAACCAGTCTGGTGTGGACGGCTCCCTTGCCGTAACGCACGGATTCGGTGTGCCGGCCACAAACGTTGCCGGCACACCGAATGTCGAGCCGTGGTGGATCAGCGCAACCAGCGGTTGCGGTCGACGATGCCGAGCTTGGCCCACCATCGACCGAGGCCCCATGTGTCGCCGGCGGCGTAGAGGGCCAGGACGAGCACCACCGCGATGTACACGAGGTGGGAGTCGATCAGCGGGTTCGTCGACGACGTCGCCTCGCCGGCCGAGTTGACCTGTGCGGGTGGCCACTCGGCGATCCACATGAAGGCGAGCAGGATCGCGGCGGACGTGGCGGCTACACGCATCCCGACGCCGAGCAGCAACGCAAGCCCGATGCCGAGCAGACCGATCATGAACAGCCAGTCGGCCCACCCGCTGCCGGCCCAGCTCTGCAGCGCCGACTGCATCGGACCGACGTGCACGTTGCCGAGGAAGCCCTTGGTCGGGGATCCGCCGTCGATCCAGGCGTTCGCCGCCGGGGTGGCGTAGCCGAGTCCGAAGGTCTTGTCGAGGAAGGCCCACAGGAACGTCAGGCCCATCATGACGCGGAGCACGGCCAGCACCGGCCCGCGCAGCGACTCGGTGCGCCGAGCCTGCGTTCCGCTCGGTGCGACGGCCGCCTTTCGACCTGGGGTGGCAGACCTCGTCTTCGGCACTTGATCCTGGATGGACATGTGCGCTCCTTTCAGCGGTTGCCCTCAGTGTCGGCGTTCCACGACGAGCGGACTGGAGTCGAAGTTCCCTTGTCGAGGTGACTTCGGTGACCAATCACGGCCAAGGACCAAAGTCCTCCAAGCCGACCCCGAAGGACTCCGGCCGCGGGACCCGCGCCCGGGCACGCTTGAGGCGACAAGGTCGACCCTGGTCGGCATGCGAGACCGGCGGGACAGGAGTTCCAGTGACAGCGAAGGCCTGGGATGTTGGCAGTGGCCCCGCCGCCGTGCGGGAGACCCACATCGGTGTGGTGTTTCTGATCGGCGACCGGGCCTACAAGCTCAAGAAGCCCGTCGACGTCGGTTTCCTCGACTTCCGCACCAAACAGAGCAGGCAGACGGTGTGCCACCGGGAGGTCGAGCTGAACAGCCGGCTCGCCCCCGACGTCTACCTCGGCGTCGCTGAGGTGTCCGATGTGGACGGCGAGCCGTTGGACTACATGGTCGTGATGCGGCGGATGCCGGACGACCGGCGGCTCAGCACACTGGTGCTCACCGGCGCGCCCCTCGCCGAGGAAGTCAACCGCCTGGCACGGGTGATCGCGGTCTTCCACGCAGCCGCGGACCGGAGCCAGACGATCTCGGCCGAGGGCACCCGGAACGCGCTCGGCGCCAGATGGTCGGCAAGTCTCCAGCAGGTCGGCACGGTGCGCGGCTCGCTGCTGAACGAGCACGACCTCGCGGAGATCCGACGGCTGACACTGGCCTTCCTCGCCGGGCGGGAGAAGCTGTTCGACAGCCGGATCGCCGCCGACCGGATCGTGGACGGGCACGGCGATCTGCTGGCCGACGACGTCTTCTGCCTCGATGACGGCCCCAGAGTGCTCGACTGCCTCGAGTTCGACGACCGGCTGCGGGCTGTCGACGGACTGGACGACATCGCGTTCCTGGCCATGGACCTGGAGCGGCTGGGCGCGCCGGAACTCGGTGCAGCCCTGCTCGACCAGTACGTCGAGTACTCCGGCGACCCAGCGCCCACCGCCCTTCGCGAGCACTACCTCGCCTACCGGGCCTTCGTACGGGTCAAGGTGGCGTGCCTGCGGCACGGCCAGGGAGACATGGCCGCCGCGGACGAGGCCAGGCTGTACGCCGACATCGCCCTGCGCCATCTGCGCAACGGCCAGGTGCGGCTCGTCATGATCGGCGGGCTTCCCGGCACCGGAAAGACAACCCTGGCCGGCGCCGTCGCCGACAAGCTGGGCGCGGTACTGCTGTCCACCGACCGACTGCGCAAGGAACTGGCCGAACTGGTACCCGACGAGCACGCGCCGGCGCCGTACCGGGGCGGGATCTACACAGCGGAACACACCGAGGCCACCTACCGGGAGTTGCTGAGTCGCGCGGAGAAGCTCCTCGCGCTCGGCGAGACGGTGGTGTTGGACGCGTCCTGGACCGCGCAGTCCCACCGCGAACTCGCGGACGCGGTCGCCACTCGGACGCACAGCCGGCTCGTCCCGCTGCTCTGTCAGGCGCCGCCGGCCATCACCGACGCACGGATTCGCACCAGGACCGGGACGCTGTCTGACGCGGACACTGTTGTGGCAGCACGCATGGCCGTGGAGATGGACCCGTGGCCACAGGCCACGGTCGTGTCCACAGTCGACTCGCAGGCGGACTCGCTTGCCCAGGCGTCCGCCGCCATCGCCACGCCGCTTGACCGCAAGCTGCGGCTCGTCACATAACCACCGAACTGGAGCTGTCCGTTGCTGCACACCGATTCGACGATTCGAGCACGAGCCGGGGCCGGCGTGCGGTACGTGTGGATGCACCGCATGTTCGGGCCGGGCAGCGTGTCGGCCACGACCGCGGAGTACGGGCGGCAGGACGGCGTGACCGTGATCGACGGCGGGTGCCACTGATGTTTCCGCCCATGTTGGACCCCGGGCATCGGGTGATGCGGTGGATGTGTGCCATGAGCGGCACTCTCGCTAGGAGGGCGTGATGAACCGGTTCGTGCTGGGGCTGCTGCGCTCGCCGGGTCGCCGGCTCATCGGTGGCCGGGTTTGTGTGCTGCGCTTCCGGGGCCGCGCCACGGGTCGGGTCATCGAGCTGCCCGTGGAGTATGTGCGGACCGGTGGGCGGCTCGTCGTGCTCGCCGGCAACGGTGAGCGGAAGACGTGGTGGCGAAATTTCCGGACGCCACGTCAGGTCGATGTGCTGCTGAACGGCCGCTGGCACGCCGCGACCGGTACGGCTCTCGACGCCGGTGACGCCAACCGGTCGGCCGCGATCGCTGGCTACCGCGCGGCCCACGCGCGCGTTCGCGCCGACACCGCCGATCCGGTCGTGGTGATCGATCTCGAGCACTCGGTTCCGGAGCGGGCATCGGGCTTGTGGGTTCGCTGGTTCCGCAATGTCACGGTCGGCGAGTGCGCCGGCTTCGCGGTGCCCGCCGCCGCCGGTGCCGTGACAGCCCACGCGGTCGGTGCCGTCTCGGTACCGCTACTCGTGCTGGCCGGGGCGGTGGAGGGCGCGCTGCTGGGCTGGTTCCAGGCCCGGGTGCTCCGCGGAGCCGTCGACGGGTTCCCGGTCGCCAGGTGGACCGCGGTGACGGCGGCCGCGGCGGCGTTCGCCTGGGCGATCGGGCTGGCGCCGAGCCTCGCCGGCGGCTGGCTGTCCGGTCGGCCGCTGTGGGCGCTGGTGCCCCTCGTCGCCGTGGGGGCGGTCGTGCTCCTGTTGTCCATCGGCACAGCACAGTGGACAGTCCTGCGCGGCCTTGTCCCGAACGCCGGCCGGTGGGTCTGGGGCACCGCCCTCGCATGGCTCGCCGCGCTCGGGGTCTTCGTCGCGGTTGCCACGCCGCTGTGGCAGCCCGGACAGGGCGTCGCCATCGTCGTGCTCATCGGCGTGCTGGGCGGGCTGCTCATGGCAGGGACGGTCGCCGCACTCACCGGCCTGCTCGTCGTGCGCGTCGTGGACGGGAGTCACCGCCCAACCGGGACGTCGGACCAGCCGGAGGTCGACATCAGCCAATCAGCTGATTCGTGACCGGCGGCCGGCACAAACCCTCGAGATCGCGACCGTTCGGTGAGCACGTTCCGCGGATCCCCGATGGCGGTCTCCTGCGTCACGTCGACGCACGGGTACAGGGCGCCGAACCCGATCAACGTCCGTGCCCGGTCCACGTCGTCGGTCCGCTCATGCTGCCCTGGCGGCGCACAACGCAGTACGTGCAGCGGTCTGCCGGACCGGTCGGCAGCGGCGAACCCGTACGCCAGGGGCCGCCTGCGAGGTGCCGGCTCGTCGAGAGCGACCAGTACGGGCGCGCTGTCGCGGCCGTCTCCGCGTGCCGCACGACCGCCGGCGGGCACGGTGCGGTGGTCAGCAGTGTGCCGGGCACCGAGCCGGTGACGGCCTCGGCGACCGGGCTCTGTTCATCCCGTGCCGACGACCAGCAGGTCGGCATCAACGGCCGCGTGCCACAACACGTCGGCCGGACGGCCGCCCGCGATCTCGGTCGAGATGGCCAGGCCAGGCCGGTGTCTTCGGCGTGGGCCAGGCGTTCGCGGATGGCGTCGGCGTCGGCGGGGATTTACCGGTCGGGCACCGCGTGCGGCGGGACGGCAGTCACCAGGTGCAGCCGGGCGCCGCAGGCCATGGCCTCCGCCGCGGCCCTGGAGCATCGGGAGCCGGAAGTCGAAAGAGGACACCCCCGCGACCACCCGTGCTCGTCGTTCACCTCGTCGTCGTTCGAACTACCGCGACAGGGCATTCCGCGTGGTGCAGCAGCGACTGGCTGACCGAGCCCAGTCCGATCCCGGTCAGCGCGCCCCGACCGCGGGAGCCGACGACGACCAGCTGGGCGCCGGCGGACTCCTTGAGCAGGGCACGCTCGGGGCGGTCGCGCTCGACGAGCTTGTGGACCTCGACGTCGGGGAACTTCTCCAGCCCGCCGGCGAGGGTTTCGTCGAGCAGCTTCGCCTCGGTGGCCCCGACCCAGTCCCAGTCGATCGTCCGCGGCAGCCCTGTCCACGCGCCGGCCATGTCGACGTCGACCCAGGTGTGCACGGCGACCAGGGGCACCTGGCGCCCGGTGGCCGCCTCGAAGGCGAAGCCGACGGCGGTGTCGCTGAGTGGCGAGCCGTCGACGCCGACCACGATCGGGCCGGTCTCGGGCACGACGCCGTTGTCGGTCGGGGCGTGCATGACCACGACCGGGCAGTGGGCATGTGCGGACACCGCGATCGACACGGACCCGACGAGTAGCCCCCGGAACCCGCCGAGCCCACGGTTACCCAGCACGATCAGCTGCGCCGCGTGCGACTCGCCGACGAGGACGTCGGCGGTCACACCGTCGCGCAGGTCGGCGCTGAGCGTCACGCCCGGCACCGCCGTACGGGCCGCCTGCTCGGCCTGGCTCAGCCAGTGCCGGCCCTGCCCGAGGAAGGCGTCGTGGTACTCCGGCGGCGGGGCGACCTGCCTCGGGTGCCGGACCGGCATCAGCAGGCAGGCGTGCACCAGCCGCAGTGGGACGTCGCGGCGCTGTGCCTCGTGCGCCGCCCAGCGGACGGCCTGCAGCGCGGGCGCCGACCCGTCGACGCCGGCGACGACCGGGCGTTGTGCGGTGTTCGTCATGACGGTTCCTCCTCAGAGCCGTCGCGCCGGGCGACGTCGGAGATCTGTGGTGGGTCAGCCGCGTGGCCGAGACGCAGCAGGGCCTGCGGGAAACCGGGCAGCAACAGCCCTTCGATCAGGCCGGCGCGGACCTCGGAGACCTGCAGGGGCTGGGTGAGCATCGAGCCGACCAGACCGGCGGCGATCGCCGCGAGCCAGGTCGACTGCACGGCCATGCCCGCCCGGACGTGGTCGCGCGGACCGTCGCCGGGTGTCTCGACCAGCAGCAGGTACTCGCGGCCCAAGCGGTCGACGAGACTCGGCAGATCGGGCACCGCGGTCGAGCGGCGGACGAGCCCGGCCCACGGCACCGTGGCCAGCCGGCGCGGCCTGCCGGGCACATCGACGGTGGCCGGGTCCGGCCCGGTCCACACCGACAGCTCGCGCTGGTAGGCACGATCCATCCGCAGCACGAGCACGGCGTGGGAGAACACCCTGGCCAGCACGGCGACCTCGTCGCCGAGCAGCGCCCGCACCTCGACGCCGCTCGTGCCGGACGCGGTCACCAGTGCGTGCTGCGTCGCGGGGTCGATGAGCGTGGCCGCGAACGGCCGGCGGTAGCTGTGCCGGCCAGACACGACCGCGTACCGCGCGAGGTCCACATCGGACGGTTCGCGGCGACCGCGGGCGGTCACCCGCGCCACCTCGTCCGGGTGTTCCCGGTCGGCGAACAGGGCGGGCCTGGCGTCCCAGCCGAGAATCCGCATGGCCAGCACCAGGTTCTCCACCGCGGCGCCGCATGAGATCCGCCGATCCCGGCCGCGCGGGTCGTGCCGGGGCAGCGCGCGGTCCCATCGCTCGAACATCGAAACGCGGTGCGCGTCGTGGAACTGCAGGGTCCAGGGCCGGGTGTCGTGCACCGACGGCGCGGCTCCGGCCGCGGACTCGGCCACCTCGATCTCGCCCCTGGTCCAGTCACTCATGTCCGCACCTCGCCGGAAGTGAGGTCCGCCGGGAAGCTCGTCACGTCCACGACCGGGCGGCGCGGCGTCGGCGCGGGCGGGTGTCCGTAGCCGATCCGGAGCACGGTCTGCGGGTGGTCGTGGCCGCCGAGCAGGCTGCGCAGGGCCTCGCGGACGAAGGGCACCTCGATCGGCTGGGACAGGAACGACGTGCTCAACCCGCAGGCGGTGGCGTTGAGCAGCACCCGCTGCATCGCCTGGCCTGCGCGCACCCGGTCCCGGACCGTGTCGCCGGGTGACGCGAGCGCGGCCACCAGCGGCTCCTGCTCGAACGGCTTGTCCGCGCCCGACCCAAGGTCGTGGAAGCGTCGCAGCTTCAGCAGCATCGCGCCGATCGGTCGCGGACCAACCGCGGATTGAGGCACGCCGTCCTGCCGGCCGACGGCACCGGACGTCCATTCCCGCAGCTCGGTCTGGAAGGCTGGATCCTCCTCCTGCAGGTGGTCGGCGCGTCGCAACAGCCCAGCGAACGTCTCGATCGTCTTCGGGGTGTCGAGTATGATCAGGTGGGCGCCCTCACTCGCAGCCGCGTCGGTGAGGATCCGGCGATGTGTCGTGGGCACGGGCCGCTCGTAGAACGGGCGCCGGTTCGTCGCCCGCCGGTCGATCGCCGAGGCAAGCGCCCGGAGCGCGGGCGACGCTAGCCGGTAGCCGCCGATCCGCATGACCGCGAGCAGGTCCGGCCGCTCCGGGTCGGGCAGCAGGTCGGCGGTCGCGGTGCGGTCGGCCGCCTGCAGACCGATGCGGAGGTTCAGTAGCGCCGCACCGCAGGACAACTGGGCCTCCCGGGCGTCGGGGTCGGCCACGGCCAGCACCCGGTCGCGGTCGAGGTGCAGCTCGATGTGGGGCGGGGCGACGACGAAGTGCCACGGCTGGGTGTTGTGTAACGAGGGCGCTCTGGTGGCCGCGTGCAACGCCCGCTCGACGACCTCGCGCAGTGTGGCGTCGGTGGTGCTCATCGGGTCAACTCCTGGGTGGTTCACTGTCGTCGGCTCTCACCGTCGTCGGCTCTGGGCGGCCGGACACCGTCGTGGTTCCCTTGTTCGCAGGGCTCTTTCGTCCCGTCACCGACGGCGGTAGGTGTTCCAGTCCGGCTCGACCTGCGCCCACTGCCCCTCCCAGGCGCGGAAGCGTCGGCGGTCAAGGATGCGGTGGACACCGAACTGGGCGAGCGCGAGGAGTCCGACGGCGCTCAGCCAGCCGACCAACGCGAGCAGCACGGCCGCGGCCTCGGCGTCGGTTGTCTTGATCGGTGCGTCGACGACGCTGTTGTCCCGGTTGTCCAGCCAGATCGTGACCTTCGCGCCGGCGCGGAGCCCGTCGCTGGCCTCGACCCGACCGGTCTGTGTCGAGCTGTCGGGCTGTTGCCACGTGGCGCGGACCAAGGGCTTGGCGATGGTCGCGGACCCATGGCCGTCGGTGCTCGCCAGCGGCGCGTCATCGATCAGCGTCGCGACGACCTCGTGCCGGGTCCCGGCCTCCTGCTCACCCTTCTCGGCAAGGCTCGCGTGGGTGAGCGAACCGAGCACCAGCATGATCGGCATCAGGAACACGCCGAGTAGTGCCACCAGGACAAGCGTGAAGCTCTCAAAGCGGTCGACGCCGCGGGTCAGCGGGTTCGCGTGCGGCCACAGCAGCCGGGCCAGCCGCACCAGCGACGAGGTGCCGTTCACGATCGCCTCCGGTGTTGCGCGATCTCCTGCTGGACGTTCGCGGTGCGCGTCGACAGGATCGCGCCAACCGCATTCAGCTCGTGCCCCGTGTCGGCCCAGCGGACCTGGAACGGCGGCTCACCGTCCGGGGAGCGGACCTCCTCGATCAGGCTGCGGCGGGTTTCGTGATCAATGTCGGCCTGCTCGATGATGAGCCGAGATCCTGATTGGGCATGCATAGCAGGTCCCTCCGGCCAAATAGGACTGTTCGGGTCCTTCTCATGGTCCGCGTGTCCGCTGCGCGGGGGATAGGGGCCGAGGTCCTCTTTGCGGGGGTCCAACGCACTTAGTCGCGGCGCCGCGACCGCGCCACGAGCGCGGCTCCGGCAAGCAGCGCGACGATCCCGCCGGCCAGCGCGCTGACGGCGATCAGGCGCAGGTTCGTTGTCGTAGCGGCGAAGCCGACGTCCGCGCTCATCTGCGGTCGAGCCGAGGTGTCATGACGGCGAGCGACCACTCCCCCGGGTGCGGCCGGCACGCAGATCACGGCGAGCTCCGGCGTGCCGCCGATCTCGGCGATCGAACGCCAGCACGGCACACCGGCGATGTCGTCGGTGCGGGTTCACCGCGCTCAGCGTTCCGACATAGCCGCCGTCGAGCAGATTGCGCAGCACCGCGTGGCCGATCCCGGCGACCGGCCGGCCCCCACGACGACGATCGACGCGGGTCGCAGCACCGTGGCGAGACTCGCGACGTCGGCGACCCGATCACGCTCGTCGACCGCGGCGGCGAACCGCTCGTCGGTGTCCAGCGAGATCTCCACGTGCCGCTTGGGCCTGTCGACGCTCATCCGAGATACCATTCCGGCGTCTAGGAAGACCTGGATCATGCGCCTGTTCTCGGCGAGCACCTCGGCGACGAACCGGGTCACCCCCGCTACGCCGTCCCACAGACACGAGGTGCTCCAAACGCCGAGCGCGGCGTGCTTCGCGTCCGGGGCACGGGTGATCCGCCGTACCATGGGCGCGTAGATGACGGTTGCCGCGCCGAAGAACCGCAGGTATCTGTCCTGTTCGGACAGTCGGCCGTGAAGGGCGAACACGTCGTCGTCGTCGGCGGGCTGCAGCGCCCGCACCTGGACGACGCGGCCGTCCGCGAGCATCGCCCGAACGCCGTGCGGGGTCGTCACCACGGGTCATCGCGGGCTCCTTTCGGTGGGCCCGACGCCGTCGTCCCACTGGTAGCCGATCCGGTCGCGCACCTCGACGACACCGGGGACCGCGCGCACCACAGCGTCGATCCCGGCCAGCGCGCTGTGCCACTCGACCCGGCCGACCAGCAGCACGACGCCGTCGGTCACCGAGGCGCGGACCAGCGTGTGGTCGCTGGGCAGCAGGGCCAGCACGTCCCGCTCGACCTGCACCCGAATGTCGTCGTCGTCGCGCAGGTAGGAGCGCAGCAGGTCACGCCGCGAGAGCACACCGGTCAACCGGCCGTTCTCGACCGCGAACAGCCGACGGACCCCGGTGGCGGCGAGCCGTTGCGCCGCCCCCGGCACCGATTCCGCCATCCCCACCGTCGTCGGCGGAGCACTCATCAGGTCACGCGCGACGAGGTCACCGAGGCTTCTGTTAGTACGCGGTCCTGCACGGATGAGGTCCATCTCGGACACGACGCCGACCAGCACGCCGCTGTCGTCGATCACCGGTACGGCGCCGATCCGGTTGGCGGACAGCAGTGCCGCGATGCTGTGGAACGGGCTGTCCTCGCGCACCGATACCGGGCGGTGGGTCATCACCGTCGCCACGGTCGGCGCGATCATGCTGGCCGGGATCGTCCGTGTCATGGCTGGAACACGACCCGTCCGGTGACCCGGCCGGCGAGCACGTCCTCGATCGCCTCGTTGATCTCGTCGAGCTTGCGGACCTCGAGGTCAACCCTCGTGCGGCCGGCGGCGTGCAGCCGGAACACCTCGGCGAGGTCCTCCCGGGTGCCGACGATCGAGCCGATCACCGAGATGCCACCCAGCACCGTCTCGAACACGGGCAGGCGCATGATGTTGTCCTTGGGCAGCGACACGAGGACCAGCCGGCCGCCGCGGCGCAGCGACGCGTGTGCCTGCTCGAGCACGACCGGCGTCGCGGCCAGCACGATGGCGACGTCCGCGCCGCCCAGCTCGCGGATCGCGGTCACCGGGTCGGTCGTCGCGGCGTTGACCAGGTGGTCGGCGCCGAGCTCCGCGGCGAGGCGCAGCTTGTCCTCGGTGACGTCCACCGCGACCGTCTCCGCGCCGAAGATCCGCGCGTACTGCAGCGCGAGGTGGCCGAGGCCACCGATGCCGAAGATCGCGGCGCGCTCGGTCGGCCGCAGCCCGGACACCTTGACCGCCTTGTAGGTCGTGACACCGGCGCAGGTCAGCGGCGCGGCGTCCTGGGAACTGATCGCGTCCGGCACCGGCACCACGTGACTGGCGCGGGCCACCGCGTACTCCGCGTGCGTGCCGTCCACGCCGTAGCCGGTGTTGACCTGCGACTCGCACAACGTCTCCCGGCCGCTCACGCAATAGTCACAGCGCCCGCAGGCGTAGCCGAGCCACGGGATCGCGACCCGGTCCCAGAGGCCGACGTCCAGGACACCGGGGCCGGTCCGCTCCACCACGCCGACACCCTCGTGCCCGGGCACCAGCGGCAGAATCGGTTTGATCGGCCAGTCCCCGCGGGCCGCGTGGATGTCGGTGTGGCACAGACCGCTGGCCTCGATCCGGACCAACACCTCGCCCTCACCCGGCTCCGGGACCGCCCGGTCCATCAGCTCGACCGGCTGGTCGAACGCGGTCACCACAGCTGCTCTCATCACACCCTCCTCGGCACACGTGTCTCTGCTGAAAGCATTGCCGCGCATCGGGAGAGCGATCAGAGTCGGAGGGAACGGGTGCACGGGTCGAAGGTCCTCACACACGTCTCGCCCGGTCATGACCTTCGGCCGTATCCGCGTGTGCCCTGCGGGGCTCATGGTCGAACCGAGAACGCAACCAAGACGGCCGGTATCCCTGGCCGGCCTTCGCGGCCGGCGCCGTCGCGGTCAGCGCGCTCGCCGGTGCGTCGCCCTGACCGCCGGTGCTGATCGGCATGGGCGCGACGGTCAACGACCGCATCCCGTTGCACAGCACGCTGTTCGGTGGGCTGGCGCTGGTGCTCGTCGTCGCCGTGCACATGGCCGTCGCCGCCGACCTGGCCGGCGCTCTGCTGATCGGCTGGATCGCCATCCAGGTTCTGATCATCCGCACATTCAGCTGACCGCGGCCGGCATGGCCCTCACCGCGGTGGTCTTCCTCGCCGGATGGCTCGATCCGCTGTTCCGCTCCACGGCCGGCACCGCCGGGCTGCGCGCGATCCGTGAGTGCGGCGGGAAGATCCTTGTGCGGGACCCGCCGAGTCCATGTTTCCCGCACTGCCACGCAACGCCATCCGCACCACCCGACCCGACCACATCGCCACCGCCACCGAACTCGGACGGGCTGGTCGGCCCCTTCACCCGCGCGCCCAACCCACAAGACTTGGCCCGAGCGACAATGACGGCGGCCGCCGTTCCATGACCTCCAGACCCGGTCCACACGTCGCGTGCAATACCGACGGATGTCAGCGGGCACACAAATTCTTCAGTCTGTGACTTCGGCCGGAACGACGCTTTGGTACCCCATTGGCTGCTATCTACGCTGCAGATTTCGTCGGTGCAGGATGATTGTCAGGATGAGTAGGGGCGCGTGGATGGCCGGTAGATTTCGGGCGAGCCAGGTCGGTAGGTAGATGTCGGTGACCGAGCCGTCTTTGGCTCCGAGCGATTCCGCAACGTCGGTCAGGGGACAGCGCAAACCGTTGGCCGCGAAGACCGCGCACTCGCCGACGACCAACGCGCCGGCGATCGCAGCGCGCCGGTCGCTGCGTCTCGTCACACCCGTGTACAGCAAGTAGGCCATGCACGACTCGATGGACAACCAGACGAGCGTATGGATGACCTTGACCCCCACCAGCACGTGGTCGACCCGCACGCCGTGTACTCGTCGTCTTCTTGCAGCGATCATCGGTGCTCCGCGGTGACCAGCGTGGCGGCGATCGTCGCGGCCCAGGCTCGGATCTCGTCCCAGTTCCGGAAGTCACCTGACTGTCCTTTGGCCACCATGTGGTCGATGGGTCCCGTCGCCCGCGCCGGATCCAGGCGGCCGCCGAAGACAGTGGGACTTGCCGCGCCGATCCGCAGAGCGCGTCTTCGCCCACCGGACGTCGCTGCCGGATCGTGCGGGCGCGTGCCGATCCAGCCACTTTCGAACAGCCAAACGCTGCGTTTGGCCAGCACCGGGGCGTTGTGTTTCAGGAAGCGCGCGGCCTCGGGACGCCACCGGCCCGCATACACCGCGCTGCCGAGTACGACGGCGTCGTAGTCCTCGATCGAGGACACCGCGCGTACGTCGCACACGTCCACCGTCAGCCCGTGGCGGCGCAGTTCCTCGCCCACCGCCTCGGCGATATCGCTGGTCGAACCCATCTTGCCCGCGAATGCCACCACTGCTCGAGTCATGGAACAACCATCGGCCGCGAGCACCCCGATCCGGCAGTGCCGTTGTCCCCAACACTCGAGGTCCTAGGTCACCGATGGACCGACCGAAGGGCCGGCCTCCCAACAGGTTCACTGAGGGAGGCCGGCCGTTCGATCCGGGGGCTGGGGCGGGATTATCGCGTGAGCGCGACGGGGTGCCCGTTCGTGACCTCGGCCGGCGGCTCGGCCGGTGACTCGGCCACGACGGCACGTGAGTCGGTCGTGTTGGCCCGGTCGAAGAACCGGAGCATTTCCACCGGGAAGGGCATCACGAGGGTGCTGTTCTTCTCCGCTGCGACATCCACGACGGTCTGCAGCAGCCGAAGCTGGAGCGCGCCTGGTGTGTCCCCCATGGCTTCCGCGGCCTGGGCGAGCTTGGCCGACGCCTGGAATTCGCCATCGGCGGCGATGACCCGGGCGCGGCGTTCCCGCTCGGCCTCGGCCTGCCGGGACATGGACCTCTTCATGGTCTCGGGCAGCGCGATGTCCTTGACCTCGACGCGTTCGATGCTCAGGCCCCACGGTCCCTCGGTGGGGGCGTCGATGACGGCCTTGAGCTCGGTGTTCACCTGGTTGCGCTCGGACAGCAGGGTGTCCAGGTCGGCTCGGCCGATCACCGCACGCAGGGAGGTCTGGGCGACCTGGGACACCGCGGTCGGGTAGTGCTGGACGTTGATGATGGCCTTGACCGGATCGATGACGCGGTAGTAGACGACGGCGTCGACGGTCAGGGTGACGTTGTCCCGGGTGATGGCGCCCTGGGCGGGGATGCCCATCACGATGGTCTGCATGGACACCTTCCGCATCCGGTCGGCCAGCGGGACGATCCACCGCAGCCCGGGTTGACGGATCGTGGGCAGCAAACGACCGAACCGCAGCACGACGCCCTGCTCGTACTGCTGCACCAGGCGGGCGCTGGAGGCCAGCAGCAGCAAGGCGACGATGACGACGGCGACGATGACGAAAGTGATCATGATGTCCTCAGCCCGGGATGCGGGCGGGTATGACGCTGACGGCCGCCGCGACGACGGAGAATTCTGCTGTGTCCGCGGCTTTCGATGACACTGTTCACGCTACGCCGGAGCCGGACGCGTTTCTTCCAATGTGGACATTGATGGCCTAGGTCCCCGGTATTGGTGACTTTTGTCAGCTGCCAGCCGAATCCGGCCGGGCCTACCGTCGGACACAGTCGATGAGGAAGGCACGCCATGCGAGCCCGTGACCTGATGTCCGCGCCGGTGATCTCCGTGCGATCCGAGACAACGGTCAAGGACGCGTTGAAACTGTTGACCGAGAACGGTTTCACCGCGTTGCCGGTCGTGGACACCGAAGCCCGGCTCCTGGGCATCGTCACCGAGGCCGACCTCATCCATGACCGGGTACTGCGGGATCCGCGCGACCACCGGGGTGCGGTGGACGCGGGCCGGCACGACTCCGCGCAGGACACTGCCGGGGCGGTCATGACCAGTCCGGCCGTCGCGATGGGGTCCGGGACCGATCTCACCGACCTGTGCCAGATGCTGGTCGACGCGCGCATCCGGGCCATGCCCATCGTCGAAGGTGACAAGGTCGTCGGGATCGTGACCAGGGGGGACATCGTCCGGGTGCTGGCGCGTGACGACCGGTCGATCGCCGCCGACGTCCGGCACCGCTTGGAGTCCTACGGCGGGCTGAACCGGTGGAAGGTGGAGGTGCACGACGGTGTGGTCCGGATCGTCGATGCGTTCGACAGCGACACCGACCGGCACGTCGCGACGGTGCTGGCACGGGCCGTACCCGGTGTGGTGCACGCGGGAACGGTCTCCACGAGCGCGAGCGGGAACGGCCGAGCCAGGTGAGGACCGTGCGGGACCCGACCGTCGTGGTCGGCGTCGACGGTTCGGCCGGCTCGGATCAGGCGGTCCTGTGGGCCGCCAACCTGGCCGGGCGTCGCACGCTCACACTGCACGTCGTGCACGGGCTGCGGCTCATGACACCGCAACACGGCATCACGCTGGTGGAGAACGGGGAGACGTTCGACGCGGTCATGGAGCACGGCGAGCGGATCCTCCGCGACGCCACCCAGCTGGCCCACCTGGTCGACGACACCCTCACGGTCACGACCGACATGCCGGTCGAGCCACCGGTGCCGCTGCTGACCGAGCTGTCCCGCACGGTGCGGATGATCGTGGTCGGGCACACCGGCGGCGGCGGCTTCACCGGCATGCTCGTCGGCTCCACCACGGCCGCGGTGGTGAGTCACGCGCACTGCCCGGTGCTCGTCGTCCGGGGTCGGTTCGGCCCGGCAGGCGCGCCCGAGGACGGCCCGGTGGTCGTCGGTATCGACGGGAGTCCGGTCAGCGAACAGGCGGTCGCGACGGCCTTCGACGAGGCAGCGATACGCGGCGTGCCGCTGGTCGCGGTGCACGCGTGGAGCGACGACACCTATGCAGGCGGAGACGAGACGAACCGAAACCTGGCGGACTGGGACGCGACCGAGGGCGACGAGCAGCGGGGCCTGGCCGAGCGGCTGGCCGGCTGGCAGGAGAAGTACCCCGGTGTCGAGGTGCGCCGCGAGCTCGTGCGTGACCGGCCGCGACACGCGCTGCTGGAGTGGTCCGCGACCGCGCAGCTCGTCGTCGTCGGCAGCCGGGGCCGCGGCGGTTTCCGCGGCATGCTCCTCGGGTCCACCAGCCAGGCGCTCGTGCAGAACGCGCACTGCCCCGTGCTCGTCGTCCGGACCCGGCCCGGCGAGTGACCGCGACGCCCGGGAACGAACCGGTGCGCGACGTACGCTGAGCAGATGGGCCCGCCCCGCGGGATCCTCGGCCTGGTCGAGAGGAGTACCGATGTTGACGGTGTTCCTGGTCGACGACCACGAGATGGTGCGGCGAGGTGTGGCCGATCTCCTCGACGAGGAGCCGGATCTGACGGTCGTCGGGCAGGCATCCTCGGTGTCCGAGGCGTTGGCCAGGGTGCCCGCGCTCGCACCGGATGTGGTGGTGCTCGACGTTCGGCTGCCGGACGGCAACGGTGTCGAGCTGTGCCGCGAGCTGCGGTCACGGCTGCCTGAGCTGAAGTGCCTGATGCTCACCTCGTACACCGATGAGGACGCGATGCTGGAGGCGATCCTCGCCGGCGCCGGCGGTTATGTGATCAAGGACATCAAGGGTTTGGCGCTGCTGTCGGCCGTCCGCACGGTGGGCGCGGGACGTTCCCTGCTGGACAACCGGGCCGCGGCCGCGCTGATGAGCCAGCTCCGGTCGAACGCGGAGGAGGAAGGACCGCTGGCGGGGCTGACCGGTCAGGAACGGTCCCTGCTGGAGCTCATCGGTGAGGGCCTGACGAACCGGCAGATCGCCGAGCGCATGTTCCTGTCCGAGAAGACGGTGAAGAACTACGTGTCGCGGGTGCTCGCCAAGCTCGGCATGCAGCGGCGCACCCAGGCAGCGGTGCTGGCCACTGAGCTACGCGGACACGGCCACCACACGCACTAGTCGCGCGAGAGCGGTGGCGCACCGGTCGCGGACGGCCCGCTGGCGGCGACGTGCTCGACCTCGTGCTGTGGGGTGGGCGCATCCGGAGAGCCGTAGCCCAGCCGCAGCACGGCCTGCGGCCACAGCCCGCCGACTATCTGCTCCCGCAACGACTTCCGGGTCTCGGGCACCTCCACCACCGGGGAGAGCACCGACATCGACAGGCCGGCGGCCGTCGCGGTGAGCAACACCCGTTGCATCGCCTGACCGGCCTGTAGCCGGGCCAGTGGCTGGTCGTGGAGCGTGCCGATGACCACCATCAACGTGTCCGGCCCGATGTCGACGACGACCGGATCGTTCCGCTGGGCCTGGTGGGCGCGATCGACCAGCCCACGCAGGACGGGCAGGTCCGTGGCGATGAGGGTGAGCATCCAGGCCCGCTCGGTCCTGGCCGCCTGCCGCAGGTCGGCCAGCACGGGTGGCGGGACGGACGCGGCGCGGAACGGCCCGGGATCGGTACGCAGACGCGGGATCGCCGCGGCGAGCCGCCGGGCGGCGGGCGTAAGGGGGCTGTCGCCCTGTGGCCAGACGATCGCGAGCAGGTCCGGTCTGTGTGGATCCGGCAGCAGCTGAACCGAGGGGCGGACACCGAGCGCACGGATCGCCAGGCGCAGGTTCAGCAAGGCCGCGCCGCAGGGCAGTGTCGGCTCCTGATGGCCGGGATCGGCCCGGACGGAGTTCGCGTACAGCTCGATGGTCTCGGCGGTGCAGCGGAAACGCCAGGGCCGGTTGTCATCCGACGATGGCGCGGCCGCCGCCGCGATCAGGACCGAACGAACCTGCGGCGCGGTGAGGCGACCCACCGGCACCACAGCGACGTCCATGCGGTCGACCTCCTGTCAGGATCCTGTTCGACCGGGTTGCGGAGCTCCTGGGTCCACTGTCCGTTGACGCCACCCGGGCTCCCAAGGGCCGAACGGCCCCCGGTCGGGGGGCTCAAGGTCACCGCCTCGGCGGGGGCCGGCCGACCTGCTCCGGCCGACGCACGGACGTGCTCGGTTCGTGCCACAGTGAAGCTGTGACGACTGGACGGCCCCGCGGGTGCGGGGTCACCCGTGTCCGGGGAGCCGGTTCGAGAAGGTCGTCGGCATGCAGGGCCGAATGGACGGGTTGCTGGAGGCCGTGTTGGCGGTCTCGTCCGGGCTCGAACTGGACGAGACATTGCGGCAGATTGTCCGGGCTGCCGTGGGTCTGGTCGATGCACGTTACGGCGCGCTGGGGTGCTCGGTCCGGACGGGATGCTGACCGAGTTCGTCCACGTAGGGATCGACGATGCCACCCGCACGAGGATCGGGCCGCTGCCGACCGGTCGGGGGTGCTCGGCGTGGTGCTCGAGGACGTCGAGCCGCTGCGGCTGGCGGAGTTGTCCGACCATCCGGCATCGGTGGGGTTCCGCCCCACCATCCGCGTCTGTACGAGGAGGTCCGCAGACGCCAGCGGTGGCTGGAGGCCACCGGCGAGGTCACCTCCGAGCTGCTCGGTGCCAGCGAGTCGACCGAGGCGCTGCGGCTCATCGCCAGCTGTGCCCTGGAGCTCACCGGGGCCGACTACACGTTCATCGCCGTGCCACGCGATCCGGATCTGGCGGCAGCCGAGACCACCGAGCTCAGGGTGGCGGTGTGCGCCGGCATGGACCCGGACAAGGTGATCGGCGGGACGATCCCAATCGCGGGATCCACGCTGGGGGCCGTGTTCGCCGATCACGTGCCGCGCAACGTGGCACGGCCGGTTCGGCCGGTTTCGACGACCTGCTCTTCCAGGTCGGTTCCTCCTTCGCCGACCAGGCCACGCTGGCGTTGCAGCGCGCGGAGCGTCAGTCGGCGCGCCGTGAGCTAGAGGTGTTGGCCGACCGGGAACGGATCGCCCGGGATCTGCACGACCATGTCATCCAGCGGCTGTTCGCGATCGGGCTCGGTATGCAGGGCACCCACCGCCGGGCGACGTCACCCGTGGTGGCCGACCGGCTCAATGAGCACATCGACGAGCTGCAGGAGGTCATCCACGACATCCGCAGTGCGATCTTCGACCTGCAGGCCGATCCCGCGGGAACGCCCCGGCTGTGGACCCGGTTGCGCGACGTGATCACCGAGCTGACCGACGACACCTCCCTGCGGACCACCGTGCGGATGTCCGGGCCGGTGAGTGTGGTGTCGGGTGAGCTCGCCGAGCACGTGGAGGCCGTTCTGCGCGAAGCCGTCAGCAACGTCGTCCGCCACGCGCACGCCGACCAGCTGGCGGTCACCGTCTCTGTCGACGACGACGTGGTCGTCGATGTCACCGACAACGGCGTCGGTGTCCCCGCCACCGTCGCGCGTAGCGGGCTGCACAACCTGCGGCAGCGCGCCACCGAATCGGGCGGCGTATTCACCGTCCAGGAACGGGATGGCGGCGGGACGCGTCTGGTGTGGACGGTTCCCCTGCCCTGAGCAGGCAGGCCCTGATCGACCGAACGACACACGAAAATCGGTGTGCTGGCAATGTTTCCGTTGCCAGCACACCGATTCGGGGGAGATCGGTCAGCGCAGCCAGCGACTCCGATCGACGATGCGGAGGTTCGCCCACCATCGCCCGAGGCCCCAGGTGTCACCTGCGGCGTAGAGGTCCAGGGCGATCACGACGAGGATGTACATCAGGTGGGAGTCGATGATCGGGTTGGTCGACGACGTCGCCGCTCCGGCGGAGTCGAGCTGCGCCGGAGGCCATTCGGCGATCCACATGAGCGCGAGCAGTACCACCGCGGCGATGCCGGCCACGCGCATGCCGATGCCGAGCAGCAGCGCCAGCCCGATGCCCAGCAGCGCGATCATGAACAACCAGTCGACGAAGCCGCTGCCGGCCCAGTCGCGTAGCACCGACTGCATCGGCCCGACCTGGACGTGACCGAGGAACCCGCCGGTCGGTGATCCACCGTTGACCCACGCCTGCGCCGACGGCGTGGCGTAACCCAGCCCGAAGGTCTTGTCGAAGAACGCCCACAGGAACGTCAGGCCCATCATGACGCGCAGCACCGCCAGCACCTGAGCGCGCAACGACCCGGCGCGCCTGCCGCTGGGTGGCGCCGTCGATGCCGTCGACGCCGTCTCCGCCCGAGAGGCCGTCCTCGTCCTCGGCATTCGATCCTGAACAGACATGAGCGTTCCTTTCGTTAGCTGCGCTCAGTCTCGGCCGCCGCGGGCTAGCCGGCTGGAGTCGAAGTTCCCCTCGTGAAGGGACTTCGGTGACCAATCGCCGGGCGGCAGGCGGTGCTAACGTGGTGGTGACCCGTCGGGAGTGCCTGGACCCCGCGTTCGACAGTTGGCGCGATGGCCGTCCCCAGCACCGGACGACTACTTGGTCGTTGATGCGACTCACCGCGTGGCTTCGCCCCGTTGCCGCTCGAACACCACGTGAGGACCCGTCCGATGCTGCGTACCGATTCGACACCGACGGTCAGACACCGCCGGAAAGACCTCGAGTTGCTCGACGCGTACTGGCGGGCGGCGAACTACCTGTCGGTGGGGCAGATCTACCTGCTGGACAACCCGTTGCTGCGGGAGCCGTTGCGCGCCGAGCACGTCAAGCCGCGGCTGCTGGGGCACTGGGGCACCACGCCGGGGCTGAACCTGTTGTACGCGCACCTGAACCGCGTCATCAACCAGCGTGACCTCAACGTCCTCTACGTGACCGGCCCCGGTCACGGCGGTCCGGGCCTGGTCGCCAACGCGTACCTGGAAGGCACCTACAGCGAGACCTACTCCTCGATCTCACAGGACGAGACCGGGATGCGGGCGTTGTTCCGCCAGTTCTCGTTCCCTGGCGGCATTCCCAGCCACGTCGCTCCCGAGACACCGGGATCCATCCACGAGGGCGGTGAGCTCGGCTACGCGCTCGTACACGCCTACGGCGCGGCGTTCGACAACCCGGACCTGACGGTGATGTGCGTGGTGGGTGACGGGGAAGCCGAGACCGGTCCGCTGGCGGCGAGCTGGCACTCGAACAAGTTCCTCAACCCGGTCACCGACGGCGCGGTGCTCCCGGTGCTCCACCTCAACGGTTACAAGATCGCGAACCCCACGGTGCTGGCCCGGATCCCCACCGACGAGCTCACTGCGCTGCTGCGCGGCTACGGCTACGAACCGCGCTTCGTCGGCGGTGACGACCCCGCGGAGGTCCACGAGCAGCTCGCGGCCACGCTCGACGAGGTGTTCGACGACATCGCGGCGATCCAGTACAACGCCCGCGGCGTCGCGGGAACGCCGGTCAGCCGACCCGTGTGGCCGATGATCGTGCTCCGAACCCCGAAGGGCTGGACCGGACCGAAGGAGGTCGACGGCGTCCCGGTCGAGGGCACGTTCCGCGCCCACCAGGTCCCGCTGGCCGAGACCCGCACCAACGCCGAACACCGTGCGCTGCTCGAGGAGTGGCTGCGCAGCTACCGGCCCGAGGAGCTGTTCGACCAGGCTGGGCGGCTCGTCCCGGCCCTGCAGGCACTGACCCCGCGAGGCGAGCGGCGGATGAGTGCCAACCCGCACGCCAACGGCGGGCGGTTGCTGCACGAGCTCGTCATGCCGGACTTCCGCGATCACGCCGTGCGCGTCGACCGCCCCGCCGTCGAGTCCAGCGAGGCCACGAAGGTGCTCGGCGCGTTCCTGCGCGACATCATCACCGCCAACCCCGACCGGTTCCGGATCATGGGTCCGGACGAGACGGCCTCCAACCGGCTCTCGACGGTGTTCGAGACGACCGACCGCGCCTGGAACGCGACCACCCTGCCCGGCGACGATCACCTGTCCCCGGACGGCCGGGTGATGGAGGTGCTGTCCGAACACCTGTGCCAGGGCTGGCTGGAGGGCTACCTGCTCACCGGCCGGCACGGCCTGTTCAACTGCTACGAGGCGTTCATCCACATCATCGACTCGATGGTCAACCAGCACGCGAAGTGGCTCAAGACGACGCGCGGCATCCCCTGGCGGGCGCCGATCGCGTCCCTGAACTACCTGCTGACCTCGCACGTGTGGCGCCAGGACCACAACGGCTTCTCCCACCAGGACCCCGGGTTCATCGACCACATGGTCAACAAGAAGGCCGAGATCGTCCGCGTCTACCTGCCGCCGGACACCAACACGCTCCTGTCGATCACCGACCACTGCCTGCGCAGCAGGCACTACGTCAACGTCATCGTCGCCGGCAAACAGCCGACGCTGAACTACCTCACCATCGACGAAGCGGTCGCGCACTGTGTCCGCGGCCTCGGCATCTGGCCGTGGGCCGGCACCGCCGACGACGAACCCGACGTCGTGCTCGCCTGCGCGGGCGACGTGCCCACCCTCGAGACCCTGGCCGCCGCGGACCTGCTGCGCACCCACCTGCCCGAGCTGAAGGTGCGGGTCGTCAACGTCGTGGACCTGATGCGGCTGCAGTCGGACAGCGAGCACCCGCACGGCCTGTCCGACCGGGACTTCGACGCGTTGTTCACCGCCGACAAGCCGGTGATCTTCGCCTATCACGGCTATCCGTGGCTGATCCACCGGCTCACCTACCGACGCACCAACCACCGCAACCTTCACGTCCGCGGCTACAAGGAGGAAGGCACCACGACCACCCCGTTCGACATCGTGATGCTCAACGACCTCGACCGCTTCCACCTCGTCATGGACGTCATCGACCGGGTACCCGCACTGGGCAGCCACGCCGCGACGCTGCGCCAGCAGATGGAGGACGCCCGGCTCGCGGCCCGCCGCTACACCCGCGACCACGGCGAGGACGACCCGGCGATCGCGGGCTGGACCTGGCCCACCCGGGACTGAGTGTCGTGCGGGTCCTGGTGGTCAACGCCGGCTCGTCGAGCACGAAGCTGCGCCTGCTCGACGAGCACGACACCGTCACGCACAGCGCGGACCTGCCCGCCGAACCCGACACCGCCGACCTCGACGTCCTGCGGGACTGGACAACACCAGATGTGGTCGGTCACCGCGTCGTGCACGGCGGAACACGGTTCACCGGCCCCGTCCTGATCACCGACACCGTGCGAGAACAGTTGCGGGAGCTGACCGATCTCGCCCCGCTCCACCAGCCCAAGTCTCTCGCCATGCTGGACGCCGTGTCCGCGCAGCTGCCCGACATCCCCGCGGTGGCGAGCTTCGACACCGCGTTCCACACCACCATCCCGCTCGCCGCCGCGACCTACGCCGTGCCGCGCGAATGGCGTGAGCGCTACACGATCCGCCGCTACGGGTTCCACGGCCTGTCCCACGCCTACAGCTCCGGCCGCGCGGCCGACCTCCTCGACCGGTCACCGCAGGGGCTGCGGATCGTCACCTGCCACCTCGGCGCCGGCGCCTCCCTCGCGGCAGTCGTCGACGGCCGCAGCGTGGACACCACCATGGGCTTCACCCCGCTCGAAGGCCTCGTGATGGCGACCCGGTCCGGCACCGTCGACCCCGGACTGCTGCTCTGGCTCGAGGAACACGAACACCTGACACCACACGAGATCGCCACCGCCCTGGAACACCGGTCCGGGCTCACCGCACTCGCCGGCACCGGCGACATGCGCGAGGTCGAGGCCGCGGCGGATCGCGGCGAGCCGGACGCGATCCTCGCCATCGACGTCTACACCCACCGGCTCGTTGCCGGTATCGCCGCGATGACAGCCGCGACCGGCGGCCTCGACGCACTCGTGTTCACCGGCGGCGTCGGCGAACACTCGCCCACCGTGCGCCGGCGAGCCGCCGAGCGACTCGCCTACCTCGGCGTCGCCATCGACCCGGACCGCAACGACACCGCGGACGAGGACATCAGTGCCTCCGGCGCGGCAGTGCGCACGATGGTGATCACCGCCCGGGAGGACCTGCAGATAGCGGGGGAAGCACGCCGGTTGCTCGGCTGACATGTTCACGTGCCCGGTGAAGCCGACCGGTCATGACTCCGTATCGACAACCGTGTCCTGGGCCGGAAGGTCGCTGACCACGGCCACCGAACGGCGCCTGGTCCGTGCCACCGACTGGCCGTAGCCCAGCCTCAGCACAGTCTGCGGATGGTCGCGGCCACCGATCAACTGGCGCAGCGCACCGCGGGTGAACGGAACCTCCATGGGCTGGGACAGGAACGACGCGCTCAGGCCGGCCGAGGCCGCGGTGAGCAGGACCCGCTGCAGCGCCTGCCCGGCACGAACCTGGTCGCGAACGGTGTCGCCGCCGGTCGTCAAAACCGCCACCAGCGGATCCTGCTCGAACGAGCGCACCACCGCGTCGTCATCGCTGTGGTAGCGGCGCAGCGCCAGCAGGTTGCCGCCGAGCGGGCGCGGACCGCCGGCCGAGAGCGGCACGCCGTCGTCGCGGCCCGCCCGCTCGACCGTCCACTTGCGAAGCTCCACCTGGTAGTCCGGGTCGTTCTCCTGCAGGTGGTCGGCGCGACGCAGCAGGACCGCGAGCGCACCCATCCTTCGGGGGTCGAGCAGCACCAGCCGGCCGCCCTCGGCCACGGCAGCGCCGGCCAGGGCCCAGCGATCCGGTGCGGGCACGGCGCGCTGGGCGAACGGCCGCCGGTTGGTCACCCTGCGATCGATCGCGGCCGCGAGGGTGCGCAGCTCCGGGCTCGCCGCCCGTTCACCGGTGATCCGCACGGTGGCGAGGAAGTCGGGCCGGTCGGCGTCGGGCAGCAGGTCGACCACGGCGCCCCGCCCGCCCGCTCGCAGAGCCAGCCACAGGGTGAACAACGCGGCGCCGCAGGAGAGCCGGGCCTCGCGCGAATCGGGGTCGGCCACCGCGAGGATCCGGTCCCGATCGAGGTGCAGCTCGACGTGGCTGTGTCCGGTCACGAACCGCCAGGGTTGGGTGTTGTGCACCGACGGTGCTCTGGTCGCCGCGCGCAGCGCGGGTTCGAGCACGGCCGACATCGTGGCATCGATGGTCGTCATGGCATCTCCTCGGTTCGCGCGGGGTCAGGACCGGAGCCTGCGCAGGAAGGGGTCCACCGGTCGGCGCGGCGCCAGCCGCACCCGTGCGTCGAGCACCAGGCAGCCGTCGGGCCGCACGACCAGGGGATTGAGGTCGAGCTCGGCAAGCTCGGGAAGCGCGTCGGCGAGATGGCCGACACGGCGGAGAACGTCGACGATGTCGTTGACCGGCAGCCGGTCGCGGCTCTCCGGGCCGAACAGCGCTGCCGAGGAACGCAGGCCGTGCACCAGCTGCTCGGCGTCCACATCGGACAGCGGGGTGAGCCGCGCGGCGCGGTCAGCGATCAGGTCCGTGTCGGTACCGCCGAGCCCGAAGACCACCAGCGGACCGAACACCTCGTCAGACTTCACTCCGATGATCAGCTCTCGACCCGGCTCGGCCATCGGCTGGACCAGCATGCCCTGCAGCGCGTCGCCGAACCGGGTCCGGAACCTGTTCACCGCCTCTCGCACGTCGGCCTCGTCGCGGACGTCGAGCACGACCCCGCCTGCCCGGCTCTTGTGCAGCACGCCGGCCGCGATCGCCTTGACGACCACCGGACCGCCCATCTCGTACAGCATCGCGACCGCGCGGTCCGCGTCCTTGGCCTCGACCGATCGCACGACGGGGATGCCGAACCGGCCCAGCAGGTTCATGGCCGCCTCCGGGGGCAGCCAGCCCCCGGACGGCTGGTCGTCGAGGAAGCCTCGGACCAGCGCGCGGGCCTCGGCGAGCCGCACACCGTCCGGGACGGTGAAGACGCCGCCGGGCTGCCGCCGCCAGGCCGCGTACCGGGCGATCCGCCCGAGCGCGGCCGCCGCGGCCGCCGGATCCGCGTAGCTCGCCGTGACAGGCGCCCCGCGCTCGTCACGCATGCTGGTCACCGACGCCGACTGACCCGGCCGCACCACCAGCACTGTCCTGCTGGGACAGTGTCCGAGCGCGGCCACCGAGGTGACCGGGTCACCCAAAGCCGTGGGCACGCCGACGGCGACCACCGCGTCCACCTCGCCCGTGGCCAAGCAGTACCTCCAGACAGGCGCCGAAGGCCGCGGCATCCACACCCGCCGTCGTGTCGACCGGGTTGTCCAGGCTCGCCTGGGTCGGCAGGAGCCGGGCCAGCGCGTACCGGGTTGCCGCGGCGAGCGGAGGCAGGACAAGTCCGTTGTGGACACACGCGTCAGCGGCGAGCACCCCGGACCCGCCCGCGTTGCTCAGGACAACCACCCGGTTGCCGGCCGGCAACGGCTGCCAGGTCACCGCGGCGAGCACATCGACCAGCTCACTGACACTGTCCACCGCGATCACCCCGGCCTGCCCGAACAACGCGTCGCGGGTGACTCCGGGCGTCGCCGCGGCCGCGGTGTGGGACGCGGCCGCCTGCTGGGCGACGACACTGTCCGCGGACCGCACCGCGAGCACCGGTTTGGTCCGCGCGAGACTCCTGGCCAGCCGGCTGAACTTGCGCGGGTTGCCGAACGACTCCAGGTACAGCACCGCCGCGTCGGTGCGGGGATCCTGTTGCCACCACAGCAACATGTCGTTGCCGCTCACGTCGTACTTGTCGCCGGTGGACACCATGGTCGACACACCGAGCCCGAGCTGGCCCAGCAACTCCAGCACGGCGATCCCCACTCCCCCGGACTGGGAAACCATGCCGACCCGGCCGGCCGGCACCGGACCGCGGGTGAACGTCGCGTCCAGCCGCACGTCGGGTTCGGTGTTGACCACACCGAGGCAGTTGGGGCCGACCAGGCGCATCCCGTGCCGGCGTACCGACTCCAGGACACGAGCGCCGAGGCTCGGAGCCGGTCAGCCCCGCCGAGATCACCACGACCGCTCGGACCCCGCGCCGCCCGCACTGCTCCACCGCGTCGGGTACCGCCGCGGCCGGCACGCACACCACTGCGAGCTCGACGTCGCCGGGGACGTCGGCCACCGTGGGCCAGCTCAGCACGCCGGCGATCTCGTCGGCGTGCGGGTTCACCGCCGACAGCGTTCCGGCATACCCACCGTCGGCGAGCTTGCGCAACACGGCGTGACCGACCGAGCCGGGCTTGCGACCGGCGCCGACCACCGTCACGGAAGCCGGACGCAGAACGGCCCCCAGACTGGCCACATCGGACACTCGCTCCCGCTCGTCGACCGCGGTCAGGTACCGGTCGTCCTGGTCGAGAAGAATCACTATCTCGCTCTCGGGACCGTCGGAGTGTGTCCGGTAGGTGAGCCCGGCATCGGCGATCACCCGGATCATCCGGCGGTTCTCGGCCAGCACCTCCGCCACGAACCGGAGCACACCGCGATGGCGAGCCACCGAAGCAAGATGCTCCAGCAGCAGGGTGCCGAGGCCACGCGCCTGCACGTCGCCGTCGACCACCAGCGCGATCTCGGCGACCTGCGGGTCGGCGAGCGTCTCGTAGTGGGCGACACCCACCAGGACATCGTCCAGGTAGGCGCCCAGCGCCACGTGCTTCGCGTCCGGCCGACGGGTGATCCGCTCGGCGATGGTGTGGAGGAACTCCCTCGCGATCCCGAAGAACCGCAGGTAGGTGTCGTGTTCGGACATCCGCTGGTGCAACTCGAGTACGACATCCACATCGGACGACCGCAATGTGCGGATCCGCACCACTCTGCCGTCGGCCAGCAGCGCACGCACTCCGGCCGGTACCGCGGTCACCGTCATCGCGCACCTCTCACTTGGCCACTTGAGCATCGCCGGAGCGAGGACAGCGCGGGAGTGCCGGATGGCGACAGTAGGCAGGACGAAAGTCCCACGATCGGGCGAGCCGGCGTTATCGGGGCACCCCGGTTTGGCGTGGTACGGGGGCGGCGGAACTGAAGCGTGCGGCCCGGCGTCGCAGGCCGCGTCCGGCAGGTCGGATCGGCTGGGGTGGGGCGGGTCGGGCGGCGTGGTAGAAGAAGTGCTTGCCGATCTCGATCAGGACCAGGTAGCCGACGACCATCCCCGCGAGCACGGCATAGAAGGCAGCGGGCAGCGGTTGGAAGCCCAGGACGTGGGCCAGTGGGGTGGCGGGGAGCAGGGCGCCGACCGTGACCACGCCGATGGCGGCGAGGGTCAGCGGCAGACTGGGGTGGCTGCGGAAGAAGGGCGTGGTCCTGGTTCGGATCGCGAAGATCACCAGGGCCTGGGTGGCGAGGGACTCGACGAACCAGCCCGTGTGGAACTGGGCGGGTCCGGAGTGGAACACCCAGAGCATCAGGCCGAAGGTGGCGAAGTCGAACACCGAGCTGAGCGGGCCGAACCGGAGCATGAACCTGCGGATGAACGCGATGTCCCAGTGCGCGGGCCGCCGGAGTTGTTCGGCGTCGACGTTGTCGGTAGGGATGGCGAGTTGGCTGGTGTCGTAGAGCAGGTTGTTGAGCAGGATCTGCGACGGCAGCATCGGCAGGAACGGCAGGAACAGCGACGCGCCCGCGGCGGAGGCCATGTTGCCGAAGTTGCTGGAGGTGCCCATCAGGACGTACTTGATGGTGTTGGCGAAGATCCGCCTGCCTTCGACGACGCCGTCGGCCAGCACGCCCAGGTCTTTGTCGAGCAGGATGACGTCGGCGGCATCCTTGGCGACGTCGGTGGCCGAGTCGACCGAGATTCCCACGTCGGCGGCGTGCAGGGCCAGTGCGTCGTTGACGCCGTCGCCGAGGAACGCGACACCGCCCGCGCTGCGGCGCTGGACGCGCACGATCCGGGCCTTGTGCTCGGGTCCGACCCGGGCGAAGACCGTGGTGTCTGGGATGGCGGCGGCGAGCGCGTCGTCGTCGAGAGCGTCGATGTCCGCGCCGGTGAGCGCGTCGCCCGCGGTCAGTCCGAGGTCACGGCAGACCTTGACGGCGACCGCGGCGTTGTCGCCGGTGACGACCTTCACCTCCACACCGAGGTCAGCAAGGCGGCTTAGCGCTGCTTCGGCGTCGGTCTTGGGTGGGTCGAGGAACACCAGGAACCCGCTCAGGCGCAGGCCACGCTCGTTCTCGGGGGCGAGCGCCGAGAGGTCGCCGGCGGGCCGCACGGCCACGGCGACGACCCGGTTGCCCGCGGCGAACTCGGCGGCCAGGGCGGTCCGTGCCTCGGCCGGCACGCCCACGCAGCGGTCCAGGACGGCCTCCGGCGCGCCCTTGGTGATCAGGGTCGGCGTGCCCGTGTCGTCCCGGGTGAGGACGGAGACCATGCGGCGGTCGTGGTCGAACGGCAACACCGCCATCGCTTCCCGTCCCGCCGCGGCGATGGTCAGTCGCGCGGCGGCCGGGGAAACCCACATGGCCTGGTCCAGCGGGCTACCGCCGCCGGCCCGCGCGGCGGCCTCGGTGCACAGCAGGCCCAACCGGAGGATCTCGTCCGGGGTGTCCGCCGCCGCGGGCACGGCCCGCATGTACTGGATGCTGCCCTGGGTGAGAGTTCCGGTCTTGTCCGTGAACAGCACGTCGACGTTGCCGAGGTCCTCGATGCAGACCAGCCGTTTGACCAGAACCTTGCGGCGGCTCATCCGTCGTGACCCGGCGGCGAGACTGGTCGAGACCACAGCGGGGAGCAGCTGCGGAGTGATACCGACCGCGATCGCCAGGGAGAACAGCAGCGCGTCGAGGAGTGGCTTGTCCAGCAGGATGTTCGCCAGGAAGATCGCCGCGGTGAGCGAGCCGGCGACGTAGACCAGGAGCATGGAGAACCTGCGCAGGCCGACCTGGAACTCGGTGTCGAGCGGGTGGGTGTCCAGCCCCGCCGCGATCGAGCCGAACTGGGTGCGGGCGCCGGTGGCGACCACCACCCCGACACCCGAGCCCGCCCGGACCACCGTGCCCATCAACGCCGCCCCGGACAGCTCGGCCAACGCGGTGCCTGGCGTAACCGGGGCGCTGGACTTGTCGACGGGCAGGGACTCGCCGGTCAGCACGGACTCGTCGCACTCCAGGCCCGTGACCGACAGCAGCCGCAGATCACCCGGAACGACATCGCCCAGACGAAGCTCGACCACATCGCCGGGTACCAGCGCGGTAACGTCCACTCGGGACCGTGTCCCGTCGCGGATCACCGTGGTCTCGTGCCGAATGCGGGAATGCAGGGCCTCCGCGGCCTTCTCCGCGCGGTACTCGTTGGTGAAACCCAGCCCGACCGACACGATCACGATCACGGCGATGATGACCGCGTCACCGCGCTGGCCGAACAGCGCCGAGGCGAGAGCCGCCGCCAGCAACAGGCCGAGCAACGGAGACCTGAGTTGGTGCCAGAGCACCGGGAACACCCTGGCGCGGTGCGAGGACACCGTGTTGGGTCCCCATCGCGCCTGTCCCCGGACGACATCGGCGTCGGTACGGCCGTGGTCGGCGGTGACGCCCAGGTCACGCAGGACATCGTCCGCAGGGCGGGCCGCGGCGGCCACCACATCGGCCGCCGGTCCGTTCGTTTCGGCCACCGCGCCGGTCTTCACCGGGATCGTCCGTCGGACACCGGTATGGCGTCCCGCACACGAGTCCCATGTGCAAGGCGCGCGCCAGGAACAGGTAGTGGCGGCGGACGAGCATCCTCAACGGAAAGCTGCGCCGCGATCGGCGAGGTGGTCATGACCGGCGAGGTGTTCTGAAGATCGAGATGTGCCATCGCGCGACCCCTTGTTCGGCTGTTCGAACCGGGGTCCCGGGCACTATCCGTACACTACGCGCTTCAACGGAACAGCCGACCGGTGTCGCCTTTCCGAGTCGGCCTCGACGTAGCAAGCCCGCCGGCCGTTCTCGATATCGGTTCAGCGATGGCGCGACGGGTTCTCGGCGACAGCGTGACGCAGCAGTGCCAGTGCGGAGGACTGCATGAGTTCTGCCGCTTCGGGGCGGGAGAGGCCGGCGACGTCGGTGAGCCAGACCAGCGCCTCGATACCGACGGCACTGCGGATGGCCACGGCGAGCCGACGCACGCCGTCGTCGGTCAGTGTCGACCGGAGGGGTTCGAGCGCGTCCTCGAACCAGGCGATCGCCCGGCCCTGCCGCAGCGGCAGTTCGCGGGACGGGCTGTCCGGTTCGAGGGAGAGCCGCAACATCGTGCGCTGTTGCTGCTCGGTCTCCACTATCAGCTGGATGAATGCCGTGACGACGGCCAGGATCCGGTCCTCGGGGTCGTCGCCGACGTCGGGCGGTAGCAGGGACTCGGCCTCGGTCTCGGGGTGAGCCGCGACGAGTAGTGCCTTCTGGCTGGTGAAGTACCGGTACGCGGTGGAGCGTGAAATACGTGCCGCCGCGGCCGCCTCTTCGACTGTCGGGGACGACCCGCCGCGCGCCACGAGACCGCGCGCGGCCGCGATCAGCGCGTCGCGGGTACGCACCTTCTGCTGCGTTCGACCCATCCGCTCATACCGCGTTGACACGCCTTTCACGGTACCGTAGTTTCATCATGGGACTCAAGTCCCACGAAGGTGAGAGAAGACCACCATGAAGACGTTGGCTGCGACAGTGCGCGAGACCGGCGAAGGTGAACAACGGTGGTTCTGCGGCGGTGGGCTGCACACCATGAAAGCCACTGAACAGGAGACCGGCGGCGCGTTCCTGATGTTCGAGGACCAACTCGACGCGGGAAAGGTGACACCACTGCATCGCCACCCCGACGCCGACGAGACGTTCTACATGCTCGAGGGCGAGATCCTGCTGCACATCGACGGTGAGCAACGAACACTCGGCACCGGCGGCATCGTGGTCATGCCCCGCGGCGTACCGCACGCCTTCATGGTCACCACAGCGGCACGGATGCTGTGCCTGCAGACGCCCGGCAGCGGCGAGGCCTTCTACCGCCATGCGAGCGAGCCCGCCTCCCCCGGTGACCAGCCCGCCCCGGTCGACTTCGACCGCGTTCGCGCCGCGGCCGCGGCAACCGGCGCGATCGAAATCCTCGGCCCTCCCCCGTTCTGAGACCATCGCGCAGCGGCCGACGCGCGTCAGCCGCTCATCGCGGCGGCGCGCTGGGCCAGGTCTTCCGGGGAGACGTCCTCGACATGGGTGGCAACACTCCACCGGTGCCCGAAGGGATCCTCGAACTGTCCGGTGCGGTCGCCGTAGAACTGGTCCTTGACCGGGCCCAGCACCGTCGCGCCGGCATCGGTCGCCCGCGTGAACACGGCGTCGACATCCTCGACGTACAGGGTCATCGTGACCGGCGTACCGCCGATGGTCTTCGGTGACCGGACTCCCAGGTCCGGGAACTCGTCCGCCAGCATGATCACCGCCGTGCCGATCTCGACCTCGGCGTGACCGATCCTGCCGTCCGGCTCGGTCATCCGCATCCGCTCGGTCGCGCCGAACACGTCACGGTAGAACTCGATCGCCGCACTCGCCCCGTCAACACACAGACAGGGCACGACCCGGGGATAGTTGTCGGGGATCGACTTGACTCCCGACGGTGCGGCTGCGACGTCGGAGGTGGCCCTGTCAGTGGTGGTCATTGGTTGGCCTTCCTTCTCTCAGGGGGCGGTACGCCCCGCGAACGGGCCGTGTAGCACACGGTCGTGGTGTGCTGGTAGGTGCCGGTGCCGGCGGTGATGGGCAAAGGCTTGAAGCCCTTGACGACCAGCCAGAGGGCCGTGCCCGGCGACCAGTCCTTGGCTGGTGACCAAGGCGTCGCACCGGCTCCGACCTGCCGCACGCCTGCGACGAGCGCGGTCTACTTCGGTGAGTCCATCCCCACCCGCGTCGCTTCAGCAGGCCGGTCGCTTCCGGGGCCGGTCGGTGATCTGTTGCAGTCCCGAGCCGACACACTGCGCATCCGGGCGTCGTGTACGGCCGGCTCGTCGCGCCGGATTCTCGGCCCGGGTCGGGAGCGCCTACAGAACGCCGCCAACCTCGCCCACACAACACTTTCTGGAGGTCGCCGCCGAACTGCACGACTCCGCCGGCTGGTGGCCGTCGTCGATCCAGCTACCCGTCGGTCGCCGACACGGTGTAGGTCAGGGAGTCCAGTAGGTGGCCGTCGTCGTCGAGGAGCTCCACCCGCACCTGTCGGCCGGCGGAGATGCCGAGTTCGGCCGCTCCCCGCTCGTATTGCGGAGTCAGCCGGAATGCGACGGTGCGCTCGTCCAGCAGAAGGCCGCCGTCGTCAGAGGTTCGATAGGACATGGTGCGTTGCATTCGGTGATCCTTCCGTCTACCGCAGGTATGCATGAAATCGACTGTGTGGACAGTCCACTCAGGAGTCAGACGCGCGCGTACAGGCGGCCGCCGTCCACTTCCCAGCGGTCGACCGCTGGGTCTTCGAGATAGCCGTCCGGCTGCGCCGCAACGGCCGCGATGGGTGCGCCGACAGGGGCGAACAACTCGTCGATGCTGTCGGCGTCGTCCCGCCGGCCCGCCTGCATCAGCACCTGGCGCGCGATCGCTTCTTCGGTCGACGGTGGCAGGACGAGCAGCGTGATGCGCCGCCCGGTCGACCCGACCACGTCCACGGTGTGCGGGTTCTGCGCGCGGTAGCCGCCCAGCCGGAGTGGCCGGCCGTCGACGTCGATGCGGCGCGGTGCGGCGTCCCAGGCGCCGAGGTGATAGCTCACCCGCTCGACGCGACCCAGCCGGATGGCGAGCACCTCGACCAGGGCCGGTAGTTCGGTGGGCAGGTCGAGCGACCGGGGCCACCACGCTCCGTCGACGGAACCGGTGACGGGCGCCTTCGGCTTCAGCTTGAGCCGCAGCGCGTGGCGCACCGACTCAGTGGCCATTGTGGACGGTCGAGTGGTCACGAGGTGTTGCGCTGCTTGCGGACGAGGCGCCGTAGCTGGGCGATGCGAGCGGTGCCGAGTATCAGGGTGAGCAGCACGGAGCCGACGGCGGCGATCAGCAATGCGACGGCCAAGGGGGTGCTGGTGGTCATCCACAGGAACGAGATCTCGGTGCTGCGGGTGTTCTGCACCAGGAAGATGATCAACAGCACGGCGAGCAGGGCGGCGGTGATGAGCGCCGCCCAAGCCGCACCGGTACGAGTGTGCGGCACCGTCGCCAGCGGCGCGGGTTCGCCCGTGAGTTCGGGCGTGGGTTCCGGCGCCAGCACCGGCTCGGGAACGGGCTGAGCCGGCTGCACCGCCGTGGCGGCGGCTGCCATCGGGACGGTGCCAGGCGGAAGGTTCTGGTTCTGGCCGTTGAATTCACTACGAGTGCGGGGAACTGACATGACACGCCGCTTTCCGGGATTTCGCCGGAAGGGCTGGCACCTCTGAGGTGGGATGTCGTCGTGTCCGGGCACTCGCAGTCTACGCGTCTTGTGGTGAGCGCGTAGTGTGGGTGGTGAGCGCCCGGGACCCCGGCTTGCACGTCGGCTGAACCCGGGGCGACTTCCATGGCACATCCCGACCTCATTCCGGACACCACGCCGGTCCTCGAGATCGCGGAACCACACCGGAGCACTGTCGCGGCAATTCTGCACGCCGCCGGGCAGGGTCTGTTCACCGCGGCGGAAGCCGACATGCTGATCGACCGGGTCCGTACGCACGCCCTCCCCTTTGGTCCGGATAGGACATTCCATGACCACACCTACCGCGATTCGCCCACCGCCATCTGAGTCGAAGCCGATCGTTCTTCCCGGTCGGTCGACAGGTGATCAGATTCTGGTCAAGGCATTTGTTGATCCCGTTCGTCACGCTGATCGCGGCGGTTCCGCTCGCGTGGGGGTGGGGGTCTGGGCTGGACCGACGTCAGATTGTTTGCCGGCTTCTACCTTGTGTCCTGTCTCGGCCTGACCGTCGGCTACCACCGCTACTTCACCCATCGCGCGTTCAAAGCCACCCGCGCGCTACGCATCGTGCTCGCCGTCGCCGGCGGCCTCGCCGCACAAGGACCCGTCATCAACTGGGTCGCCGACCACCGACGACACCACGCCTTCCCCTCTCCGACCGCGACGGCGACCCCCGCTCCCCCTGGCTCTACGGCACCGACCCAGTCGCACTCGCCAAGGGTTTCTGGCACGCGCACATGGGCTGGCTGTTCGAACGAGCCACCACCAACGCCGACCGATTCGCACCCGATCTCCAAGCCGACCACGACATCGGCGTCGTCGACTGACTGTTCCCGCTGTGGGTCGTGCTCCCCATCGCATTACCCACCGCCCTGGGCGGACTGATCAGCTGGTCCTGGTGGGGTGCGGTCACCGCACTCTGGGCCGGACTGGTACGCGTGTCTTTCCTGCACCACGTCACCTGGTCCATCAAATCGATCTGCCACATGATCGGCAACCGTTCCTTTGCCAGCCGGGACAAACCGGCCAGGCAATGCTGGCGGCGCTGCATGTAAGCAACGGCGACTCCACGGATCTGGCTGGGACCGAGCTCGCGTCCGGGTGCTGTACAGGCGCGACTCCCCTCCACAAAGGACAGGCACAGGCGGTAGGTCCCGAACTGTCCGCGAGATCAGAGCTACGTTCTGTTCAGGGCGCACGCGGATGACCGCGCGGAGGGTTCCGACATGTTCGCCGAGCGAGACCAGGCCCTGGAGGCCAACTGCGACGGCGAATACGTGCTGTGGTTCGAAGCGGACCTCTACGACCTACTCCAGATCGTCCAGATCCTCGCTCGCCTCGCCGACCTAACTACGCGAACACCCGCCACCAACGCCAGCGCCCGGCTGACCCCCGCCGCACTCCAGCTCGCCACGACGCATGGGCCGCGTTCCGAGCACCGCACCAGGCGGTCTGCGCACCATCGCCGACAGCCGCTCGACCGACCTGCGGTTCCTGGGCGAAGCGTTCGACCGGCTCAGCAGGGAGTACCCATCGACCCGCGACGGTTGTCGCTGACCGAGCGACGGATCCTGGCCGTGGTCGCCGACGGCGCGGCCACGGCGGGCACCGTGTGCGTCCGCGCCGCCGCCCGGGAGACACGCCCGTACCTGGGAGACACCTGGTCCTTCGCCGTGATGGACCGGATGGCCCACACCACAGTCCCGCTCCTCCACGCCGAACCGGCAACGCTCGGTCGACCACGACACCAGCCTGCGGCTGACCGACACAGGAGCACAAGTGCTCCACGGCGCGGCCGACCACACCCACCATCAAACGGCATCAACCGGTGGATCGGTGGCGTGCACCTGGACGGGCCGCGCCCGCCCCGGCGCTGGAACGACTCGAACGAGACCATCACACCCACACGGCCAGATCCACCGTGAAGCCATGGTCTGGCTGAGAGGGTCCTGCCCGTTGTGTAACTCCTTACCAAGCAGAGTGTCTGGCGCGATTGTCAACTACACCGAAGCCTAACGGTCCGCCGACATCGTCGTTGACACGGAAAGCCTGCCGGTCGAGTTCCCCGAGGTCGCCACCCTCGTCTGAGCGCGGCGGGCGCGGACACCGCACGTGACCGCGCCCGAGGACTTAGGGCTTGCCGTCGAAGTGGTGGTAGCGCACGAACCAGCCGTTCGGCGGCCTGCCGAATGCGTCGCACAATACTGAGGACTCCTGGTCGACTCGCACCCAAGGGCCGTAGAGCACATCGCCGTTGGTGCACGTCGCGACGACGCGGTGGGTCCCGGTGCCGCCACTGCAACTCGAGTACGCCGCACTGTGGGCCACATTCGTGTACGAGCTGCAACCAGTTGGCCACGCCTGCGCAGCTTGCGCGGGCAGGACCATCGCGGCCGCCGTTGCACCGAGCACCGCCGCACCTGTGATCAGTTTCCGGACCTTCGTCCCCGACATGAACACCATCCGTCCTCTTTGTTCCCCGCCGACCCCGAGTCGTGGTAGTGCACGGGACATCTAAGCGTGGACCACTGATGCGGACAAGCGAAACACCGTCCGACGGCTTACCGGGACTTGCTCGAGTCCGGTGTGACCAGTGCTTACCGCTGGCACCCGGGTGCTCTGGCGTTGATCTGTCCGCCCGATCGAGGGCCACGACCGCCCGCGGCGTTCATGGCCGGGGTCTCAAGACTCGAACGCGACGACCGGCTGCCGAAGAGGTCGACCGAAGAGCCGCTGGCCACGTTTGCGAGCACGGCGGTGCCGACGCGTCGCACTGCTCCAGGGATGTCGACATCCGTGGCTGTCAACCGGCGGCTGGGAGGACGCCGTCCGACGCCCGGCAGGCGTCGTGGCGGCACTGACGGCACCGAGCGGCACCCACAACGTCGGCGCCAACCCGGTACGCAAGAGGGACTTCGGCGCTGTGATCGCTGCGGCGGCGGGCGCTCGCGGCCCAGAGCCCTGCCCCGGATGCCGACCCGCGGGTTCCTGGCGGTCCTGGCCCGGTCCCAGCGGTGTGGACTCGTCCGCGTTGACCGAGACGACAGGCTGGCGGCCCAAGCGAACCGAACCGGCCGTCGACTGGTTCCCGCCCGCACGGGGCCGGTCGTAACCGCCCAGCGCGACGGCGGAGCGGCCCTGTATCTCGAATGTGCCCTGTCTGTATCCGACCGCTCTACCTTCACTGGCAGGAAAACCGTGGGGTGGGTCGAGGTGGAATGGCATACGTCGGTATCGGAGTGCAGGGACTGCTTGCCGTGGTGTTCGGCTGGGCCGCGGTGGGAAAGCTGCGTGCGTTCGGCCGTGTCCGGCGTCAGGTGAGCGAACTCGGTTTGGTGCCGCCGGCATTGGTCGGCGGCACCGTGGTGCTGCTGGTCGGCGCCGAACTGGTCTGCGCGATCACCGTTGCCATTCCGCCGCTCCGCGTCGTCGGGCTGGTGCTCGCGTCCGGGTTGCTGGTGGCGTTCTGTTGCGGCATCACGGTGGTGCTGCGTCGGGGCGTTCGTGCACAGTGCGCCTGTTTCGGCCGCTCCGGCGAACCGCTCCGGCCGCAGCACCTGGTCCGGAATGCCCTGCTGCTCCTCATCGCCGTCGGCGGGCTCGTCATCGCCGGGACCGTGGAGCACGCGGCGGTGCATGGCGCCGGTGTGGCGATAGCGGTGGGTGCCGGGCTGGTCGGCGCGGCACTCGTCGTCGAGTTCGACGACCTCGCGGAACTGTTCGCACCCGCTCGTTGACGCCGTGGAGGACTGCTGTGCCATATCTGGTTGCCGCCGTTGTCGTACTCGCGCTGCTGAGCGGCGCCAATCTGGTGTTCACCTTCGCGGTGATCCGGCGGCTTCGGGCGCACGGCGAACGCATCGCTGAACTCAACCCGGTCGACGAGCCCAGGATCGGTAGCTCGTTGCGGTCGTTCCGCGCGACGACGACCGACGGGGAGCAGGTTTCCGAATCGGAGCTGGCCGGTCGCCCGGCGCTCCTCGGCTTCTTCTCGCCTGCTTGCCCACCATGTCGGCTCGAGGTGCCACGCTTCGCCGAGTTCGCCGAAGGCTTCGGCGACCGGGGGCAGGTGCTGGCGGTGATCGTCGACGACACGGACGAGGCCACGGTTGCCGACGAGGTCGCCATGCTGGCCGGCAGTGGCAGGGTCGTGCTGGCCAAGCTGGGTGATCCGCTGCCCGGCGCGCTGTCGGTGGCGTCCTATCCGACTGTCGTCCTGCTCGACGAGGCGGGCAAGGTCACCGCCACCTCCACCGGGGTCGGCGGACTGCCCGCCCTCCAAGGCGTTCGGTGAGCCGGATCGCCACGACTCGATCGGCGCTCTGGCTCGCCTGGCGAGCCGCCCCGGCGTTGATGGTCGGTCGAATACTGACCGCCGTGGCTCAGTCGGCGAGCCCGGTGGCGGCCGCGTGGTTGACCAAGCAGTTGCTGGACCGGCTCGTGCAGCCCGGCGCCGCGGCCAGTGCGATAGTCCTGCCCGCGGTCTTGCTGGCGATCTGCGGTCTGGTCGTGGGCGTGCTGGCGCCGGTCGACGCCTATGTCGCACAGGAGATGGACCGCCGGACCAGCCGCCTGTCTCGGTCCCGGCTGTTCGACGCGGTCGCCCGGCTGGACGGGTTGCGCTGGTTCGAAAATCCCGCCTTTCTCGACCGGCTGCGCATCGCCGACAGCTCGGGATCGTCGGCTCCCGGCCGGGTGGTCTCCGGAGTGCTGTCCATCGGCCGCAGCATCATCGTCACGGTGGGCTTCCTCGGGTCACTGCTCGCCGTGAGTCCGGTGGCGACCGCGGTGGTGGTCGCGGCCGCGGTACCGGCCGTGTTCGCCGAACTCGCGATCAGCAGACGGCGTGCCGAGATGACGTGGTCGATCAGCCCACTCGAACGGCGGGAGTTCTTCTACAGCGGATTGCTGACCCAGGTGCAGGCCGCCAAGGAGATCAGGCTGTTCGGGCTCGCCCGGCTGTTCGGCGACCGGATGCTCGCCGAACGTCAGACCGCCGACCGGCAGCGCCGCGACGTCGACCGCCGCCAGCTTCTCGCCCAGAGCTGGCTTGCCCTGCTCGCCGCGGTGGTCAGCGGAGGTGGACTGATCTGGGTGGGCTTCGCGGCAGCCTCCGGGCAACTCTCGGTCGGCGACATCACGATGGTGGTCGCGGCCATTGCCGGTCTCCACACCGGCTTGACCGGCGGCATGTCCTCGCTCGGCACCATGCACACCGATCTGTTGATGTTCGGACATTTCCTGGCGATCGAGGAGACTCCGCCGGATATCGTCCGGCCGCCCGTACCGCGCACGTTGCCCGGGATGCGCCACGGCATCGAACTGCGGGACGTGTGGTTCCGTTATGGCGACGATCAGCCGTGGGTGCTGCGGGGAGTCAGCCTCACTATCGCCGCGGGTACCGCGGTCGGCCTGGTGGGGCGCAACGGCGCGGGCAAAAGCACTCTGGTGAAGCTGCTCTGCCGCTTCTACGAACCGACCAAGGGCGCGATCCTGTGGGACGGGGTCGACCTGCGGGAGGTGCCGGTGGCGGATCTGAGAGCGCGGATCGGCGTGGTGTTCCAGGACTTCATGTGTTACGACCTGTCGGCCGAGGAGAACATAAGCCTCGGCGACCTGAGCGCGATGGGCGACGGGGAACGGATCGAAAACGCGGCAGTCAAAGCGGGGGTCGATGCCACCATCCGGGGGCTGGCGAACGGCTATCAGACGTTGCTCAGCCGCAACTTCTCCGACGATGCGGGCGATGACGAGGTGTCCGGGGCGTTCCTGTCCGGTGGCCAGTGGCAGAAGCTGGCGACGGCTCGCGCGATGCTGCGCGACGGACGTGACCTCATGATCCTCGACGAACCCAGCTCGGGACTGGACGCGGACGCCGAATACGAACTGCACCACCGGCTGCGCGAGCTTCGCAGAGGCAAGACCAGCGTGCTGATCTCCCATCGGCTCAGCGCACTGCGGGACGCCGACATGATCGTCACCGTCGAGGGCGGACGGGTGGTCGAGGTGGGAGATCATCAGGCCCTGCTGGCAGGCAATGGGGTGTATGCGAACCTGTTCCGCAGGCAGGCTGCCGGCTACCTCGTCGAACGGGCGCCGACGTGATCTGGGGGGTGCCGGTAGCCACCGTGCTGATGGCCGCCGCGGCGGCCATCCTGTCGGCCAGGCGCAGGCTGGTGGCGGTGACCATCTGGGGTGCCAGCATGGAGCCGTCGTTCCGGTCGGGGGACCGAGTGCTGGTCCGCCGGACCCGGGCTGGCCGGCTTCACCGGGGTGATGTGGTCGTCTGCTCGGCCTCCGCAAGCCAATCCGCACCATTTCGCGCGGTGGATCGGACCCGCTGGGTGCTGAAACGGGTGGCGGCTCTCCCCGGTAACACCGTGCCGCCGGTCGTCGTCCCCACGGTGTCCGCGGGGACCGTGCCACCCGGTCAACTGGTCCTGCTCGGTGACCACGCCGCGGTGAGCGTCGACTCCCGGACGGCCGGCTTCTACTCGCTCGACCGTGTGCTCGGCCGGGTCGTCCGCAAGTTCTGAACCTGTATTTCCTTTCGGCGCGTTTCTGTAGGTCCATTTCGTAGCGTCCACGTGTCCGGATGACAAGCCCGATAATCGGGATGAAGGGATTTGAATGACCGGCAAATTGAATGCTCTCGCCGACCGCGTGCTGGCGCGCATCGTACCTGCGGCCACCGCCGCGGCCTGCCCGCACTCGTACCTCGACTACAAGTGCACCAACAACCACAATCGGTTCCGCAGGACCTGCTATCGAGACCTTGAGTGTTACACCACGAGCTGTACCCCCTGGGTCCCGGACGGCCCTTGCTGATGCCTCTGGGCGACCACTAGGTCCGCGCCGCCGGTGTGGGCGGGCTACGGAATTCCGCCCGCACCGGCGGTTGGTCCATTGGTTGCCAGGGCCGCCACTCGTTCCGGGTCGATGTCGGGTGCCGCCGCCGCGGCGAGTACGAGAAGGCGCCCATCCGGGTAGCCCGTGATTTGGCACAATTCGAGCGCCGAGTTGAGATCGGCGTCCGCATCGGCGATTCGGCCCAGCCTGATCAGGACCTGCAACCGGAACATGCGCCCCTGCCGTTCGAGGTCCCTGGCACCGATATCGACGGCCAGCCTGACGACGTCATCGAATTGGGCTAGCGCATCGTCGAGTTCGTCTTCGGCGGCATGGGCGCTGCCCATCTGCATGAGGGTATAGATCTCCCCGACCCGGTCGCCCAGCTCGCGCCGGACCGCCAGGCTTTCGGCGAGATACGTCAATGCCGAGGTGTTCTCACCGCGCCAGCGCAGATTCATGCCGATGCTGTTCAAGGCGAGACCTGTGCCCAGCTCGTCGCCTTCGCTGCGGAACAGTTCGAGTGCCTGCCGCAGGTGCGCTCCGCCCTCGATGAAGCGGCCGGCCTCGGTGAGAAAGATGCCGAGCGCGTTGATGGCCTTCGCCAGCCCGAGGGGGTCATCGGCCATCCGGTACAACTCGATGCCACGCTGGATGTCCTGGCGCGCCCGGACGGGGTCGCCGACGCGCTGCTGCAGCGTCGCCAGCTGGGTCCAGGCTCGTGCCTCGGAACGGCGATCGGCCTGGGCGCGAGCCAGCCGGACCATGACCTCGTTGAGGGTGATGGCCTCGACAAGCCAGCCGTCGGTCTCCAACGCCGTCAGGAGCGCCACGATGATCGCCATGGCCGGGCCGCCGAGAAGTTCCGCATTGTCCGTGGCTCGGTGCGCCACGGCCAGCAGCGAGTCCCGCTCGGCGTCGAACCATGCCCGGGCATCGTCTACCGAGGTGCAGCGCAACCGAGGGGCTTTGCGGGAAAGCTGCAGGTCGGCAGGTACGTCGAGTCGAACCGGTCGCAGCTGGCCCGCCGCCCGGCAGGACGCGTCGGCGTAGTAGGAGTAGGCGCGACCGAGCGCGCCCCGGCGTTCCTGGTCGCTCAACTCGCGCCGCGCAAGGTCGGTGGCGAACAACCGCAGCAGGTCGTGCACCACATAGCGGCCATCGCGAGGCTCGACGACATGCAGACTGACCAGCCGCTGTACCGCGGGCTCGAGTTCAGCGACCGTCAGGTCGGCGAGCGCGGCCAGCAGTCCATCGGAGTAGGTCGGTACCGGAACAACACCCATCAGCCGGAAGAGCTGGGCGGAGCAGCCCCCGTTGGTGCGGTCGGCATGCACCAGGGCCTCGTAGGTCGCGGCCATGGTGGCACGCACGCTCAGGCGATCGGTGCCGAGTTCGTCGAGCCTGCGACGGTCGTCGGCCAGTCGTTCGGCGAGGTCGGCCGCCGACCAGTCGGTGCGCAGAGCGAGCCGAGCGGCGGCCATCCGCAGGGCCAGGGGCAGCCCCGCGCACAACTCGGCCACTCTGGCCACATCCGCACCGGCATCCGACGTTCGGCCGCCACCGAAGGCGGCCAGCACCGCGCAGGCCACCGGCATCGGCAGGGTATCGAGGGACAACCGCAGCGACGCATCCAGTGTCACCAGCCGTTTCCTGCTGGTCACCAGTACCGTGCACCGCGGGTCGGCAGGCAACAACAACTCAAGGCGGTGTGTGTCGGCGGCGTTGTCCAGCAGCACCAAGAGGTGTCGGCCCGCAGCCATGGTGCGGAACCGGCCCGCCATCTCCTCCAGGCTCAAGCTCGCCGGATGGTCGCCGAGCGCCCTGAGAAACGCGGCCATCACCTGGACTTCGCTGACCGGCTCGAGCCCGGTGTTCGATCCCTGTAGATCGACATACAGTTGACCGTCGGAGTGTTCGCTCGCGAGACGATGGGCCACGCGCAGTGCGAGCGCGGACTTGCCGATCCCACCCTGACCGTCGAGGGCCACGACCACCGGCCGAGCCTGGTCCCGGCCCTGCGGAGCACATACGGCCAGGATGGCGTCGGCTTCGGCGTCCCTGCCGAGCAGAACTTGACTGTCCATGGGAAGTTGGCGCGGCACCAGGCACGCGCCGCCGGTAGCGGCCCCAGCGCTGCCCTGGGCGGCGTCCCGGTGGCCGGTGCTCGCATCGAGTGCCGGATCGCGGACCAGCACTGCCTGCTGCAACTCGCGCAACTCCGCTCCGGGTTGCATGCCAAGCTGCTCGTCCAGCACCGCGGCAGCGTCGCGATAGGCATCCAGGGCGCCGCTCACGTCACCGCAGCGGTACAGCGCGGTCATCAGCTGACCCCACAGCCGTTCGCGCGTCGGATGGTCCGACAGCAAGGACCGCAGGGCGACCACCGGGGTCTGGCCCTCACCCAGCTCCAGTCGCACCTGCATACAGTCCTCGACAACCCGCAAACGCTCCTCGTCGAGCACCCGCAGATGCCGCTGCAGTGGCATGTCCCGGGCCAGGTCCTCGCCGCAACCGCCGCGCCACAGTCCCAATGCCTCCTCGAAGCAATCCCGGGCGGGCCCGAGTTCACCGGCCGCCGCGAACCCACGACCACGCGCGACCAATTCGGCGAACCGTTCGACGTCTGATTCGCCCGCCGCGACGACCAGCTCATAGCCGCCCTCCCGAGCGACGAGCCGATCGGCAAGGACCTTGCGCAAACCGGTCGCGTAGGTCCGCAGATTCGCCGTCCCCGACCGGGGACTGACCTCCCACAGCAGAGCCGCCAATCGCGACAAGCCGACCCGGCGATTCGGACTCAACAACAACGCCGCGAGCAGAGCCCGCTGCTTCGGTCCGCCCAGCGGTTGTGCCACCCCAGCGCGCTGAACGATCAACGGTCCGAGTAAACAGAATCTAATATCATCCAGCGTACTCACCCCCTGGAACAGCGGTTATCCGCAATTCGGCATCTCGGCGTTGCTGATCAAATAGGCTCGCGCTCCCGCCGACGGTCACCGACCGTGATACCGATGCGCTGATCATGCGGTTTCCCAAGGCATCGTCGGTCGGCACCTCCCGCGCGGCGGCGATCCAGGCTGCGAGTGACAAGGTACAGGCACTCAACCACCGTCACCGACCTTCGCACCATTTGTTCGTACCCGTCGGAGCACCAAATCGGCGAGATCATGACCAGGTCACGGGCAGCCTACGTCTAAGCGCAGGTCGCCAACAATCCGAACGTTGTCGCGCTTTTCCGGGCCCATCGAGGAAATACGGGGCAGAGTGTCAGCCGAGTTGAGAAGTAGATCAGCGACTACGCCAGGACATCGGAACTTCGCGGAAGGTAACTGGTCAGGTCGGTTGTGGGGTTGATCGTCGAGCTGCGATGATCTTGGTGTGCAGGCTGGAGATGGGCTTCCGTCGTAGGACGAGCTTGCCCCTGGTCGCTCACCAGGCGGTGGTGATCGAGCAGTTGAAGCATCGTCTGAGTCAATCCGGCCCAAGGACGTGTCCAAGGCCTTCCTGTGGGAGCAGCTCGGCGCGAAGACGCCGGATCTCGTCCACAGTCACATGAGCAACGTGACCGTGCGCGCGAACTCGGCCTTCGCGTCGAACAGGCTGAGCGGGAACGCGGCACCGGTCGCGGACGCCGCCAGGAGGACGCTGCCCGTCCAGCGGTCCAGGGCTGCGAGGACAGGGTTGCGCCGGCCACCGCCACCTCCACGCTACGACGACGCCAGTTGTATCGGAGGCCGGCCCGGCTCAACCACCAGGTAGGGGTCGCTGGCGAGCCCTGGTTTGCGCCGGTCACGACAGGGCATTCCACAACCAGACTCTCGCCCCAGGAGGACAGCATGCGCCGAACTGATCAGCCCATCGGTTTCGGCGCCATCCTCACGCTGGTCATCGGCGTCGCCGCGGTCGGGTTCCTCGGCAGCACGCTCGTGCTCGGCCTGCTCGGCGCTCAGTCCGCGGTGATGTGGACAGGGACATCAGGCTGCGTCCTACTCGCCGGGTGGCTGCTGGCAGCCAACGGGAGGACTCGCCGCCGGATCGAGCGAGTAGGGCACCGCGCCGACGCGGGTCCACTCGACAGATGACTCGAGGAAGCCGACGACCGAACGGCTCGCCCGGGCAGTCGCGATCAGTCGCCGTCGAGCGTGACGAATGTGTACTTCCTGTGCGACCGATGGCCATTGACGAAACTGACGATGTCGAAGTCGATATCGTTTCTGTCGTCACTCATCCGGCCGCGATACTCGACCCGGCCGCTCGACACGGTGTACGTGAAGGAGATAGACGAGCCCGCCACCTGATAGCGGCCGGAGCCATAGACAGGTGAATTCTTCGCGGTAAGCCATCGCGCCACCTGCTGGACGGTGCCTGTACTGCACGCCGTCATCACGACGTCGTCGCCGACAAATCGCAGATAGTGGTGGGTGTCGTCGCCGGCTGCGACTTAAAGCCCGTGCTTGTTAGGGAGTGACCTAGCGGCCGATCTCCTCGCCAACCCTTCCTCGAGCCGCTGGAGTTGCTCGGGAGTGAGGCCGGGCGACGGTACGCGAAGCGGCCCGGCGCTGGTAAATACCGTCGTGAGCTCGCGCTGGGAAGGCGGGATTCGATTCTTGTCGTTCTGCAGGGCTCGCCTGGTGAGCACGCTGACGAGCTGCCGGGACGCGGCGGAGCGTTCGCCGAAGGTGATGTCCTGGGACAGTCGAAGAAGCAGTTCGACGCCCTCCGCTTCCTCCCCGTCGCCGGCGAGCGCCGTGCCCAGTTCTTCCCACGCCTCCTTCTCTCCGGCCCGATACGCGCCTTCCTGATGCCCATTGTGGACGGGTTCGACATAACAAAGCTGTCCGGCGGCCGCCACGCGCTGGTATCCGCCGAGGGTGGTGTCGTTGGCCAGGCGCCTGAGCAGTTCGGCGCCCTCCTCCCGGTAGCCGTCCACGTTGGCCAGCCGCCGCGCGGCGTGCACACGTTCACGCTCCTCGAAGGTGGCGTCGGTGGCCAGTCGAGCGAGCAACCCAGCGCCCTCGTCGGCGTACCCGTGCGCACGCGTCAAGCGTACACGCGGGTGCGCCCATCGACGGTGGCGTCGGCAGCGAAGCCGACGAGTAGCCTGGCGCCTTCCGCTTCGTACCCGGTCACCTGAGCCAGGTCGTTCGCCGCGTACTCGCGGGAGGTGACGTGCAGAGCGGTGTCGGTGGCGAGGTGGGTGAGCAAACCGGCGCCGTGGTCCGCGTACCCGTGCACGTGTGCCAACGCGGCGGCGGCGTACACCCGGTAGATCTCGTCGAACGTGACATCGGTGGCGAGGTGGGCGAGCAGTCCGGCAGCACCCTTCCGATATCCGTCCAACTCGGCCAGCGCTTTCGTGGCCTCGAGTCGTTGGTGGCAAACGAAGCCACGATTGGTGGCGAAGCGGATGAGCAACCTCGCGCCTGCCGCTTCGTGTCCGGTCAACGCGGCCAGATCTCGCGCGGCCGGCATGCGGACATCGTCGCGCTGCGTGGTGTCGTTGGCGGTGCGGGTCAGCCGCGTCGCGTTGTCGTCCGGGGGTCCGGCCGTCACCGGGTTCCCGGTGGCCGTCAGCATCTCGTCCATGTCCCGCTCGAGCTGCCGGGACCGCTGGTGTGCCAGCGGGTTCGGCGTGGGCGGATCGAGATCGGGGAGACTCCGGAGGAATGTGTCGCCCGTGAGCGTGCGTAGGGCCAGTGGGCCGCTCCAGGATCCGAGTGGTCGCGAGGTCCGGCGGTGACCGAATTCCGTGTGACACTCCGTCGCTGCCCGGCTGAATCGACCGGAGTTGTCGAATCCGGGCCGCCTTGTTCGTAGCCAGGGTGAGAGGTCGCCCACCAGGTGCCCTCGCGACCACAGGAGATGCCGACCGATGCCGCACCCACAGGCCAAGATCCACCGCATGTTCGAGCTCGTCGAGCCGATCGCCACCATCACCTTCTCCGAGGTGCCGACCGAAGCGTTCCTGGCGCTGGGCATGCGCAACTACTGGGACGGATACTTCGCCGGCCGGGCCGCGCCGCTCGGGCTGGCATCGGCCGAGGTGGTGCACGCGGTCTTCTACAACTTCGCCGACGGCGAGGTGGCACGCCACATCCCGTGGGTATGGGGGAAGACCTCCCCGGAGGAGGCGATCGCCGTACGCGAGCGCGGCAGCGCCACCGCACTGCGGCAGACGATCGGAGAACTCGCCGACTCCCCCGCCCTGGTGCGGGTCGCCGACCTCGCCACCCGAGCAGCCCTCAGCGCACCGACCGAAGGCCGACCGCTCTACGCCGGACTCCGAGCGCTCGACGTGCCCGCCGAGCCGGTAGCCAAGCTCTGGCACGCGGCGACGCTGCTGCGCGAGCACCGCGGCGACGGCCACAACGCCGCCCTCCTCACCCACGGCATCGGCGGCCCCGAAGCTCACGTCCTCATGGCACTCTCCCTCGGCATGAAGGCAGAGGAGTTCGGCCGGACCCACCACCTACCCACGGCACAGCTGGACACCGTCGTCGACGGGCTGCGCGGCCGCGGCTTCGTGGACGCCGCAGGCGGGTTCACCGACACCGGCCGGGAGACCAGCGAGCGGATCGAGACACTCACCGACGAGCTGGCGGCACCGCCGTACGACACGCTCACCGCGAACGAACTCGACGAGCTGATCACCGGCCTCGAGCCGATCGCCGCCGCGACACAGACCGTCGACGACTGAGCAGACGCCAGCCACACCCTCAGCTCGGCCATCAAGGTGAACAGGACGTTGCGCGGAATCGCGCCACTCCAGCACCAGACCACGTCAGCTGTGGCGGGGTGAGCGTTCGGGATCGTTCGGTTTCGTGGAGGCGTGGCTGCCCCCGTAGTTAGCGTCCGTGTCGATCTCCCGACGAAAGGACGAGAATCGTGAAGTGGCAACAGGGTTTGCGCCGTGCTGTGGTGGTTGTCTGCGCCGTGGTCGGTTTGGCGATGCCGGCGGGCGTGGCGCACGCGGCCCCCGGGGCAGGGTCGACACCCGTGGGGGTGGCGAGTGCGACGCTCGGGCACATCTGTGACGGGACGTTCGGCAACATCGCCAAGTTCGTCATCATCTCCGACGGCGGAATCCCCGCGGGGAGCACGTGGACGGTCAACACGTCCAAAGTGGACTGGGCGGACTTCGTCGCGACCCCGGATTCCCCGCTCATCCAGACCACCCGGCTCAGCAAGTATGCCGTGTCGCTCAAGGCGCTGGCCGCGATTCCGTCCGGCACGGTCGTGAAGGTGACGCCCAGCTACTTCTACGTCGACCAGTCCGGCACGACCGTGATGATCTCTGGTTATGGCGGCTCGGACTCGATGTACTTCACCCTGAACGGCGGGCCGTGCTGAGCCGGTCCGTCAGCGGGCGAGCAGCTCCCTGACCCGCTCGGCGTCGCCGACGCCGAGCCGGGTGTAGCCGGCGAGCGCGGTGCGCCAGTGGTCGTGCGCGGCGGCCCGCTCGCCGGCCTCGGCCAGCAGGTGCGCCAGGCCCTCGTTGGCCCGGGCGGCGCCGTAGCCCTCGTCGCGTTCGGTGGCCAGAGCCAGCGCGGTCCGGTACCGCTGCTCGGCCTGGTCCGGTGAGCCGGTGCGGCGCAGCACGTCGCCGAGCTCGTTGTGCACGGACACGGCCAGCACGGGGTCCTCGATCTCGTGCGCGAGGTCGAGGGCGCGGTCGAGCTGCTCGGCCGCCTCGTCGAACCAGCCGGCCGCGGCCAGGACCTTGCCGAGATCGGTGCTCGCGTACGCCTGGCCGGGCACGTCACCGACCTCGTCGAAGATCCCGAGTGCGCGCCGCACCTGCTCGGCTCCCTCGTCGGCCCGGCCCAGCTGCGCGCACACGACGCCGAGATTGCTCAGCACACACGCTTCGCTGTCCCGGTCTCCCAGCTCACGCACGATCACCAGGGCCTGCCGGTGGTTGCTCTCCGCCTGTTCGTAGCTGCCCCGCCGCTCGCACAGCATGCCGAGGTTGCCGAGGACCCGGCTCTCGTTGACCCGGTCGCCGACCTCGCGGAAGATCGCCATCGCGTGCTCGTAGTGGCGCAGCGCGTCGTCGAGCAGGCCGAGCGAGTCGTAGACGACGCCCAGGTTGCCGTGCGTGGCCGCCTCGCCGGTCCGGTCGCCGATCTCGCGGAGGATCTCCAGCGCCTCCAGGTGGTGGTCGCGTGCCTGTTCGTGCCGGCCGAGCCGCTCCGACACCGCGCCGAGGCTGTTGAGCACGCGGCCCGCGGTGTGCCGGTCACCGATCTCGCCGGCGATCACCAGCGCCTCGCGGTAGCGGCCGAGCGACTCGTGGAACCGGCCCATCCGGTGGTCCACCGCGGCCAGCTTGACCAGGGCCAGGCACTGCTCGGCCTGGTCGGTGACGTCCAGCGCCCGAGTGTGCAGGATCTGCGCGTCGCGCCAGTGCGAGACGCGGTCGAGGTAGCCGCCGAGGATCGCCGACAGCGCGGCGGTGTGACCGGTGAGGTCGAGGTCTGCGGCGTGCACCGCGGCTGCGATCACGTTCAGTCGCTCGGCCTCCAGCCAGGCGGCGGCCGACTCGGCCGTGACCAGCTCGACGCCGGGTGTGGCCGGCGCGACGAGGTGGGCGTCGCGTTGCTTGTCGAACGGGGACACCAGGTTCATCGCGACCGCGGCGGTGTGCCGGTAGTGGTCGAGTAGCCGGCCGATCGCCAGCCGGTGCAGGGACTGGGGGTCCTCGTCGTGCGCCATCCGCTTCGCGTAGCTGTGGATGAGGTTGTGGAACTCGTAGCGACCGGTTTCCTTCTGCTGCAACAGGTGGTCCGCCAGCAGGTGCTCGAGCAGGTCCGCGGCGGTCGACAGGTCGGTCCCGCCCAACGCAGCCGCGGCGTGCACCGTGATGTCCCGGCCGGGATGGACGGCGAGTAGCCGGAACAGCTGTTGCTGCGCGGGCGCCAGCGCGTGGTAGGAGGCCGCTACGGCGCGGCGCGCCGACTCGTCACGCGGGATCGACTCCAGCCTGGCCACGTGGTCGGCCAGCGTCCACTCCGGCTTGCGCTCGATGTGCGAGCCCGCGAGCGACAGGTCGAGCGGCAGGTGGCCGCACAGCTCGGCGAGCCGTGCGGCGGCCTGCGGCTCGGCGGCGATCCGGTCGGTGCCGGCGAACCGGGCGAGCAGCTCGATCGACTCCGCCGGGTCGAACACCCGCAGCGGCACGTGGACAGTCGCGCGGGCCAGCCTGCGCCTGCTCGTGACGAGCACGAGGCATCCGGGCCCGGCGGGTAACAGTGGATCCACCTGCTCGTCGGACATGGCGTTGTCGAGCACGATCATCACGTTCCGGCCAGCGAGCGCTGCCCGGAAGCGTGCCGCGCGGTCGGTGAGTCCGAGGGGCTCGACCTCGCCGCCGGGCATGCCGAGCAGGCGAAGGAAGCCACCGAGCACCGCGGCCGGGTCGGCAGGGGGCTGGTGCGGGTCGAACCCGCGCAGGTTCACGAACAGCTGGGCGTCGCGGTAGTGCCCCGCGCGAAGCAGTTCGTGCGCGGCATGGACGGACAGCTGGGATTTGCCGACCCCGGCCATGCCCTCGATCGCCACGACGGTGGCGGCCCGGCCGGGCGAGGTGGGCAAGGCGGTGATGCGGTCGAGCTCCGCGCGCCGGCCGGTGAACTCGGGCGGGTCGGCCGGGAGGGCGTTCATGACGTTGACGACAGTCGCCGCGGTAGCCGCGCCGGTGACCACACGGCACGCCTGGCGCCACAGCACAGCGCCGGCGTCGTCGACACCGAGCGCGCGCACGATGTCGACGACGAGCTCGGCGTCGATCCTGCGCCGCCCGGCCTTGAAGCACGAGTACACGGTCACCCGGCCGGGCCGGCACTCGGCGGGCGGCATTCCGCGCGCCTCGCGCGCGACCGCGATCCGCCGCAAGATCTCGGTGTAGGACGGGCTGCCTGCCCACGCCCGAAGTTCCTGGAGACACACTGTCAGGTCATCGAAAGAGCGCACGCGCTGCGGATCGGGCGCGCTGTCAGCCGCGTCCCCCCTTGCTACCACCCGGCCGCCATCCACCTCGATCGGACAAACACCCTGTCGCGGAGCATACCGAGGGATGGGTGTCAGGGTTCGGTGGTTGGCGACGGCGCGGTCCGTTCCGAGTTGTTCCGGATTGCTGACAGCGCCAGCCCGTCCAGTGATGCTCGCTCCCGACCTGGTTCTCCGCGTTTTGACATGTGAGGAGCGGTATGAAAGGCAGTAGCAGACGCCATCGGATGGTCAGCGCAGTGATAGCGGGCGCGGTGGTCCTCGCACCCATGGCGGTGGCACCGGCGCAGGCTTCGGCGAGCGGGCTCACCTTCACCGGTTTGTGGTGCAACTCGCTCGGTACCCACGCCGGGCACACCAGGATGCTCTGCGATGCTCCGGTTACCGGTGGAGTCGCCCCGTACACGTACCAGTGGTCCGGCATCGTCAACGCGGGTTTCCCCGGCAGCGGTCCCGTGTCCGGACGGGGTGAATGCAACATCTACTCCAACTACCGGGTCCACGTCACCGTGCACGACTCGGCCGGTGCGAGCAATTCCATCGACAGCGGGTCCATCTACTGCGACCCCATCGCCTGGTGACAGACGCGGCCGCGCGCGGGGGCGCGGCCGCTCCACCGCCGGCTCGATTCGGTCAGTCGCCGTGACGTCTTCGACGTTGCGGTCCGCCGGCGTCATCTGAGCCAGCCCGCGCTGATGGCGCGGTGGTGGTGGTGAGTTGAAACAGATCCGGGCGCGCGTAGTGGCCGACGACGTCCAGGTCGAGATAGGCGCCGTCGAGCACACCCAGGTCCAGGTCGGCGAAGAGGACCTCCTGCCGGTCGAACACGGGACCGGCGAGGAACCGCCCGAACGGGTCCACGACGCAGCTCCCGCCGCGGATGACGACCGGATCCCTGCCGAGCGGGAAGTCGGGTGGGTAGTCGTCGCGGACGGCGAACTGGGTTGCGGACAGCACGAAGCAGCGGCCCTCGACGCTGATGTGGCGCATAGTGGCCGCCCAGGTGTCCCGGCTGTCGACCGTCGGCGCGCAGTAGAGCTGCACCCCTTGCTGGTAGAGCGCGGTTCGGTAGAGGGGCATGTAGTTCTCCCAGCAGATCGCCAGGCCGACCCGGCCGAGGTCGGTGTCGAGCACGGCGACGTCGGTGGCGTCGCCCTGCCCCCAGATCAGACGCTCGGTGCCGGTGGGCACGAGCTTGCGGTGCTGGCCGAGCAGCGTGCCGTCCGGCGCGATCAGCAGTGCCGTGCAGTACAGCGTGTGCCCGGCCCGTTCGATGACGCCGACCACTACGTGTGCCCGGATTTTGGCGACCATCGCGCGAAGCTCGTCGAACGTGTCACCGGGGATGTCGATGGCCGACCGGCGGTACCGGGCGAACAACGCGCGTCCGTCGTCGGTGCGTTCGCCGACCGTGGCTCCGAACGTCGCGCCCTTCGGGTAACCGCCGATGAAGGCCTCCGGAAACACCACCAGCTCCGCCCCTCCCCCGACGGCCTCGGCGAGCAGCGTCTCGAACCGGCGCAGCGACTCCGGCAGGTCGAACAGACTTGGCGCAGCCTGAACAACCGCGACACGACAAGTACTGGCGGCACACATGACACGACCGTAACCGTCACCGAGGTGTCGCACTGCTCGACATCATCGACAGACGTGACCCGAACGCTCCGCGTAGCGCCGATCGAATGTGACCGCACCGTCGAGATCGACACAAGAAGCCCGACTGCCGCACGGCGCAGATCGTCGACGCGCCGTGGATCCAGGACCGGCTGCGCGAGCTGGAACAGCGCGAGGGGCGCACCGATGACGAGCGTACGACGACCTCCTCGACGAGGACGTCGCCATCGCGTAGCGAGTCGCCTCGTGCGTCTTATCCGGCCCCGGGCCGCTGGCGCCATCGTGCAGGCGTGACCGCGAACGAGGATCTACCTCTTCGTCGGCGCCGGACTCGCCCTCGGCGGGCAAGCTCGTGCTGCAGCTCGACGTCGTGCCGCGAGTCGAGGCGCGAAAGCGGCGCGAGGACCGCTGGGAGCGGGACGTCCGGGAGCTCGGCGAGGTGCTCACGGACGAGCTGCCGGACCGAGCGTCGGCGGCGGAGTTCGCCCAGTGGGCCGTTCAGCTGCTCAACATTCAGGCCAAAGGATCGAGGACTAAACAAGGAGCAGACCGAAGACCTAATGCGCGAGCACTCGGCGAAGGCCCGCGAATCGGTCCAGCGGTTCGACGCCGTCGCCGGGACCCGGATCTCGTGGCTCGTCAAGCTCATCGTCGGCCTCGCGCCGCAGAGCGACGAACTCGCGGCCTTCCGGTTTCTGCACGCACGCTACTGGTTGTCGACTCGCGCCTGCACGTTGTTCAAGCTCCCGTACGACAACTTTGACCACGAGGAATACGTCGAGTTGTTCGAAGCCGGGGGCCCCAGCCGTTACGCTTGTTCCACTCAGTTGGCTATGCCGGATTGGTGGTATCTCGCCAGGAGAATGTCCTGACCCCGGTCGGATTGCCCGGTCCCGCGCCGCACCGTGACGCACAAAAAAACCTCGTCCGTCAACCAGCCGCCGGTGGGAGATGGTGGGTTTATTATGCACGAATACCAACCAGTGCCACCGAGTGTCGGCCCATTGTGATGGAAATCCGAGATCTGTGCCATAGTGCCCTCAGCAACATCAGGCATTAACTGATACCCGACTCGGACCTCGTCCGCGGTCAGGCGATCCACAGCAGCTCCATCTTGGTCCGTAACCGACAGCGTCAGCAGCATCGCAACCGTGGCATGGCTTGACTGGCCGACCGTGCACAGCGGAAACGTGGTCAATAAGGATTGCGCTGAGCTGTTCTCGGCAGGTTCAGCCATTGGTGCCAGCGATCTCTCCTACTCGGTGGACAGCACGAACACCTATGTGGACATCCCGGCGGTCGCGGACAGCGTGGACGTCTTCGCCGTGATCGTGAAGGGTGGCCCGGCATACAACGTGTACGAGGCCGCGGAGCTGGGCGACCTCGCCTGGCTGGACCTGCACTCACCGCTCGTCTCCAGCGGCAAGCCCGCCCAGATCAGCCACTGGTTCGCCTGCGGTGGAAAGGAGACAACGACGACCACCACGCCGGCCAATGTGGCCGTGGCCGCCGACGAGGACGACCTCGCGTCCACCGGGTTCAACGGCGGCTGGCTGGTCGTTCTGGCGGCGATCCTGCTTCTCGCCGGTGGGGTTGCTGCTCGTCTGGCGGCTGCGTACGACGCTTAGCTAGCGCATCCCGCAGAGAGTGAACGACGGCATTCGCCGACGTCAGATCTGCCCACGTCCTCGGCTCCGTGGGTGTTCGACGGCGGCGAACCGGCCGACACGCGGCGACACCTGCAGACATACGCGGATGCCGGCTCACTGCACAAACCGCATGTGACGACCACGCGACACCCGACTGCACGGTGCCCGCTGGCGCCTAACGAACCAGCCCTGACACCGAGTGCCGTTCAGTGCTTCAGCGCGCACCCGTCGGCGAACCGGCCCGCCGCGGACGGGAGGTTCCGCGACAATTGGGGCCGGGTGCTCGGTGCGGGCGGCGAGTCGCTCGCAGCCGGAGAGCCGTCACAGCAGCACGCCGACCCAGCCGAGCACGACCAGTGTGGACCGCGGGTTGCCTGCCCCGCCCGCTCCGCGCTGCATTTTCGGTTTAGCGGTTCTTGTCGGGGTGTGGCGGTGTGGTGGCCTCGGTCTGGTGGGCTGGTTGGAACAGTTCGATGAGGTTGCCGGCGGGGTCGGCGAGCAGGATCTGGCGTCCGCCGGGGCCGGTGACCAGGTCGCTGCGGAAGGACAGGTCCGCGTCGCGGAGCCGGGTGATCTCGGCGTCGAGGTCGGTCGACGACGAGGTGGATGCGGTTGTGGCCGGGCGGTGGCGGCGTCGTCGGGGGTGGCGCGGGCGCCGGAGCTGGCGGGTCCGGACAGCAGCAGGCGCAGGGGGCCGCGGATCACGTCGGCGAAGGCGGGCGCGGCGTTGGTGTTCAGCGTGAAGCCGAGGTGGGTGGTGTAGAAGTCGACGGCGGCCGCCACGTCGTCGACGAGGTAACGGACGCTGGCGTACTGGTCGGGTGCGGTCACGGCTTGGGGCCTCCTTGCTCACGGGTCGGTCGTGGTGAGGACGGGTAGCAGGTGGCGGACGCGGGTGTCGATCTCCGTTGCGGTGTGGTGGAAACGGCGGTAGCCGACGCTTCCGGTGTCGCGGGCGGGGTCGGGGATGCTCCAGTGGGCGCGCCGCGGGTGGTGGTCGAACTCGGGGCAGGCTTCGCGGGCCTTGTCGCACAAGGTGATCACGTGGTCGAACCGGCGCCGCGCGACCGTGTCGAGGTGGCGGGGACGTGGTCCGGAGATGTCGATGCCGAACGCCTCCCGCAGCACTCGAGCGGCGTCGGCGTGAAGCTGGTCTTTGGGGTGGGTGCCGGCGCTGGCCGCGTGCACGCGACCGCCGGTGTGGTGGCGTAGCAGGGCCTCGGCGATGGGCGAGCGGGCGCTGTTGCCGGTGCACACGAACAGCACCGCGATCCGGCCCTTGCCGACCGACGCCGCTGGCGGGGTTTGTGGGCGCAGCGCCGGATGCAGGGCGGCGCCGGTCGCGGCCAGCGCGTCCGCGCAGCGGTCGAGGTCCAGGTGGTAGTAGCTGTCGCGGCCGTCGAAGCTGCTGCGCGTCGCGGTGACCAGCCCGCCGTCACGCAGGAGCCGCAGGTGGTAGGAGACCAGGTTCTGCGACTGGCCGACCATCGTCACCAGCTCGCGGACCCGGTAGTCGCTGCGGGCGAGCTCGGTGAGCAGCTGCCAGCGCAGCGGATGGCCGGCCAACCGGACGAACGCCGGCGGCGTCGCGACTTGACCCGCGCACCACCATGACACCGAGAATACATCAAACTGTATTGATGGATCTACCTGGAGGTGACGAGTGGCTTCCCGGCTTCGCCGCGCGTCCAACCAGGACGACGGACGGCTGGAACGTCGGCTGAGCACCGGCGACGCGGTGGTGATCGGGCTGGGGTCGATGATCGGTGCCGGCGTGTTCGCCGCGTTCGGCCCGGCCGCCCGCGCCGCCGGCGCCGGCCTGCTCATCGGCCTGGTGGTCGCGGCGGTGATCGCGTACTGCAACGCGGTGGCGTCCGCTCAGCTCGCGGCGGCCTACCCGACCTCGGGCGGCACCTACGTCTACGGCCGCGAACGGCTCGGCCCGTGGTGGGGGTTCACCGCCGGGTGGGGATTCGTGGTCGGCAAGACCGCCTCGTGCGCGGCGATGGCCCTCACCGTCGCCGCCTACGCGGTCCCGGGCCCGTGGTGGGCGCAACGCGCGGTAGCCGTGGCAAGTGTGGTGGCGCTGGCCGCGCTCAACTACCGCGGGGTGACCAGGACCGCCGCGCTGACCCGGGTGCTGGTGACCGCGAGCCTGACCGCGCTGCTGGTCGTGGTTCTGGGGATCGCCGTGGGCGGGCGAGCGAACACGGCCAACGTGCATTGGTCGGGAACCGGTGGTGTGTACGGCATCCTGCAGGCGGCCGGGCTGCTGTTCTTCGCCTTCGCCGGGTACGCCCGCATCGCGACCATGGGTGAGGAGGTCCGCGACCCGCGGCGCACCATCCCGCGAGCCATCCCCCGCGCACTGTTGATCACCGTCGCCGTGTACCTCGTCGTCGGCACAGCCGCGCTGCTGGCCGCCGGCCCCGACCAGCTCGCCGCCTCGAACGCGCCGCTGACCACAGCCGTGCAGGAAGCCGGCGCCGGCGCACTCGCCCCGGTCGTCCGGATCGGCGCGACACTCGCATCGCTCGGTGCGTTGCTGGCGCTCATCGCGGGCATCGGCCGCACAAGCCTCGCCATGGCCCGCCACGCCGACCTCCCCCACTGGCTGGCCGCGGTACACCACCGGCACCGGGTACCCCACCACGCCGAGATCGCCGTCGCCGTCGTGGTCAGCGTTCTGGCCGCCACCGTCGATCTCCGTGGCGTGATCGGGTTCTCCTCGTTCGGCGTCCTCGTCTACTACACCATCGCCAACGCCGCGGCATTCACCCAACCCGCCACCGATCGCCGCTGGCCCCGCTGGCTCAACATGCTCGGCGCCGCCGGCTGCCTCGCTCTGGTCGCCACGTTGCCCTGGCAATCCGTCGCCATCGGACTCGCCGTGTTCGGTATCGGCATCATCGGCCGCGGAATCGCACTGACACGGCGCAAGCCACGGACCGTGGGGACAGGCAGCTGCTGTTCCTCGTAGCTCAAACCCGAATGGGGCACAAGGGGGTACATGGGATTGCGCCGATCGCGGTAGCATTGCACCTAGGTCGGGGCCCGAGTTCACGATGGGCAGGGTCGTCGGCGATGGTGAGCATCGTGGTGGTCGAAGATCACCCACTGATGTGCGATGCGATCGTTTCCGCACTGTCAGACGAATTCGAGTTCGAGGTCATCGGCACATGCCACGACGGGGCAACAGCGGTCAAGCTCGTCCTAGAGGCACGCCCAGACGTCGTCGTCATGGACCTGCGGTTACCGATCATCGATGGCCTCGAGGCAACACAACGCATCTCGCATGACTGGCCAGAAGCCCGGATCGTCATACACACATCGGCCAGCTTCGAGGAACGTGAGGCGGTGTTGGACTTCGGCGCCGTCGACATCGTCATCAAGAGCGTCGACCCCACACACCTGATGCGCGCCATACGATTCGCCGCACTCAGCGACCCGCCGCGCACGAGCCGGACCAAATTGGGGCACGGAGGTTAAGTCCCACGGCTGCTAGTGCACGAAATCAGTCGGTGCGTACTCTGTCCACCCGGATCCGAACGGCTGCGGGGGCCGTTTTGGCCGGCGCTGCCCCGACCGCGGCGAGCGCCGTTGCCGCCCCTGAGGCGGCCGCAGCCAGTTCCAGACGCTCACCGTTCTCAATGGCGGACAGGTTCTCGCCAGCGAGCTCAGCGGGAAGGTCGTCGTGACCAACCCGCAGCCCAGCCAGCACCCTCAAGCAGTGGAACTTCTTCTCCCGGGAAGCGCCGGGAGCAGCGAGCCCAGCTTCGGCTCAGCGTTCCAGCTGAAGATCCGCGCGACCCAGAAAGTGCACGCAGGACGCCGGGAACAACAGTCAGGTGCTGGAGGTCACCTCCGTGAGCAATCCCGTCCCGAAGGCCCGCAGCTGTGGCAGCAACACACCTTCGTCGACCGGACCGTGCACGGTAACTCCTACCGGTTCCTGTCAACCGCAACTCCGGCCGCGTGGTCCGCCGTGCCCCGCTGGGCGGTAACACCGTTCCGGCGCTGAACTCGGCCAGGGCGACCAACGAGGGCAATGCCGCCGCGGCGCTGCCGCTGTGGAACCTGCAACGGCTCTGATCGCCCCGCGGCAAGGCTCCTCAACGGTCCACGCCGTTGCCCGAGAATCCCACCACGGCGTCGGTTCTCGTGACGACGATCGCACCGGGAGCCGCCAACACGACAACTTGCCGGACGTCGAGCAACGTGCTGGTCGGCGCGGGCTTGTCGCCCCAGCCGACGGTGATCGTCTCCGGTGGGACGCGCTCGTCCTGCCACGTCAGGCGCGTCTCGGCCACCGTGCCGCACAGCGCCACATACGTGCTCCCAGACCGTGGCGTCGGCGAGCCGGTCGGCACACGGCGGCGGGTCGACGGGGATGCGGCCGCCCTCTTCCGGATCGACCAGGTCGACGCGGCCCTTCTGCTCGAGCGCGGGGACGTCCCCGAGGTCCGCGCGGGCGTACCACTCCGCGTTCCCGGTGGCCAGTTCGGTTCCGTTGGCGGCACCGAGCTAGTACATGCATGTCGGCGACGGGAACGCGCACGGCGAAGACCGAGCCGTCGGGCGAGGCGTCGAGGTAGTAGTCGACCGCGTTCTCGTCCGGAGTGGACCGCCGCGCCGTGCGTTCCCAACGTGGCTGCCCGTCCGCCTCGTCCAGCGCGACGACCCCGAACCGGTCGCCGCAGCGCAACGGCGCGAGCACGACGTGCGCACCACTCGCGGGCAGCGCGAACGGCGAGACGCATCCGCGCGGCGCGGACCACGTCCAGCGCGGTTCGCCGGTGCGCAGGTCGAGGGCTTCGATCGTGTGGTCGTCGAGACGGCCGGGCTCGGTCGACCCAGGGTCGGCGACGCGGTGGAAGACCGGCAGCACAGTGTCGGTCGGTGCGAGCGCGTCGAGGTCGGAGATCCAGTCGTCGTGCAACGCTGCCGCAGCGGCTCACCGGTCACGGCATCCAGGACTACCAGCAACTCGGTGCCGGTGTCACGGGCGCCACCGGGATCGAATGCGGCCAGGACCAGCGAGCGGTCGGGTGTGGCGACCAGCGCCCGGACGTGCGCGCCGGGGCGGGCGTAGCTCCACCGCTCCGTTCCAGAGACCCCATCCAGCGCGGTGAGCGTCCCGCCCTGCGTGGCCACGACGACACCGGAACCGGCGGTAGCCACGTCGACGATCTCGCTCGCCGGCCGCCAGGCCCACGCCTGCTTGTCCGGTCGGTCCACGAGTGGCGTCGGCCTCGTCCCGCTCCGCGATCGTCGACCGCACCGGCAAGCCCCGGCGCCACCACACCGGCCGCCACCGTCCCGGCGACCAAGATCACGCCGAGTCCGGCGGCGACCCACTCCGATGTCCGCGTGGCTCGCACCAGCCCGAGAGCGGCGGCGATCGCCGCGGTCGCCGCCGCTACGGCGAGCACCGCGGTCGAGCTGCCCGGAATACCGCTGGCCTGATCGCCATGCACCAGCACCGCCGCCCACCCGAGCACCGCGACCGCGACGACCAGACAAGCGACCCGAACAGCCGGCCGGGATGACCACGACAGAGCGGCCGCCAACCCCAGTCCGCCCACGCCGGCCAGCACCCCGACGTCCGGGGACTCCGGCCGCACCGCCCCGCCACCGAGGAACGCCGCCACCACTCCGGCGACGAACCCGAGAACCACAACCCATCGCGGCCTGAGCAATTCACGCACCGGCGACTCCCCTACCCCTGTGGGCCGCGCGCGGACAGCGGCCGACTCCCTGGCGGGTTGGACGCCTGCGGGGCACCACCGGTTGCATGTCGGCGCCTGGCCAACCGGCCGCCGGACGAAGAGCCGTGGGAGCGGACCGAAGTGCGAGACCCCACGGCAAGAGCTGGTCGACCAGGCGAAGTCCTCGGCCGCCTATTCGGTCAGGTGTGCCATGGCGGCCGCGGCGATCGTGGACAAGTCGGTCCTGGGCGGTCTGCGCGTCGGGGTACGGCTGGATCGACAGCAGCGCGACCGGCTTGTCTTCGCTGTCTGGTGCCGACCTCCGCCCTCGCCGGGGCGAGCCTTGGATGCGAGCAGTGCCGCGACCGTCTCCGTTGAGGCCCTTCCCGGTGTGCCCGCCTACCCGACTGTCCGTTGGACGGACGGGCAGGTTTCCCGGTCGCTGGGGCGTTCCGGGCGGCGCCCCGTGCTCCCTAGTTTCGAAACCACCGGTTCCACCAGAGCGCGGGGCGCAAGAGAGGGGAGCCAGCTGATGACCGCTTTCGACACCACGTCCGACGTTGTGCTTACCGGGCTGCGTGACCGCATGCGCGGCGAGACCATCGACCGTGACCACCCCGGCTATGCCGAAGCCAGGCACGTCTACAACGCAGCGATCGACCGCTACCCGTGGGCGGTGGCGCGTGTCGCGGATATCGCCGACGTCATTGCCTGTGTCGACTTCGCACGCGACCACCAGATCCCGCTGGCGGTACGCGGTGGTGGCCACCACGGTGCCGGATTCGGTGCCGCGGACGGCGCACTGGTCATCGACTTCTCCCGACTTCGGTCCACGACCGTCGACCCACCAGCCCGCACGGTCCGTGTCGACGCCGGCTGCACCTGGGGAGACGTCGACCATGCCACCGGCGCCTTCGGCCTGGCGACGCCGTCCGGGTTCGTGTCGACCACCGGCGTCGCCGGCCTCACCCTCGGCGGCGGCTCCGGCTACCTCACCCGGCACTACGGCATGACGGTGGACCGCCTGGTGGCGGCCGACGTGGTCCTCGCCGACGGCGCCTTCGTGACGGCGAGCGCCGAAAGCCACCCCGACCTGTTCTGGGCGCTGCGCGGCGGTGGCGGCAACTTCGGCGTCGTCACCTCGTTCACCTTCCGGTGCCATCCGATCGGCGATCGGGGCGTGGTGATCGGTGGCCCCGTGCTCTACGACATCGCCGACAGCGAGCAGGTGTTCCGGTGGTACCGCGACCTGCTGCCCGGTCTTCCCGACCAGCTCAACGGCTGGATCGGCGTGCTCGAGGTGCCGTCGGCAGCGCCTTTCCCCGAGCAGCTGTGGGCGCGGAAGGTGTGCGGGATCGTCTGGTGCTACTCGGGGCCGCACGACTCGGCCGACGCGGTTCTCGCGCCGGTCCGTGAGTACGGCTCGCCGCTGCTGATGGGGCTGGCGCCGATGCCGTTCCCCGTGCTCCAGTCCGCCTTCGACGGCCTGCTCCCCCGCGGGCTCCAGTGGTACTGGAAGGCCGATGTCTTCGAGGAGATCACCGACGAGGCCATCGCCGCGCACCGCCGGCACGGCGAGAGCATCCCGACCCCGCTGTCGACCATGCACCTCTACCCGATCAGCGGAGCCGCTGCCCGTGTCCCGGAGGACGCCACCGCGTTCCCCTTCCGCGATGGCGGGTGGAACGGAGTGATCGCCGGCATCGACCCGGATCCCGCCAACCTCACCACGATCACCGATTGGGCCCAGCGCTATTGGGAGGACCTGCACCCCACATCGGTTGGCGGCGGGTACGTCAACATGATGATGGACGAGGGTCAGGAGCGGGTGCGCGCGGCCTACCGCGGCAACTACGAACGGCTCGTCCGGGTCAAGCGACGCTACGACCCGCACAACCTGTTCCGGTTCAACCAGAACATCGCGCCGTGACCGGCGCCGCACCGTCCTCGAGCAGTCGCTGACGTCGCACCTCGGCGACCTCGCGGTGCCCTCCAGATGCAGACCTGGCCGGTCCCGGCCAACTCGCGATCCGCGACTCACACACCACCGATCCAACATGGAGGAACTGATGTCAGTACGCACATCCAGACGGTTGGCCGCCGGGCTGATCACTGCCGCCGCCACCGCCGCGATGGTGGTCACGGCGGTCGAGCCGGCAACTGCCACGAAGGACGGCACGATCCGCAACGCGGGCGGGCCGGACGCGATCAAGGACAGCTATCTCGTGGTGCTCAAGACCGGCACGTCGGTCAGCGCGAGCGACACGCTGGCCGGAACCTATGGCGCCTCCCTACGAAACACGTTCCGTCATGCGCTGAACGGCTTCTCCGCGACGATGGACGAGAAGCGGGCCGCACGGCTGGCCGCCGACCCGGCGGTGGCCTACGTGGAGCAGGACCACGTGGTCCGGCTCGCCGCCACACAGGACAATCCCCCGTCGTGGGGGCTCGATCGGGTGGACGAACGGACGCTGCCACTGGACGGCAAGTACACCTACGACACCACGGCGAGTGCCGTATACGTCTACGTCATCGACACCGGCATCCGCATCACCCACAACGAATTCGGCGGCCGGGCGAAGTACGGCCGCGACACCGTGAACGACGACAACGACGCGAGCGACTGCCACGGACACGGCACCCACGTCGCCGGCACCATCGGCGGCGCCACCTACGGCGTGGCCAAAGGCGTCCGCCTGATCGCCGTCAAGGCGCTCAACTGCGAGGGCCACGGCACCGTCTCCAGCATCGTCGAGGGCGTGGACTGGGTGACCGCCCACCACGTGACACCTGCCGTGGCCAACATGAGCCTGACACGGGACGGCTCGGACGCCATCGACGACGCCGTCCGAGGTTCCATCGCCGACGGGGTCACCTACGCGATCGCCGCCGGCAACAACGACGGCCGCGACGCCTGTGAGAAGACGCCCGCGAGGGTGGGGCCGGCGATCACGGTGGGCGCGACGGACGAGAACGACGCCAGGTACAGCGTTTCCAACATCGGCCCCTGCGTCGACGTCTTCGCGCCGGGCCGGGACATCATTTCTGCCGTGAATACCAGCGACACCGCGTTGGACGAGAAGTCCGGCACGTCGATGGCCACCCCGCACGTGGCCGGCGCGGCGGCGCTCTTCCTGGCCAAGAGACCGAGCGCCACGCCCGGCGAGGTGCAGGAGGCGATCGTCGAGAACGCGACGTTCGGCCGGTTGGCGAACGTCGGGTCGGGTTCGCCGAACCGGCTGCTGTACCGACCCTACGGTCCGGTGGTCACCGGCTTCTGGTGCGGGACCTTGTCGGGGCTGCGCTGCACGATGAGCCACGCCTTCGGCACCGGCACCGTCTCGGTCCGGTGGTACGTCAACGGAACTCACCGCCCCGCGTTCGACGGCCGCCTGTCGATCAACGAGAGCTGTACCCCGCAGTCCCCGGTCACGGTCCGGTCGACGGTGACGGCGGCCAACGGCGCGACCGAGGCGAACGCGTTCGTCATCTGCGGGGAGAACGGGTAATGGCCGTGCAGCTGCGACGAAGGCTTCTCGTACTACTGCTCGTGATCACCGCGGAGGTCGTGCACCCCACGTCGGTCGACGGCAGGTAGGCAGTGAAGCGCGGGGGCGGACACATGGCGCAACGGGCCAATCCTGGGCCCACTCGCCGACCTGTTGTCCGCTCCGCGCAGGCTCCCGGGTGTCCTGCGGTGCCAGCACTGGGTTTCGAGGCTGATCGCAGGTCCGGATGAGGGACGATGGCGGGGTTGCCGGGCCGGGGTTGGGGCGGTGGCATCCGGTTGGGGACGTACCGAGAGTGTCGGGAGGTAGCTGTGGATGTCCTTTCCGACGTCCTACTCGCCGTGCGCCTGACCGGGGCGGTGTTCTTCGACATCGACGCGCGTTCGCCATTCGTGACCGAAAGTCCCTCGACGGAGGTGATCGCGGCGAAGGTGAGCGGGGACTCCGATCACGTCATCGCCTTCCACATCGTCATCGAGGGCTGCTGTTGGGCCGAGGCCGTAGCGGACCCAGACTCGGCGGTACTGCTGCAGGCAGGCGAAATGGTCATCTACCCGGCCGGCGACGCGAACATCCTCGCCTCGGCGCCCGGGATGCGCGCGCGGCCCGACTTCTCGCTCTACTACCGCCCGGTGACCGAGGCCCTGCCCTTCCCCATCTCGGTCAACCGCGGAAGTGACGGCGCCCGGTGCCGGTTCGTGTGCGGCTTCCTAGGGTGCGACACCCGCCCGTTCAACCCGTTGCTGGCCTCCCTGCCGCGGTTGGTGCACGCACCGGTCTCGGCGCGCAGTTGGCAGTGGGTCGGCGGTCTGCTGGACGCCGCACTCGAAGCAAGGGACAGCCCCGACGCGGGACAGGAGGCGATGCTGGCCAAGTTGTCGGAAGTCATGTTCGTCGAGGCCCTCCGAGCGCACATTGACAGCCTGCCCCCCGAAGCACGCGGTTGGGTGGCCGGCCTTCGCGACCGCGAGGTCGGCTCAGCGCTGCGGGTCATCCACGGCCGCTTCGCGGAGCCATGGAGCCTGGAAAGCCTCGCACACGAGTTGGGTATGTCCCGCTCGTCCTTCGCCGACCGGTTCGTCGCCTACGTTGGCGTGCCCCCAATGGGCTACCTCGCCCGCTGGCGACTTCAGGTCGCCGCGCGCATGCTCCAGGGCGGCTCGACCGTGGCGCGCGCGGCGGTCGCCGTCGGCTATCAATCCGAGTCCGCGTTCAACCGGGCGTTCAAACGGGAGGTCGGCGTGGCGCCCGGCGTGTGGCGGCGAAGGCGCGCCGACTCGCACCGCCCAGAGATCGACTGATACGCAACCACTTCGCGCTGGCTCGGCCACCGACCGTCGGCGAGTCAACACCACCGCCCGCGTCAGCGGCCTGGTCAAACTGCGCGAGAAGCACAGCACGGTCCGCTGGCAGCCCATCACCCCGCCTCGCGAACTGCCTGGTCGACCGCGCCGCCGCCCGCGGCGCGGTCGTGTCCGGCGATCCGCTGCTGCGATTCCGGGACGGCCGGCCGTTGACCACCAGGCGCTACGACCAACTCTGGAAACGGGCAGCACCACTGTCGTTCCGATATACGTACATTGCGCGATGTCTCGTCGCTCCGGTCCGGTGCAGGCTGTGCTGTCACATTCGGAGGTGCTAGATGGACGACAGAGCGCGCCAGGCGCTGGAGCAAGTTGCATGCGGCCACGTCGAGTTCCACACCGGCGCCTGGGGCGGCCCCGCCGGCTACCGCTGGAAAGGCGCCGCCGGCGGCGTTCCGATCAACTGGAACGGCGAGCTCGAACGGCTCGAGGCCAAACACCTGATCGCGATCGAACAACGGCTCGGCCCGTTGGAACGTCCAGTCAGCCTCACGTCCCACGGCCTTGTGGCACTCACCTGCTGATATGCCAAGCCGAGACGTGGTGGTCGTGCCGGGTCGTGGCCGGGTCACCGCTACGGGTGGTAAAGGCGGTCATGGCCTAACGGCCTGATAAACGCACCGATGTCCGGGTTACGACCCATGGACAGCGGCGGTGAGCGACATGTCAACACGACTGTTGGTGAACGCGCGGACCGGTGACGCGCCGACGGCGATCAGCGAGAGCGGGGTCGAGGTCCTCGCCGAGTACCCGGACACCGTGCTGGTGCGCGGAACCGACGAACAGGTGGCAGCGCTGCAGCAGGCGGGTGTGGAAGCGACGCCGCTGCCCGAGCAACCCGTGCAGGTCGCGGGCAACTCGTTCGCCTTCGCCGATGCCGTACTGGCGCAGGACACCGCCGAGGTGGCACCCTCGCCCGACCGCACGGCCTACTACCTGCTGAAGCTGGTCGGCCCGCCGGCACCGGAATGGCTCGACCAGCTCCGCGAGCACGGTGCGGAGGTCCACGACAGTCTCGCCAACTTCACGCTGCTGGTCGGCGTGCGGCCGGAACAGGTGGCGCGGCTGCGGGACCTGCCGTGGGTGGACGACATCACGCCGTACCGGCCCGCGATGAAGCTCTCCCCGCGCCTGCGCGGCGAGCGGCGGCGAAGCCTGGACGTCGGCGAGCTGGCCGTCCCGACCGGGGTGCCGGACGGTCCGGCGGACAGCGACGCGCGGCTGGTCGAGGTGTCGGTGTTCCCCGGCGAGAGCGCGGAGGAGCTGGCGGGCCGGATCCGTGCGGAGCACGGCAGCGTCGTGTCGGTCAGCGGCCGAGCCCTCGTCGCCAGCGTGCGCACCGAGGACCTCGCGCGGCTGGCCACCCAGGAGGGCGTCCAGGCGATCCTCCCGCACGAGCTGCCCGAGTGGCACAACGACAAGGCGGCCGCGGTGATGGGCGTGCCGTCCGGCCACACCTTCGCCGGGACGGCCCTCGCGGGTGCCGGCCAGCTCGTCGGCATCGCGGACTCGGGTCTGGACACCGGCGATCCGGCCACCGTGCACGCCGATGTCCGGGGCCGGGTCGCGGGGATCGTCAGCTGGCCGGCCCGCCAGGAGCTCGCGGACCTCCTGCAGGTGCCGCCGGGCGACGACGGTCCGGTCGACCGGAACTCCGGGCACGGCACGCACGTCACCGGCTCGGTGCTGGGCAACGGAGCGGCCGCGGTCGCGCTGGGCGCCGACATGGTCCCGGCCGGCACCGCACCCGCGGCCGAGGTGTTCTTCCAGGCGATCGAGCAGGAGGTGCGCTGGAAGAGCGCCGACGAGCTGCGGGCTGCCGGGATTCCCGTCCCCCAGGGCTGGCCGCCGCCGGCGATCAGCCTCTGGGGCCTGCCGGCGGACCTCGGCGAGCTGTTCGCGCAGGCGTACGACGCCGGCGTGCGCGTCCACACGAACTCGTGGGGCGCCGCGGTGGCCGGCGACTACAACGACAATGCCCGCGCGGTCGACGAGTTCATGTGGACCCACCCCGACATCCTGATCGTGTTCTCGGCCGGCAATTCGGGTGAGGACAAGGGGGGCGACGGGCTGATCGACCTCGACTCGGTCGGCTCCCCCGGCACGGCGAAGAACTGCCTCACGGTCGGTGCCAGCGAGAACGACCGGCCGCACGGATCCACCCCGGCGCCGGGTGTCGACGCCGACTGGAACCAGCTCAGGTGGCCGACCCTCGCCGCGGCCGGGCACGTGTCCGACGACGTCGACGGCATGGCCGCGTTCTCCTCGCGCGGACCGGTGGACGGCGAGCGGACGAAGCCGGACGTGGTGGCGCCCGGCACCAACATCGCGTCCACGCTCTCGTCGCGGTTCCCCGCGGACAAGACGCCGCTCTGGGGCCGGCTTCCCGCCGGCCACCCGCTGCGCGACCTGTACTGCTGGAGCGGCGGGACGAGCATGGCGACCCCGCTCGTGGCAGGCACGGCCGTGATCGTCCGGCAGCACCTGGTCGAGCAGCGGGGGCACGCGACGCCGTCCGGTGCGCTGATCAAGGCGTTCCTGGTCAACGGCGCCGTGCCGATGACCGGCCAGTTCCCCGGCGAGGTGCCGGGCGGTCCCAACAACGTCAGCGGCTTCGGCCGGGTGAACCTGGCGCGGTCGGTCAACCCTGGTCCGCGGCAGGAGATGCTGTTCGTGCAGGAACCGGGCGAAGCGGTGGCGACCGGTGAAATGCGCCGGTACCGGATCGAGAGCGTCGACCCCGCTGCCCCGCTGAACGTCACGCTCGCCTGGACCGACGCGCCGTCCGCGATGGGCAACGGCGGGCTGACCAACCAGCTGTACCTCCAGCTGGAAACGCCCGACGGCACCGTGCTCGACGGCGACCTGACGCCGTTCCCCACAGCCACGAACAACGTCCAGCGGATCACGATCGCCGCCCCGGCGACCGGTACGTACGTGGTCCGGGTGCGTGGCGTCTCCGTGATCCTCGACTCGCCCGGCGCGGCCCCGACCGGCCTGCTGCGGCAGGACTTCGCGCTCACGGCAGACAACGGCACCGGCCTGACACGGGCCGAGTAGCCCGTGTCGCGCCCCTGTCCGGACCTGGTGACCGGGTCGGCGCCGCGGTTACACCCTGAGGGTGTGGCGTACTCACCGGATCAGGAGCGGTTCCTGGTCGGCTCGGTCACCCGCGGGACCGTGTCGGTCGTGCTACCCGACGGGTCCGTACGCACGCTGGTCGACGACCCAGCCCTGATCATGACAATGGGCCTGGCCGTCGACCAGCAGCGCGAGCGACTGCTGGTCGTGAACGGTGACATCGGCTTCAGCGAGCGAAGCACTCCCGGCACAGTCAACAAGACCGCCGGGCTCGGGATCTACGATGTCCACAGTGGACATCGGATCGCCTACCACGACCTCGGTGCGCTCGACCCGGACCACGACCACTTCGGCAACGACGTCGCGCTCGCCGGCGACGGCACGGCGTTCGTCACCGACTCGCTCGCCGGCGCGGTCTACCGAGTCCCACTCGACGGCACTCCGAACATTCTGTTCCGCGACGACCGGCTAGAACCCGCCGGCGGACGCAACGGCGCCAACGGCATCGTGTCGCTTCCGGACGCACTCCTACTCATCGCTCATTCGACCCGTCGCGCGCTGTTCAAACTCGTGGGTGATGTGCTCGTCGAGGTTCGGGTCAACGCGGATATAGGCATGCCGGACGGCCTGCTGCTCGACGTGGACGGCTCCCTGCACGCCGTCGACAACTCCGTGGGCAATCGCGTACTCACGCTTCACTCGGACGACGGCTGGACCACTGCCCACGTCACCGCGTCCCACCCGTGGCCGGATCCCGCACCGACAACGATGACGCGCAACGACTGCGGCACGTACGTACTGAGCGGTCGCCTCGACCTACCCGACAGCGACACGTTCCTGCTGCGAAGACTGCCCGACGACGCCTTCCACCCGCGGGATCGTCGAACCGGTGAAGGGTGAGTCCGTTCGGCGCAGGGCGATTGTGATTCAGGAAGCTGAGCCATAACGTGACCTGGCCGCTTGTTTCCACAATATTGGAGACGACCATGCACCTGCGTCGCCATGCCGCAAGGAAAATCGCTGTGCTAACCGGCGCCGCGGTATTGGCGGCCGGTCTGGTCGCCGGACCGCCGGCCGCGGCCGACGATTCCTTGGCGGCGGACGGACCGACCACGTTGCCCAACAGCCTGTTCACGCTACATGCGAACTACACCCAATTCGACGAGGTCGTCAACGCGCTGGCGTCGCGACTGCCCACCGTCCCAGTACACACGGTGATGGAGAACGCGAACCTCGACCGTACGGCGCTACCGCCGTTGTTCCACCTCGACGGTCTGGCCGATCCTGGTGGCTTCCGGTTCAACGACTACGACAACTCCGACTGCCACAACGTCCCACAGGGAATAACCACCAGCCGCGACGCCGTCGGCGGCGACTACGACCACCACCAGCTGGTCCTCGTCAGCTGGTACACCAAGGACGACTGCGACAGTGACACCGAGACGCGCAGCCGGATCACCCTCGTCGACTGGGACAACGACTACCCGAACAAGTACCGCAAGATTCTGCTCGTCGAGCCGATCGATTCGGGGAGGGCGCCGGACTTCAAGGACATCCCGAGCCACGCGGGCGGCGCTTCCTGGTACGGCGACTACCTCTACGTCGCCGACAGCAAGCACGGGGTGCGCGTGTTCGACATGCGCAAGATCCTGAAGACGGACACCGGCGGCACCATCGACCAGATCGGTCGCCAGTCCGACACGCTCTACTACGCGCACCACTACGCCTATGTCCTACCCCAGGTCGGCACGCTCACCGCGGCCACCTACTCGCGCGACCCCCTGGTCTGGTCGAGCATCTCCCTCGACCGCGCGACCTCTTCGCTCGTGGCGGCCGAGTACACCTGCGTCGAGGACTGCTCGAAGTACCCCAACCGGGCGCCACGAGCCGTCCGGTTCCCGATCGCCGCGGACACGGGGAAGTTCCCGCAGACCATCGCAGCGAGCCAGGTACTGCAACTGCCCTGGTACAACATCAATGGGGTGGCCTCGCAAAACGGCCGCTGGTGGTTCAACTCCTCGGCGCGGCACACGCTCTACTACTGGCAGCCGGGGGACGGCTGCAACGGGTACGAATGGGTGGACGGCGGTGAGAGCCTGTCCTACTGGGAGACCTCAGGCGCCGACCTGCTGTGGTCACTGATGGAGAGCCGGGACAACCGCAATGTGTTCGCCGTGCGGCAGGAAAGCTACACCACCGGTTTGCGGTCCTGTGGTGGTGTGGGGTAACCGACGGCAACCCTGTTACCCACGGGGTGGCTGCGGGTATTCCGACCGGGAGAACCGCAGCCACGTCGTCTGCAGTAGGCCTTGCAGATCCGTCAACCGGTGGTGCTGCCGATCGAGCAGCGGCCGCAGGTTCGAAGCCGGAACACCCCGCCCAAGGCGCTACCCTTGTTCTACTCAGTTAGCTATGTCGGATTGGTGGTACCTCGCCAGAAGAATGTCCTGACCCCGGTCGGGTTGCCCGGTCCCGCGCCGCACCGTGACGCACAAAAAAACCTCATCTGTCAACCAGCCGCCGGCGGGAGATGGTGGGTTGATAATGCACGAGTACCAACCAGTGCCACCGAGTGTTGGCCCATTGTGATGGAAATCCGAGATCTGTGCCATAGTGCGCTCAGCAACATCAGGCATTAACTGATACCGACTCGGACCTCGTCCGCGGTCAGGCGATCCACAGTAGCCCCATCTTGGTCCGTAACCGACAGAGCCAGCAGCATCGCAACGGTGGCATGGCTTGGCTGGCCGATAATATTAGAGACTGGGTTACCGCTTCCCCGCCGAACTGCGGTTTTTACATTGAGCCTGGCCATGACCCGCCTTTGTTCGACCTTCTCTAGCAAACCTCGTATCGCCCATCGCCGCAGGACCGTAAACCGTTTCGCGAACCAAACAGTTAACCATATGACGTTCGGGCATGCCACCGACCCGAAGTCCGTCGGTGGCTGCGTTTTTGAGTCGCAGACGTTGCGGCCGTCGCTACGGGCACTCCACATGCCGAGTCCCGATCGTTCGATTGCATCGTGACGGGACCCGCTCAGCGCAAGGTTCCGGATCCATCCAGGTCGGTTGATGTGCGTTCACTCCATGACGTCCACCGCTTACGCTGGCCATTGAGGTGATCTCAACAAGGCAGTTACTGGTGCTCGAAGTCGGTAGGTGAGTACCAGGGCGACTTTCGCGATCGGGTATGGCGGGCGGCAGACGTGGCACCGTCGGCGTCATGTCTGTGGAACTGATCCGTGTCAGCGGCCTGACCGATGCTGTCCCTTATGCCTACGCCTCGGTAGTTCCCGCCGGTGCCCGGCTTGTGCACACCGCCGGCGCGTGTCCGATCGACGAGCACGACCGGGTTGTAGCGCTCGGTGACGTCGCCGGGCAGGCCCGGCAGGTCATGGACAATCTCGAGGTGGCGCTGCAGGCGGCAGGGGCTGCGCTGACAGACGTCGTGCGGACGGCCGTCTACGTTGCGAGCACTGACCAGGCGGACCTCGTCACAGCCTGGAACGTGGTGCGCGCCCGGTTCGGCGACCACGACGCGCCGAGCACCTTGCTGGGCGTCACGGTGCTTGGCTACCGGGGCCAGCTTGTCGAGGTCGACGCCGTTGCCGTAACGAAATGATATCGCCGATGCGACTGGGACTGGGACTGGCGGTGATGTGCTGCAGGACGCGCCAGCGGCCCACCAGCAGGGCGAAGCCGCGTTCGCCGAGCGCCCGCATCGCGCGGAGCAACTTGCTTTAGATGCCGTTGTCCACGCTGAGCCGGCGCCCATCGGTGGGCTGCTTGAGCGGGACGTGGATCCCGGCGCCGTCGTAGCCAGGGTCGGCAGGCCCTGGCCGGCTGCGGCATACAGCGCGCCGAGGGCGTGATCCTGCGCGCACGTCAGGTCGTGCACCGACCCGGGTTCGACCGGCCCGACCCAGATCGGCAACCCGTCCGGGCACATCACTGCCTGGATGTTGCCGCCGAAGTCGTGACGCTTGCCGGAGTACCACACATCGATGACCTTGCCCTTGCGGCTGATCGTCTTCTCGCGGCACCGGTCGGTGTCGACCGATCTTTCCGTCTAGGATGACGTGCGAACATCCCTCCTGCTGGGCACGTCGCAGGGCGCCAGACAGCTCAGGAGCCTCGACAGCCAGCACCGCCACCGCCTGTCTCGGTACCGGTAAGCCGTGGCGCGGCCGATCCCGAACCCTGCGGCCAACACGGTGCGGTCCTCTCGCTTGCGGAACCAGACCAGCGCGAACAGCGCCTGCTTGCCTCAGCTCAGCACTCGGCTGCGTCGTCGGGTACCGCGAGCGCGGCGCCGGACGGCCAGCAGCGAAGTGACATAGGCGACCAGGTCCCGAGATGGGTCGAGCGTGGCACCATAGGCAATCACGTGGAGTCCTTCGGGTAGATGCTGCTCATGTGGTGAGAACCCATCTACCTGGGACTCCACACTTCTTCCACCACTGTCCGATATGGACGATCTACCCCGTGTCACTCCAAACGATCTTCAACGCTTGGTGAGATCGCCTCAATGACGTCTTGGCCGCTGATGAAGACGGACATACCGGAGTGTCGTCTGGCTCGCATGGGCGCTGAGCCCAGACGGCACCGAACACATGCCGATCCGCGATCACCAACGATAGGCGGTGCTGGCCCGAGCGGCCGTGACGGATCTGTCGCTGGCTGTAGCATCCCCCCGTGACCGACCAGCCCAACCGGCCAGCAGAGGGAACTCCGACGGATCAGCGAACGATCGCCGACAGATACCTGGTCGTCAGAGAACTCGGCCGTGGAGGTATGGGGGTCGTCTGGCTGGCCGAGGACCGCATGCTGGGCCGTCGCGTAGCGATCAAGGAGCTGCGCCTGCCGCACGACGTGGCACCGAAGGACCGGGCCAAGTTCGAGACCCGCGTGCTGCGCGAGGCCCGCGCCGCGGGCCGCCTCAGCGACCCCGGCGTCGTCACGGTGTACGACGTGCTCCGCGACGACGGCGATGCCTACATCGTGATGGAGCTGATCGAGGCGCCGACGCTGTCGGACCTGGTCGCGCGCAAGGGCCCGCTTCCCCAGGATGCCGTCACCCAGCTGGGAAAGCAGCTGCTGTCCGCGCTGGACGCCGCGCACGCGGCGGGCGTGGTGCACCGGGATGTCAAGCCCAGCAACATTATGGTGCTGCCCAACGGTCAGGTGAAGCTGACCGACTTCGGCATCGCGCAGTCCACCGAGGACACCCGGGTGACGAAGACCGGCGAGGTCGTCGGCTCCCTCGCCTACATCGCCCCGGAGCGCCTGCGCGGCGAGGACGCCGACGCGCGCTCGGACCTGTGGGCGCTCGGCGCGGTGCTGTTCTTCGCGGTGGAGGGGTACGGGCCGTACGAACGCAACACCGCGGCGGCGACGCTGTACGCGATCCTGCACGACACTCCCGAGCCGACCCGCTGTGACGGATCGCTCGCCTCGGTGATCAAGGGTCTGCTCAGCGACTTACCGGCAGATCGACCAACCGTGCCCAACCTGGTCGGCCGGTTCGCCCAGGACACCCGCGTGCTGCCGACCCGTGACCGGAGGCGCCTGGCCGCTGTTCTCCGCAAGCGGATCGTCGTCGTTCCGGTCGTGCTGGTCGTGGTCGCGGCGATCGCCTTCTTCGCGGTACGTCCCAACGACTCGGCCGACGACACCGCCGACGACACGCCCCTCAACTCGCCGGCGAAGCGCGACTACCGACCGACCGGGGCCAGTCAGGAACAGATCGCCAACCTCGTCATCCCGCCGCCACCTGCTGACACCCCGCCACCCGTCGACACCGGCAAGCCGGACGTCGCCTACCGGCAGCAGACCATGTGCGTCGTATCGTCGGGCGCCGGTTCGGTCGACGTGCGGCCGTCCTGGGGCCAGGAACGGTTCGACTTCGCTCGCCTGCACGACTTGGCCACCGGCAGCGGACAGACCGTCGCGGTCATCGACACCGGCGTGAACCCGCACCCGCTGTTGGGACAACGGCTGGCGAGCGGACACGACTACGTGACCCCGTACGAACAGCAGGACTGCGACGGCAGCGGTACGGAGAAGGCCGGCCTCATCGCCGCCGCCAGCGGCTCGAACGGCTTCCAAGGAGTGGCCCCCGCGGCCGACATCCTCGCCATCCGCCAGCAGAGCGCCAACTTCGTCTTCGGCGACGGCGCGGATCACCGCGCGGCGGGCACCCTCAACACGTTGGCGCAGGCCATCGTCGGCGCGGCCAACGCGGGCGCGGACGTCATCGCGATCACGGTGACGTCCTGCCGCCCGGCTGGCGTGGGCCCGATCACCGCCGCCGAGAAGGCGGTGCAGCAGGCCGTGCACTACGCCGTCGACAAGAAGGACGCGGTCGCGGTGGCCGCCGCCGGGAACGCCGACGGTTGCCGGAGCCAGAACAACGGCGACCCGAACCGTCCGACCGTCGTCCCGACCCCGGCCTGGTTCTCCGAGGACGTGCTCACGGTCGCGGCGACGACGCGCTCAGGCAAGGTGGCGGACTTCTCGGTGCGGGGACCGTGGGTCGGCGTCGCCGCACCCGGCACCGAGATCACCACCCTGGACCCGGCGTCATCGGGCCTCACCAATCAGGCCTTCACGGCCGAGGGAGAGGTGCGGCCCATCGAGGGCACGGGCTACGCCGCGGCCTACGTCGCCGGGTTGGCCGCACTCGTCCGGCAGCACCGGCCCGAGCTCGACGCCCGCCAGGTGATGAACCGGATCGAGAGCACATCGGCACACCCCGACGCCGTCGGCGGATGGAACGACCAGGTCGGCTTCGGCGTGGTCCGACCGGTCGAGGCACTGACCGCGTCCGTACCCGGCGAGTAGCGATCCCGGTGCCACGCGCGACTGTCAATGATGTGACGGTGGGTCACACGCGGAACGTGGCGCACGAGACCGACGAGCAGGCGCGCGAGATCATCGGGCGCCATCTCGAGGGCTGTGCGCCGTTCGCACTCTGTCTCCTGACCCGACCCTGTCGCTGCCCCGACAGCTCCGAGGCATCGGCGCCCGGAGCGAGCACCACGATGTAGTCGCCCGTCTCGGCATCGGCGGTGCCGACGGCAGGCGCTAAGAATGTTGCGGCAGCGAGAGTCGCCGCCGCGCAGGCAGCAGTGAGAACGCGTCTCTTCGCAGGCCGTCTCGGCCCCCTCCAGTCCTGCAAATCGCCCCAGTTCGATGATGCTCGAGGATTCCCCTGACCGGCGCGGGGCATACCCGGACATCCTGACGCGCGGCCTGGGCGGTGGACGGGCAGATCGCCAAGTTTGAAAGGACTTGGCCGTCTTCCTCGGTGCGTCGCCGCTGGCGAGTCGGGCGATGCGGCTGATCGACTGTGCGTAAAGCAGCAACAGCGCCTCAGCCGCGCTGTGTGGCGCTGATCTTGAGCGGAGCTATGCCTTCGGGTTAGGGTCGGAACGTCGATGCACTTCGAGGTGATCAAACGCATCCGCCCACCGTCGCGGGCGTCCGTTGGCGTCTCGGAACCAGACAACGGTCCGGGTTACCGGCGTCGTCCGGTATCGCCTGAACGCCTTGGGTGTACGAGTCCGCAAACGGCTTATCATCGACCGACGTGACAACGCCTTTGAGAATCATCCGAGTAACAGACAGAATACCGTGATTCTCGATGATAATTGCCATGTGATGCGTGCTTGGAGGTCCGTAAGGCGCTTCGTCAGGCACCAACTCGGCCCTGGCTGTCACCGTTCGCGCCTGCCTATTCAGCTGATCCGCGGCCTGGCGATCTCGTCGCCGCGTGTCGCTGATCGCGACCCACAATGCGACAACGACCGCGGCAAACGTGCCGATCGCACCGGCCCACGCGCCGAACTCGTCCGGCGGCATCGCCCAGATCGTTGAACTCACTGGCCGGTGAGTAGTCGAGCTTGGCCTGCGCGAAATCCTGCCTCATCCGCTCCGCGTCGTTCTCTTGTCAACAGACGACGTGGATGGCGGCTATACCCGACTCGCAGCCGGGTGTAGCCGCCGTCCGGCGTCAAATCTGAACTCAGAACCAGTGCGCCCTGCCACCGACCCGACGGCCAGTGCCGCCCAGGATCGCGAGGATCGCACCCACAACGACGAGCACGATGCCGATCGTCCACAGGATGGAGATCTTGGCGATGAATCCGATGATGAGTAACACCACTCCAAGAATGATCAACTGGACTCCTTTGGCGTGCCTCCTGGTGACGCTGTCTCGCGCAGCCAAGCGGCTCACAGTAGTGATATCGCCACGTAATTCCCCGTCGGCGGTCAGATCAAACTCATGCCGCCGCGCCCACTGTCAGTCGAGTTCGTTGTGCCGGACGGCCAGGATTTCGGCGAGGTCGGCAAGTTTGACGTTGAGTTCCTGGGAGGTGCGACGCAGGAGATCGACTGCCTCGTCGCGGTGATTCCGCCACGGCTCATCAGAATGCCCTTGGCTTGGCCGATCACGTCGCGGCTGTCGATGGCTCGCACCAGCTGAGCTGCCTGCAGAGCGGCGCCTTCGACGGCGTCTGTCATGGCCAGTGCGAGGGATGCGGAGCAGGCTCATGTAACAGGAGGTCACCGACGACCAGGAGTTCGCCGAGGCCATGGCCGAGTTGCGGAATGGCATCGCGCGGGTCGGCGAGCCCTTCAAGTATCTGTTCGAGCAGGCCGAGCTGCCGCGGGAGGACGCCGAGGCCGGCGGTCAGGCGGTGCTGGCCGAGCGTGCGCTGCCCGGGAACCGGGCAGCGGTGGAGGCTACGTCCAGCACGGCAACGCCGTCGTCTACGGCGTGCTGGACTCGCTGATCTACCTGGGTGTCTCCAGCTTCCTGCGCCACCAGTACCCGTCCCAGCTGCCGGAGCAGGTGCAGCACCGGCTGGCCGACGTGTCGCGGCGGCTCATGGAGAAGATCGGCTTCGACGACGCCACGTTCAGCATCGAGTTCTTCTGCGATCCGGACAGCGGCGAGATCAACGTGCTGGAGATCAACCCCCGGCACTCCCAGGCACACGCGGAACTGTTCGAGCAGGTCGACGGCTCCCCAACCATCACTACATGATCAAGGTGGCGCTCGGCGAAGATCCCGGCTCGCCCGGTACCGGGCAACGCCAGCTCTCCGCGCGCTGGTACCTGCGCCGGTTCTCCGACGCCGTCCTGTCCCGCGGCCCCACGTCGCACAGCTCGAGGCCAAGTACGACCGATGCGTGGCCGCACTGCGGTTCGAGAGGTCCTGACCCGATACGGTTACGGCCTGTGACGCCGACGTTTTCCGAGTAGGAACGACGCCGTTTGGCCATTTCGCCGAACCAGCCCGCCACTACGTCGTGCAGCGCGAAACCTGATTCGATGCGCCGCCGCGGAGCACATCCCGCCAGGTGCTCAACAGCGAGCATCGGCGTACTTTGGTTGCCATCCGTTGGGGTCAGGCAAGTCGCAGCAGCATACGAGGCCGGTGACGCTCACGCCGACCGCTTGAGTCGGCGTACACCCTGGAGATGCCATCATGATCGGACCCGATGATGAGGCCGTCGGTGATCTTTCCGAACCCTCTCCGAAACTCGCCATCCGATCGCGGCAGGCCGGGCGGGATGTCGTGTGGGAAGTGGCAGGAGAAGTCGATCTCGGCACCGAGGAACAGTTCCTGACCGGACTCAGACACGTCCTGCAGGGTAAGCCCGCCGTGCTCGTGGTCGATCTGGACGGTCTGACCTTTCTGGGCTCACGTGGCCTCAGTGCGCTGGTCGAAGTCAACAAGGCCGCCGGGCCCGGCGTGCTGCGTGTGGTCGCCGGAAACCGCCCTGCGCGTCGGGCCATCGAGATCACCGGCCTGGACCACGTACTGACGATCTGCGCCACGGTCGACGAAGCCCTAGGCATGGACACCTGAGGACGTCTCGTAGGTCGAATTGGTGTCACCGCCGTTCGCGACCTTCGGAGTCGTCGAAGGTGAGTACGGCCTGTTGTACGTGCCGGCGGCGGTTGGCCAGGTCGGTGAACAGATCAGACGCTCGTTCGATCGGTAGCAGGTCGGTGATGAGGTGGGTGGTGATAGCGGTGCCGTCGGCGCGCAGGAGATCGATGGTCTCGGCCGAGAGGCGTTCTCGGTCCCACAGGTGGGCGGTGCCGCGCGGCCCTCGGCCGATCTGGGCGCACCTGATTGAGAGCCCGTTGTGGTGGAACTCCTCGCCGAGCCGTAGGTCGCCGGCGCCGCCCGGATAGAAGGCCAGGTCGATGACGGTGCCCTGCGGGCGGAGCAGCCGCAACGCAAGGGCGAGGCTCGCGGGCCGGCCACGGCATTGGAAGACGACGTCGGCGCCCCGGTCGCCGGCCGCGTGCCGCCAACGGTGCTTCAGCTCAACGGCCGGGTCGTCGACGTCGGGGTGTATTGCCTCGAAGCCGAGCGCGGTGGCGGTGGCTCGGCGCTGCGCGGTCGGGTCGACGATGACGACCTCGGCCGCGCCGTGGCGGCGGGCGAACAGGGCGGTGAGCAGGCCGACGACGCCGGCGCCGGTTACCGCGACCCGGCGCGCGCGAACTCCGTCGGCAAGGCTGCGCACGTCGGTGCCGTGTAGCTCGGCGGCTGCGTGCAGCAGGCCGTTGGCGCAGATCGGCCCCATGTGGGCAACGTAGATGCCGAGCACCGGGTCGAGGTCGGCCGGCAGCGGTATTACGCGGTCCACGAGCGGGTCACCTCGATAGCCCGACCGGTGGCCGTAGGTCATCGCCACTATGGCGCCTTCTGCGATCCCCGCGGACCGGCTGGCCGTGACGGTCGCGACCTCCATGTAGCCGAGCTTGCGGACCGGGTACCCGGTCTCCCCCTGCCCCGGACGGAACAGCCCGAGTTCGGCATCGAACCGGGTCGACAGGAAAGGGTTGGTGCCCTTGAAGAAGCTGAGCTCCGTGCCGATGGAAAGTCCACTGTAGAGCGTGTCGGCCCGAAACGAGCCTTCAACCAACGGCGCGGCGGGTTCGGTGCGAATCGCAGCCTGGCCCGGCGCCTCGATCATCAACACGCGGTCGATGTCAGACACGACGCTCCTCTCCCACTCTGACTGGCTGCCGTCTCGCCGCGGAGTCGGCGATCGCGCAGGCGAGCTGGTGGGTGCGTAACGCATCGGAGTAGGGCGCCCGAACGTCATCGGACCGACCGAGTACCGCGTCTACAAAGGCCTTGTCGACCGCACGTTTGGCTTCGTCGGGGTCCACCGCCAGCCAGGACGGGTCCGCGTCTTCCTGGACCAGCAGGCCGTCCTCGGTCAAGGTGAGCGCCAGACCGTCGGCGTACAGCTCCAGCCCGGCGCGATGCTTGCTGCGCAGCAGGCAGGTGGCGGCCAGTGTGCCGACCGCGCCGTGGGCGAATCGCAGAACGGCTCCGGTGGCCCCGTCCACATCGGCGTCCGGTGTGGGCGGCGCGCCGTCGGCCATCGCGCACACCTCGGTCACCTCGCCGGCCAGCACCCGGGCCAGGTCGAGCACGTGCACGGCCTGCTCGATCACCTGCCCACCCGACCGGTTCCGGTGTGCCCACCACGCCACGGGCGGCACCTTGTCCAGCCACGTTCCAACGACCAGCCGCGCCGCACGTCCCTCCAGCAACTGCTCGGCGCGACGCACCATATCGGCATAGCGCCAGTGATGCCCGACAGCGGTCACCACGCCCGCCCGGGTTATCGCCTCGGCCACGCGTTCGGCGGTCGATGTGTCCAGGCCTAGCGGCTTCTCCACGAACATCGCGAGTCCCGCGCCGGCCACGGCCTCCTCGATCGGGCCATGCGCGAACGGTGGTACGCACACGTAAACCGCGTCCAGGCCGGCGGACAACAGCTCGGGCACGCCCGACGCGACTCGGGTCCGGAAGGTCGTGGCGAACTGCTCACTCCTGCCGGGCACCGGGTCCGTCACCGCAACCAGTCGTACATGGGTGAACTCGCTCAGCATTCGGGCGTGTCGTTGCGCGACACCACCTGCGCCGACGAACCCGATTCGGCATTCGGTCACGCCTGGGAAATTGCCGGGTCTGCTGGGTTCAAACGCGACAGACAGGGAATTTCCCCGGCCACGAGAGGGGTGGTTGCGATGAACGTATCCGAGGAACTACGGACTGCGATGGACGACTGGTTACCCCGGCGCAGCTACCGCGCCATGCAGTGGCAGCCCAGGGAGTTGGCTGCGCTGAAGTGTGGGCAGCGGGTCAGTGTGGTCATCCCGGCCCGCGACGAGGAACAAACCGTCGGGACCATTGTGGCGACCGTGCGGAACGCGTTGATGGAGCGCACCGAACTGGTCGACGAGGTGATCGTGGTTGACTCGCGGTCACAGGACCGGACTGCTGCGGTCGCCGAGGCCGCCGGCGCCACTGTCATCCGTCAGGATGACGTGCTTCCCGGGCTCGAGCCGATGTCGGGTAAGGGCGAAGCCCTCTGGAAAGGGCTCGCCGCGAGCACCGGAGACCTGGTCGCTTTCGTGGACGGCGATCTGCACGATTTCTCGCCACGCTTCGTCGTCGGGCTGCTCGGTCCGCTGCTGACCGAGCCGAATGTGAGCTATGTCAAGGGTTTCTACCACCGGCCGTTGACGCAAGGATCCGATGTGGACGCAGACGGCGGCGGACGGGTCACCGAGCTCGTAGCGCGCCCGCTGCTCAACCTGTTCTGGCCACGGCTCGCCGGCATGATCCAGCCGTTGGCCGGCGAATACGCCGGCCGGCGCGACGTGCTGGTGCGTCTTCCGTTCGTCGCGCACTACGGCGTGGAGATCGCCCACCTCATCGACCTGCTCGACCTGTACGGGCTCGACTCGCTGGGCCAGGTCGACCTCGGCGTACGCCGACACCGCCACCAGAGCACGCACCAACTGGGTGTCATGGCGAGCCAGATCCTGCTGACCGTCTTCGACCGCTTGGCCAGGGACGGACAACTGACCGACCCATTGGTCTCGACGACCCTCACCCAGTTCCGTCGAGGCACCTCGGTGTCCGGCGTGGACCGAGACATCGTCCTTACACCATTGTCCGTTGCGGAACGACCGCCCCTCGCGACCTTGGCGGTGCGTCAGCCATGAGCATGACCGTACTGATCAACGCCGGACCGTGGCTGCCCGTCCCGCCCAACGGCTACGGCGGGATCGAGAATGTGATCGCCACACTCGTCCCGGAGCTACGCCGACGCGGCGTCCGCGTAGTACTCGCGACCGTGGGAGCGAGCAACCTCGCCGTCGACGAGACGATCACACTCTACGAACGTGGCCAGTTCGGGCACCTACTCGAGCCGTACAACCAGGTTTCCGGCATCGCGCACGCCCACCTACACCGAGTCCTCACCGAACTCCGCCGGCGGACCGACATCGACATGGTCCACGACCACGTCGAAGTCGTTGGCCTGAGCACCTTCGCCGTGGCCGATGTACCGACCCTGCACACGACCCATTGGGACCTCGGCAAGCACCGCGACTTCTACGCCAGCCTCGACTGCGGCGACCGACTGTGGATCAACGGCGTCTCCGCCGACCAGCTCCGCAAAGCCCCGGCGTCGCTGCGTGCCCGCAGCCTGGGCCACGTCCACCTCGCCACCCCACTCGCGCAGGGCGCAGACCGAAGACCGTTGCCGGCCAAGGACCAGCACGTCGTGGTCCTCGGCCGAATCACGCCGTGCAAGGGCCAGCACGTCGCGGTTCGCGCCGCGCGCCGACTCGGCTGGCCGCTGGTTCTGGCCGGCCCCGTCGGCGCGTACCACGACCAGGACAGCCTCGACCGAGCACTCGCCGACCCGGCGCTGCTCACCAATCCCGACGTGCGCTACTGGCGCGACGCCATCGCTCCACACGTGGACGGCATGCACGTGCGGTGGATCGGCACCGTCACCGGCATCCGACTCCAACACCTGCTCGCGACCGCCCGCGCCGCACTGTTCCCCATCACCTGGGACGAACCCGGCGGTACCGCGGTCACCGAGTCACTGGCACTGGGCTGCCCTGTCGTCGGTTTCCGCCGCGGCTGCCTCCCCGAACTCGTCGACCACGGCCGCACCGGACTGCTCGCCACCCCCGACGACGAAGACGACCTCACCGATCAACTCGCCGCGAGCCGACAGATCGACCCGGCCACGTGTGCAAAGGAGGCCACCACCCGTTTCAGTCCGGCGGTCATGGCGGAGCGCTACCTCCAGCTCTACCGAGAAGTCCTCACCAGCGCCCGATAGCCACCGCTCCGAGGTGTTTCCGTCTCGTCCACGTGGGAACCCGACCAGCTGGGTCACAGATGGGAATGGGTATGGCGATCGACGAGATACTTCCGCGGCTTCAACATGTTCTGCAAGGTCTCTGCTTTCCGGCTCAACGATGGCAGATCCTCGCGGAGGCCGACATGTACGGCGCGGACACCGAGCTGAGGACGCAGCTGTACGCGCTGCCGGTCCGGCTGTACGAGAACTGCGCCGACATCGCCGGCGCCATGGAGTCTCGTCATGCTCTCGATCCGGAGGATCTGCCGGTACGGAGCGCCGACATCTTCCGTGCCGTGTCCCGCGTACCATGACGACAGGTCAGAGCGTTGACGCGGTGGTGGAGGGGTTGTACGGCGACGGCATCATCGCCCAACGGGCCGCGTTCAGCCCGGAGTGGGTCGACCGCCTCGGCGAGGACCTCGAAGAACTCTTCCAGGAGGCGTTGGCGCGCCCCGGTGGCGCGGTCGGACGCGGTCCCAACCGGTACTACGTGGAGATCCACCCGGAGCGGCTGCGCGGGTTCGTCGACCTGGTCACCCATCCCTGGGTGACCCTCGTGTGCGAGGCAGTGCTCGGCGCCGACTACCAGATCGTCGAGACCGGCTTCGACGTGCCGTTGCCGGGCGCGGTCAACCAGCCATGGCACCGTGACTTCCCGGCGCCGGAGGAAACCCGCCGCCACCACCGACTCACCTCGCTCGCGTTCAACCTGACCACAGTGGACGTCACACCGGACATGGGCCCGTTCGAGATCGCGCCCGGAACCCAATGGGACGACAGTCCCGACTTCGAACACGGGATGTTCCCGCCTGAAAGTCACTGGACCCGCTACGAGGCGATCGGCGTGCGCAAGCTGACCCGCCGCGGCGACATCTCGGCACGCAGCGCGTTGACGATCCACCGCGGCACCGCCAACCATTCACCGATCCCCCGCCCGACGCTCGTCCTCGGCGCCGACGCGCCCGGCGCCGGCAACGACGAACGGCACGACCTCGTGGTCACCCGACAGTTCTACGACGAACTGCCAGCGGCTGTCCGTGCACACTTCCCCTGCCGCGTCGTCGACCAACTCGAGCCCATCGAGCAGAAACACACCATCGAAGGCCTCGTCATGGGTGCGGACTGACGTCGCCTGCTCACCGCCCACCATGACCTCCTCACCCGCGACGACTGTTGAGGCCTGCGGTTGCGGCAATGAGGTGCTGGTACAGGTCGTCCATGGTGGTCGCGGTGCGGATGGCGGGCGGCGTCGGCGGGCCGGCGCGGCGGCCTTGGACGAGCGCCTCGAGGAAGCCCTTGACGTGCCGCGGTTCCGGGGTGATCGACTCGCCGCCGAGGTAGGCGATGACGAGGAGGTCTTCGCCCGAGTGCGTCTCGACTGCGGCGGCCCAGCCGTGCCTTTCGTCCCACACCAGGGCCATATCCCGGTTCGGGTAGTCCGGCAGGCGGGTGTCGAGTGCGAGGTAGGCCGAGGTCGGTGTCTCGTGGTCGATCGTCACGGACTCCAGGCCGATGCCCACCTCCGCGCCGACCGCCGTCAGATAGGTGCGGAGCGGTTGCTCTGCGAGATGCTGGTCGTTCAACGCGATGTCCAGCGTCGCGGTCACCAGTACACCCCCTCTTTCTCATCGGTTCCTTGTGCCACGGCGGCGTGCCCGCGCTCGCTGTTGCGGGCGCGGGCACGCCGGATGGCGGTGGGTCAGGCGTCGATGGTCTTGCGGTCGTCGGTGTGCCCAATCGCGATCCGCCGCGGCTTGGCCTTGTCGGCGACGGGGATGCGCAGGGTGAGCACGCCGGCCTCGTAGCCGGCGACGATGCGGTCGGTGTCGAGTGAGTCGCCGAGGAACAGCTGCCGGGAAAACACGCCGAGCGGGCGTTCGCTGACCTGCATCTGGACGTCGCCGTCGGTGCGGTGCGGGCGGCGTTCGGCCTTCACGGTCAGCACGTTGCGCTCGATGTCGAGCTCGATCCCGGCGGGGTCGACGCCCGGCAGGTCGAACACGACCACGAACTCCTCACCCACCCGGTAGGCGTCCATCGGCATCGAGGCCGGCCGGGACCAGGTTCCGGACGCGTTGTCGACCAGCTGCCGGGTCAGCCGGTCGAACTCACGGAACGGGTCGGTGCGCATCAACATCGGGTTCCACCTCCTGGTTTGACGAATGCTGGCGTCAATACGCCCCACCGTTCTAACATGTCATCACAACGATGACAAGACCCGAGTCGTCAGGAGGACGACACCGATGGTCTCCGACCTTCCCCACGCAGTGCGACACATCCACACCGTCGTCGCAGCCGCCCGCCACGGCACCGCCCGACCCGACGAGCTGCTCGACGCGTTGACCACGCTCCGCGAGCTGCGCGACGAGCTGGCCCGCTGGGAACCCGAACTGATCAACGCCGCCCGGACCGCCGGCACCAGCTGGGCCGCCCTCGCACCCGCGCTCGGCGTCGCCAGCCGGCAAGCAGCCGAACGCCGCTTCCTGCGACTGCAACCCTCCACCACCGGCGAGTCCACCGCGGAAGGCCGCGTCGACGCCGAGCGAGACCGGCGCGCCGGCGACAAAGCGGTCGCGGCCTGGGCGCGCCGCCACGCCACGACACTGCGCCAGCTCGCCGGCCAGGTCAGCACACTCGACGGCCTCGGCGACACCGGCGGCAAGGCCAGCGCCACCGCGCTCGGCGCCGCACTGGGCACCAACGACCCCGCCGACCTCCTGACACCACTCGCCGCGACCCACCCCCACCTCACCGGACCACACCCCGGAATCGCCGACCAGGTCACCGAGATCACCGACCAAACCGACGAGGTACGCCGCAACGCCATCAACACCCGCCGCCACCCGGACAACGAACAACCGTGAACTGATTGCCCAGCCGGGTCGTCTGGCAGGACGCACGTCGCGAACGCCGCGCGCGAATTCCACAGCAGGCCCTGCCGCCCAGCCCCCGCGCCGGCAGGCTTCCTCGGCCGGCGGAAGTCGTCGCCGTGCGCGGGAACCCTTGAGCGTGCCGGCGTCGACGGTCGGATCCAGCGTGCCGGAGCACAGTTGCGCGCAGGCACCCGAGCCTCCTGTGTGGCGACGCCACCACGAAGCGGTGAGCCCGGGGCGAGGGGCATGACGGCCAGCGCACGCGGGCCGCCACGTCGGTCGTATCCGCGGCGTGCTGCAAGTGCACGAGTTTGTCGTCATCTCGTCGGAGCCGTGTGGCGGCAGGCTGGGAGCTGCGGTTTCGGCACGGATTCGGGGGGTATACAGCGCGCCGTTGTCGCATTCACTGAAGGGACGCTCCGCATGTCGACCGACGCGATCGTGCTTCTCAAGCAGGACCACAAGGAGATCCGCAAGCTGTTCCGCGATTTCGAGCAGACCGGCGACCGTGCGTTGAAGGGCAAGGGGCAGCTCGTCGATCGCATTCTCGAAGCGCTCACGGTGCACACCTACATCGAGAACGAATGCATGTATCCCGAGGTTCGCAAACTCCTACCGGACCTTGAAGATGACGTTCTCGAGTCCTATGAGGAGCATCATGTCGCCGACGTGCTGTGCATGGAGCTCGCGACGATGAGCCCCGATGACGAGCGGTTCGACGCGAAGACGACCGTGCTGATCGAGAACGTCAGCCATCACATGGACGAGGAGGAGCAGGACTGGTTTCCGAAGGTCCGTGCCGGGCTCGGCCGCAAGCAGCTGCAGGAGATCGGTGAACGCATGCTGGCCCTGAAGACAAAGGCACCCCGCAAGCCCGCACAGCCCAGCGCCGTCAAGAAGGTCGTTGACGCTGTCGTGTCCTGATCATGGACGGATTGCAGCCAGTTCTGAATCGGTTGTCGTAGAGCGCAACAGGTACTGACGAGTCGCTCGACTGCGGTGCCTGTCCTCTGGCCGATTCCGCCGCCGTGCGGCATGGTGAAACCGGGAGACCGCAACGTCGCGGCTCTGCCGAGAGGATGGTTCGCATGATGCCTCGGGGAATCAAGCTTCTCGCCGTGGCCTTACCGGTCGCGCTGATCCTGTCCGGCTGCGGGAGCAGCGACTCCGGGGGTGACGGCGGGACGCTGCTGTTCTGGACGATCGAGGATGTGGCCGACCGGGTCGAGGCACAGAAGCAGATCCTCGCGGACTTCACTGAGAAGACCGGCGTGAAGACCAAACTCGTGGCGATCGCGGAGGATCAGCTGACGACGGTGCTGTCCTCGTCCGCGTCCTCAGGTGAGTTGCCGGACGTCATCGGCGCCCTGTCCTTGCCGATCGTCAACCAGCTCCGCACGGACGAACTGCTGGACACCGACGCCGCCGCAGACGTCGTGGACGGTCTCGGCGCCGACACGTTCACCAAGCAGGCCCTGGACCTCACCCGGGACGGCGACACCCAGCTCGCCGTCCCCAGCGACGGCTGGGCGCAGTTGCTGTACTACCGCAAGGATCTCTTCGAGAAAGCCGGCCTCGAGCCGCCGACGTCGTTCGACGCGATCGAGGCCGCCGCCGAGAAGCTCGACCAGGGCGGGCAGGTCGGCATCACGGCCAGCACGACACCCGCCGACCCGTTCACCCATCAGACTTTCGAGCACCTGGCATTGGCCAACGGCTGCCAGCTGGTCAGCGACGACGGTGACGTGACGCTCGACAGCCCCGAGTGCGTCGACACGTTCCGGTTCTACGGTGACCTCATCCGCGAGCACTCGGTCGCCGGGAACCAGGACGTGGACACCACCCGGGCCACGTACTTCTCGGGCAAGGCAGCGATGGTGATCTGGTCGGCGTTCCTGCTCGACGAGCTGGCCGGTCTGCGTGCCGATGCCCTGCCGACGTGCCCGGAATGCACGCGGGACAAGGCGTTCCTCGCCAAGAACACCGGCGTGGCCGCCGCGCTCACCGGCCCGGACGGCGAGGAGCCGGCCACCTTTGGCGAGGTGGTGTCGTTCGCGATCCTCAACGAGGCCGCGACCGACGACGCCAAGCAGTTGGTCGAGTACCTGATGAGCGACGGCTACGCGGACTGGCTCGGCGTCGCGCCGGAAGGCAAGGTGCCGGTCCGCACGGGCACCGCCGAGGACAAGCAGGCCTACGTCGAGCAGTGGCGCACGCTGAAGGCCGGTGTCGAGACCAAGGCGCCGCTCACCCAGTTCTACGACGCCGACACGCTGAAGGCCGTGGAGCAGAGCCCACAGACGTTCCACCGCTGGGGCTTCAACCAGGGCAAGGGCGAGCTCGCCGGCGCCGTCACCGGGGAGCTGGTGGTACCGAAGGCGATCGCCGAGATGATCAACGGCGGCAAGGACGCGGAGACGGCGGCGAAGGACGCCGACGAGCAGGCCACGTCCATCCAGGAGGAACTCGGTTCCTAGGCCGCGGTTCGTTCCGCACGACCCGACGAGACGGAGTTCGGGCATGACGCTGACGACCGGAACCGCGGCCGAACGTCGTGGCGGCCCGCCGCGCGGCAGGTCCCGCCTCGCGCGCCGCGACGCCCGCACCGGCCTGCTGCTGATCGCCCCGACGCTGGTGATCGTGCTGGCGGTGGTGCTCGTGCCGCTGGCGTGGTCGGTGCTCATCGCGTTCCAGCGGCTGCGGCTGATCAACGCCGGGCGCACGGGGATCTTCGAGAACCTGACCACGGCGAACTTCGCGCGGGTGTTCAGCTCGGACGCGTTGTGGGAGAGCCTGGTGACCACGATCGGCTACACCGCGGGCTCGACGTTGCTGGCGGTCGTGCTCGGTGTGATCGCCGCGCTGGCGCTGCGTCGTCCGTTCCGCGGCCGCGGGTTCGTCCGGGCGGCGATGCTGATCCCCTACGTCGCACCGGTGGTCGCGGTGACGTTCGTGTGGAAGGTGCTGCTCAACCCGGAGTTCGGCATCGTCAACAGCTGGGGCAAGGCGCTGTTCGGCTGGGACGACCCGATCGCGTTTCTCTCCCAGGCGCGCGGCGAGATCTCCCTGTTCGGGCTGGACGTCCCGGTGCCGACCGCGCTGCTCACCGTCATCGCGTTCGAAGGGTGGCGGTACTTCCCGTTCGTGTTTCTGTTCGTCCTGGCTCGCCTGCAGGCCATCCCGGCCGACCTCGAGGAAGCGGCGACCGTCGACGGAGCGACACCGTCGCAGCGGTTCCGCTACATCGTCCTGCCCCAGCTGATGCCGATCATCGCGGTCCTGGTGGTGCTGCGGACCATCTGGACCTTCAACGAGTTCGACGACATCTTCCTCCTCACCGGTGGCTCCGCCGGCACGGAAGTCGTGAGCATCCGGGTGTACGAGCTGCTGACCGTGCAACGCAACGTCGGCGCCGCCGCCGCGCAGTCGGTGTTCCTCGCCGGTGTGCTGGTCGTCCTGCTGGGCATCTACGTGTGGATCCTGCGCCGCCGCCGGGAGGGCACGTCATGACGACGACGAAACGCCCCGCACCGGTTCCTCGGTCGCCGCGCCGGACGGTCCCGGCGGCGAAGCGGCCCTGGACGCGCGACCGCGTGGAACGGCGGCTGTTCGGCATCCTGCGCGTGGTCGTGATCGTGTTCTTCCTCGTCGCGACGCTGCTGCCGTTCTACTACATGATCATGCTGTCCCTCCGGCCGATCGAGGACCTGCTGCTGCGGCCCGACTCGCTGCTGCCCGACCTGAGCGCGCTGACCCTGTCGACCTACGCCGAGGTGCTCCGGCCGGTCGAAGACGCCGGCCAGGGCTTCCTCGGTCTGCTCGGCAACAGTGCGCTCGTGGCGTCGGCCTCCGTGCTCATCGGCCTCGCCATCGCCATCCCCGGCGCGTACGCCGTCAGCCGCCTGGACTTCTTCGGCCGCCGGCACGTCAGCGCGATGTTCCTGATGGTGTACCTGTTCCCCGCCATCGTCATCGCCATCCCCCTGTTCGTCTTGCTGGCCAAGATGCAGCTGCGGGGCTCGCTCGCCGGGCTCGTGCTCGTGTACATCGCGCAGACCGTTCCCGTCGCGATCTACATGCTGCGCAACTACTTCGAGACGATTCCGGAGAGCGTGGAGGAGGCCGGACTGGTCGACGGCCTCAACCGGCTCGGCGTCATCCGGCGCGTCAGCCTGCCGCTCGCGCTCCCCTCCGTGGTGGCGACGGGAATCTTCGTGTTCATGATCGCCTGGAACGAGTTCCTGTTCGCGCTGCTGTTCCTGGTCGAGCGACGGGACAGGTGGACGGTCTCCCTAGGGCTGGCCCAGCTCTCGGGAAGCGTCGAGATTCCCACGACGGTCCTCATGGCGGGCTCGGTGATCATCACCCTGCCGGTCGTCGCCCTGTTCTTCTTCACCGAACGGCTTCTGTCGGAGGGCCTCACCAGCGGCGCCGCCAAGGGCTGACGCGTTTTGCGACCGGGGTACCGGGTATGCGCCGGATTCGCCTGCAGCGGATCGGAGGCCCCATGGCTGCTCACGCGACAACCCCGCCGACTCACGACGCACCGCCGCGAATCTCCCTTCCCGGCACGGTGCTCGGCGTCGGGCTCGGCGGCTTCGTCGACGGGATCCTGTTGCACCAGCTGCTCCAGTGGCATCACATGCTCAGCAGCACCGGCAGCGACAACATCGGCGTGCCCACCTACTCGCCCGACACCGTGCCGGGGCTGCGGATGAACACCGTCTGGGACGGGGTGTTCCACGCGTTCACATGGCTGGCCGTGCTCGTCGGACTGGGGTTGCTGTACTCGCGGGTGACCTCGGCCCGCGGGCGCATGTGGCGCTCGCGCGTGCTGTGGGGGTGGGTGCTCGTCGGCTGGGGACTGTTCAACCTGGTCGAAGGCGTCGTCGACCACCACCTGCTCGGCATTCACCATGTTCGCTCCGGTCCGCACCAGCTCTGGTGGGACCTCGGTTTCCTGGCCCTGGGCGGGTTGCTGGTCGCCGTGGGCTGGTTGCTACAGCGTTCGGGCACGCCGTTGCGCTCCGACGAGCAACCATCGCTCGGCGCACGGCGGTGAACACCGCATGGCTCGCACACGGTGGAGAGAGCGCGTCCGCCGCGGATGCCGTGGTGCCGTTGCTCGTCACCGTTGTCCTCGCTTGCGGGTACCTCGTACTCGTGACGCGGCAACCCGCACGCGCACAACAGTGGAAAGTGTGGCGCACCACGTCCTTCCTCACCGGCTGCGCCACCCTCGCCGTCGCGCTGTCGCCGGGCCTCTCGCCCTATCCGGCCACGGACCTCCGCGGGCACATGCTGCAGCACCTGCTCGTCGGCATGGTCGCGCCGACGTGCCTCGCCCTGGGCGCCCCGATGTCACTGGTCCTGCGCAGCGTTCCGGTCCACCGGCGCCGGTTGGTGGCCGCGGTCCTGCGCAGCCGCGGCGCCCACGTCCTCACCCACCCCGCAACGGTGGTGACGCTCACGGTCGGTGGCCTGGTCGCGCTGTACGCCACTTCCCTGGCCGAGGTCGTCGACGTCCATCCGGCGCTGCACCACTTGGTGCACCTGCACTTCCTCGTGTCCGGATATCTGTTCGCGTGGCTCGTAGCGGGCCCGGATCCGGCGCCGCGCCGTCCCGGTGTACCGGCCCGGCTCGTGCTGCTGGGCGTCGTGATCGCAGCGCACACCGTGCTGTCGCAGCTGATGTACGCAGGGGCGATCGGCGACGCGGACGTGCCGACTGCTGAGCGGCAGGGCGCGGCAACGCTGATGTACTACGGCGGCGACATCGCGGAGCTGGCGCTCGCGGCGGCACTGGTTTCCACGTGGCGCCCGGACCGACGCCGGGGCACGGGCGGTCAGCACGACCGCTTGCGGACGGCCGGCGACCCGGTCGATCGCTGGTGGATCGACCGGGCTCGCCGGTCAGGTGGGATCAGGCGAGATCGAACCGGTCCAGTTCCATGACCTTGGTCCAGGCCGAGACGAAGTCGGCCACGAACTTCTCTCGGGCGTCCTGGCTGGCGTAGACCTCGGCGAGGGCACGCAGCTGGGAATTGGAGCCGAAGATGAGGTCGACCACGGTGGCGGTCCACTTCACCTCGTCGGTGGCCGTGTCACGGATCTCGTAGACGTGTTCCTCGGACTCGGACGCCTTCCACCGGGTACCGGGTGAGAGGAGGTTGGTGAAGAAGTCGCCCGTGAGACGCCGGGCCGGTCGGTGAGCACGCCGTGCCGGGAGCCGCCGACATTGGCCCCGAGGGAGCGCAGGCCGCCCACGAGGACGGTCATCTCCGGCGCGGTCAGGTCCAGAATGTAGGCGCAGTCGACGAGCAGCACCTCCGGCTGGAGCTTCTCACCGGTTGGCAGGTAGTTGCGGAACCCGTCGGCGCGCGGCTCGAGGACCTCGAACGACTCGACGTCGGTCTGCACCTGGGTGGCGTCGGTGCGACCAGGATGGAACGGCACGGTCACCTCGACGCCGCCGTCACGCGCCGCCTTCTCGACGGCGGCCGAACCGGCCAGCACGATCAGATCGGCGAGCGAGATCCTCGCGCCGCCGGCGTCGTTGAACTCCCGCTGGATGCCCTCGAGGGTCTCCAGGACCGCCTTGAGCTGCTCAGGCTGGTTGACCTCCCAGCTGCGCTGGGGCTCGAGCCGGATCCGGGCGCCGTTGGCACTGCCACGCTTGTCCGTGGATCGGAAGCTCGCGGCGGAGGCCCAGGCGGTGGTGACCAGCTGGGCGGTCGTGAGGCCGGAGTCGAGGACCTTCGCCTTGAGGGCGGCGATGTCGGCGTCACCCACGAGGTCGTGGCCGACGGCCGGCACCGGGTCCTGCCACAGTTGGGGCTCGGCAACCCACGGTCCCAGGAAGCGGCTGACCGGTCCCATGTCGCGGTGCAGCAGCTTGTACCAGGCCTTGGCGAACGCCAGCGCGAACTCGCCGGGGTGCTCCAGGAAGCGGCCGGAGATCTTCTCGTACGCCGGGTCGACGCGCAGCGACAGGTCCGTCGTGAGCATCGTCGGCTTGTGCTTCTTCGCCGGGTCGTGGGCGTCCGGGATAATCGCCTCGGCGTCCTTGGCGACGTACTGCTTGGCGCCGCCGGGGCTCGTGGTGAGCTCCCACTCGTGCCCGAAGAGGATCTCGAAGAAGCGGTTGCTCCACTGCGTCGGCGCGTCGGTCCACGTCACCTCGAGACCGCTGGTGATCGTGTCAGCGCCGTTGCCGCTGCCGTAGCCGCTCAACCAGCCCAGGCCCTGGGTCTCGATCGGGGCGCCCTCGGGCTCGGGCCGACATGGTCGTCGGACACGCCGGCGCCGTGGGTCTTGCCGAAGGTGTGGCCACCGGCGATGAGGGCCACGGTCTCCTCGTCGTTCATCGCCGTCCGGGCAAATGTCTCCCGGATGAAATGGGCCGCCGCGGCCGGGTCCGCGTTGCCGCGAGGCCCTTCGGGGTTGACGTAGATGAGACCCATCTCGGTCGCGCCGAACTCCGGTGACATCTCCGCGTCGCCGACGTAGCGCGCGTCGCCCAGCCAGGCGTCCTCCGGGCCCCAGAAGATCTCCTCCGGCTCCCAGACATCCTCGCGGCCGAAACCGAAGCCGAAGGTCTTGAAGCCCATCGACTCCAGGGCCACGTTGCCGGCGAACACGAGCAGGTCGGCCCACGAGATCTTCTGACCGTACTTCTCCTTGACCGGCCACATCAGCCGGCGCGCCTTGTCGAGGTTGGCGTTGTCGGGCCAGCTGTTGAGCGGAGCAAAACGCTGACCGCCGTCGCCGGCCCCGCCACGGCCGTCGTGGATGCGGTAGGTGCCCGCGGCATGCCAGCTCACCCGGATCATCAGACCGCCGTAGTGGCCGAAGGCGGCCGGCCACCAGTCCTGTGAGGTGGTGAGCACCTCGGCGATGTCCCGCTTGAGAGCATCGACATCGAGCTTGGCGAACTCCTTGGCGTACCTGAAGTTCTCCCCGAGCGGGTCGCTCTTCGACGAGTGAGCGTGCAACACCGAAAGGTCGAGCTGGTTGGGCCACCAGTCCCGGTTCGTGCGCGGACGCCCGCCCGTCTTCGAGGTCGGCGAGTCGATCGCCGGGTTCTCACTCTCGCTACCGTTCGCGGTCACCGAGTCGCCCGCGACCGGGCAGCCGGCCGCCGACTTCTGGTCCACGCCCTGCGCGCTGGAGGGACCATTGCCCTGGGTGTCGCTCATCACGTCCGCGATCGCACCGCAGGAGCGGCACACGACATGGGGGTGGTTGTCCCCCACCCGCGGCTCGTAGCGGGCGACCGCGCCTGCTGGCTCGATGCGCCGCACCAACCGGCGGCAGTCAGCGCATCGTAGATCCCCTGGTGAGAGACCGCGGGGTGCTCAGCCCGAACTAACGCGATCACCGTATTGGTGTCGGCGTGCGGGTGATCACGTACCGCGGCGAGCACCGCCAATCGGGGCCGGGTCACGCGTAACGAGACCGCCCGCAGCTGTGCTCGAAGTCGGACTTCATGCGCCGACACAAAACGCTAGTCTGGAACACATCAAGTTTATGTCCGCACTTTCGGGCTGGCCCACGAGGACGTCGGAGTCGAGCATCGTGGTGCTGTGCCGCACGTCAGGCTCATGTCGCGGCTCCGGCGTGGCGTGCGATCTGCAGTTCGGTCTTGGCTTTCTGACGAGCTATAACGGCCGGATCGATCGCGCCGGCGCGGCGGTAGGCGTGCACGGTGTCGACGGCGATACGCGCCCACGAGTAGCGAGCCCACGCGCGATCCCGCCCGGCGCCGCCCTATTGCTCGCACAACGCCTTGTGGCTCAGCAACCGCAGCAGGGTGGCGGCGAGCTCACGCGGCTTGCGCGGCGTGACGTGCTTGCCTGTGACGTCGTCCACGACCGTGTCGGTGAGCCCGCCGAGCCGGTTGGCGACCACCGGCACGCCACACGCCATCGCCTCCAGTGCGGACACGCCGAACGTGGATTCACGCGGGCTGCACACCATGAGGTCGGCCGAGCGCAGCAGCCCGGGCAGCTCCGCCCGGGGCAGCGGCCCGGTCAGACGCACCCGGTCCGCGACGCCGAGAGATCGCGCGTAATCACGGATCTCCCGCGCATGCGCACCGCGCTGCGGCCCGCCCACGAGCACCAGCTCGGTATCCGGTAGCGCTGGCAGCGCGGCGACCGGGGTGCCGAAACCGGAAGTCGGGACGAGGTCGCCGAGGGCAACGATCCGGTTCGACAACCCGCGCTCCGCCGGCATGCCGTCGGGAGTGAAGTGATCGACGTCCACGCCGTAGGGGACCACGGCGATCTTCTCCCGTGGCACACCGTCGCCGATGAGCCTGCGAAGCTGCGCCGAGAAACTCACGATTACACGGTCGGCCGCGTACGCCGCCGCCACGTCCACCGTGGGATCGTGGCGGCGGACAACGCCCGGGCCGTCCGCAACCGCGTGCACGCTGTACACGAACGGAACGCCCAGCTCGCGGCTGGCCGCGAGCGACGCCTGCCACACCGACCCGCAGTGGGCGTGCACGACGTCCGGCGGGGTTGCGCACAGAGCATCGGCCAGCGCCGGCTGCAGAGGGCCCTTCGGCCGGACCACACGGAAACCGCGGGGGCTGACCTCCTCGTTCCGACTCGCGCCACCCGCCCGGGCGTACACGGTGACCTCGTGGCCGACGCCGGCAAGGGCCTCGGCCAGCGCCATCAGGTAAGGGGTGCGCAGGACCGCGTCACGCTCCTGCAAGTGAGCATGCTCGACAACCATCGCGATCTTCAGCATCGGGGCGACCACCTCGAGTCTGAACGGACCCGGGACGCGCGCGAAGACACACCGGTCGACACGTCGACGATCCCATCCCGCTCTTAGGTGAACGGTCATCACGCCGACTGTTTGACGCTCAACACCGTTGTACCTCCGAACGGCCGAATCAGCCCGTCACGTCACCCGTTCGGTCTAGTAGCGGTCCAGAACTGGCCGCCTGTGGAGAGGGTTGTGACCACGGACCCCGGGTAACCGGTTGATCCGCGCAAAATTGTGATCCAGCGCAGCACACGCCGGTGACCTCAGGCGGCATAGGCGGATTCCGTGCCGGTCTATCGCGACGTGCGCCGGACATGTGAAGTAGGAGGTGAGCACGTGAGTCGTCGGGAACGCCGGAGTACCTGGACAGCGACCTGGCTACACCACCGAGGCGTGGCCTCGATCGCGTCGGTGAGCCGGCTGCGCCGAGAGCTCAGCACCTGGGTCCGTGCCGTGGGAGTTTCCACGGACACCGCGTACGACCTCGCGTCGAGCTGCTACGAGGCCATGGCGAACGTCGTGGCGCATGCCTACCCCACCGGCACGACCGGATTTCTGGATCTCGACGCTCGACTCGGAACGAAAGACATCACTGTGACCGTGCGCGATCGCGGCCGTTGGAAGCCGGAGACCAACCACCCCAAGAGCGGACGCGGCCTCACCCTGATCCGGCGTCTGTCCGACAGCGTTGATCTCCTGCGGGGCGAAAACGGCACTCGGGTCGACATGCGCTGGCGCCGTCCCTGACCCGCACGTTGCTGGATCGCAGCCGGAACGGTTCCGGCACGCGACAGCCACGCCTCGCGGATCGGCCTAGTCACCGTCTCCGCAGGGAACGCGTCGCGCCGTCCACTGAGGACACGGGTAGCGCCAATAGTTCGAGCTGAGGCACGTCAATGAGCTTGTCCACACGATCAGGCGACGCAGCGTCCGATGTGGACGTGCACAGGATTTGGGTGCGCGGTGTGCGCCGAACCCTTCGCGATGTTCTGCCTGCTGTGGTCCGTGTTCCCGCGCGTGGCCCGCGGCCGCGACGACGAGAACCCTTCTGGACTGACCATGACGCGCATCCCGGACGACGTTCTTCGCCTGGTCACGCTCAACCTGCTGACCGTCTCCGACGCCGCCGGCCAGGAGCGGCAGGACGTGGTCCGGCAGGGCATCCCGCGTTGCGGCCCGACCTCGTCGCGTTGCAGGAAGTGACGCGAACCGCGGACCTGGATCAGGCGGTCGACCTGCTCGACCCGGAGTTCACGATCGTCGACCTACCGGGCCGCTCGCCCACCGGTTCCGGGGAGTGCCTCGCCTCCCGGTGGCCACTCGGCGCAGTCAACACGCTGGACGCACCGGTGCCGGGCAATGCCGGCATGCGGGCGACCGCAGTCGCCGTCGTCGAGGACCTCGTTGCCGGACGAAACAACGTTCCGGTCGTGCTCCTCGGTGACCTCAACGCCGCCCCCCGACTCGGCCAGCATCCGGTTCCTGACAGGTGCACAGTCGCTGGGAGGCACCAGCGTGCGCTACGAAGACGCCTGGGCGGCAACGCATCCCGAAGAACCGGGACACACCTTCACACCCCGCAACCCGCTGGTCCGAGCCGGCCAGATGCCACTCGAACGAGGTCGACGCATCGACTACATCCTCGTCCGCAGCCGGCCCCACGGCCCACTGCTGGATGTGGCCGACTGCCGGTTGGTCTTCGCCGAGCCCGTCAACGGGATCTGGGCAAGTGACCATTTCGGTGTGCTCGCGGATCTCCGGCCAGCGGCCCACCGTCCTGGACAATGGGCCCAGACAACTTTGGCGCCAGAAGCCGAAACTCTTCCCGGCGCAGGCTGATCAACCAGCTGTTGTTTCGTGCGGCGTCGCCTCGTGCCCTTGCACACCGGCTGACCGGCGGCGCCGCTTCAGGTCGGCCTCGAACACGTGCGGCATGCCGTAGGTCAATCTGCGAACCTTCCGCTCGAGCGCGCGGAAAGGCAGGTAATACGTGTCTTCGTAGCTCTCGATCAACTGGAACGTCCACCGCCCGGGGAGCACGTTGCGGCCGAGCAATTCACGAGTCAGCAGCGCAGCAAGTTCTGTATGCCCGGCGCCGCGGACGAGCTCGATCGCACGCTCCAACTTGAAATCAGCCGAACCCGTCAGCTGGTGGAATGCATAGAGGTGCCCTCGGGCGACCTCAACCATCTCGAGAGCCTCGGTCATCGCGCCCACCGCCTCGACGGTGTCGTCGTCCAACGCTTCGCGCCAACCTCCGCCCGCCAGCCGTGGATCATTGGCCGCGTCCGCAACGCATTCAGTGGCACTGTCCCGTGCGTACGTCATGGGGCCGAGTACCCGCGCATCGCCAAACGATGCAACAACGCGGGATGGTGCGCCCGCGCCCGGTTCTGCCTCGCTGACCGCATGAGCACGAGCCGCGACTCTCCGCACTAACACGCACACAAACCTATTTCTGTTGTCGGAAACACCGGCTTGGAATGTGGGTTATGGCGCTATTCGCCGGGTAGCCGAGCGTTTCCAGCAAACCAGGAGGCACCGATGACTCAGGCAACCGGCGGATACCCACCGCCGCACAGAGAACAGGAAACACCGTCCACCCCGGAGATCGCGAAACGTGAGGCGGCCGACGTCGCCCGCACCGCAGCACAGAGCGGCGGTCAGGTCGGCGAAACGGCGGGCGATCAGGCGAAGCGGGTCGCCTCGGCGACCGCCGAGCAGGCCAGGGATCTGATGGAGGAAGGCCGGACCCAGCTCACCGACCAAGCTCGTGAAGGGCAGCGCAAGGCCGCGGGTGGCCTGCACACACTCGCCGACCAGCTGCACGACATGTCGCAGAAGGCCGGCGGCGAAGGCCTCGCGCCCGAGATCGCGCGTCAGGCAGCCGAAAGAGCCCGCGGTGTCGCGAGCTGGCTCGACGAGCGTGAACCCGGCGCGCTGATCGAGGAGGTCCGCCGCTTCGCCCGGCGCAAGCCCGGCGCGTTCCTTGCCGGCGCCGCGATCGCCGGCGTGTTAGTCGGCCGGCTGACCCGCGGCGCGGTAGCTGCCGCGAGCAATGACTCCAGCGGCGACTCCAGCGGTTCGAACGGTGCGCCGGCCGCCCAGTCGATGCCCACGCCACCGCCGGAGACGACACCGGGTCCGTACGCGGCGCCCGCGCTGGGTGCCGTGCCGGGACAGCCGGGGATACCGGGGCCGGGCTACTCCGCGCCGGCCGCGCCGCCGCCGGTCACCCAGCCCGCTACGTGGGACGAGACGCCCGCGCAGTATCCCGGGCCGGTGACCCGATGACTGGCCCCGTGACTCCCCCGACATCACGTGGCGCTCCCCCAGCAGGTGCCGCCGGATTGTCGGCCGCCAGGGACGCCGACGTCGAGAACATGTCGGTCGGCGAGATGCTCGGCGACATCTCCCGAGATCTGTCCACCCTCCTGCGCCAGGAACTCGCCCTCGCGAAGGCCGAGATCAAGCACGAGGCGACAAAGGCGGGCAAGGGCGCCGGCATGCTCGGCGGCGCCGGTTTCGCCGGCTACATGGTCGTGCTGTTCCTGTCCTTCGCGGCATGGTGGGCGCTGGCCAACGTGATGGACGAAGGCCTCGCCGCGTTGATCGTCGCGGTGGTGTGGGCCGTCGCCGCAGCCGTTCTCTACGTCACCGGCCGCAAACAACTCCGCGAGCTCAACCCCGTACCCGAACGCACCGTGGACACCCTCAAGCAGGTACCGGATGCGATCAAGCCCCACGAGGAGCGATCATGACCAACCCCTACCCCCACTCCAACGACCCGGACCTGATCCGCCGCGACATCGAACGCACTCAACGAAACCTGAGCTCCGACGTGGACAGACTCACCGAGAAGGTGACCCCAGGCCGCATCGTGCACCGTCGGATGAACCGTGCCCGCCGGACGATGACGACCATGCGCGAGCGGGTCATGGGCACCACGACCAACGGTGGATCCACGACCAGCGCAGGCTCCAGGACCGGCGGGGCCATGTCGACCGCGCGCGACAAGATCGGCGAGGGAGCGTCGTCGGTCGCCGACAGCACGTCGTCGGCGGCTTCCAGTGTGGCGCAGGCGGTCGAGGAGGCCCCGCAGGCAGTCCGGCGCGGCACCGAGGGCAACCCGCTGGCCGCCGGGCTGATCGCGTTCGGCGCCGGCTGGCTGTTGTCGTCGCTGGTACCGGCGAGCAAGGTCGAGCAGCAGCTGGCCGAGCAGGCGAAGGACGTGGCCCAGGAATACGGCCAGCCGGTGGCCGAACACCTGGGCCACGCGGCCGAGGAGGTTCGCGACAACCTGCGCGAGCCCGCGCAGCAGGCCGTCGAGTCGGTCCGGGACACCGCGACGGACGCGGCGAGCACAGTCACCGACGAGGCCAAGCACGCGGCGAGCGACGTCGGCGACCGCACGCAGGAAGCGAAGTCGGCCGTCCAGCAACAAGGCGGACACTGATCGTCAGACCTGCGGCCCCGGACCGAGCGTCGAGCCGGTTCGGGGCCGTTCTCCGACCCCGGTCAACGCACAGCTCGCCCATCGCCATGCTCATGTCGGGGGCGCCGGCGATACCCTGCATGAGCACTCCGCAGACGGAGTAAACAGTGCAATTTGTCCGTGCCGTCACAAGGTGGAGGGGTCGTGGCACGACGGGACGCGGTACCGGGTCGGGTTACATGGGGTTGTTGAACGTCGTCGACTACCGGGACTCCTACGTCGTCGACGCGCCCGCCGGGTTCTGCGCCAAGCGGTCAGCCGACGCGCTGGCGGCGCTGGCCTTCGGCAGCATCCCGGCGTGGCTGCGCGGTCTCATAGCCGCGGTGCACCGACGTGTGCTGGGACTACAGCTCGACATCCCCTCAACGGTGCCCGTGCCCGGTTGGCGGCGGCTACGCGACGAGCCCGACGAGATCATTTACGGCGCCGACGGCAGGCTCCTCACACCTCGACTCGTAGTGTCGAAGACGTCCACAACCGTCCGGGTACGCACGCTCATCCGGTTCAACCGACCCGCCGCCCGCGCGATCTGGGCCATGGTCGGCCCGGTACATCGCGTCATCGCGCGTGTATTACTCGACCGCGGGGTCGTCGCAGCACACCGTCAGGACGCCGAACCTGACGGACACGGACCGGCCCGACACCCCCGACGACGAGGGGCAGCGGGACGACGAGAAGCCGCGGCGGGAGGCGCCCGCACCACCCCGCGCTGAACCCGACGGGAAGAAGGCCGACCCCTCGGCGCCGATGACCACGGTGCCGAACATCTCCCCCGGCACGGCGAAGGACCCCGCGTGCGACAGCATCGAGGCCGCGAAGCTGCGCTGCGAGCCGGTCGAGGTCGGCACCGAGGGGGCGCTCGGCACCGTGCGAGACACCGACCCGCCGGGCGGTTACAAGATCGCCGAGAACGCCACCGTCCGGGTACATGTCTACGGTGGGTTGACCGTGCCCAAGATCGTCGACTTGTCGATCGACGACGCCTGCACCGTAGTCGAGGGCGGCACGGCCGGCGCCGAGAGCGGACCGGCAATCAGGTGTAAGCCGCAGGCTGAGGACGCCTGGACGAGCGACTTCGCGGCCCTCAACGTCGTGATGGCGCAGGAACCCGAGCCCAGCACGTCGGTGAGCGCGGGCTCGACCGTCACCGCCCACTACGCGGACAGCGTCGAGATGCCCAACCTCGTCGATTCGGTCGTCGGACAGCAGGCGTGCAACGACATCGTCGGCATGTCCGGCGGGCAGATCCGGTGCACGCTGGTGCCCGGCGGTGAGGCGCCCTCGCCGGCCTACGACGGACTCGTGTCGGCGCAGTCGATCCAGTTCGGGTCACCGGTCAGGAAGAACGACACGATCCAGCTGACCGTCTACGGTGCCCACACCCAGCGGGTGCCGGAGATCCCGGTGGGCACGGAGATCCAGGCGGCGTGCCAGCTCGCGGTGAACAACGGCTACGGCTGCGACTACCGGTACGACGGCCTCGCGCGGACCAAGAACACCCTGACAGCGCAGGAGCCGGCACCCGGCACGGCCCAAGTCGGCGGCAACATCGTCTTGCACTACAACGCCTACGACCCGCAGCCGGTGTACCGGTGGAAGCAGAAGGGCGACGACGTGTACGTCCTGCGCCTCGGCGAGACCATACCGAACGAAAACTACGTACGCGAACAGGATCCGATCGGCTATAGCTACGGCGTCAACGACAACGTGGCCAACTCGGTGATCATCAACGGGTTCTACTGCGCAGTTACGAACGAGGTCTGCGGTGGACACAAGCCGAACCACTACCTCACCCGGGAGGGCAATGCCCGGCTGGCATGATCGGCATATACCGGTTCTTCCGGCACCCGGACAGCCGGTCGGACTACTACTTCGGCACCACCCAGCCGTGGACACCCGACTACCAGGAATGGCTGGGTTGCATCTGGGCCCCATAGCACGACGCACCCGCCGCCTCTGGACTCGCCTCCAGGGGCGGCGTCGTGGTTTGCCAGAATCGGGAGCACCTCCCATTTACCGCGAAATAACCGCGTTCACCGTCTGGTTGCTCCTGAAAGGAGCCAAGCGCCGAGATCTCCACGACCCTCTCGTTGCCGTTGAGCGCGCACTAACGGTAGCCGCCGTGGTCACGTCCTTCGTTTCACCGTACGTCGAAGGCCAGGCGCCGCCACCGCCGGGATCCCGTACCCGGCCGCGACGAGCGCGACGGCTGGCTGGTCGGCACCGGCGCCGCGTCCTCGGTCTACCCCGTCAACCAGATGCCCGCGTCCACCGCGTCGATCCGGTTCACCCGGGACGCCTACGAGGTCGAGATCGGCGCCGCGGATCTCGGGACCGGCACCTGGACCACGCTCGCGCAGATCGCCGCCGACGCCCTCGGCGTGGACGTCGAGCAGGTACAGATGCGCATCGGCGATACCGACTGGCCGACTGCATCCGTCGCCGGCGGCTCCTCCGGCATGACCACCTGGGGCTCGGCCGTCGTCGCGGCGGCACGCGCATTCCGCGACAAGCACGGCGCGGCGCCGGCGGACGGCGCACAGGCCGACGGTTCCGTCGAGGACAACCCGGCGGCGGAACGATTTGCGATGTACGCGTTCGGGGCGCAGTTCGCTGAGGTTCGCGTGAACCGCGACACCGGGGAGATCCGCGTGCCGCGTCTGCTGGGCATGTTCGCCGCCGGCCGCATCATCAACCCACGCACCGCCCGCTCCCAGTTCATCGGCGGTATGACGATGGGCCTGTCGATGCACTGCACGAGCAGAGCGTCCTCGACCCGCGCTTCGGTCACGTGGTCAACCACGACCTCGCCGAATACCACATCGCGACGTCTGCCGACGCCTGCGACATCGAAGCGAGCTGGCTGGACGAGGACGACCCGCACGTGAATCCCATGGGCAGCAAGGGCGTCGGCGAGATCGGCATCGTCGGAACAGCGGCTGCTGTCGCGAACGCGGTGTATCACGCCACCGGCATACGCATTCGCGATCTACCCCGTCACACTCGACAAGATTCTCGTGTCCGGCGAATGACGTGACCGTCCCGCAAGCTCATGGGCCTGGTGGCGGCGGTTGGTTCGCCCGGGCCGGGTCTGGGTATGCCCAGCGGATGATCGGCATCGAACCGACCTTGCCCGGTGAGGTGACCACGGCGGGCGACGTGCACGAGTTGCTCGACCGGCTCGGCGCAGACCAGCTGCACCTGATCGGCCCCGACATCGGTGTCATGGTCGCCCACGCAGTGGCCGCGCAAGGGACCGAACAGGTCACAACGCTCACGATTCTGGATGTACCCATCCCCCGCACACAGCCTGGGACGTGACCACCGCGGCCGATCCCGGCGGCGGGCACTGGACGCCGGTGGAGAACCCCGATTTCCTCGTCGCCGCGGTGCTCCGGACTCCGGGCCGATGAGCCCCGCCGGCGGTGGTACCCCAGACTCGACCACGATGACCGTGGTCGTGACCCGCGTGCTCCGCCCAGGCAAAGAACGCGAGTTCCTCGCCTGGGCCGACGAGATGGACCAGGCCGCGAGCCGCTCCTCCGGCCACGTCGGCGGCGTCCGCCTGCACGACGACCAGGGCCTCAACCACCTCGTCTACCAGTTCGACACGCCCGAGCACCTGAGGGCCTGGGAGGAGTCGGACGAGCGACACGCCCTGCTGGCCCGCGGCCGGCCATCTACCAGGTGATCGACGACTGAATCACACGCCTGGCGATCTCCGCGTCCAGTGGGCTCATGTCCCCGCTCACCCGTTCCGATGGCAGCCACCACCGGAAGTCCTGCGTTTCGTCGTTCACAGTCAGCCGGGGCACAACCTGGAGTTGAACCCGATAAACAGCTAGGAACTCCTGGCGCTCCGGCTTCGCAAGCTCGAACTCGGCCACTGCAGTAACGGTCAGGTCCGCAACGTGAAAACCAGTCTCCTCACGCAACTCCCGCACCGCGGCCTGGCGCGTGGTCTCACCTACCTCTCGCGTTCCTCCTGGAAGCTCCCACTGCTTCCGCCAGCTGTCGAACATCATCAGGGCGGCACCGGCGTGGGCGGCCACAACCAACGACGCGGGCACCGGCACCTGCTCGACCAGGCGCGTCAGCTCCTCTTCCGCAACGAAACGAAAGTCGACCAAGGCGTTGCCAGAACGATCACGGATTGGAAGTGCGACCATGCCGCCAATCCAACCGCAACATGCGCGATGAGTAACCCGACAAGCACGCCCATCGGAATAAACGTGCGTCACCTGGCGACGCCGGCGCGTGACTCGTGACATGAGCGAGCGTTGTGGTCCCGCAGCTTCATCTGTGTCTCCGGCCCTTGGCCGCCGCGGATGGACTTACCTGTAAGTAGTCGGCTTGTCCATCCACTAATCGGTGGTCTTGTTAGTTCGATACGCTCCTATGATGATCTTCCTGACCACACACCATGGGGAGAGCGATGCCTGAGACGCCTGACTGGGATTCGGCGGATAGGGAGTTCGGCGGCGAGCAGCCGATCGGGCACCCGACTGAGTTCGGACGACGGCCGCGCGGGAATCGAGCTCCATGGATCGTTGGTGCGATCATGCTTGTGGCCGCGATCGTGGTGGTCGTCGTGGTCAGCGTGTCCGGGGATGACTCGATCGACCCCAACAGCCCCACGGGTGTCGCGAGCGCGGTGGTCGACGCCTTGAATGCCCAAGACGAGGATTCGATACGCCAGCTAATGTGCGAACCCCGTGTCCCGAACGTGCTCACGCACATCGAGGAGGACTCCGGCCAAGTTCAGTACCATGCCTGGCTCAATGGCACTGCCACAGGAACCGGCGAGTCCGCAACCGCGCACGTGGTCCTCAACGCCTCCGATCAAGAAATGAACTTCGATCTATACTTGGCCAAGCGCGGCAGTGGTTGGTGTGCCGACCAATTCTCTGGACCGGCGAGCTACACCCGCCCCTGACTAGCCCCGTCGCCCGGGCCCGAAATCTCGTCGAGTGGCGTACGCCGTTGACAGGCGGAAGAAGCGTCTGCTACACCACCATCGCCATCGTCGCCGACCTCGACGCCAGCGTGGACGCGACGTCCGCGGTGAGCCAACAGGTTGTCACCCAAAGCCTTCACGGACAATCTGGACAGCCTGAGAAGGCTCCTCCACGCCGCAGTCCGGATCTTCCGCAGACCCAATATGTCCATGCGCGGCCGCCCCACACCGGGTTAGTCGAGTTCGGACTCGGGACGTAGCCGCGAGATGCTCGACGTGCTCGCCGCCAGCATCCGGACTCGAAGGTGACCCACCAATACTGAAAGTAGTGACCGCCAGCCGTGCGGATGGAGACATGCCGTCGCACGTCACACACATGGACGGTCAACGCAGGTTGGGGGCGCCGAGGTTCAGCGAAGCGATGTGGAACCGGACCGCCACGCGTCGAGCACGTGGCGGCTCAGTCGCGACTCGAGAAGTTCGCTGGCCTGCACGCCGAAGACGACGTCGCGGGCCAGTTCCGGCTCGGTGGTGAGCAGGTCGCCGAGCACGTCGCGGCGCATGACCTGTTCATGGACGGCGTCGGCCTCGATGTGCTCGGTGTAGAAGCGGGTGCAGTCCGGCGGTGCGTCGTACCGCTCGAGCGCCTGAACCATCCGCCGCGCGCTGGGCGAGGTGGTGATCTCCGCCGCCGTCAGCTGCCCGACGAGCGCGCCTCGCAGCGCGCGGTGCAGGCCGAACATCGACATCAGGTTCACGGTGGCGATGGCCGGCGCGGGGACCTGGTCCTGGTAGTGGAGGTAACGCGAGTCGAGCCCGGCGCCGGTCAGCAGGTTGGCGAACAGCCGAGCGTGAGCGTTCTCCGCGCGACCGCCACCGAACTCGTCGAACTCCACCGCCACCACCGAGGCCTTGGCCTGACCCCGCAGCCGCGGGATGACCCACGCGTGCGGGTCCGCCTCCTTGAGGTGGTAGATCGACCGGTGCACGAAGAACTCCCGCAGCTGCTCCCACGTGCCGGTCTCCCGCAGGTAGTGCGAGACACCCGTGCCGTGCACCGGTTCCACCAGCAGGCCTTCCAACGCGGCCGGCACGTCGTCCCCGCCGTCCACATCCAACCGCAGGGCGGTCGTGAAGGTCCGTTCCATACCCGCGCGCAACCGCAGCAGCTCGGGCTGCCACTCCCAATCCGGATCAACCGAGGCGAACCCGTGGTAGTGCAGCTCATAGCAGACGTGCAATGCCAGGGTGAGGTCCTCACCGTACGGGTCGGCGTGGCCGGCCGCGGCGAGGTCGAAATGGGCGGGCCGTGGAGCGCCACGCAGGACGTCGATGACCATCGTGGACAGCGGTCCGCGCGGCCGGGGCAGCTGCGGCCCGGTTGTGTCGTGGACGGCGGGGGCGGAGGCGAGCGAGGTCACGATGCTCCGATGCGGTAGGTGAGCTGGGTGCGTTTGGCGAGGATGCGCACGACGGCCTGCGTCCCACCGGCTGCGGCGCGGCGCTGGATGTCGGCGCCGGTGCCTCCCGTGAGCAACTCGTCGATCGCAGTGCGGACGACGGGCAGGTCGCCGCTGTCCTCCAGAGCCGGAGTCGTCCGGTCGAGGAGCTCGTCGAGCAGGCGGGTCGCGGCGACCTGGCGCTCGTGTCCGGGATGGACACCGTGTCCGGAGAGTCCGTACCGCGCCGCGGCCCACACGCCGGCGGCCAAAATCTGGTCGTTCAGCACCGGCGCCTCGCGGCCGGCGTCGAGCTCCGCCAGCGCGGTGCGCACCAGCGCCCGGGACAGCGCCGCCTGCACGACCGCGTCCATGACGGTGGCGGCGGCGTCCGCGGCACGCAGTTCCACGGTCGGAAGATGCGGCGAGGGGCGTGCCATCCAGAACGTCATCCGGTTGTCGACCAGCACCCCGCAGTCGACAAGACGCTCCACCTGGCTGTCGTACGCCTCGGCCGAGGTGAAGTACGGTGGTACGCCCGAGCCGGGGAAGCGTTGCTGGACAACGGTTCGCCAGCTGGCGTAGCCCGTGTCACGGCCACGCTCGAACGGCGAGTTGACCGACAGGGCGAGCAAGGTCGCCAGCCACGGGCGCAGGTGGTTCACCACGGCCACGGCGGTATCGCGATCGGGCATTCCGACGTGGACATGGCAGCCGCAGGCCTGGTAGTCGGCGACGACACCGGCGTAAGTCTGCGCAATATGCGTGAACCGCTCTCCAGGGCTCGTCGCCGGGGGCTCGTCGCTCAGCACGGGGCTGCCGGACGAGACCAGCGACACGCCGGCGGCATGCGCGGCCGACGAAAGCCGGGTGCGGCCGTCGGCGAGCTGGTCGGACAGGTCTGCGAGTGCGGTACAGGGGGCGGTCGACGCCTCTACCTGTGTGCTGAGCAGCTCCGCGTGCAGCCGCGCGTCCGGTGCAAGGGCGGCTGTCCTCGACGCCCGCTCCAGCACGGCGCCCGCCGCGGCGACCGGGACGCCGGAGCCGGGATTCACCAGGAGGAACTCCTCCTCGACGCCCATCGTGCGGCCCTGCGCGGTCGCCGTGTCGAGGCGCGTCCGCGCACCGGGCGTGGTCCGGGGCGCGTGAGGACCTGCAGGGTGCCGTGGGGTGCGCTGGGTGGAACGGGACGTGGTCATGAAGCAACCTCACAACTCGGTGACTCAACGGTGGTGGCCGATGGTCCGCTCAGGCTGCTAGCTCAACCGACGGGTGTGACTCGGCGCGGATACGTGACGGAACGACCGGGCTACTGCTGATGCGCGGGACCGCGCCGGCGATGGCTGGTGTCGCAGAACGGGTAGCTTTTGCTGCGACGGCACGCACAGACCGCAACTACGAACCGATCCGAGTTCACGGTCGTGCCGTCGTCGAGCATCAGCTCCACCGGCCCCTCGATCAGCACAGGACCGCCGGGGACAAGAGTGACGCGGCGGCGTGCTCCGTGCGCCCGCACTGTGGTCAAGCCGTCACCTCCTGTCGACGGTGGCAGAACTCGCCACCGGGAGACTGGGTGGCCAGGACGGGATACACGGAGCGGGGCAGTCCAAACCTGGCCGGACGAGTTCCTGGTCAACGGTCGATGACTCGTCACGGCCGGAGCAGTACCTCGATCGCGCCGGCCTGCTGCCTCTGGAAGGTCTCGTACCATGCGGTGTCGCGGCAAGGGACGTTGGCGGGGTAGCCAGATGTCGGTCCCGAGTGGATCGTTGGTGTTCACCAGCGTCAGTAGATCCTCCACGCAGCAGCGGACGTTCGCCTGCCCCATGTGCAGCTGGATCTGCTTGTCGAAGATCTCCATCATTGGCATCGGATCGACCATGCCGACGTAAAACGCCGCTCACGACACCGTGCCGCATCGCCGTCGTCGAGCCGGAAACCGTCGAAGCGTCCGTGTCACATACAGCGAACGCGGGACCGGCGAACCGTACTGACCCGTCGGCCGGCACGTCGTTCGGACTGTTGAGCCGTTCCCGTCGTAGCGGTCCGCGATGACGGTGACTCAGCCGGTCGTTGTCATCTACAGCTGCGTGATCGCTCTGTCCACGGACACGTCCGCCCCAAGTGGCTCGCCTGGGACCGCCCGCTCCCCCGGGACCGCCTGGTCGCCCTCGCTGATGACGGAGTACTCGGCTGGGTGGGCGGTGAGCCCGGGCCGGCTTCGGGGGCTCGGCGCTCGCCTCCGCATGCTGCGGCAAGGACCGCTGCGAGCACCGGCATCAGCGACCTCGCACCCGCGTCTGCCTGTCCATTTCAGACGATCTGCTGCTCGCGTGGCGCTGCTGGAATGCCAGTTCCTGGACAGGAACTTCGGGACCGGTGAACAGGGGCGGCTTGCGGTGCGACTGCGCCTCCTGACGGGTCGGCGGCACCCCTCCCGCGTGGCAAGCGGCTAAGCACCGTTACAGCTGATGCAGGATGGACGTACCGGTACGCGGCCGGGATGGCCCCGCGGCATCAGCCCGTCAGCGTGCGCGCGAGCAGGAACACGTTGAGCCCCGACACCAGTAGGGCGATCCCGGTACCGGCGATAGTGGTGGCGCGGCAGTTGACGAGTGCGCCCATGACCGCCCGACGTCGGGACAACAGGACAAGCGGCACGAGCGCGAACGGGATGCCGAAGGACAGCACCACCTGGGACAGCAAGAGCGCCCGGGTGGGGTCGACGCCGGCGGCGAGGATCGCCAGCGCAGGCGCCATCGTGACGAGCCGGCGCAGCGTGAGGGGGATCCGGCGGCGCAGGAAACCTTCCATGACGACCTGTCCCGACATCGTTCCGACGCTGGACGCGGCGAGTCCGGACGCGAGCAATGCGAGCGCGAACGCGAGCGCCGCGCCGGGCCCGAGCACCGCACCCAGGGTGGTGTGCATGTCCTCGAGCGACTCGGCGGGCGCGGTGGTGCCGTGCAGGGCGCCGGCCGCGACGAGGAGCATGCTGACGTTGACCAGCCCGGCGACGCCGAGCGCAACGCCGATGTCCACGCGTGTGCTCCGCAGCGCCCGCCTGCGCTCGGCGAGGTCGCCGTGACGCCGGCTGAGTGCCGAGTGCAGGTAGATCACGTGCGGCATGACGGTCGCGCCGAGCATGCCGGTCGCCAGCAGCACGCTGTCGCTGCCGGCGAAGCCCGGCACGAGGCCCGCGCCCGCACCGGTGAGCGGGCCGACCTGGAGGGTCTGGTAAAGGAATCCGAGCAGGATGATGGCGAGCAGACCGACGATGACCGTCTCGAAACGCCTGCGGCGCAGGGGCGCCAACAGCAAGATGCCGAACGAGACTGCGGCGGTGATGCCTGCGGCGGGCAGCAGCGGAATGCCGAACAGCAGGTTCAGCGCGACCGCGGCGCCGACGAACTCGGCGAGGTCGGTGGCCATTGTGACGAGCTCGGCCTGGACCCACAGCAGGCCGGTAACGGGCCGGGGGTAGTACGCACGGCACAGCTGCGGCGGATTCTGCCCGGTCGCGATCCCGAGCTTGGCGGACAGGTACTGGACGAACATCGCCATCACGCTGGCACCGACGATCACCCACAACAGCAGGAAGCCGTAGCCGGCGCCGCCTGCCATGTTGGTGGCGAAGTTGCCGGGGTCGACATAGGCGACGGCGACCACGAACGCCGGGCCCATCAACCCCGCCAGCGCGCGCAGCCGCGGCATCCGCAGCGGCCGGCGCAGGGCGACAGAACTCACCATGACGAACCTCCGAGGCGAGACGGGCGTGCCCGCCGGCCATCGAGTGGCCGGCGGGCACGGGGCGGGTCAGGTGAGCTTCTTGATTGCCTTCTCGATCAGCCCGAGGTTCGCCGGGCTGGTCGCGTAAAGCATCGGGTCCGGCGCGGGCGCGGAGCCCCTGCCGCCCAACGGCTTCGGCTTCTGCACGTACTCGAACTCGTGCATGCCGTCCGGTGCCGGCCCCGACGCCCAGCGCCCTTCCGCGCCGGCCTTCCCGTCGGACAAGTGCCAGATCGTCCCCGCGTGCTCGGCGTACTCCTCGTCGAACAACGCGCTGGGCGCGATCGCGCTCTCCAAACCATCCTCCTGCAGCTCCTCGATCGCTGCGAGCCACATGTTCTGGTGCACGGTGTCCCGGGCGAGGTTGAACTTCAGCATGTCCCGCACGCCCGGGTCGTCGGTCATGTTGTAGAGCCGCGCGGTCTGCAACCGGCCCTGTGCCTCGGCCGCCACGTTCGCCCGGAAGTCGGCCAGCAGGTTCCCACTCGCCACGATGTAGCGGCCGTTCCACGGCACCCCGTTGGCGTCGGAGAGGGTCGGCCCACCACCGCTGACGATCGCCTGCTGCGGGTCCATCCCCCCGATCACCGCAGCGATCACCGGGTCGTCCCCGACCATCGCCGCCGTGGTCTCCGCCGGCGCCCCCTCCAGCAGCCGTGCCACCATCGTCGCGAGCATCTCGACGTGGCCGATCTCCTCGGTGGCCACGTCCATGATCAGGTCCTTGTACTTGCCCTCCATCCGGCAGTTCCAGCCCTGGAACAGGTACTGCATCGTCACGGTCATCTCGCCCCAGGCGCCACCGATCAGCTCCTGCAGCTTCCGCGCGTAGTGCGCATCCGGCTTCTCGGGCTTCGCCTCGAACTGCAGCCGGCTCGTGTGGGTGAACATCCACGCCTCCCATCGGTCTGGCCGGGGCTGGTTCGGTCCAGTCCCGTCGCGGTGTCGGGAACGTTAGGAACGGGCTGTGACGGGGGCGCCACCACGCATCTACCGCGGCAACGGCTCCGCGTGAGAGGCGTGTCATTGCCGCGTGACCGCCGCGTCACCGCCGCAGGCACCCGCGCCCGGACACCAAGAGTGGAATCGGCCCAGAAAACGTGGCGCGGCACGTTGGCGTCCGCGCTATCGGGGAATACGCCTCGTGGCGTCCTGACAACACCGAATCGCGGGGGGACCGCAGATGACCGCGCCGCTGATCTCCGTCCGGCTGTTGGCCGGTTTCGCGCTGCTGGTGGACGACCGGGGTGTGCCCATCCCACCCAACTCACAGCGTTTGCTCGCCTATCTCGCGCTGCACAATGGACCGGTCACCCGTAACACGCTCGCGGCGGCACTGTGGCCCGACATCCCCGACCGGCGGGCAGCGGCGTGCCTGCGCTCGTCCTTGTGGCGGCTGGTGAAACCGCCGCACGCGCTCGTCGAAGCCGGGCAGGGCCTGTTGCGCATCGCGACCGAGGTGCAGGTGGATGTCGCATCGGTGCGCCAATACGCGGCCGAGCTGGCCGGGCCCGGCCAGCTCGCACTCGCGCCGCCGGTGCCGGTGGCCTGGCTGACGGCAGACCTGCTGCCGGGGTGGACCGACGAATGGGTGGAGGCCGAGCGCGAATGGTTCCGGGAACTGTGCCTGCGTGCCCTGGAAGTGCTGAGCGAGCGTTTCCGCGTGCAAGGAGACCACTTCCACGCGCACGAGACGGCGATGGCCGCGGTGCGCGGCGACCCCCTGCGGGAGAGCGCGCGCCGGCAGCTCATCGAGCTGCATCTGGCCGACGGGAACCCGGCGGCGGCGATACGTCAGTACACGACGTACCAGGCACTGTTGCACGCCGAACTGGGCGTGAGCCCGTCATCAGAGATCCGCCAGCTCGTCCAGCGGGGGCTCGCAGATCATTAGGAACGCCAGGCCGGTCGGAACACCGATGCGTTCGCCGCGACTACTACTGCGCGGGTGAGCGGACGGCGGATGCGATCAGTGGCCGAAGCGCGATGGGATCGGTGGCCCGTTCACGGTTCTCAGGTTTGCGGACTGGATGGCTTTCCCGGGTCCGCGCGGTCCGAAGGGCCGCGCGGGTTGTCAGTCGGGTTGGTGTAGTTCGGCGTTGCGTTGTTGCGCTTCGTCGAGCTGGTCCTCGAGGGTGACGATGCGGCAGGCCGCGTCGAGTGGTGTGCCGTGGTCGAGGAGCTCGCGGACGCGGGCGGCCAGTCGTAGTTGGTATCGGGAGTAGCGGCGGTGTCCGCCGGTCGAGCGCTGGGGCTCGATCAGTTCGGCCTCATCGAGGGTGCGGAGGAATGCGATGGTGGTGTTGAGCATGTCCGCGGCCCGCCCGATGGTATAGGCGGGGTAGTGCTCGTCGTCGAGGTTGTCGGCGCCGGTTTGTCGTGGGTCGGAGATCAATAGCACCTCCATGTCAATGGGCCCCGGTGCTTCACGAAGCACCGGGGCCCACAGGGTTGGATTCACTACCATCTACCGGCTCTCAAGCCGGACCTTCATATCCGCTTGGTCTGCCTCCTGGCAGAAACTGCGGGGATCGCGTGATACGTAACCGGAGACCACCTGCCAATCTCGATGGAACTGCGGTACCCACCGGGCGATTCTCAGCCAACGGCGAGCGATCCGACGGTGTTAGTCCATCCCTCCTTCTCTGGATACTTCACTGACATCAACTACAGGTGTTCAACTGCATGTACTCGTACTGCACAACTCGCTTCTGCTTCGTGGCCGTCACTTGGGACCCCGTGTCGCAGTACCTGGTCCCAGCGCATTTGACGACCACTCGGTCAACGGTCGGAACCCCTTCCACTGATCGGCTCCGGCACGCTTGACCGTCGTACTTCACATCTAGGACAGTCGTCGGCTGTCCACCTCTGCGTGATGTTCTCTCCTCTGTTGACTGCGGTAACGCTACACGGGCTGCCGGCGGATGTCTACCCCAGCCGCTACAGATTTCGACAGGCTCGACCGCAGTACTGCGCCGCGGATGACGCACGTCCTGCCGTCGGGACGACGACATCGATCACCGGCAGGTCGTCGCTGCTCCCGGTGGGCCGAGGGACCGGTGCGCGCGGAAAGCGCGTGGAAAGTGGCGATCGCCATGCTGGCGCCGATCCACTGACGTGCAACCGGAGGAAGATCATGAGACTGCCCAGATCGAGCCGCCGCGGCGGCGGAATTCGTGCCTTACTGGTCGCGGCGTTGGCCCTTGTCGGGGTGGGGCTGCTGCCCGGCATCGCATCGGCCGCACCCGACGGCGCACCGACGACGGGATCGGTGTCGGTCGCCGAGCCGGACTCGATCATCCCGGGGACGCACCGGTGCACGAACTTCGGCTCCACCAACCCGGCCGGCTATCGAGCGGGTCACTGCGCCGACATCGACTGGTTCTACAACAGCTTGGGGATCGTGGCGTACCGGGGGCAGGGCCAGAGCTTCTGCCAACGGGCATCGTCAGGGGTCATCGTGCAGTGCCTGGCCATCCGGCAGACGGTGAAGATCAGGAACATGAACACCGGCGAGGAGCAGCAGCGCACGTTCACCTGTGGCAGCTACGGCGGCGGTAGCTGCCCGCTCGCCGGTCGCTTCCAGAACCTCTCCCCCGGCATCTACTCCTTCTGCGGTCAGCGGTTCCGCGCCTACGTGCAGACCACGCTCCGGCTGCCGGGCGACGGCGCGACGCAGACCAGCGTCGCCTTCGGCTCGAACGACTACATCGCGGCTCCGCCCTGCTGACGAGCCAAGTTCCGCGCCGCCCTGTCCGGGGTGGCGCGGAACACGGTCAGCCACCGGCGGCGGCCGTCTCGTGGTCGGGCTCGCCTCGGGCGGCCCCGAGCTCTGCCAGCACGGTCAGCGCTTCCGCCTCGAACAGCTGGTAGCCGTACCGCCGGGCCCGGACGAGTGCCTCGACGGCGTGGTGCCTGCCGTGTGCCGGGTCGCCGCGGTGCCGGGCCAGCTCGGCCAGCTGCAGCAGCGTCAGCAACTGCGCCTCGACCACCCCCGACTGACAGGCCAGCAGCCAGGCCCGGTCGAGCACCTCGGCTGCCTCGTCGAGCCGGCCGAGCCCCATCAGTGCCTGCCCCACCGACGGCTGCTCCAACGCTTCCAGCCCGCGGTCACCGAGCGACTGGTTGAGCTCGATCGCCGCGCGGGCATGCCGCAGCGCGCCCTCGTGGTCGCCGAGGTCGTTGCGCACGTGGGCCAGTACCCCGTTGACCGCGGCCTGACCCATCACCATGTTCTCCTGCCGGGCGAGTGCGAGCGCCGCCTCGGCCCGCGCGGTCGCGAGGTCCAACTCGCCGCGGTAGCGGTGGAGGGTGGCCTGCCGGTACAGCGCCGCGACCTCACCCGCGCGTAGGCCGGTCTCGCGGTAGACGGCGAGGCAATGCGTGGCGTGGTCGAGCCCGGCGCCGAGCTCGCCGACGGCCCCACACAGGTAGGCGAGGATGTCCAGCGCCCACGCCAGCATCCGCTGGTCCCCGGCCGCGCCGGCTGCGGTGAGTGCCTGCTGCGCGTGGTCGAGGGCGGCGCTCAGTCCACCGGTGCGCACCTCGATGACCGCCAGCGTGCGCAGCATCGCCGCCTCGCCGGCCGGTTCCGCCGCATGTGCGCGCGGCCCGCAGGCCCGCGGTCGCGGCGCGGCGCAGCCCGTCGCGGTCGCCGCTGCTCTCCAGGGATGCGTGCAGCGCGTCGACCAGCCGCCAGCACAGCGGATGCGGGCTCAGGCCGTCGACCACCGCGATCAGGTTGTCGTGCTCGGCGGCCAGCCATGTGACGGCGGCGGCGGTTTCACGGAACCGGTCGGGGTCGGCGTCGACCACGCCGTCGGCCGCGGCGACGCTCCGGTCGCCCGAGGTCAGCCGGACCGCGTCGGCGGCTGTCGCGAGATAGTGGCGCAACACCCGGTCGGCGACACCGGCGCGGTCGGCGTCGCCGTCCTCCAGCCGACTGCGCCTGGCCCCGTACGACCGGATCAGATCGTGTGGCCGGTACCGGTCCTCGACGCGCTGGTCGAGCAGGTGCGCCGTGGTCAGCAGCACCAGCAGCCGGCGCGCGGACGGCACGTCGATATCGGCGAGACGCGCGGCCAGCTCCGCCGTGACATCGGGTCCGGGAAACCAGCCGACGCGGCGGAACAGCAATCGCGCGGCCGGCGCCAGCGCGTCGTAGGACAGATCGAACGCGTCGCCGACGGTGGCGCCCGGATCACCGGGGACCGCCAGCTCGTCGAGCGGGTCCCCGCCGGCGAGCTCCGCGACGTAGGCGCCGATCGGACGGGTGGCGCGGCCGGCCAGGTGGGCGGCCGCGATCCGCAACGCGAGCGGCAGGTTGCCACAGAGCCGCACCAGCTCGCCCACGGCGGCACGCTCGGCGGTGACCCGGGCCGCGCCGATGACCTCACCGACCAGACGCTCCGCGTCCCGGTCCGGCAAGACGTGCAGATCGAGTGCGGTCGCGCTGTCGGTGACCACCAGGCCCCGCAGCTCGTCGCGGCTGGTGATCACGACCCGCGAATGGCCGGACGGCGCCAGCAGCGGCCGCACCACCGCCGCGTCTGCCGCGTTGTCGAGCACGACGAGGACCTTGCGGTCGGCGACGACGGACCGGTACAGCGCGACCCGGCCGTCCTCGGTCGGCGGGACGTCCGCCGCAGGCACCCCGAATGCCTGGAGGAACCCGGTCAGCACGCCGGCCGCGGTTCTGTTCGGCTCGCTCGAGTAGCCACGCAGGTCGACGTACAGCTGTCCGTCGGGGTAACGGTCGCGCCGGGTCGCGGCCCAGTTGAGCACGAGTGCGGTCTTGCCGACACCGGCGGTACCGGACACCACGACGGGCCGGCCGGAGTCGACCAGCACGTCCAGGCGTCGCAACTCGGCCGCCCGGCCGGACAGGCCGGCGACATGCGGGAGCTGGGCAGGGGCGAGCTGCCCAATGGAACCTGTTCGGGTCTCGCCCGCCACGATCCCGGAGCCCGCGAGGACATCGGCTTCGAGCCGGCGCAGCCGGTGCCCTGGCTCCAGTCCCAGCTCGTCGACGAGCACGGCTCGCGCGGTCCGGTACACGGCGAGCGCGTCGGCCTGCCGGCCACAGCGGTGCAAGGCCGTCATGAGCAACGCGTACAGGCTCTCGCGCAACGGGTGTTCGGTGACGAGCGCGCGCAGGTCGCCCACGATTTCGGTGTGCCGGCCGAGCTCGAGCTCCGCGGTGAACAGCTGCTCTGCCGCGTCGAGCCTGCGCTGTGCGAGCCGCTGGGTCTCGGCGCGCAGCAGGACCAGGTCGGGCACGCCGGTGAACGGTTCACCGCGCCACAACGACAACGCGTGCCGCAGCGAGCCGGCGCCCGCCGCGATGTCACCCGCGTCGATCGCGACGATGCCGTCGGCGACCAAGGACTCGAACCGCTGCCCGTCCAGCTCGCCCGGCTCGACCTGCAGCACGTAGCCGCCATGCCGGAAGGACAGGCGATCGGCACCGAGCGCGGTACGTAACCGGTGCGCGTGCACCTGCAGGCTGCGCCGCGCGCTGGACGGCGGCCGGCCGTGCCACAGTTCGTCGACGAGCTGGTCGACGGAGACCGGCTCGTTGGGCCGGCACAACAACAGCGCCAGCAGCGCACGCGGCATCGGCCGGGTCAGCCCCTCGGCATCCGGTCCGCCACGCACCAGCACGGGACCCAGCACGCCGAACTCCATGCAGCCTCGACTCCGAACCTGTGGCAGGGATCGGCTGAAGGATAGTCAGGCGTGCCCACCGCCGAGGCGGTCCGCAAGCGTGGCCACGGTGGCAGCTCGGGTTGGTCCGGCGATCCAGTCCTGACTGGACAGCACTTCCAACACCACCTTCGCCGCCCCTGGGTACACCGACGTGTGCTGGGCCTACAGCTCGAGGTCCCCTTCGACGGTGCCCGTGCCGGGAGCAGTCGCGCGCCATAGCGCGGGTACGTGGCCGGCTGATTCAGGCCCCGAGGTGGTTTCGCTGGTTTGTCCCAGCCCTCCTCGCGTTCCCTTCCCGTCGGGAGTGTTTGAAGAATGCTCGCGACGCGGGCAGGAGCAGGAGAACCAGGACCGCTGCTTGGACGGTGACGACGATGGGGATCACTGCGTGGAACATGGTGCTGCTGGACCAGGAGACGGTGCTGAACACGATCCCGAGTGCTTGCGAGACGAGCGCCAGCCGCCATAGCCAGAATCGTCCGCGTGGCAGGGCGAGCGCGAGGTAGCCGCAGATCAGCAGGAGCACGGCGTGGAACGCCACCGCGGCGACCAGCGCGGCGCGGACCGCGGTGTCCAGTTCGGCCGGGCCGAAGTCGTGGTGCTGGGCGGCGATCTCGTCCCGCAGAGCCCCGGCGCGGACGAGCATGACCAGCGGGACGGCGAGGTGGCTGAGACCGATCAGCGCGAGCAGGAGCCGGCTCGCGTGGACGGGTGGCGGCACCACTCGCGTTGGTGGTGCGGTGGTGCGCGTGGTGTCGTTCGTCATGCGTCCTCCTCGGGGGTTGCCGTTCGCTTACGCCAGCCGGGACCGGAGGCCGCTGGGCGGTCGCCGGCCTGCGCCCACGCGGTCAGCAGCCGGTCGACGAGCACGCGTGCGGTTCGGACGTCCTCGTCGGACCAGTCGGCGATCACGCGGGTGAAGGCGATCGTGCCCGCGTGCAGGGTCGTCTCCTGGTCGCCGGTACCGGCGTCGGTCACCCGGACCAGGAAGGTTCGGGCGTCGACGGGGTCGTCGTCGACCGCGATCCGGCCGGCCTGCTGCAACGCGGTCAGGTGCCGGGAGACCGCCGACTTGGTCAGCCCGAGGGCCGCGGCGATCTCGCTCGGTCGTACCGGCCCCCGCGCGGCGACCACGCCGAGGATCCGTACCCGCGTGAGGTCCAGATGCCGGGAGATCTCACGGTGCCCGGTGTCGATCAGCTCCATCACCGACCGGGCGAACCGCGCGCGTTCGTTTCGTTGCGACACGAAACGAACTCTACATGGCCCTGTCGTCCGGATCCACGACGAGGTCGACGCATCCGGACGACGTCGTTCTTCGCTGGATGCTCACAAAACACACGCACGCCGCGGTCGTAGTCACCCTCATGGGCGCTCTGTTGGCCACCGCGACGTTTCCTTGCGACCATCGCCGGACGCGACCCGGTCGACCGCTGGACTCCATCCAAATCGCCACGCCGGCCAAAATGACCGACGTGGCGGTTCTGGTCGTTGTCACTTACTACCCGAGCTTTACCTGTCAGGCATACGGGTTGCGGCCCGATAGGCCACCGACCCTGCACGGGCCGTTGAACGCGTCGCGGCAGATCACGACACCCATGTAGGTGATCGTGTTGCCTCTGATCTGAAATTTCAGGTCGTTATAGGCAGTGTAATCACCCGTGTCGCAGCCGGAGTAGTCGTAGCGGCGGGTGGGCGTGGAATCCGGGTAGCCCGATCCGTCATAGAAGAGGAAATAGGCATTGACCGGCTTGGCATCACATCCCCAGTCAGAGACAGCAGGTCGATGTTCTCCGCCGAACTCGGGCCGGTCCAGTCGAACGTCGTGCCGGCATAGCCATAACTCTGGCCGGAGTAGATCAACTCCTGATCCAGGCTAGCCGAGGCGGCCGTGGCGGCCGATGCGGTCACGACGAGCATTGACACCGTGGCGAGCACTCCTGCCGCTGCCCTCGCAGCGACATTCACCAATCTCGATGGCATCTTCGCTCCCCTTCCGTCAGCCGCAGCTGCCGGTGGTCCATTGGTGGGAGCGAACCTGGTACGTGCCGGCGAGGTCGCCCTTCTGGCCCTGCTTCGTGCAGCCGATGGAGTTGTTGTAGCCGGTGTTTCGGTAGAAGCGAACGCCCTTGAAGCTGGACGAGGTGCCCCGGTTGTAGACCGACTTGACCTCGTTCGTAGTCGCCCAGGAACACCGGATGCTGCCTGCCGTCCAGTCCGGGTCCGCGACGTCCCACATACACCGACCCCCGGTCCCGCCGAAGCCGTTCCAGAAGCAGACGTTCCCGATCGTGCAGTCCCACGCCGCGAGCGCGGCACCGGTCTCGGCGTCCCAGGCCACCGCGGAGGTGCCGATCGGGGTGGCGCCGGTGTCGGCCTGCGCCGTCGGCGCGGCGATGAGCACTGAAAGAACCAGTAGCCCCGAGAGCACGGCCCCGGTAATCATTCGAATAAATCGCATCCCCAGTCTCCCTTTCGATCTATTTGAATTCTTGACTGCGTTCATGGTATGCGTGGTTCAGCAGCGCGAGAAGGTATTTCACCTTGACGAAAATAGGCAGGTCACACCGGTTCGTGGGCGGTGTCGATGAGTTGCTGACCGAGCGGGGTGAGGGTGTGCAGTACCGCCGTGCCCTGCCGGTGAGTTCGGAGCAGACCGGCCTCACGCAGGATCGTCGTGTGGCGGCTGACGGATGCGGGCGAGGTGGACAGCGTCTGGGCGAGTCCGTTGGTACTCGCCCCGTTGGCCGCGGCTTCCAGGACGGCGGCCCGGGTGGTGCCCAGCAGCTTGCCGAGTGCGTTTCGGCCGGTCGTTGAAACGATCACCGGCCAGCGATGCTGATGAGCGATCGGGTAGATGACGACGGGCACCAGGTCCGGGTTCGCCGTGGAGACCGCTGAGCCGTGGCAGAAGAACGACGGCACCAAGCGGAGCCCGCGCCCGTCCAGGCGTAGATCCTGATCGACGTCGTACTGGACTTCCAGCACCGGTGCACGCCAGGTCATCAGCGGGGCGAAGCTGCGAAACAGCCCCTCTACACCACTGACCACCAGTTCCCGCGTACGGCTTCGGACGTCGGCATCGATGCTGGTCTGGATCAGGTCCTGGTCTGGTTTGATCGCCGCGCGGTGATAGTCGCGCAACTCGCGAGTCAAGCGGCTCATCGCGAACCGGTCCCCTGCCGCGAATGGGCCGAGCCAGCCTGGGACTGTTCGCCGCTTGCGGCGGCTGCATTCGGCGAGAAGGTTGAGTTCGTGGCACAGCTGGCGCCGGGGCGTGCTCGCGACCGCCTCCAGCCCGGAGCGGAGCCCATAGCTAGCCTGTGCCGGGGTGAGAAAGTCCGGGAAGTACGGGCCCTGCGGGGCCAGCCCCGCCAGCGAGTGGACAGCGGGACGGATAACGGCCAGCCGACCGGGGTCCTCACGTAGCCGCTGCAGCCACGGTCGCAGGTACACCGGGGTAGTCGGTTCGTGCAGCAGGAAATGACTCAACATCACCTCCCACAACGGGTCCGCAGCGGTTAGCAGGCGAGTCCGGGTCAGATCTTGAGCGGTGAAATGAATGCGCAGCATTTCCGTCCCCAGAGATGCGCAAGAAAGGATCCAGTGTATCGATTGCAGGCGTGTCGGCAACATGCACGTTCCGGAGCCGCTGCGAGCAGCCTCGCACGAAACGCGAGGATATTTCCAGTCGTTGCCGTTAAGAGTTTACTAAGAACCCCTCAACATATTGGTGATCTAATTCGGATGATCTTATGGTGACCGACCTGGAAGAGTGCCCGACGAGTTGTGGGCCCTCGATCGAGCCGCTGCTGCCGGCCCGGCCGGCGAGTAGGACTGGGTCGAAGCCCGTTGCCGGATCGGTCGGTGTTGCGGCCGACCACGTCCAACTGGGGTTGTCAGGTGCGTGCGTGAACTCGTTTCGGGTGAACTGCGGATAGCCAGTGAACCCTGCTGTCTGCGAAAGGGAGTCCATGCACGAACCCGACGAGGACGACGCAACGATCATCGAACAGTCGCTGCACCGGCCCGAGCGGTTCGCCGCGATCTTCGACCGGCATGCGGCGCACATCCAGCGCTACCTGGCGCGCCGGCTCGGCCGGCAGCTCGCCGATGACCTGGTCGCCGAGACGTTCCTGGTGGCGTTCGGCAAGCGGGCGCGCTACGACCTGAGCCGGCCCGGGGCCCGGCCGTGGCTGTACGGCATCGCGACCAACCTCGTTCGACAACAGCAGCGCGAGGAGGTCCGCGAGTACCGGCTACGTGCGGCCATCGCGCCGGAACCCGACCACGACGGCCACGCCGACCGGGTCGCGGCGCAGGTCAGCGCCGCGGCGATGCACCGCCAGCTGGCCGCGGCACTCGCCGGGCTGTCGACCGGCGACCGGGACGTCCTGCTGCTCATCGCCTGGGAGGGCCTCACCTACGACGAGGTCACCGAGGCGCTCGGCATTCCCGTGGGCACCGTCCGGTCCCGCCTCAACCGCGCACGGCGCAAGGCACGCGCGGCACTGACCGCATCACACGCGAAGGAGCCCGCCAACCATGGATGAACTCGCCCTGCTCAAGGACATGGCCGACCGCACGCCGCTGCCGTCGGAAACCGATCTCGCACCGGCCCGCGCCCGCCTGACGGCCGCTTTCACGCAGGCAACCACGCTCCGGCCACGCCGGCGCGGGCGGCTGGTGGTCTCCGGCATCACGGTCGTCGGGCTCGCCGCGGCGATCACCGCGGTGATCGCCCTCGGTGGGCTGGACTCGGTGGGAGTCGCGCCACCCGACGCGGACGCGGCGGAGTTCCTGCACCAGGCCGCCGACGCCGCCCGGAAGCTGCCCACCACGCCACCCCGACCCGACCAGTTCGTCTACACCAGGAGCCAGACCTCGGACGGGCTGCGCGAGACGTGGTTCTCCGCGGACGGCACCCACGACGGGCTGATCAGGCAGGAGGAAGAGCGGGAGAGCGGCGAGGTCGTGCTGGACAGCATCCCGATGCCCGGCTGCCGGGACGGCCGGCGGAAGGTGTTGAAGGGTGACGAGGACACCGGGTTGACCGAGCCCTGCACGCCCGAACCCGCGTACCGGTCCGACCTGCCCACCGACACGGCCGGCATGCGGAAGTACCTGAGCCAGGCCGGCGAGGCCGACCCCGGCGATCACACGAACCCCAAGGACCTCGACGTACTCATTCACTTCGCCTTCACCGAAAGGTACGTGCCCCCGCAAACCCTGGCGGCACTGTTCGAGGTGATGGCCGACTTCCCCGGGCTCACCATCGACGAGGACGCCACCGACCTCGCCGGGCACCCGGGAATCGGACTCAGCTGGTCCCAGCCCGCCGACCAGGACACCGTGACCCTCGTCTTCGACCCCGACACCCATGCCTTCCTCGGCATGGCGGACCAGTCCGCGGTCCTCGTCCACACCATCGTGAACGCTGCCGGCCAACGCCCGTAGCGCCTGACCGACAGTGTGCGGGCGCTTCTCCTCAGCGCCCGCACGCTTGTCAGTCGGTCAGGGCGGTGGCCGCGTCGGGTTCGAGGACGCGGAAGCTGAAGCTCTCCTCGAGGTAGAGGGTCACGGCGTCGGCGTCGTGGTGGCTGTAGCCGACCGCGATGTCCTGCCCGAGCTCCAAGGCGAAGTGGCCGCCGTCGAGGCTGGCGACGACCGCGCCGTCGACACCGGGGGCGCGGAGCACCTTGTCGCCGCCGAGGACCCGGCGGAGGTGGTCGAGGACCAGCAGACCGCCGCGCTCGGTGCTCTCCACGATCCGCCGGTGACCGAGCGGGCCGATCACCAGTGCGTAGGGGCCCTTGATGCCGGCCTCGCGCAGGACGTCGACGGCCGCGGCGACGGCGTGCGGGTAGTTCGCCGCCTCGGCGCCGAGCTCGGCCGCCGAGGTCGCGGCGAGACCGGTGAAGCCGACCTCGTCCCAACCGTGGAACACGGCTCTGTTCTCGAGGACGGCGACGTCGTGGGCGGCCCGGTCCAGGTCGTCGAAAGCCAGGTCGGTGGCACCACGCTCGGCCGAGTCGAGCTCGTCGCGGGCGACCGTGAACGGCACCCGCACCTCCACCAGGGGCAGCACCTGCCGCTGGCGCACCAGCGCGGTGCCGGGCCCGGAATGGTTGACCGCCTGCACGCGGCCGAGGTTCGTGGCCGAGTAGTCCCAGCCGTGCGGACCCGACACATCCACGACGCGACGGGCGGCCAGGTGCGGGGTGAGCCGATCTCGTGCTTCCTCGTCGATCTGTTTCCAGGCCGCCGCCGAGATCGGCGCCAGGTCCCGCGTCAGGTGGTTCATCCGCTCATTCCTCCTTGAGACTGCCGATGCGCAGCGACGGGTCCACGGTGAGCCGGCCCGCCTCCATCTCGCGTTGGTCGACGTAGCGCTGCGGATCGACGTCGCTGGTGTCCAGACCCCGGGTGCCCTCGTGCTCGGCCTTGAACGCGAGGAAGCGCCGCCCCAGCTCGTCACGCAGGCCGGGATCGGCGTTGCGGCGGAAGTCGGCGAGGCCGTCGTCCTCCTCCTCGGCCATGTGCTCGCTGTTGGCCGTCCTGGCCCGGCGCACGGCCGCGTGCCACTCGGTGCTGCCCACCGGCAGCTTGGCGGCGTCGCGCACGCCGTCCCGGATGTCGTTGTGGTCGCCGATCGCGTCGAGCGTCTCGGCCTCCGGGTCGTCGCCGCGGCGGATCAGCTCCGGGTAGAAGATCGCCTCCTCGGCGGCCGCGTGCACATCGAGCAGGTCCGCGAGCGGGCCCCACACCGCCGCCAGCTCCTGCGGATCGTCCAGATCATCCAGCGCCGCGAACTGGCGTCGAAACCAATCGTGGTCGTCGAGGATCAGGCTGGTGATGTCCGGCATGCCCACACGGTAGGACCGTTCGGCGCCCTGCGCTCGTTCTCGAACCGGAGGCGTATCTCACCCGGTCGGGAGGCTTGCGCGGCGCATGCCGGGGTACCTCAGCCGGTCCGATCCGGCGAGAGGTTTGACGATGCCCGTACTGCTGTCCCCCACCGCACCGAAACCACTTCCACTACCCAGATCGACCCGCGCCGTCGCGGTGGAGGTGCGCCGCCTCGCCGACAACGGCGCGCTGGCGCTACCGCTGCCGGGCGCCGGCACGGGGCGGCGGTGGGCGGCCCTTGCCGACCTCGGGCGCACGGACCTCACGGTCGCCCGGCTCGCCGAAGGGCACGTCGACGCGCTCGCGATCCTCGCCGAGGCGGGCCGTCCCGCGGAGCCGGACGCGCTCTACGGCGTGTGGGCCGCCCGGTCCGGGGGCACCGGCGCCGAGCTGACGTCGAACCGTCTCGAGGGGACGGTCCGGTTCTGTTCCGGGCTGACCACTGTGGACCGTGCGCTGGTCGTGGCCGCCGCGCCCGATGGTGCCCGGCTGGTCGAGGTCGACCTGAGCGGCGCCGGCATCGTGCGGGAGCCGGCGGAGTGGCAGGCCATCGGCATGGACACCTCCGACAGCGGCGACGTGCGGTTCGAGGACGTAGAGGTCACATCGGACATGGTCGTGGGGCCGCCCGGCTGGTACCTGAGCAGACCCGGGTTCGCGCTCGGGGGCGGCGGGGTCGCGGCGGTGTGGCTGGGTGGCACCGCCGGGGTCGTCGACGACGTGCTGGCGCTGCTGGCCGGGGCGCCGAACGTCGACGAGCACCAGCTCGCCCACCTGGGCGCGGTGCACACCGCGCTGCGCGGGGCCGATGCGCTGCTGGCCGACGCGGCGGACCGCGTCGACGCCGCGCCGGGCACCGACCTCGCACTCCTCATGAGCACCTGCCGGGCCGCGGCGGAACGAGCCGCGTGGGAGACGCTGGACCGGGTGCCCCGGATCACCGGCGCGACCCCGCTGTGCCGGGACCGCGCGTTCGCCCAGCGGCTCGCGGACCTGCAGGTGTACGTGCGCCAGCACCACGCCGAACGGGACCTCGCCGCGTTGGGCCGCGCGGTGCTGACCGAGGCGGTGCCGCGATGAGTGAGCTCGCGACCGAGCAGACCACCCGGGGCCCGCGGGCGATCACCGACGAGGCCGTCTGGACGCCCTGGCTCGACGATCTGCGTGCCTTCCCCGACGAGGACTACCGGCACGCCGTGGTGCTCGCCGCGCACCCCGACGACGAGACCCTCGGGGCGAGCGGGCTCCTGCAGCACCTGCACGCCCGGGGCGTACCCGTCGAGCTGGTCGTCGCCACCGACGGCGAGGCCGCGTTCCCGCAGCTGTCCACTTCGGAGCGTGCGGAGCTGGGTCGGGTCCGGCGCCGCGAGCTCCACGAGTCCTTGCGCGCCCAGGGACTGCCGGACGTGCCGGTGCGGTGGCTCGGCCTGCCCGACTCCGGGCTGACGGCACACCGCGACGAGCTGGCCGCCATGCTGGCCGAGTCGCTCGCCGACGCCGACGTGTGCCTGGCGCCGTGGCCTGCCGACCCGCACCCGGACCACCAGACCGTCGGCGAGGTCGGCCTGCGGGTCGCGCCGGTCACCACCCACCGGTGGTCCTACCCGATCTGGATGTGGCACTGGCTGCGGCCCCAGGACATCGGTGTGCCGCGAGACCGCGCGTTCACCCAGCAGCTCACCGCCGGCCAACGGGGCCGCAAGGCAGCCGGCGTGGCCGCGTTCACCTCCCAGATCCAGCCCGGCCCGGGCGGCGCGGACCCGATCCTCAGCCCCGCCATGCTGCGTCACTTCGCACGCGACCGCGAGGTCGTGTTCCGCGAACCGCCCCGGCACAGCGCGCCGGTCGGCCGCTTCGCGGAGCTGTACGCGGGCAACGCGGATCCCTGGGGCGTGGGCGAGCGCTGGTACGAGCAACGCAAGCGCGCCGTCGCACTCGCGTGCCTGCCCGAGCAGGTCTACGGCACCGTCGTCGAACCGGCGTGCGGGCTGGGCGCGCTCACCCGGGAACTCGCCGCCCGCGCCGGGCAGCCTGATCGCGTTCGACCCGGTGACCGCCGCGGTGCGGCAGGCCGCCGAGCACACCGCCCATCTGTCCAATGTGGAGGTGCGGCAGGGCGGCCTGCCCACCGACCTGCCGCCCGGGCCGCTCGACCTGGCGGTGTTCAGCGAGATCCTCTACTACCTCGACGACGCCGACCTGACCGCGACCATCGAGCGCACGGTCGCCGCGCTGCGGCCGGGCGGTCACCTCCTGGCCGTGCACTGGCTGCCGTGGGCCGCCGAGGCCCCGCGTGACGGGATGGACGCGCATCGCCGCCTGCTGGCCCATCCCGAGCTGGATCCGCTCGTCGAGCACACCGACGAGCAGTTCGTCGTGCACGTGCTCCGCCGCCGATGATCTCCGCGGTCGCCGTCGTCATCCCCGCCCGAGACGAACCCTACGCATCCGGGCCTGTCTGCGCGCCGTGCGCCACGCCCTGGCCCGGCTGCCCGACGGCATCGCGCACACCGTCTGCGTCGTGGCGGACCGCTGCACCGACGACACCGCCGTACTCGCCCGGGCCGAGCTGCGGTCCGCCCAGATCGTGACGAACGACGCGGACCGCACCATCGGCGAGGTCCGCGACCTCGGGATGCGCGCCGCGCGGACCGTCCTCACCGGACACTCCCCCGCACGTACCTGGCTCCTGTCCACCGACGCCGACACGGTGGTGCACCCCGACTGGGCCCGCCGCCACGTCCACCTGGCCGACGCCGGCTACGACGCGATCGCCGGCGTCGCGCACCTCGACCGGCCCGCCGGCCCGACGCGCGCGGCACTGGAGCGGTACGCGGCCGTGGTCGGCAGGGCGCGCGGGCCGTGGGGACACGGCAACGTGTACGGCGCGAACCTGGGCATCCGGGCCGCGGCGTTCGACGCGGTCGGCGGCTTCGGCCCGGTCCCGGTCGGCGAGGACCACGACCTGTGGCAGCGCCTCGGCGCCGCCGGCTACCCCCGTCACCACGCCGACATCCCGGTGGTCACCAGCGCCCGCCGTGACGGCCGCGCGCGCGGCGGCCTCGCCGACCTGCTCGCCGCACTCGGCGACTAGACGGTCCTGAGTGGACTCAGCTGGCCGGCACGCCCGGGAACGTGCGAACCCTGACCTGCAGCCGCCCCTCCGCCACCTGCCAGTCCAGCACCGGCTGCGGCGCGGTGGCGGGGCCGTGCACGACCGCGCCGTCCTTCAGCCGGAACACGCTGCCGTGCCAGGGGCACTCCACACAGGACTCACCGGCGACCTCGACCAGGTCGCCTTCGCTCAGGGGCGCCGCCAGGTGACTGCACCGGTCGTGCATCACCACGAGCCCGTCTCCCGAGGGGACCACCATGACCGGGACCAACCCCGCCTGCCGGCGAACCGGCCTGCCGTCGGCGAAGTCCGGCACCGGCCCGAGATCACACCACTGTTCCGGCCCGGTGTGCGGCACCTCGGCGGCGTGGTTCGAGCCGACCGCGTGCCGGAACGCGAGGTCCCCACCCAACGTCGCGCCCAGCGTGGCGCACGCGTAACCGGCCAGGCCGGCCGCCACCCCACCCCGGTTCCGCCCGGAACGCCGCAACAGCAAGGAGACCGCGTAACAGGCGAGCGCGGCCGAGTTCGCCGCCGCGTGCACCACGCCGACCCGCTGCTGCTCCTCGTGACCGTCCGCGTAGTCCGCCAGCCCCGACATCGCCGCGGGCGCACTGCCCGCCAGCCCGAGCCCGATCAGCCGGCTCGACCCGGGTCCGGGCGTGCCGGTCAGGTCCAGCAACGCGGCCCCGGTGAAACACCCGAGCGGAAGCTGCGCCAACGCGGGATGCAGCGGATGACCCAGCCACACACCGTGCGCCGCGTTCTTGACCGCTCCCGGCGGCAGCACCGCGTGCACCGCGTCACGGACCGCACCGGCCACCCGGTCCAGCCCGCGCGCCCGGGCGATCCGGTCCACAACGTCTCCCCACCGCGTCATGCCGTCCGGATATCCGTGCGGGCGCCGCCGAAACCCGGGCCGTGAGACGGGGTGCGTCAGCGATCGCCCGACGCCGCGTCGTCGTCGGCCGTGGCCGCCTGCGCCAGTGCGGCGACCGTGTGGACGAGGCCCTGCTGAACCTCGTCGCCGTCGGCCTCGCGCACGCTGTGCAGCGACACGGTGATCCGGCTGCGTCCCGGCGCGACGTCCTCGACCTGGAGCTCACCGTGGTAGTCGTCGGGGCCTTCGGCGCCCCAGGTGAGCCGCCGCGTGGTCTCGTCGGTGTGCACCCAGGCCTGGGCGTCCACCCGGTCGCCGTGCACCTCGGCCGTCACGTGCACCACGTCCCCACCCTCCGGCTCGGCTGCGGTCATCTGCGGGAAGTACCGGGGAAGGTTGCGCGGGTCGGCGAGGAAGGAGAACAACGCGTCCGCGGCGATGTCCGCGTCGGCCGTGTGCGTGTAGGTGGTCATGCCTCGGGAGGTACCCACTGTGGGAGGAGTCAGGCCTCGCATCGCCTATCAGCGCGGTCACGGCTCGAAACCGCGCCCGCGGGTCAACTGACGAGGTGGCGCGCGGTGAGCAGGGCTATGTCGTCGTTCGCGGGCTGGGTGCCGACCATTGTGGACATGATCCGGGCGCAGACCTCTTCCGGCGGGCCGGGTCTCACCGTCGCCAAGAGCTGATCGAGGCGGTCGTCGAGGTCGACGTCGCGGCGTTCGACCAGGCCGTCGGTGAACAGGGCGATCAACGCGCCGGGCGGCAGATCGATCGTCGCGCTGCGCCGGCCGTGGATCGCGAGGGACCGGCCGACCGGCGGTCCCAACGGGACGGTGGTCGCGAACTCGGGTGGCCTGCCGGGGGCGACGATGGCCGGCGGCAGGTGCCCGGCCAGCGCCAGGTGCACGCGATGGGCGGCGGTGTCGATGATCGCGTAGCCGACGGTCGCCATCGTGTTGTGCTCGAAGTGGCTGGCCTTGCGGTCCAGCTTGCCGAGCACGTCGGCCGGATCCGGGAACTCGAGGGCGTAGGCGCGCAGCGCACTGCGCAGCCTGCCCATCACCACCGCGGCGGCCAGCCCGTGGCCGACGACGTCGCCGATGACCAGCCCCAGCCGCCGGTCCGGGAGGTGGAACACGTCGTACCAGTCGCCGCCGACACCGCTGGCCGCGCCCGGCACGTACCGTGCGGCGAGCTCCCAGCCGGGCACGGTCGGCAGGTGCCCGGGCAGCAGGCTGGCCTGCAGCCTCTCGGCGGCCGCCCGCTCGGAACGGGAGCGGTGTGCGTGCGCGGCCAGGGCGAGCCGGTCGGCGACCAGCTGCAGCGAGTCGATCTCGCTGTCGGTGAACTCGCGCGACGACGTGCTGCCGATGTGCAGCACCCCCACCACGTGCCCACCGGCCGTCATCGGCACGCCGAGCATCACCTGGAGCCCGCGGGCCCACAACAACGGGTTCACGACCGTGGAGGCGTCGACGTGCTCGATGACCAGCGGTTCGCGCCGGGCGGCGACCCGGCCGGCGAAGCCCGAGCCCACCGGCACCCGAACCCCCTGGAAGACCTCCTCCTCCAGCCCGGCGGCGGCCGTGGCCACCAGCTGGTCGGCCGCGTTGTCCAGCAACAACACGGTCGCCGTGTCGACTGCGAACAGGTCACGCACCCGCGCGAGCAGCACATCGAGCTGTTTGTCCAGCTCCAGCTCGGCCAGTGCGCTGTCGGTGACAGCCTCCAGCACCCGCTGGCGCAACTCGTCCGGACCTCTACCGACCACGGCACAACACTAACCTGCCTTGTCGCGTACCTGGTCAGCAAGGCGCCGGTCGAGCTGGACCCTCATCAGCCCACCCGCGAATGCCGCGAGTTGATCGCGGTCGACCAAGCGGGTCAGCCGGCCGCGGTCCGCCGGCAGCCCGACCTTCTCGGCACCGGCGAGCACCTTGTTGTCCAGGTAGGGACGTAGCTCGGTCCAGACCAGCTGTGCCTCACGGCAGAAGATGTCCACCCCGACGGGACCCAGCCGGGGAACGTCGCGCAGCAGCCTGCGTAGCGTGTTCGTGTCTCCGTCGGCGTGGTCACGCAGCCGCCGCAGGTCCCCGCCGTACTGGTCGAGCAGCAGTTGCGCGCCGTCACCCAGTGCGGTCGCGGTGCTCTCGTCGTAGCGGACGTAGTGTGCCCGCCCCAGAGCGTCGACCCGCTGCTGCCAGCTCGCCTCGACCATGGCCCGCGGTGTGGTGAAACCCGCCTTGGCGAGTTCCTTCGCCGCAGCCACGGCGATGTCTGCCTTGATCCGCGTCGAGAGCAGAACGCTCAGCACCAGCAGGCGGTACAACGGCGACGGCTTGTCGGCCAGCCGAATACCGGCCTCACTGGCGTAGGTACGCCCGGCCACGTCGAGCAGCGTTCGGGCGATCGTCCGTTGTGCGGCCATGTGCGCGGGACTCAGAACGGCATCTTGCTACGGCCACGCCGCCCGGCGTGCGCGCTCTTACCCATCGCCTTCTGCGACTGCGAGAACGGCTTGCGCAGCCAGCGGCCCAGCCGGCCCGGTGCCTTGCCGGCCACCTGACCACCGGCTCCCGCGGTCTTCTCCGCACCGCGCTCGGGGTGCCTGGACAGCCGCGGAACCAGGAACGCCAGGAGCGCGAGCAGTACGCATACGCCGATGACAACACCGATAACCATGAAAAGCCTCCATCCGGTCGAACAGAGGACTACCCAGGTCCGGTGATCGTCATACGGGACCGGGCGAATCGCGTTCAGGCGGTGGTGAGCAGGACGAGGGCGGCTCCCGCGGCGAGTAGCCCGCATGCTTGCGTGGTGGTGAGCCGTTCGCGGAGCACGGTGATGCCGAGCAGGACCGGGATCGCGGGGTACAGCGAGGACAGCACGACCGCGATCACGAGCAGCTGGTGCTGGGTGGCGAGCAGGTAGCACAGCAGGGCCAGTGCCGCGGCGGCTCCGGTCCCGGCCGCGACCAGGGCGAGGGGTGCGGGCAGCCGCGGTGTGGTGGTGGCCGTCCAGGGCAGGATGGTGAGGATCGCCGCGACGCGTCCGGCGACGATCGGCCACGCGCCGGCGGCGGGATCGGCTTGCGCGAGGGCGAGGTACTGCACCGCGATGCCCGACGCCGGCGATCAGTCCGTCGGCGACCGCCCCCGCCGCCGGATCGGCGGGCGTGCCGGTGCGGGAGACCAGCCACAACGCGGGCACCGCGACGGCGATGCCCAACCAGGACCACGGCGACGGTCGCTCGCCCGAGGAACGCCACGCCGACCAGTACCGGCAGCGCCACACCGGCCACGGCGCTGGTGGGCACGACCACGCTCATGGCGCCGCGCGCCAACCCGCGGAACAGGAACCAACATGCCGACGCCCGTGCCGGCGCCGGACAGCGCACCCCAGCACAGGTCGGAGAAGGCCACCGCTGTCGCGTCCGCCATCGGCGCGACGACCAGGGCCAGGAGTAAGCCACCCACCTGCCCGGTCAACGCCACCGCGGCGAACGGTGCCCGGCGCGACAGCAACCCGCCGACGAAGTCGGACAGGCCGTAGCAGACCGCGGAGGCCAACGCGAGCAGGGCGCCCACGCCTCAGCTCCCGCTGGTCCCGCTCGGCCTGGCCAACAGGACACACGGCGCCGCGGACACAGCTCGCGCGGTCGCACAGGCGGCACAGCTGCTCGGCGTTGCCGACGTCCTCGTAGAGCCGGGTCGAGCAACGTGCCCAGACATCGGCGAGCTGCTCGTGCTCGGCCGGCGTCAGAACCTCGAGCAACCCGGTCAGCCCCGCTCCACGGGCCGCCAGCAGGCGGCGTACCGCACGCCGCCCGCCGGCGGTGAGCTCTACGGCCACCTCCCGGCCCTGCTGGCGACGTCGTTCCACCAGCGTGTCCCGCTCCAGCGCATCGACCATGCGTGCCGCAGCTGACTGGCTCAGCCCTACCCGGCGGCCGAGCTCGGTCACGCTCAACCCTGGCGCGGCGGACACCACCACCAGGGCGGCAGCGCCACTGGCGCTGACCCCGGCGGTCCGCTGCGCCTCGGCCAGCACCAGGTCGCTCACCGCGAGCGCGGTCGCGCCCAACAGGTTTGCCGTTCTATGCACGACTCATGCATAGGTCATCGGAGGGCGAACCACAAGTGGCTCAGGCCTTGCGTTGCATGCTCTCCCGCGCGGGGTTTCCCTGTTCGGCGGCCTTCGGGTCCTTCTCGCCCTGCTTGGCGCGCACGCCGGTCTCGACGCGGTCACCGAGGTTCTTGTCGACGTTGTGCCAGTACTCGAACGCCCGCGCCAGCACCGGCTCGGAGACGCCGTTGAGCAGGTGGCCGACGATGTTGTCGGCGAGGCGTTCGCGGGCGTCGTCGTCGAGGACCTCGCGCACCATGGTGCCCGCCTGGCCCCAGTCGTCGTCCTCGGCATGGTCCACATAGGCCGCGCGCACCATCTCGCCGTCGGCGGCCCAGCCGGCCGGCGTGCCGTACCGCTGCACGTCGGCACGTGGCCCGCCCTTGGAGTTCGGCGCGTACACCGGGTCGGAGACCGGGGTGTAGCGCATGGCGCCGTCCTTGCTGTAGCTGTGGACCGGGGAGGTCGAGGCGTTGACCGGCAGCTGCTTGTAGTTCGCGCCGATGCGGTAGCGGTGTGCGTCGGCGTAGGCGAACAGGCGGCCCTGCAGCATCCGGTCCGGGCTCGACCCGATGCCCGGCACGAGGTTGTTGGGCTCGAACGCGGCCTGCTCGATCTCCGCGTGGTGGTCGGTGGGGTTGCGGTCGAGCGTCATCCGCCCCACCTCGATCAGCGGGTAGTCGCTGTGCGGCCACACCTTCGTCAGGTCGAACGGGTTGAACCGGTAGTTCTTCGCGTCATCGAACGGCATCACCTGCATGAAGAGCGTCCAGCTCGGGTGGTCGCCCCGGCCGATCGCCTCGAACAGGTCCCGCGTGTGGTAGTCGGTGTCCGCGGACACGAGCTGGTCGGCCTCGTCCTGGGTGAAGTACTCCACGCCCTGGTCGGTCTTGAAGTGGTACTTCACCCAGAACCGCTCGCCGGCGGAGTTGACCCACATGTAGGTGTGCGAGCTGTAGCCGTTCATGTGCCGCCACGTGCGCGGGATGCCGCGGTCACCCATCAGCCAGGTGACCTGGTGCGCCGACTCGGGTGACAGGGTCCAGAAGTCCCACTGCATGTCGTGGTCGCGCAGGTTGTTGTCGGCGCGGCGTTTCTGCGAGCGGATGAAGTGCTGGAACTTCATCGGGTCCTTGATGAAGAAGACCGGCGTGTTGTTGCCGACCATGTCGTACACGCCTTCGGAGGTGTAGAACTTCAACGCGAACCCGCGCGGATCGCGCCAGGTGTCCGGGCTCCCCCGCTCACCCGCGACGGTGGAGAACCGGGCGACCATGTCGGTGCGCACACCGGGCTGGAACACCGCCGCTTTCGTGTAGCGGCTGACATCTCCGGTCACCTCGAAGTATCCGAACGCTCCGCTGCCCTTGGCGTGTGGCTGCCGCTCCGGCACGCGCTCACGGTTGAACTGAGCCATCTGCTCGATCAGGTAGTGATCGTTCAGCACGATCGGGCCATCGGCACCGAGCGTGAGCGAATGCTCGTCGCTCTCCACCGGGATGCCAGCATCGTTGGTGGTGGCTGGTTGATCGGTCATACCGTCCCCTCCCCTATACGCGATCGACGTAACTCGTGCCGTGGCTACCCCGGCCCTGTCGCGCTACACCTGGGCCGCGTTGACCTGGTCAGGCCTCCGGGATCTCCCGCCCGAAGGACTCCAACGTGATCGAGGCCGGTTCGGGCCCGCCCCGCACACCGGTGTCGAGCCCGTCGATCGCGGCCAGCTCGTCGCCGGCGAGCTCGAAGTCGAAAACGTCGAAGTTCTCCGCGATCCGCCGCGGTTTCGTCGACTTCGGGATCGCCGACCGCCCCCGCTGCAGATGCCACCGCAACATCACCTGCGCCGGCGTCTTGCCATGCGCCTCACCGATGACGGCGATCGTCGCATCGTCCAGGGTGCTGCCGGTCCCACCCTCCCGGTAGAACGTGATGCCACCGATCGGCGACCACGCCTGGGACAGGATGCCGTGCGCGGCGTTCGCCGCGAGCACGTCCGGCTGGGCGAAGTACGGGTGCAGCTCGATCTGGTTCACCGCCGGCGCGACCGACGTGTTCTCCAGCAGGTCGTCGAGGTGATCGGGCATGAAGTTGCTGACCCCGATCGCCCGCACCCGCCCGTCGGCGAGCAGCCTCTCCAGGGCCCGGTACGCATCCAGCGTCAGGTCGAACCGGCTCGGCAGCGCCTGGTGCAGGATCAGCAGATCGAGCTGGTCCATACCGAGCTTGCCCGCGCTCTTGTCGAAGGCGTGCAGGGTCGTGTCGTAGCCGTAGTCGCTGATCCAGACCTTGGTCTCGACGAAGATCTCGGACCGATCGACACCGGAACGGCGGATACCCTCACCCACCTCGCGCTCGTTGCCGTACGCGGCCGCGGTGTCGATGTGGCGGTAGCCCGAACGCACCGCGGTCTCGACCGCCTCCACCGTCTCCGCCGGACGTGTCTGGAACACGCCGAAACCCAGCGCCGGCATCTCCACCCCGTTGTTCAAAGTCAGGCTCATACCCATACCTTCACGCTAGGAGCGGGCATCCGCACGTGGGAGGGCGCAGGCGTTTGGAGCGGCTCCGCCAGGGCACCCGCATTAGTCGGGGCAACGGAGCCACACCGGATCCGGGTAACCCGCCCCAGGAGGAATGATCATGAGTGCCGAAGACAAGTTCGACGCCAAGGCCGACGAGGCCAAGGGCAAGCTCAAGGAAACAGCCGGCCGCGCCACCGATGACGAAGAGCTCGAGGCGGAAGGCAAGGGCGATCAGGTGAAGGGCAACCTCAAGCAGGCGGCCGAAAACGTGAAGGACGCGTTCAAGGACTGACGGGCGCCGTTCCCTTGTAAACAAACGACCTCGACGGCGGCTATACCCGGCTCTCAGCCGGGTGTGGCCGCCGTTGCGCATCACCCGTGCACGACGTACCCGGCACCACCCCTGGTAGCGGAGTGAGAGAGTTGACCACCGCGACGAAAGTCAACAGACCGGCGAGTCGCCGAGGGGGAAGCGCGATGACAGACACACGCCCGTACGAGGTCACGATCGAGCGAGCGGAATCAGCCGATGCCGGCGAGATCCTCACCGTCCAGCGAGCCGCGTACGTGTCGGAGGCGCAGCTCTACAACAACCCCATGCTGTCCGCCCTGACCGAGACACTCGACGACGTACGGGCCGCGGTCGCGGACGGGTGCGTGCTCGTCGCCCGGCTCGGGCCGCGTGTGGTGGGAGCCGCACGCGGGATTCGCGACGACCACGACTGCGAGGTCGCCCGCCTCGTCGTGGCGCCGGACATGCAGCGGCGCGGCATCGGCGCCATGCTCATCGACGCGGTGGAGCGCACCGCGACCGGCGACGTACGACGCTTCCGGCTCCACACCGGGGAACACAGCGCGGCGAACCTGCGGGTGTACCAGCGGGCCGGGTACACGGTTTCCCACTATCGCCGGGTGTCCGAGTCCCTGTCGCTGGTGTACCTGGAGAAACTGGTCCACGGGTGAGCGAGGCTATGCGGTCGCGCCGGGCCGAGCCGGCAAGGGCGCGGTCCATTCCAGTCTGGTGCCACCGAGCCGGGACTTCCGTACGGCGAACTCGCCCTGCCAGCGGTCGGCACGGGCGCCCATGTTGGTCAGTCCGTTGCCGCGAACGTGCTGTGCCTGCAGGCCGATTCCGTCGTCGGTGACGGTGAGCGCGACGTGTGGCGCGCCGTCGATGGGGGACACGGTGATGGTGACGAGTGCGCGGCTCGCAGCGGCGTGGCGGGCCACATTGGACAGTGCCTCACGCAGCGTGGCGACCAGGTCCGCGCCGACCTCGGCCGCCACCACGTCGTTGACCGGGCCGGTGATGGTGACCTCCGGCGTGAACCCGAGTGCGGTTTCCGCATCCGGTACGCACGCGTTGTCAACGGCTGGGCGCCGGGCACTCACCCGCGCGGCGCGGCACTGGTGCAGGCCGCGACCGAGGTGCGACGTGCCGGGTTCCTCGGCTCGCTGCCCCGGGCCCTGCTGGCCGAGATCCACCAGCAGTACCTCGACGCTCGTGCGCCGCGCCTGCGGCCCGAGCCGTTGGACCAGGCGTGGAGCTGGGCCTGCGAGCCCTGGCGCGATACCACGGCAATGCTGGAACCGGACGATGATGACACGGTGACCGTGTTCGACTACCTCGTCGACCACGTCCAGCGCAGTACGCCACCGGGCGACCTGGTACCGGAGGCCGTGGTGCGTCAGGCGTTGTCCCACGCGAAGGCCGACGACGCGAGCATCATCGGCCGGCGCGCGCACGAGCAGGGCCGGTACGAGCTCGCACGCACCGCGATGACCAAGGTCGTGACGGTTCGCACGGCCACCCTCGGCGGCGAGCACCCGGACACGCTCACCGGTCGGAGCAGTCTCGGCTCCGTTCTCGCGGATCAGGGTGACCTGTCCGGTGCGGCCGCCGAGTTCCGGGCGGTGCAAGGAATCAGCCAGCGCGTTCTGGGCGAGCAGCACCCGGACACGCTGACGGCACGCAACAACATGGCCACCGTGCTGGCCAGACAGGGCGACCTGACCGCCGCCGAGGCGGAGATCGTGGCCGTGGCCGACGCCCGGACCCTGACGCTGGGGCCGGACCATCCCGACACGCTCACCAGCCGGAGCAACCTCGGCACGGTGCGGTACTTGTCGGGGAACCTGGACGGTGCGGTCGCCGAGTACCGCGCCGTCCTCGACATCCGCCGGGACACACTCGGTGACGAGCACCCGGAAACCCTCAGCCTCCGCACCAGCCTGGCCAATGTCCTGGGCGACCAGGGCCAGCTCGACCTGGCCGCTGTGGAACAGCAGACCGTGCTCGACGTCCGCCGCCGCATGCTGGGCGACAAGCACCCGGACACACTGGCCAGCCGCAACAACCTGGCCACCGTGCTGGCACGGCAAGGTGACTACGCGGCGGCGGCCACCGAGTTCACCGCTGTCCTCGACGTACGCCGTCAGGAGCTCGGCGCCGACCACCCGGAAACTCTCCGCGCCAGGTGCAACTACGCCAATGTCCTTGTCGCGCAGGGACAAACCGAATCGGCCGCCACCGAGTACCGAGCGGTGCTCGAAGTCTGCGAACGCACCCTGGGCGCGAACCACCCCTTCACCCAGGACTGCGCCGAGAACCTGGCCACCATCGAGACCACCCGACCGTCCCAGGACGACTAAACCTCGGCCCGCAGTTCCGCGAGGAGCTCTGCGGCGGGGTCGGGTGCCTCGCGTTCGAGGAGTGCCCGCAGCAGGTGTCTTGTCTGGATGTGGCGTGCCTTCTCGGCGGTGGTGTGCGCGAGGGTCCGCTTCAGGACGGCTTTCGCGTTGGGGGTGAACGGTAGCCGGGCGCTTCCCGCAGCGGATGCCAGCGTGCCGAACGCGCCGGCGTCGACCCCGATGGCGGCGAGCGCATCGCGGTCGAGCCGGTCGGCCGCGCGCCGGGCCGCATCCGGGCCGGCGCCGACCTCGTGGGCGATCGCGGGGTCGTGCAGGATGCCGATCAGCAGGTGGTCCGTGGAGACCTTGCGGTCGCCCCGGCGGCCGGCCTCGTCGATCGCGAGGAATACCGCGTCGCGTGCGTGCCGGGCGAATCGCTCAAACATGCCGTTCCCGCTTTCCGTGCTTGGCGTGGACGGATTGGCGGGTGACACCGAGGGCCTCGCCGATCTGTTCCCACGACCATCCGGCGCGGCGGGCGGCGACGACGTGGGTCGCCTCCACCCGCTCCGCGAGGCGGTGCAGGGCCGCGACCGCACGCAACCCGGTCGCGGGGTCCACCTCCCGTACCGGCGTGCTCGACGCGTCCGTGTCCATGGTGTCAGTTTGGATTGACAACCGGAGCGCTGTCAACTCAAACTGACAGACATGTCAAGTCAAACTGACGACCACGTTCATGACGTGATCGTGATCGGCGCCGGTCCGGTGGGACTGCTGCTGGCCGCCGAGCTCGCCGCCGCGGGCCTCCGTCCCCTCGTCCTGGAACGCGCCGCGCGCCCGGCACGGACACCGAAGGCGAACGGCGTCGTCGGCCGCGCCGCCGTCGAGCTGCGACAGCGCGGCCTGCTGCGTGGGACCGGGCTGCGCGTGCGGCGGCCACCCCGGTTCGCCTACGGCCCGTTCACCCTCCACCTCGGCCTGCTGCGCAGCCCCCTGCACGTGCTGCCGGTCCCGCAGCGCCGGCTCGAGGAGCTGCTGGCCACACGCGCCACCGCACTCGGCGCCACCCTCCTGCGCGGACACGAGGTCACCGGGTTCGCGCAGAACGACGACCGGGTGACCGTGCACGTGCGGACCGCGGACGCCGAGCTCGAGCTGCGCGCCCACTACCTCGCCGGCTGCGACGGCGCGCACAGCCTCGTCCGCAAACAGCTCGGCATCGCCTTCCCCGGCCACACGAGCACGAACCTCTCGCGGCTCGCCCGCGTCACGATCCCCGCCGCGACCCGCGACGGCCGCGGGATCGCCATCCCCGGCGTCGGCCGGCTCGCGCTGTTCCAGCCCAACCTCACCGAGCACGGGTCGGTCACGATCGCACCGGCGGACGCGCTCGACCGCTCCGCAGCGCCCGACCTCTACATCGTCAGCACTCACGAGCCACGCGGCGACGCCGAACCGACCGACGAGCTCAGCGAGACCGAGCTGCGAGCCAGCCTGCGCCGCGTACTCGGCGCCGACCTGCCGGTCACGAGCGCGCACGCCGCGCGCAGCGTCCTCGCCAACAGCCGGCAGGCCGACCGCTACCGAGCCGGCCACACCTTCCTCGCCGGCGACGCCGCGCACGTCTTCAGCGCCGGGGGCTCCGCGCTCAACATCGGCCTGACCGACGCGATCGCCCTCGCCGAGACGCTCACCACCGCGCTGCGCGGCAACGCCGACGACGCCGTCCTCGACGGCTACCAGGCTCGGCGGTACCCGGCCGCTGGCCGCGCGCTCGCCCACACCCGCGTCCAGCACACGCTGGCAGCGGCCGACGAGACCGGCGACGCGCTGCGCGGCGTGTTCGCCGAACTGCTGAACGACCGCGCGACGGCCCGCCGCATCGCCACCCTCATCGAGGGCTGACCAGGCAACGGCTCAGGCCGCGGGGCCCAGGTGCTGCCGCGCCCATCGTTCGAAGCTGGTGAGGGGGATGTCGAAGTCCCTGGCGTACTGCGGGCGGCCCGGCTGGCCGGCCACGTTCAGCCACTCGTGCGAGGCGCCCATCGCCGGCATGCCGGCGGCGAGGGCCTCCTGTTCGGTCATGTCCGGTGCGGGCAGGTGCGTGCCGAGCACGCGGGAGAGGACGTCGGCGATCTCGGTCATCGACAGGTAGTCGCTCGCCAGCTCCAGCTCGACCTCGTCGAACCGCTCCGGTGCGGTGATCGCGGCGGCGGCCGCGCTGCCGATGTCGTGCACCGCTACGAGGGACAGCCGGGTCTGCGGCCGCAGGACACTGACCAGGCCACCGTTGATGCCGCGTGGGAACAGGAACGCCATGGACGGCAGGAAGTTCTCCATGAAGAAGCCCGGCTTGAGCACTGTCCAATGAGGAAAGCCGGCCGTGCGGACCCGGTCCTGGATCGCGCTCTTGGCGCCCAGCGTGGGTTCCATCGACGCCCAGCGGCCTTCGGCCCAGCCGGGGACGTCGGTGTGCCGGCCGGCGCCGGTGACCGACGTGTGCATGAACTGCGGCACTCCGGCGGCCTTCGCGCCCTCGACGAGGTTGACGCCCTGGGCCACCTCCCCGGCGAAGTCGAAGCCGTCGCCGGTCATGGCGGGCATCTGCACGGAGAAGACCGCCCGGGCACCCTTCGCGGCCCGGGCCACGGAGTCGCGGTCGTGCAGGTCGCCGATGACCAGTTCGGCGCCGAGTGCTTCGACGGCCGCGGCGCGGGCGGTGGCCGGGTCACGCACCAGGGCGCGGACGGGAACGCCCGCCGCGAGCAGCGCGCGGGCGGTGGCACCGCCCTGCCTGCCGGTGGCGCCGGTGACCAGAACTGGTGCGGAATCCGCGGACATGAGGCTCCTCGAGGGTGCGCGGGTTAAACGGCGGGGCCCGCCACTTATCAAACCTGGAGGTGACGCGATGTCCGAGCGCCAGCGTGCCGACGCCCGGCGCAACCACGCAAGGATCCTCACCGTGGCCGAGGCCGCCACCCACGGCGCCGGCGCCTCGCTAGAACAGATCGCCCGCACCGCCGGAGTGGGCTCGGCGACCGTGCGCCGGCACTTCCCGACCCGCCGCGCGCTGCTGGAAGCGGTGTCCCGGCAACGGATCGAGGCCCTGCGAGTCCGCGCCCACGACCTGACCGGCGAGGCGGACAGTCGCGAAGCGCTACTGACCTGGCTGGGCGATGTCGTCGCCTACTGCGTCGCCGCCCGGGGACTGGCGGCCGCGCTGGCCTACGACGGCGCCGAGCCCGACCCGGCGCACCAGAACACCTGCTCGGCGACGCTGGAACGGGCGGCCGACCCGTTGCTGCGCCGCGCCACGCACGATGGCGCGGTGGCGGCGGGCTTCACCGTGACCGACCTGATCGCGCTGGTCGTCGGCATCGTCCTCGCGACGGAGCACCACCCCGACCCCGCCGCCGCGGCGGAACGGCTGTTCGGGCTGGCCGTGGCGGGACTGAGCCCGTCCGCGGCTCGGTAGACGAACCTCATCTCTCCACAATGTGGGATCTCATCCCATATTGAGCACGAGCAGCTAGCGTCGGGCGGAACCTCCAGCCGATCAGGGAATGGCCCGATGACGATTCATCTGCACTGGTTCCTGCCCACCTCCGGAGACGGCCGCACGATCGTGGAACACTTCCACGCCAACAAGTCACGCGGCCCGGCCTCGGCCCGCCGACCCGACATCGACTACCTGGCGCAGATCGCCCGCGCCGCCGAGCAGCTCGGGTTCGACGGTGTCCTCACGCCGACCGGTACGTGGTGCGAGGACGCCTGGCTGACCACCGCCGCGTTGATCCGTGAGACCTCCACGCTGAAGTTCCTGGTGGCGTTCCGGCCCGGGCTCGTCTCCCCGACCCTGGCCGCGCAGATGGCCGCGACCTACCAGCGCATCTCCCGCGGCCGGCTGCTGCTCAACGTGGTCACCGGCGGCGACTCGGTCGAGCAGCGCAGGTTCGGCGACTGGTTCGACCACGACGCCCGCTACGCCCGTACCGACGAGTTCCTCACCGTGGTGCGCGGCGTGTGGTCCGGCAAGCCGTTCGACTTCGAGGGCGAGCATCTCGGGGTGGTCGGCGCGACGTTGCCGGAGGCACCCGATCCGCTGCCGGAGATCTACTTCGGCGGCTCGTCCGACGCGGCGCTGCCGGTCGCGGCCCGGCACGCCGACGTGTACCTCACCTGGGGGGAGCCACCGGCGCAGGTCGCCGAGAAGATCGGCAAGGTGGCCGCGCTCGCCGAGGTCGCCGGCCGTCAGGTCCGGTTCGGCATCCGCCTGCACGTGATCTCCCGGGACACCGCGGACGCCGCGTGGGCCGAGGCGCAGCGGCTGCTCGACGCGCTGGAGCCCGAGCAGGTGCGGTGGGCCCGCAAGCAACTCGCCGCGAGCGAGTCGGTCGGCCAGCAACGCATGGTCGCGCTGCATGACGGCGGACTCGACCGTGGTGCGCGCGGGCTGGAGGTCTCCCCGAACCTGTGGGCAGGAGTCGGGCTCGTGCGCGGCGGCGCCGGAACCGCCTTGGTGGGCAGCCATACCGAGGTGGCCGAGCGCATCGAGGAGTACCACGCTCTGGGCGTCGACGAGTTCATCTTCTCCGGCTACCCGCACCTCGAAGAGGCCTACTGGTTCGCCGAAGGCGTTCGTCCGCTGCTCGCACGGCGCGGTCTGCTCCCGCGCGGCCAGCGGCACGCGACCGTCGGCGCTTGACCGTGTGTCCACTGTGCTCCGCCGGCCCGGTAGGTGGACAGACGCCTTGCCAGGTCGATGAGCTCGCGACGATGATTTTGCGTTGTGACGTTGGACCTGACCTCCGCGTGGCATGCCGCCGGCGCGGGCGTGTGCCGGAGTCTGGAGCTTGCGCATCGAGCGTTGCTTGCCGGTGGACTGCCGGTTGGTGCCGCAGTGCTGGATCGACACCAACGCGGATCTGTCCACGATGACGCTGTGGAGCTCCCACCGGCCATGTGGAATGTGCGCTGCGGCGTGCGAGTTCACCGGCGTGGGCAGCCGGCGCGGACTCTCCGATTGTCGTCCGGGCCCGCGATCGGGAGCCGGAGACCACCGCCCTGCTTGACGCGATCCCGCTGGAGCAGTTGAGAACCACGACACAACACCGCAGGGACGGCTGACAGCGGCCCGGCCGGCGCAGCGGGATCGCCGCTAGGCGGGGCCGAGCGGGTCGCGGCGCAGGACGAGCTTGGTCGTTCTGGTGACGTAGGCGTCGGGTGCGTCGTCCCAGGCGGCGGTGTGGGTGGTGACTCGTTCGGCGGGGAACCCGGTGCGGTGCAGGAAGTCCAGCAGGCCGGGCAGGATCGCGCGGGCGTGCGAGACGCCGAGGCGCAGGGTCGCGTCGGTGGCGTACATGTGCATCAGCGGCACCCGCGTACCGGTGGCGAGGTAGTAGCCCACGGCCGTGCACACGCCGCCGGGAGCCAGCGCGCGCAGGGCCTGCCGCAGCCCGGCCGGGCGGGAGGTCGCCTCGACGGCGATGTCGTAGCCGGGTGGGCGGCGCCGATCCGACCGTCGTCGGGCTCGCGCGCCGAAGGACTCGGCGATCGCGCGACGTCCGCCATCGTCGTCGAGGTAGTCCACGGTGGTGGCGCCGTGCGCGACGGCGAGACCGGCCGCGTAGAGGCCGATGCTCTTGGCGCCGCCGCCGAGGACGAGCACCGAGCCGCCTTCGCGGGCGGCCAGCGGCGGCACGACCGCCCGCCACGCGTCGGCGAGGTTGTCGCTCGCGGCGGCGACCCGTTCGGCGGGGATGCCGGCCGGGACCGGGACGAGCATGTGCTCGGCGAAGGGCACGCGGAGCTCGTCGGTGATCATGCCGCCCCACCGGCCGCTGGCTGGTCCGAAGCCGTATGCGGCGAGCGTTCCTCCCGCGGCGGTGGTGGCGCATTTGGAAGTCAGGCCCCGCTGGCAGGGCGGGCAGGTGCCGCAGGACACCGCCCACGGCACGATCACCCGCTGACCGACCCGCAGCCGCGTCACCTGTGGTCCGAGGGCGGTGATCTCGGCGACGCACTCGTGGCCGATGGCGAACGGCCCCCGGAACGGGACCTTCCCGCAGATGTTGCCGACGACTGGGTCGACCAGTCCCAGCGCCATCCCCGCCTGCAACGCACGCGAGACGGGTCGATGGATCGGCACGGTGTCGCCGTCGCACCGGCCGGCGATGAACGGGCGCACGATCGCGTCGCCCGGATCCCGCAGTGTCTGCTTGTCGCGTTCGTGCCACGCCAGCTTGCCGCTGCGCTCAAACCTCAGCTCACGCACCACCGCGACCCTATCGCGCCGCCGGGCGACTCGGGTGCCGTGATCCTCTCTGGACCACGGCACCCCGCTCGCCTCACGCGATCGCGACGTCGTCGGCCTCGACGACGGCCGGGGCCTCCTCCACGGGCTGGATGCTCATCTCCGGCCCGGGCTCCTGCTCCGGCTCGGGTTCGATGTAGACGTCCTCGGCCGGGGTCACATCGACCGGCCGGCCGTGCACGACTCCCTCGTCGGGGTCGACCTCTCGCGGGCCTCCGGTACCCCAGCAATCGAGATCGATCGGGACGTCCTCACCCGGTGGCGACTCGACCGGGCCGGACTCGTTCGGGTCGTAGAAGATCGGACCAGACTCGTTCGGAACGTCACCGATGGGATCGTTCGGGTCGTAGTTCGGGTCGTCCTCCGGGTAGTAAACGATCGGACCCGACTCGTTCGGGACGTCTTCTCCGGACGGAGACTCGACCGGGTCGACGCGGACGACCTCGTCGTCCAGCGCCGTCGTCAGGTCGACGTCCCTCATCGACTCGAGTAGGTCGGCCAGGTAGTCACGCGGGTTCGGCATTGTTCGCTCCTCAGCTCGTGTTCGAGCGCGACGACTCCCGTCGGGCGCTCCACCGGGCGCCCAAAGCTAAGTTCGCGAAGCGCCACCGCCATCGGGGCGAACCCCGTCACGATCCCCGTCACCGTCATTCGGCCGCGGTGGCCCGTTCACCGGCGGCCTGCGAGGTGGGTCATCGCCGGTGTCATTGCAGGTGCCTCGGCCTGCTGACCACCATGCCCTGACCCGGTCCGATATCCAGTCGCGACAATTCCCCGTTACCGTTATCGAAAAGATTCTGAATCCCCGTTCGCATATGTCGCACTCGGGGCGATATTCTGATGTGAAGTCTTTCTTGCAGAATGCGCTACGGTCGCCGACCGTGCGAATTTTCGGCATAGCCACTCTGGTGGCGATGCTGGCGGGGTTCCTCGCGCTCATCGATGCCGCACGCCTGGTTCCCATGGCATTCCAATGGATCCGCTCCAGTGCGGCACTGGCGTTCGGAAGTCTGGCTCTTCTCTTGTTAATCGTCACCGTGGTGGTGGGGTTGTGGCGTGGATCGAAAGAAAAGCCAACCGGGCAGCAGCCCGATCAGCCGGATGTCGGTCAGGATGCGAAAGGTCCAGGTGACGGTCTGCCATCTGGTCTGGCGCCCACCGTCACGCTGGTGGTGGCCGGTCTCGCGGCCGTCGGGATCACCGGTGACTACCTGACGAGAATGGTGCGCGACGAGCCGAACTGGGTACGTGTGGTCCTGATCGGCGCCCTCATCGGGGCGGCGATCATCGCGATCGCCGCGGTCAGGCGCAGCACCCGGAAAGGTCCCAACACGACCGCCTGGCTCGGCCTGGCGGGCGCGCTCGTCGTGGTCGCGGCTACGGGCGGTGCGGTCATTCTGGGTTCGGTGAGCGTGTCGCGGCGCGAGCAGCCACGGTGGTCGTCACAGCCGAGACCGTGGCGAACGGCACGGTCGTGATCGACGTCGCCGTCAACGGCTCGGGCCTGCGACCCCGTGACGACATGCTCGTCCAGATCATCGGGCTCAAGGAATTCTCGGGCACCATCGTGGACGACGAACCTCTGTGTGAGACCTCGCAACGCGAGAACCCCATCGCCGATGAGAAGGGCGAGATGCTCGCCTGGGAACGGCTCGGCCCGGACACCAAAGGCAACGTCGAGGGCACAGTGAAAGTCGAGGTGGCCGCCGGCGCTTTCCAAGGCGTGTGCGCATACGGCGCCTTCGCCCCGGAAGGAGAGAAGGCGACCGGCGGCTTGACGAACGACGAGGCGAGCGGCGACAAGACGGATGGCGACAAGGCGGACGCCGAGACGACGAACCTGAACACCGCCAGAGACACCACGTCATACCTGCGCCTGGAGCCCCCGGCAGCTGAGCCCACCACCGCCACGACCACCGCTCCCCCGTCGAGCCGGCCGGAGCCGGTAAACCATGTCTGCCCGCGCCACTCACGCGGCGCCGGAGGAGCCTGACCCCGGGCGTCAACGCGGAATGCCCGCAACGAGCCAAAGTCCAGCGCGACTTGGGCTAGCGTCGTCCACATGTCGTTGGTGATGACGGTCGAGGAACGCCAGGCCTTCCTGGCCCAGGCGCACGTCGCGGTCCTGGCGGTGGACGACGAGAATGGTCGCGCGCCGCTGGCCGTCCCGGTCTGGTACGACTACCGCCTCGGCGAAGAGGTCAGCCTGATCACCGCACGGGACAGCCGTAAGACCACCCTCATCCGGCGCGCCGGGCGGATCACCCTGTGCGCCCAGGCCACGGAGCTCCCCTACCGGTACGCCTCGGCCGAGGGCCCGATCACCGCGATCGAGGACACCGTCACCGTCGAGCAACGCCGGGCACTCGCCAGCCGCTACCTCGGCCCCGAAGGCGCCGACGCCTACATCGACAGCGACCCCGGCGCCACCGAACGCATGGTCCGCATCCTCATGCGCCCCGAACACTGGCTGACCCGGGACTACACCAAGCTGCCGAGCTAGCCTCAGGCGGTCACCTCATGGAGTCGGGTGTTGAGGGCGGCGCGTTGGACGTCGTTCGTGGTCAGGTCGAGGGCGCGGCGGTAGGACTGCGCGGCTTCGGTGTTGGCGCCGAGGCGGCGGTGCATGTCCGCGGTCGCGCTGTGGAAGTAGACATAGCCGTCCAGGTGGGCGGCGAGGGGTTCGAGCAGCCGTAGCCCGGCGGCCGGGCCGTGGGCCATGGACACGGCGATGGCTCGGTTGAGCTGGACGACGGGTGATCTGGTCAGGTCGAACAGCAGGTCGTAGAGCCGGCAGATCCGGTCCCAGTCGGTTGCCTGCGCGGTGTCCGGGTTGGCGTGCTCGGCGACGATCGCGGCCTGCAGCCAGTACTGGCCGACGCTGCCGTTTCGGGTTCCTTGCCGCAACAGGGCCAGGCCGCGCTCGATCTCGGCCCGGTCCCACAGCCGGCGGTCCTGCTCGGCCAGCACCACCATGGCTCCCGACGGGGCGACGCGGGCGTGCCGGCGGGAGTGGTTCAACAGCATCAGTGCTTGCAGGCCAAGGACTTCCGGCTCGCCGGGCATGAGCCGGCACAGCAGCTCGCCGATCCGCATCGCCTCCGCGGACAGGGATTCGCGGGCCAGGGTGTCGCCGGCCGATGCGGTGTGGCCCTCGTTGAACATCAGGTAGACGACCGCGAGGACCGCCGCGAGGCGGTCGCCGAGCCGGTCGGGGGCGGGCACCTGGTAGGCGATACCGGCGACCTGGATCTTGCGTTTCGCCCGCACCAACCGCTGGGCCATCGTCGCCTCGGAGGTCATGAACGCTCGCGCCAGGTCACCCGTGGCCAGGCCGCACACGGTGCGCAGCGTCAGCGCCACCCGGGTCTCCAGCGCGAGCGCCGGGTGGCAGCAGGTGAAGATCAGCCGCAGCTGGTCGTCCTCGAGGCCCGCGGGATCGTCCGGCATCGACTGGACTCGGCTCACCATCGCCTCCTTGTCCACCCGGCGCACTTCCCGGCGAATGCGGTCGATGGCCCGACGCTTGGCGGCCGTGGTGATCCACGCACCAGGGTTGGGCGGTACCCCCTCGGCGGGCCACCGCTCCAGCGCGAGGAGGAACGTGTCCTGGACCGCGTCTTCGGCCAGGTCGAAGTCACGGCAGAACCGGATCAGGGTCGCCAGCACCTGCCCCGACTCCCGGCGGAACACCTCGGCGATCGGCTGTGCGTCGTCCACGTAGCTCAGGACATGACGAGCAGCGGACGGATGTCAACCGCACCGTGCCGGGCGCCGGGAATGCGGGCCGCCCAGGCGATCGCCTCGTCCAGGTCCACGCACTCGAACACGTAGTAGCCGCTCAGCTGCTCCTTGGACTCGACGAACGGGCCGTCGGTCACCAGCACCTCGTCGTCACGCAACCGCACGGTGGTCGCCGCGGACACCGGATGCAGCGCGGACCCGTCCACGAGCACACCGGCCTCGGTCGCGGCCCGGCCGAACTCCGCGTAGCGGGCGAACATGTCCGGGGAGACGTCGTCGTCGGTGTCCCACTTGTTCCAGATGAAAACCGCGTATCGCACTGCGATCGAACTCCTTCGGGGATCCGGGACGAGCCGGGCGGGTGGTCACGCCCGGCTCAGTGTCCCGTGTCGACGGTCGGCTTACCATTCGGTCCAGTTGCCGGGCGCGGACTCCCACGTCGACGAGTCCGGCTGACCGGCCTGACACGGGGCCAGCAGGTCGAAGCCGAGGCCCAGGTCGTAGTACCGGTCCATCTCCGTCACGTCCATCCACAGGTCGATCCCGATGATCTCCGCCGTGGGCTGCTCGCCGGGGTTGGGCACCCGGGTCAGCACGCGGTGCGCCACCAGCCCGTGCCGGCGCGCCTGGTTGACCGTGGCGGCCAGGTAACCGTTGAACGCCGACGCCGCCTTCTCCAGCGACGTGACCGTGGCGCGTAGCAGGCCGACACCGACCGCGGCGCGGCCGGACGGCATGGTCAGCGCAACCTCGCCGAACTCGGGGGCAGGTGCCCACAGGACCGCGTCCCGCTTGGTGAACAGCTTGTCCGCGCCCGCCTGGACCTGCGGGTCCGAGAAGAACTGGCCGAGCCCGGACTGGCTGTTCCAGAAGTCGATGAAGAGCACCTCACCGCCGCCGCGGTTGACGTACACGTTGTGGCTCAGATCGCCGAGCGAGCGCGCGGCGGCGACACCGGACGGGGCGCCCGCGGTCGCGTTGTGCAGAAGCCTGGCGTCCTCGACCGACGACTGCGTCGTCGTGCCGCGAACGGTCAGCATCAGGGCCGTGGCACCGGCGTCCGCCGGGTAAGAGACTTCGTTCTCAGGCATGGCAACCTCCTCCGAAACTGGGGATTCACCCACCAACGAACGACGCCGCGCCCGAATCGACACCGGCCCATAATTCTTTTGCGGCCTGCGGGGCCGAGACCTCGAACTGGAGGAACCCATGTGGATCGCCGATGTATGAGCGCGCCGACGGTGACCTCCGTGTCGAGGAGCTCCGCGAGATCTACCACCGGGTCTACCGGGAGCCGCCGTACCGGGAGGACGCGACGGCCGCGGATCGGTTCGCCGAGCAGTTGGCCGGTCACGCGGCGCTGCCGGGGGTCTCGGTGACCACGGTGCGCGAGGGCGGCGCGCTCGGCGGCTTCGCCTACGGGGTGCGCTACGACGACGGGTGGTGGCATCCGCGTGCCACCGCGCCCGCGCCGCCGGGGCTGGTGTGGCCGCTGTTCTACGTCTACGAGCTGGTCGTCCTGCCGGAACTGCGCGGCCGCGGGCACGGTCGCGGGCTGTTGGACGCGTTGCTGGCTGATCGGACCGAACCGTTCGCGGTGCTCGCCGCGTCAACCGGGGCGCCGGCGCACGAGCTGTACCGCCGTTGGGGGTGGGCGAAGGTCGGCGCGCTCACCGCCCCACCGGACGGCGTCGAGCTGCTCGCCCGTCCGCTGGCAGCAGGAAGATCACCTTGTTGGCCGTCGCCGTGGTCATGATCGCGTGGCTATGTTCCGTGAGGTCGGATGAATCGAGCCTGGAGGTCGTTCATGCCCATTCCCACCGAGCCGATCGGCAGCATCCCGCGGCCGGCGTACCTGCTGGAGGCCTTCGCGGAGTTCGCGGGCGGCCGGGCGGGGCAGGCCGAGGTCGACGCGGTGGTGGACCGGGCGCTGTCCGAGACCATCGAGCGGCTCGAGGAGACCGGTTCCCCGGTGCTGACCGATGGTGAGCAGGCCAAGCCGAGCTTTGCGACCTACCCGCTGGACGGCGTGGCGGCACTGGCACCCGACGGCGTGGTCATTCCCTTCGCCGACGGGCACACCCGGCAACTGCCCAGGCTCACCGCAGGCCCGTTCCGCTACGGCACCTTCGCGGCGGCGTCCCTGTCGCAGGCCCGGGCGAAGACGACACGTCCGGTCAAGCAACCGGTGATCGCCCCGTCGGCGTTGAGCCTGCTCTACCCGGCGGACGGCATCGACGGCTACGCCCAGGACGCGTTCCTCGCCGACCTGGCCGACGAGGCCGAAAGGGACATCCGTCAATGTCTCGACGCCGGCGCCGACTCGGTGCAGCTCGACTTCACCGAGGGCCGGCTCTCCCTCAAGCTGGACCCGTCCGGTGGCGTCCTGCGTCAGTTCATCGAGCTGAACAACACGGTGCTGCGGCGCTTCTCCGACACCGAACGCGCACGGCTCGGCGTGCACACCTGCCCCGGCGGCGACCAGGACTCCGCGCACAGCCTGGACATCGACTACACCGAACTGCTGCCCGAGCTGTTCAAGCTCGAGGCGGGCACCTTCTACCTCCAGCTCGCCAGCGAAACCGACCGCGAGCGCGTCCTGCGTGCCGTGCGTGACCACGCGCGCGACGACCAGCGGATCTTCGTCGGCGTCATCGACCCCATCGACCCGCGCGTGGAGACACCGGAAGAGGTGTGCGACCGCGTCCTCGAGGCCGCCCGCCACATCCCGGTCGATCGCCTCGGCACCTGTGACGACTGCGGCTTCTCACCGTTCGCGGACGACACCTCCACGTCCCGGGAGACCGCCTTCGCCAAGATCGAGGCCCGCGTGCGCGGAACCCGTCTGGCCGCCGAGAAACTGGGCCTCTGACCAGCGGATCAGTCCTCAGTCGTGGCGGCGGTTCCAGGGACCGGTGACGGCGAAGGTGGTGCCGGGTTCGTAGACGTTGAAGAACATCGTCTTCCCGTCGTCGGAGAACCCCACCCCGGCGAGCTCGCCGTACGCGGGCTCCTCGGGCGTGCCGTTGTTCACGCGGTTGCGGGCGAAGTGGAAGACGTCGCCGTCGCGGGTGGTGCCGAGCATGTACGCGTCGCCGATGCCGTCCTCGCACATCATCAGGCCGCCGTACGGTGACATGCAGATGTTGTCGGGCGCGTCGAACTCCGGATTCTCCGGTCCGGGCGTCGGCCGGGTGAACATCACCTCGAGCCGCAGGGTCCGGCGCCGCGGGTCGAGCTTCCAGACCTGACCGTCGTGGTTCCTCGCGGGGCCGAGCTCGGTGCGGGCGAACGACGAGACGAAGTACACGCACCGGTCCCGCTCGCCCCACCAGGCGCCCTCGAGCTTGTAGCCGCCGGTGATCGGCTTCGGGTAGTCCTGCGCCCGGACCGACTCGGTGGTGGCCAACGGATCGGGCACGGTCATCCACTCGGCCCCGCCGAACACCGACCCGACCTCCTGCACGACCGACAGGTCCGGCAGACCCGGCACGCGCAACGCCTGCAGCTTGCCGCCCGCGCGCAGGCTCCCCCAGCCGCCCTGGGGACGCTTCGGCAGGAAGCGGTAGAGGCTGCCCAGCGGCGCGACGAACGCGTCCTCGGTCTCGTAGACGATGCCGGTGTGCGGGTCGACCGCGACGGCCTCGTGCTGGAACCGGCCCATCGCCTTCAGCGGCGTCGGGTTCACGTTGCGCCGGTCGTCGTACGGGTCGACCTCGAAGATGAAGCCGTGGTCCTTCGTGTAGCCGTTCGTGCCGGTCTTGTCCTCGGTCTCCTCGCAGGTCAGCCACGTGTGCCACGGCGTGCGGCCGCCGGAGCAGTTGATCGCGGTGCCGCCCAGGCTGATGTGCTCGGACTCGGCCTCGCCGTGCCGGCCGATCACCAGCGTGCTGGTGCCACCGCCGCCGGCCGGGTCGTACGTCCGCTCCGGTGGCGCCTGCACCTTGATGTTCGCGGTCGGCGAGCACTCGTGGTTGCGGACCAGCCGGGAGCCGCGGCCGCGGGCGGGGAACGCGCCCATGCCGTCGAACCGGCTCGGCACCTGCAATCCGTCCGGCCGGACGGTCCCCTCACGGGACAGGATCGTGTACCGGAAGCCGCGGGGCAGGTCCAAGATCCCGGCGGGGTCCGGGATCAGCGGGCCGTACCCGGCCGGCGGTCCGGAGACCCCGGCCGCCGGTTGCGCGGCGAACAGCGCCTCGACGGATCCGGCGACGGCAACGGCGGCGCCGGTACCTGCGGCACGGCTCAGGAACTGGCGGCGTGACGAGGTCATGGCGTCTCCTCAGGCGATCAGACGTAAACGCACGACAAACACGAAGTAAACAACAAGCGACCCGCGAACACCACCAAGCAGTCGACCGAGATCGTCGGCCGAGGGGGCAGCGGAAGGGCGCAGGGGCGCGGACCAACATGACACCCGAAGCCTGGGGGTCGCTCCGGGGACGGGTCCGCGCCCCTGCAATGCGCATGTCGTGTTCGACGTTCGTTGTGTTACCGACCAGTACCTCGGGCGGGCAACGTGATTGTCCGGCTACGCGAGGGCGGGACGTGGAGTGACCGGTGCCCCGACACCCTGCCGATGCGGCGCTTGCCGCGCGAACGAGGAGCGCAGCCCGAATCGCAGGCGTGTACGAGCTGTTCAACGCGCGCCCTGCGCCTCGGACGGCTGCCGTCCGAGGCGCAGGGAAGTTGGGAGGGGTCAGCCGTTTGCCGAGACTGTCAGGAATCCACTGCAGTTCAGGCGGGTGCTGCCTTCGTAGTTGCAGGACTGCACCTTGATCCAGCCGGACTCCGGGATGTCGTCCAGGTTGTGGTCGGCGCAGTTGCCGGCTCCTGGCATGTCGCTGAAGCTGCGCAGGGTGTTCGGCGAGGTGGAGCGGTAGTAGAAGGCCACCGGGTGGTGATTGGCTTGGAGATCGCAGTTGTAGAGGTGCTCACCGTGTGGCTGGAAGCAGGCCCCGGCGCCGCCGTCCGGCGAGACTGGTCCGATGCAGCCGGGAGGAGCCGCTGCCATCGTGCCCGGCGCCGACGCGGTGTCCGCGGACGCGATGGAGCCCATGCCCAGCAATGACAGAGCCGCGGCGACAAGAACCAGAGCAAATCTGAATCGCATATTCCCTCACTTCGTTTCACATTTCGACAAGAGACGATTTCCATGAGCTGGTTTCCACCCGCTCGGTTTCCACATTCAACGGCCGGCCGTGGCGCGGTGGCCACGAACAACCACCAGAACTTTCGCGCGCCGCGAAGTTCCGGGCCGCGGGCCACACCCCAGGTCAACTCACCGAGCGCAGCGGTCTAGCCGTGCGGTCGATCAAGCAACGTCGAAATTTCGGTGAAAATACAGGCCGTCATCCGCGCGAATCTCCGGCGGCTCTGGTCATGCTGGTTCGGCGTACCCGAGCAGCATCTCGAAGTGCTGGCCTTCGCAGTCCGCGGCGGTCGTGACGAAATGGTGGTTGGCGGTGAGGCAGCGGTAGAGCACGATCTGGTTCGGCGCGGTGCGGGTCGGGTAGGCGTAGCCCTGCAGCCCGAGGATCAGGGTGCGTTCGCAGCCGGCCTCGGGTGATACGAAGTAGTCCTTCGCGCCGCTCTTGCAGCCGTACAACGGTTTGGTGGCCGCACCGGTCGGGGCTTCGTACAACCGGCCGAGCGTGCTCTCGACGTGGAACGTGCCGGTGTCGACCCAGCCGGTGGAGACCTCGTGGACCTTCAACCCGGTGCTGTAGTAGCGCACGAACGGCCGGGTCGTCGGCGCGGCTGTCCACAGTGACCAGACGATGTCCCATTTGGATATGTCGGCGCCGGTGGCCGCCTGCGCGGGTGTGGCGTCCGCTGCCGGGCGGGGCGCCGACGTGGAGGCGTACATCTCGATCTGCGGATAGGCGGGCACGTTGACGGTGCCGTTCGGGTCGCGCAGCAGGCCGGGGATGAAGTTCGACTCGTAGCCGGTCAGGTTGGTGTCCACTGTGGTCAGCTCCTGCCAGCTGCCGGTGAACAGCGCCGCGTTGGCGATCCGGTAGAGCGTGTACCCGTACTGGCCGCGCTCGACGACGCCGCCGGTCGTGGCGGGGTCGCGCACCGGCTTGTTGTAGACGGCGTACCACTGTGCGGCGGTGCGGTCGTAGGCGATGTCGCCCCAGGTGCTGCCCGCGGGCAGGCCGTTGGCGCTGACCTGTCCGGCGAGGGTGAAGTGGACCCCGTCGGTGGACCTGGCCTGGTAGTGCCCACCGTTCTCGTAGAACAGCCAGACCGCCGATCCGCCGTCGGAGTTGTACGGCGCCGGCTCGGCGATCCCGTACCCGCCCGAGCCGGTCGGCGAGATGACCGGGCTCGGGTACTTCTTCCACGTGCTGCCGTTCGTGGAGAACGCGACCCCGACCTGGTTGTTGATACCGGGCGGCGTGTTCGTGCCGACGTAGTACATCGCGTAGCCGTAGGTGACACCGTCGCCGAGGGGGTTGCGGAAGGTGCCCTGCACGACCGCGGCGTTGCAGGTGTAAAGGGAGTCCCAGGCGCCGGGCGTCTCGGCGAGCACCGTGCGCGGACCGTCCTTCGCACCGGTCGCCAGGTTGATCGACTCGTACTGGATCGTGTCGCTGTTCTGCGACGGGTTCTGCGGGTTCTGCCCCTGGCCACACCACCAGAACTTCTGCACGTTGCCGCTCTGGATGATGCTCGGCGAGTAGTCGTAGACGCCCGGGCGGCCCACCACGTAGGCCCCCACACTCACCGCAGCCTGCGCGGGCACGACCACCACGAGGGCAACCGCCAGCACGAGCACCAGCAGGACGCAACGCCACAACCGGCCGGCCATCGCCACACCTCTCCGCTCGAGGCGCGTCCATGGTCGGGCCGCGTCACCAACCCGAACCGTAGCCGCCTGACCGATCCCACTCGCCCCCCAAACGAGTGACGGAATAATGGCCGGCGTGGAGGAGGTCGAGGTCGTCGTCGCCCATAGCGAGCGCGCGACCCTGCGCGTCGGCGACGTGTTCCTGAAGATCGACGCCGATCAGGCGCGCGCCGATATCGAGGTCGAGGCGATGGCCATGGCGCCGGTCCCGACTCCGGAGATCCTGTGGCGCAAGCCGCCCGTGCTGGCGCTCGCCGCCCTCCCCGGCACGGCACTCGGCCGCCTCGGCGAGCCGTCGACCTCGTCGGCGGCGGCATGGGCCGCGGCGGGTGCCGCCATACGGACCCTGCACGACGCGCCGCTGCCACCTTGGCCCGGTCAGAGCCCCGACGAGGTCGCATCGGAGCTCGACGGCGAATGCGAGTGGCTCGTCACGAACGGCGTCCTTCCCACCGACCTGGTCACCCGCAACCGCCAGGTCGCCGAGGCGGCGCTCCGGCCGTGGACGCCGGTGTTCACGCACGGCGACCTGCAGATCACCCACGTGTTCATCGACGGTCACGAGATCACCGGCGTGCTCGACTGGTCCGAGGCGGCCCAGGGCGATGCCCTGTACGACCTCGCCACCCTGACGCTCGGCCACGAGGAGCACCTCGGCGACGTCATCGCCGGCTACGGCGCCGACGTCGACCTCGAGGTGATCCGTGCGTGGTGGTCGTTGCGAAGTCTGCTGGGGGTCCGCTGGCTGGCCGAGCACGGCTTCGACCCGTCCGCGCCGGGCTGCGAGGTCGACGTGCTGAGATCCCGGATGTGAGGCTGCGCGAAGCCGGCCATCCAGTCCTGACTGGACAGCGACCCGGGCGGCCGCGACCACCCTTGGCTACGTGCTGACACAGCCTGTCGCAAATCGTGAAGCATCGAGCGCCGACTGTCGCATTCGGTGCGACCGACTGGATCTATGTTTCGGACCGTTCGATGGATACGGTGATCACCTCTCGGGCGGTCCGTATTCAAAGGAGAATCCTCATGGACGCCAAACGTCGATCCATTCTGCTCGGTGGACTCGCAGCGGCCGCGTCCGCCGCCGGCCTAGCCGGTAGCCAAGCAGCCTCCGCTGACGTCGCCAGAGCGGCAGCGAACAGAAGAACCGGCGGCTGGCCGCCACTCGAGTTCGACGGCCAGGTCCTCACCGACCCGGCCTCGCTCGCCACGGCAGCCGACGACTTCGGTCACATCGTCCACAAGACACCCTCGGCCATCCTGCGGCCGGCCAACAGCGACGACGTCGTGCACGCCATGGAGCTCGCGCGGCAGTACGGCGGCAAGGTGGCGCCGCAGGGACAGAGCCACTCCGTGTGGGGACGCTCGATGACCGACGGCTCGGGTGGCATCGTCGACGTCTCGTCGCTGCACTCGGTGGGCGCCGTGCAGAGCGACCGCGTCACCGTCGACGCGGGCGCGAAGTGGAGCGAGGTGCTCTCCGCGACCCTGGCGCAGGGCAAGACCCCGCCGGTGCTGTGCGACTACCTCGAGCTGTCGGTCGGCGGCACCATCGTCGTCGGCGGCGTGGGCGGCACGACCTCGCGCTACGGCGTGCAGGCCGACAACGTCCTGTCCATGGAGGTCGTCACCGGCCAGGGCCAGCGGCTCACCTGCTCACCGTCGAGCAACTCCGACCTGTTCAACGCCATCCGCGCCGGTCTCGGCCAGGTCGCGATCATCACCAAGGTCACCCTCAAGCTGATCACCGCGCCCGCGTCGGTGCGTCGGTTCCTGCTGTTCTACCCGACCCTGGCGGCCATGCTGCAGGATGCCCGGTTGCTGTCGGGTGACAACCGGTTCGACGCGGTGCAGGGCGCCATCCTCGCCCCGCCGACCGGCGGCTGGGCCTACCGGCTCGACTGCGCGAAGTTCTTCACGGGCACCGCGCCCAACGACGGCGCGCTGCTCGCCGGCCTGCACGACGTGCCTGCCCAGCGCCAGCCCACGACGCTGTCGTACTTCGACTACCTCAACCGGCTCGCCGCGCTCGAAGCCGCACTGCGCGCGAACGGCCAGTGGTTCAACCCGCACCCGTGGCTCACCACGTTCATCGGTGACTCCCGGGTCGAGTCGGTGGTCAACGGCGAGCTCGGCCGGACGAACCCGGCGACCGACCTCGGCCAGTTCGGGCAGATCGTGCTGTCGCCGCTCAAGAAGTCGGCGATCACGAGCCCGCTGCTGCGCAAGCCGTCGGACAATCTTTTCTACGCTTTCAACTTCGTCCGCGTGCCAGCGACCAACGACGCCGCGAACGCCCAGCGGCTCGTGTCCATCAACCGCGGCATCTACGACCGGGTACGCGCCGCCGGCGGCGCGCTCTACCCGGTGAGCGCGTTCCCGATGTCGAGCAATGACTGGCGCAACCACTTCGGCTCCGAATTCGGCAGGCTCGACAGCGCGAAGCGCCGCTACGACCCCAGCCACCTGCTCACCCCCGGCTACGAAGTGTTCTAACCCGCAGAGCTGACGGTGGGCCTGGTCCGATGTGGACCAGGCCCACCGCGCTCTGAATCAGGCACGCTGGGTGACCGGCTCCGACGGCAACGATCGGCTGACTAGTGTCGCGGAATGAGCGCAGACACCTCCTCGCGGCCAGGTTCCGTGCTGCCGGTCGAGCAGTACGTCGCCGGTCTGGTTCGCAAGCGCATGGCCGCCGGGGTGTTGTTCCGCGACCGGGAGAATCGCGTGTTGCTCGTCGAGCCTTCGTACAAGCCGAACTGGGAGATCCCGGGCGGAGCGGTCGAGGAAGACGAGTCACCGTGGGAAGCCGCGAGCCGGGAACTGTCGGAAGAGCTCGGCTGGAGGCGTTCGTTGGGCAGGCTTCTCGTGGTTGATCACGTGTCGCCACAGGACGCGCGCCCGGAAGGAATGCTGTTCGTCTTCGACGGCGGTGTCCTCGAGGCGGATGACGTTGCTCGGTTCACTCTGGCCGAGAACGAGATCATTTCCGCGAGCCTGCACACCCTCGAGCAGGCCCGACCGAAGGTGAAGCCGCTGCTCGCCGCCCGGTTGGTATCAGCGTTGGAAGCGGCGAAAAGCGGGCGCACCGCCCTGTGCAAAGACGGCGTCACCGTCGCCTGAACAACGACGAACGGTCTCCCACCGGTGGCGCGCCGACACGCATGATCGGCGGCCGCTGAATCGGCGCCAGCAGGTCGGCGGAGTGGTGCTTGCCGGCGCACCGGTAGAGGCTGTCGTGGGCTCCGTCAGCGAATCGGAGACCGGCCAGGTCGCGGTGAGTTTTCGCGATGGCGGAGTCGGCTCGGTAACCGAAGGCGCCAGCCAGTTGTGCGAGATCGGTGGTGACGTTGTAGGCGGCATCGACGCCGTGCGCTTTGGCGGCCGCACTCCACACCTCGGCGTCGTGGTGGGCGTCGGTGGCCAGGTGAGCGGCCAGGCCGCAGCCGAGGAGCGCACTGGTGATGTGCGCGTGGGTGCGGCCGAGCGTGGTCAGGGCGTCGTCTCTGAGGCGGGGCAAGTCCCGTGCCGCGAGGTGTGCGGTGACCGTGTCGAACACCGCGGCGGCACCGCCGAGCGCGGTCGCGGCCACCCAGGGGCGGTATGTGGCGAAGTGCTCGCGGAGCAATGCCATGCCTTCGCCGTGAAGGACGTCCTCGGGGTGTACGGCAACGCTGTCCAGGTCGAGTAGTCCCCAGCTCCAGCCGGCAAGGCCGGTGGGAGGGATCGGCGTACGACACAGACCTGAGGTTGTGGCGTCGACGGCGGCAGCCGCCAGGCGGCCGGTGGTGTCGCGAAAGAACACGATGAACACCGCGGCTTCATTGAGCCGGCTGATCCAGCACTTCCGACCGGTGATAAGGAGGTATCCATCCGCGGCGGTGGTGGCATGGGTCCGGGTTTCGCGGACGCGGGAGCCTCCGTGCGGTTCGGTGATGGCGATGCCGGCAAGGTCGCCCCCTCGCAGTCGCGGCTCCCACCGTGCCCGGGTGGCGGTTCGCCCGTGTCGGGTGATGAGCAGGCCGTGGCCGACACCAGTGCTGTCGCGCAGGTCGATGTCGTGGTAACCGCAGATGAACTGGATCAGCAGCTGTGTGGCGGCCGATTGGTCGGCGAAACCGTGCAGGTCGACCAGGGCACGTCGCACGCGCAGCAGCCACTGACCACGTTCCGGCCCCTCGGGCACGCCAGGGCTGTCCGGGAGTTGGTGGACTACGTCGTCGAGCGCCGCCGTGAACTCTTGAAGGCGGGACCAGTCCCCGAGCGTGGTGCCGAGACCGGAGCGCAGCGGTTCCAGCCATCGCTCCATCGCCGGGCTGCTCATCGTGGCGCCGATCCCTGCACGCGAGCCGGCTGGCCGTACGCCAGTGCACCAGCCGGGACATCACAAGTGACCAACGAGGCTGCCCCGACCAGGGCGTCGTGACCGATGGTGACCCCGCCGAGCACGACACATCCCGTGCCGATCCGGGCGCCATGATCGAAGCGTGGTGGGACCAGGACCGGACTGCGGTCAGGGTGGCGCCAGGTGAGGGTCTTGTCGTTGATCGTGCGGACGCCCGCGCCGAAGAACACCCTGTCTTCGAGGACGCACGCGCTGGTCAGATGCGAGCCAGGTGAGCAGCGGACGTTGCATCCGACGCGGGCGGCGCGCTCGACGGTGAGGTGGTGGCCGAGCTGGGTTGCGTCGCCGATGGTGACCGCGGAGCGAAGGAGGGTGTGATGGCCGATCACCACCTCGTCGCCGAGCGAGCTTTCGGCGTAGACGACCGCTCCGGATCGCACGACGGTGTCGGCGCCGAGCAGGGTGATTCCGCCTGTGCCGTGGTGAGCGCCGTCGGCGGCGTAGCCACGCTCGGGCACCCCCACGACCGCGTGTGCCTCGACGCGAGTATCCGGCCCGATATCGCAGCCGCCGTGAATGATCGCGAAGGCTTCGATCACGGCGCCCGCTCGCACGATCACCTGCCTGCACGTGCCCTGAGCGTCGGCGGGCAGGAATACAGCTCGTGGGCTAATTCGCGTTCCGTCCTCAGCGTGCAGTAGGCCGGCTGAGTCCAGTTCTGCCATGGTCATCTCGCAGGTTGGCGTAGTCATTTTCATTCCCTCCCCGGTGGGCGCACGCACCTTGTGCTCCATGGCATTCACGATGAACTCTTCGATGGAGGTACCGGAACATTTGTGCCTGCTGGTCAAACGCTGTGCAGATAATGCACACGGGCTCGCACTTGCCGGTTCAAGCTGGTTACCCTGGCACATCCACACCACGGAACGAGGGACCTGGTGATGGACGACGGCGCAGAGGTCGACCACCGGGCGGGTGCGCATTACACGCTCCCGCCTGGTGGTATCGGTGTGATCGTGCGGCGATACCGCCTGGCGCAAAACCTCACCCAGGCTCAACTGGGCGCGCGTTGCGGATATTCGGCTTCGGCCATTTCCCGGATGGAAACCGGGCGCCAGCCGCTGCGCGACGTCAACGTCCTCCGTAGCCTCGCCGCCGCCCTGGACATTCCCGGCCGCCTGCTCGGCGTGACCAGCAGCGGCGAGTTGACCCCGCCATCACACCCGTTCGCCGCTATGGTCGGAGCGATCACTCGGTCGGACGAGGAGAACGCCTCCATGCGGCGACGCACACTACTGACCAGTCTCACCGGGTTGGCCGGCTCCGCGTTCCTACAGCCCCCAGGAGTGGCCTCAGCGGATACGGCGACCGCTCTGGAGCAGGTGCTTCTCGGTCCCCCGTCTACCAGTCCGGCGCAGCTGACGACGGCGAATCTCACCCGGGACGTCGCGCGCATCCACACGTTGTTCCAGCACGGTCGCTACGCAGATGTCGGCCAACGTCTCCCTGGGTTGCTGCGAGCCGCCGCCGCGGACTCCTCCACCGACGGCGAAGCCAATACCAGGCTGGCCGAGCTCTACACGCTGAGCACCGAACTGCTGATCAAGCTAGGACACAACCACCTCGCCTGGACCACGGCCGACCGCGCGCTGCAGACCGCCTACACCAGCGGCGACATGCTGACCCAGGCCGCCGCCCGCCGTGCCTGGGGCATCGTGCTACGCCGAGCCGGCCGCGCGGACACCGCACACCGACTCGTACTCGAGACCGCCAGCGCGCTTCAACCCGAGCTGCACCACGGACCTGAACATCTCTCCGTTTATGGAGCGCTGCTCACGACCGCCGCCTACACCGCCGCCAGCCACGGCGACCGCGACACCGCGCACGCCCTCATCGACGAGGCCGGTGACGTCGCCCGCCACGTCGGCGACGCCAACCACCGTCACACCGCATTCGGCCCCACGGGTGTGAACCTCTACCGCATCAGCATCGCGCGGGCACTCGGCGACCCCGGAACAGCGGTCGACATCGCCCAACACGTCAATGTCGACGCCATCCCGCACGCCGAACGACGCGGTCAGTTCTGGACCGACATCGCGCGCGCCTATCACCAATGGGACAAGCCGGAACGCTGCTTTCGCGCACTACTTGCAGCCGAGCGCGCGGCGCCCGACGAGGTCCGTCACCGCAGCCACATCCAACAGATCACCCATGCGCTGCTTCGCCACCAGACAGCTGGCACCATGCCCGGCCTGCACGCGTTCGCACGCCGAGTCGGTCTCAACAGGTAGTGGCGGCTCTCTCAGCTTTACGTCCACTCACCCGTCTCGGTGATCACGGCGGGCTCGCGGTGCGCCTCATCCGCTCGGTACCTCACCGTTGCTAACGTCCGACCCCGTCGACGCGACCAGGCCGCCGCGCTACCGGCGGCCAGCGACAACGGAGGACTGGCAGCATGCCCCCGGCCCCCGCTGGCACCCCACCCGTCCCGCGTATCGGCGCGCGAGTCCTGCTCCTCGACCCGCACGACCGTGTGCTGCTCGTCCACGCCCGCGACCCCGACCAGCCCGACCACCACTGGTGGGAACTCCCCGGCGGCGGCCAAGACCACGGCGAGACCCTCGAAGCCACGGCGATCCGCGAAGTCGCCGAGGAAACCGGCATCCAACTCGACACCATCGGACCGCGCCTATGGATCCGCGAGAGCCGGTTCCGCTACCGCAACCGCGACCACCACCGCATCGACCACGTCTTCCTCGCGCGACCCACGCACACCGTGCCCACCACGGTCACCCGCCCGACCGACAACGAGAAACTCGGCCTCATCGAACGCCGCTGGCGCACCGCCGACGACCTCGACACCTGCCGCGACAAACTCCTGCCAGCATCACTACCGGTCCTGCTCCGCCACATCCTCGACGGACACCTACCCGCCGAACCCTTACGACTCGGCGGGTGAGACCACCGGGACGGCTACGTCGCCGTGCCGCGCACCGAGGCCGCGACGAGTGCGCCCACCGAAGGCCGGGTGATCCTGCATGCGCGGCGCGGATCAACTGCCTCCCGTTCGTTGAGCCTCGGTGAGGGTGGCTCGGATGTCGGCCTTGAGGACCTTGCCGATCTTCGACCTCGGGAGGTCGGGCCACATTTCCAGTTGTTTCGGGGTTTTCACGCTGCCCAAGCGTTCCTTCACGAAGGCGGTCAGCTCCTCGGCCGTCGCGGCGTGGGCGGGGCGGAGTTGGACCACGGCCGTCACTCGCTCCCCCCATTTGGCGTCAGGCAGGCCGAACACGGCGCTGTCCTGCACCGCGGGGTGCGCGGCCAGTGCCTTCTCGACCTCGACGGAGTAGACGTTGAACCCGCCCGTGATGATCATGTCCTTCGCGCGGTCGACGATGTAGAGGTAGTTGTCCTCGTCGAGGTAGCCGATGTCCCCCGTGTGGTGCCAGCCATGGGTACTCGCCGCCGCGGTGGCCGCCGGGTCCTCGTGGTAGCCGTCCATCACCAGCGGACCGCGGACGACGATCTCGCCGCGCTCGCCTCTCGGCAACAGCGCACCCGCGGCGTCCATGACCGCGACGTGGGTCAGGGGCGTCGGCCGGCCGGCGGAGGAAAGGCGTTCCGTGGCAACGCTTCCGTCCGCGCGGAAGTGGTCGGCGGGGGCAAGTGTCGAGATCATGTTCGGCGCCTCGGTCTGGCCGAACAGCTGACCGAGCACCGGGCCGATCCGGGTCAGCGCCTCTGCCAGCCTGGTCGGTGACATCGGCGCGGCGCCGTACCACAGGCACCGCAGCGACTCCAGGTTCGCCGCGTCCAGCCCGGGGTGGTCGAGCAGACCGTAGATGACCGTGGGCGGCAGGAACGCGTGCGTGACGCGGTGCTTGCCGATCAGGCCGAGGAACTCCCCCAGGTCGGGCGCGGGCATGATCACGACCTCGCCGCCGAGCGACAGGATCGGGAACGTCAGCACGCCCGCGGAATGCGTCAGCGGCGCCATGGCGAGGTAGCGGGGACGGTCGCCGAACGGGTAGCTCATCAGGGCCAGCGCCGTCGACGTCGCCATGTTGCCCGCGGTCAGCCGGACGCCCTTCGGCTTCCCGGTGGTGCCGCCGGTACCGGCGAGGATGCACAGCTCGCCCGGGGTGGACGGGAACTCCTCCGCATCGCCCGCGCCCGCGATCCAGTCGGTGAACCCGGAGGCGCCGTCGACCGGACCGTCCAGGCACACCAGCGTCGTCAGCTCCGGCAGCTGGTCGCGGATCCGCGTCACGAGCGGCGCGAACTTCTCCTGGAAGAGCAGGCACCGGCAGCCGAACAGGTCCAGCAGCTGTCGGTTCTCCTCGGCCTCGTTGCGCGGGTTGACCGGGCACCACACCGCGCCGGCGCGGGAGATGCCGAAGACACTGCTCAGCGCGAGCGGGTCGTTGCCGGAGAGCACCGCGACGCGGTCACCGGGCCGGATCCCCGACGCCTGGAGCGCACCGCCGATCCGCCGCGACAGCGCCACCACGTGGTCGTAGGTCAGCGTCTCGCCGTTCATCGTCAGACAAGGGCGGTCGCCACCGAGCGACGCGCCCTTGTCCAGGTAGTCCGCCAGCCTCACCGGTGGGATTCCAGGACGGGGTCGAGCACGAGGCCGAACGCGCGCAGCGTGGCGAGCAGCTCGCGGTGCCCGAACGCCTGGCAGCTGGAGGCGAACCCGATCCGGCGCGGCGGTCCCTGCAGCAGGTGCGCGGCGGCGTGCGCGTTCAACAACGCCGTCTGCTTGTAGTTGCAGTTCCCGTGGATGACGCAATGAGCGCGCCCCAGCGGCCCCGAGGCGTGCACCGAGTCGAGCGAGGTGTTGATCCGCGGGTTCTCCCTCGGTGGCATCTCGCTGCGGACCAATGCCGACTGCTCGTCGACGATCCGGTACTTCTCCTCCTGAGACTTGCCCTCCATCAGCTGCAGGGCCCCGGCCACGATCTGCGGCACCGCCTGCATCAGCGGCCGGTTGAACACTCCGCCCAGCGCACGCACGTTCGCCACCCGTGGATCCTTCTTGAACCACAGGGGATGCGAGGTGCCGCCCCACGGCAGCGCGAGCCCGAGCTCGTGCTGACCCGGCACGACGACGTCGTAGAGCCCGGCGTCGGCCGGCCATTCGACGTACTCGTTCTGCTCGAGGTAGTACGCCTTGGCGAAGGCCGCGTTGGTGAGGATGGTGTTCGTCGACGCGACCGTCGGGTAGCCCTTCCAGAACACCTGGATGTCGAGCGTGTCCAGGCCGGGCGTCTCGAGGCAGATGTTCGCCGCGATCTCGCCGAGCGTGTACATCTGCGCCAGGCCCGGGGTGAACACCAGGTCCTGCGTGGCGAACTCGGCCCCGTAGCGCTCGTCGGCGTCGATCATCCAGTTCTGTTCGCCGTTGGTGTCGGTGTAGTGCGCGCCGATCTCCAGGCAGGCCTCGGCGACCTCGTGTCCCCAGCGGGCGAACGGGCCGACGGTGTTCAGCACGACCTTGGCGCCGCGGAAGGCCTCGGCGAGCGCGGCGGCGCTGTGCTCGACCTCGGCGATCTCGTGGTCGACGGTGTCGATGCCGGGCACCGCCGCGACGGCCTCCTGCACGCGCTTGAGCTCGCGTCCCGCCGCGAGGAACGGGATGTTGTACTCGCGCAGGTACTCACAGATCAGCCGTCCGGTGTAGCCGGAGGCACCGTAGACGACGACGGGCTTGTCAGTGGCCACGAGATTTTCCTTCCGTCCCTGGGAATCCGGTCACATGCCCATGCCGCCGTCGACCGGCAGGCCGGCCCCGGTGATGAACTTGGCGGCGTCGGAGGCGAGGAACACCACGGCGTCCGCCATGTCGTCGACCTGCCCGAGGCGACCACTCGGGGTCAGCGCTATAACGGTCTCCACGGCCTCCTGCGGTGACGGGAACAGGCCGATCTCCGCGCAGTCCACGGCGAGCTGGTTGCCCATCGCGGTCGGGGTGAGGCCCGGGTAGACGCAGTTGACCCGCACGCCGTAGCCGAGCCTGCCGGACTCGGCGGCCGCGACCCTGGTGAGCCGGTCGATGGCGGACTTCGTCGCCGAATAGCCCGCGATACCGGGGAAAGCGATCGTCGCGGCGACCGAGGCGATGTTGACCACCGCGCCCCCGTTGCCCGCCGCGCCGCCGGGACGCATGGTCCGGAAAGCGTGCTTGAGGCCGAGCGCGGTGCCGAGCACGTTGACGTCGAGCATCGTGCGCAACCCCGCCGGGTCGAGGTCGACGAGGAGGCTGGTGATCTCCACGCCCGCGTTGTTGACCACGATGTCCAGCCCGCCGAGCGCGTTGACCACGTCGGGGATCGCCGCCGCCCAGCTCGCGTCGTCCGTGACGTCCAGCGGGACGAACTCCACGGTGGCGCCGGAGTCACGCAGCGACTGCGCGGTCTCCTTGCCGACGTCCTCCAGCACGTCGGCGATCGCGACCGCGGCTCCCGCCGTTGGCCAGCGCCTCGGCCATCCCGGCGCCCAGCCCCCGCGCGCCTCCGGTGACCAGAGCCTTCCGGCCGGCCAGGTCGTAACTCGTCATGGCGGATCTCCTCCTCGGGAGCGCTGGTCAGCCGCATCGGCGCTGCTCACATGCGTCGTGGGTCACACTAACATTCCTTGGACAGTCGTCAAGATATTCGTTGGACACCTGTCAAGATCTGGGCGGGAGGGAGGAGTTAGACTGCTGGGCGGTGCCGCAGCCGCGGGCCGACGCCGGCCGACGGGACGAGCAGGTGACCGAGGTCCTCGAGACGCGACAGGACCGGGCCGCCCGCCGCCAGGCCGAGAAGTTCGAGGCGCGGCGGACGGAACTGGCCGTGGCCACCCTGCACACGCTCGCGGAGCTCGGCTACGCGCGGACCAGCCTGCGGGAGATCGCGCAGAAGTCGGAGTTCTCCCACGGCGTCCTGCACTACTACTTCACGGACAAGCGGGATCTGGTCACCGAGGCGGTGCGCCAGTACGAGGCGGTCTGCGTCACCCGCTACGACGAGGTCGTCGCCACCTCGACGACGGCCGCACAGCTGCGCGACCAGTTCACCGAGATGTTCTTCCAGACGCTGCGGCAGGACGCGCCGCTGCACCGGCTCTGGTACGACCTGCGGGACGAGAGCCTGTTCGACGAGTCGTTCCGCAAGGACGTGCTGGAGATCGACGGCCGCCGCGAGGCGATGATCTGGCGCGTGATCAGCCGGTACACGGAGCTGCGCGGCGGCACACCCACGACCTCGCCGGCGACGGCGTACGCCATGCTCGACGGGATCTTCCAGCGAGCCCTGTTGTGCGCACTGTCCGGTTTGGACGACGTGGTGGCCGGCTTCCAGGACGACCTTCCCCGCGTGCTCGACCTGCTGGTCGCCGTCGAGTAGTCCCCGCCGGTACTGGGCAAGGTTCGGCAGTGACGTCCGCAATATGACACATCTGACCTGGTTGCGCCCAAAAACAAATTGGGCCTCAACTTCACACTACACGTACCTGCAACCACCTTCGTAAAATGCGCCGCTTGAGCCTGCCCAACCGGCGAAACGTGGGGTCGCGAACAGCCATCCTTCGACGATCGGAGGAATTTCGACGAAGTTACTAAACGTGACGTCGAAGTAAGCATCCACGAGCAGAATGGCCGACTTGAGCAGCGATGACTACAGAACGTGTGCAGTCGTTTACCTCCGAGGAATCTCTCGCGAGCAGCCTGGGAAATCCGTCCGAAATAAAGATCAACCTGATACGGACTTCTTCTACCCGAACGTGTGCATTTCTGGCGATTTTCGGTGACAGTGCTACATTTCGTAGCGTAAGTCCATTTCGGACCAGGTGCCTTTCGGTGAATTGCGTCCCGAGTGCACAATCAAAATGCACGGCAATTTATGAAGAGGCCCCAATGACCAAGACCATGTCTCGCGGCAGAAAACCCGTCATCATCGTGCTCGCAGCGCTACTCACCCTTGCTGGCGCCGGTATCGCGTTCGCGTACTGGACATCCACCGGTACCGGCGACGGTACGGCGGAGACCGGTGTAAGCACCGCGTTCACCATCGCCGCCGATCCTCCCGTCGGTACGATCACACCGGGCGGCCCCGGGCAGACCGTTGACTTCACGGTCACCAACCCCGCGGCCACCGACCAGTACCTGACCAGCGTGACCGCCACCCTGGCCAACCCGGATGGCACGCCGTGGGTTCCCCCCGTCGGCTGCTTGATCGCCGACTACACGGTCACGATGACCACCCCGGTCACGGCCGGTGACATCGCGGGCGGTGGTGGTACCGAGGACGGCATGATCACGGTGACCTTGGCGAACACCGGCGTCAACCAGGATGCCTGCCAGGGCGCGGACATCCCGCTGCACTTCGTCGCCGCCTGATCCCCTCGAACGTGTCCCGGGTGTGGTGCCGTCAGGCACGCACCCGGGGCACTCGGCTAGGTCGTCAATGTCCACGCGCGGTGCCGCACTCGTGTCGCCGCTCGAGCACCGCCAACAGATTGCGGTCGTTGATCATGAGCAGACCCACCGTCCGGACTCGCGGCCGACACCGCGCTGCCCGCAAGCCCGGTCCGGCACTCGCCGTGTTCGCCGCGCTCATGGCCGTCCTGTTGGGAGCCGCATCGGCGGCGGCTTACTGGAGCTCAGCCGGTTCCGGTTCCGCGTCCGCGGCGACGGGCACTGTCGCCGCCCCGGTCGACGTGACGGTCCCCGCGACCGCCGCCACGGACGTCGCAGTCAGCTGGACGCCCGGCACGGGTGGGACAGCGCCGGCGGGCTACTACGTCACCCGGCACACCGGTGACACGACCGTGGCGGCGTGCGCGAGCAGCCCCACCGCGCTGCTCGTGGGCACCAACTGCACCGACACCTCGGTCCCCGACGGGAACCACACCTACGTCGTGACCGCCGTCTACGCATCGTGGACCGCACCCAGCGCCGCGAGCTCGGTCGTGAGCGTGGTCAACGCCAGCCAACTCGCCTTCACCGGTCAACCCAGCGACACCGCCGCGGGCGACACGATCGCTCCACCTGTGACCGTCGCACTTCAGACGGCCGACGGCACCGCGTTCCCGTCGGCCGGGGTCCCGGTGTCCTTGGCGATCGGCACCAACCCCGCCGTCGGAACTCTCACCGGAACCACCCCGGTCGACACCGACGCCGGCGGTGTGGCGACCTTCGACGACCTGTCCATCGACGAACCCGGCGCGGGTTACACCCTGATCGCCACCAGTCCCGGCCTGACCCCCGCGACCAGTTCGACGTTCACGGTGACCGTGCCTACTCTTCTCGGTGCCGCCCAGCGCTACTCGGTCCTCGCCGGAACCGCCGTGGTGAACACCGGCACGACGACGACGGTCAGTGGCGACCTCGGAGTGAGCCCGGGAACGTCCATCACCGGCTTCCCGCCCGGCATCGTCGGCGGCGAGATCCACGCCGGCGACGCCGCTGCCGCCGCCGCTCAGACCAGCCTCGCCAGCGCCTACGCAGAGCTGGCAGCCAGGGAGGCGGACGAGGACGTTGCCGGCGAAGTGGGTGGTCTCACCCTGACCGCGGGTGTCTATCACTCCACCGCCGCGCTCGCCGTGACCGGAACGCTCACTCTCGACGCTGAGGGCAACCCGGACGCGGTGTTCGTCTTCCAGACCGATGCGGCGTTCAACACCGCTGCCGCCAGCAGGATCGACCTCATCAACGGGGCACAGGCGGCCAACGTGTTCTGGGTCGTCGCCGGTGCCGCTGGCACGGGCGCGAACTCGTTCCTGTTCGGCACCATCCTGGCCCAGGGGGCTATCACTCTCGGTGCGAGCACCGAACTCATCGGGCGGGCACTCTCCCGCGACGCCGTCACCATCGGTGGTGCCACCATTCGGTTCACCGACGCGCTGCCGCCCACCGTGACGATCGACGGCGGCGCCAGTTCCGTCACCAAGGACACCACTCCCACGATCACCGGGACCAGCAATGCACCGGTTGGGAGCCCGGTCACCGTGACCATCGCCGGGCAGACCCTGTCCACCACCGTCGGCGCCGGCGGCACCTGGAGCGTCACCGCCACTACGGCCCTCGCCGCCGGTGTGCACGACATCGTGGCCAAGGTCCGCGACCCATCGAGCAACGGAGCCGCCGCCTTCCAGACCATGACGGTGGAGGTCAACCCGCCAACGGTGTCCCTCGGTACAGCGAGCACCTACTCGGTGCTGGCCGGCACCGAAGTGGTGAACACCGAGGCCACAACCATGAGCGGCGACCTCGGTATCAGCCCCGGCACCTCGATCAGCGGATTCCCTCCTGGCACCTACGCGGGCACCCTGCACGCGGGTGACCCGGACGCCGCGGAAGCACAAGGCGACCTTCTCGCCGCCCTCGACGACGCCTCCTCGCGCACGCCACACACCGAAATCGTCGGCGACCTGGGCGGGCGGACGTTCCACATCGGCGTTCACCACGCCGGCGCCGCGCTCGCCGTGACCGGAACCGTCACTCTCGACGCAGAGGGCAACCCGGACGCGGTGTTCATCTTCCAGACCGATGCGGCGTTCAACACCGCCGCCGCCAGCAGGGTCACCCTCGTCAACGGGGCGCAGGCCGCCAACGTGTTCTGGGTCGCCACCGGCGCCGCCAACACCGGCGCGAACTCGTTCCTGTCCGGCACCATCCTGGCCCAGGGCGCGATCACCCTCGGCGCGAGCACCGAACTCGTCGGCCGGGCACTCTCCCGCGACGCCGTCACCCTCGCCGGCGACACCCTGACCGGCATCACGCCCGCCCAGCCGGCCTCTCCCCTGAACCGCGGCCCCCTCCCCTCCGGCGTACCCCCCGAGGAGATCGCACCCATTCCACCCCCTCCGGCAACGACAGGGCCCGGCACACCCGAGACGTCCGACAGTTCGAGCGAGACAGAGCCGGACGAATCCGAACCGGCCCCGACCGACGGCTCGAGCGAGCCGGACCTACCCCCGGCGACCACCGAAACCGAACCCGGCCCGACCACCGGCGATACCGAACCTGACGGGACGGCGACACCGTGAACTGTGACCTGCTGCCGAACACCGGCCTCTACGCACACCTCGGTCTGTTCCTGATCATCGCGATCGGTTGCCTCCTTCTCGGCACGGCGATACTGCTCGCGGGCCGACGGCGGCGCGGGCGCCGGCGAACAGGAGCCGCCACCTCCCTGATGATCCTGTCGATCGTCGGCGCCGCCTTCGTGATCCTGCCGGGAACACCCGCGCAGGCAACGAACTCGGACTGCGGTACTACCGAGAACTCCCTCGTGGTCAGGCAGACCTCGACCATGGACGGTCTCGCGCCTGGCCTCGCGCCGGTCGCCATCACCGGCCTGGTCGTGAACAACAGCCTCGACAGCACCTACATCACGGCGGTCGAGGTCGAGATCACCTCCGTCACAACCCGACCCGGGTCACGCCCCGGTACCTGTGACGCCAGCGACTATCTCCTGCTCCACACCAGGATGCTCGTTGGGCGGACGATCACCCCCGGCGGGTCAGTGCCCTTCGCCGGAGCGGCCATCGGCCTCAGGAACAAGATCACAAACCAGGACGCCTGCCAGCGCGCCGTCATCCACCTGCTCTACACCGCCAACCCCGACTAGGGACCGGCCAGGGCCGCGGCCGGAACAACCACTGAAACGAGTGAACGCATAGGACGTCTGGGTAGCACTTCGCCGGCTGAACTGTGCACAAAGGTATGGGATCCGCCGCTGACCCGGATTTCCTTGTCCGGGGCGTGTTGACTTCGATGACACGTAGTTTGCCGGTCCAGAGATGAGGATGCAGTGCTATCCAGGTTCTGGCCCGCTGCCCGCCGATGTGCGCCGCTCGCCGCCGTGCTGTGCGCGTGGGGGCTCGCAGCGTCCGCCGTCCCCGCCGTTGCCGGCTTGTCCCGTGTGGACGCTGCGCCGGCCCGCCCGCTCGCGGTCACCCTCTCCGCCGCGGGCAATGTGGCGCGGGTACCGGTACAACCCGCGCGACCCGCGCGACTCACGACGGGCCTGGTTCCCTGGCTGCCCGGCCCGCCGGTCGCTGGGTACGACGACATGGCCGAGATCCCGGAGAACGTGCTCGCCGGCTATCGGTCGGCGCAGCGGCGCCTGGCCGAGGAACAACCCCGCTGCGGGCTGGCCTGGTACCACCTCGCCGGGATCGGCCGGATCGAGTCGGGGCACGCGCGCGGCGGGCAGGCCGACCGGGCAGGGAACACGGTCCCACTCATTCTGGGCCCGGTGCTCGACGGCCGCGGGTTCGCCGCGATCGCGGACACCGACCGCGGCGAGCTCGACGGCGACCCCCGGTGGGATCGCGCGGTCGGCCCGATGCAGTTCATCCCCGGCACCTGGCGCCGGTACGCGGCAGACGGTAACGGCGACGGCATCGCCAGCCCGCACAACATCTTCGATTCCGCGCTCGCCGCCGGGCACTACCTGTGCTCCGGCGGTCTGGACCTGCGGAACACGGCCGACCTGAACGCGGCCGTGTTCCGCTACAACCCTTCAGAGAACTACGTGCGGATGGTCGAAGGCTGGATGGACGTCTACGCCAACGGTGCCCTCGGCATCGCGGCCCAGCCGCCAGGCGCTGCTCCGTACCCGGCGACCACGCCGCCACCCGCCGTCGAACCCGTTCTCGCTGCGATACGCGCGCCCGTTCCCCCACCGGCCGCCCGGCGACCAGCAGTCCCACCGACCCGACCGGCCGCCCCACCAACCCCGCCAGCCGACCCGCCGGTGGCGGCCGACCCGCCGGTGGACCCGCCCGCCGACGCGGACGCCGAACCGGCCGATGATCACTGCGTTCTCGCTGTCAAGGAGATGATCGAGAACCCGGACAGCGTCGCGAAAGTCAGGCACTGCGCGGACATCGGGATCGAGGCGGCGCTGACGGCATGCAAGGCAGCACTGACCACGATCAAGACCCGAACGCCCGAAGCGATGAAGCGGATCCGCGCCGCGTGCCGGTTCGACTGACTGACCGGGAACCCGTGGTATGACTCGCAACATGGGATCCGCGGCACCTGTGTACATCGTCGGCGCCGGCGGCCTGGGCCGCGAGGTTCTGGACGCGCTCTTCGCGCTGGGTCGAACAGCGGATGAGCTCGTGCTGGTCGACGATCATCCATCCGCTGTCGAGATCCACGGGGTGCCGGTGCGCAGGCAGGAGGAGATCACGGGCGGCGGACGGTACGTGGTCGCGGTCGGCGACCCGGCGGTGCGGCGCACCCTGTCCGAACGCCTGCAGAGCCGCGGCGTGCTGCCGACCTCAGTCGTGCATCCCCGCGCGACCCTGGCGCACGACGTGACGGTGCCGGTCGGTTGCCTGATTCTCGCCAACGCCTTCGTGTCCACCGATGTCCGGCTCGGGGCGCACACCCAGGTGCACTACAACGCGACCGTCGGCCACGACAGCACGCTGCACGAGTTCGTCACCGTCCTCCCCGGAGCGAACGTCGCCGGCACCGTCGTGCTGCACCCGGACGTCACAGTCGGCAGCAACGCATGCGTCCTACCGGGACGGATCATCGGCGCACGGACACTCATCGGTGCGGGCGCTGTGGTGACCAAGCATCACCCCGCCGACCGGGTCCTGGTCGGCGTGCCCGCCCGGCACCGGGCAATTTCATAGCCACCACAAATCGACATCGCGTCCTCTTTCCAGTGAACATCGCGATCAGCAGAGCTCGGAGTGTGTAGTCTCCAACTATCTGGCCCAGTCCTAGCCGTACATCGAGACAAAGTGGACTGAGGCGAAAAATGTGACCCTGCACGACAGTTTGCGGGTCGCGCGGAAAAGGTGGCGAATCGTTCTATTCGGTTTGCTTACCGGAATTCTCTGCGCCGTCGTCATCACCTGGGTCACCCCGCGCGAGTACTCGGCACAAGTCACCATCTACGTCTCCGCCGAGTCGGGCGCCGACGGCGCGGCCGCCGCATACCAGGGAAGCCTGCTCTCCGAGCAAAAGGTGAAGTCCTACACCCAGCTGCTCGCGGGGACCCTCGTCGCGCAGGGTGTCGTCGACCGGTTGCGGCTGGACGTCCCGGCCGCCGAGGTCGCGGACGAGATCCGGGCTTCGGCGCAGCCGGACACGGTCCTGCTCACCGCGGCAGTCACGGACCGCTCTGCGGTGCGGGCCAAGGACATCGCCGACGCGGTCGGCGTGGTCTTCCCGCGCCTTGTCACAGAGCTGGAACGCCCCGCCGCCGACCGGCCAGCGACGGTCACCGCACGGGTCGTCGAGCAGGCCGTCCTGCCATCCGCTCCGGTCACCCCGAGGACCATCGTGAACCTGGGTATCGGCGTGCTGCTCGGCCTGGTGGCCGGCGGCGCCCTCGCGCTGTTGCGGGACGCGCTGGACACCACGATCAAGTCCACCGAGCAACTGGCACAGCTGACCGGGGCGCCGAACCTGGGCACCATCACACGTGACCCGGACATGCCGAGGCATCCGCTGACCGCGCACGAACATCCGCACGCGCCGCGGGCCGAGGCCTTCCGGAAGATCCGGACCAACCTCCAGTTCGTCGACGTCGACCGGCCGAACAAGACCATCGTCATCACCAGCGCCGTCCCCGAGGAGGGCAAGACGACGGTCCTGTGCAATCTGGCGATCGTGCTCAGCCAGGCCGGACGCCGGGTCGTGCTCGTCGAGACCGACCTTCGCCGGCCGCGGGCGGTCGACTACCTGGGTCTGGAGGGTGCCGTCGGCGTGACCAGCGTGCTGGCCGGGCAGGTCCCGCTCGACCAGGCGCTCCAGCCATGGGCGGAGTCGTTGTTCGACGTCCTGGCCAGCGGACCGATTCCGCCGAACCCGAGCGAGCTGCTCGACTCCCGGCAGATGGTGAACCTCCTGACCCAGCTACGCGAGCGGTACGACACAGTGCTGCTCGACGCCCCACCACTGCTGCCGGTCACCGACGCGGCCGTGCTCGGCGCCGCGGCCGACGGGGTCCTCCTCGTGGTGCAGTACGGAAAGACCACAACACACCAGGTCAAGGCCGCCGTGTCGGCGCTGGAGTCGGCGTCCGTCCGGCTGCTCGGCACCACGTTCACCATGGCGCCGGAGGACGGTTCGAACCGCTACCGGCCGTACTACTCGCGCTATTACTCAGAAGAACGAGCCGACGAAGACCTCGGGTCCACCGGCGCGCCCGCGGCAGCGGCCCGCCATGCCATGCGGCCGGAACCTGCCCACAGCGGCAACGGGCGCGGTGATCTGACCGGCGGGCTACCGACGGAGACGCTGCCGGACATCAACGCGGACGGGCGAGCCTGACCGCTGAATCGAGAGTGCCATGTCACAACCGAATACGGGCACATCCCCGGAAGCCGAACCGGATGCGCCCCGCCGACGCCGCCGGATCAGCCTCACCCTCAAGATCGTCACCAGTACGCTCGTCGCGCTCCTCTGCCTCACGGTCGTCGCGGTCTACGTGGTCACGGAACACCTGGCCGACCAGGTAAAACGCTATCCCGGCGTCTTCGCGGGAATGAACGAGGCCGACCGTCCTCCCGCGACGGACGCGCTGACCTTTCTCCTGGTGGGCAGCGACTCTCCCGCCGGTGGACCGACCACCGGCGGCGACGCCACCGCACCGGGTGACGTTCACGGCGGGCAACGCAGCGACATGATCATGCTGCTCAGCGTCGACGTCGGCTACACCAGCGCCACGGTCGTGTCCATACCCCAGGACTCCTGGGTGGCGGTCCCCGGACACGGAATGGCGAAGATCAACGCGAGCTACGCCTTCGGCGGTCCGCCGCTGCTGGTGCGCACCATCGAAGATCTCACCGGTGTCCGGGTGGCGCATTTCGCCGTCATCGACTTCGACGGGTTCCAGGCTCTGACCGATTCGGTCGGCGGTATCGACGTGAACGTCGCCGTACCCACCACGTTCGGCACGCTCGCCCTGCACGCCGGCAGGAATCATCTGGACGGTGCACAAGCCCTGGGCTACGTCCGGCAGCGCACCGGTCTCCCCAGAGGAGACCTCGATCGTGTGCAACGGCACCAGAACACCCTCCGAGCGCTACTGACAAAGGTCGCCGCCGGCGGATTGCTTGCCGATCCCGCGCGAACACTGGGTTTCCTGGACGAGCTGTCCCAGTGGATCACCGTGGACGACGGCCTGACGAACGGTGACCTGCGCACTCTCGGCTGGGACATGCGGAACCTGCGCCCCGCAGGAATCACGTTCCTGACCGTCCCGGTCGCCGGCCTCGGCAAGGAGTACGGGCAGTCGGTGGTCAACCTCGACTCCGCCCGTGGTGCCCAACTGTGGCAACACCTGGCAGACGGGAACATCTCGGCATACCTGCGAAAGTATCCCGGTACCGAACTGGGCGACACGCCCCCGTGACGATGTCATGACGGGCGCGGCCTTCAGCATTCTCTTCGTCTGCACCGGAAACATCTGCCGATCGCCGATCGCCGAGGCGCTCACCCGGCACCTGCTCCGCGAGAGTCTCGGCGCAGATGTCGCGCGGTTCTCCGTGACCAGTGCGGGAACCGCGGCGACAGGCGGCGCCCGGATGGATCCACACAGCCACGCCGCGCTCGCGATCCGCGGCCTCGATCACGCCGCCAGCACGTTTCGCGCCCGCCGGCTCGACCAGGCCATGGTCGCCGACACCGATCTCGTGCTGACGGCGGAACGGTTCCACCGCCGATGGGTCGTAGTGCTCGAACCTTCCGCGTTGGCAACGACATTCTCCTTCCGCGAGTTCGTCCGACTGCTCGACGGAGTGGACCGCGACGGCCTTCCGGCCGACCCGGTGGAGAGGGCTCGAGCCACAGTGGACCTGGCCAGGCAGCGACGCGGCTCAGCCGGCTGCATTCCCGAGGACGCCGATGCCGTGCCGGACCCGATCGCACTCGCGCCGGACGTGCACCGTACGTCGGCGGAGATGATCGACGCCATGTCGCGTCGACTCGTAACCTTTCTGTCCCCATCAGACTGTCCCGGACAAACAGCACGACGGCACAAAGTCATCTACGATGAGCAGGACTCGACGAGGACGGACCTCGCACTGGCCCTCGTTGGTCGTGCAGAGCATCTTCACGATGTCTCCCAGACCTCGAAGCATCCCGCAGGATTGGTTCATCGAGAACCGCGCAGGCACCTCTGACAGGTGTGCGCTCCGAGGGAGATTCCTTCAATGGCAGCCATTCCGGCCGCACGTGAACCCTGGCCACGTCACGGTTCACGCCGGCCCTGGAGAACCGCGCTCGCGGTCTTCGACGCCGGCGCGTGGGCTTGTGCCCTGACCGCCGCGACCTGGCTTCGCTTCGAATTCGACGTCGCCAAGCTTGATCTCGTCGGTCTACTCTGGACGGCCGGCTTCGCGGTCATCGTCCTCTGGGGCACGGGCGCGGCGACGTACCTCTACTTCGGCCAGTACTCGATCGGGAGCTTCGACGAGGCACTTCACGTGGTTCGGGTGACCGCGATCGTGGCCCTCGCCACCTTCGGCGTCGAGCTCCTTGCGGCAACCTCACCAGTGCCGCGCTCGGTGCCGCTGATCGCAGGTCCGCTGGCGCTCACCATCTCGCTGGCCGCGCGGCTGACCGTGCGAAACCACCGGGACCGCGTGACGCGGCCGGACCGGCACCTCGCCCGGCGCACCATCGTCTACGGGGCAGGCCTGCGTGGCGAGCAACTCGTCCATGCCATGTTGTCCGGGTCGGCCGGGAACACCCTGCCCGTCGCCATCCTCGACGACGATCCGGCGCTTCGGCACAGCCGAATCGCCGGCGTACCGATCCGCGGTGCCGGATGTCACCTCGCCGCCGTCGTCGAGAACACCGCGGCCGAGTTGCTGATCATCGCCGGCCCCGGTCCGACCGAGACGGGCGCCATCCTGGCGTGCGCCCGAGACGTCGGGTTGGACGTGCGGATCCTGCCTCCGCTGCACGAGCTGCTCCGTTCCCGGGTCCAGGTCAGCGACCTGCGCGACCTCGATGTCGCCGACCTGCTGGGGCGCCGGCAGGTCGACACCGACCTCGGCTCGGTCGCCGACCACCTCCTCGGCAAGACGGTGCTGGTGACCGGAGCAGGTGGATCGATCGGATCGGAGCTGTGCCGGCAGATCCACCGGTTCGGCCCCTCCGAGGTGCTCATGCTGGACCGGGACGAGTCGGCGTTGCACGCCGTGCAGCTGTCGATTCACGGGCGGGCGCGGCTGGACGCGCCCGAGGTGATCCTGGGCGACATCCGGGATACCGAGACGATGCGCGCGGTGCTGCTGGCGCGGCGCCCGGACGTGGTGTTCCACGCCGCCGCGCTGAAGCACCTCCCCGTGCTCGAACGTTATCCCGACGAGGCGTGGAAGACGAACGTGCTCGGCACGCTGGAAATTCTCGAGGCGGCCCGCTTGGCCGGAGTTCGCCGGTTCGTCAACATCTCCACCGACAAGGCGGCGAACCCGACGAGTGTGCTCGGCCGGTCGAAGCGCATCGGCGAGAGACTGGTCGCCGAAGCCTCGCTGCGCAGCGAAGGGACCTACCTGTCGGTCCGGTTCGGCAACGTCCTCGGCAGCCGCGGTTCGGTACTGACGACCTTCACCGAGCAACTCTCGGCCGGCCGGCCGATGACCGTCACCCACCCCGATGTGACTCGGTTCTTCATGACCATCCCGGAGGCGGTGCAGCTCGTCATCCAGGCGGCCACCATCGGGGCCTCCGGCGAGGCGCTCGTTCTCGACATGGGCGAACCCGCCCGGATCGCCGACCTCGCGGAGATGCTGATGACGATCTCCGGCCGCCGCACGCCGATCGTCTACACAGGACTGGGAAAAGGCGAGAAGCTGCACGAGGAGCTGTTCGGCGACGGGGAGGAGGACCGCCGCCCCATTCATCCCGCCATCTCGCACGTCTCGGTGCCACCGCTGGCACCAGAGACGGTGCGCGCGCGGGGTGCGGAGCTCGGGTTCGCGTCCGCGATGAGGGTGCTGGTAACCGACCGCGCGTCAGGCGCGGTCTCCAAACCGCAGACCAGGAAGCGGGACCAGGTCCGGATCGGTGTGGCACGGCTCGACGGGAAGGGCAGCGTCGCATGAAGATCGTTGTCACCGGAGGCGCCGGGTTCATCGGCGCCAACCTCTGCCGAGCACTCGTCCCACACCATGACGTGGTGGTGCTCGACGACCTGAGCACGGGCAGGCTGTCCAACCTGGCCGGCACGGACATCACTCTTCGAGTGGCGTCGGTCCTCGACGTCGGGGCGGTCCGCGCCGTCTGTCGCGACGCCGCGGCGATCGTGCATCTGGCGGCCGTGCCGTCGGTTCCGCGCTCGATCGTGAACCCGCGCGGCAGTCACGACACGAACGTCACCGGAACGTTGACCGTGCTGGATGTCGCGCGCGAGACCGGCGCACACGTCGTGCTGGCCTCGTCGAGCTCGGTGTACGGGTCCAACGAGGCGATGCCCAAGACGGAGGACATGGTCTGCCGGCCGACGAGCCCGTACGGCGTCACCAAGCTGGCCGCCGAGTCCTACGCGACGGCCTACCGGACCTCCTACGGGCTGGACACCGTCGCGTTCCGCTTCTTCAACATCTTCGGGCCGCTGCAGGCCCCCGATCACGCCTACGCCGCGGTGGTTCCCGCGTTCATCCTCGCCGCGTTGCGCGACGTCCCGCTCACCATCCACGGTGACGGCGAGCAGTCCCGCGACTTCACCTACGTGGAGTCAGTCGTGCGGGTGCTGGCCGAGGCCGTCAACTGCCGGTTGACGTCCACGACGCCGGTGAACCTCGCCTTCGGCACCAGGACCACGCTCAACGAGGTGGTGACGATTCTGTCCGAGCTGCTGGGACGGCGTCTGGAGGTCAAGTTCCGGCCGCCCCGGATCGGCGACGTCAGGCACTCACAGGCCTGCCCTGCCACCTTGCGGACGCTGTTTCCGGACGTGTCCGCCGTGCCGCTGCGAACCGGCCTGCTCCGTACGCTGTCCTGGATCGAGAGCCAGTCAGCCTCGCTCGGCATCACCACCGAGGTGCCCGCATGACCGTCCCGGCAGGCTCGCCGACCAGACTCGTGGTCGTCGGCCAGGGCTATGTCGGACTGCCGGTCGCGATCCGGGCGGTGGAAGCCGGGTTCTTCGTGATCGGGCTCGAGATCGATGCCGTCCGGGTCTGGTCGCTCAAAGACGGACAGTCCTATGTGGATGATGTGTCCGAGGCGCGACTGCGACGAGCCCTGGCCAGTGGGCGATACCTGCCGACCGACCGGTACGAGGACGCCGAAGCATTCGACGCGGCGATCATCACGGTGCCGACACCGCTGACCGAGTCCGTCCCGGATCTCAGCTTCGTGGTCTCCGCGGTCAGCGGACTCGCGCCGCATCTTCGGCAGGACGCGACGGTCGTGCTGGAGTCGACCACGTATCCCGGCACCACCGAGGAGCTAGTCGTCCCGCTACTTGAGGGGGGCAGCGGGATGGTAGCCGGCCGGGACTTCTCGGTCGGCTACAGCCCCGAACGCATCGATCCGGGCAACCCGCGGTGGAACTTCGTCAACACGCCGAAGGTCGTGTCGGGGATCGACGCCCGATCACTGTCGGCCGTGCGACGCCTCTACGACCGGCTGGTCGACACGACCGTGCCAGTGAGCACGACCAGGGAGGCCGAGCTCACCAAGCTGCTGGAGAACACCTTCCGGCACGTCAACATCGCGCTGGTCAACGAGATCGCGGTGTTCGCGCACGAGCTCGGGGTCGACGTCTGGAAGGCCATCGACGCCGCGTCGACCAAGCCGTTCGGCTTCTCCCGGTTCCTCCCCGGCCCCGGGGTGGGCGGGCACTGCCTTCCGGTCGACCCGAGTTTCCTGTCCTGGCGGGTCCGCCATGACCTGCACCGCGAGTTCCGGTTCGTCGCGCTGGCCAACGACATCAACGACCACATGCCCGACTACGTCGTGCAGCGGCTGACCGCGACGCTGAACCGGCAGCGCAAGTCCGTGCGGGGCAGCGTCGTCCTGCTGCTCGGTCTCGCCTACAAGGCGGGCACCGGGGACATCCGCGAGTCACCGGTGTTGAACGTGATCGAGCTGCTCAGCGCGATGGGCGCGGTGATCCGGGTGGTGGACTCGCATGTGGAGCCCCACCGGTGCCCCCCGTCGGCGAAGCTGGTCGAGCTGACGCGGTCCGAGCTGCGCGACGCGGACGTGGTGCTGCTGCTCACCGATCACCCGGAGGTCGACTACGCGCTGGTCGAACGGGACGCCCGACTGGTACTCGACACCCGCCACCGGCTGTCCGGACCACGCGTGGAGCACCTGTGACCACCCGCACGCTGCCCGCTCCCACCGCCGAGCACGCGGCGCGGGCACCGCTGAAAGTCCTGCTGGTACTGAAGACCAGCGAGGGTGCGCTGTGGGTGCTGCCGCACATCGACGAGCTGCGAAGACGCGGCCACGCCGTCGTGGTCGTGCTGCCGGAGCGACCAGGGCGGCTGCGGACCGCGCTGAGCGCACGCGCCGTGCCGGTCGTCGACAGCCCGTTCGACTTCCGCTTCCGGCCGTCCCCGCGCACCCTCACCGGACTCCTACGGCTGCGCCGGCTGATCAACCGGCTGTCGCCGGACGTACTGCACTACCACCTCTACGCCTCCGCGCTGGCCGCCCGCCTGTCCAGCCTCGGGATGGGCATTCCCCGGGTCCACATGGTGGCCGGGCCACTGCACCTGGAGTGGGCGCCCACCCGAACGGCCGAGCGGCTACTGGCCCGGCTGGACACGGTGACGATCGGCGGCAGCGACTTCATCTCCGAGCGGTACCGGGAGCTGGGGCGGTCGGCGGCGCGGACACCGGCCATCCCCTACGGCGTGGACACCACACACTTCCAGCCACCCGTCGGGCCGCAGCGGGAGCGGGCACGCGCCGCGCTCGGTCTCGGGCCAGGCACCTTTCTCGTGGTCATGGTGGCGTTCGTCTACGCGCCACGACGCCGGCTGCACGCCGGCCACGGGATCAAGGGCCACGACGTGCTGCTGGCGGCCTGGACGAGGTTCCACACCGAACATCCCGACGCGCGGCTGTTCCTGGTCGGCGGCGGCTTCGACGATGCTGGCGAGCGACACCGGAAGGATCTGATCCGGCTGTTCCGGCTCGACGATCCGCGGACCGCGCACGGCGTGACCTGGATCGAGTCCACCGACGACGTCCGTCCCTACTACGCCGCGGCCGACCTGTCTGTGTCTCCGTCCATTTCGGACAACCACGGCGCGGCGGTCGAGGCGGGAGCCATGGGCCTGCCCAGCATCGTCAGCGATGCCGGCGCCCTGCCCGAGACCGTATCGCCGGAGTCGGGCTGGGTGGTCCCCCGCGGCGACATCGACGCCCTCGCCGCCGCGCTACGACACGCCCGCGCCGAGGGGCTGCGCGGCGAACTGGCCGCCCGTGGGTCGGCCGCCCGCCGGCTCGTGCGGTGGCAGTTCTCGGGAACGCGCACGGCGAAGGAGGTCACCGCCGTGATCGAGCGGGGCCGCGGGCCGACCACCGTATCCGGCCCGGGTGCTCAGCCTCTTCACCGACGCCAGGTTCGTGTCCCGCGACGGCCGGTGGATGCCGGTGGATCCGGCGAACGGCCCGTCCGCGCGCGAGGGATACCTCCGGGCCGGCAACCGGATTCGAGTGGTGGCTCGGGCCGAACCTCGGCCGGGACAACGTGACTGCGCGCTCGACGAGGGCAGCTGACCTGGTTCCGATGCCCTACTACGTCGGCGCCGGCGGACTGTTGCGCACACTGCCCCTGCTGAGCGGTTCGGTGACCCGCGCGGTGTCCGGCGCTGACGTCGTCCTTCTCCGCATGCCGGGTGTCGTCGGCTCGCTGGCCGCGCTCGCCTGCCGCATGCTGCGCCGGCGCTACGCGGTGGAGGTGGTCGGCGACTCCGAGGAAGTGCTGCGCTCCGGCGCCTTGGGACCCGCCGTCCGGCTACTCGCCCGCCCCGCGGGCCAGCTGCAACGCTGGATGGTGCGCGGGGCCGACGCGTCGCGCTTCGTCACCCGGGACACGCTGCAGCGTCGCTACCCACCCAGGCCCGGCACGCCGACGATGGCGATCTCCAATGTCCGCCTCGGTCCCGACGCGCTGCTGCGCCAGAGCCGCGAATGGCCGCGGTCCCCGTTCCACATCGTCGCGATCGGCAGCCACGAGACCCGCTACAAGGGACACGACGTGCTGCTGAAGGCGGTTCGCCGGCTGCTCGACGCGGGGCTGCCAGTCACCTGCACGGTGGCCGGGAACGGCAGGCGGCACGACGAGCTGGTGGACCTGTGCCGGTCGACGAGGCTCACCGACACCGTCACGTTCGTCGGCTCGATCAGCCGCGCCGAGGTCGTGGAGCTGCTCGACTCGGCCGCGCTGTTCGTGATGCCGTCACGCACCGAAGGGCTGCCGAGGGCACTCGTCGAAGCGATGGCGAGGGCACTGCCCGCGGTCGGTTCGGCCGTCGGCGGCATCCCCGAACTGCTCGACGAGTCCTGCCTGGTGCCCCCGGACGACCCCGAGGCGCTGGCCGCCGCGATCCATCGGCTGCTGTCGAACCCGAAGAGGTGGGAGGAGCAGTCCCGGCGCAACCTCGAGACCGCGCGCGGCTACGAGCAGTCGGTAGCGGACCGGCTGTTCGCGACCTGGCTGAGCCAGGTGCCGCCGGCGCGGGGGCCGTAATGGCCGTGACGGTGGTGCACGTGCTGGGCACCCTCGACCGGGGTGGCGCGGAGTCCCGCGCACTCGAGCTGTGCGGGGCCATCCCGCGAACCGAGATCCGACAACGCTTCCTGTTGCTCGGTGACCACGAGGGCATGCTCGCACCTCGGTTCCGGGCCGCGGGCGCGACCGTGGACAGGTGTCCGCTGCGGCCGTGGCCCACCTTTCCGTTCCGGCTGTGGTGGTGGTTGCGCAAAGCCCGGCCGGACGCGGTCACCTCTCATGTCAGCCTGGTGAGCGGACTGGTGCTGGCGGTGTCCGCGGCGGCCAGGGTGCCCATGCGGATCGCCCACCTGCACACCGACAACGACGGCCAGGGGGCCTCGACGCCGCGACGCCTGGTCCGTGCGCTGCTGCGGGTGCTCCTGCGCCGCTGCGCGACAGCGGTGCTCGGCGTCACGTCGGCCGCGCTCATGTTCGCGGCGCCGCCGCCGGGTGACCGCCGCTACCGGGTCCTGCCCAACGGGGTGGACACCCGGCGCTTCCCGCTGCCCGAACATCGTGCGACGGCGCACGCCTTCGTCCACATAGGACGTGCGGCACCGGAGAAGAACCGGGCGTTCCTGCTCCTGGTGCACGCCGAGGCGAAGCGGATCCGCCCGGACACCCGCCTTGTCCTTGCCGGACCTGGCGGCGTCGACGACCTCCGCGCCGAGCTCTCCGAGCAGGCCGGCCAGGATCCGTCCGTGAGCCTGCTCGGCGACACCGACCGGGTCGACGAGGTACTCGCCGACGCCGGCGTCCTGCTGCTGCCCTCGCACCGGGAAGGGTTGCCCGGGGCCGTGCTCGAAGCACTCGCCGCCGGCGTGCCGGTGCTGGCCACGCGCCTGCCGGGACTGTCCGAGCTGGCCGGGCAGCTCGCCGGGATCACCCTGCTCCCGCTCGCCGCGGGCCCCCGCGTCTGGGCCGACACCGCCCTGCGCCTCGCCGCGACCCCCGCCGCCGAACGCGACGAGATCAGTGCCTCGATCAGGCGCTCCCCCTTCACCTTGACGCGATACGCGGACACCTGGAGGCACCTGTGGACCGGCCTCTGACGAGAAGCCGCTTCGACCTCGGCCCGATGCTGTGCGTCGCGCTGGTGTGCCTCACCGCCTTCGTGCTGGCCGTCCCGCCTCCGAACGACGACGTACCCGGAAACGCCGTCGTGTTCTGGCTCGCCTGGGCCCTCTGCTTCGCCCTCCTGGCCAGAAAGGGACTCTGGCGGCCGAGCACCGCCTACCTCGTCCTTTTCGGACTGTTCCACGGCGGTCTGCTGCTCAGCATCGCCGTGCGTGGCGCGGACGCCTTCACCGCCTACGACGTCTCCTGGCTCTACCGCGGCTACACGACGGAGGCGACACGGCTGGCGGTCCTCGGCATGAGCGCTTTCGCCTTGTGCGCGGAGCTGGCCGCCGGTCGCACCCGACGACCAGCCGTCACGAGCCCCCCGACCGTGGACACCGCACCGCTCGACAACCCGCGTGGTTACGGGGTCATCGGGCTCGCCGTCGAGTTCGCCGGTCTCGCCATCTTCGCCGAGGCCGTGCTCGGGGCCGGCGGGTTCGACCAGCTCACCGGCAACTACCCGGCCTTTGTACAGGCCAACCAGTCCAACGAGCTGCTCGCCTACGGCACTCTGTTCGTCGGGATGGGCGCAACGCTCGCGATCGTCTGCGGCGGGCCGCCGCGTGTGGCGGGGTGGCTGGGCTTCGCGGGCTACGCGGTGGTGGCGTTCCTGATCGGCAACCGCGGAGAGGTCCTTTTCCCGCTGCTGGCGATGCTCGTCGTCGAAGCCCGGCGCGGCCGGCGCCTCAGGCCACTGTGGACGGTCTTGGGTGTGCCGTGTGTGCTCGGGCTGATCGGGTTGGTGCGCTCGACCAGGCTCCCCGGCGGAAGCGGCACGGCGTCCACGCTGTGGTCGGCGCCGCTCGACGCGGTCGCCGAGATGGGCTACTCGCTGCGGCCGACCACCGTGGTGCTCGACTGGCACGCGTTCGGCGAGCCGTTCCGGCACGGGATCACGCTCATCGCGGTGCTGGTGCGGTCCGTCGAGAAGCTGACCGGCTGGCACGGCGGCCCCCCGGTTCGGGACGACCGACTGTTCAACGTCGAGATCCTGGATCGGGTGGGCCCCATCGGCGGATCCCCGGTCGCCGAGGGATACCACAATGCCGGGCTGCTCGGCGTGCTGTTGCTGCTCGGCGCGATCGGCCTCGCTATCGGCTGGCTCGAACGGCGACCGGCCACTCCGTTGGGGCACGCCACGGTCGGTGTCCTGCTGCTGCCGCTGTTGGTCCAGATTCGCAACAGCTTCGCCCCGGTGCCCGCACAGCTCGTGGTCGGCCTGCTGTTGCTGCTCGTGGTCCACGAGGTCGCCAAGCGGGCAGCAGGTCGTCGCCCGACGAGAGTCGGCCCATCATGATCCCGCGCCGGCTGGTCGTGCTTTCCGGCGCGAGCGCCCTGCAGGCGGCGTCCAACGCCGTCGCCGGCCTGCTCGCCACGGTCGTGCTCGGCCCGCAGGACCGTGGACTGATGGTGCTCGGCCTGACCATCGGCAGCGTGTGTGGGCTCATCGGTGGGTTCGGCTCCGGTGCGGCGTTTCGCGCCCGGCTCCCGGCTGCCACGGAGCCCGCCGGGCGACGGAGCCTGGTGTCCACCTATACCTGGTGCTCGCTCGGCGGCATGGTACTGGCGGTGTTCGTCGCGGTCCTGGCGACGGCGGCGTCGGCGCCCCTGATCGACTCCGCACTGCAGTCCCCCGGGTTCCTGCTGGCGACCGCGAGCTACACCATCGGCCAGTCCTTGATGACCCAGGTGCCGGACGGGTGGTTCGCCGACGGCTTGTTCCGCCGCGGCGGCATCGGCGCCGCGGCCATGTGCACGGGCGGGCTCGTCGGCGTGGCCACCGCGCTGACCGTGTCGCGGTCCGCCGGCGTCGTGCTCGCCGCTCAGGCACTGGGCATCGGCCTGATCGGCCTCGGCCAGGTCGCCGCGCTGCGGCGGGCGGGACTGGCCGGGCTGTCCCGCCCGGACCCGGAGCTGATCAGGTCCTTGTTGCGGCAGGGTGCGCCGGCGCTTGGACTGACCTTCGGCCTGGCCGTGGCCATGCGTGCGGACCGGTACTTCCTCGGTGTCGCGACCAGCACGGCCACGGTCGGGATCTACTCGCTCGCGGTGTCGCTGGCCGAGTTGTCCCGACTCGTTCCCGCCGCCGCCGGCCAGCTGTTCCTCCGGGACACGGCGACCGGGCTCGGGGCCAACCGGCTCGGCCCGACGATCAGATTCGCCGTCGGCGCCGCCGTCCTGGGCGGGGTACTGGTCGTCGGCATCGGATGGCCGCTGATCGTGCCGGTCTTCGGTCCCGAGTTCGCCGCGGCGGGAACGCTGCTGGCGCTGCTCGCCCTGGCCGAGGTCTGTCTCGCGCCCTTCTCGGTCGCGAGCCGGGGTCTGCTCGGCGGTGGTTGGACCGGCACGGCCGGAACGGTCGGGATCGTCGGTGGCCTCGTGGCGCTCGCCGTCTACGCGGTGGCTGCCACCTCGGCGGGACCGGTGGGGGTCGCGACCGGCTCCGTGCTCGTCTACGCCGGCCTGTCGTTGGCGGCCGGCACGGTGTTGCGCAGCCGGGTCCGACGGACTGCACGAGAGAGGAACTGACATGCGCAGGCTGAGATCATGACCGCTCTTGCCGTCGACGGGGGGCGGCCGGTCCGGACCACCGCGTTTCTCAGATGGCCGGTGTTCGGCCAGGAGGAGCTCACCGCGGTCCAGGACGTGCTCGTCTCCGGACGGGTGAACTACTGGACGGGCCGACACGGGCGAGCCTTCGAGCGCGAGTTCGCGGCGACCGCCGGCACCCGCTACGCCGTCGCGCTGTCGAACGGCACGACCGCACTGGAAGTCGCCCTGCACAGCCTCGGCGTCGGTCCCGGGGACGAGGTGATCGTGCCCGCCGTGACGTTCATCGCGACAGCCTCGGCGGTCGTCCGGTGCGGCGCGACGCCGGTGATCGCCGATGTCGACGTGCGCACCCTGTGCCTCACCAAGGAGACGGTCGAGCCACTGGTCTCCGCGCGCACCCGGGCGATCATCGTCGTCCACCTCGCCGGGCATCCCGCGGAGTTCGCGCCGCTGCTGCGACTCGCCGAGCAACACGACCTCCGGGTGGTCGAGGACTGCGCGCAGGCACACGGCGCGCGGTACCTCGGTGAGCCCGTCGGGAGTCTCGGCGACATCGCCGCGTGGTCGTTCTGCCAGGACAAGATCCTCACCACGGGCGGCGAAGGTGGCGCGATCACCACCTCGAGTCTCGCGCTGTGGCGGCGTTGCTGGGAGTTCAAGGACCACGGCAAGAACGTGTCCGCCATACGGCAACGGGGCAGCCAGGGCTTCCGGTGGCTGCACGACAGTTTCGGCACCAACGCCAGGATGACCGAGCTGCAAGCCGCGGTTGGCCGGGTGCAGCTCGGCAAGCTGAACGACTGGGTCAAACAGCGACAGATCAATGCGGGCGTGCTGCTCGGCGCGCTGCGCGGGCTCCGGGCGATCCGGGCCGAGGTTCCGCCGGCGCACGTCGAGCACGCCTACTACCGCTTCTACGCTCACGTGCGGCCGGAGTCGCTGCGCGAGGACTGGGACCGCGACCGGGTGGTCGAGGCGATCAACGCGGAAGGCGTCCCGTGCTCGTACGGCGGGTGCACCGAGATCTACCGCGAGCGCGCCTTCAAGACCATCCCCGGCACGCCCGTGCAGCTGCCGGTGGCCGCCGAGCTCGGGCGGACCTCGCTCACGTTGCCGGTACATCCGAACCTCCACACCCAGGACGTGATCGATGTGGCCAGGGCCGTGGCCAAGGTGCTTCGGGCGGCCACGCCATGAGCGACGCGCCGAGACAGCGCCGCAAGGCGGACCTGCGACATCGTGATCGCGGGAGTCGCGATCGTGCTGCTCACACCCCTGTTGCTGACGCTGGCCGCGCTGATCCGGCTTCGATTGGGCTCCCCGGTGCTGTTCCGGCAACGCCGGTCCGGCCGCCACGGCCGGGAGTTCGCGATCCTCAAGTTCCGCACCATGCACCGGCCGCGCTACCCCGGCCAGTCCGATCGCGACCGCGAGAGCCGGATCGGCACGGCATTGCGCCGAACGAGCCTCGACGAGCTGCCGCAGCTGATGAACATCCTGCGCGGTGACATGTCCTTGATCGGCCCGCGTCCGACCCTGCCCGAGCAGGTCCGCGCCTATGACCCGCGCCAGCGGGGGCGGTTGGCGGTGCGTCCCGGCCTCACCGGGTGGGCCCAGGTCCATGGGCGAAACCTGTTGAGCTGGCCGGAACGGATCGAGCTCGACCTCTGGTACCTCGAGAACCGGACCTGGCTCCTCGACGCCCGCATCGTGGCGCTGACGGTGGCCGCGCTCGCTCGCCCACGCGGCGTCGTCGGCCTGGACGGGAACAACCCCGGCTTCCCCGGCGAACAGACCCGGACGGAGAAAACGTGAAACCCAGTCGGCAGATCCTTGGTGTGCTGCAACGCAGGCTCGACCCGCGCTGGCTCGCGCCACTCGGTTCGGTGCTGGTCACCGTCAAACGTCGCGAGCGCTGCACGGTCCGGTTCGCCGCCGGGGACTGGGTCCATCAGGTACCGCACGGGCACCGTCGTGCAGCCGCACCTGGGTGGCCCTTCGGCCAGTCTCCAGGACCGGAACACCTGGGACGCGTTCCTCTACGGCTACCGACCCGAGCCGGGCGACACCATCCTCGACCTCGGTGCCGGGGTGGGTGGCGAGGCGCGGTTGCTGTCCAGGTTGGTGGGTCCGTCCGGCCGGGTCGTCAGCGTGGAGGCGCATCCCCGCATGTTCGGCTGCCTGCGCCGGACGATCGAGCTGAACCGCCTGAGCAACGTGACCGCGGTGCACCGCGCGATGATGGGGGTGCGGGGTATCGCATTCATCGAGGATCGACTGGCCTACGGCAGCAACGGCGTCACCACCATGCCGACGATGGCATCCCGGTCGTGTGCGAACCTCTCGGTGACCTCGTCGAGCGGCTCGGCATCGGCCGGATCGACCTGCTGAAGATGAACATCGAAGGCGCGGAGCTCGCCGTTCTCGAGGACGCCCGCGAACTGCTTCCCCGGGTGGACAACCTCGTGGTGTCCTGCCACGACTTCAAGGCCGACCGGGACGGGGCCGACTGGCAGCGCACGTACGCCGGTGTCCGCGCCCTGCTCACCGAGGCCGGTTACGTGTTGCAGCACCGGCCAGATGATCAGCGCCCATGGATTCCGTTCTACCTCTACGCCTCACGCTGATCAGGTCATACAGCTGCTGTTCGCCATCGGTCTGGGCATGCGGGGCACTCACCGTCGCGCGGAACATGCTGAGGCCGTCCTGCGGAAGGCGGTCAGCAACGTGGCCCACCACGCGGGCGCCGACAAACCCTTGGTCACGATCTCCGTCGACGACGACCTGGTCATCGACGTCACCGAGAACGGCATCGGTCTCCCGGACACCGTCACCCGCAGCGGCCTGCGCAACATCCAACAGCGTGCCGACGCTGCCGGCGGCACGCTGTCAGCGCGGCAGAAGGAATGTGGCGGCACCAGTCTGGTGTGGACGGCGCCACAGCCGTAGTGCACACCGGCTGGCGGTCACGGCAGCAGATCGACACGGACCCCGCCAGCAACCCGGGCCAATCCACATCCAGTCACCACCGGTGGCGGCAAAGCTCGCTTCGATTTCACGGCGGCGCATCAACCGCCGGCCGCATGGCCGTGTCCACGCCAGCCACGGGATCTCGGCACTCGGTCGCGTCCTCGGCGAACTCGTGACCCGAATCGCGGACCTTGACGGCGACCGTCCCTGGCAAAACCGGGGAGGTTCGACCATGGGGCGATCGCCGTGTCCAGTTCCAAGAATCTATCCGATCAGGACAGCTACGAGCTGCCGAACGAGTTCCAAAACCTGGCCAACAATACCGTCAGTCATTATGCCTCCAAAGATGTAAATGAATGATCGAACACCGCCATTATTCCCACACAATCCGCCGCAACGCACATATGTCACCTGGACGAGTAATTCCGGTTGGCCATCCATTTCGACAGCCGACATGGTCAACTCGAGCCGGGCCTCGACGCCGACGGTCGCGTTGCCGTCTGGACCGCCGCCCAGCGCGCCACGATCCGACCAGCATGACTCTCTCGACACCCTGACCAGGTCAGCGAGCGCTCAGTGACTGGAGTCATACGCACACTCTGCGTGTGCGTCGGACGGGACGGATCGGCCGATTGGCCTGAAATCTCGATTTGCAGCGTTTTCTTGGACGATTTTTCACTCTCCGGAGATATTTCGACAGATCTCGCCCAGAAACGCCGCCAACCCTCGAGTGTTACCTTTCGATACATGTGTACACGATCGTGTACTTGAGCAAATATAGAGCAGGCGGTATGTAGTGTCGGGGCCGTGAGCGAGACATCCAGGTCGAACGCTCCGTTCTCAAAGGAATGCACAATGACGACGAGCGCCGAATTTTCCGTGTCCACCAACCAGAAGAAGCGCCTGGGACGGCTGATGCTCCGAGGAGTCGTTTTCGGAGCCGCGGCCGCAGCCGCCGTCTGCATGACGGCCGCTTCCGCCGCCGCGGCGCCGGGTGACACCGACGACGGCAGCACGGAAGCCAACGTCGAAGTAACGACCTCGATCGCGCTGACCGGGCTCACCGAGTCGTTCACGCTCACCGGAATTCCCGGTGCGACCGTCACTGGACTCGGAGCGGTGACGCTCAACGTCGAGACCAACAACCTCGCGGGCTACGCGGTCACCGTGCAGAGTGCGGCGGCCACGATGGCGGCCGCAGCACCGGCCAACACGGACTCGATCCCGATCGGTGCGCTGTCCGTACGGGAGACCAACGGAACGACCTTCACCCCGATGAGCGCCACGGGCACGGCCTTGGTCCACACCCAGGCAACCCGATCAGCCGAAGACGGCGACGCGCTGAGCAACGACTACCAGGTCGTCATCCCGTTCGTCAACGAGGACACCTACACGGCAACGTTGGACTACATCGCGACGACGCTGTAACTCCTGCCAATCAAGAAGGTTACGCCATGACCAACATGCTGCAGCGTAGTTCGGCAATCGCGACCTGCGCCGTCATGTTCGGCTGGTCCGCACCTCTTGCGAGTCGGGTCCGAGGCCAACACCTCGGACCCGCCGGCGCCGACCGGTGGTACCCCGACGAACTCGACCTCCTACCGCCCGGCCCCCTCAGAGTTCTCCCTGACCGTCAGCCCGACCCGGCTGGTCGTCGGGCCGGCCGACATCAGCTCCGATCCCGACATCCTCGTGGTCAACCGCGGCCACGCCCCGGTCGAGGTCAACGTGCAGAAGCGGGACTTCACCGGCGGCACCGACGGGAGCCTGGTCTTCCAGAAGCACGCGCAGTACTCGGCATCCTCCTGGCTGACCGTCTCACCCACGACCTTCCGCGTCGCGCCGGGCGCCACCCAGAAAGTCACCTCGAGCATCACCGTTCCGCCCGAGCCCGAACCAGGGGACCATCAGGTCGCCCTCGTGTTCCTGGTGCCGGCCGGCCAGACCGGCGCCAACATCAGGATCAACCGAGGTGTCGCCACCCCGGTGTACATCACGGTTCCCGGTCCGACGGACGACTCGGCCTCGATCACCGACCTCACCGCAACCGGGTTCGTGCTGGGCGGCGGCATCGTCGATCTCACCGCGAAGATCCACAACAACGGCACGGTGCACCGGGACTTCCGCGCCGAGACCCGGCTGACCCTGGACGCTTCCGGTACCCCGCACGCCTTTCCCGACTTCACGGTCGTCCGCGGTTCGACCCGCGACATCGCCACCACCTGGGACCCGCCGCTGCTGTGTGTCTGCCACCCCACGGTGTCCTTCCGCAACGCCGACGGCTCGGTACAAACCGCGACCGTCCGCGTCATCGTCTTTCCCCTCTACCTACTGGGCATCCTCGTCGGCGCGCTGCTGGTCCTCTTCGTGGGCCTGCGGGTGTGGCGTCGCCGGTACCGGGTGAACGTGGCCAGGGCCGCGGCACTCCTACGACCTCGCATCGGCGACGCACATGCCTAGACGGACCGGGCGAGGACCACGGGTTCTCGCGCTGGTCGCCACCATCTCCCTGCTGGCCACGCTGGGCGGTGCCATCGCGCCGCAGACCGCCTCTGCAGCGGGCACCATCCTGTTCCAGAACGCCTTCAACAACCGCACAGTGGATGGCGCCGGGACGGTCACGGTGCCGTCCCCGCCCAGTGGGACGAACGTCGCCTGCCTCACCGCGACAGGAAACAGCGCGACGCTCCCCCTGCTCAGCTGCTCGACAACCGGCGACCCACAGGGCAGCGGGAAACTCCGGCTCACGAACTCCTCCATCAACCAGGTGGGCGGTGTCTTCGGCGCCGCCAGCTTCCCGACGTCCAACGGCCTGGACGTCACCTTCACCTCGTACCAATGGGGCGGGGGGAGCGCCGACGGGATGGCGTTCCTGCTCGCCGCGGTCGATCCGGCGAACCCCGCGGCCCCGGCGTCCATCGGATCGTCGGGAGGTGCGCTGGGATACTCAGCCGCTCCGGGGGTGAACGGCCTGACCAATGCCTACCTCGGTGTCGGGCTCGATGTGTTCGGGAACTTCAGCAACAGCACCTACTCCGGCACCGGATGCGCCAGCGTGCCCAACTTCGGCGCGGTGGCAGCGGGCACCGTGGCGGTGCGCGGCCCCGGCAGTGTCCGGGTCGGCTACTGCGGGCTGACCACGACCTATAACGGCACCCCCGCGTCCAAGGTCATCTTGCGCGCGGCGACCCGCGAGGCGTCCGCCGTGCCGGTCCAGGTGCTCATCAACCCGACAGTCTCGGCATTCACCTCGGACTCCGGTGTCTCGGTCGACGCCGGCACGTACAAAGTCGTCTTCACCCCGGTCGGGCAGACCACCCGGACCCTCACCGGCCCGCTGCCCTCCGCCGCAGCCGGCCTGTATCCGTCGACGAGCTGGCTCAACGCGAACGGGGTGCCCAAGCAGCTGGCGTTCGGGTTCGTCGGTTCCACCGGTTCGGTGACCGACGCCCACGAGATCTCCAACGCCAAGGTCCTGACCTTCAACCCGGTCCCCCAGCTGGCGGTGGACACCACCAGCTACGCGGCCGCGACGTCGACTCCGGGCGCCCCGGTCACCTACCGGATCGCCGCGAGTGTGCTGGCCGGCGCCGACGAGCCGAGCCCCGTCTCGATCACCCAGACCGTTCCGGTCGGGGTCGTGCCGGTGGGCGCCTACGGCACAGGCTGGGTCTGCCAGGCGCCGGTCGGCAGGGCCGTCACCTGCACCAACAGCGGCGCGCCTTTCACCAACGGCACCGCTCTGCCCGGACTGACCGTGGTGGCCATCGTAACCGGGGCGAGCGTATCGACCTCAGTGATCCAGTCCTCGTCACCGACCGGTGTGACGTCGGTGGACGCCAACCCCGGCGCGGACACGGTCACCACCGCCGGCACGGTCCCCGCGGCGCCGACTGGGGTCGCCGCGTCGCCGGCCATCGGGGTCATCGCCGGTGGCGGCATCGTCTCCGTCACGGCGTCCACCAACAACCTGCCCCCGACCGCGATCGAGATCGGCACGGTCGCCGAGCAGCAGGCCGGCACGCCGGTCACCCTGCTGCCGTGTCCGTCGGGACGCGCCGCGGGGTGCTTCAACATCGAGGGCAACACCATGGTCATCCTGTCGATGCCCGCCAGGGCGACGGCAGCGACGGTCGGCATCACAGTGGTCACCAACGGGGTCGCGACCGCCACGAGCTACGTCTACGTCGACCGGCCGGCGACACCGGCCGCGCCGACCGCCACCGCGGGCATCACGAGCGCGACCGTCACCTGGGTGGCGCCCGCCGCCAACGGCAGCCCGATCACCGGCTACCTCGTCTCGCCCTACCGCAACGGCGTGCTGCAGACCGCGATCTCCTACGACGCCTCCACGACGACCCGCACGCTCACCGGCCTCACCGCCGGCGCCTCGTACACCTTCACGGTCGCCGCCGTCAACGCGTACGGAACCTCCACGGCCAGCGCCGCTTCCGTCGCGGTCGTGCCGTACATGTTGCCGGCCGCGCCGGTGATCACCGCGACCACCGCCGGCAGCCTGTCCGCCGTCCTGACCTGGACCGCGCCGAACAACGGCGGCAGCGCCATCACCGGTTACGTGGTGACCCCGTACATCGGGACGACCGCCCAGCCGCCCCAGACCTTCGCCGGCACCGGCACCACCCGCACCGTGACCGGGCTGACCGCGGGCACCACCTACACCTTCACCGTAGCCGCGCAGAACCTGGCGGGGACCGGGCCGCCGTCGGCACCCTCGCCCCCGGTGACGCCCAACCAGTCGCCCAACCTCACCTTCCCGGCCCCGCCGAGCGGGGAGGTCGGGGTCGCCTACAGCCAGCCGCTCACGGTCACCGAACGGAACAGCGCCGTTCGTCTGGTCGGTCAGCAGCGGGGCCCTGCCTGGCGGGCTGACGCTCAACGCCACCACCGGCCTGCTCAGCGGAACCCCGACCGCCGCGGGCAGCTTCCCGTTTACCGTCCAGGTGGTCGACGCCAGTGGCCAGGTCGCCACGAAGGCGGTGACGCTGGTGATCGCCGCCGTCCCGGCGATGACGTTCATCCCGACCGCCGGCGAGGTCGGCGTCACCTACAGCCAACAACCGACGCTGACCGGCGGCACCGGCCCGTTCGCCTGGGCGCTCACCGCCGGCAGCCTGCCGGCCGGCATCACACTCAACTCGTCGACCGGCCTGGTCAGTGGCACCCCGATCGCCTCCGGCAGCTTCCCCGTCACGATCTCGGCCACCGACGCCTTCGGCCAGGTCGCGAACAGGACCGTCACGCTCGTCATCGTCGCCCGCCCGGCGTTCACCGACGCCGCACCGACACCGGGCAAGGTCGGCGTCGCCTACAGCCACACGTTCTCCGTCGCCGGTGGTGCCACACCGCTCACCTGGTCGGTGCCGGCGGGCAGCCTGCCGGCCGGGCTGTCCTTCGACACCGCCACCGGCGTGCTGTCCGGCACGCCGACGACGGTCGGCGACTCGTCGTTCACCGTCTCCGTGGTCGATGCCAACAGCCAGACGGTCAGCAAGCCCGTCGCGCTGACGATCGCCACGGGCCCGCTGGTGATCGTCAAGACCGCGAACGTCTCGTCGGCCGCGTCCGCGAGTGTCGTCGCCTACACGATCACGATCACCAACACCGGGACGTCACCGTTCACCGGAGTCGCCGTGAGCGACCCGCTGACCGGTGTGCTGGACGACGCCACGTACGGCGCGAACGCCACCGCGACCACCGGAACGGTGTCCTACATCGCGCCGACGCTCGGCTGGACCGGGAACATCGGCGCGGGGGCCTCGGTCACCATCACCTACTCGGTCACCGTGAACAGTCCCGATACCGGCAACAAGGTTCTGGCCAACACCGTCACGTCCGCGACGTTGGGCACCAACTGCGCCAGCGGAAGCGACGACGCCCGCTGCGCGGCCACCGTCACCGTTCCCGGCCTCACGATCGTCAAGACCGCCGACACGACGACCACGACCCCGGGCGGCACCGTCCACTTCAGCATCGTGGTCACCAACACCGGCCAGACCCCGTATCCCGCAGCGACGCTGACCGACGAGCTCGCCGGCGTACTCGACGACGCGACCTACAACGCCGACGCCGCCGCGACGTCCGGCAACCTCTCCTACACCAGCCCCTCGCTCACCTGGACCGGCACGCTGGCGCCCGGTGCATCCGCGACGATCACCTACTCGGTCACCGTCGCCAACCCCGACACCGGAAACCGGTCCCTCACCGGCACAGTCGTCTCGTCGTCCGCGGGAAGTCCTTGTCCCAGCGGCAATCCTGCCGCCCAGTGCACCGCGACGGTCACGGTTCTGGTGCCCGCGCTGTCGATCGTGAACACGGCCGACACGAGCAGCACGACACCCGGCGGGGTCGTGACCTACACCGCGACGCTGTCCAACACCGGGCAGACGGCCTACACCGGGACGAGTGTGACGGTCGCGCTCGGCGCCGCCATCGACGACGCCACCTACGACGACAACGCCGCCGCCAGTGCCGGCACGGTCGCGTTCAACCCAGGTCCCGCCACGTTGGTCTGGACCGGCAACGTCGCCGTGGGCGCGGTGGTCGTCATCACCGCGTCGGTGACCGTGCGCAGTCCCGATCCCGGCGACCGGACACTGACCACGGTCGCCACCTCGGCGGCACCGGGCAACACCTGCCCGGCCGGTGGTTCGAGCCCCGCGTGCACCTCGACCGTCCAGGTCCGGCTCCCCGCCCTGACCATCACCACGGCCGCCGACGTGAACACGACCAGCCCCGGATCCGACGTCCGGTACACGGTGTCGGTGACCAACACCGGTCAGACGCCGTACACCGGAGCCACCTTCGGCGCCGCGCTCGCCGGTGTCCTGGACGACGCCACCTACAACAGCGATGCCGCGACCACCTCGGGGGCGGTGTCGTTCAGCAGTGGCACGATCACCTGGACCGGCAACCTCGCCATCGGCGCCGGCGCGACCATCACCTACTCCATGCGGATCGACGACCCCGACACCGGGAACAAGGTGCTGAGCACCACCGTCACGTCGGCGACTCCCGGCAACAACTGCCCGTCCGCAGGCACCGACCCCCGCTGCGCCAACACGGTCCTCGTCATGATTCCCGGCCTGAGCATCGCCACGACGACAGACGTCGCCACCGCCACCCCGGGCACCGTCGTGCACTACTCGATCACCGTGACCAACACCGGCGAGACCACCTACACCGCGGTCGAGGTCGCCTACGACCTCAGCGGCGCGCTCGATGACGCCGACTACAACTTCGACGCGTCCATCAGCTCCGGCAGTCTGGTGACCCGCCCCGACGGCACCGTGGTCTGGGTCGGCACCCTCACGCCCGGCGAGAGCGCGACCGGCACCATGTCGTTCACCGTGCGGAATCCGCCCACCGGCGACGGGCAACTGGTCGGAATCGCCACCGCCGACGTTCCCGGCAGCACCTGCCGGACCGGGTCCGCCGACCCCTCCTGCCGATCCGTCATCGCCGTCGTGATTCCCGGCCTGACCATCGCCAAGTCGGCCAGCACCACCACGACGACACCGGGCGGCGTGGTCGAGTACACGATCACCGTCCACAACAACGGTCAGACCGTCTACCCGGCCGCCGGCTTCGCCGACGATCTCGCCCGCACACTCACCGACGCCGTCTACGACGACGGCGCGACCACGACCACCGGCGCACTGTCCTACAGCGACTCCGTGCTGAGGTGGAGCGGCGCCCTGGCACCCGGCGAGTCCGCGACGATCAGCTACAAGGTGACCGTCCGAGATCCGGACCCCGGCGACAAGACGATGACCAACAGCGTCGTGTCCACGACCGAAGGCAACAACTGCCCGGCAGCCACCACCGATCCGAGATGCACCACCGTCGTGCGCGTCCTGGTTCCCGGCCTCACCGTCGTCACGACAGCCGACAGCCCGACCACGACCCCCGGTGCGATCGTGCATCACACCGTCACCATCACGAACTCGGGCGCCACCGCGTACTCGGCAGCCACGTTCACCGACTCGCTGACGGGCGTGCTCGACGACGCCACCTACAACGCCGACGCGACGGCGAGCGCCGGCGCTGTCGGCTACACCGGCCCGACCCTGACCTGGACCGGCGACCTCGCCATCGGCGCCACCGCCACCGTCTCCTACTCGGTCACCGTCCACAACGCCGACGGTGGCGACAACCTGGTGACCAACGTCGTCACGTCCGGCGCAGGCGGCAACTGCGCCGCGGGCAGCCCGGACACCCGTTGTACCGTCACCGTGCCCGTCGCCAGGCTGGTCCTGGCCTACGGCCCCAACGACCCGACCACCACACCGGGCGCGATCGTGGCGTTCGCCGCGACGTACACCAACACCGGCCAGGTGCCCTACGTCGGCATCAGCGTCGACGTGGCCGCGCCGGAGATCGCTGACGACGGCCTGGCGACCGGTGACCAGACCGCGAGCTCGGGAACATTCGTACTGGGCGAGACCGGCGTCACCTGGACCGGCAACATCCCGGTCGGAGGCGTCGTCACGGTCGGCGGGACGATCCAGGTGCAGGACCCCGACCTCGGCAACAAGATCATCGAAGTCACGATGAGCTCGTCCGCGCCTGGCAACAACTGCCCGGCCGGCAGCACCGACAGCCGGTGCAGCGTGCACATCACGGTGGTCGTCCCCGAGCTGACCATCGCCAAGACGGCCAGCGCCACCGCCACCGTGCCCGGCGGCACCGTGGGCTACACGATCACCATCCACAACACCGGCGAGACCCCGTACACCGCGGGCACCGTCACCGACCCGCTGACCGGGACGCTCGACGACGCCGACTACGACGGCAACGCCATGACGACCATCGGCGCAGTGACCTTCAGCTCGCCGACCCTGTCGTGGAGCGGGGACCTGGCCGTGGGCGCCACCGCCACCGTCACCTACTCGGTCACCGTGCGCAGCCCGGCCACCGGCGACAAGACGATGGTCAACCCCGTCAGCTCCACCACGGTCGGCAGCACCTGCCCGCCGGCGAGCGGGAACCCCGCCTGTCGCACCACGGTGGTTGTCCTGACACCGGCACTCACCATCGACAAGACGTCGGACCTGACCAACGCCACCCTCGGCAGCGCGGTCACCTACACGGTGCTGGTGCGGAACTCCGGACAGACCGCCCAGCCGTCGGCGCAGTTCACCGACCCGCTCGCGGGCGTGCTGGACGACGCCACCTACAACGCCGACGCGGTGGCGAGCACCGGCACGGTCGCCTACACCGACGAGGTGCTGAGCTGGTCCGGCGCCCTGGCACCGGGTGGGTCCGCGACCATCACCTACACCGCGACGATCAACACCCCCGCGACCGGCGACCGCACCATGGCCAACACGGTCACCTCGTCGACCACCGGGTCCAACTGCGCCGCGGGAAGCACCGACACCCGTTGCACCGCAACGGTCATCGTCACCAACTCGGTCAGCCTGACCTTCACGAAGACGGCAGACGTCGTCGCGGTGGCGCGCGGTGGAGTGGTCACCTACACCGTGACGGTGGTCAACTCCAGCGGGTCGCCGGTCGCGGCGGAGTACACCGACCCACTGACCGGCATCCTCGACGACGCCACCTACAACGCCGATGCGGTGGCGGACAACGGAACCGTCGCCTACACCGCGCCGGACCTGACCTGGTCCGGAATCGTGCCCGCAGAAGGCACAACGACGGTGACCTACTCCGTCACCGCGCACACCATCACCGGCGGCGACCAGATCCTCGACGGCACGGTCAGCTCCACCTCCTTGCCCGGCAGCGACAACTGCGTCGACGGCAGCACGGATCCCCGCTGCACCAACGTGATCCCGGTCGCGGGACTGTCGATCGAGCAGCACTTCGCGGAGACCACGACCACGCCCGGCTCGGTGGTGCACCTGTCCGCGACCTTCACCAACACCGGCCGGCTGCCCTATCAGGGCATCACGATCTCGAGCCCGGTGGCAGGCACCGTCGACGACGCGAGCCCCAACGGTGACCAGACCGCCACCTCCGGCACGCTGGTGCTGAGCGCGACCGCCATCACCTGGACCGGCGACATCCCCGTCGACGGCGTCGTCACCGTCACCGGCACCCTCACGGTGAACGACCCCGCGACCGGCGACCGGAACATCACCGGCACCCTGGTGTCGACCGCGCTCGGCAACAACTGCCCGGTCGGTGGCACCGACCCCGTCTGCACCGCGCTGTCCACAGTTGCGCTGCCCGGGCTGACGATCACCAAGACCGCCGACACCACCTTCGTCGTTCCCGGCGGTATCGCCACGTACACCCTCTCCGTCCACAACACCGGCGAGACGACCTACCTCGATGCCACCGTCACCGACACGCTCACCGGTGTCCTGGACGACGCGGCCTACAACGGTGACGCGTCGGCCACGGCCGGCACCGTGTCGGTCTCCGGCTCGATCCTGACCTGGACCGGTGACCTCGCCGCGGGTGCGACGGTGACCGCCGCGTACTCGGTCACCGCTAACAGCCCGGCGACCGGCGACAAGGCGATGGCCAACACCGTCAGCTCCAGCGTCGTCGGCAGCACCTGCCCGCCGGCGAGCGGGAACACCGCGTGCCGCAGCACGATCGCCGTGCTGACCCCGGCGCTGACCATCTCGTCGGCGGCCGGCGTCGCGACCAGCCTCCCCGGTGGGACGGTCACCTACACGGTCACCGTGACCAACACCGGTCAGGTCCCCTACTCGCCGGCGGTCGTCGGCGTGCCGCTCGGCGACGTGCTCGACGACGCGACCTACGGCGGCGGCGCGGCCGCCACCAGCGGGACCGTCGACATCACGGGGACGACCTTGACCTGGACCGGGACGCTGAACCCCGGATCCGGTGTGACGATCACGTACTCGGTGACCGTCGCCGACCCCGTCACCGGGAACTACCGGCTGACCCAGACGGTCGAGTCGGCGAGCCAGGGCAGCACCTGTCCCATCGGGGGCACGGATCCCCGGTGCGCCACGTCCGTTCCCGTCGCGAGCCTGGAGATCGTCAACTCCGCCGACGTCGCCACGACCAAGCCGACCTCGGTGGTGCGCAACACCGTCACGCTCACCAACCTCGGGCAGGTCCCCTACGTCGGGATCAGCGTCAGCGACAGCTTCGTCGGGTCGCTGGACGACGCGACCTACAACGGTGACGCGGAGGCCAGCGCCGGCAACCTGGTCCTCGTGACCGGCACCGGCCGGATCGTCTGGAGCGGCGACGTGTCCGTCGGGGCGAGCGTGGTCGTCACGGGCTCGCTGACGGTCAACAACCCGCCATTGGGCAACAAGAACCTGAGCACGCTGGTCACGACGAGCGCACCGGCGACCAACTGTCCCGCCGCCGACCCGTCGCCCGCTTGCGCGACCAGTGTCCCCGTGCTGATGCCGGGCCTCTCCATCACGAAGGCGGTCGACACGCTCACGGCCGCGCCGAGCTCGACGGTTGGCTACACGATCACGATCACCAACACCGGCCAGACCCCGTACACCGCGGCGACGGTGACCGACTCACTCACCAGCCTGCTGGACGACGCCGTCTACAACGGGGACGCCACGGCCACCGGCGGAGCCCTCGGCTTCACCGCCCCAACTCTCACGTGGACCGGGGACCTGACGGTCGGCCAGGAAGTGGTCATCGCCTACAGCGTCCAGGTCGACGATCCCGATCTCGGCGACAAGTCCATGGTCAACAGCGTTCGGTCCGGCGAGCTGGGCAGCACCTGCCCCGCGGGCGCACCGGGCCCGGCCTGCGCCACGTTCGTAGCGGTACTGGTGCCCGCGCTCGACATCACCGTCACCGCAGACCGCACCACCACCGTGCCGGGTGGCACGGTCGGCTACACGGTGACTATCACCAACGCCGGCCAGACCCCCTACTCAGGTGCGATCGTCACGGCGCAGCTCGCCGGCGTGCTGGACGACGCCGCCTACGCCGGGGACGCGACCGCCACGACAGGCACTGTCTCCTTCGACACCCCGAACCTGACCTGGACCGGCGACCTGGCCGTCGACGCGACCGCGACCATCACCTACACCGTGACCGTGACCGACCCCGACGCGGGCAACCGGCTGCTCGTCACCTCGCTCACCTCCCCCGCGCCGGGCAGCAGCTGCGGCACCGCGGCCCAGTGCGTCAACACCGTCACGGTGCTGGTCCCGGGGCTCTCCGTCGCCACCACCGCCGACGTCGCCACCGCGACGCCGGGCGACCGGGTGACCTTCACGATCACCGTCGCCAACACCGGCCAGACCCCGTACACCGGCACCGTCGTCAGCACCGCACTGACCGACATCCTCGACGACGCCACCTACGACGGCGAGATCACCGCCTCGAGCGGCGTGCCGACCTACACCGCGCCGAACCTGTCGTGGACCGGCACCCTGCCCGTGAACGCCACCGCCACCATCAGCTACGCGGTGACGGTCCGGAATCCCGATCCCGGCGACAAGACGATGGTGACGACCGTCGTCGCGCCGGCACCGGGCAGCAGCTGCCCCGCCGACGCCGAGAACCCCGACTGCACCGCCACCGTCACCGTGCTCGTGCCCGGCCTGACGATCACCAAGTCGGCGGGCGCGCCCACGACGGTGCCTGGCGGCCAGGTCAGCTACACGGTGATCATCACCAACAGCGGCCAGACACCCTACGTCGGCGCGGTGGTGGCGGACTCCCTCAACGGGGTGCTAGCCGACTCGGAGTACAACGGTGACGCCGAAGTCGTGGGCGGCGGCGTGCTGGCCTACGCCGATCCGGTGCTCACCTGGACCGGAGACCTGGCGATCGCCGCCAGCGCCACCATCACCTACTCGATAACGATCGACGACCCGGACCTCGGCGACAAGCAACTGATCAACACGGTGACCTCCACGACGCCCGGCAGCTCTTGTCCGCCCGGCGAGGTTCGTGCCGGGTGCTCGGCGCTGGTGCAGGTACTCGTGCCCGTTCTGACCCTGACCAAGACCGCGAACACCGCGACCGTGGTCGCCGGCAGCGACGTCCAGTACACGGTGACCCTGCACAACAGCGGCCAGACCGACTACGCACCGGCGACGTTCACCGACCCGCTGGCCGACGTGCTGGACGACGCCGACTACGAGGGCGGCGCGCTCGCCAGCACCGGGAGCGTCGAATACACCGACGACACGCTGGTATGGACCGGGCCCCTGGGGATCGGTGACACGGCGACCGTGACCTACACGGTGACCGCGCGCTACCCCTCCACCGGCGACGGCACGCTGTCCAACACCGCGACCTCCTCATCCGCCGGCGGCAACTGCGCCACCGGCACCGACCCGCTGTGCCACGCCTCCGTGACCCTCCTGGTGCCGGCTCTCGACATCGCCAAGACCACCGATGTCACCGAGGTCGTCGCGGGTGGAACCGTGCACTACACCGTGTCGGCGACGAACACCGGGCAGGCCGCCTATCCCGCCGCCACCTTCACCGACTCGCTGGACGGCGTGCTCGACGACGCCGTGTACAACAACGACGCCACCGCCGACACGGGCACAGTGTCCTATTCGGACGGAACGATCAACTGGACGGGGAGCCTGGCCGTCGGGGCGGCCGTGCTCGTCACCTACTCGGTGACCACCCCGGTTGCCGGAACCGGCGACGGAGCCCTCGCCAACCGGGTGGTGTCGACATCGGTCGGCAGCTCCTGTCCCGAGACCACCGCCGGGGCCCGGTGCGTCACCTCCACAGCCCTCGCGGCTCGCAGCATCACGCTGACCGGGCTCACATCGTCGTTCACCCTCACCGGCCTGCCCGACAGCACGGTCAGCTCGGACGGCACCGTCACGATGACGGTGACCACCAACAGCTCCGGCGGATACGTCGTGACGGTCCAAGCGACGACCACCTCGCTGACCGGAGCGGCGCCGGGCAACCCGACCACCATCCCCATCGGACAGCTGGGAGTCCGCGAGAGCGGCACGGAACAGTTCCGGGCCCTGTCGGCGGACAGCTCGTTGACCGTCCACGAACAGAATGTTCCGTCTGCGCCAGACGGTGACGCGGTCAGCAACGACTACCAGATCCAGATCCCGTTCGTTTCGTCGGACACGTACTCGACGACATTGGAGTACGTCGCCAGCGCCCAGTAGTCGACGAGGACCACGCAGAAGGAGTGACATGAACGCCCAACACAAACCGACCCGCTCGTTCCTCGCCGTCCTCGGCGTGACGCTCGGCGTTACCGTGGCCGCACTGTTTGCCGCCCCACCGGTCCTGGCCGGCCCCGCGCCGGTCGCCCCGCAACTGAGCATCGCCGTCGACAACGGCCACACCACCGCGGCAGCCGGCGACACGCTCAACTACACGATCTCCGTCCAGAACCTGGGCACCACCGATGTCGCCGACCTACACGTCACCCAGAGCATGCCGGCCGGACTGAAGTTCAGGTCCGCCGATTCGGCAGGAAAGCCGAAAGCCGGCGGCGTCAACTGGACACTCGACCTGAAGGCAGCCGGTCACACCAAGGTTCATTCCACGATGACCGTATTGGACACTCCCCCCGAACTCTTGCGAATGGCCACGGTGGCGTGCGCGAGTACATCCGCGGACGACCCGCCGATCGTCTGCGCGTCACATTCCGACCAGCTACCGGCGGGCGCGGCCGCGGAGACCGCCTCGGCCCGGAACGCCGCACCCGGCGCGGACGGCCTCGACCCGTGGTACCTCGCCCTGGGACTGAGCCTCGTCGTCGCAGCCCTGGTCGTGGTGCTGATCATTCGCCGTCGGCGCGCGCAGAGAATCTGAATTCAGCGGAATTTTGTACACCATATGGTTCACGTCCACGCGACAAATTGCCCTGACCGCGACGTGGGTCTACCGTCAGGACTGGCTGTCGACGCGCCCGGACCTCACGCACGTCGCAGGGTGGCCCTTCGTGGTACCCCGTCGAGAAGTTGCGAACCTCCGATCCGGCTTCATTCGCTGACCGCGATGCCCCGCAGGTCGGCGGCCGAACAGCCCAGGCAGGCGCGGGGCGCGTTCTGAGCTGCCTCCAACTCCCCCGTGCGGTGGGCGCTCCGTGCACCGCGCCTGCCTTCTCCATGACACGAACCACGAGAAGAGGACGGGCGATGACGACTCCGCCGACGACCGTCTCCGACGCGCAACCTGACCACCCTGCCAAGCACGACGACCTACTGCACATCCTCGGCGACGAGCTGCGGCGGGCACGCCGGCGGCATCACTGGAGCCGCAAGCAGCTGCGGTCACGACTCGCGACGGACATCGCGCTGCAGACATTGGCGAGCTACGAGCAGGGCACCCGGCACTGCTCGGTCGTCCGCTTCCTGGAGATGTGTGCCGCGTTGGAGGTCACGGGACCGACGTTGCTCCGGTCCGCGCTCCTCCGGGTCGCCGCCAGCGCACAGGTTGGCTGCGTCCACATAGACCTGCTGCCTGTGATCCACGGCAACAGCTGCGAACTGTTCCCGTTCCGGCGGTGGGCGCAGCAGCGGCTCCTCGCCGACCCGGGATGCCAGACCGACATCCGTCTGGAGGCTCCCGCGGTGGCAGGCCTGGCCGAGCTGTGCGGTCTGACCACATTGGACCTCGTCGCCAGCCTGACCGCCCTCGGAGCCGTCCGGGGCGGCCACCGAGACGACACGGCCTGACGGAGGGAGCCGGTGTGGCGCACACAACGCCGGTGACACATGCCGAGCCGGTAGTTCCCGCCGCGGCCTGGATCCTCCGACAGATAGCGACAAGGCCCGACGACGCGCTGACCGCGGCCGTCGTCGGTCCCGGTGGGACGGGTAAGTCCACTTTGATCAAGGTCATCGCGGCCGCCTATGAACGAGCCGGTGTCCAAACGGTACGTATCGGCCGGGACAGTGACATCTCCACGGTGGCCGACGGGCGTCCGATGCTGATCGACGACGCGCACCAGCTCGACTCCGCCACGCTCGCCGCCCTGCGAGAACGCGGGCGCACAGGCGACGCGCGGATGGTCGCCGCCTACCGCCCATGGCCGCGGCCGGACGGCCTGTCCGCACTCGGCACGCAGCTGTCTCGGCGCCACTCGCCGATCGTCATCGGCCATCTCGGTCGCACGGAGGTCGCCGCCCACGTCGCCCGCCGCATCGCGACCATACCGCCCGACGCACTCGTGGCCCTGGTGTACGAGCAATCAGGCGGCTTGCCGATGTTCGTCGGGCTCGTCACCCAGGCGATGCTGGACACCGGACGGTTCGACCCCCGCCACCCGGACCGCTTCCGCCGCCCGCCCCGTGTCTCGGTCTCGCCCGGGCTAGCCGAGCGGCTTCGCTACCTGCTCGAGGCGTTGGATCCGCGGATATACGCCCTCCTCGAAGCGATGGCGCTCGGTGCCCCGCTCGACGCGGAGGTGCTCTGCGCCTTGCTCGACACCGATCCAGCCGATCTTGCCGACCTGGTGGAGGCCGCCCGCGCCACCGGCCTGCTCACTGATGCCGGCGACCTGATCGTCTTCGTCCGCAACCTCGTGCTGCGCCTCATCCCGGTGCTGCGCCGCAGGAACACGCAGCGGCGGCTCGCGGAGCTCCAGCTCGAGACCGGGGGCCCCACCCTGGCCGTGGGCCGGCAGCTCGCGGAGTCCGGGGCCACCGGCGCTCACGCGGCCACGGTGATGACCACCGCGGCCGACGAGGTACTGGGGACTTCGCCGCGCCTGGCGGTCGAGCTGTACGAGGCCGCGGTGCGGGCGGGGGCCAGTGCGCAGGCGGTCGTCGCGCGCCGCGCGCAGGCCGCGGCGCTCGCCGGCGACTCGGAACGGGCTCTTCGGCTGGCCGACCAGATCCTCACCGCGGAGAACTCCGCCCCGCCGGACCGGCGGCGGGCGGTGCTGGTGAGCGCGGCGATCCTCGCCCGGCGCGGGTTCGCCGCACGCGCCGCGCAGCTGTACCGGGGTTTGTCCGGTCCCGGCTGTACCGACGCGCTGCTGGCGGTACCCGCCCTGCTCGCTGCGGGCGACCTGGACCAGGCGCGCGAGGTCCTCCTCGCCGCTCCGCCGAGCGAGGAGGACGCGCCGACCTTGACCGCCCCGGCCGTGCGGCTGCTCGCGGCCGGCATGCTCGAGACGGTCGACGGGGACATCGCGGTCGCCTTGTCCTACCTGGCCCAAGCGGCGAGCCTGTTCGAGTCGACCGGCGACGCGGTGCTGTTGCCCTACAGCCCCGCCGAGCTCGTCGCTCTCGTCGCCGCACAGTGCGGGGAGATGGCTCTCGCCGAAGCCACGCTCGGCCACGCGGTCGCCGCCTCGCCCGACGGTGGCCTCACCCACACCCAGCACCTGCTGCTGGACGCCTGGAACGCCCTGACACGCGGCACGGTGGACACCGCGCGAGGTGTGCTCGACCGAGTCGGCGCGACGCCACTCGCGCCGGAGAACGAACTACTCGCCGCCATCCTCGCGACCGGGCTGGCCCGTCGCAGCGGCGACTCGGCGGCCCTGGCGTCCACGTTCGCGCGCGCCCGCACGGCACTGATCCGGCACCCGGTGGGCCTGTACCTGGTACGGCCGTTGGGCGAATTGGCCGTGGCGGCGGCGCTCCTCCACGAACGCGAGTCGGTCGCCCCACACCTCGACCAGGCGTGGGCGTTGCTCGCCAAGCTCGGTGACCCACCACTGTGGACCGTGCCACTGCACTGGAGCGAGCTGCACGCCGAACTCGCGACCGGCGATCTCGACGCGGTGCGCCGCCGGTCGACCGCGTTGTCCGCGCAGGCGGCGAGGTCTCGGCACGCGGTACGGTTCGCCGACGCCGCGGCCTGCTGGCTGCGGGTGGCCGGCGGTGAAGACTGCCGGCCGGACGAGATTCGGACCGCGGCCATCGGGCTGCACAACGTGGGTCACGCGTGGGACGGAGCACAACTGGCCGCGGCGGCGGCGCTGCAGGCCGTCGACCGGAAGAACGGCGCGGCGCTGATGGCCTTCGCCCGCAACCTCAGCGACAACGCGGGCACCACCCGGGCGCACACGAACCCGCTGCCTGCCGACGAGCCGGCCGACGCCGCCGAGGAGTCCCGTACCGAGCCGGCGACGGTCCCGCAGCTCAGTGAGCGGGAGCTCGAGGTGGGCAGGCTGATTCTCGCGGGGCTCACCCACAAGCAGATCGGCGCCAGGCTGTTCATCTCGGCGAAGACGGTGGAGCACCATGTGGCGCGGATGCGTAACCGGCTGGGCGTGGACGGTCGCAACGAGCTGTTCGGCATGCTGCGGCTGTTCCTCGGCGAGGCCGACCGGACTCCGGAACCCACCGGAGGGCTCCCGGCCGGAGCGGCGATCATGTCCGCGCAGCTACGCAGCTCGGCACGATAGGCACGCATCGTCGTCCGCTCGGGATGCGGGCATCCCGGGCGGACGACGATGGTGGTTACTCGGAGATCGCTGCCGCGTGGTCGAGTCCGGCCGTTGCGTCGGCGTCCTCCGACGGCCACAAGCCATCTGGCTCGTGTACCGCGGTTGGTGCCAGTTCTTCGTGCCCCGAACCTGACCCGCCGCCACCGGTGTTGATGTCGGTGTCGATGAGGTCGTTGTCGGAGGTGTTGTGGTTGTAGGAGGTGTCGACCGTCGTGTCCGTGGACGCGTCGGTGTTCGTCTCGGTCACCGTCGTGTTGTGCGAGTCGGACATGTCGACGTCGGTGCTGTGGTTCAGCGACGAGTCCATGTCGTCACCGGTGACGGTGCTGTGGTCGATCGAGCCACCCTTGTTGTCGACGCCGTCGTTGTCCTGGTTGAACGAGTCGTCGATGACGGTGATGTCGTTGTCCTCGTTGAACGAGTCCGTGATCGTCAGGTCGCCGTCGGCGTGGATGTTGACGGTGTCGCGGTCGTCGACGTTGATGATGATGTCTTCGTCGTCGATGTAGTAGTAGTTGTAGTTGTTGATGTCCGGTCCCTCGTGGATCACGTAGTGCTTGGTGATCGTGGAGATCTCGGAGATCCCGTCGTCGCTGTTCCCGAAGTGCGGCAGGCCACCTGTGGCCTGCACGCCGACGTGGTCGGCGACCATCGGCTGCACGTCGCTGATGTCGAGTCCGCAGGTGCTGTCCAGACCGTACTGCGCGAGGGTTCCCTCGGGGTCGGCCTGGAAGTCTGCCTGCAGTTCCTCGTCACCGAGCAACGCGAGCAGGAACTCGATGAGTGAGGAAACGGCTGTCGCCACCATCAGTGGATGTCGGCATAGACGTCACTGGCGTCATCGAGGTCGAGATCGAGGTCGAAGCCGTCGTTGTCCACGTGGTTGCCGTTGAACGAATGGTCGTAGCTCGTGTGGGTCGACGAGTCGGAGCTCGTCTCGCTGTCGGTGTCGTTGAAGGAGTCGCTGATGTTTACCTCTTCGTCGGAGTTCAGCGAATCCCGGATGTCGTCGCCAACCACGACGCTGTCGACGATGTCCCCGTGGCTGTTGTCGACGCCGTCACTGTCCCGGTTGAACGAGTCCTGGATGCAGGTGACGTCGTTGTCGTCGTTGCCGACGTTCTCGAACGAGTTCGACACGTCGACGCTCTGGGTGGCCGACGTGTCCACCACGCCGCCGTCGCCACCGCTGCCACCGTCCGCACTGGACGGACCCGACGAGGAGCTGTTCCAGCCGTCGGCATCCGCATCCGCGTCGGCGTTGCCACCATCGCCGTCGCCGCCGTTGCCACCGTCGCCGTCCCCACCGTCGGCGCCGGACGAGAAGCCGAGGTTGTCGCCGAACAGCCGATCGCCGTGGCCGCTGTCGTGCCCACCCACACTGCCGCCGCCACTGCCGCCGCCGTCGCCACCTTCACCGTCGCCGCCGTCGGCGTGACCGCCGTCCGCGTCGACGGCGTCGTAGCCGAAGGCGAGGCTGCCGCTGTAGCCACCGGCGCCGCCAGCGCCGCCGGCCGCGTTCCCGTCGACGTCCTGCACCGGCGCGACGCACTGCTGGAAGTTGAAGTCACCCATGGTTGCCGTGCTCCCCTGTTCAGTGGGCTGAAACGCATTGTGGTCCTGCCCGAGTGTTCCGCCTGCCTGGCCTGAATTTAGAACCCCCGCCACGAGCGGTAATCGGGGATTCGCCCGTAGGCCGCTTGGCCCATTGAGGGAGTCGCCCCAGCATCCGAGCGGACGTTAGGGGATTTACCGCCGACACGACTCACCGGGGAGACTTATTCTTAATCACACGTTTCCTTTCCGCTGTGGTATTTTTCGGCTCGGCGGCGTATTTCGCAACGTTCAGCGGTCACGATACGTCTTTCTCGCAGCGAACTTCTCGCGTGGAGGCAGGCATGGGTTACTGGCTTGGTATTGATTTCGGTACCACTTTTACGGCCGCCGCACTCCATCGTGACGGAGCTAGTGACCACACGGCGGAAATCGTCGCGTTGGGGGACAACGGAGCGTGTGTCGCCTCGGTGGTGTTCGTGGCTGCGGACGGTTCGCTGGTGGTGGGCGACGCCGCGGTTCGTCGTGCGGTGACTGATCCGGATCGGGTGGTGCGGGAGGTCAAGCGGCGTATCGGGGATCAGACTCCGGTGTTGGTGGCGGGTGCGCCGATCGGGGCGCACACGCTGGCGGCGCGGTTCGTCCGCTGGGTCGTGGACCGGGTGACCGAGCGGGAGGGGGCGCCGCCGGCCGGGATCGGGGTGACCTATCCCGCGTCGTGGGGGCCGCACAAGCGGATGTTGTTGTCCGACGCGTTGATGTTCGCGGGTGTGGGCGGCGACGACGGCACGGTGCGGTTGGTGACCGAGCCCGAGGCGGCCGCGGTGGCCTATGCGCACTCCCAGCATGTCGAGCCGGGTTCCGCGATCGGTGTGTACGACCTGGGTGGTGGCACGTTCGACGCGGCCGTTGTCCGGCAGCTCGACGGCGGCGGGTTCGAGTTGGTCGGGCGGCCGGAGGGGATCGACTCCCTGGGCGGGATCGACTTCGACGAGGCCGTGTTCGAGCAGGTCCGCGCGCACCTGGGCGCCGGGTGGGCGGGGCTGGACTTCGCCGACCCGATGGTGATCACCGCCGCGGCGGCGCTGCGCCGGGAGTGCACCGAGGCGAAGAAGGCGCTGTCGTCGGACACCGAGGTCACGATCCCGGTGATGCTGCCCGGGGTGAACACCCACGTGCGGATGGTGCGTTCGGAGTTCGAGCAGCTGATCGCCCCCGCGATCGACGCGACGGTCGACGCGATGCGCGACGCCCTCGCCTCGGCCGAGTTGGCGCCGGCGGACCTGTCGGCGGTGCTGCTGGTCGGCGGCTCCTCACGGATCCCCCTGGTCGCCCAACGGGTGTCGACGGAGCTGGATCTGCCGGTCACGGTCGACTCGGACCCCAAGGCCGTCGTCGCGATCGGCGCCGCCCTCGCGGTCTCGCCGCGGGCCAACACGGCGGTGGCGGCGGTGGGGTCGGTTCGCACGCCGCTGGCGCTGCCGTCCGCCACCGAGGAGGAGCCGGTTCCCTCCGGCGGCCGGTCGCGCCGGCGGGTGGCCTACGCGCTGGTCGCGCTCGGCGCCTGCGTCGCGGCGATGATCGGGCTGGCCGGGTTCGTGGGCACCGACATCCTGCCCGGCGGCGACGTCGCCACAGGCGACGAGCTCACCGCCCTGCCCGCGGTGGACGGCGACGGCTCCAGTGGCGCCGTACCGAAGGACGCGGTCGACCCGTGGACCGGCGAGCCCTACACCGAGACCACCAAACCCGGCCCCACCCGCCCCGACGCCAAACCCACCAACACCAACCCCACCACACTCTCACCCAAGCCGAGAGCAGCGAAGGACCGCGGCGCACTGATCGCCGGAAAGCCGGCCGGCACCAAGCCCACCAGCCAACCGGCAGGCACGTCCGGACCTCAACAACCGCCGGTGACGACAACCGAGGTACCCCCACCACCCGTGACAACAACCGAGGAACCTCCGCCGCCGGTGACGACAACCGAAGAACCCCCACCACCCGTGACGACAACCGAGGAGCCCCCGCCGCCGGTGACGACAACCGAAGAACCCGCGCCACCCGCCACGGAGACCGAACCGCCGCCGCCCGCTCCGACGACCTGAGGTCCGCCATGACCCACCGAAGAGCCGCACCACCACGCCCCAGCACGGCCCGCCAGTCGTTGCCACCGATAGCGGCGGTCCTGGCCCTGCCTCGGCCTCGGGTCGTCACCGTGTCGTTCTGGTGCTGGGTGGCCAGCAGTCTGCTGCTCGGCGCAACCACGGCGGTGGGGTCGACGAGTATCGGGCCGATGCGTGCCGAATTCGCCCGGCTGGCCGGCACCCGAGACGCCGCGGCAACACAGGCCACGATCGACCGGGTGGCCTGGGCCTCGGTCCTCGTGGTCATCGGCACCGGCGCGATCGTGGCGGTTCTAGGACTCGCGCTGGCCGGTGCCCTACGGGTGGGCCGCAACTGGGCTCGCGTCATCCTCACCGCGCTCGCACTGATCGCGGTCGCCTACGCCGTGTTCGTGTCCACTGCCGTCACCGACGCCATGCTCGGCGATCTGCGAAGCGCGGTTCGTGCAGGGCTGCGGGCATACACGGTGGTGGTTCTCGTCGCGGCAGTCTGCATGTACCTACCCGGCACGAACCCCTGGTTCCGCCGCCCGAGAGGAGACTGACTCGGTCGTGTTTCCGGACGCATCGGTGGCAGCTCTCTCGATTCGGTGCAACGCCAGCGCGATCGTCATAATCCCTACCGGCGTCAGGACAGGAAAGAGAATCCACAGGATACCCACGAACATGATCCTTCACGTGCGACAACCACGGGAATGATCCGCCGGGTCCAGGGCGGCACGGATGACGACTCGACGCGATAGACATCAACGTCTCGAGCACCTAACGATCCGCGCACTATACCTCGTCACCGAAAGAATGCTGCCTAATTCACCCGTAAGGGTTCCCCCAGGCCCCCCGGTCAGGCTTCATCCCCGCCACTAACACGACACTGCCGTGCATTTTCGCAAGTTTCGCGCTAAATTCGAGTGTTCGTCGCGTGCGCCCAGCCCCGCGCCTACGGCGATCACCGCAACCACCCTGCCCCTCCGGGAACCGGTCCGCGCAGCCATGCGCGGAATGTGGCACAGCAGTCCAGGAGGTCACCGAGAATGCCGCCCGGCACCGGCCGCAGCGGCGCGTTGACCTACGCCACCGACCTGCTCGGCGCCGAACTGAACGACATCGCGGGTTCCATCGGCACCGGCCTCTGTGTCGAGGCGTTCGCGTCAGGTCATCCGCGCTGGGCTCTGCTCTGGCCGCGGAGCGTGTCCGCCGGCCCGGATTCACAGCTGACGCGGTCACCGCTTGGTCGACGCGTTCAACGCTGTCCAAGGTTGCGAATGACATTATTCTATTGCCGCCTGCGGCTGGAATTCGGGAGTAAGGACATGCACGCCGAACACGAATCGTCCAGACTCACCGATTCACGGGGCACGGGCGTGCTCCGGGAGAATCGAGTCGCGCGGGCATTCGTCAACCTCGCCGACACCCTCGTCGACGAGTTCGACCTCGCCGAGTTCCTTCATGTCCTCGTCGAACAATGCGTCGAACTCCTCGACGTCAGCGCCGCGGGAGTGTTGCTCGCCGACCAGCGAGGCGGTGTACGGATGGCCGCCGCCTCCTCGGAAAAAGCCGAACTCCTCGAACTGTTCGCCGCCGAGACCCACGACGGACCATGCGTCGAATGCCTGAAAACCGGGCAACCCACCGGCAGCAACAACCTCGCCGCCGAGGCCGACCGATGGCCACGTTTCGCCGCCGCCGCCGAAATGTGCGGCTTCGCCGCCGCAAACGCCCTGCCCATGCGACTACGCCGCGACGTGATCGGCGCCCTGTCGCTGCTCGATACCACCATCGACGGCGCCCACTCCATGTCCGCACAACTCGGCCAGGCCCTCGCGGACGTCGCCACCATCGGCATTCTGCAACAACGCGCCCTCAGCCACGCCGGAGTCGTCAACGAACAACTGCAATCAGCACTCAACACCCGCGTCGTCATCGAACAGGCAAAAGGCATGCTCGCCGCCCACAGCCGCACACTCACCCCCGAACAAGCCTTCACCAAGCTCCGCGGCTACGCCCGCGCCCACCGACTACGACTCTCCGACCTCGCCCGCGAGGTGATCACCGGCACCGCGCCCACCACCGCCATCCTCAGCCATCTCAACCGCTGATCATTTGGGGATGACGGACCGGAACCTTCTGACCGACCTGCGGACGACCTGTCAGGCACACCCTCTGTCCACATTCGACCTATCCAATGTGAGTTCATTGTGTGGGTATTCGTCGCAGCGATACGAAAGCTTGCCTCCGTCCGGCGGCGTCAGGCGCTTTCGACTCCGTAGCGCGCCGCTATCCCAGCACCATGTCGAACGTCGCGCCGCGCTCGCTCGGCACCAGCAGCAGCTCCCCGCCGTGACTGTCCCGCACGATGCGTCGCGCCAGCGACAGGCCGATCCCCCACCCCTTTTCCTTGGTCGAGAAGCCAGGGTCGAAGATCTGATTCCGGATGTCGCGCGCGACGCCGGGCCCGTCGTCGGCGACTCGGACGCGAACTCTGCCCTCAGGAATCGCGGCGGCAGATATCTCCACCTTTCCATCTCTGCCGGCGAGGGCATCGATCGCGTTCTTGACCAGCGATTCCAGCGCCCACTCGATGAGAACCGCGTCGCCCTGGATGGTGAGATCGCCCTGGTGCGACGACGAATCGGTGACGCGCTGCGCCAGCGTCGGGACTCGGGCGCGGAAATAGGTCGCGACGCGATCGACGAGCTCGCCGATGTCGACCGCTTCCTGCCGAGGCGGCCGGCCAATGCGCTCGAACCGGTGCGCGACGCGTCGAGCCGCTCGAGATCCGCATCCATGTGGTCGAGCGCCGCGCCCGTCATCGGCTCGGGCTCGGATTCGCGCAGCAGCTCGATCCAGCCGCTGATGCTCGAGAGCGGCGTTCCGAGCTGGTGCGCCGACTCCCTGCGCCATGCCCGCCCAGATCTGCTCGCGGTCGGCCCGCCCGCGCGTGCGCAGGGCGTACGCTCCGGCGAGCAGGAACATCCCGATCAGGAGCGACTGGAGCAGCGGAATTAGTATCAATCCGCGAACGAGTGGCGTGTTGCCGAAGTGTACCGTGCCGACCTCAGGCTCGACGATCGGAGCGTTCTGCCGGTCGAGCTCGCGCGATCCAGGCGCGCGTCTGCCTCGGCGTGGGAGACAGGGCCGAACGGCAGGTTCGCCTGCGCGGTGGGATTCCCGTCGCGTCGGTGACGATGAGCGGGACTCCCGACTCGCGGATGTGGTTCGAGAGGTCGAACAGCGCGGTGTTCGCCGCGTCCTCGCTCGGGTTGTTGAGTCCGTGGTAGACGCGCGCGTACATGAGCCCGACCCGCGACGCCTCCTGCCGCAGCTCGCGCACGACGCCCTGCGTGTAGACGACGTACGAGCCGAGCAGCGCCACGACGCCGACGACCAGAGTCACCGGAGCGAGCCGGCGCATCGCTAGCGCAGGCGCTCGGCGCCGAGATAGGCACGAAGCACCGCGGGCACGAGCACGCTGCCGTCCGTTCTGCTGATAGTGCTCGAGGATCCAGGCGATGACGCGCGGGAAAGGCGACGCCCGGATCCATTCAGCGTGTGAACGAAGCGCGGCTTTTCGCCGTCGGCCGGCGGTAGCGGATGTTCGCGCGCCGGGCCTGAAAGTCGGTGAAGTTGCTGCACGACGACACCTCGAGCCAGGTCCCCGCGCCGGGCGCCAAGACCTCGAGGTCGTAGTCTTGGCGCTGGCGAAGCCGGTGTCGCCAGCCGCGAGGCAGCACGACGCGATACGGGAGCCCGAGCAGCTGCAGCATCGTCTCGGCGTGACCGCGTCAGCAGCTCGAGCTCGTCGGCCGAAGCTCTCCGGCGTCGCGTAGCGCACCAGCTCGACCTTGTCGAACTCGTGCATGCGCAGCAGGCCGCGCGTGTCCTTTCCCGCCGAGCCGGCCTCGCGCCGGAAGCACGGCGTAGTAGGCCGCGAAGCCATCGCGCAGGACTCGCCTCGAGGATATCTCGTCGCGATAGAGATTCGTGACCGGCACTTCGGCGGTCGGGATCAGGAAGAGATCGCTCGCCGTCGAGCGCGTACATGTCGTCCTCGAACTTCGGCAGCTGGCCGGTGCCGGTCATCGATGCGCGGTTGACGAGCGACGGGCACCCAGATCTCCTCGTAGCCGTGCTCGCGGCGTGTGCAGCGTCGAGCATGAAGATTCATGAGCGCGCGCACCAGCCGCGCGCCGCCCGCGCGGAAGACGATGAACCCCGAGCCGCTGATCTTGGCGCCGCGCTCGAGGTCGATGATGCCGAGCGCGTCGCCGATCTCCCAGTGCGGCTTGCCGAGTCCGGCGCTGTCGCGCGGCGTGCCCCACGTCCGCGACGATGGCGTTGTCTTCCTCGCCGCCCTCGGGAACGTCGGGCGAGCGTGATGTTCGGGAGCTCGAGCAGAATGCGCTGCGAGCTCTGCCTCGGCGCGGCCAGCTCCAGCTCGAGCCGCGCTATCTCCTCGCCGAGGCGCGCGACCGCTGCGACAGGTCATCGGCGCTTCACCGGCGCGCTTCTTCTGCGCGACCTGCTGGGTGACGCGAATTGCGGGCGGCCTTCCGCTCCTCGACCGCCTGGATCGTCTCGCGTCGCGTCCGATCGCGAGACTCGCGCCCGGTCGATGGCTGGCGAGAGCGTCGAAGGGCTCCGCGCCGGCGCATGCCGTCGCGGAGCACGTCGATGTGCTCGCGGACCATCTTGCAAGTCGTGCATCGCTCAGTCGTTGGGATGACCGGGCGCGAAGGAGCGGAAGCCGCAGTTCGGATCGGTTCCAGGCGGAACTTGATGCTGCTGGTGCGCGGCGAAGATGGAATCGACCGAGATCTTGGCGTAGACGTACGGCGCGATGGCGAAGGCGCAGACGTCACCCTGGGTGTTGTGCACCGCTTCCAGAACGACGACCTCGCCGGCGCCGTCGCGACCACGGTCGAGTCGACCTTGTACCCGCCGTCGGGCGCGGTCGAGAACGCTCTCGAAGGTGCCGGGGACTATCTGCAGGCCAACCTGCGGCACGAATCCGCCGTGTGCTGACGACGCGCCGTCGCCGGCGTGCATGACGAGCCCGGTTCCTGACGCATCGATGTCGAAGGCGACGTCGAATCCGCCGAAGCCCACGACACCGGAATGGTCTGGCCGGCCGGTGATGGTGAGCGCGTCGGGATACCCGGCGGGCGTGCCGGTCAGAGCGAACACCGACGAGGGTATCGATGTGACGTCTCGCGAGTTGCCCCGAACTCGAGCGGGTCGTCGGCATGCGGCTGTGCCAGCGACGGTCGACAGCATCGCGATCAGTGCGAAGCGCGAGTTTCATGCAGATTTAGGCAGTTTGGCGACGGCAGGAGTTGCTTCACAACAATACCGCGTAACTTATGACAGTTCAAGCGAGTACGTCGCTTGACTTCACCGTTTGACGCTTTCTAGCTTCGCCAATCTTTCCCGCCAGCCGATGCCCACCATTCGAGATTTCGTCGACCGCTCTTCGCCAACGTCCGGGGCGTGGACGCCGTCCTCGTGCTGGGCAAGCGACGGTCTGCTCATCGACAGGCATTCGCCGCGCCAGGGCTCGACTACCGAGGACCTCGCGGCGCGCGTCCCGGCCATCGTCTCGCGCGGCCGACGAGCTCGGCAAGGCCGCGACTGCACGGCGGTCTGCTGCGACCGCGGTCGTCGAGCACGAGAAGGGGTATGCGATCGTTCGGCGCTGGCCGACGAGACGCTCCTCCTGCTCGTGCTCCGTACCCTCGGCAGACCTCGGCCGGCTGCTGTTCGATGTGCGCCGGCATCGCGGCAACATCGCGTCCCTGATCTGACGCAACCCATGACGCGAACGTGCCACGTGCTCGTCGCCGACGACGAGCCGCACATCGGCCGCATCATCAAGATGAAGCTCGAGCAGGGCCCGTTCCGGGTGACGCTCGCCTACGACGGCCGCGAGGCGCTCGAGTGCTGGAGCGCGAAGCAGGACAGTCGACCTCGTGCTGCTCGACCTGATGATGCCGCAGCTGAGCGGCCTCGACGTGCTGCGCCGGATGCGCGCGCACGAGCGGTTGCAGCGCCCTGCCCTGCATCATCCTCACCGCCGGCCGGCCAGGACGCAGCACCAGCGGGACGCGATGGAGCTCGGCGCGACGCGAGTTCATCACCAAGCCGTTCAGCCCGAAGAAGCTGTATGCGCGCGCCGCCGAGCTCACCGGCGTCGCGACGAACGCAGGGATCGGCGGGCGAGTGAGCCGCTGGGCGGTCGTCCTCGCCGGCGGCGTCGGCTCGCGGTTCTGGCCGCTGAGCACCCCGGCGCGGCCGAAGCAGCTGCTTCCGCTCGCCACTGACGAAGCCGCTGCTCGCCGACGCGCTCGAGCGCCTCGCGCCGCTCGTCGCGCCGAGCGGACGCTGGTGCTGACGAACGCGGCTCTCGTCGACGCCGATCGCGCGCTGCTGCCGGAGCTGCCCGCCGAGAACATCATCGCCGAGCCGAAGCCGGCGGGAACGGCTGCGGCGCTCGCGTGGGCGGCGCACGAGATCGCGCGCCGCGACGGCGCGGATGCGACGATGATCTGCGTCCACGCCGACTGGGCGATCGGCGATGACGAGGGGTTCCGCGGCGACGCTGCTGAAGGCCGCCGAGGTCGCGCTCGAGACGACAGCAGCCTGGTGACGGTCGGCGTGGTGCCGACCCGGCCCGATCCCGGGTTCGGCTACATCCAGCCCGGCGATCGCGGGCAGCGACGCGGCGCGTCGCGCGTCGAGCGCTTCGTCGAGAAGCCGGATCGCGCGCAGCGCCGAGGCGATGGTGCAGCGACGGATATCTCTGGAACTCGGGGATCTTCGTCTGGCGCGTCGGGGATTTTCTCGACGAGGTGCGCGCTCACACCAGGGAGTGGCGCGGGCGCTCAAGACGCGCGTCCGGACGAACCTCGCCGGGTTCTTTCGCGCCGTCGACCGCCGGTCTCGGTGGACGTCGGCGTGCTCGAGCGAAGCGAGCCGCGTGATGGTCGTGTCCCCGGCGAATTCGGCTGGGACGATGTCGGCACGTGGGCGGCGCTGCGCCGGGTGCGCCCGCGCGACGACCTGGGGAACGCTGACGAGCGGTGACGTGCATCTCGCTCGACGGCAGCGACAACGTGGTCCACACCGAGGGGGAACGCGTCGTGCATGTACGGCGTCGACGACCTCGTGGTCGTCGCGCGCGACGGGCTCGACGCTGGTGACGACGACCGAAAAGGCGGCCGACCTGAAGAGGCTGGTGGATTCGCTGCCTCCGGAGCTGAAGCGGAGTCGTGAGCGAGCTCTATTTCTACGACGACGTCCGGGCGCGAGCAGTTCGAGCCGTTCGCGCTGACGCGGCCCGTGCTCCGAGATGCGCGCCGGGACGCTCGCTCGATTCGTCAGCGGTGGGAGCGCGCGACATCGATGACGAGCGCCGGGTTCCTCGGCTCCAGCGCACCTCGCCGACTTCGAGGAGCGGACGCGCCGCAGCCGTTCCGCCCGACGCCGAGATCCCGGCCGGGGCGGTGGTCGTGAACAGCCGGTGCATCGTTCCGCTCGACCTCGAGGTAGCGCCGTTCGATCTGCTGATGTGCGATGGATGCGTCGTGCGCGGTGCGACTCGCGCGGCCGGTGCCGGCATCGAAGTTCGCCGACGGCACTCTCGACCTCGGAACGATCCAGCACCAGCCTCGGCGGACGGAAGATTGCCGGGCGGTGGATGACGAGGTGTGGGATTTCATCGGCGACGCTCGTGCGCGATCAGCTGATCGAAGACATTCCGCGCCGGCGCCAGGAGCCTCGACATGGGCACGCCGCGACCTGACTGTCTCCGGCAAGGGAGACGTGTTCATCGAAGAAGGCGCTGAGATCGGAGCCAACGTCGTGTTCGATGTCGCGGCGGGTCCGATCCTGCGTCCGTCGCGGCGCCGTCGTGTCGCCGTTCACGCGTCTCGATCGGGCCGATGTACGTCGGAGCCGGATCCCAGGTGCTGCGGCGACCGCGTCGCGAGCTCGTCGATCGGCGACATGTGCAAGGTGCGCGGCGAGCTGAGCAACACGATTTTCGTCGGACACAGCAACAAGGGGCACGACGGGATTCGTCGGCCACTCCTATCTCGGCCGCTGGGTCAACCTCGGCGCGCTGACCACCACCAGCAATCTCAAGAACACCTACGGGCCGGTGCAGCTCTGGACGCCGTCGGGCGTGCGCGAGCACCGGTCATGCAGTTTCTCGGAACTCTTTTCGGCGACCACGCCAAGACCGGGATCGGCACGATGCTGAGCGACGGGATCGGTCATCGGCGCCGGCGCCAACATATTCGGGAGCGCGATGCCGCCGAAGGTCGTGCCGCCGTTCTCGTGGGGAGAATCGCCGCCGTACGACACGTTCGAGCTGGCTAGATTTCTCGAGGTGGCCGAGCGTGCGATGGCGCGCCGGCAGGTGAAGCTGGGCAAACGGGCGCGGAAGCAGCTGACAGAAGCGCACCGCCGGCGCTGGGATGCGGAGGGGGAGAAAGCAGCTCGGATGAAGCTCTGGGTGTTGGGAAGCGGAAGCAATGGCAACGCCATCCTGATCGAGGGGGCCGGCTCGCGCATCCTGGTGGATGCCGGGTTCGCGCCGCGCATCCTCAAGCGCAGGCTGGCTGTTGCCGGCGTCGCGCCGGAATCGATCGAGGCAGTTGTCGTCACGCACGAGCACAACGACCACGCGAAGGGCGCCGCTGCCGCTGCCAAGCGCTGGGGCTGGACGATCATTTCCACCGCGCGGCACCAGGATGATGTGCCCCGACTGGAGCGGTCTCAAGATGATTCTGACTCCGCGGCGGAGCATCGTCGAAATCGGGGACTTTCGCCTCGAGACGGTGCCTGTCGCGCATGATGCCACCGAGCCGATCGGCGTGATCGTCACCTGCCTCGCGGACGGCGCGCGCGCCGGAATCATCTACGACCTGGGGCACGTGTCCGAGAGCGTGATGCGCTCGCTGGATCGACTGGACGTGCTGGTTCTCGAGGCCAATCACGATGAGGGCATGCTTCGGGCGGGCCCCTACCCAATGTCGGTTCAGATGCGCATCGGCGGCAGATTCGGCCATTTGAGCAACCGCGTCGCAGCCCGGACGGCCGGGCAATGCATTCACCCGGGACTCAACAACATTGTGCTGGCGCACCTGAGCGAGAACTGCAACAATCCGCAAACCGCGCTGAAGACGGTGGGCGACTCTCTGCGGCGCGCGCGCTTCAAGGGACGTCTCACCGCATCTTCGCAGGATCGTGTGACAGGTCCGTTCGGCCCGGGAGCTACGTCACTTACGGCGGCGCCCGTTCAGCTGGCGCTGGGTCTTTAGCTCAGGGCTTTCGTCGGGTATTGCCCGCGTAAAGCGCGAACAGCAGCGCGGCTGCCAGGACGATTCCCAAGTGTCCACGGCAGACTCACGACCGGCCGCCGCTCGAAGCCATCATCTTCCTTCGCATGTCCCGCTCGCCCGGAACCTTTCGCTCGGCCCTGCCCTCTCCCGGGATGCGACTGGGCCTCGTGGAAGCGCTCGCCCTTGAGCCGGATCGCGTCGACGAATCTTCTCGTACTCGGTATCGGACAATTCGTCGGCGATCGCGGGGACCAGTCCTTTCACCAGCGTCAGGCGCTCAGCGAGCGTGAGCTCGTTCACCGCTGTCACCAGCTTTCGCAGCCGCGGATGATTCATCCACTCCGTTTCCTTGCTCGTCGTCATCCGGCTCTCCGTTTTCGGCGCGCTTTGCTCATGACCTAATGTTACGAAACATGGAAGTCCGGAGCAATAAGGGCTCAGATCAGGGCAGGTGGTACGCATCCGGCATTAGCAGCGGGCGAAGGAGGCCACGTGGACACTGACGCGGGGCGACGGGGCCGAAGCGCGAGAAAGAGTGAAAACGGGATCATCACGGCGCGGCCCGCGGCGAGGGTGTCGGGCGGGCGACGCCCGGGCCTGCGTCCGCTCGGTCTCGGGGGAAAGCGGGATGGGGTCGTGTACGTTCCCGACAGCTATCAATGTCTCGCGTCCGGCGCCGTTCGTGTTGATGCTCCACGGTGCGGGCTCGAACGCCGCACGATGCCGTCCAGCCGTTCCGCCGGTACGCGCGATCAGCGCGGCCTGGTGCTGGTGGCGCCGGACGCGAGAGTCGCGGTTGGGACCTGCTCGACGGTGGATTCGGAGCGGACGTGGACTTCATCGATCACGCACTCGTGAAGGCGTTCGAGCTCGTCGCCGTCGACGCGGCGCGAGTCGCGATCGAGGGCTTCTCGGACGGAGCGTCGTACGCGCTGTCGCTGGGCCTGAGGAACGCCGAGCTGTTCACGCACGTGATTGCATTCTCGCCCGGCTTCATGACGATTCCACAGGGCTCCGGCAAACCGAAGGTGTTCGTTTCGCATGGCAGCGAGGACCTGATTCTACCGGCGGTGAGGTGCTCTCACCGGATCGTTGACCGGCTCGAGCGCGATGGGTATCAGGTGACGTTCGTCGAATTTGCCGGTGGCCACTCGGTGCCCGGGAACATCGCCGGAGAGGCGGTCGCGTGGCTTCTCCAATGACCGATTTGCAAACATGGCTTTCCTTGGAACGGCCCCGCTTGCAGAGTGTAATTCCGAATACCAACCAACCACAACAATCAAACCATACATGCATAGATCGCCGAAAATCCTGAGCGTGGCCGCGGCCATTCCTGTCTTCCTTCCAGCCGCTGGGCGGGCGCAGATCGGCCTGCCGCAAACCGCCGTTCCGGCGGCGAGGGATTCGTTTCAACCGCCCGTCACCGCTCGGGAGCTGCCAGTCGTTTTGCGGGCTAGCGTTTCAGAGCGGAATGCTCTACGTGACGCGCGGCGACACAACGCTCAAGACTTTCCAGGTTGCGGTCGGAACTGAGCCGGTATCCGACCCCGCGCGGGACGTACAACATCAGGAAGATGATCTGGAACCCGAGCTGGCGTCCGCCGCCGAACTCGGCCTGGGCAAAGGGGAAGAAGACCGGCCGGCCCCGGCGATCCGAAGAATCCGATGAAGGTCGTGAAGATCTTCTTCAAGGAGCCCGACTACTACATCCACGGCACCGACGCAGTGGAGAGTCTGGGATCGGCGGCGTCCCACGGCTGCCTTCGCATGGATCCGTACGAGGTCGCCGAGCTCGGCCAAGCTGATCATGGAGCACGGCGGGCAGCCACGGGAGGAGAACTGGTTCCTGCGGCTGATTCACTCGCGCCGCGAGGAGAAGCCGATCTATCTGAACAACCCGGTCACCCTCATCGTAGAGGGCTAGGCCGCAGTTCTCTGGCTCCCTGACGGGCAGAAGCGTTGGATTTGCCGAAAGTTTACCATCGGCGCGGTAAGGAGAGCATCGCGCGGCACCCCCCCCTCGCGCCGTGAGCTTACCGTCGTTTCGCCGTCCGTTGTCGCGTTCTTGGCTCCACTGACCACTCGCCCGTAACGCAACAACGGAAAACGCAAGAACGGAAAACTCTAAACGCAATTCAGTATCCAGCAACTCGAGTAGCCAGTAAAACAAAAAAAAACGGAGCCCGCGAAAGCGGGCTCCGTTCTCTTACAAACTCGAGAATCCGAGCTCTAGTACATCCCGCCCATGCCGCCGCCGCCCGGCAGCGCCACCCTGCGGCCCGCGCCGGCCGTCTCCTTCTTCTCGACGATCAGTGCTTCGGTCGTGAGGAGCAGGCCCGCGATCGACGCCGCGTTCTGCAGCGCCGTGCGCGTGACCTTGGTCGGGTCGATGACGCCGGCCGCACCAGGTCCTCGTACGCGTCGGTCAGGGCGTTGTAGCCGAAGTTCGTTGTCCTTCGACGCTGCGCACCTTCTCGACCACGATCGAGCCTTCGCCGCCGGCGTTCTGGACGATCATGCGGATCGGCTCCTCGATCGCGCGACGGATGATGTCGACGCCGATCTGCTCGTCGGCTCCTCGAGCTTGAGGCCCTTGAGCGCCTTCTGCGCGCGAATGAGCGCGACGCCGCCGCCGGGGACGATGCCCTCTTCGACCGCCGCGCGCGTGGCGTGCAGCGCGTCCTCGACGCGGGCCTTCTTCTCCTTCATCTCGGCTCTCGGTCGCGGCGCCGACGTTGATCACCGCCACGCCGCCGGCGAGCTTCGCGAGACGCTCCTGGAGCTTCTCCTTGTCGTAGTCCGACGTGCTCTTGTCGATCGCCGACGCGGATCTCCTTGATGCGGCCCTGGATCTTCGTCGTCGTCGCCGGCGCCATCGATGATCGTCGTGTTGTCCTTGTCGACGACGATGCGCTTCGCGCGGCCGAGGTCGGTGACGACGGCGTTCTCGAGCTTGAAGCCGACTTCCTCGGAGATGACCTGGCCGTCCGGTCAGGACCGCGATGTCCTGCAGCATCGCCTTGCGGCGATCGCCGAAGCCCGGCGCCTTGACGGCGGCGACGTGGAGCGTGCCGCGGAGCTTGTTCACGACGAGCGTCGCGAGCGCCTCGCCTTCGATGTCCTCGGCGATGATGAGCAGCGGCTTGCCCATCTGCGCGACCTTCTCGAGGACCGGGAGGAGGTCCTTCATCGACGAGATCTTCTTGTCGTGGATGAGGATCAGCGCGTCCTCGAGGACGGCTTCCATCTTCTCCGGATCGGTGACGAAGTACGGCGAGAGGTAGCCGCGGTCGAACTGCATGCCGTCGACCGTCTCGAGCGTCGTCTCGAGGCCCTTGGCCTCTTCGACCGTGATGACGCCGTCCTTGCCGACCTTCTCCATCGCCTCGGCGATCAGGTCGCCGATCTCCTTGTCGTTGTTCGCGGAGATGCGTGCCGACCTGCGCGATTTCCTTCTTGCCCGTGCGTCGGGACGCGAGATCTTCTTGAGCTCCTCGACGACGGCGGCGACGGCCTTGTCGATGCCGCGCTTGAGCGCCATCGGGTTCGACGCCGGCCGTGACGTTCTTGAGGCCTTCGCGGAAGATCGCCTGCGCGAGCACGGTCGCGGTCGTGGTGCCGTCGCCGGCGAGGTCGCGACGTCTTGGTCGCGACTTCCTTCACCATCTGCGCGCCCATGTTCTCGAGCGGATCCGAAAGCTCGATTTCCTTGGCGACGGTGACGCCGTCCTTGGTGACCGTCGGGGCGCCGAACTTCTTGTCGATGACGACGTTCCGGCCCTTGGGGCCGAGGGTGACCTTCACCGCCTCGGCGAGCTGGTCGACGCCGCGCTTGAGGGCCGCGCGCGCGTCGATGTTGAAATGGAGTTCCTTGGCTGCCATATGGATTCTCTATCGTGGTTGTCGTAGGTGACGTCTACGGCTCAGCCGATGACGGCGAGGACGTCGGACTCGCGCAGGATCAGGTAGCTGCTCGCCATCGAGGGTGACTTCGGTGCCGCTGTACTTCCCGTACAGCACCTTGTCGCCGACCTTGACGTCCATCGGGACGCGCGTTCTTCTCGAAGCGGCCGGGGCCGACGGCGACGATCTCGCCCTGCTGCGGCTTTTCCTTGGCGGTGTCGGGGATGTAGAGTCCGCCGCGCATCTGCTCGGTCTCTTCGAGCGCTTGACGACGACGCGGTCGGCCAGGGGCGCGACTTTGGTGCTGGATTGGGTTTTTGTAGCCATGTGAGCTGTCCTTCTGCTGGAAAGAGTGGCTGGATATGAAGGTTTCGGGCGTTAGCACTCAGCAGGGGTGAGTGCTAACAACCTTCAATTTAACCGGTTTTTCGAGCCGGAGTCAACCCGCCAGGAGCTCGTAGCCCAGGCGTATCCCCTTGAGGGTCAGGGTCGGGTCAACCAGCTCCAGCTCGCTCGAATGGGGGTGGATGACTTCGGCCATTCCCCCGGTCGCGATGACGAGCGGCGGGGTCTCGTTGGGCCACTCCCCCTTGATCCGGCGGACCATGCCATCGATCGAGTCCACGGCTCCAAACAGCACTCCGGCGCGGATGCACTCGTCGGTGCGCCGGGCGATGACCATTTCCGGTGGGTAAATCTCGGTCGCCGCCAGCTGGGCGGTCCGCCGAAAGAGGGTGTCGGCCGAGATCATGATCCCGGGCATGATCGCGCCTCCCAGAAAGACCGCGTCCGCCGTTATGCAGTCGAAAGTGGTCGCCGTCCCCATGTCGACCACGATGCAGTCGCGCTTGTAGACCCTGCTTGCCGCCAGCGTGTTGGCAATGCGGTCAGCGCCGACGGTGTTGGGCTCCTCGACGTCGAGCGTGACCGGCAGATCCGAGCGGGCGTCGATGATGATCGGGGCGGAGTCGAAGCAAATCTCGCACGCCGCCGCCAGCACGGGCGTCACCGACGGAACCACCGAGCAGATTGCCGAGCCCATGGCGACTTCAAACTGCCCGAAGGCGGTTCCGGTGATCGACCGGATCAGCATCGCCAGCTCGTCGGCAGTCCTCTGCGCGGCCGTCGTCAGCCGCCAGTGCGAGACGAGCTCCTCAGCGTCGAACATGCCGACGGTGATCTCCGAGTTGCCGACGTCGAACACGACGATCATGGTGACTCCTCCAGCACCAGAATCCGGATCGGAACGGCGCCACCGTATCGGCTAGCGCGATCAGCAGCTCGCCCTTGGCTGTTATTCCCGCCACCCGTCCGAGGGCGGGCTCGAATCACATCCGGCCAAACGCCGAGGTCTACCGCGCGATCGAGGTTCGCGCGCGCACCGACGCCCTCACCAGGCTGTACAACCACGGCACGTTCCAGGAGTGGCTGGCGCGGCTCGTGGCGGACGGCGACCCGTTCAGCCTGGTCATGGTCGATCTCGACGACTTCCGCGCGGTCAACAACACGCTGGGCCACCAGGCCGGCGATGAGCTGCTGCGCGCAATTGCCACGAGCCTGCGGGCGGCCGGTCGCAGCATCGACCTCGTCTTCCGCTACGGCGGCGACGAGTTCGTCCTGCTCCTGCCCAACTCCGATGCCGCCGGCGCCCTGCGCGTCGCCGAGGCGGTCCGCACCGCCGTGGCCGGGATCGGTGGGCCTGGGTCACGCTGGGCCGCCGAAGGCGCGACCGTCTCTGCCTCGATCGGGGTCTCGACCTTCCCCGAGGACGGCGAGACGGCCGCGGAGGTGCTGCTCGCCGCGGACCGGGCTGCCTTCGTTGCCAAGCGCGGCGGTCGAAACCGGATCGCGACCGCTGAGCGAGGGCCTCGCGCTTGCCGCCGGAGTTCTCGCTGCAGGAGCCGACGCCCGTCGACTCACCCACGCCAGGGACCGCCGGCATGACGCGATCGATCGCGCCCTTCGGCGTGTCTGCGGGACTGGTAGCCCTCGGTGTCATCGCGTGCGTTCCGCAGCCGGCCGGCAGGACAGGCACCCGTCCCGGACGGAACGACGGCAACAACCACGCCCGACGGGCTGATCGCGACGCCGGTGCCCGCCGGTCCCACTCCCACCATCAGCTTCGGCCGCCCGACTGCGACGCCGCTGCCGACGTTCTTCGTCTACCGCGTCCAACCAGGTGACACGCTCACGTCGATCGCCCGCCAGTTCGAGACGACGACGCAGAGCATCGGCTACTGGAACCGCGCGACGAGGCCGTCCCTCGACCCGGAGAGCGCGGCCTACGACCCGAACACGATCCGCGTCGGCTGGACGCTCTCCATCATCCCGGGCGCCGAGGTCGACGAGCAGGAGCTGACGCCGCCTCCCGCGTCCTAGGGCTATCCTCGGCCGGTGACCACGCCCGGCGCCCCACGGATCGTCGTCACGGTCGCGATCCAGCGACGACCCCGGATCCCGCGCTCGCCGAGCGGCGTCAGGCGCTGTACGCGGCGGCCCTGGCGAGGCACGGTGCCAGTGCGGTGCTCGTGCACGCGGGCCTCGGGCGGGCGCAGGAGGCCGGCGCTCTCCGGACCATGGACGGGCTTCTGCTCAGCGGTGGCGGCGGCATCGATCCCGCTCGCTACGGCCAGCCGAATCGCGGCAGCCGTGACATCGATCCGGCGAGGGACGAGCTGGAGGCGACGGCCTGGGCAGCTGGCCACGGAACGCGCACTGCCCGTCCTGGGCGTGTGCCGCGGCCTCCAGGCGATCAACGTGTTCTCGGGCGGCACGCTGCTGCCAGGACGTCGGCGGCCACGAGGGACCTGCCTGGGGCAGCGGTCCGGCCCGAACGCATCCCCTGCGCGTGGAGCCCGGCACGCGGCTCGCCCGGATCCTCTTCCCGACGAACGCCCGCGGCGGCGTCGTCGACGTGAACACGTACCACCACCAGGCCATCGGGCCGGCCGACCTGGCGCCCGGGCTCGTGCCCAACGCCCGGGCCGCGAGCCCGGCCGGCGACCTGATCGAGGGCATCGAGAGCCGGCGACGGGCGGTTCGTGCTCGGCGTCCAGTGCCACCCCGAGCGGACCGAGTCGACGCCGCGCGGCGTTCGAGCGGCTGTTCGCGTTCTTCGTCGACGCGGCGCGGGGACCGGCCGACCGCCGCTGAGCCGCCCGGTGCCGGCCTACAGCCGGCCGGCCTCGATGATCCGCTGCAGGAACTGGCGTGGTCCGGGCTTCGCTGCGGCTCGCGGAAGATCTGTCGCGGGCGGGCCCTCCTCGAGGATCCGGCCCGCGTCGAGGAAGCAGACGCGGTCGGCGATGTCGCGCGCGAAGCCCATCTCGTGGGTCGCGATGAGCATCGTCATGCCGCCGTGCCGCCAGCTCCGGATCACGTTGAGCACCTCGGCGACGAGCTCCGGGTCGAGCGCGCTCGTGACCTCGTCGAGCAGCAGCAGGTCGGGCTCCATCGCCAGCGCCCGGACGATCGCGACGCGCTGCTGCTGGCCGCCCGACAGCCGGTCGGGGTAGTCGTCGCGCTTGTCGGCGAGCCCGAACCGCTCGAGCAGCGCGGTCGCGTCCGCCTCGGCGTCCGCTCGCGGCGGCTCGAGGACCTTGCGCGGCGCCGAGCGTCACGTTGTCGAGCACCGACATGTGCGGGAACAGGTTGAACGCCTGGAACACGATGCCGATCCGGCGCCGGACCGGTCGACGTCGACGCCCTCGGCCGGTGATCTCCGTCGCCCTCGATGACGATCCGCCCGGCGTCGATCGGCTCGAGCAGGTTGATGCAGCGCAGGAGCGTGGACTTGCCGCGACCCGGACGCGCCGATGAGGCAGACGACCTCGTGCTCGCGCGACGGCGAGGTCGATGCCGCGCAGGACCTCGAGCGTGCCCGAACGACTTGTGCAGGCCCTCGATCGCGCAGCGCGTCGTCGGCCGCCGTCCATCCGGCGCCGCCGCCTGCCGGACCGGCCACGCCGGTACGCCGGTCGCTCGCGCGCGACGAGCCAGTCGGTGAACCGGGCGAGCGGGATGGTCACGACGAGGAAGACGAGCGCGACCGCCGAGGTACGGCGTGAAGTTGAACGTCGCCGCCTGCTTGATCTGGGCCGTGCCGGAAGATCTCGACGACGCCGATGAACGACACCAGCACGGTGTCCTTCTGGAGCCCGATGAAGTCGTTGAGCAGCGGCGGGATGACCCGCCGCACGGCCTGCGGCAGATCGACGTAGCGGAGCGACTGGAGCCGGCGACAGGCCGAGCGAGCGGGCGGCCGCCTCCTGGCTCGGGATGGACCGAGTCGATGCCGGCGCGGTAGACCTCCGACACGTACGCGGAGTAGACCAGCGTCAGCGCGACGATCGCCCAGAAGAACGCGGTCGTTGGGCACGCCGGCGATCCGCAGCGCCGGGATGCCGAAGCCCGAGCACGAAGATGATCAGGACGCCCGGCATCGCCCGGAAGACGTCGATGTAGATCGTCGCCATGAGCCGGAGCGGGAAGAAGACCGGGCCCGGGCAGGCTGCGCATGACCGCCAGCAGCAGGCCGAACGGCGAGGATGAGGACCTCGGCGATCAGGAACAGCTGGACGTTGATCCAGGAACGCGCCGACCAGGCTCGGGCAGCGACGTCCCAGAAGACCTCGCGCGTCGAGGAACGACTGCTGGACCGCCGGCCAGCCCGGCGCGTTGACGACGACCCAGGCGATGAGCGCCGAAGACGACGACCGTGCTGACGAGCGCGATCGCGATCGACCGCGAGGAGCTGCGCGCGGTCGCCGCGCGGCGCGACGGAGGCTCGCCGGAGTCGGCCGAGCGGGCCGATGTCGCGCGGCCTCCGACGGTCCTGCGGCGGGCGCCGGCTGCGGCTAGGGCTTGAGGACCGGGGCCGCCGCCTTGTCGGCGAGCCACTCCTGGCGTGATCGCGTCGAGCGTGCCGTCGTCGGTCAAGCGCGTCGATCGCCTCGTTGACGCACGCGGTCAGCGGGCTGCCCTTGGTCAGGACGACGCTGAAGTGCTCGGCGTCGGCGCCGGGCCGTCGAACTGGCCGACGATGACGCCGTCGTCGAGCTGGGCGGCGGTCATGAAGAACGCCGTCGGCAGGTCGACGACGATGCGCGTCGATCTGCTTGGCCTTGAGGGCCGCGATCGCGGCGTCGTTGGTGTCGTAGACGCGCGGCCTCGGTCGTCGGCGCGATGACGTCGGTGATGTCTCGAGGCTCGTCGTGCCCGACCTGGGCGCCGAACCTGTAGTCCTTGAGCGCCGGCGATCGTCGTGACGCTGGCGACCGGCGTTGTCCTCGAGCGCCACGACGCGCCTGGTTCACGAAGTAGTAGCCGTCGGACAGGTCGACGGTCTCGGCGCGCTCGGCGCTGTACGAGACCTGGTTGAGGTCGATGTCGAACGTCTTGGGCCCGGGGCGAACGAGTTGGCGAACGGGCACGACGACCAGGCGACCTCGTCCTTGGCGAACCCGAGCTGCTCGGCGATGGCGTAGCGCGACGGCGCTCTCGAAGCCCTCGCCGTTCGTCGGGTCGCCGAGCTCCCACGGCGTCGGTCGTGCGCCGTCGGCGTTCCGGCGAAGTACGGCGGATAGGCCGGGTTGTCCGTCCCGATCGTCAGCTTGCCCGGCGGTCACGGTCGTCAGGCTGTCCTCGGCGCACGCGTCGGCGGCGGCGCTCGACGGGGCCACGCTCGGGGCCACGGACGGCGCGGCCGTGACGGGCGGCTGGCTGGCGACCGCGGCGACGGCGTCGTGCCGCCCGTGCTGGCGTCGTGCAGCCGATCGCGACAGCGCGATCAGGGCCAGCGCGCGCGAGGCGCTTGTGTGTGTGCATCGTGTGGTGCTCCTCCAGGACGGCGGGACCGCGCGCGAGTGTACAGGCGGCCGCCGGGATGTCCGACCGGATGCGCGAGGGCTCGGCATCGGACGCGCCGGAGACAGCCGAAGCGGCGCCGGGAGGAGGCTCGGCGCCGCTTCGGTAGGAACTGACCGTGGACGGCGGGAGGAGGGCCCGCCGCCTGGCCGATGATATTGCGGTTGTCAGTGACGGTCGTGCCGTCGTGCACGTCCGGGGTCGGCGGCCTCGCCGAACCGGCCGGTTCGCTGCATCTCGCGCAGGAACAGCAGCTGGTTGACCTGGCTTGAGGGACCAGTGCACGTCGCGCGGCGGGAGCCCGCAGAGGAACGCGGTCAGGTTGGCCGCCTCAGTCGGCGTCAGGCCCTTCATGAGGCAGGAGCGGTCGACGAGCGGGTCGCCGGCGCGGTCGGTGCCGGTCGCCGGCGCGCCGTCGCTTCGGCTGGCCGGGCTGGAGTGCGACCGCGGCGGCCGCGGTGGCCGCCTCGGCTCGATGACGAGGCGAGCGTGGCGGGATGTCGCCCGTGCCCCGTGACCCGCGCTGTGCCTGGCCGGCCATGTCCCACGTGTCCCTCTGTCCTTCTGTGTGCCGGCCGGTCGGTCCGGTGCGGTACGGGCATGTTCGTGTCGGCCGGTGCCTGCGCGGCGATGACCCTTCGGTCCGCTACCGTCCCGGTACTTTCTGGTACTGCGTCCGGTACGGGTCCGAGCGGATGCACCGATCCGCGCCGACTAGACTCCCGCGATGCGGGTCCGGACCTTCGAGCTCCGGCTGATCGCGCATCGCCCTGGTCGCCTGCTGGACGCTGACGGCCGGCCTCGTGTTGCTCGCCTACCGGCCGGGCGGTCCGCTCGACCTCGTGGTGGGCCTGCTGGCGCTCGGTCCGGTCGTCATCGCCGTCGCTCGGCGCGATCGCTGGCCGCCGGTCGCGCGCGGCGAGTCGCCGTTCCCGGCGATCGTCTGGCTCGGCATCGCGCGCGCTGCTGTTCCTGGTCCCCTCGATCGCGGGGCTCGTCACCCAGCTCCTGGCCTTCGGGTCGCAGACGCTCCTGCCGTCGCTGGAGGCCGCCTATCCGTGGCTGCTCGCGCTCGTCGGCGACCAGCCTGTTCAGCGGCTTCGGGATCGCCGCGGCGGCTGCTCGGGCGGACCGCGATGCGCCGGCGCCGGCTGGTCGCGCGGGATGCCTCGTCGCGGTCGCGCTGACCGTCGGTCACCGGCGTCGCTGTTCGCCGGCGGCCGCCGTCGCCAACGAGTCGCCCTGCGCGACGAGGTCCCGTGCGCGTCGCGCTTCGGGCCGACCGACCGGCAGGCGCGAGCCGCCGCTGTGCGACGGCGGCTCGCGGCCGGCGGTACGGCCGAGCTCGAGCTCGAGCATGAGCGCGCGACGGTCGACCTGCGACCGGTCGGGTCGGTCGACGCTGACCGGGCGTCGCGATCGGGCGCGACTTCCGCTGGCTCGCGTACGTGGCGACCGACCGGCAGCTCGGACGTACGGTGCCGCGCGGATCGGCGAGCGGGCCTGGCATCGCGACGCCGGCGACGCGGCTGGCGCCCGGCCGACGTCCCGGACGCGTCGGCCGACGACGGTCGACCTCCAGGCGCTGACGTCGCGCTCTCGGCAGGCATTCGGGCGACCGCCGAGGACCGCGGCGTCGAGGTCATCGAGGGCGCCCGCGCGCGGCGCTGCCGGGTCGCCGTCGACGGCCCGACGTTCCGGGAGGCGTTTCCGCAGGTCGCGCTGGCTGGTCGGCGGGGCCGACCTCCACCGGTGGCGCGGCCAGCTCGACTACTGGGTCTTCCTCGACGGCCAGCTCGGCCAGGTCGCGGGACGCGTCAACGGCGAGGCGGCCGGGATCGTGCCCGAGGCGCTCCACGGCAACGATCGAGCGTCCGGCTGACCGCGACGGAGCGCGACCGCGAGGTCGTCATCTATCCTCCGGCCCGATGACCATGGACGACGACCGGCGGACCGATACGCCGCAAAGCGCGACCGGCTGGCCCGGCTGGTTCGCGTCGTGTCGGTCCTCAGCGCCCACCCCGACGGCATGCGACCGGCCGAGATCGCCCGCCGGGTCGGATGTCCGGCCGGACCGTCTACCGCGACCTGACGCGCGATCGACGAGGAGATCGGGGTCGCGGTCTGGTCCGACGAGCGGCCGCTGGGGGGTCGTCGGTGACGAGGGTTCCTGCCCGCCGCTCAAGCTGACCCTGGCCGAGGCGATGGCCGTGGTCCTGTCGGCGCGGCTGATGGTCCGCTACGCCGACAAGTACGACCCCGACCTGGCGGCCGCGTTCGAGAAGCTCGCAGGAGGTCCTGCCCCGCGCCGCTGGCGGAGCACGTCGAACGGACGCTCGACGTCCTCGTCGCAGCGTCCGCGCGACGAGGCGTTCAGCCAGCGAGGTCCACCTGCTGACCCGGGCCTGGGCCGAGCGCCGCGTCGTCGAGCTCGACTACGAGCCGGCCCGTTACGCGCCCGGCGCCGCGCCGCGGCGGGCCGTCGTCCGGCCGTACCTCATCGAGCCGTCGCTCCAGACGCACGCGCTGTACCTCATCGGCTGGGACGAGACCCGCGACGGGCTGCGGACCTTCAAGATCGAGCGCATCCGGGATGTCGCGCTCACGCCGCGGACCTTCGAGCCGCCCGAGCCGGGACGGCCGAGGCGGGCACGATCGAGACGACGCTGCAGCGGGCGTGGGACATCATCGCGGACCAGCCGCCGGTCGACGGTCGTGCTGCGCTTCGCGCCGGACGTCGCCGGCCGGGTCCGCGAGGCGACCTGGCATCCGACGCCAGCGCGTCGAGCCGCAGCCCGACGGCTCGCTGCGCTGGCGGGCGACGGTCGCGGGCACCATCGAGATCCGGCTGTGGATCCTGTCCTGGGGCGCCGACGTGGAGGTGCTCGAGCCTGCGGCCCTCCGCGAGGACGTGGCGGCGACCCTGGATCGGGCCCTCGCGGCATACCGCTGACGCAGTCCGAGCCGTTCGGGCTGGAGCGCTGCGGTCGCGGCAGATTTGACGGTGCGACTACGCTGGTCGCTCCGACGTGGCCCCCCACACGCCGAGGTACCGACCCCATGCGCCCTCTGATTCGCCGTCTCCCGACCGCCCTTGCCGCGATCCTGCTCGCCGGGCTCGTCCTCGGCGCCGCCGCAACACCGGCCCGCGCCGGCTTCACCACGACCGAGCGCAGCATCATCCAGTGGATCAACGCCGATCGCGTGGCGCTGGGCCTGAAGCCGCTGCAGACCTGGGGCAGGCTCTCGGCGATCGCGGAGATGCGCGCCAAGCGGATGGCTGCCGCGAACGTGATGAGCCACACGATCAGCGGCAGTCTCCCGCCAGCTGCGGGACAGCGGCGCGACGAACTACAGCCACGGCGAGAACATCGCCTATACCGGCTATGCCCGGTCAGACGCTGCGCGCCACATCTATCGGCTCTGGAAGGGCAGTCCCGTCCACTGGGGCCAGATCACGAGCCGGCGCTTCAACTACGTGGGCCTCGGGCTCGAGTACCGCTCGAGCAACGGCCGAACCTTCGCGGCGATGGTCTTCACCGAATCGCCGGACCACACGGGTGCGGGTGCGGTGGTCACCGCGTCAAGGGAGAGCGGCAACGACCTCAGCTGGTCGTGGCGCGGCTGGGACGTGCGGCTCCAGACGCACACCGCCGGCTTCCGCGACTTCGACGTCCAGCTCCGGGTCGACGGCGGCTCCTGGTACGACCGTGCGCGACAACACCACGGGCACGTGGCTGACGGCGAACCGTCCGGCCGGGCACACGTACGGCCTGCGCGTCCGGGGACGCGACCGTGCCGGCAACTCCGGGGCGTGGAGTCCGAGGTCCGGATCCGCAACGACTGACGACCCGCCCGCCGGCGCTGCGCCCGCCGGTCCTGACCGGTACGCTCCGGCGATGGAGCCCCGAAGTCCGGGTCCGGGCGTCCCCGGAACCTCGCGCCGCCATCCGTTCGCGGCCGTCAACCTCATCAGCGACCCGATCCACGGCTACGTCGAGCTCACCAAGCGGCTCGATTCGCGGGCATCCGCGGCGGCCGGTCTCCCGGACGAGGACGTCGCAGAGGAGGATCTGCTCGACACGGCCTGGCTCCAGCGCCTCCGCCGGATCAGCCAGCTGCAGAGCGCGCGCTGGGTCTTCCCGACCGCCGAGCACTCACGCTTCACCCATGGCCTGGGCGTCATGCACGAGGCGGGGCTCTGGGCGCGTTCGCTCTACCCGAGCCTGCGCGCCGCGCTGATGACGGCGGGCGAGTCGCCGATCCCGTCCGAGGGGCTCGTGGTCGAGACGCTGCGTGTTGCGGGCCTGCTGCATGACGTCGGTCACGGTCCGTTCGCCCACTTCTTCGACGACCACGTCCTCGCGGCGTTCGCCTCGCCCGCGGACCCGCGGCGCAGCGGCTCAAGCGGCTGACCCACGAGGACCTGTCGCAGCAGATCATCGAGGCCGAGCTGGGTGCCCTGATCCGCGGCCTGCGTCGCGCTCCGGGAGCCGTGCCCGTACCGCGACGCATTCGAGGACACCGAGACGATCGATCCGCGCTGGGTCTCGTTCCTCGTGTCCAAGCCGGCCCTCGTCGACGCCGCGATGCCGCGCTGGGTGCGCTGGCTCCAGCCGCTGCTGTCGGGGGTGTTCACGGTCGACAACATCGACTACGTCCGTCGCGACGCGTACCTGACCGGCGTCGCCACGGGACCCGTCGACATCGAGCGCCTGCGCCGGTACACGTTCGTCGGCGCAGAGCGGGCTGACGCTCTACGAGCCGGGAACGGGTGCGCTCGAGATGTTCCTGACCGCCCGCCTGTTCCTCTACCAGCAGGTCTACTTCCACCGGACGGTTCGCGCCATCGACCTCGACCTGCGCGACGTGTTCGGACCCTCGATCCGGGCCATCTTCGGGGCCGGCTCGCCGGCTGACCGGCTGGCCGACTACGCGGATCTCGACGAGTACAGCCTGCTCCACCAGGCCGCTCGCTGGGCACGCGGTGAATCGGTGGCCCGGGCGGGCGAGACGCCGGACCCCGGTGACGGCCGGGTGACCCCCGACGTCGCCGACACGTGGCGGGCAGTGCTGTTGCGCCGCCCGCACTGGCGCGCCGAGGCCGAGGTTCGCGCCGAGTACGAGGCGGGCGGGCGCCCCGATGGAGAGATCGCGACGCTGGGTGCCGCCGAGCCGGGCCACGTCGAGATCGACCTGGCCGAGGTCGACGCCCGTCCAGCAGAAGCGACCGCCACGGACTCGCTCCTCGCGGTCGAGGGCCGCGACGGCGGACCGGGCGTGCCCGTCAGCCGCGCCCTCCGCCGGCTCCCGGCATATGCCCTGATTGCCCGTCGCTATCGTCGCCACGCGACCTAGGGCGCAGGAGGTCCTCCGGGCGCCGCATCGGGGCTGATGTTCCTGCGCCACGGCAGGACGAGGAGCGGGTTCACCCGGGCAACCTGCGCGCGTGGCAGGCGCATGGCCTTGACCATCGTTGGGTGGAGGCCGATCTGCGCGGTCTCCAGCGGGCTGAAGAGCCCGTAGTGCAGGTGGCAGCCGGACGCCCGCCCCGTCGCTCCCTCCGTACCGAGCCGTTGCCCCGCGGTGACGCGCTGGCCCTTCTTCACGACGACCCGCTCGAAGTGGGCGTAGATGCTGCGGTAGCCGTTCCCGTCGTCGATCACGACCACGATCGGCAGCGACGCCCACGCCTTCTTGCGGTCGAGCCGGTCGTAGTACGGCTGCAGGTCACCGATCCAGCCCACGAAATCGTCAAAGCGACGCCCCGCTGCGAGCACGACGCCGTCGTGGGCAGCACGGATCGTGTCGCCGCAGCCCGTGGCGATATCGATGCCGTCGTGGAAGCGCTCGCCGTCGACGAGCCGGCTGCCCCAGCCGCTGTGCTCGAAACCGAGTGTCAGGCGCCCGCGGAGCGGCCAGACGTAGCCCGTCAGCCGCTCGACCGGGACGGGGGTCGGCACGACGAGCGGTGTCGGGGACGGCGCGGGGCCAGGCGGGGCGGTGGCGAGCCATCGCTGTCCGAGCGGAGTCGGCGCAGGGGACGGCCGTGTCCGCGTGCGTTCGGCCGCGAGCACGGCCTCCCGGCCCTCACCGGGCGCGCCGGCACGCGCCTCCGCGGTCGGGGTGACCGCGGGGGAGGCGAACGCGCTGGTCGCAACGAATGCTGCTGTGAAGACCCCGGCCGCGATGAACCAGTGCAGCCGGACGTGACGGAGTGGGCTGGGCACCGGCGGTGTGTACCACGCCCGGCCGATGCCGCGCAACCGCCAGCGCGCCTGGCGCCGGTTGACGCCGCTGCGTCAGCCCACCACGCCTGCGACGGCGAGGAGCACGAGGACGAGATAGCCGAGATAGAACAGGCCGCCGACCAGCAGGTTGTGCCCCCGCAGGGTGCCACGCCGCGCCAGCGGGATGAAGATCGCCGCCGATGCGAGGAACGCGATCCCCGCGGAGGCAAACGCGATCCATGAATGCCCCCGATGTGCCAGGCGCTCGAGGCGAAGACGAGCGCGACCACGGTCGGGATCGTCGACTGGAACACCATCGCGCCCGTGATGTTGCCCATCGAGAGGGTGTCCTTGCCCTGCCGGACCCAGATGATCGAGTTGAACTTCTCGGGCAGCTCGGTCGCGATGGGCGCAACCACGAGAGCCAGCAGCAGCTCGTCGACGCCGAGCGCCGACGCCACCTGCTCGACCGCGTCCACGAAGAACAGGGCGCCGACGATGATGCAGCCCAGCGCGAACAGGACCTGCGCGTTGACGACCCGGAGGCGAGGCACGGCCGGATCCGACCGCCGCGCCCGATAGTCGAGACGGTGAAAGCGGAGCGGCGAGAGCTCCTCTTCGTGGCCCTCGGCCTCCGCACTGAAGTGGCCCCGCACGTACCAGGCGTAGATCGGCGAGGAGCCCGACGGCGATGACCCACTTCGGCCAGACGGGCTCGAGCGGCAGGAATGCCGCCGCGATCGCGATCCCGTACGCGATGACGAAGTAGCGCATGTCGTGCAGAAGCGTCGGGCGTTGATCCGCATCGTGGTCCCGGTGGCGCGCCGCCGTCGGAAGCCCAGGACAGCCGCGCCCGTGACGAACATCGCCAGCGTCGCGAGCATAAACGGAGCGCCGAGGATGGCCCCGATTCCGACGGCGTGGGATGCCTCGCCCGTGCCGAACAGGATGGCGATGATCGGGATCATCGTCTCGGGCAGGGCCGTCCCGACGGCTGCAAGAACGGAACCGACGGCACCCTCTGCCAGATCGAGCTTGCGGCCCACCCATTCAATCCCGTTCGTGAAGAGCTCCGCCGATCAGGATGATCACGAGCGCAAGCACCAGGACGACGATGGCCACGCAGTCTCCAGTCCGCCCCATGGGGAAGCACGGCCGATGTTCGGGTCGGTGACCGCGAGCGCGCCGCCGGGGGGACGGCCGTCATGCCGGGGATGCACGAACGAGCGCTCTGCAGATAGTACCCATCGAACGGCATATGCCGAACGGCCGACCTCGCATCTGCCATGCGCCCGATGGTGTTCGGAGTTGGGTCGGGCTCGATTGCGAATGCTTCAGCGCGATTGGCGGCACGTTTACCCAGATTCGGGACCTCCTGCGGGACGATTGGGGCCGCGCTGCCCCTGATGGCCTCGCGTCGGCGCTCGAGCAGCTCGAGGCGGTGTCATGCGCGACGGCCTCCTGTCGCGGTTCCGGTGGCGTGGCGCCCAACGAACGGCCGAACCGGCAGCGAACCCGGCGTTCGCGCACCTCTACATTGTGAATCCGCTCTCCGGCCGGCAGGTCGCCGGCCTGTTCGCAACGTATCCACCGATCGAGACCGCGTCGCGCGGCTTCGGTCCATGCGGGTCCGCCGGGCCGCCTGACCCCGTTCCTTCCTCTGACCGACGGGGCGCGGGCGAGCGTGCGCCGGCGTCGGACGCTCAGGCCGAGTAGTACGTCAGGTCGAGACCATGCAGGGCTGCGATGCCCAGCAGCACGATGGCCCCGGCCGACAACACGACCACAATGGCCAACGCCGACTGCTCACCTTCAGTGAGCGAGCCGGGGCCCGAACGACCTCTTCGGCGGGTCGGTCGACGGTTCCGGACGATGCCTTCGGACGGTCGCCTCTCGTGGAGACGTCGCGTCGCAGGCGACTTGCCGCTTCGCGGAGCGGCGGCAGGGTGCGCGTCATCGGTGTCCTCTTGCGTCTGCTGCCGTCGCTCGGACCGTTCCCACAGGCCAGCCTGGCGTCTCGACGAAGACGCTACGGGCGTCGCGTGGGCTCGGGGCGAATGCGGTGGGTCGATCCCCTTGCAGCGGCATTGAGAGTCGCTCGCTGCGAGACACCGTCGGCCTGCGGACCTAACGAGAACCGGATCCGGCCGTTTTCCGTAGTGATCGGAGTACTCCGAACACGTCGTGGGGGTCATGAGCGACACAGTCGACGAGATCCGGTGCCGCTGGTGTGCGGCCGAGCTCGCGCCCGCTGATGAAGTGCGTCTCGTGTACCGCGAGCTCGCCCGGCCGGAAGACGCCGACGACGACCCTCCCCGGTGGGCTTACACCCACCTCGGCCACGAGCCGGGTGGCTACTCCATCCACGCTCGGGGGCGCCTCCGCGATCTGGAGGTGCTGCGACGAAAGGCCGAGGGACGACGGTCCGCCGGCTCACGGGCGACGGGCGACCCATCGCCGCTTCTGCCCCAGGCTCCTCGATCATCGGGCTCTCCTGGCCGGTGACCGTCGCCTGATGCCCGCAGGCATGCGGTGTGCCATTGGGCGATCTCGGCGATCCACCCCTGGCGCTGCCACCAGTGGACGGGTCGCGCGCAGTACCGGCAGGCCATGGCAACCACCAGATGCGGGACCGACGTGGGCACGTCGGCCATCGTGGCCGAGTGTCCTGCCCCTGTGGAGACGGCCGGGACGTACGTCCCGCCCGCGACGCAACGGTCGCGTTTCACGTTCGAGCTAGCCGGGCGCAGCATCCACCCCCTCAGCCTCTGCCGTTCCGGGCGCCTGCGGGCCGAATGCGCCATTCGACCGGAGCTGGGCAATCTCGACGTCCGTGTAGCCAACCTCGGCGAGGAGCGTGTCGCTGTCGGCACCAAGTCCAGGACCGGCTTCGTACGTCGGCGCATAACCGCCGAGTGCGAGCGGGACCCCGACCGACCGAATCGTGCCGAACGACGGGTGTTCGTACTCCGCGAGCATCGAACGATCACGCAACTCTTCGACGTCGAGGGCTTCCTCGAGCGAGCGTACCGGCGCGATCGGCACCCGCCCGCGTAGCCGCGCGAGCCATTCGGCTGTGGTCCGCTCGGCGAATCGGGCGCCGAGGATGGCGAGCAGCTCGTCCCGGTGCCGTCCCCGCGCCTCGAAGTCGACGAAGCGCGGATCGGTGGCGATCTCCGGGAGATCCAGGCCCTCGGCAAGGGACACGAAGAACTTCTGCTTGGGGCTGGCGACCGCCACATACCCGTCCGCGGTGGCGAAGAACTGGAAGGGTACGACGCTTGGATGCCCTGACATCTCGTGGCGTCGGGTGACGAAGCCGCTGGACAGGTACCACGTGGCCGGGTAGCTCAGCATGGCCAGCGCCGAGTCATACAGGTTCGTCTCGACGTCGCGCCCGCGGCCCGTTCGCTGCGCATCCAGCAGTGCCACCGTCAGGCCAAGGGCGGCCGTGAGTCCCCCGATGTAGTCGGCCAGCGACAGGCCACTCTTTGTCGGCGGGCCATCGGGTGCGCCGGTCAGGGACGCCCACCCGGCCTCCGCCTGGATCAGCGCGTCATAGCCGGGGAGGCGCGCCCCGGGACCGCTGCTGCCGTACCCGGTCAACGCCACGCAGACGATGGCCGGGTTGACCTTGCCAAGCACCTCGTACGTCAGGCCGAGCCGCTCAGCCTGGTCGCCTCGCAGATTGCTGAACACCGCGTCCGCCGTTGTGACAAGCCGCTCGAACACCGAGCGACCCGCCGCGGACTTCAGGTCGATGGCGATGCTCCGCTTGCCCCGGTTGAATGCCTCGAAGAACAGGCTGTCGGTTCCTGACCGGCCGGGCGGAATGTAGCGGCTGACGTCACCCCCGGTGGCCGGGTCCTCGACCTTGATGACCTCGGCCCCCAGGTCGGCCAGGTAGAGGGTTCCGAACGGTCCCGCCCCGTACTGCTCGACGGCCACGACCCGGATGCCCGCCAGGGGGGCTTCGCGGCGATCAGCGCCGTCCATCGTGTCCGGGCGGGGGCTGGACGACCGACGTGTCTCCATGCGCTCCTGTCGTGCTCCCGACGCCGGCGGACGTCTTGTCGGTACCGTTTCCAGTTACGATTGCCGACCATGGTGCACGTCCCGTTCGGCCACCGTCAACTCGTGATGCCCGGGGAGCCCGCTCGATGCCGCTGACGATCGAATCCATCGAGACCATTCCGCTCCGCGTCCCGCTGCCGTTCACCTACAAGGGCAGCTACTACCGGATGCGCAACCGGTGCACGATCGTGACCCGGGTCCGAACGTCCGAGGAAATCATCGGCGAGTCGTACAACGCCGACGAGGACGAGCCGATCCAGGCCGAGGTCCTGTCCCTCATCCACGACGAGCTCGTGCCCCGCGTGACCGGTCTCGACGCCTTCGCGACGGAACGTGTCTGGGAGGCCATGCTTCCGGCGACGTTCGATCAGCTGCGGCCCCGCTGGTACGCGATGCAGGCAATGGCCTGCATCGACAGCGCGGTCTGGGACGCGCTCGGCAAGGCCCTCGGCCAACCCCTCTGGCGACTGTGGGGCGGCTATCGCGACCGCATCCCCATGATCGGGATCGGCGGCTACTACATCCCTGCCGGCGACGCCGCGGCGGGCAACGAGATCGAGGACGAGATCGACTTCTTCGCGGGCGAGCACGGCATGGTCGGCATGAAGTTCAAGGTCGGGGGCCGATCGCCGGCGGAGGATGCTGCCCGCCTCCGTCGCGCGCGCAAGCATGCCGGCGACGCGTTTGTCTTCGTTGTCGATGCCAACCAGGGCTACACCGTTCCGGAGGCCCTCGACTTCCTGGCCTGCGTGCGAGCCGAGGGGATCCAGCTTCGCTGGTTCGAGGAGCCCACGCGCTGGCATGCCGACTTTCGCGGGCTCCGTGACGTGCGTCTGCGTGGAAACGTCGATGTGGCCGCCGGCCAGAGCGAGATCAGTCGCGTCGGCATGCGCGAGATGATGGCCGCAGGCGCGATCGACGTGTGCAACTACGACGCGTCCTGGGGCGGCGGGCCGACCGAGTGGCGGCGAGTCGCCGCGCTCGCCTCAGCCTCGACGTCCAGCTCGGGCATCACGAGGAGGCGCAGATCGCCTCGCATCTGCTCGCCTCGCAGCCGCACGGAACGTACGTCGAAGCGTTCTCGCCGGCGCGCGATCCGATCTTCTGGAACATGATCGAGAACCGGCCGTCACTGGTCGACGGCCAGTTCCCGCTTCCCGAAGGACCGGGGCTCGGTTGGGTGCTGGACGCGGCGTTCATCGAGAAGCACCGCGTCGATCGCTGAGGGCGTCGCGACTGCCGACTCAGACGTCCCGGAGGGCCAGCCACGGCGGCGGCGCGTCCCCGAGCCACGGCGCCACGGCGGCAGGTCGCCGGGACGATGCACACCCGGGGGCGCAGCAATCGCCCGCGGGATCCCGTTCACGACGATTGCCGCGGTCGACAGGAGCGCGCGAAAGCCCGGCTCGACGGTGACGCGCATGCCGTGACGCCCCTCGAGCTCGATCCGGTCGACCGGCGTGAGGCCAGCCGACGCCGGATCCACGTGCAGCGTCATCGAGATCTCGAGCCACGGCTCCCCTCGGAACCAGCCCGTGGCCCGCTGCTCCGCCCCGGCCGTCCGGCCCGGCTGCAATGGTCGCACCGTCGGGCAGCCTGAGCGCCGCGTTTGCCAGCATCGGGTCGGACACGATCTCCACGCGTTCCAGCTCGCGACCCATCGCCGTGGCGAGGATCCTGAGGCTCTCGGGGAAGCCCGCATGCCCCACGACGGTGCCGGCGGCGATGCCCGATGCGAACGCCTCGGGCGTCAGGTCGATCCCGAGCGATGCCCTGACGCGGGGGCCGAACACGCTCACGTCAACAATTCGCCGGGCGCGCAGCCGCTCGACGTCCCAGGCCAGGCCCGACAGCGTCAGCGGCCAGAGGTCAAGCACGAAGCCTGGGTTGGCCCCGGTCGCGACGATGGGGACCTGGTGCGCCTCCGCCAGCGCGATGATCCGATCCGCCGGCGTCGGAATCGCCGGGCGGATGAAGGCGAGGTCCTCCGCGGTACACAGGATCGGCGTGCGAGTCGCTGCGATCGCGTCGAGCAGGGGAACGACGTCGACGAGGCGGGTTGCCGTCGCGACAACGGCCACATCAGGACGCGTGGTGGCGGAGGGTCCCCGGCAGGTCCGTCGAGCAATGCAGGTCCGGCGGCGCGCCCGGGACCGTCTGCGCTGCAGGCTCCCCGTTCCGACTGGCGGACTGGACGACGATCCCCACGATCTCCAGCCATGGGCGGGGGAGTGCCAGCTCGAGGACTGCGCGGTTCGCCGAGCCGAACCCGACGAGCACGGCGCGGATGGGACGATCGCCCACCGGGCCTAGGCCGGCAGCGGAGCGGGGGCCGGCGGGACGGCGCCATGTCGCTCGAGCCGGGTCACCGCACGGGCCAGGACCTCGACATCCGGGTAGTCCGTGACGACGAGCGGATCGGACAGCCTGCCGTCAGACACGACATAGACCAGATCCGCGGCCTCGAACGCCTCGGGCACCTCGGTGCAGTAGATGATCACGGCGTGGCCTTCGCGTGCGTACTCGCGCATGAGCCCGTAGATCTCGCGCTTCGACTCGATGTCCACGCCGCGGGTCGGTTCCTCGAGCACGAGCACCTTCGGTCGGCGGGCACGATCGCGGCCGCGATGGCGACCTTTTGCTGGTTGCCGCCGGACAGCGACCGGATCGGGAGCTCGACCGAGGCTCGCCTTGACGCGAAATCGTTCGCGCAGCGCGTGGGCGATCTCGAGCATGCGGCCCGCGTCGAAGGGCGCCACCGGGTCGGGTGATCTCGAGCGTGCAGCCGCGAGACCATGTTGTCCCCGATCGTCAGGTTGGTGAACAGGCTCGTGGCGCGATCGGCCGAGACCAGGCTCGTGCCGCGCGCGACTG
>CAWJCX010000051.1:0-421583 GCA_963841395.1 uncultured Actinomycetota bacterium
AAGAAGAAGCTGTTACATGCTCGGCATCACGATCTTCACCGTTCGGCTCGGTGCTGGCCGGTCTCGCCCAGGGCACCGGTGCGCTGATCGCGCTGCCGGGGTGCTCCAGGGCGTCGGCGCCGGCGGTCGTGCACCGCGCTGGCCCAGGTGATCATGGCGCGATGATCGCGCCCCGCGAGCGCGGCCGCTACAGCGGCTACCTCGGCGCGGTGATAGCCGTCGGCACCATCGGCGGCCCGCTGATCGGCGGCGTGATCGTGGACACCTCCTGGCTCGGCTGGCGCTGGTGCTTCTACGTCGGCGTGCCGTTCGCCATCCTCGCGCTGATCGTGCTCCCCAAGACCCTGCACCTCCCGGTGCGTCAAGCGGAAGGCCCAGATGGACTAGGTGGGGCGCCACCCTGATCACCGCGGCCGTCTGGGTGCTGCTGATCTGGGTCTCGCTCGCCGGCGACCAGTTCGCCTGGGCGTCCTGGCAGACGCGCCGTCATGGTCGTCGGCGCGCTGGTCCTCGGCGCGCTCGCGGTCCGGGTCGAGACGCCGGGCCGCCGGGCCGATGATCCCGCCGCGGCTGTTCCGCAACCGCACCGTCACGCTCGCCGTCGTCGGCCAGCATCGCGGTCGGCGCGGGCATGTTCGGCTGCGTCGATGTTCCTGGGCCAGTACTTCCAGATCGCGCGCGGCGGACGAGCCCGACCATGTCCGGTCTGATGACCTTGCCGATGATCCTCGGCCTGTTCTTGGTCGCCTCCACGGTCATCGGGCAGGTCATCGGCCAAGACCGGCCGCTGGAAGCGGTACCTGGTGATCGGGTCGTACTCGCTGGTCACCCGGCTTCGCGCTGATCGGCACGTCGCCACCGCACCAGCTTCGCCCTGCTCAGCGTCTACATGCTGCTGATCGGCGTCGGCCTGGGCATGACCATGCAGAACCTGGTCCTCGCCGTGCAGAACACCGTCGGCCTGGCACGAGCTCGGCGCGGCCAGTTCGACGGTGGCGTTCTTCCGCAGCCTGGGTGGCGCGATCGGCGTCTCGGCCCTGGGCGCGGTGCTCGCCCACAGGTCAGGGACCACGCCGCCGACGGCTGGCCCAGCTCGGCATCCCCGCCTCCAGCTCCGGCAGCGGGGCGCCATGCTCGACGTGCCCACCCTGCCCGGCCCGCTGCGGGCGGTGGTGGGGGGCGCGTACGGCGACGCGATGGGCGAGCTGTTCCTCATCGCCGCCGGTCTGGCCGTCTGATCACGGTGATCGCGGTGCCTGTCATCAAGGAGGTGCCGCTGCAGGACTTCAGTGGACGTCACCCCGGCGGAGGCTGGTGCACAGACGGTGGACACTGAACTTGATTCACCTGTGGATACCGAACAGCGGATTGTGGACAAGTCCATCTGCCTGTGGACAAGCTGTTGGTACGTAGTGGGTGACCTGGCGTCAGGCTCGAGATGTGGCGGCGCGTTCGGCTGCGCTGCGTTCCACACAGAACTCGTTGCCCTCGGGGTCGGCGAGCGTGGCCCAGCCGGTGCCGTCGGCCTTGCGCTGGTCGTCGGCACGGTCGCGCCGAGCGCGAGCAGCCGTTCGACCTCCTGATCGCGGGTACGTCGGCGGCTGCAGGTCGATGTGGAGCCGGTTCTTGACCGTCTTCTTCTCGGGCACCTCGATGAAGAGCAACGGCGGGGCCCGCGGGCAGCACGATCAGCACCTCGGGGTCGCCGGGGAAGTCGTCGTCGGGCAGCGGGCAGGCCGAGCACCTTGGTCCAGCACGTGGCCAGCTCGTAGGCGTCAGGCAGTCGATGGTGAAGCTGTGGATCGCGTTGAGGTCATGGGCCGATCTTGCGCTAGTCTGGACTAACCGCCGCCCGCATTTCGTTGAGAGGGCGCGTTCATGAGGCTGTTGCTACCAGCCGCGATCCTCCTGAGTCTCCTCGTTCCGGGCTCTGCTCGCTCCGGGCACCGCGTCGAGCAGGCCACTGCACGGAGGTGGCCACCGATGCCGCACTGGCCGCCGCGATCACGAAGCCGGACTGCTGCGTCGTCGTCGCAGAACGGCACGTACGCAGCGCTCACGATCGCCGCGGACCAGGCGTGCACCTCAAGGCGCGCAAGCGCTGGGCGCAGGGTTCACCACCGGGACCGGTGGTCGTCACCGGCTCGCGGCGTCACCGTCGAAGGCTTCACCTTCACCGGCAGCGCGAACTTCCGGCTGGTCGACACGGTCGGCTCGCGGATCACCCGCAGCCTGTTCCGGTCAGTCGGCCGCGGAGTACGTGCAGGTCCACGGTCAGAAGGGCGACCGCAACAGGGTCGACCACAACGAGATGGGCCCCAAGGCGCAGCCGGGCCACATGGTGCAGATCGGCAAGAACCCGTACACGCCGACGCACACCCGCGTCGACCACAACTACCTGCACGACCTGGCGGACGGCGTGCAGGGCGGCGAGGCGCTGCGGGTCGGCGGCTTCGGCCCGCCCGGCGACTACTTCCACGCGAACACGGTGTTCGAGTACAACCTGCTGGTCCGCCTGAACGGCGACGCGGAGATCCTGTCGCTGAAGAGCTCGGCGAACACCTTCCGGTACAACACGGTCCGCGCGTCGGCGGGAGAGATCAACATCCGGGCCGGGCAGGACAACGAGATCCACGGCAACTTCATGTTCGCCGAGGGGTCAAGGTGCGCACGGCATCCGGCTGAGCGAGGACGACCACGAGATCTACAACAACTACGTCGAGACGTCGAGGACGCGTTCCTGCTGTTCGCCGGTGACGAGAAGCCCGGCAACCCGCCGCCGGGCGTGCCGCCGTCGGGCCCGTTCACCGGGCACGCGCAGGTGCGCAACGCGGTGGTCGCGGGCAACACGTTCATCACCGCAGCGGCCGGGCGTGGACTTCGGCGGTGGCGTGAAACCGCCGGACAACCTGGCGTTCGTCAACAACCTGGTGCGGTCGCGTGGGCTGAACATCGGCAACGGCACGACGCCGACGAACTCGGCGTTCGCGGGCAACATCGTCTACGGCGGAGAGCCGGGGGTCAGCGGACCGGGGTTCCGCAACGTCGACCCGCGGCTGGTCCGCGTGCGCGGGCTGCTTCGGCCGAGCCTGCGCAGCCCGGCGCTGAAAACGGGCGCGCCGTCGTTCGCCGAGGACGACGTGCGGGCGGCAGGCGGCTTTCACCACCGGACGTCGGCGCCATCGAGGTGTTCTCCTGGCCGGTGCGCCACCCCCTCACCCCGCACGACGTGCGGTGAGGATGGCGGAGTGCCGCCGCCACCCCAGCGCCTCGTACAGCCCTCGGCCCTCCGGGCTCGCGATGAGCAGACCTGTCGTCGCGCCCTTGGCCAACGCCGAAGTCGGTGAGCGCGCTCATCACCACTCGGCCGAGGCCGCGCCTGCGGTGCGCGGCAGTCGTTGCTCGATGTGGTGCGCCACGGCGTCCGAGGCGTGCACGGCCATCGTGCCGCGCGCGGCGACCACCTTCGACAGGTACCGCACGCCGACCTCGATCACCGGGCCGTCCTCGACCACCGCGCACGAGTAGTGCTCGGGCGGCGCGCTCATCGGGTGCTGCCGCAGGTCGGTGGTCATGAACGACTCCGGCTCGCCGAACAGCTCCAGCCCGGCCGCCTCGAGGATCGGGAGTCACCTCCTCGGGGCGGTTCGTGGGCACCGTCAGCCAGTTGGCCTCGGCGGCGTCGGCCACCTCCTCGGGAGCCCGCGCAGGGAATCCGGCACGTCGCCCAGCGCGATGACCTCGATGTGCCTGTCCGGCAGGTCGAGACTGAACGCGGCGCAGCCTACCGCGTTCTCCTCCCGTGCGGGACCAAGACCCCTGGTCAGGGCCCAGCCCGCCTGCCAGCGGCGGATCAGTTCCTCCATGACACCAGCCAATCACGGGCCACCGACAAACTCGCCAGGGTTGAGCGGAACTGACTCAACTTTGCTGACGTTGGCAGGTAGGTCGAGGCCGAACGCTGCACACGTGAGGTGAGGGGAATGGACGCTTTCAACCCGACGACGAAGACCCAGCAGGCGATCTCGTCGGCGGCACAGGCCGCCACCATCGGCCGGCAACCCGGACGTGACGCCGGTGCACCTGCTCGGCGCCCTGCTCGCGCAGGGCGACGGGCTGACCGCGCCGCTGCTGACGGCCGTCGGCGCCGACCCGGGGCTGGTCCGCAAGGAGCTCGAGCCAGCTGACCAACGGCGCTGCCGTCGGCGACCGGCGCCACGGTGTCGGCGCCGCAGCTCGACGCGCACGCCGTGCGCGGCGGTGACCCACGCGCAGAAGCTGGCCACCGAGCTGGGCGACGAGTACGTCTCGACCGAGCACCTGCTGGTCGGGCTCGCGCGCCGAGGGCGGCCCGGTCGCCGACCTGCTCAACCGGCACGGCGCCACCGCCGGACGCGCTGCGCGACGCGTTCGCCAAGGTCCGCGGCGTCGGCCCGGGTCACCAGCGCCCGACCCGGAGGGCACCTACCAGGCGCTGGAGAAGTACGGCGTCGACCTCACCGACGCGGGCCCGCGAGGGCAAGCTCGACCCGGTCATCGGCCGCGACGCCGAGATCCGCCGCGTCGTGCAGGTGCTGTCCCGGCGCACCAAGAACAACCCGGTGCTGATCGGCGAGCCCGGCGTCGGCAAGACCGCGATCGTCGAGGGCCTGGCCCAGCGGATCGTCGCCGGCGACGTGCCGCGAGTCGCTGCGCGGCAAGCGGCGTGGTCGCGCTCGACCTCGGCGCGATGGTCGCCGGCGCGAAGTACCGCGGCGAGTTCGAGGAGCGGCTCAAGGCCGTGCTCAAGGAGATCACCGAGTCGGCCGGCCAGGTCATCACGTTCATCGACGAGCTGCACACCATCGTCGGCGCCGGCGCCACCGGCGAGGGCGCGATGGACGCCGGCAACATGATCAAGCCGATGCTGGCCCGCGGCGAGCTGCGGATGGTCGGCGCCACCACGCTCGACGAGTACCGCCAGCACATCGAGAAGGACGCCGCGCTGGAGCGCCGCTTCCAGCAGGTGCTGGTCGGCGAGCCGACCGTCGAGGACACCATCGGCATCCTGCGCGGGCTCAAGGAGCGCTACGAGGTGCACCACGGCGTGCGGATCACCGACGCCGCGCTGGTCGCCGCCGCCACGCTGTCCGACCGCTACATCACCGCCCGGTTCCTGCCGGACAAGGCGATCGACCTGGTCGACGAGGCCGCGTCCCGGCTGCGCATGGAGATCGACTCCCGGCCGGTCGAGATCGACGAGGTCGAGCGCGCCGTGCGGCGCCTGGAGATCGAGGAGATGGCGCTCGCCAAGGAGGACGACCCGGCGTCGAAGCAGCGGCTGGCCGCGCTGCGCGCCGAGCTCGCCGAGAAGCGCGAGGAGCTGTCCGCGCTGACCGCGCGCTGGCAGAACGAGAAGGGCTCGATCGAGAAGGTCCGCGAGCTCAAGGAGCAGCTCGAGCAGCTGCGCGGCGAGTCGGAGCGCGCCGAGCGCGACGGCGACCTCGGCCGCGCGGCCGAGCTGCGGTACGGGCGGATCCCGGCGCTGGAGAAGGAGCTCGAGGCGGCCACGCGGACCGCGGAGGCCGCCGGCCGAGGGCGTCGATGCTCAAGGAGGAGGTCGGCCCGGACGACGTCGCCGACGTGGTCGTCGGCGTGGACCGGCATCCCGGCCGGCCGGCTGCTCGAGGGCGAGACCGCGAAGCTGCTGCGGATGGAGGACGAGCTCGGCGCGCGGGTGATCGGCCAGGCCGAGGCCGTGCGCGCGGTGTCCGACGCGGTCCGCCGGGCCCGGGCCGGCGTCGCCGACCCGGACCGGCCGACCGGCTCGTTCCTGTTCCTCGGCCCGACCGGCGTCGGCAAGACCGAGCTGGCCAAGGCGCTGGCGGAGTTCCTGTTCGACGACGAGCGCGCGATGGTGCGCATCGACATGAGCGAGTACTCCGAGAAGCACTCGGTGGCCCGGCTCGTCGGCGCGCCGCCCGGCTACGTCGGCTACGACCAGGGCGGCCAGCTCACCGAGGCGGTCCGGCGCCGGCCGTACAGCGTGGTGCTGCTGGACGAGGTGGAGAAGGCGCACCCGGACGTGTTCGACGTCCTGCTGCAGGTGCTCGACGACGGCCGGCTGACCGACGGCCAGGGCCGGACGGTGGACTTCCGCAACACGATCCTGGTGCTGACCTCGAACCTCGGCTCGCAGGCGATCGCGGACGCTGAACCTCGACGAGCGGCAGCGCAAGGACGCCGTGCTCGCGGTGGTGCAGCGCCACTTCAAGCCGGAGTTCCTCAACCGGCTGGACGACGTCGTGGTGTTCCACTCGCTGGCCACCGAGGAGCTGACGTCCATCGTGGACATCCAGGTGGCGCAGCTGGCCAAGCGGCTGGCGCAGCGCCGGCTGACCCTGGACGTGTCGCCCGCGGCCCGCGAGTGGCTGGCGATGCAACGGCTTCGACCCGGTGTACGGCGCCCGCCCGCTGCGCCGCCTGGTCTCAGTCCGCGATCGGCGACCAGCTGGCGAAGGCGCTGCTGGCCGGGGAGATCCTGGACGGCGACACGGTCCGCGTCGACGTGGCACCGCGACAACACGGCCCTGATCGTCGGCCGCGCCCTCTGACCCGGAACGGGGACTCGCACTCCGCGAGTCCCGTCCGGAGTTGTCCACAGGCGACGGACTTGTCCACAGCCGGACGACGAACCCCCTGCCCCCCAGCCGCCGCCGATAGACTGGGCCTCGAGGGGTGCCCCAAGGTCTATGCGTGTGCCGAGGCGTAGATCGTGCAGCGGGTCGAACAGTGCGAGTTGGTGCTGTTTTTCTTGACGGTGAACAGATAGTGAGCCGCCGCGGCCGGTGAGGTAGCGGGCGTGGTGGCGGGTGGTGTGCAGGGCGTCGGCGGTGATCACCACCCGGTCAGGTCGAGACGGTGTCGAGCACGCGGGGCGAAGCCAGGCGACCTCGCTGCTCCGCTCGGTACGAGTTGCTGGCCGAGCACGATGCCCGGTGCGGTGAGTGAACGCGGACAACAGGTGCACGCCGCCGCCGCCGGTGCGGGCGAAGGTGCCGCGCAGGGACTTGCCGTCCACCGCGATCGGCGGCCAGGCAGATCCTCGGACAGAGTGGGGACGGTCCGCACCGGTCGAGAAGCCAGGCGCTGACCGCAGCGTCGAGCGGCGTCGGCGTCCACCTGGCCTGCAGAGCGCGCCGCAGCGTGGCCTCATCCGGCGCGACGTACCGGTTCGCGGCGCGGATCCCACAGCGCGCCCCGGAGAGGGCGGGGGCTCCGGATCACGGGGTGCGCGCGTGGGTACGCGCGTGCGCGCGGGCCGGAGTCCATTGTGGACGGTGGGTCAGGGCTTGGCCAGGAGTTCGTCCAGCTTCTTGTAGCCGGCGATCACGCCCGCGTCCATGCCGCTCGCCAGGATCATGTCGCGGGCCTCGAAGCTGTCCGCCAGCGTCAGGTCGGTCAGCCGGGTGCGGCCGTCCGCCAGCGCCTCGAAGGTCAGCGTGTTCAGGATCGCGCCGTCGCCCATGCCCTCCAGCGACTGCGTCTGCACCAGCCGGTCCGGCGAGCGCACCTCGTGGAACGAGCCCCAGAACGTCGCCGTCTCAGCCTCGCCGTCCAGCATCGTGTACCGGTAGGCGCCGCCGGTCACCGCGTCCCAGGTGTCCAGGCGGACCGACCTGTCAGTCGGACCGAGCCAGCTGACGAACACGTCGGGGTCGGTGAACGCGCGGAACACCTGCTCCGGCGGCGCGTCGAACTCGCGCACGATCCGGATCACGGGCAGCGCCGGGTCGGCCTCGATGCGGGTCTCGGGGGTCGTCGTGGTGGTCATGATGCTTCTCCTCGTCGCTCGTCGGACGTGTTGTCGGACTGGCCGGCCAGCACCGCGTCGAGGCGGCGGAACCGCTCCTCGGCGGCCTGGCGATAGCGCTCGATCCACTTGGTCATCAGGTCGAACACCTCCGCCTCGAGGTGGCACGGGCGGCGTTGCGCGTCCCGCGACCGCGTCACCAGGCCGGCGTCCTCGAGCACCTTCACGTGCTTGGACACCGCCTGCACCGACACGTCGTACGGCGCGGCCAGCTGACCGACCGTCGCGTCCCCCACCGCGAGCCTCGCCACGATGTCCCGCCGGGTCGGGTCGGCCAGGGCCCCGAACATCCGGGAGAGCCGGTCCTCGCCCACCGTCGCCTCCTTGTCAACCAACTGGTTGTGGACGAACGGTACGGTTCGTCCCGCTTCTTTGTCAACCAATTGGTTGTAGAAGGCGCGCCGGATCTTGGTTGCGACCGGTGGCCTACTACGCTCTGCCGGGTGGGAATACCGGCATGGGTCTGGTTCGCCGTCGCGGCCGTCCTCGCGATCGCCGGCGCCCTCGTGCTCTTGCGCGACCGGGCCCGGCTCACCTCCCGCAACCGCGAGCGCCGCCGCTGGGCCGCGCTTCGCGGCTGGCAGTTCGCCGACGCCGACCACGTCCTGCCGGACCAGTGGTCCGGCGGCGCGATCGCGTTCCACGGGGGCGGCATCGCGCGTGACGTCGTGGCCGGCTCGACCTTCACCGCGGACGGCCGGCGGCGCGTCTACGTGTTCGACCTCGAGACCAGCGGCCGGGTCACCGCCGTGATCGCCGCGGTCCAGTGCCGGCGCACGCTGCCCGCGATCGTCGAGCTCTGGCTGCCCAGCGCACCGTTCCAGCGCGAGCACATGCCCGAGCTCCTCGGCCCGGTCGGCCAGCGGTACGCGTTCGTCTCCGACCTGGCCGCCGCGCGCGGGCTGATCACCCCCGACCTCGTCGACGCCACCGAGGAGATCGGCGCGGACATCGCGGTCACCTGGATCGAGGGTGGCTGGGTACTCGCCGGGGCCGCACCGCACGCGAGCCCGTCGCGGCTGGAGCGGCTGCTGCGCGGGGTCGGCGAGGTGGCCGACGTGATCGACCCGTTCGACGCCGAGATCGACCCGGTCGGCGAGCACGAGCACCCGACCGGGCGGCACGGCGAGCGCTAGACCTTCGAACCTCGATCTACTGGGAGTAGGTGGTTCGCCGGGTTGTCCGCCCGGTGAACCACTAACGTGTCCACATGCCAACTGCGCTCGTCACCGGGGCAACGGCCGGGATCGGGGCCGCGTTCGCCCGCAAGCTCGCCGCCGAGGGATACGACCTGGTGATCGTGGCCCGCACGAGAGACCGGCTCAAGGAGGTCGCGGCCGAGCTGGCCGCGGCACACGGCGTCGAGGTCACGCCGATGACCGCCGACCTGTCCACCGGCCGGGCCCGCAAGCGGGTGGAGGAACGCCTCGCCGACGCCGAGAAGCCGATCGACCTCCTGGTCAACAACGCCGGCTTCGGCACCCGCGGCGCGTTCGCCGAGACCGACCCCGAGCACCTGCAGGCACAGCTCGACGTCAACGTCACCACGGTCCTGCGGCTGACCCGCGCGGCCCTGCCCGGCATGCTCGCCCGCGCGCGCGGCGGCGTGATCAACGTGTCCAGCGTGGCCGGCTACTTCCCCGGCACCGGCCCGACCTACGCCGCCACCAAGGCGTGGGTCACCACGTTCTCCGAGGGCATGGCCGCGAACCTCACCGGCACCGGCGTGCGGGTCATCGCGCTCGTGCCCGGCTTCACCCGCACCGAGTTCCACGACCGCGTCGGCGACGACATGTCCGACCTGCCCGGCGCGATGTGGCTCGACGCCGACCGGGTCGTCGCCGACTGCCTGCGTGACCTGCGCCGCGGACGGCCGCGCTCGGTGCCCGGCCTGCCGTACAAGGCGCTGCTCGCGGTGCCCCGCCTGCTGCCGCGGGCCCTGCTGCGGCGGTTCGAGACGCGGGCCACCGCGGGGCGCGACCGCACCTGACCGACGCGGGGGAGACGAAGGATGAGTCTGGGGACGGTACTGCTCGTCATCGCCGTGGTGGTCGTCGTCGGCGCGGTCATGTACTTCCAGTACAAGGCGCGCAAGAAGAAGATCGCGGAGTTCAGCGCGTTCGCCGCGCAGCGTGGCTGGCGCTACACCGAGCGGGACCGCTCGCTCGCCGACCGGTTCGTCGGCGACCCGTTCGGCCAGGGGCACAGCCGCAACGCCGAGCACGTGCTGCGCGGCGAGCACCGCGGCCGGCAGGTCATGGCGTTCGAGTACTCCTACAAGGAGACCCACGGCAGCGGCAACGACCGGCGCACGGAGACGTACACGCACACCGTGGTCGCGCTGTCACTCCCGGCGGGCAAGCCGACGCTGCAGGTCGGCCGCGAGGGCTTCGGGCGCAAGCTGCTCGGCTTCGTCGGCGTGCGGGACCTGCAGCTGGAGAGCGAGCAGTTCAACGAGGCGTTCCACATCAAGACCAGCGGTGGCACGGTCGGCGAGAAGTTCGCCTACGACGTGCTGCACCCGCGGATGATGGAGTGGATGCTCGGCGACCAGCGGGCCCTGTCCGCGCCGTTCCGCTTCGAGCGCGGCGACCTGATGACGTGGGACCGGAGCAAGATCGACCTGCCGAAAGTGCAGTGGATGCTCGATTATCTCTGCGACGTGGTCGACCAGGTGCCAAGCTTCGTCTGGAAATCCTGAGCTCGGGGGGAGAGGACAACGTTTTCATGACACAGCCGGCCGGGTGGTACCCGGAACAGCAAGGCTCCACCGTCCTTCGCTGGTGGGACGGGAACCAGTGGACCCAGCACACCCAGCAGCAACAACAGCAACAGCAGCAGGCGCCCCGCAGTGACGCCAGCGGCTGGGAGGTCCCGATCGGCCGCGGTCCCGACCCGGACAAGATCCGCGAGCAGACCCGCGCGGCGGGCGTCGGGCAGGCCGGCCAGGGCGGCGGCACGCTGTTCACCGAGCCGGTGCTCGTGGTGAACCAGAAGGTCAAGCTCATCGAGATGGCCAACGAGTACGCCGTGTTCGACCAGCACGGGCACCAGCTCGGGTCGGTGGCCCAGATCGGCCAGAACGCGTTCAAGAAGGCCGTGCGGTTCTTCACCAGCTACGACCAGTTCCTCACCCACCGGCTCGAGGTGCGCGACGCCAACCACCAGCCGGTGCTGATGCTGACCCGGCCGGCGAAGGTGCTCAAGTCGCGGGTGATCGTGGCGCGGCCGGACGGCTCCGAGGTCGGGCAGATCGTGCAGGCCAACGTGTTCGGCAAGATCCGGTTCGACTTCGTGGTCAACGAGCAGCAGATCGGCGGTATCCAGGCGGAGAACTGGCGGGCCTGGAACTTCGCGGTCCTCGACCACACCGGCGCCGAGATCGCCCGCATCACCAAGACGTGGGAGGGCTTCGCCAAGACGATGTTCACCACGGCCGACAACTACGTGGTGCAGATCCACCGCCCCCTGCCCGACCCGCTCGCGAGCCTCGTGGTCGGCTCCGCGCTGACCGTGGACACCGCCCTCAAGCAGGACGACCGCGGCTTCGGCTGATCAACGGAGGGGCCGCCACCGGAGCCAGGCGGCGGCCCAAAACCGTTGCCACACAAGCACATCACGAGCCCCGCCCGCGCGCACGCGCGTACCCTCGCGCGCACGCGCGTACCCACGCGCGCACCCCGTGATCCGGAGCCCCCGCCCTCTCCGGGGGCACCCCTCGAGGCCCAGTCTATCGGTGGCGGCTGGGGGGCAGGGGGTTCGTCGTCCGGCTGTGGACAAGTCCGTCGCTTGTGGACAACTCCGTTCACGGTGCCGGCCGGCGAGTGTGACGTCGGGCGCGCCGTTGGCGGTTTTGTCGGTGGCGCATGAGAGGCTCCGAAACGTGCGTACGGCTCCTGGTGTTGACCTGACGGCGAAGAGCGAGCTGGCCCGGCTGGTGTCCGAGCTCGCGGTGGTGCACGGCCGGGTCGTGCTCTCCTCCGGCGCGGAGGCCGACTACTACGTCGACCTCCGGCGCGCCACGCTGCACCACGCGGCGGCCCCGCTGATCGGCCGGCTGCTGCGCCAGCTCACCGCCGACTGGGACTACGTCGCGGCCGGCGGCCTCACGCTGGGTGCCGATCCCGTCGCGGGCGCGATGATGCACGCCGCGGCCGCCGCCGGCGAGGTGCTCGACGTCTTCGTCGTGCGCAAGGCCACCAAGGAACACGGGATGCAGCGCCGCATCGAGGGCATCGAGGTCGCGGGCCAGCGGGTGCTCGCCGTCGACGACACCTCGACCACCGGCGGCAGCGTGCTCACCGCGGTCGACGCGCTCACCGAGGCGGGCGCCACGGTCGTCGGCGTCGCCACGGTCGTCGACCGCGACACCGGGGCGCGCGAGGCGATCGAGGCGCGCGGGCTGCCCTACCGGTACCTGCTGGACGTGCGGGACCTCGGGCTCTAGATCCGCTGCTTCTCCCGACGAGCCGACGAGCCGGTCCCCGACGCGATAGCCTGCCTGGATGAGCGCAGCAGTGATCATCATCATCGTCGTGGTCGCGGTCATCGTGATCGCCGTCGTGGCGTTCATCGCGAGCTACAACAAGTTCGCCAGGCAGCGCAACACCATCGAGGAGTCCTGGCGCCAGATCGACGTCGAGCTGCAGCGCCGGCACGACCTGATCGGCAACCTCGTGGAGGTCACGAAGGCGGCCGCCAAGTTCGAGCAGCAGACGCTGACCCAGGTCGTCCAGGCACGCAGCCAGGCGATGGCCGCGCACGGCGCGGGTCCCGCGGCGCAGGGCGACGCCGAGCGGTCGCTGAACGGCGCGCTGGCCAACTTCTTCGCGGTGGCCGAGCAGTACCCGAACCTGAAGGCGAACCAGGACTTCCTCTACCTGCAGCAGCAGATGGTCGAGTGCGAGGACCGGGTCGCGGCGGGCCGGCGCTTCTACAACGGCAACGTCCGCGCGTTCAACACGCGGTTCGACACGTTCCCGTCGAGCATGATCGCGAACTTCGGCAAGTTCCAGAAGAAGGAGTACTACGAGGTCGACGACCCGCAGGTGCGGGCCGCGCCGTCCTTGAAGGGCGCCTTCGACAGCCTCGACATGCAGGTCACGCCGACGCCGCCGCTGGGTGCGATCCAGCAGCAGCAGCAGCAGCCCGCTCAGCCCCCGGCCGCGCCCCAGCAGTTCGGCTCGGCGCCCGGGCAGCCCCCGCAGGCGCCGCCCGCCCCGCCGGGGCAGCCGCCGCAGGGCTGATCGTCAGCCGTCGAGGACGGTGAGGTCGAGCTCCCGCACCCGCTCGGGGTCGAGGAGCACGTCGATCGCGGCGACCCGGCCGGCCACGACGGTGAACGCCATGACCGCCAGCGGCCGCTCCTTCGCGATGATCACGACCCCGGCCGCACCATTGACCAGCGCCGGCCGCACCGCCGGCGGGAACCTGGTGAACCCGCGCGCCTGGCTCGCCACGGCCTCGGCGCCGCGGAGCGAGACCGTCAGCTTCGGCCGCGTCGGGCCGCCGTCGGCGCGCAGCACGACGTCGGGGTCGAGGACGGCGACCAGCGCCTCGAAGTCGCCGCCGCGCGCGGCGGTGAAGAACGCGTCGACGACCTCCCGCTGCCGCGTGAGGTCCGCGTCCGGCGCCGGCGCCGCGTCGCGCACCCGGCGGCGGGCCCGGCTGGCCAGCTGACGGGTGGCGGTCGGGGACCGCTCGAGCATCGGGGCGATCTGCTCGAACGGCACGGCGAACATGTCGTGGAGCACGAAGGCGAGCCGCTCGGCCGGTTTCAGCGAGTCGAGCACCACGAGCAGCGCCAGGCCGACCGAGTCGGCCAGCAGCGCCTCCTGCTCGGGGTCCGGCCCGTCCGCGCGGCTGAGGATCGGGTCGGGCACGTGCACGTCGAGGGACTCCTCGCGGCGGGTGCGCCGGGTGCGCAGCATGGTCAGGCACACCCGGGCCACGACCGTGGTCAGCCACGCGGCGAGGTTGTCGATGCCGTCGTCGCCGGTCCGGTCGAGGCGCAGCCACGCTTCCTGGACGGCGTCGTCGGCCTCGCTGAGCGAGCCGAGCATCTTGTAGGCCACCGACCGCAGGCGCGGCCGGTGCTCGGAGAACCGCTCGGCCAGCCGGTCGCGCTCGTCCATCTCGCATTCCTCCCCATGTGTCCCCGAGCAGTAGACCCCGGCGGGTGGACGGATGTGACAGCCAGGTCGCGATCCATCCCTGACTAGGCATTTCCCGGTACATTTGGCCGCATGGCAGGGTTACTCGCCGGTGTGACGGTGGTGCTGCACTTCGCCGCACTGCTCTACATCGGACTCGGCGGGTTCCTGGCCTGGCGATGGCCGAAGTCGATCTTCGTGCACGTGTTCTTCGCGGTGTGGGGAGTCGCGATCAACACGCTGCCGCTCAACTGCCCGCTCACCGAGGTCGAGAACTATTTCCGCAGCTTGCAGGGCCTGGGCCCGCTGCCCGGCGGCTTCAACGAGTACTACATCTACGGCCACGTCATCCCCCGCCCCCTGCTGCCCGCGCGTCGCGGTCGGCGCGGTCATACTGCTGGTCGTGTCCTACGTCGGCGTCTACGTGCGGTGGCGCCACAGCCGCGCCGGCCGTGCCCGCCGTGCGATGACCGGACCCACCGAGTGGGAGTTCGGCGAGCCCGTCGGCGTCGGCCCGTGGCCGGGTGAGCGGCCCGACGACGACCGCTACGACCCGGTGCTGCTCGACGAGGGCGACCGGCGCAACGTCGTCGACGCCTACCGCTACTGGCGCCGCGACGCCGTGGTCGCCGACCTCGACACGCGCCGCCACGACTTCCACGTCGCCATCGAGAACTTCCAGCACGACCACAACATCGGCACCGTCGTGCGCACCGCCAACGCGTTCGCCGCGAAGGCCGTGCACATCGTCGGCCGCCGCCGCTGGAACCGCCGCGGCGCCATGGTCACCGACCGGTACCAGCACCTCGAGCACCACCCGGACGTCGAGGGCCTGCTGAAGTTCGCCGCCGCGCAGGAGCTGACGATCGTCGGCGTGGACAACACGCCCGGGGCCGAGCGGGTGGAGACCGCCGCGCTGCCGCGGCGCGCGCTGCTGCTGTTCGGCCAGGAAGGGCCCGGCCTCACCGCGCAGGCCCGCGACGCGGCCACGATGGTCGTGTCGATCGCGCAGTTCGGCTCCACCCGCTCGATCAACGCCGGCGTCGCGGCCGGCATCGTCATGCACGCCTGGATCCGCCAGCACGCGGACCTCGACCGGGCCTGGTGACTAGACCGGCTCGACCTCCACCGGGATGCCGTTCAGCACCGCCGTGCCGGACAGGGCGTCCAGCAGCGTGTCGTCGGCCAGCAGGTTCGTGTTCACGCCGGCGTGCGCGCTCGCGACCGTCGTGCGGGTGCCGGCTACGTCGTGACCCCAGCCGTGCGGGATGCTCACCACGCCGGGCCGGATCGCGTCGGTGACCTCCACCGGGATCTCGACCTTGCCGGCCCGCGACCGCACGATCGCGGGTGCCCCGTCGACCAGGCCGAGCCGCGTCGCGTCCGGTCGGGTGCACCTGCGCGGTGCAGCGGTTCTGCCCGCGCACCAACGGTTCCAGGTTGTGCATCCACGAGTTGTTCGACCCCAGCTGCCGCCGGCCGATCAGCACCAGCCGCCCGTCGACCGGCTCGGCGAGGAACGCCGCCAGCCGCGGCACGTCGGCCACGATCTCCGCCGGGGCCAGCTCGACCAGGCCGCTCGCCGTGGCCAGCACCTCCGGCAGCCGCGGCGCCAGCGGCCCGAGGTCGACCCCGTGCGGCGCGGCCTCCAGGTCGGCCAGCGTGAGGTCGTAGGGCCCGCCGCGCAGCAGCAGGTCGATGATCCGCTCCGGGCCGGTCCGGCCGGCCGCGAGCGACACGTCGACCCCGGCGCGGCGCGCGGCCTCGGCGGCCACCAGGTCGTCCAGCGCGGCCAGGTCGCGCCGACGCGCCCATGCCGGTCACGATCCCGGTCAGCCGCAGCAACGTCTCCCACTCCTGCGGCACCGGCGAGTCGGCAGCGCGGCCGGCGTCCAGTTCGCGACGTTGCGCACCGCCAGCTGGTAGAGCGCCACGTCGTAGTGCGGCCGCTCCAGCGGCGTCGGGCCGGGCAGGATCACGTCGGCGTGCCGGCTCGTCTCGTTCAGGTAGACGTCCAGCGACACCATGAAGTCCAGCTGCGCCAACGCCTCCGTGAGCCGGCCGGCGTTCGGCGTCGACAGGCACGGGTTGCCGCAGACCGTGACCAGCGCGCGCACCTGGCCCTCGCCCGGCGTGAGGATCTCGTCGGCCAGCGTGGCCACCGGCAGCTCGCCCATCACCTCGGGCAGCTCGCGCACCCGGCTGTGCCAGCGGCCGACCGTCCACGGCGCGCCGCTTGCCCGGCTCGGCGTTCGCCTGCCCGGCCGCGGCCAGCGGGAACATCGCGCCGCCCGGCCGGTCGAGGTTGCCGGTCAGCACGTTCAGCACGTCGACGAGCCAGCTCGCGAGCGTGCCGAACGCCTGGGTCGTCGTGCCGATCCGGCCGTAGACCGCGGCCTGCGGCGCGGCGGCGAGCTCGCGCGCCATCCGCTCGATCTCCGCCGCGGCGATGCCGGTGGCGTGCGCGACGGCCTCCGGGGTGAACGGCGCGGCCAGCGCGCGCACCTCGGCCACCCCGGCCACGTGCGTCGGCCAGCGCGCCGAGCGCGACCAGGTCCTCCGCGAACAGCACGTTGACCAGCGCGAACAGCAGCAGCGCGTCGGTGCCCGGGCGGATCGCGTGGTGCTCGTCGGCGACCTCCGCGGTGCGCGAGCGCTTCGGGTCGACCACGACGATCTTGCCGCCGCGGTCGCGGATCCCGCGCAGCCGGCCGCGGACGTCCGGCGCGGTCATCAGGCTGCCGTTGGACACCAGCGGGTTCGCGCCGAGCAGCAGCAGGTGCCCGGTCCGGTCGAGGTCCGGCACCGGGATCGTCAGCGGGTGGCCGAACATGTGGCCGGCCGAGTAGTGCTTGGGCAGCTGGTCGACCGTGCTCGCGGTGTAGAAGTTCCTGGTGCCGACCGCCTTGAAGAACGCGGCCCGTACAGCGCGGTCGACGTGTTGTGCACCGACGGGTTGCCCGCGTAGATCGCGACCGCGTCCCGGCCGTGCTCGGCGAGCAGCGGCGGCAGCCGCCGGTCGATCTCCGCGAACGCCTCGTCCCAGCTCACCTCGACGAACTCGCCGTCCCGCTTGAGCAGCGGCGCCCGCAGCCGGTCGGGGTCGTGGTGCAGCGCGCCCAGCGAGGCGCCCTTCGGGCAGATGAACCCGTGGGAGAACACGTCCGCGGCGTCGCCGCGCACCCCGGTGACCCGGGTCGCCGTCGAGCGTCACCGCCAGCCCGCAGGTCGCCTCGCACAGCGGACAGGTCACGTGGGCAGCTCGTCATGACCACAACTGTTACACAGGATGGTGACATCACCCGTCCGGCGGACACTTCGGAACCGATCCAGCCGTGACGATAGAGACGTGAGCCAACGAGCGGACTACGCGGAGAGCGCCGACCGAGGAGTCGCCGTCGCTGTGGGCGGCCCGGGCCGCGGTCACCGAGCGGGCGGTGCTCGCCCGGCACCTGCGCCGCGTCTGGGCGCTGCCCGGCACCCGGCTCGGCGTGACCGGCTGGCCGCCCACCTACCGCCAGCGCGTGCACTGGAACTGGAACTACTGGTGGCAGGCGCACCTGCTGGACTGCCTGGTCGACGCCCAGCACCGCCATCCGCACCCCGGCCGCGCCTCGACGATCAACCGGGTGGTGCGCGGCGTGCGGCTGCGCAACTTCGGCACGTGGACCAACGAGCTCAACGACGACATCTCCTGGCTCGGCCTCGCGCTGCTGCGCGCGCACGAGTGCGAGGACGTGCCGGTCCAGAAGCCGCTGACCCGGATCACCGACCAGCTGCGCGGCGAGTGGACCGACCACGCGGGCGGCGGGATCTGGTGGCGGCGCGGCGGCGACTTCAAGAACGTGCCGGCCAACGGTCCCGCCGCGATCCTGTTCGCCCGGTGGGTCGGCCGCCGGCGGTGAGCGGTCCGACCGGCAGCGCGCCCGCTCGATGACCGAGTGGATGGAGCAGGTCCTCGTCGACCCGAAGACCGGCCTGCTGTGGGACGGGCTGTACGTGGAGCCGGACGGCGTCGATCCGCGACATCGTGAAGACCGTCTACACCTACTGCCAGGGCGTGTTCCTCGGCGTGTGCGTCGAGCTCGCCGAGGGCGACACGTCCGGCGTGTGGGTGGCGCGCGCGGAGCGGACGATCAACGCGGTCGCCGCCCACCTCGCCGACGACGACGTGCTGCGCGGTCGCGGCGGCGGGGACGGCGGGCTGTTCGCCGGCATCCTCGCCCGCTACCTCGCGCTCGCCGCGGTCCGCCTGCCCGACGCTCGGGTCGGCGGCCGGCGACCACGGCCGCGCGCTCGTGGTGGCCTCGGCCGAGGCGGCGTGGCGAACCGGTCGCTCGCGCGCGGCGGGCCGCTGTTCGGGCCGGAGTGGTCGCGGCCGGCGCAGGAGCCGCGGTCGTCCGGGCGTCCGGCTCGTCGAGCGGGACCTGTCCGTGCAGCTGTCGGCGTGGATGACGCTCGAGGCGGCGGCGATGCTGGAGCGGCTGGACTCCGCGACGTGAGCGTGCTGGTCGTGACCGGTGGCAGCCGGGGCATCGGGCGCGTCCGTCTGCCGCCTGGCCGCCGAGCGGGGCCACGCCGTGGTGATCAACTACGCGTCCGGCGGGTCGGCCGCCGAGGAGGTGCGGGCCGGGATCGAGCCGGCCGGCGGCACGGCCGTCACGGTGGCCGGCGACGTGTCCGACGAGGCAGGCGTGCGCCGCCTGTTCGACGTGGCCGCCGAGCTCGGCGAGGTCACCGGCCTGGTGGCCAACGCGGGCATCACCGGCAACACCCCGGGCCGGCTGGACGAGCAGGACGTCGGCGTCGTGCGCCGGGTGCTGGAGGTCAACGTGCTCGGCGTGTTCCTGTGCGCCCGCGAGGCCGTGCGGCGGATGTCGACGCGCTACGGCGGGCGCGGCGGGGCGATCGTGACCGTGTCGTCGACCGCGGCCGGGCGCGGCTCACCCGGCGAGTGGGTGCACTACGCGGCCAGCAAGGCGGCCGTCGACTCGCTCACCCACGGGCTCGCCCAGGAGGTCGCCGCCGAGGGCATCCGGGTCAACGCGGTCGCGCCCGGCCTCGTGGCGACCGGCCTGCACGCGGCCGCCGGCATGCCGGACCGGATCGAGCGGCGGGCGCCGCAGATCCCCATGCTGCGCGCGGGCCGGCCCGAGGAGATCGCGGAGGGCGTGCTGTGGCTGCTCTCGCCGGCCGCCTCGTTCGTGACCGGCGCGGTGCTGCCGATCAGCGGCGGCTACTAGGCAGCCGCTAGACCTCGCGGGCCCAGAGGACGAGCTGGATGCCGTCCGGGTCGCGCAAGGCGATCACCTCGGTGCCCGGCGCGGACTGCTCCTCGGTGATCGGCGAGAACGTCACGCCGTGCTCGGTGAGCCGGTCGGTCCACTCCCGCAGGCACTCGTTGTTGGGCACGCTGAACGACAGGTGGTCCAACCCGGGCCGGCGCTCGTCGAACAGCGTCCGGTCCGCGTCGGGGTGCTGCACCAGCGTCAGCGTGATGCCGAAACCCGGGCCGCGCAGGAAGGCCTTGCGCTGCCCGGAATCCGTGTCGTCCTGGCCGATCGTCTCGAACCCGAGCACCCGCTCGTACCACGGGACGCTCCGATCCACGTCGGTCACGGTGAGCGCGACATGATGAACCCCGGTCAACGTGGGCATCAGAGTCCTTTCCGGCCCGTACGGGGGCGGGCCGACCCAGCCATACTGCCCCAGCGCGCTGGCGAATCGGCCGCCGTTACTGGATCTTTTGCAGGCCGAGACCCAGCCGCTCAGTCGGCGGCCTTCGCGCCGACCGTCTCGGTCGTCGACCGGCCGGTGCATCTCCTGGCGGTACCGCAGCACGCCCCACACCGTGCCGACCACGAAGAACGCGATGCTCGCCCACAGCGCGGCCGCCTTGAGCCACGGCAGGTCCTCGACCAGACCGGCGGCGTAGTAGCCGACCAGCACCAGCGTCGGCACCCAGGCGAGCCCGCCGATCGAGGTGGCGAGCACGAAGCGCCGCCGGTCCATGTCGCGCCGCGCCGGCGATCAGCGGCGCCAGCGTGCGGATCCACGGCAGCCACCGCGCGAGCACGATCGCCCAGAAGCCGCGGCGGTCGAGGAAGTCCCTGGCCCGGGCGAGGTTGTCGAAGTTGAGCACCCGGCCACCGCGCCGTGCGATCAGCGCGTTGCCGGTCTTGTTGCCGATGTAGTAGCCGACCATGTTGCCGACGACCGCGGTGGCCGTCGCGGCGAGCGACAGCGCCCACGCGCTGGCCTCGTTGTCCTGCTGGGCGAGCACCACGCCGGCGGCGAACAGCAGGGAGTCGCCGGGCAGGAACAGGCCGACGATGAACGCGCACTCGGTGAACACGAAACCGAGGACGATCACCCACACCATGACCGGTCCGGCGGACTCGAGCACGCCGGCTGCCAGCACGCTCGCGTCGGCCAGGACTGTGGACACGACAGGTAGCGTACGTCCCTTCGCAGATCGGGCACGTCGGGAACCGGGCCTTATTCGCCCATCCTCAACCCGCCGGCCAACTCAGTCGGCGGGTTCGTCACGGGCGGTGTTCAGGCCGCCACGGTGGCCGCGCCGGCCGCGCGGACGAAGTCGCCGACGTAGCGGATCGCGGCCCGGCCCTCGGGCAGGACCGGGTAGAACGCCGGGAACACGTGCACCTGGCCGGGCCAGACCTGCAGCTCGCAGTGGCCGCCCGCGGCGCGCATGCTCTCCGTCATCCGTTCGGAGTCGCCCAGCAGGCATTCGGTGTCGCCGACCTGGATCAGCATCGGTGGCCAGCGGCGCTTGGGCGCGCCCAGCACGTTGAGCCGGCGGCTGTCCAGCGCGTGCTCGCCGGCGTAGCTGCGCCCGCACTCCCGGGCCCGCTGCGGCGGGATGAACGGGTCACGGCGGACCGCGTCGCGGTCGTCGAGCTCGGCGCAGGTGAGGTCCAGGAACGGGGAGAACAGCACGGCCGCGGCGGGCATCGGCAGCCGGCGGCGGGACAGGTCCGCGAGCAGGCCCGCGGCCAGGTGCCCGCCGGCCGAGTCGCCGGCGACCACGATCTGGTCGGGCCGGTAGCCGGCGGCGAGCAGCCAGCGGTACGCGGCGACCGCGTCGTCCGCGGCGGCCGGGAACGGGTGCTCGGGCGCGCGCCGGTAGTCCAGCAGGAACGCGGGCCGGCCGGTCGCGGCCGACAGCGCGGCGACGAAGTGCCGGTGGGTCTTGCGGGAGCCGAACACGAAGCCGCCGCCGTGCAGGTAGAGCAGCACGCCGGCGCGGTCGTCGGCGCGGCGGCCGGTGACCCACACGCCGCGCACGGCGCCGTCGCGGGTGTCGTCGTCGACCGCGCGGAACCGGGTGCCGCGCGGGACCGGGGTCAGGCTGACCGCGTCGAAGGCCTCGCGGACCATCTGCAGCGCGGGGTTGCGGGTGATGCGCAGCCGGTCGCCGATGGGCCGCACGCCGTTCATCATCAGCTGTGCGAGAGCCCGGCTCTGCACGCTGGGCGTGGTCGGGACCGGGCTCGGTGGCTGGTCGAGGAGGACCTCGGCGGCATCGACGACTTCCGCAGGACGGGCCATCGGGCACCACCTCCTCGTCCGTCGTCATTGAGCAGACACCTTGACTGTAAATCATCGACGTAGAAACTTCGATCCTCCGAAAGTCGTGGACACGATTTCGGTTCGGCACCGGTTGTACTCGTCCCTCGTGACTCAAGAGTCCGCCGTCGAGGACTCGAAATACGATCGAGCGAGCGGTTACCGTCGAGATGTGACCACCCACAACGACCTGCTGGCCGACCTCACCGCGACGCTCGGCAAGGACGCGGTGCTCGTCGACTCCGGACGTCACCGACAGCTACCGCCGCGACATGATGCCGCTCGCCCCGCACGGCGACCCGCTGGCCGTGGTCCTGCCTGGTGACGCGGCCGAAGTGCAGGCGGTGGTGCGTGCCTGCGCGGCGGCCGGCGTGCCGATCGTGCCGCGCGGCGCGGGCAGCGGGCTGTCCGGCGCGGCGAACGCGATCGACGGCTGCGTGATGCTGGTGCTGACGCGGATGAACGAGATCGTCGAGATCGACCCGGACAACCGGCTCGCCGTCGTGCAGCCGGGCGTGGTCAACCTCGACCTGCGCGGCGCGGTCGAGAAGCACGGCCTGTTCTATCCGCCGGACCCGTCCAGCTACGACTGGTGCACGATCGGCGGCAACCTGTCCACGAACGCCGGCGGGCTGTGCTGCGTGAAGTACGGCGTGACCACGGACTCCGTGCTGGGCCTGGAGGTCGTGCTCGCCGACGGGGAGCTGCTGCGGACCGGCCGGCGCACGGTCAAGGGCGTCGCCGGCTACGACCTGACGAAGCTGTTCATCGGCAGCGAGGGCACGCTCGGCGTGATCACCCAGGCCACGCTCGCGCTGCGGCCGCTGCCGCAGGCGCCGGGCACGATGGTCGCCGCGTTCTCGACGGTGGCCGCCGCGGGGGCCGCGGTGAGCCGGATCGTCCGCGAGGGCATCGTCCCGTCGCTGATGGAGATCATGGACGCGACGTCGATCGAGGCCGTCGAGACGCACCTCAAGACCGAGCTCGGCGCCGGCAAGGGCTGCGCGGCGCTGCTGCTGTGCCAGTCCGACTCCGGCGGCGAGGCGGCCCGCCAGGAGCTGCGCGCCATCGAGCAGGTCTGCCACGACGTCGGCGCGGACCTGGTGCACTCGACGTTCGACCTGGCCGAGGGGCAGATGCTGCTGGCCGCCCGGCGCGCGGTGCTGATGGCGCTGGAGGTCTACGGCGCCTGGATGACCGACGACGTGTGCGTGCCGCGGACCAGGATCGCCGACCTGATCGCGGCGTGCGAGCGGATCAGCGAGGAGGTCGGGCTGCGGGTCGCGGTCGTCGGCCACGCCGGCGACGGCAACATGCACCCGACGATCGTCTACGACCCGACGTCGGAGGACGAGTTCGAGCGCGCCAACCAGGCGTTCCACGACATCCTGGCGGTCGGCCTGTCGCTCGGCGGCACGGTCACCGGCGAGCACGGCATCGGCAAGATCAAGCGGGAGTGGCTGGAACGCGAGATCGGCCCGGTCGGCATGCGGGTGCACCGCACGATCAAGGCCGCGCTCGACCCGGGCAACCTGTTCAACCCGGGCTCGATGTTCTCGATGTCCTAGCGGCCTCGGTCGCCTCGACGGCCGCGCGACTTGCTTCTGGCGGCGCGCTCCCGCGAGCCTTGATACCTCGATGACGATCGGCACGACCGAGATCAGCACGATCAGGATCGCCATCGCCTCGAGGTTGTCGCGCACGAACTGGATCTGGCCGAGGAAGAAGCCGAGGACGTGACGCCGGTGGCCCACAGCACGCCGCCGATGGCCGAGTAGGTGAAGTACCGCTTCGGGTCCATCCGGCCGACGCCGGCCATCGCGGTGATGAACGTCCGCACGATCGGCACGAACCGCGCCAGCACGATGGCCCGCGCGCCGTACTTGTCGAAGAACTCGTGCGTCTTGTCGACGTACTCCTTCTTGAACAGCTTGCGAGTCCGGCTTGTTGAACAGCGCCGGCCCGACCTTCGCGCCGATCCAGTAGCCGCACACGTTGCCGACGAACGCGCACACCGTGACCAGCACGCACACCAGCCACAGCGGCATGTCGATGGCGCCGCTGGCGACGAACAGGCCCGCGGTGAACAGCAGCGAGTCGCCGGGCAGGAAGAAGCCGATCAGCAGCCCGCACTCGGCGAAGATGATCAGGCAGAGCACCGCGACCGCCCAGCCGCCCATGCCCTGCAGGATCACCTCGGGGTCCAGCCAGGACGGCAGGATCGACATCGTGTGCACGGTGGCGGACGGCTGAGCGTCACGCCGCCCAAGGTACCGAAGGTCTAGATACCCTAGAGAAGGGTGAGCAGGCCGACGACCGCGCCGGCCGCCAGGCCGAGCAGCAGCGCCAGCAGGATGACCCAGCCGGCGGCGACCCCGCGGTCGGGCTCGAGCCGGGTGGTCTGGTGGTTCGGCACGGGCGCGCGCACGCGTCGGCTGGTCGGTCGGCCGGCAGCGAGACCCCGCTGCCGGACAGCAGGCCGTAGCTGCCGAGCACCGGGCTGGTGTGGTCGGTCTGCTGGGGCTCCGGCAGCGGCGTGCGGGCCGCGTGCGCGCGCAGCGCCTCGGCGACCAGCCGTTCCGGGTCGTCGGTCACGCGGGTGACGCTATACCCACTCGCCGCGCCTGCAGACCGCGTTCGGGTGCAGGCGCTCGTCGAGCAGGACCAGGTCCGCGGCGTAGCCCGCGCGCGATCCGGCCGGTGACCTTGCCGAGCCCGAGCAGCTCCGCCGGCCGGGTCGAGGAGGCGGTGACCGCCTCGAGCACGCCGAGCCCGCAGCTGTGCACGAGGTTGCGGAAGGCGGCGTCCATCGTCAGCGTGCTGCCGGCGAGCGACCCGCCGCCGGCCAGCGTCGGCACGCCGTCGGTCGACCGTGACCTCCAGCCCGCCGATGTCGTAGACGCCGTCCCCGGCCGCCGGCGGCGGAGATCGCGTCGGTGATCAGGACGGTCCGGCCGGCGCCCGCGTGCCGCGCGGCGAGCCGGACGACCGTCGGGTGCAGGTGGACGAGGTCGCAGATCAGCTCGACGGTGACCCGCTCGTCGTCGAGCAGCGTGCCGATCGGGCCGGGCTCGCGGTGGTGCAGCGGGCGCATGCCGTTGAACAGGTGGGTGGCGACGCTCGCGCCGGCGTCCACGGCCGGGACCACGTCCTCGGCGAGCGCGTCGGTGTGGCCGACCGCGGCGAGGACGCCGGCGTCGACCAGCCGCTTCACGGCCGGCACGGCGCCGTCGAGCTCGGGGGCGATCGTGACCATCCGGATGGCGCCCCGCCCGGCGGCGAGCAGCGAGTCGAGCGAGCCGGCGTCCGGCGGGCGGAGCACGGCGGGGTCGTGCGCGCCGCAGCGGGCGGCGGAGAGGAAGGGGCCTTCGAGGTGGATGCCGGCGATGCAGGCCGTCGGTGACGTAGCTCGCGCAGGGCGGCCACCTGCTCGACGAGCTCGCCGACCGGCCGGGAGACGAGGCTCGCGAGCATGGTCGTGGTGCCGTGCCGCCGGTGCGCGGCCGACGGCGTGCGCGGCACCTGCGTCCGGTGTTCGGTGAACGCCGCGCCACCGCCGCCATGGCAGTGGATGTCGACGAACCCGGGGACCACCCAGGCCCCGCTCGCGTCGGTCCGCCGCGCGTCGGGCCGGTCGGGCGGATCCCCGGCGCCGAGGCGCTGATCGCCCCGTCCTCGACGAGCACCCAGCCGGGATCGAGCAGGCCGTCCGGCGTAGCGACCCTGCCCCCGGCGATGAGCTGCGCAGCCATGCCACTCCCTTGAACCGCGACCCGACCCTATTGGTCTATACCATAGCCGCTCACGATGACTTGGGGGCTATTAACTAGATATCAATGAGGTTGGGTCATGGGTAACAGATCAGTGCGGTTGTCCACAAGGCGTCGAACTGTCCACAACCAAGATCGACATCCCGCCCCGCGTCACCCCTTGCCGATACGATGGAGCCATGGGGTGCCCCCGGAGAGGGTGGGGGCTCCGCACCGTACGCGCGTGCACGCGAGCGATCGCTGGATGTCGAGAACTTCTTTGTGTTGCGGGCAAAATCCCTGAGCGGGCCGGTCAGCCGGGCTGGCGCATGATCTTCTGCAGTGCGTCCAGCGCGCGGCTCGCGGTGGACTTCACGGTGCCCTTGGAGATGCCCGCCGCGTCGGCGATCTCCGCCTCCGAGAGGTCGCCGTAGTACCGCAGCACCAGCACTTCCCGCTGCCGCGGCGGCAGCTGCGACAGCGCGCGCACCACGGACTGGTGCTCGGCCGTCAGCATGGCCAGGCTCTCCGCCGACCGGGCGTTCACCTGGTGCGGCGGGGTGTACTCGCGCGCGGTCTTGCGGCGGCGCAGCACGCTGCGCGAACCGTTGACCACGGCGGTGCGCAGGTAGCCGAGCGCGGCGGCGGCATCGCGCAGGTTGCCCCAGTTGCGGTGCAGTCCGGTGAACGCCTCCTGCACCACGTCCTCGGCCGTCGCCGGCTCGTCGACCAGCAGCACCGCCAGTCGCACCAGGCGCATGCGGTGGGTGCGGTACAGGTCCTCGAGGGTGAGCGGTGCGGGTTCCTTGCCGGGTATCGCGAAGCTGCCCGTGTCGATGACACGCATCTGCCCGAGAGTCCGCTCGACGGTCCGCTCCGCGCTCTGTGCGCCGTCCCCGTTCACGTTCGAACCGTACCGGGGCGGCGTGGCTCACCGACAGCGCCCAGTAGCGTTCGGCAGGGAAAGGCCGGGGAAAGGCCGGGGGAAAGATCGAGCCGAGGGAGTGCCGGATGGCCTGGTTCACCGTGGAGACCACCTACATCGCCGACCGCGACAAGCTCGCCGCCACCCGCCCGCGGCACCGCGAGTACCTGGGGCGGCTGGCCGGCGAGGGCATCGTGACCGCCGCCGGGCCGTGGGCCGACGACTCCGCCGGGTTCGCGATCTACCGCGTCGCGGACCGGGCCGAGCTCGACCGGCTGCTCGACGAGGACCCGTACACCACCGACGGCATCGCCGCGGCGCGCACCGTGCACGAGTGGAAGCTCGTGCTCGGCGAGTGGGCCCCGGGAGCCACTCAGTAGGTCCCGGCCAGCTTGCGGTGGTCCCAGCTGACGATCTTCGTCGGCGTGCAGACCACGCCCACGCGCTTCGGCGCCTGCAGGCGGACGAACTGCGTCGCCGCGGTGGCCACCTGCTCGCTCGGGTTGTACCGGCGCATCAGCTCGGCGCCCATCAGCGCGACCTTCTCCGCGTCCTCGACCAGCTCGACGTCGCACTCCATCGACACGCCGCGCAGCTGCTCGTAGCTGTCGCCGGTCTCGATCAGCACGGTCGCCTGCCCGAGCCGGCGCAGGTTCGCGGCCTTCTGCGAGCTGCGGTAGGTCCAGGTCGCGATCCCGTCGCCGCGCGGGAAGTACCACATCGGCACCAGGTGCGGCCGTCCGTTGGGTCCGATCGTCGCGAGGTTCGCGACCTTGCCGCGCCCGAGGAGATCCGTGATCTCCTCGGACGTCATGACGATCTCCGCCCGTCGCGACATGCGCGCCTCCAGCGTGCTCGTGGATCTCGGTTATAGCGCACCCGCACTGCGTGCCGCAGCCCTGCCGCCCGGCCCGACCAGGCTCGACTCGACCTCGCCGCGCTCCGCGATGTCCTTGAGCACCGCCTCGTCGGCGGCCGGCACGACCTTGCTCGCCTGGCGCTCGACGATCCTGGGCAGCAGCGCGCGGATCAGCTTCGCGAAGCCGACCCAGCCCGGCACGTGCACGACCCGCGCCCGCGCGGCGATGCCCGCGCCGATCAGGTCGACGGCCACCGACAACGGGTAGGTCTTGCCGGCGATCCCCTTGTTCGACTGGCGCATCTTGCCGAAGACCGGGTGCGCGTCGGCGTTGTCGACCATGTCCGTGGCGATCCACGTCGGGTGCGCGACACCGACGTCCACGCCGAGGTGCTTGACCTCGGCGCGCAGCGAGTTCCCGAACGCCTCGACGCCCGCCTTCGCCGCCGAGTACGCCGCGTTCCCCGGGATGTGCACGATCGCCGCCGCCGAGGACACCAGCAGCGCGTAGCCCTTCGCCTCGATCAGGTGCGGCAGCGTGACCCGGACCGTCCGCCACACGCCGAGCAGGTCCACCTCGATGACCCGCTCGAACGCCTTGCGGTCGATGGAGCGGGTGAACCCGGTGGCCGCGATGCCCGCGTTGGCCAGCACCACGTCGATCCGGCCGTACCGCTCGACGACGCCGGCGACCGCGGCCTCGAGGTCCGCCCAGCGCGTCACGTCGGCCTCCCACCAGCCGGCGTCCGCGCCGCAGTCGGCGGCGACCTTCTCGAGCTCGCCGGCCTCCAGGCCCACCAGCGCGAGCTTCGCGCCGCGGCGGGCCAGGTCCTTCGCCACCCCGGCGCCGATGCCGCGCGCCGCGCCGGTGATCAGCACGACCTTTCCCCGCACGCTCTTCCTGCCAACGCCGAACATGCCGCCTCCTCGTCGAGAGAGTCCGAGCCAAACTTACCACCAGTAACCTACCGCGAGTAACTGGCAAATGTGTACCCGATGTTTACGAAGAATGGCTGTATGTCACACCCCTTGGGTGCGACAAAATTCGTGACCATGTCACAGGTATTCGACCGGCGCTCTGTCCTGAAGGCATCCGGTGTGGCCGCGGCGGCGGTGGCCGTGGGCGGCACGGTCGCCACCGCCTCCGCGGTCTGGGCGGACCCCGGCGACCCGGCCTTCACACACGGCGTTGCGTCCGGCGACCCGCTGCCCGACGCGATCCTGCTGTGGACCCGCGTGACGCCCACGCCCGAGTCCACGCCGGGCTCCGGCCAGGGCCCCAGCGCCACCGTGACCTGGGAGATCGCCACCGACGCCGGCTTCGCGAACATCGTCGGCACGGGCGAGGTGACCACCGGCCCGGAGGTCGACCACACGGTCAAGGCCGACGCGACCGGCCTCTCCCCGGCGACCGGCTACTTCTACCGCTTCCGCTTCGGTGACGCGGTCTCCGGCGTCGGCGCGACCCGCACCGCACCCGCCACCGACGCCGCGATCTCCCGGCTGCGCTTCGGCGTCGTGTCCTGCTCGAACCTGCCGCAGGGCCACTTCGCCGCCTACCGCTACCTCGCCGAACGCGGCGACCTGGACGCCGTGCTGCACCTCGGCGACTACATCTACGAGGGCGGCGGCGGTGGCGTCCGCCCCCACGAGCCGGCCCACGAGATCCTGACGCTCGCCGACTACCGCCAGCGCCATGCGCAGTACAAGACCGACGAGCACCTGCGGACGCTGCACGCCACGCTGCCGATCATCGCGACCTGGGACGACCACGAGATCGCCAACGACGCCTGGTCCGGCGGCGCGGAGAACCACCAGCCCGACACCGAGGGCGACTACGCCGCCCGCAAGGCCGCGGCGCACCAGGCCTACTTCGAGTGGATGCCGGTGCGCAGCGAGGCCGACAAGATCTACCGCCGGCTGCGCTTCGGCCTGCTCGCCGAGATCAACATGCTCGACCTGCGCAGCTACCGCTCCCAGCAGGCCAAGCCGTTCGACGACGACGTCGACGACCCGAACCGCACGATGACCGGCGCCGAGCAGATGGCCTGGCTGCGCGACGGCCTGGTCAACAGCGGCGCGCAGTGGAAGCTCGTCGGCAACTCCGTGATGGTCGCGCCGGTCCTGGTCCCGCCGCTGCCGGCGGACCTGCTCGGCCCGCTGCTGAAGCTGCTCGGCCTGCCCGAGGAGGGCGGCGTGGTCAACCCCGACCAGTGGGACGGCTACACCGCCGACCGCCACACGCTGCTGAACACGTTGGCGGACAACGGGATCCGCGACACGGTGTTCCTCACCGGCGACATCCACTCGTCGTGGGCGGCCGACGTGCCGCGCGACGCCGGGAGCTATCCGGCCTCGCCGTCGGTGGCCGTCGAGTTCGTCGCCACGTCGGTCACCTCGGACAACATCGACGACATCACGGGGCTGCCGCCGCGCACCGTCGGCCCGATCATCGAGGCCGCGCTGACCACGCTGAACCGGCACATCAAGTGGGTCGAGGTCGACTCGCACGGCGCGTGCGTGCTCGACGTGACGCCGGCCGCCACGCAGATGGACTGGTACTTCCTGGCCAACAAGGAGGATGCGGCGAGCGCCCTGTCCTACGCGCGGTCCTACCGGGTGCGCGCGGGTACGCAGAAGGTGCAGCGCGTGGGTTCGCCGGCCGTGGCCGGCGGCGCCTGATGACCGGCACGCTCTCCCGCCGCACGCTGCTCGGTGGCGCCGCCGGCGCGGCCGCACTCGGTGCGCTCGGCGCGGTCACCGCCGCCTCCGCGCGGGCCGCCGACGACCTGCGGGTGTACGTCCTGGTCGTGGACGGCTGCCGGCCGGACGAGGCCAGTGGCCAGTACCTGTCGACCGTGCGCGAGCTGGCCGCCCAGGGGACGTCGTTCAGCCAGGCCAAGTCGATCACCGTGGCGGAGACGATCCCGAACCACGTGGCGATGATGACCGGCGTCTTCCCGAACCGGTCCGGCGTGCCGGCGAACTCGGTGTGGGACCCGGCCCGTGGCGAGGTCCGCGACCTCGGCGAGGCGGCGGACCTGACGACGTCCACGGTGCTGGACCGGCTGCCCGCGGAGCTCGGCCTGTCCACGGCGAGCGTGCTGTCGAAGGACTACCTGTTCGGCGTGTTCGGTGAGCGCGCGTCGTTCCGGTGGACGCCGGAGCCGATGCTGCCGATCACCAACCACGCGCCGGACATCTTCACCATGGGTGCGGCGCTGGACATGATCGACGACCACGACCCGGCCCTGATGTTCGTCAACCTCGGCGACGTCGACCGGTTCGGCCACGCGGACCTGACCGGCTCGTCGCTCAAGATCCTGCGCACGCTCGCCCTGATCGACACGAACGCCCAGCTCGAACGGTTCGTCGATCACCTGCGGGACAAGGGAAAGTGGGAGAGCTCGGTCGTGATCGTGCTGGCCGACCACTCGATGGACTGGTCGCTGCCGCTGTCGATCATCAACCTGTCCGGCCGCTTCGACGACGACCCGCTGCTCGCCGGCAATTTCCAGATCGCCCAGAACGGCGGCGCGGACCTGCTGTACTGGACGGGCCCGGAGTCCTCCCGCGCCGAGGCGATCGTCCACATGCGACAGATCGCGCAGACCACCGACGGCGTGCTGTCCGTGCACGACCCGGTGGAGCTGCGGCTGGGCACGAACGCCGGCGACGTCGTCGTGTACGCGAAGACGGGCTGGCGGTTCACCGACCCGTCGGTGATCTCGAACCCGATCCCGGGCAACCACGGCCACCCGGCCACCGAGCAGATCCCGTTCGTGATCTCCGGCGGCCATCCCATGATCCGCCGCGGCCAGGTGTCCTCGTCGCCGGCACACACGATGGACGTGGCCCCGACCGTCGCGGCGCTGTTCGGGCTGTCCGCCCCGGCGGGCGGCTGGGACGGCCAGGCCCGGATGGAGGCGTTCCAGGGCGCGCTCGCCGGGAATTGACTCCCGCGGACCGGTCGTTGTCCCGGACATGGACATCGGCAGGCTTGGTGTGTGGGAGTCGCGGAACGCGGGCTGGCTGCGGGAGCCCGACGCGCCGCGGGAGCTGGAGGAGCTCGGGTTCGGCGCGCTGTGGCTCGGCGGTTCGCCACCCGCGGACCTGACGCAGGTCGAGCGGCTGCTCGGCGCGACGAGCCGGCTCGTGGTGGCCACCGGCATCGTGAACGTCTGGGAGGCGCCGGCGGACGCCGTGGCCGCCTCCTACCGGCGGATCGCGTCGGACCGGCTGCTGCTGGGCATCGGCGCGGGGCACCGGCTCGCGGTCGGTGACGCGTACGTCAAGCCGTACGAGAAGCTCGTCGGCTACCTCGACGATCTCGACGCCGGCGGCGTGCCGGTGGCGTCGCGGGCGCTGGCCGCGCTCGGACCGCGCGTGGTCCGCCTCGCCGCCGAGCGGACCGCGGGCGCCCACCCCTACCTCGTCACCGCCGAGCACACCGCGCGGGCCCGCGAGATTCTCGGCGCCGGCCCGCTGCTCGCGCCGGAGCAGAAGGTCGTGCTGGACACCGACCCCCAGGCGGCGCGGAGCCTCGGCCGGGAGCGGCTGGCCCCGTACCTGCGGCTCGAGAACTACACGAACAACTGGCGCCGGCTCGGCTTCACCGACGACGACCTGGCCGCCGGTGGCAGCGACCGGCTCGTCGACGCGATGGTCGCCTGGGGTGACGAGGAGACGATCCGCGCCCGGGTCGCGGAGCACTTCGCCGCGGGCGCCGACCAGGTGGCGTTGCAGGTGCTCGATCCGGACAAGCCGGCCACGCTGCGCCGCCTCGCCCCCGCCCTGGTCTGAAACCGGGCCCGGAGAGGGTTCCCCGCGCTCCCCGGGCCCGGCGGCTCAGCAGGCCAGGTGCACGTCGCGGACGAACCCGTTCCGCTCGGGGTGCTCGGCGCCGTGGCCGTAGTAGGCCGCCCAGGTGGGGACGTCGCCGCTGCCGCCGCGGATCTCGTACGCCCGGAAGCCGCGGCCGGGGCTCAGGGTGAACAGGTAGCCGTCGTAGTTGCCGTTGCTGACCGAGGCGTAGACCGGGGTCGCGTCTCGGGTGGTGCAGAGCCAGCCGTCATCGGCGCTGGCGGAGCCGGAGATCACGACGGCCGTCCCGGCCGCCAGCGCGGTCGCGGCGATGGTGGTGACAATCTTCTTGCGCACTGCGGACTTCTCCCTCGCTTGTCGTCCCCGGAACGCCCCGGGTCCGTCGTGGACGCAAACCTAGGGACTCGTCGGCCGCCGCGAACTGAGCGTTGCTCAGATGGAACTGAGCATTGCTCAGCCGGATCAGGTGGCCACCTCGCCGCCGCGCGGCGGGCGTCCGCGCCGCGGACTCGTAGGATCTGCGATGACGGCCCTGTCCAGCCCGAGGAGGACGTACCGATGCCCATCGCCACACCCGAGGTCTACGCCGAGATGCTGGACCGGGCGAAGGCGAACGAGTTCGCATTTCCCGCCATCAACGTGACCTCTTCCGAGACCATCAACGCCGCGCTGCGGGGCTTCGCCGAGGCCGAGAGCGACGGCATCATCCAGGTCTCCACGGGCGGTGCCGAGTTCGGCTCCGGCACCAAGGTCAAGGACATGGTCACCGGGGCGGTCGCGCTCGCCGAGTTCGCCCACGTCGTAGCCGAGAAGTACCCGGTCAACATCGCGCTGCACACCGACCACTGCCCGAAGGACAAGCTGGACGGCTTCGTCCGGCCGCTGATCAAGGTCAGCCAGGAGCGGGTCGACCAGGGCAGGCCGCCGCTGTTCCAGTCGCACATGTGGGACGGCTCGGCCATCGACCTCGACGAGAACCTCGAGATCGCCACCGTGCTGCTCGACGAGGCGGCCAAGGCGAAGATCATCCTCGAGGTCGAGATCGGTGTCGTCGGCGGCGAGGAGGACGGCGTCGCCCACGAGATCAACGAGAAGCTCTACACCGCCGACGGCGACTTCCTGAAGACGCTGGAGTCGCTCGGCAACGGCGAGAAGGGCCGCTACCTGCTGGCCGCGACGTTCGGCAACGTGCACGGCGTGTACAAGCCGGGCAACGTGAAGCTGCGTCCGGAGGTGCTCAAGCGCGGCCAGGAGGTGGCGACCGAGAAGCTCGGCCTGCAGTCCGGTTCGAAGCCGTTCGAGCTCGTGTTCCACGGCGGGTCGGGGTCGCTGCTGGAGGAGATCCACGAGGCGTTGTCGTACGGGGTCGTGAAGATGAACATCGACACGGACACCCAGTACGCCTTCACCCGCCCGATCGCCGGCCACATGTTCGGCAACTACGACGGCGTGCTGAAGATCGACGGCGAGGTCGGGAACAAGAAGGTCTACGACCCGCGCAGCTACCTGAAGGCGGCCGAGCAGAGCATGGCCGCGCGCGTGACGCAGGCGTGCGAGCACCTGAAGTCGACCGGCCGGATGCTCGCGGGCTGAGGCCACCGGGGGCCGTCGGGCAGGATGGCGGCATGACGCTGCAAGAGAACCTGTTCGGCGGCCCACCCGCGACGCAGCTCCCGGACCGCCCGGAGCCGCAGGACGCGCTCGAGTCCGGCACCGAGCCCGCGAAGGTGGTCACGCGGTGGCCGGACTTCAGCGAGGGCTGGGCCGCGCTGGCCGAGCTCGCGCTGACGGAGAACAACCCGGTGGCCGCGTACGCCTACGCGCGCACGGGCTACCACCGCGGCCTGGACCAGCTGCGCCGCGCGGGCTGGAAGGGCCACGGCCCGGTCCCGTGGTCGCACCGGCCGAACCGTGGCTTCCTGCGCGCGCTGGCCGCCCTGGCCCGGGCCGCGCAGGCGATCGGGGAGACCGAGGAGTACGAGCGCTGCGCCCAGTTCCTGGCCGACTCCGACCCCGACGCCCCCGCCCAGCTGGGCCTCGCCTGACCACATCTGTCCACAACCCCGCCCACCTGTCCACAGAACTCGCTGACCAGCCCTTTTCGTCAGTGACTCCCGATACGCTGGCGTCGAGGGGGTGCCCCCGGAGAGGGTGGGGTCCGCGCGCCAGAGGGGGCCGTTTCGACGCAGGTGGGGATACAGCAGCGCCGCCGTGCCCGGGTGGGCACGGCGGCGCTTGTCGCTTCAGGTCAGGGGGTCAGCTCGTCGCGCTGCGGCGACTTCTCCTCGCCGGACAGGCCCTTCTTCACCGAGTCGAGGATCGCCAGGCCCTGGCCGACCAGTCCGGCGGCCATCTCGCCCATGCCGTCGGCGCCGCTCAGGATGTTGACGTTCGCGCCGCGCAGGCCGGTCGCCGCCTCCTTCACGATCTGCGGCAGCTGCTCGATGATCAGCCGGTCCAGCGCGACCCGGTTGTTGGAGTCGGCCGCGGCGGCCTGGATCTCCATCGCCTCCGCGTCCGCGCTCGCCAGGATGCGGACCCGCTTCGCGTCGGCCTCGGCCGGCTTGACGACCTCGGCGACCAGCTGCTGCTCGCGCAGGATGGCCTCCCGCTGCGCCAGCTCGGTGCGCGCGTTGATGACCTCGCGCTGCGCGGTGGCCTCCGCGAGCGGGCCGGCCTGCGACGCCTCGGCCTGCGCCTTGTCCACCTCGGCCCGGTACTTCGCCTGCACGATCGAGGTCTCGCGGGCGAACTCCGCCTGGCGGCGCTGCGACTCCTGCTCGGCCTCGGCGGACTCCTGGTCCGCGCGCGCCTGGGCGATCTGCGCCTCCCGCTGGATCGCGGCGTTGTGCGGCGAGGCCATCGCGGAGATGTAGCCCAGCTCCATGTCGTCGATCGACTGGATCTGCAGCGAGTCGATGGTGAGGCCGATGCGGGCCATCTCCACGGCCGACCCGTCCAGCACCTCCAGCGCGAGCTTCTGGCGTTCGGTGATGATCTCCTCGACGGTCATCGAGCCGACGATCGAGCGCAGGTGCCCGGAGAAGATACGGCCGGTGAGCACGGCCATCTGCCCCTGGTCGGACAGGAACCGCTGGCCGGCGTTGACGATGCTCTCGGTGTCGTTGCCGACCTTGAAGGCGATCACCGCACGCACCTTGAGCGCGATGGCCTGACTGGTCACGCAGTTCTCGGAGACCTCCGCCTCGATCATCTTCAATGACAGGAACCGGACTTTCCGGAAGAACGGCATGATGAAAGCGCCGTGCCCGGTGACGACACGGAACGGCGCGCTCCCCGCACCTCGTTGCCGTCCACCGGAAATGAGCATCGCCTCGTCAGGCGCAGGCACGCGATAGCCGAACATCTACTGGTCTCCCCACGGATCCGTCCACGGTGTGACGCCGACCGAGCGCGCGCCACGGGCCTCGACGACCAAGACGGTCGTCCCTTCGGGAAGCGGCTCGTCGGAGAAGGCCAGAAAGGCCTCCGAACCCCCACGGATCTTGATCAGCACCTCACCGGGGCCCTCTCCGCCCCGAGTGCCGATCACCAACACCCCAGTACATCCGACGGGGGACAGATCGGCCGTCATCGCCGCTTCACAAGGGAAACGCTAGCGCACCGCCGGTTCGGCTCGACGGGAACGGCGCGAAGTTAGCGAGAACTGAAAACTCAGCCGGCCGGGCGGTTCAGCACGCCCACCAACAGCGAGTGCACGGCGGCGTGGTCGCGTTCGTCGGCGAGCCGGCACATGCCGCCGCGCACCCGGTACCACTCGTCCGCGCCGGCGTAGCGCACCTTCGCCGTCACCACGCCGGACGAGTCCACTGTGGTCCGCAACTCAAGGTCGCCGGTCACGGCGCCGACCTCTTCGGTCATGACGCCATCGTGACCGGCGACCAGGGGAGAGTTGTACGCGCTCAGCACGTCCCCAGCATGTCACTCAGGGCAGCCTTCTCCGCGTCGTTCACCGTGAGCTTGTAGATGAACTTCACGTGCGTGAACGCGCTGGCGTACTGGCAGTAGTCCGACTCCAGCGGCGGCTTCCACACGTCGGGCGTCTTGTCGCCCTTGCCCTGGTTCACGTTGTCGGTCACGGCCCACAGCTGCGGCGCGTCGAGGTCGTTGGCGAACGCCTCGCGCTCGTCGATCGTCCAGTCCGCCGCGCCACTGCGCCACGCCGCGGCCAGCGGGACCATGTGGTCGATGTCCACGTCGCCGGTGGCGGTCCACGTCTCGCCGTCGTACGGGCTGGTCCAGCTACCGGACGTCGCCTTGCAGGAGGAGTCGACCTCGACACCCTCGCCGTCGCGCTTGAGGACCTCCTCGCGCGTGTCGCAGGAGCCGTCGACCGTGTGCCAGTGCGGGAACTCGTCCCGGCTGTAGCCGTCCATCGAACCGTCCGGCGCGACCGTCAGCTGCTCGAGCTCCGTCTGCGCCGTCGAGCCGTCCGGAACGCCCGGCGGTATCGCGTTCGCCGATCCGCCGCCGAGCGCGATCGTCGCGCCAGCGGCTAGTAGTACCGAAGCACCGAAAACCCGCACTTTCCCCGACCGAGTGAGCATGTGTAGTCCGCCTCCGTGTGACTGATCACGTTGGAACTTCACCCGACTGTGCGGCATGGAGGTGACCCGATCAATACCGATCAGTAACTCTGGGTGGAATGACCGGCTGACAAGGCAAGTTCCGACGATCGGCGGGGGCCGAACGGCCGAATGCCCCGGGACCAGGCGATCCCGAGGCATTCGTAGGCAGGGTCTCAGCAGGTGCCGAGCATGCTCGTGAGCGCGGACTTCTCCGACGAGTTGACCGTCAGGAAGTACCGGTACTTCACGTGTACCCACATCTTCGCGTAGGTGCACCAGTACGCGGTTCGCGGCGGCTTCCACGTCGCCGGCGTCTGGTCGCCCTTGCTCTGGTTGACGTTGTCCGTGACCGCGATCAGCTGCGGGTTGGACAGGTCGTTGGCGTACGCCTGGCGCTGCGCCGTCGTCCACGACGACGCCCCGGTGCGCCACGCGGCCGCCAGCGGGACCACATGGTCGATGTCCACATCGGACGACGCGTGCCAGGTGGCGCCGTCGTACGGGCTGTACCAGCTGCCCGACGTCGCGGCGCACGAGGAGTTGGTGACGACGCTCGTGCCGTCCCGCTTGAGCACGGTCTCCCGGGTGTCGCACGAGCCGGAGATGGTGATCCAGTGCGGGAACTTGTCGCGGGAGTACCCGGTCATGGAGCCGTCCGTGGCGACTCGCAGGGCGGACAGCTCGGAGCGGGCCGTGGCCGCGCTCGGGATGTTGGGTGGGGTGGCGCTCGCCGGGCCGGACAGCACGACGGCGCCCGCTAACGCGAGCGCCGTCGTGGCGAGCAGGGTCATTGACTTGCGCATGGCTGTTCCTCCGTGGCAGGGATCACGGCTGACCCGTCAAGCGTCGCGCACGGAGGTGTTCGGGAGAAGGAGCGGTGTTGAACAGATTTCCGCTCCATAACAGGGAATACGGCTACACCGGGCAGGCCGGGCGGTTGCCGGGCTCCGGGTCCGGCCAGTAGCCGAACGCCGGGCGGGTCGGGCTCAGCAGTGCCGCCGAGCACCCGCGCGAGCGGATCTCCGAGTCGGGGTAGCCGGTGCCGCCGTGCAGCCCGGACAGGTTGTCCAGCTGCACCACGGGCTCGTCGAAGTACACGTGGTCCCGGTTCTTCGGCTGCACGCACGCCGACGGCACGAAGCTCCACACGCCGTAGTCCGCACCCGGCGGCGGCGCGCTGACCAGCGCGACCGAGCCGTCGGTGGTCACGTACCGGAAGCTGACCTTGGTCATGTCCAGGCCGGGCACCCGCTGCGCGGGGTCGACCACGTCCGGGGTGGTGGAGTTGCGCGTGTAGTTCAGCGACGGCACGCAGTCCGGCGTCTGGGCGAGGTTCACGCCGGTGCCGAACGTGATCCGCCGCCACGCGCCGTCGACCTTGCGCAGCGAGCGGAACGGGGCGTTGATCGCGCCGACCCAGTCGCGCCAGCGGGTCTCGTCGGTGCCGCAGCGCTCCGGCACGCCGTCGAGGCCGCCGGACTGGCTGGCCTTCGTCAGGTGGCTGCGCAGCACCCAGCCGATCGGGGTGGACATCGCGTGCGACGGGCTGACGTTGATCCGCACCCAGTCGCCGCAGTAGGCCTGCACCTCGGCGGGGTCGCCGGCGCGGGCGTTGGCGAGGACGAGGCGCGCGGGTGCGTCGCGGACGGTCGCGCGGTCGCCCTTGATCGTGTCGTTGGCGGCAGCTGACGAGCCGGCGGCCGACGAGATGGCGGGTGCCGTGGTGAGCGTGACCGCCGTGAGTGCGGCGGTCAGCAGGATGGCGCGCAGGGGGCGCACGGTTACCTCCCGGTCGTGGGTTGTGCACCTATTGCACGTCGATCGGGTGGCTGGGTCACGGAACGTTGCGCGCAGGGGCAAGACCCGTGCACGCGAGGGTTCAGCGGACCTTCAGCGGACCACGCGGAGGTCCTCGGTGTGCCGGTACCAGGTCCACCGGTTGAGCGACCGCGGGTGGCTGACGCCGTCGCGCACCGGCGTCACCGGGTCGCCGCCGAACTGGACCGCGCGGCCGGTGAGCGTGCTGATCTTGTTGCGCAGCAAGCCCTTCCGGGTGATCCTGACCCGCAGGCCGAGCTCAGGGTCGGGCGTGACCTCGATGCGCGCGGCCGGACCGCGCAGCGCGGTCTCGTCGTCGCAGAACACCGTGCCGCGGACGGCGGTGAGCACGCCGAGGCCGACGAGCACCCCGCCCGAGTCGTCGCGGACCAGCGGGAACGTGCCGGTCTCGCCGTCGAGCGCCGCGCCGATCCGGTCCTTCGGCAGCCCCCACAGCCGTGCGATCGGCGAGCCGGCGTCGACGGGCACGTAGCCGAGCGGCACGTCGAGCCGGTCGGTACGCAGCAGCCTTGCCACGATCGCGGCAAGATCCGCGTCACTCCCGTGGACGACCACATGACCGTCGGTTACGCTCTTGACCAGCGGATCCACATCGGATCTGCCTGGTGTGGCGGGAATCTCGTGCGCGACGGATCCCGAGCGTGCACGCAGTTTCCGCCAGTCGGCAGTGGCGACGGCGGAGCCGCAACCCAGCGTTAGTGCAGCCACCCGTGATCTCCTGGTCTACGCTCAATCACCGGCATTTCGCCTTGTCAGAAACCATCGTCGCGGAACCCCGGGGAGTCTCACATGCCGGCCATCGTGCTCATCGGCGCCCAGTGGGGCGACGAAGGGAAGGGTAAGGCCACCGATCTGCTCGGCGAGCAGGTCCAGTGGGTCGTGCGGTACCAGGGCGGCAACAACGCCGGCCACACCGTGGTGCTGCCCGACGGCCAGGACTTCGCCCTGCACCTGATCCCGTCCGGGATCCTCACGCCGGGCGTCACCAACGTCATCGGCAACGGGGTCGTGGTCGATCCGGGGGTGCTGCTGGACGAGCTGGCCGGCCTGGAGGAGCGCGGCGTGGACACGTCGCGGCTGCTGCTCTCCGCGGACGCGCACTTGATCATGCCGTACCACGTGGCCATCGACAAAGTGACCGAGCGCTACCTCGGCAAGGCGAAGATCGGCACCACCGGGCGCGGCATCGGCCCGGCCTACCAGGACAAGGTGTCGCGCGTCGGCGTGCGCGTGCAGGACCTGCTGGACGAGAAGATCCTGCGGCAGAAGGTCGAGGCCGCGCTCGACATGAAGAACCAGATCCTCGTGAAGGTCTTCAACCGCCGGGCGCTGGACCCCGAGCAGGTCGTGGACTCGGTGCTGGCGGCCGGGGAGAAGTTCGCGCACCGCATCGCGGACAGCCGGCTGCTGCTCAACGAGGCGCTCGAACGCGGCGAGACGGTGCTGCTGGAGGGGTCGCAGGGCACGCTGCTCGACGTCGACCACGGCACGTACCCGTTCGTCACGTCGTCGAACCCGACCGCCGGCGGCGCCGCGGCGGGCTCGGGCATCGGCCCGACCCGGATCACCACGGTGATCGGGATCCTGAAGGCGTACACGACCCGCGTCGGCTCGGGCCCGTTCCCCACGGAGCTGCACGACGAGATGGGCGAGCGCCTGCGCAAGACGGGCGGCGAGTTCGGCGTGACGACGGGCCGCTCCCGGCGCACGGGCTGGTTCGACGCGGTGATCGCGCGCTACGCGGCGCGGGTCAACGGGATCACCGACTACTTCCTGACGAAGCTGGACGTCCTGTCCGGTTTGGACACGGTGCCGATCTGCGTCGGCTACCGGGTGAACGGCGAGACGGTGTCCGAGATGCCGATGACGCAGACTGACGTCCACCACGCCGTGCCGGTGTACGAGGAGCTCCCGGGTTGGTGGGAGGACATCTCGGAATGCCGCCGGTTCGACGACCTCCCCGCGAAGGCGCAGGCCTACGTGCACCGGCTGGAGGAGCTGTCGGGCGCGCGGGTGTCGGCGGTGGGCGTCGGCCCGGGCCGGGACCAGACGATCGTCCGCCACTCGATGACGGGCTGACGCCCACCGCCCGGGGTCAGGCCGCCAGTCGGTCGTCGCGCTGGGCTATGGCGATGTCGGCGTTGTCGGTGAACAGGCCGTCGATCCCGGTGGCGCGGAACGCGGCGATCTCCGCGAACAGGTCGCCGTACTCCGCCGGCACCGCCGAGGACCGGAAGTCCGCCGGCAGGAACGAGTTCTCCGCGCGGAACGTGTACGGGTGGACGAGCAGCCCGGCCCGGTGCGCGTCGCGCACCAGCGTCGTCGGCGCCTGCAGGAAGCCGGCCGCGTCCCGCGGGATGATCTGGTTCTTGTCCGGGCCGATCCCGTCGGCGTACCGGGCCACCTCGCGCAGCCCCGCCGGAGTCGTCAGGTCCGCGTACGTCCGCGGGTCGCCGGAGCTCACGAAGTCGAACGGCGCGCCGCTCGCGCTGGTCAGCTGCACCAGCGGCACGTTCAGCTTCGGGTCCAGCTCCTGGAGGTTCGACACCTCGAACGACTGCACGAACACCCTCACGCCGCGCCGGTTCAGCCCGTTCTTGTTCAGCGCGGCCACGAGCTTCGGCTCCAGCGCGAGGCCCTGCTCGCGGAAGTAGGTGGGGTGCTTGGTCTCCGGGTAGATCCCGATGTCCCGGTGCAGCTCGCGGGACAGCCGCCGCACCAGGTCGATGACCTCCTGGAAGGTCGGGACCCGGTACCGGCCGTCGTAGATCGTGTTGCGCTGGCGGACGGCGGGGATCCGCTCCTCGGCTCGCAGCGTCCGCAGCTCCGCCAGCGTGAAGTCCTCGGTGAACCAGCCCGTGGTCGCTACGCCGTCCAGCGACTTCGTCGTCTTCCGGCCGGTGAACTCGGGGTGGTCCGCGACGTCGGTGGTGGCGCTGATCTCCGGCTCGTGCCGGGCGACGAGCACACCGTCCTTCGTGGTCACCAGGTCCGGCTCGACGTAGTCGGCGCCCATCCGGGCGGCCAGCTCGTAGGAGGCCAGCGTGTGCTCCGGCCGGTAGCCGGCCGCGCCGCGGTGGCCGACCACGGTGAAGGAGTCGTGTCCGTGGGCGGCCGGTGACCGGTTCGCCGTCGCCGGCGCCGCGCCCACCAGGGTCAGGGCCGCCGCGGTGGCGACGGCAACGCGCAGGAGCTTCGATCTCACGGTGTTCCTCCTCGATCGAAAGGCCTGCGCATCGTGACTCACCGGGGCGAACAAGACGCGGATCGAGAGGTAACGGTGGGATAACGTCAGTGATCAATTCTGTGTGACGTTGATGTCACGGGTAAGTTGCGGTTGGTGACAAGCTCACCGGAGCGCACCGACGCCGGGGACTCCCGGACGAGCCGGTCCGGGTCGGCGCCGAGGAGCGGCCGGACATCGACGTCGGTGAGCACGACGAGGAGCGGCCCGCGCGGCGGCTGTCCGGCCGGGTCGAGTGGTTCGTCTGGGCCGCCGCGGTCGCGATCGCGCTGCTCGTGCTCAAGCAGGTCTTCCTGCCGTTCGCCAAGGGCAACCAGTACTACCTGGTGATCTTCCTCGGCGTCACGCTGCCGCTGGTCTTCCTCTGCTACCGCCCGCGCGGCCGCCGCGAGGCGCCGGCCGGAGACACGGACGGAGCGGCGACAATCCCGGCCCGTTCGACTGGGCGTTCGCCGCGATCGCGCTGGTCGTCGGCCTCTACCCGGTCCTGCCGCTGGCGATCGGCGACCTCGGCGGCGGCTACGACGCGTTCCTGGACCGCCAGGGCATCCTGTCCACTTCGGACATCGTGGCCGGCACCCTGCTGCTGATCCTCGTGCTGGAGGCGACCCGGCGCACCACCGGGCTCGTGCTTCCCGTGGTGTGCCTGGTGTTCCTGGCCTACTCCTACTACGGCGGCTACCTCCCGCCGAGCTGGGAGATCGCGCACGCCGGCGTCGACTTCAGCCAGATCGTCAACGCGCTCTACAACGACCAGAGCGGCTTCTACGGCATCCCGCTGGATGTGGCCGCGACCTACATCGTCCTGTTCACGATCTACGGCGCGGTACTGGCCCAGTCCGGCGCCGGCGCGTTCTTCGTCGACCTCAGCTTCGCGGTGTTCCGCCGCTCCCGCACCGCGCCCGGCCGCACCGCCGCGATGTCCGGCTTCCTGCTCGGCACCGTGTCCGGCTCGGGCACCGCGACGACCGTCAGCCTGGGCGCGATCACCTGGCCGGTGCTGCGGAAGGCGGGCTATCCCAGGGAGAACGCGGGCGGGCTGCTCGCCGCGTCCGGCATCGGCGCGATCCTGTCGCCGCCGACGCTGGGCGCGGCGGCGTTCATCATCGCCGAGTACCTGGAGACGCCATACCTGACGGTGCTGGTCTGGGCGATCGTGCCGACCCTGCTGTACTACCTGGGCATCGCGTTCGCGGTCGAGGCCGACGCCCGCCGGTTCGGCGCGAAGAGCGTCGACATCGAGACCCCGCCGGTGCGGACGTTGCTGCTGCAGGGCGGCTACCACTTCATCTCGCTCGCGATCATCGTCGTGTTCCTGGCGCTGGACATCCCGCCGTTCACCGCGGTCGTCTACGCGAGCGGGGTCGCCGCGCTGTTCGCGCTGGGCGCCCGGCTGGTCGCGGCCCGCCGCGCCGGCGAGGGCGCCCGCGCGGCGCTGCTCGGCTGGGTGCGCTCGATCGCGGACGCGCTCGCCGAGGGCATCCGCGGCGCGCTGCCGGTGATCGCGGTGTGCGCGGCCGCCGGCGTGATCACCTCGACGATCACGAAGACCGGCCTGGGCCAGGAGCTCGCCGATGCACTGGTCGACGCGGCGCGGGCGCTCGCGTCGAACCCGACCGTGATCCTCATGCTGACCGTCGTGTTCGCGGCGGTCGCGGTGAGCGTGCTGGGCCTCGCGGTGCCGGTGACCGCGTCGTTCATCATCGCCTGGGTCGTGCTCGGCCCGGCGCTCGCCGACCTCGGCGTCGCGCCGCCCGAGGTCGCGATGTTCATCTTCTACTACGCGGTGCTGTCCGAGGTGACGCCGCCGACCGCGCTCGCGTCGGTCGCCGCGGCCGCGATCACCGGCGGCTCGGTGATGAAGACGATGTGGCAGACGTGGAAGTACACGCTGCCCGCGTTCCTCGTGCCGATCGCGTTCGTGCTCACCGACAACGGGTCGGCCCTGCTGCTGCAGCAACCCGTCGGCACAGTGCTGTGGGTGGCCGTCGTGTCCGCGCTCGGCGTCGCCGCGCTGGCGGTGGTCACCGGCGGCTGGCTGTTCGGCCCGGCGCGCTGGCCGGAGCGGGCGCTGTGCGCGGTGGCCGCGCTGCTGCTGCTCTACCTGCAACCGCTCTCGATCGGGATCGGCGTCGGGTTCTTCGCCGTCGCGATCGTCGTGCATCTCCTCACGCGTTCCCGGGAAACCGTTGAAGGACAAGGAGCTTGACCATGCGACTCCTGCACATCCGGATCGTCGCCGGCATCGTGGCCGTCGGGCTGGTCGCGGCCGGCTGCGGCGGCAAGCGCCCGACCGACTCGGCCCAGGACTCCGGCTCGGGCGGCTGCGAGGCGGCCGACGGGCGGATCACGATCGCGACCGGCAACACCGGCGGCGTCTACTACACGCTCGGCGGCGGGCTGGCGCAGCTGATCAGCGACAACACGCCGATCAAGGCGAGTGCCGCGGAGACCGGCGCGTCGGTGCAGAACATCCAGCAGCTGGTGGCCGGCGACTACGACATCGCGTTCTCGCTCGCCGACTCCGCGGCGGACGCCGTCGAGGGCACCGGCAGCTTCGAGGGCAAGAAGCAGGACATCACCGCGCTGGCGCGGATCTACTCGAACTACACCCAGGTCGTGGTGCGCGCCGACAGCGGGATCGACTCGGTCGCGGACATGAAGGGCAAGAAGATCTCGACCGGGTCACCGAAGTCGGGCACCGAGGTGATCGCGAACCGGTTGCTGGAGGCGGCCGGCCTCGACCCCGGCGTCGGACGTCTCGGCGCAGCGGCTGGCCCTGCGCCAGACCGTGGACCAGATGAAGTCGGGTCAGATCGACGGCTTCGTGTGGTCCGGCGGCCTGCCGACGCCGGAGGTCACGGACCTGACGACGTCGCTGAAGGACGACGTGAAGTTCGTCGACGTCACGGACCTGCTGCCGAAGCTGAAGGAGATCAACCCGGTCTACGAGCAGGGCTCGCTGCCGGCCGACACCTACGGCCTCGCCGAGGACATCCCGTCGATCGTGGTGCCGAACCTGCTGCTGGTGCGCAGCGACTTCGGCGACGGCGACGCGTGCGCGATCACCAAGCTGATCTTCGACAAGAAGGACGAGCTGGTGAAGGTGCACAAGGCGGCGAAGGAGCTGGACCGCGCGAAGGCCGTCGAGACCGACCCGGTGCCGCTGCACCCGGGCGCCGAGGAGGCGCTCGGCGCGTCGTGAGCCCGGCGGGGCCGCCGACCTGACAGCGCAGGTCGGCGGCTCGGCAACTACCCTCTTTGCTCGTGCGTGTCCTGGTTGTCGGGTCCGGCGCGCGCGAGCACGCGCTGGTGCTCGCGTTGTCCCACGACCCCGCGGTGATCGCGCTGGCGTGCGCGCCGGCCAATGCGGGCATCGCGGCGCTCGCCGAGTCCTACGGCGTCGACGTGGCCGACCCGGCGGCGGTCGCGGACCTGGCCGTGGAGTGGAAGGCCGACCTGGTCGTCGTCGGCCCGGAGGTGCCGCTGGTCGCGGGCGCCGCGGACGCCGTGCGCGCCAGGGGGATCACGTGCTTCGGCCCGTCCGCGGACGCGGCGCGCATCGAGGGCTCGAAGGCGTTCGCGAAGGACGTCATGGCGGCGGCCGGCGTGCCGACCGCGCACAGCGAGATCGTGGACAACCCCGCCCGCCTGGACGCGGCGCTGAGCCGCTTCGGCCCGACCTGGGTGGTCAAGGACGACGGCCTGGCGGCGGGCAAGGGCGTCGCGGTCACCGACGACCTCGCGGTGGCCCGGGCCCACGCGATGACGCTGCTCGACGGCGGGCACCCGGTACTGCTGGAGACGTTCCTCGACGGACCCGAGGTGTCGCTGTTCTGCCTGGTGGACGGCACGACGGTGGTGCCGCTGCTGCCGGCGCAGGACTTCAAGCGGGTCGGCGACGGGGACGCGGGGCCGAACACGGGCGGGATGGGTGCGTACGCGCCGCTGCCGTGGGCGCCGCCGGGCCTGGTCGACGAGGTCGTGGCGAAGATCATCCAGCCGGTGGCCGGCGAGCTGGCCGGCCGGGGCACGCCGTTCTCCGGGCTGCTGTACGCGGGGCTGGCGCTGACGTCGTCGGGCCCGCAGGTGATCGAGTTCAACTGCCGCTTCGGCGACCCGGAGACCCAGGTCGTGCTGGCGCTGCTGCGCACCCCGCTGGCCGGGCTGCTGCACGCGACCGCGGCCGGCGCGCTGGCCGCCCACCCGCCGCTGGAGTGGTCCGACGGCGCGGCGGTGACGGTGGTCATCGCGGCCGAGGGCTACCCCGGCTACGCCCGTTCGGGCGACGTGATCACCGGCTCGGAGGCGGACGGCGTGCTCCACGCGGGCACCCGCCGCCGCGACGACGGCGCGATCGTGTCGGCGGGCGGCCGGGTCCTGTCGGTGGTCGGCTCCGGCGACGTCCCTGCCGGAGGCGCGCGAGGAGGCGTACCGCAAGGTGGCGGCGGTGCACCTGGCCGGCTCGCACCACCGGACGGACATCGCGCTGCGGGCCGTGCAGGGCGAGATAGCGGTGGTCTGAGGTTCAACCGATCAGCGGAACCGTGGCCTGCTTTTCTTCGTCAAAGTTCAGGTTGGCCTTACCGTGGCCTTGGTAGCCTGCGGAGCGGGACGGGTCGGTCACAACCAGTGGGGAGCGTCGGGGATGCAGATCATGGGCGACTTCGGCCGCGGCATCAGCGAGGCCTTCCGCCAGGTGGACCAGGCCAACCAGGGCGTCTCATCCGGCACCTTCACGGTCAGCCAACACAACGTCCTGGCCGCCGCCAAGAATCATCGAAACCCAAGCCGACGCGTTGCGTGATACGATGGAAGCTGGCCAGCGAAGGACCTGAACGTCGACGCGCCTGGCAGCGACGACGTCAGCACGCGGATCGCGCCGGCATGGAACGACCGGCTCGTCGACGACGACGATTCATATGCGAACGGAGTTGCGTGACTACATCACCGGCCTGAAGAAGCTGGCCGTGCAGCTGGGCGACACGGCCAAGGCGTACGGCTACACCGAGGACCAGATCGAGGCCGCTTTCCGGGGACACGGTGGCTAACCGAAGCGTGCTGTGCATGGTTGCCGGAATGCTCGCTCTCGGATTGGTCGCGAGCTGCTCGGACCAAGAACCGGGAGAAGCGGTGCCGACCCCGGGCAGCGGCGAGTTCGCCCTCGGCGAGCGGGTCCGACGTCACCGTCGAGCGGCGCGTGAGCCGACGGTGGAGATCCCGCCGCGGCCTGCTGACCTTCCCCTGGACGATGTCGAGCCATGTGCGCTGTTCACCAAGGCCCAGCTGCGGCAGCTCGGGATCGACCAGGCACCGGAAGACGGCACCGAGGACGGTCAGTTGAAGGGCCCCACCTGCACCATCGAGATTCGGGCAGCGAACCTTTCTACAGCTATACGGCGCAACTGATCACCGATTGCGGCGTCGAGACCTGGCTGACCGGCAAGACGGAACGTGGACGCGTGGCTGGTGTCGGTCGGCGGCTATCCGGCGGTCGACTTCAAGACCAAGGGTGTCGACGATCAGGAATGCGTCACGACGGTGGATGTCGCAGAGGGGCAGCAGCTCATGGTCGACGTCTCGCCGCTGGACGACGTCGACTATCGGAAGCTGTGTCCGATGAGTGAGAAGGCCGCCGGCGATGGCGTTGCAGACACTGCAGACGTTGAGGTGAGGGAGGTATGGACGGGGACTACGGACTCAGCAACCTGCGCTTCGACGGCTACTCCAACGAGGAGCTGGCCGCGCCAGGTCGAGGGCCTCCGCGACGGGGCGGGCCCGAGACGCTGCACAACGCCGTCAGCGCGCTCGTGAGCCTCGCCGAAGGGCTCGCCGAGACCGACCAGACGCTGCGTGATCAGCTCCAGGAGATCGGCGTCACCTGGCAGGGCGAGGCGGCCGGCGGCGGTACCGACGCCACCGAGAACGCCTCCATCTACGCCGAGCGACGCCACCAGTCCCGTGCAGGACTCCGCCAAGGGCGTCGACACCCAGGGCGCCAGCTTCTCCACCACCCGCAACGGCGCGCCCGAGGCCGGCACCCTGCGCGGCCCCACCGAGGAGAACCTCGGCGACAAGGTCTCCGGCTTCTTCGGTCACACCACCGACCACGCCAAGGACGTCCGCGCCACCAACCAGGCCCGCGACCAGGCCGTCGACGGCATCAACGGCTACCAGCAGAGCAGCTCCAGCGCCCTGCAGAACTCCCAGGCCCTCCCCGTCCCGCCCGGGATGAACCTCATCGCGCAGCCCGTGGAGCAGCAGATCGGCACCACCCACGTCCAGGGGGTCGCCCCCGGCGGCGGGCTCAGCCCCGCCGGCGGCGGCCCCGGCGGCGGTCCCGGGCGGCGGCGGACCCCTGCCGACCGGCGGTGTCGGCGGGACCCCCGGCGGGCCGACGAACGTCGGGCTCCCGGGCAGCACCACCGGCATCGGGCCGATCAGCCACGCCCGGTCAGCTGCCCAACGATCCCCGGCGCGGGCCCCGGCGGCCTGCGCGCGCCGCTCGGCCCGCTCGCGATGGCCGAGGCCGCCGCGGTGATGGGGGCCGGCGGCGCGGGCGGCGCGGGTGCGGCCGCCCAAGGTGAGCGCACCGTCCGCGGCGGCGGTGGCGGGGCCGGCGGCGCGGGTGCGAAGGCGCTCGGCAAGGGCGCGCACCCCGCTCGGCGCCGCACCGGAGGAAGAGGCCCGCGCGGCCCGCAACGCCGAGCGGTTCGGCGCGCGGACCGGACGGCCCGGCTCCTCGATCATGCAGCCGGCCGCCGGCGGTCGCCGTGGCGAGGGTGAGGACGACTAGGAGCACGTGCGCCGCTACGGCATCGACTCCGGCGACGTCTTCGAGGACGACCGGGTGGTGGCTCCCGAGTCCATCGGCGACGAGGACGACCGTCCTTGACCGGTCGCGGCACCGTCGTGCTCTCCACCCTCGAGTTCGACGTGCTCTGGGAACGCGAGCGCCTCCCGCGCAAGCACGAGGCGCTCGGCGTGCCGAGCCCGGGCAAGACGCACACCGAGCGCGCCACGCTCGTCGCCGACGCCATCGAGCGCGCTGCGAGCACCGCGGCCTGGCCGACGGCGAGCGCGCCGTCCCCGAGCTCGCCGACCAGCTCAGCCTGCTCGCGCACCCGCAGGTCAGCCTCGACAGCTGGGTCTGGACCGACCACCGGATCACCGCGCTCACCGTGATGTCCGGCAACTCCGCGCTGCTCGCCGCCATCGACGGGCCCGAGGTCTGGCTGATCCCCGCCCGCGAAACCGCCCTCGCCGAGGCGGCCGTGTCCGTCGCGGGCGAGGTGCCGGCCGGCCCCGGCTACTCGGTGAGCGTGCCCACCGACGCGCTCATGGCCGCCGACAAGGCGGCGAACGGCGACAAGCGTGAACTCGCCGCGGCCCTCATGCGCAAGGGCGTCGCCGGCTCGGACGCCAAGACGCTCGCCGAGATGGTGGCCGGCATGGGCCTGCGCGGCCAGTTCGGCGCCAACCGCCTGCAGCGCGACCAGCGCATGGCCCGCGCGGACCGGGTCGTCTCCTTCCACGACACCGACCGCGGCCGGTACGTCTACCTCGCCAAGCCCAACAACGACGGCCGGATGTGGAGCACGATCACCCCGGCCGACAACCAGCGGCTCGCGACCTGCCTGCAGGAGCTGCTCGACGAGATCTGACGAGATCCGGGGCCTTAGGGTGAGCCGGGAACCTTGGGGCGCGCGACGTCGTCCAAGGCGGGGCGCAAAAGGGGTGGACATGGCGAAGTACAACGTCGACGCGATCAACGCGTGCATGCAGAAGGCACAGGACTACAAGCCGAAGTTCGGCGAGATCGCCGACACCTTCCCGCAGGTCGTGCTCGGTGTCCACGGCCTACGGCACGCTGCCCAGCTCCGCCGCGATCTCCAGCGCCGTCGACGCGCTGAACAGCATGCTCAACACCGAGTTCGGCGCCGCCGAGAGCAAGCTGGACGGCGTGGCCCGCGCGCTCGACTCCGTGTCGCGCACGGTCGGCGACACCGACCAGGCGCACGCCGACGCGATGACGCAGCAAGTCTGAGGGGGACGAGACCGTGGGTGCGGCAGAGGAACTGGCCAACTACGCGGGCGGCGACGTCGTCACGGCCGCCGCCGCGAAGGTCGCCAACGCGGACAGCGGCGCCATCACCGAGGCGGCGACCAGGCTGTCCGACGCCGCGGAGAACGGCGGCACCTACGCGAGCGAGGTCGGCAAGGGCGTCACGACCCTCGACGCGGCGTGGGAGGGCAGCTCCGCCGACGCGTTCGTCGCCTACATGGGCACGTTCGGCAAGGCCGGCACGGACATCAGCACCGCCGCGAGCGACGCGTCCACCGCACTCGGCGACGTCGCCGAGGCCCTCGACGAGGCCAAGCAGTTCGTCTCCACCCGCTGCGACCAGGCCCTGCGCGAGATCCGGGCCTGGCTCGGCAACAACCCGCAGGCCACCCAGGCCCAGCTCGACGAGCACACCCAGGGCATCTGCTCCGAGGTCGCCGGCGACATCAACACCCACCTGCAGGGCACCGAGCAGACACTCGCCGGCGCCCTCGGCACGATCAACGGCGCCAAGACGCCCGCGTCCACGTTCTCGGCGCTGGCCGACCCGAACGAGCAGCCGTTCACCCCGCACCCCGGGCAGACCGTCCAGTGGACGCCCACCCCGGAGCAGGAGACCACGCCCGCCGGCGCCGACCAGCCCCACGCCCAGCCGACGACGAACCCGGCCACCGGCAACGGATCCGGCGGCGGGTCGGGTGGTGGTTCCGGTGGCGGCGGTGGTGGCGACTCGAGCGGCGGCGGTGGCGGTGGCGGTGGTTACTCCGGCCCGTCCAGCGGTGGCCCGCCGGTCGGCGGACCGCCCCCGGGCAACGTGCAGGAGTGGATCAAGCAGGCCATCGAGGAGCTGCGCAAGCAGGGCATCAACGTCACCGAGGCCGACGCCCAGCGCATCTGGCAGATCATCCAGCACGAGTCCGGCGGCAACCCGCACGCGATCAACGACTGGGACTCCAACGCGGCCAAGGGCACGCCGTCGAAGGGTCTGATGCAGACCATCGACCCGACGTTCAACTCCTACAAGCTGCCCGGCCACGACGACATCTGGAACCCGGTCGACAACATCTGCGCGGGCGTGAACTACGCGGTCTCCCGCTACGGCTCGCTCTCCAACGTGCCCGGCATCAAGGCCACCGAAGGCGGCGGCGGATACGTCGGCTACTGACTCGGCGCGCGGCCCGGACCCTGAGGGGACTTCCCCGATGTGCGGGCCGCACGGAACTGGTTGACTGAGATGGAACCGCCGATGAGCGCCAGTCGTTCACCCGGTGAGGCCACAAGGCCGGTTTCGGGGAGGTAGACCCACATGCTGCTCAAGATCATCGGCGCCATCATCGTCATCTGGCTGGCGTTCGCGGTGCTCGGCGTCGTGTTCAAGGTGCTGGGCACGCTGCTCATCATCGGTGCCGTGATCACCGTGGGTGCCATCGGCTACGCCGCCATCAAGGGGAGCTCGAACCGCAAGCAGATCCGCTAGCGGCGAGCCCCACCCGCCTCCGACTGCAGTTTCGCGACGCGGTCGAGTGTCTCCGCGACATCCGCGGCCGAGACGTCTCGGTGCGTGATGAAGCGGATCTTGCCGGCCATCGGCACGGTGCGCACGCCGACCTGTGCGAGCGCGCTGATCATCAGCCCGACGTCCGGCGCGGACGCCAGCACGATGTTGGTCTCCGGGCGGTTGACCTCCCAGCCGAGGTCCGCCAGCCCGGACGCCAACGTCGTGGCGTTCGCGTGATCGGTCGCCAGTGCCGGGATCCGCTCCAGCGCGACCAGACCGGCCGCCGCCAGCACCCCGCCCTGCCGCACCCCGCCGCCGAGCATCTTGCGCACCCGCCGCGCCTCCTGGGTGAACGCCGCGGAACCCGCGACCACCGAGCCGACCGGCGCGCCGAGGCCCTTCGACAGGCACACCTGCACGGTGTCCACGCCGACCGTCAGCGCGGCCGGCGGCACCTCGAGCGCCACCGACGCGTGCCACAGCCGCGCGCCGTCCAGGTGCACGCGCAACCCGATGTCACGCGCGGTGGCCACCAGCTTTGCGTGCTCGTCCGGCGGCGTGACCACCCCGCCGGCCGCGTTGTGCGTGTTCTCCAGGCACAGCAACGTCGTGCGCAGCGCGTAGTACGGCCCGTCGCTCCCGCCCGCCGCCCGCACGGCCTCCGCCGGGATCTGCCCGGGCCGCTCGCCCCACTCGATCGGCTCCGGCACCCCGCCGGACAGCCACGAGCCGGCGCCGAGCTCGCTGTCGAGTACGTGCGCGCCGCGCGAGGCGAGGAACCGCTCGCCCCGGCGCAGGTGCACGGTCAGCGCGATCACGTTGCCCATCGACCCGCTCGGCACCCACAGCGCGGTCTCGACCCCCAGCAGCTCGGCGACCCGTTCCTCGAGCCGCTGCATCGTCGGGTCCCGGTCCAGCACGTCGTCGCCCACCTCGGCGGTGGACATCGCGAGCCGCATCGCCTCGTCCGGTTGCGTGACCGTGTCCGACCGAAGATCGATCTGCTTCGTGTATGTCACGATCCGATCACACCACATGGCGTGACAGGCATCCTCAGGGGCACCTCAGGCGTCAATAGGGGTGGCGTGAATCTCAACTGACGGTCCATGCAACCGTGGAGCCCGCAAGTTCCGTCCCCGGTATGCAGACGACGAGCGGAGAGAGTCCGCGTGGAAGAGCGCGACGAGCAGGACTTCGCGGAGTACTTCGTGGCACGGCGCGATGCCGTGCGACGTTCCGCGTACCTGCTCTGCGGTGACTGGCACCGCGCGGACGACCTCGCGCAGACCGCGTTCGTCGCGTTGCACCGGAGATGGCGCAAGATCCGGGACCGCGGGGCCCTGGACGCCTACGTCCGCCGGACGCTGGTGCGCGCGATGATCGACGAGTCCCGGCGCCCCTGGCGGCGGGAACGGTTCGTCGACGAGCTGCCCGAGGTGGCCACCTCGGACGGCGAGATCGGCAACGCGGTCGCGACGCGGGCCGCACTGCTCGACGGTCTGCGGCGGGTGCCACCCCGGCAACGGGCGGTACTCGTGCTGCGGTTCCTGGAGGGACTGGACGTCGCGGCCACGGCCGAGGCGCTCAAGTGCTCCGAGGGAACCGTGAAGAGCCAGACGGCCCGGGGGCTGACCGCGCTGCGGGAGGCGCTCGGGGAGACGGCCGACGACCTCAAGTCGGCGATGTAGACGGCGTCAGGGACGCCGATGAAGAACGAGGAGGTGGATGTCGATGGACGAGCGCCGGTTGGCCGAGCTGCTGCATGACGTGGTCGCCGACACGCCGCCCCCGTCGTTCGACCAGAACGACGTCGCGCGTGAGTCGGACCGCCAGCGGATCCGCAGGCGGAACGGAATTCTCACAGGTTCCGCCTTTGGTGTGGTGATTTTGGCGAGCGCGACGGCGCTCGGCGTGGCATTGTGGACAGGGCCCCACTCGGCCGAACAGACGAATGACGCGGACACCGCAGCCGCAGCCGGTAACGGAAGCGCTGCTCCGTACGAGTTACCTCAAGAGGGAAGTGCTGACGCTCCGAAGTCGGAGCGTGAGCTGAGTCCCCAAGACGCCCCCTCGGAGACGCGGAAGCAGGGCCGCCCTTCGAGCGGGGAAGCCGGGCCTGCGGGGCCCGGCAGCACCCCTAGCGGGTGCGAAAAGGCGGACCGGGAGCTCGCTGCTGCCCTCGCGGGCGAGCTCCCGGCCGCCGCAAACCTCAAGTACGCCGACGCGCAAGTCCGTCGAGCTGCGCTGTCCGGAGGGATCCGTCGGCGCCATGTACCGAGTCGTCGACAGCGGCCAGTCGGGCAGTGTCTCCGCCGTGATCGTGCAGCCGGACGTCGCGTCACCCACATGGTCGAACATCCCGGCGGGTACTCAGCGTGGCCAGGCGAACACCAGCGACGGTCGGACGGTGTTCGTGCTCAGCGAGCCGCGGACGTCCGGCGAGCTGGCTCCGTTCGGCGACGACGTGCAGCAGATCGCGAACGAGATCGCCCAGCATTACTGACCCGGCGGCGGGCCTGGCACGATCTGTCCGGAGATGACGGCTGCCAGCACACCCAAGGGCGAGCGCCGCCGCCAGGCCCTCGTCGAGGCCGCGGCGGAGCTCCTGGTCGAGGGCGGCTTCGACGCGGTCCGCCACCGTGCGGTCGCCGAGCGGGCCGGGCTGCCGCTCTCCTCGACCACGTACTACTTCGACTCGCTCGACGAGCTGGTCGCGGCCGCCGTCGAGCACCACGGCCGGGGCGAGCTGGTCCGCGGCGCCGCGCTGCTCGCCGCGCTGCCGACCCGGCCACGCGGCGTCGACTCGCTCATCGACCTCGTGCTCGACCAGCTGCTCGGCCCGCCCGCCGGCGAGCGGGACGCCGAGCTGGTGCTGCTGCGCTACGAGCGGCTGGTCGCCACGTTCCGCCGGCCGTACCTGCGCCCGCTGATGCACGCGCTCGGCCAGGAGCTGCGCGGCCTGCTGCTCCAGGTCTTCAGCCCGCTCCGGCATCGACGTCGACGCGCGCCGCGTCGAGCACCTGATCGCCCTCGTCGACGGCGCCGTGGTCAACGCGCTGATCGAGATCGACCCGGACCCCCGGGCGGTCGCCCGCCGCATGCTCCGTGAGTTCCTCGCGCCCTGACGCGTGCAACCTCCGGCGCCGCCACGTCGTGGGATACAGGCGGAAGGGAGCCACATGCGACAGACGGACGAGGACGAGTTCCGCCGGTTCGCGACCCGCTACGCCGCAACGCTCCGCAGGTCGGCGTTCCTGTTCTGCGGCGACTGGCATCTGGCGGAGGACCTGATGCAGACCACGTTGATCAAGGTCTACCGGTCGTGGTCACGGGTGCAGCGGGACGAGAGCCTCGCGAACTACGGCCGCACGGTGCTGCTGCGCACGTGGCTGGACGAGAAGCGCCGGCCGTGGCGCCGGTCGGAGTTCAGCGAGGCGTCATTGCCGGAGACGCCGGCCGCGGGGCCGGACCCGGCCGAGCGGCTGTGGGCGCGCGACCTCGTGCACCAGGGCCTGCTGCGGCTGCCGCCCCGGCAGCGCGCGGCGGTGGTGCTGCGGTACTTCGACGACCTGTCGGTGGCGGAGACGGCGACGGTCATGCGGTGCTCGGAGGGCACGGTCAAGAGTCAGACGGCGCGCGGGCTGGACGCCCTGCGCGCCTCGGTCGCGCGGCTGTCGGCCGAGGAGCTCGGGCCGGCCGCGGGGAGGGTTGTGTCGTGACTGAACAGGACGTTCGTGACGGTCTGCACGGCGCGGTCGCCGACGAGCCGCCGCTGCACCTCGACCCGGACGCGCTGGTCGCCACCGCGCGGCGGGAGGCCCGGCGCCGCCGCGCGCTGGTGTCGGTCGGCGCGGCCACCACCGCGATCGCGGTCGCCGCGGTCGCCGTGCCGGTCGCGCTCGGCATCTCGCGCGGCACCGCGCCGGTGGCCACCCGGCCGCCGGTGAGCTCGGCCGCCCCGGCCGACGTCCCGTGGCCGCCGCGCGGTGTCGAGCCGAAGTACTACTCGGCGAAGCAGCTGCTCCAGCGCGGCAACGAGATGCGGGCCCACCTCACCCAGGTGTTCCCGGCGGCGGTCCCGGGCGCGAGCGCGGTCGCCGTGCAGGCGTTCCAGGGCGAGGCCGCGGGCGACGTGAGCGACGGGCAGAAGTACCTGAACTCGTTCGTGGTGTTCACGTCGGCGGGCAAGCGGTACGCGGTCGGCGTCAACGTGTTCGCACCGGGCGCGTTCGAACAGGGGCCGGCCGACCTGTGCGCCGACGACCCGGCCCCGTGCGCGCTGCTCGGCAAGCGGGGGCGGGGCGAGGTGCTGGCGGTCGAGGAGCCGCTCGGGGACGCGTCGCAGGGCATGCGGATCGTGTCGGTGTACCAGTTCCGTCCGGACGGTTCGGTGACCTACGCGTCGGGCTACAACTACGACCCGACGAGCACCGTGCGGCCCGCGCCGGCCGCGGACCTGCCGGTGACGGTGGGCCAGCTGGCAACGCTCGCCGCCGACCCCGCGATCGGCCTGTAACTCGAGGCAACCCTTCGCCGGCCGGGTCCGTAAGCAGACACGTGTCGGAAGGATGCGTCGATGCGTAAGGCTGACGAAGACCGGTTCCGGGAGTTCGCCCGCGGCAACGCTGTCGCCCTTCGGCGCAGTGCGTACCTGCTCTGCGGCGACTGGCATCTGGCGGACGACCTCGTGCAGACCACGCTGATCAAGCTGCACGGCGCCTGGCCGCGGGTCACCCGCCGCCATCAACCGGTCAGCTTCGCGCGCAAGATCCTGCTCCGCTGCTGGCTCGACGAGCGGCGGCGGCCCTGGCGCCGCGCCGAGCGGCGAATCGGCGACGTGCCCGACGGGGAGGACCCCGCCGCCGGGCCGGCCGCCATCGCCGACGCGGCGGGGTTGCGCGCGGACCTGTTCGGGCTGCTGGCCGCACTCGCGCCGCGGCAACGGGCCGTGCTCGTCCTGCGCTACTTCGAGTCGCTCTCCGTCGGCGAGACCGCGGAGGCGCTCGGCTGCTCCGAAGGCACGGTCAAGAGCCAGGCCTCGCGCGGGCTCGCCATTCTGCGCACCCGGTTCCCGGGCGACCATGCCGACGAGGGAGATGTCGTGATCGAGAAGCAGCTCGAGGACCGCATGCACGCGGCGGTGGCCGACGAGCCGCCGCTCGGCTTCGACCCCGACGAGGTCGTGGACCGTGCGATCCGGCGGACGCGGCAGCGGCGCACGACCTGGCCGCGGTCGGGGCCACGGGGCTGGTGCTCGCCGCGGTGGTGACCACGATGGTCGTGACCACCACCGACCACCGGACGGCTGCCGACCCGCCCACGGCCGTCCGGACCTGCGGAGACGTCGGCCTCGACGGCAGGCCGCCGCAACCGTTCCCCACCGCGGGCGAGAACATCGAACGGCTGAACGCCGAGGTCCCGCGACTGCTCGCCGAGCACGTACCCCACGTCCGGTTCGAGCCCGCCGACATGCAGGCCTACGGTTGCTGGCCGATGCTCAGCGGCTCGTACGCGGCGGCCGGCGCGGACTGGCACCTGACCATCTGGCTCGGTCACCGGCGAAACACGACGGACCTGACCGGCGACCGTTACCGCCGGGCCACCGAGCGCGTCTCGGAGGAGACGGCCCCCGACGGGGCGCGGATCCGCGTCTACCGGCAGGAGTTCTACGGCGGTACGTCGAGCCTCGCCGTCGTGCGGCTCGGTGCGGACGGGATGATCACCGAGGTGTCCGTGACCGAGGCCCCCGGCTCCGTGCGCGTGCCCGAGCTGCGCGCGCTGGCCACCGATCCCGCGCTGAGGTTCGACCTGCCTCGGTAGGCTGGCCAAACGTGACGTCCAAGCCGCGCATCGCCAACGTTCTCGCCGACCGCTACGCCTCCGCCGAGCTCGCCACCCTCTGGTCCGCCGAGCACAAGATCGTGCTCGAACGGCGCCTGTGGATCGCGGTGCTGAAGGCCCAGGCCGAGCTCGGGGTGCCGGTCGGCGAGTCGGTGATCGCGGACTACGAGCGGGTCGTCGACCAGGTCGACCTCGACTCGATCGCCGCGCGGGAACGGGTCACGCTGCACGACGTCAAGGCCCGCATCGAGGAGTTCAGCGCGCTCGCCGGGCACGAGCAGATCCACAAGGGCATGACCTCGCGCGACCTCACCGAGAACGTCGAGCAGCTGCAGATCCGCGACTCGCTCGTGCTCGTGCGCGCCCGGGTCGTCGCGGTGCTCGCCCGGCTCGCCGCACTCGCCGCCGAGCACAGCGACCTCGTCATGGCCGGCCGCTCGCACAACGTCGCCGCGCAGGCCACCACGCTCGGCAAGCGGTTCGCGTCCGCCGCGGAGGAGCTGCTCGTCGCGTTCGAGCGGCTGGACGGCCTGATCGAGCGCTACCCGCTGCGCGGCATCCAGGGCCCGGTCGGTACCGGGCAGGACATGCTCGACCTGTTCGACGGCGACGCGTCCACACTGGACGAGCTGCGGCAGCGGGTCGCGGCCCACCTGGGGTTCGCCCGGACCTTCGAGAGCGTCGGCCAGGTCTACCCGCGCTCGCTGGACTACGACGTCGTCTCCACGCTCGTCCAGGTCGCCGCCGCCCCGTCGAGCCTGGCCAAGACGATCCGGCTGATGGTCGGCCACGAGCTCGCCACCGAGGGCTTCCGCGCGGGCCAGGTCGGCTCGTCGGCCATGCCGCACAAGATGAACACCCGCTCCAGCGAACGGGTCAACGGCTTCGCGGTGATCCTGCGCGGCTACGCGTCGATGGCCGGCGAGCTCGCCGGCGACCAGTGGAACGAGGGCGACGTGTCCTGCTCGGTGGTCCGCCGGGTCGCGCTGCCGGACGCCTTCTTCGCGCTCGACGGGCTGATCGAGACGTTCCTGACCGTGCTCGACGGCTTCGGCGCCTACCCGGCGGTGATCGCCCGCGAGCTCGACCGGTACCTGCCGTTCCTCGCCACCACCAAGGTCCTCATGGCCCTGGTCCGCGCGGGCGCCGGCCGGGAGACCGCGCACGAGGCGATCAAGGAGCACGCCGTCGCCGTCGCGCTCGCCATGCGCGAGCAGGGCCAGGAGCGCAACGACCTGCTCGACCGGCTGGCCGCCGACCCGCGCATCCCGCTCGACCGGGCCGCGCTCGACCGGCTGCTCGCCGACCGGCTGTCGTTCACCGGGGTGGCCGGCGCGCAGGTCGCGGCCGTGGTCAAGCGGGTCGGCGAGGTGGTCGGCCGGTTCGGCGACGCCGCGAGCTATTCACCAGCGGCGATCCTGTAGCGCCAGATACCGTGGTCGGGTGGCGACCGTATCCGCGTTGAGCTACTACCCGGTCAAGGGCTGCGCCGGCGTGTCCGTGCAGCACCTGGACATCGTCGCGACCGGGCCGGTGCACGACCGCACGTTCATGTTCGTCGCGCCCGACGGCACGTTCCGCTGCCAGCGCCGCATCCCGCGCCTCGCGGTCGTGCGGCCGGACATCGTGCACGACGGCACCAAGCTCGGGCTCGCCGCGCCCGGCCACCCGGACGTGACCGTCGACGTGCGCGCGGACGGTCCGCACGTGCCGGTCACCGTGCACACCTGGAGCGGCTTCGGCGTCGACCAGGGCGACGACGCGGCCGAGTGGGGCACCGCCGTGCTCGGCGAGCCGGTGCGCCTGATGCGCGTGCCGTCCGACCACGAGCGGCAGGTCGACGACGACGCACGGCCCGATCGGCTACGCCGACTCCACGCCGCTGCACCTCACCTCGCTGTCCTCTTTGGACGACCTGAACGCGCGGATCCTCGAGCGCGGCGCCGATCCCGTGCCGATGGCGCGGTTCCGGCCGAACATCGTGGTCGCGGGCTGGCCGACGCCGTTCGCCGAGGACGACGTCCGCACGGTCCGGGTCGGCGAGCGCGCGGCTGCGCTACGTCAAGCCGGACGTGCGCTGCCAGGTCACGATGGTCGACCAGGACCGCGGCGAGAAGGACGGCCCGGAGCCGATCCGCACGCTGGCGACGTTCCGCCGCGACCCGGACGGCGGCGTGAGCTTCGGCATCAAGCTCGGCCGTCGACACGGCCGGCACGATCGCCGTCGGCGACGAGATCGCCACGAGCTGACCAGCCGCGGTCACGCCGGAGTCCGGACGATTCGGCCAGACTGGGCCGATGAGCTACGACTGGATCTCGTTCACGACCGACTACGGCATCGATGACGGGTTCGTCGCGGCGTGCGAGGGGGTCATCGCCCGGATCGCGCCCGGGCCGCGCGTGCTGCACGTCAGCCACACCGTGCCGGCCGCAGGACGTGCGCCGCGGCGGCGCGATCCTCGCCCAGGCGGTGCCCTACCTGCCGGCCGCCGTCCACCTCGCCGTCGTCGACCCGGGGGTGGGCACCGACCGCCGCGGGATGGTCCTCGTCGCGGCCGAGGGGCTGCTGGTCGGGCCGGACAACGGGCTGCTCATCCCCGCCGCGGAGATGCTCGGCGGGGTGCGCGCCGCGTACGAGCTCACCGAGCCCGCCTACCAGCTCTCCCGCGTGTCGGCGACCTTCCACGGCCGCGACGTGTTCGCCCCCGCCGCCGCGCACCTCGCCGCCGGGATCGCGCCGGAGAACTTCGGCACGGCCATGGACGTCGCCACCCTCGTCCGGCTGCCGGAGCCGGAAACCGTTGTGGAGCAAGGAAAGCTGGCCACCGAGATCCTGTCGGTGGACAGCTTCGGCAACATCCAGCTCGCCGCCACCGGTGCCGACCTCGACGCCGACCGGCGCCGCCCCGGGCACCTCGGCGCACGTCAACCTCGCCGGCCGCTCGGTCACCGCCCGCGTCGGCGCGCACCTTCCGCGACGCGGCGCAGGAGACCCTGCTCGTCTACGTCGACTCCGCCGGCCGCGTCGCGCTCGCCGTCGACCGCGGCTCGGCGGCCGTCGACTTCAGCGCCGTACCCGGTGACCAGGTGCTCGTCCTGTTCGCCCGCGCCTGAGAGGTTCGCCCGAACGGTGCCGGCGTGTCACCTCGGCGTCAGGTGGCCGTCATTCGAGCATGGCCTCATGGTGGGCGTGACCGCTCGACTGCTGGTGTCGCTGTCCGGGATCAACGCCCGGACGCTGGACCGCGGAGCCGACCTCGAGCGACCGAGCTCGCCGCCCGCGGCGTGCCGCTTTCGCTGCTGCTCGCGCCCCGGGTGGGCGGCGCCGACCAGCCGGGACCGGTGCTCGGCTGGGTCCGGGAACGCCGGGCCGCCGGCGCCGCGCTGCTCCAGCACGGCTGCGACCAGGCCGCGGAGCAGCGCCCGCTCGGCCGGCGCCGGGCCGAGTTCGCCGCACTGCCCGCGCACGAGGCCGGCCTGCGCCTGACCGCCGCCGACACCGCGATGGAGCGCCTCGGCCTCGCGCCGGAGGGGTTCGTGCCGCCGCGCTGGCTCGCCTCGCCGGGCACGCTGGTCGCGTTGCGGCGCAAGGGTTTCGCGCTGTGCGCGGACCTCGTCGCGGTGCGCGACCTGCGCACCGGGACCGTCCACAGGGGACGCGTGCAGGGCTTCGGGTTCGGCGAGCGGACCGAGCCGTGGTGGTGCCTCGCGCTGGTCATGGGCGCGGCGCGGATCGCCCGCCGGGGCGGGCTGGTGCGCCTCGCGGTCGACACGGCCGACCTCGCCCGGTCCGGCCCGCGGCAGGCGCTGCTGGACGCCGTGGACATCGCGCTGCACCACGGCGCCCGCCCCGTGACCTACCCCGACCTGGTCAGACGCCCGTCGGCGCGCGCGGCGTGAGGACGCGGACCTCGCCGCCGTCGGGCACCATCCGGTGAACCAGCCGTAGGTCAGGTCCGGCCGGTCTCGTTGAGCAGGCCCTGGTGGATCGGCACGGCCACGCGCGGCGCGACGGTCCGCAGGAACTCGACCGCCTCGCCGGTCTTCAGCCACGGCGCCGACGTCGGCAGGCCCAGCACGTCGACCTTCTGCTCGGGCACGAACAGGGAGTCGCCCGGGTGGTAGAAGGCGCCGTCGTCGACGACGTAGCCGGTGTTGGGCGGCACCGGGACGCTCGGGGTGGATGACCGCGTGCTCGCCGCCGACCACCGCGACCGCCGCGCCGCCCAGCGTGAGCGTGTCGCCCGGCGCCACCCGCTCGCGCGGCGAGGCCGAGCTTCGCCGGTCTCCTCGACCGAGCCCGGGTCGACGACCAGCGTGGCCGCGGGTTCGCCGCGACGAGCGCCGGCAGCCGGTCGCCGTCGAGGTGGTCGGCGTGCTGGTGGGTGATCAGGATGGCGTCGAGGTCGCGGACGTCCTCGAAGCCCGCGGAGAACACGCCGGGGTCGAACAGCAGCCGGGCCGAGCCGGTGTCCACAGCACGCACGCGTGGCCGAAGTGGGTGATCCGCACGCTCGACAGGCTAGTCGCGCCACTGTTTACCGACGAGTAGCGTGAGACGGGAAGCCGACGAGGGAGGCCCGCATGACCAGCGTCCAGGCCGAGTCCGCGACCACCGGCGAGCAGGCCGCACGCGAGACGTTCGACTCGCTCGACCCGGCCACCGACGAGGTCGTCGGCACGCATCCGGTGCACACCGCCGCCGAGGTCGAGACCGCCGTCGCCGCCGCGCGCGGCGCCGCGTCGTGGTGGGCCGGGCTCGGGTTCGCCGGCCGCGAGGAGCGGCTGCAGCGGTGGAAGGGCGTGCTGACCCGGCGGTCCGCGCAGCTCGCCGAGGTCGTGCACGCGGAGACGGGCAAGCCGCACGCGGACGCGATGCTGGAGATCGTGCTGGCCATCGACCACACGGCGTGGGCGGCGAAGCACGCGCGCAAGGTGCTCGGTTCGCACCGCCGGTCGGCCGGCCTGCTGATGGCCAACCAGGCGGCGACGGTCGAGTACCAGCCGCTCGGGGTGGTCGGCGTGATCGGGCCGTGGAACTACCCGGTGTTCACGCCGATGGGCTCGATCGCGTACGCGCTCGCGGCGGGCAACGCCGTGGTGTTCAAGCCGTCGGAGTACACGCCCGGGGTCGGCAAGTGGCTCGCGGACACGTTCGCCGAGGTGGTGCCGGAGCAGCCGGTGTTCCAGCTGGTCACCGGGTTCGGCGAGACCGGCGCGGCGCTGTGCCGGTCCGGAGTGGACAAGCTCGCGTTCACCGGTTCGCCCGCGACGGGCAAGAAGATCATGGCCGCGTGCGCGGAGACGCTGACGCCGGTGCTGATCGAGGCGGGCGGCAAGGACGCGCTGCTGGTGGACGCCGACGCGGACGTCGCGGCGGCCGCCGACGCGGCGGTGTGGGGCGGCATGTCGAACGCCGGGCAGACGTGTGTCGGCGTCGAGCGGGTGTACGTGCACGAGAAGGTCTACGACGAGTTCGTGACGAAGGTCGTCGACATCGCGCGGTCGGTGCGGGCGGGCTCGGACGCGGAGGCGCAGATCGGCCCGATCACGATGCCGGGCCAGCTGAAGATCATCAAGGCGGCACATCGCGGACGCGCTGTCCCGCGGCGGCCGCGCGCTGGTGGGCGGCGCGGACGCGGTCGGCGACCGGTACGTGCAGCCGACGGTGCTGGTCGACGTCCCGGAGGACTCGTCGGCGGTGCGCGAGGAGACGTTCGGCCCGACCCTGACGATCGCGAAGGTCCGCGACATGGACGAGGCGATCGCGAAGGCCAACGACTCGCGGTACGGCCTGGCGTCGACGGTGTTCTCGAAGGCCCGGGGCGTGGAGCTGGCGCGCCGGCTGCGGTCGGGGATGACGTCGATCAACGGGGTGATCAGCTTCGCCGGGATCCCGTCGCTGCCGTTCGGCGGCATCGGCGAGTCGGGCTTCGGCCGGATCCACGGCCCGGAAGGCCTGCGCGAGTTCACCCGCCCGAAGGCCATCGCCCGCCAGCGCTTCCGCGCCCCCCTGCTCCTGACGACCTTCAACCGCACCGCGAAGACGGACGCGACGGTCGCCAAGCTGATCACCTTGCTGCACGGCAAACGCCGCTGACCGGCGGGGTTGTCCACAGGCCTTCTGTTGCTCGGCCTGGATTGTCAGGGGTCGTCGGTACGCTGGATCTTGGGGGGCCGGAGGCCACGCTGCGTGCGGCGTGCGCGGTGTTTGGGCTGGTCGGGGTAGGTGGCGGGTGGTCCGGCTGGGTGTCCACAGGGGGTCGGGGCCGTCGGCGGATTTTACGGGCGGCCACTCACGCGTCCAGGGCGCCTTCGGCGTCGGCTTCGCCGATTCCGCTTCGCTCCACCCTTGACCCGCGAGCCTCCGCCGCCCTGAGGGCAGGAACTGCGGGCAGGGCTGGCGCCCTGCCCTCCGAATGGCCCGCCGACGGCCCCGACCCTCTTTCCGCTCGTGGCTAGCGCAACACGGCGCGCCTCTGGGGTGTTGCGGCCGGGGCTGGGTCAGCCGCGGATCAGGTCGGCGGCCTTCTCCGCCACCATGATCGTCGGGGCGTTGGTGTTGCCTCTCGGCACCACCGGCATCACCGAGGCGTCCACCACCCGCAGGCCGTCGATGCCCTCCACCCGCAGCGACGCGTCCACCACCGAGCCCATCGCGCACGTGCCGACCGGGTGGTACAGCGTCTGGGTCACCTCGCGAATGTGGGCGCGCAGCTCCTCGTCCGTCACGTCCGTCAACCGGGCCGGCATGAACGGGCCCGCCAGGTACTTCGCGAGCGGCGATCGCGCGCCGATCTCGATCATCGAGCGCAGGGCGGACACCATCGCGTCCAGGTCGGCCGGGTCGCTGTAGTACGCCGGGTCGATCTCCGGGCGCCAGCTCGGGATTCGCCGAGCGCAGCCGCAGCCGGCCGCGGCTCGCCACGTCGACCAGGGTCGCGCCCGCGGTGAAACCAGCACCGATCGGCTCGTGCAGGCCGTTGTCGTAGAACAGGCTCGGCGCGACGTGGACCTGCATGTCCGGCGCCGCCAGCCCGTCCCGCGTCGCGAAGAACGCGCCCGACTCGCCGACGTTCGACGCCATCGGACCGCGGCCGGTCAGCTTCCAGCGCAGCAGCGCGCCCGTCCCGGCGATGTCCACCAGGTCCGTCGTGCCCTTGGTGCGCCACAGGATCGCGGCCGCGGGGTGGTCGTGCAGGTTCTCGCCCACGCCGGGCACGTTGGCCACGACCTCGATGTCCAGCTCGCGCAGGTGCTCGGCCGGGCCGACCCCGGACAGCATGAGCAGCTGCGGCGAGTTGACCGCGCCGCCGGACAGGATGACCTCGCCGTCGACGTGCACATCGGTCGTAGCGCCGTGGCGGGAGTACCGCACGCCGATCGCCCGCGTGCCGGCGAACAGCACCGACGACACCAGCGCGTCCGTCCGCACGGTCAGGTTCGACCGCTCCAGCGCAGGCCGCAGGTACGCGTCCGCCGTCGACCAGCGGTGGCCGTTGTGGCACGTCACCTGGTAAAGGCCCGCGCCCTCCTGCGTCTCGCCGTTGAAGTCGTCCGTCGGCTTCAGGCCCCACGACACCGCCGCGTCGACCCACGCGTGCGACAGCTCGTGGGTGTAGCGCCGATCCTCCACGTGCAACGGTCCGTCGGTGCCGTGCAGCGGGCCGGACAGCCGCGAGTTCCGCTCCGCCCGGACGAAGTAGGGCAGCACGTCGTCGAACGTCCAGCCCGGGACGCCCCAGCCGTCGTAGTCCGCCCGGTTGCCGCGGATGTAGATCATCGCGTTCATCGACGAGCAGCCGCCGAGCACCTTCGCGCGCGGCCAGTACGTCGGCCGGTCACCGAGGTGCTTCTGCTCGACCGTCTCGTAGTTCCAGTCGTACCGGGTCTTGAACAGCGTGGGGAACGCGACCGGGATGTGGATCTCGTCCGCGTCGTCCTCGCCGCCCGCCTCCAGCAACAGCACCCGGACGCCCGGGTTCTCGGTCAGCCGGTTCGCGAGCACGCACCCGGCGCTGCCCGCCCCGACCACGACGAAGTCGAACGTCTCGGTCATGCCGCCTCCTCGAGCCCTCCTCGAAGACTGCCACGGCGGCTACAGCTTCGCGAGGACCTCGCGCTCCTCGTCCAGCGACAACCCCGCCTTGCGCGGCCGGTCCAGGCCCAGCTCGCGCTCCCGTTCGAGCGCGTCGGCGACCGCCTCGGCCAGCGGCCGCACCGGCATGCCCGCGTCGAGCGAGGGCGTCACGTCGTGCGACTTCATGCCGTCGTACTCCGGCGGCAGCCACATCGGCAGCGACCGCGGCCCGCCCCACGGGTTCACCTCGGCCGCGACGAGCTGCTCCGGCGTGGCCGCCACCAGCTCCACGTCGACGCCGACCGCCTCGGCGATCCCGGTGATCAGCTCGGTCAGCGGCACGTGCGGGCCGGCGCCGTCGTAGGTGCCGGCCAGGTCCTTCTCACCGGCGTCCACGATCCACGCCGCCAGGTCCCGCACGTCGAGGTACTGCATCGGCTGGCCCGGCACGTCCGGCACGAGCACCCGCCCGCCGCGGGCGAACCGGCCCGGCCAGTAGCCGAACCGGTCGCTGCGGTCCCACGAACCGGTGATCAGGCCGGGCCGCACGACGAACGCGTGCTCGCCCATCACCGTGCGCACCGTGTCCTCGCTCGCCACCTTGATCCCGCCGTACAGCAGCGTGCCGGCCTCGCCCGCGGCCATCATCTCCTCGCGGGTGGCGTGCTGGCGCAACGCCGGGACCAGCGGACCCGTCGCCGGCGTCTGTCCGGGCGTCGCGTTGTCGGAGTACACGTTGAACGTCGACACGAACGTCCAGTGCCGCGCCCGGTCCGCCAGCGTGCGCAGCGCCCGCTCGACCCACGGGTGGGACAGGGGGGCCACGTCGACCACCGCGTCGAAGCTCTCCCGCGCGAGCGGGCCGAGCCCGTCCTCGGCGTCGCGGTCCACCTTGACCAGCGTCGCGCCGTCGGGGACCGAGCCGGACTCGCCCCGCGCCGCGCACACCACGTCGTGGCCGCGCCGCACCGCCTCGGCCGCCACCGCGTAACCGACGAAGATCGTCCCGCCGAGAACCAGAAGTCGCATGTGCCCACCCTGTCCCGCGTACCGCGTCCGCCGCCACCGATCTCGCGGACGGCGAAAAGTCAGACCCGCCGCAGCACGAGGTCCGTGGCCGGGGTGCCGGCCAGGAACCGGTCGAGCCGGCCGTCGAGCACGTAGGTGCCGAACGGCGTGACCGCCGCGGTGGTCGGCGCCGGGTCCGGCCACGGCCGGCTGCGCAGCGGCACCGCGAACCGCCCACCGCCCAGCAGCGCCAGTTCGTGGATCGCCGGACGGCTGCCCGGGAGCGCCGCGAGGGCGTTGGTCACGACGAGCAGCGTGCCGTCCGGCCGCAGCGCCAGGCCGTCCCCGCCCACCAGCGGCGCCGGCATCCGGACCTCGGTGAGCCCTGGGTGGCGCGGGTCGATCCGGAACAGCCGGCCGGTCGTGTAGTTGACCACCACCAGGAAGCCGCCGGGGTGCCAGACGATGCCGTTCGCGCCGATCGCCGGCAGCAGCCGCGGGTCACTGACCAGGGTCGACGCGTGCCCGGCCGGGTCCACCCGGTAGACGGCGCCGGCCTGCGCGTCGGTCACGTAAGCGGTGCCGCCCGGGTCGAGCGCGAGGTCGTTCACGGCACCGCCACGCAGGTCCACGAGCGCCCTGCGGTGACCCGTGGCCAGGTCGTACACCGCCACACCGGACGGTCCGGGCGCGGCCGGGTTGCCGTACACAGCCAGGATCCGGTGCCGCCGCGGGTCGACCTTCAGGCCCGCGAAGCCGGGCAGATCGGGGTCGGACACCACGGTCCGGGCCACGCCGTCCCGGCCGACGGCCGAGATCCGGGCGGGCGTGGTGAACGAGCCGACGAGGAGGGCGTGCCGGGACGGATCCCAGGCCACGCCTTCGGGGAACAGGTTGGCCGCCGCGGGCTTCAGGACGCTCGGAAGTGGTGTCGCCGAGGCGGGGACGGGGGCGGCGAGCAGGCCGAGGGCCAGCGCCGCGATCAGGAGTATTCGTTTCACGCCACCGATGCTGGGCGCCCGTCCGGCCGCTACCCAGGTCTCGGTTCTGCCGTGGGCTCGGCCGACCCTGGGTCTGGCAGGCCCAGGCTGGGCGCCGGCGGATCCGGGATACTCGGCGCCATGGACCGCCGCAGCGAGCTGACCGAGTTCCTGCGTTCCTGCCGTGCACGCCGCCGGCCGGAGGACCTCGGCCTGACGCCGGTCGCGGGCCGGCGGCGGGTGCCTGGCCTGCGGCGCGAGGAGCTGGCGCAGGCGGCCGCGCTGTCCGTCGACTACTACGTCCGGCTCGAGCAGGGCCGGCTGCGCAACCCGTCGGAGTCGGTGGTCGACGCCGTCGCGACCGCGCTCGACCTCGACGAGCCCGAGCGCCGCCACCTGCACAACCTCGCCCGCCCGCGCCGCGCGCAGCCCGTCTCGCCGGTGGTCCGCCCGGTCCTGCAGACGCTGCTCGACGCCGCCGACGTGCCGGCCGCGATCTACGGCCGGCGTGGCGAGGTTCTCGCGTGGAACTCGCTGGCCGCCGCGCTGGTCACCGACTTCGGCGCGCTGCCGCCGGAGGAGCGCAGCATGCCGCGACTGGTGTTCCTCCACCCCGAGGTCGCCGCCCGGTTCGTCGACTGGGAGGGCAAGGCGCGCGACCTCGTCGCGCAGCTGCGGATGGCGACCGGCGTCGACCCGGACGACGCCGTGCTGGCCGCGCTCGTCGGCGAGCTGTCCATGAAGAGCCCCGACTTCGCGCGGCTGTGGGCCGGGCACCGCGTCAAGGAGAAGTGCCGCGGCAGCCACCGCTACCGCCACCCGGTCGTCGGCGAGCTCACGCTGCACTACGAGTCGTTCCGGCTGCCGGACGCGCCCGACCAGTCGCTGGTCTGCCAGTTCGCCGAGCCCGGCTCGCCGGACGAGGAGGCGCTGCGATTGCTCGCGTCGTGGACCGCGCGGCCCGACACGGCCCACCTCGAACGAGTGAACCCGCAGCTCAGGTAGGCTTTCGGCGCCACCCGACCCCACTCGTTTCAGGAGCTGCCTGTCGTGGCCCGAGTCGTCGTCGACGTCATGCCCAAGCCCGAGATCCTCGACCCGCAAGGCCAGGCGGTCGCCAACGCGCTGCCGCGGCTCGGGTTCGCCGGGATCTCCGATGTCCGTCAGGGCAAGCACTTCGAGCTGGAGGTGGACGACTCCGTCGACGACGAGACGCTCGCCAAGATCGCCGAAGGCTTCCTGTCCAACCCCGTGATCGAGGACTTCACGGTCCGGCGGGTCACCTCATGACGAAGATCGGTGTGATCACCTTCCCCGGCACGCTCGACGACGCCGACGCGGCCCGCGCGGTGCGCTACGCGGGCGGCGAGCCGGTCGCGCTCTGGCACGGCGACGCCGACCTGCGCGGGGTCGCCGCGGTCATCGTGCCCGGCGGGTTCTCCTACGGCGACTACCTGCGCGCCGGCGCGATCGCGCGGTTCGCGCCGGTGATGACGTCGGTCGTCGAGGCGGCGCGCGGTGGCATGCCGGTGCTCGGCATCTGCAACGGCTTCCAGATCCTGTGCGAGGCGGGCCTGCTGCCCGGCGCGCTGCTGCGCAACGGCGGCCTGCACTTCGTGTGCCGCGACCAGGCGCTGCGGGTCGAGCGGACGTCGACCGCGTGGACCGGCGGCTACGGCGAGGGCGCCGAGATCGTCATCCCGGTGAAGAACATGGACGGCCGGTTCGCCGCCGCACAGTCCACTGTGGACGAGCTGGAGGCCGAGGGCCGGGTCGTGTTCCGCTACGCCGGGTCGAACCCGAACGGCTCGGTCGGCGACATCGCCGGGATCTGCTCGGCGGACGGCCGGATCGTCGGCCTGATGCCCCACCCGGAGCACGCGATCGACCCGCTGACCGGGCCGAGCGCCGACGGGCTGGGCATGTTCCGCTCGGTGCTGGCGGCGGTGGTGTCGGCATGACCGCCACCGCGTCCGTCGACACCGTCTCGGTCGCCGCGTCGACGCCGCAGATCGCGCAGCCGTACCGCGAGCTGGGCCTCAAGGACGACGAGTACGCGCGGATCCGCGAGATCCTCGGCCGCCGGCCGACCGACGCCGAGCTCGCCATGTACTCGGTGATGTGGAGCGAGCACTGCTCCTACAAGTCGTCGAAGGTGCACCTCGCGTACTTCGGGCAGACCACCACCGAGGAGATGCGCGCGACGATGCTGGCGGGCATCGGCGAGAACGCGGGCGTCGTGGACATCGGTGACGGCTGGGCGGTCACGTTCAAGGTCGAGTCGCACAACCATCCGTCCTATGTGGAGCCGTACCAGGGCGCGGCGACCGGCGTCGGCGGGATCGTGCGCGACATCCTGGCGATGGGCGCCCGCCCGCTCGCGGTGATGGACCCGCTGCGGTTCGGCGCCGCGGACGCGCCGGACACCCGCCGCGTGCTGCCGGGCGTGGTGGCCGGCGTCGGCGGGTACGGCAACTGCCTCGGGCTGCCCAACATCGGCGGCGAGGTCGTGTTCGACCCGTCCTACCAGGGGAACCCGCTGGTCAACGCGTTGTGCGTGGGCGCGATGCGGGTCGAGGACCTGCACCTCGCGCACGCTTCGGGCACGGGCAACAAGGTCATCCTGTTCGGCGCGCGGACCGGGCTGGACGGCATCGGCGGCGTCTCGGTGCTCGCGTCGGACTCCTTCGACTCCGGTACCGGACGCAAGAAGCTGCCGAGCGTGCAGGTGGGCGACCCGTTCACGGAGAAGGTGCTGATCGAGTGCTGCCTGGAGCTGTTCGCCGAGCGCATCGTGGTCGGCATCCAGGACCTCGGCGGCGCGGGCCTGTCGTGCGCGACGTCGGAGCTGGCCTCCGCGGGTGACGGCGGCATGCACGTCGAGCTGGACCGGGTTCCCTTGCGCGCCACGGGGATGACGCCGGCGGAGATCCTGTCGTCGGAGTCGCAGGAGCGGATGTGCGCGGTGGTCCGCCCGTCCGATGTGGACGCATTCCTGCGGGTGTGCGCGAAGTGGGACGTGACGGCCACGGAGATCGGCGAGGTCACCGACGGCGACCGGCTGGTGATCACGTGGCACGGCGAGACCGTGGTGGACGTGCCGCCGCGCACGGTCGCGCACGAGGGCCCGGTGTACTCCCGGCCCGTCGAGCGGCCGTCGACGCAGGACGCGCTGGTCGCCGACGTGCCCGACTCGCTGGCGCGGCCGGCGGACCTGCGGGCGGAGATCCTGCGGATGGCCGGCTCGCCGAACCTGGCGTCGCGGCGCTGGGTCACCGAGCAGTACGACCGGTACGTGCGGGGCGGCACGGTCCTGGCGCAGCCGGCGGACGCCGGCATGATCCGGATCGACGAGGCGACGGGCCGCGGCGTCGCGATGTCGTGCGACTGCAACGGCCGGTACGTGCGGCTGGACCCGTACCTCGGTGCGCAGCTCGCGCTGGCGGAGGCGTACCGGAACGTGGCGGCGTCGGGCGCGGTGCCGGTGGCGGTGACGAACTGCCTCAACTTCGGCTCGCCGGAGGACCCGGGCGTGATGTGGCAGTTCCAGCAGGCGGTGCGCGGCCTCGCGGACGGCTGCGCGGAGCTGGGCATCCCGGTCACCGGCGGCAACGTCAGCTTCTACAACCAGACGGGCACGACGGCGATCCTGCCGACCCCGGTGGTGGGCGTCCTGGGCGTGATCGACGACGTGCGCACCCGGATCCCGACGGGCCTCGGCGCCCCCGGCGACACGCTGCTGCTGCTGGGCACGACCGCCGACGAGCTCGGCGGTTCGGAGTGGGCGCACGTGGTCCACGGCCACCTCGGTGGCCGCCCGCCCGCGGTCGACCTCGCGCGCGAGCGGCTGCTCGGCGAGGTGCTGCGCGCGGGTGGGGTGTCCGCGGCGCACGACCTGTCGGAGGGCGGCCTCGCCCAGACCCTCGTGGAGGCGTGCCTGCTGAGCGGCCACGGCTGCCGCGTCACGCTCGAGGGTGACCCGTTCGTGGCGCTGTTCAGCGAGTCGTCGGGCCGGGTCCTGGTGGCGGTGGCGAACGTCGCGGAGTTCACGTCGCGCTGCACGGAGCGGGGCCTGCCGTGGACCCGGCTGGGCACGGTCGAGGCGACGGGGTCGCTGGAGATCGAGGGCCTGGAGCCGCTCCCGCTGACCGAGCTGGCGACGGTGTGGGAGGCGACGCTGCCGGCCCTGTTCGGCTAGTTTTCGGCTAGTCGAGGGCGTCGGCGGTGCAGTCGTCGATGCCGGGTAATCGGTTGGTGGGGCAGGTCAGGAACCAGCTGGCCACCCACCCCCGGTTGCCGCCGGGCGCCTCGGTGTAGACCCACCAGGAGTTGCGGCCGACGAGCTGGCCGCGGCGCTGGCAGAGCGGGTAGAGCTTGTTGCCGGGCTGCAGGCCGGCCAGCACGGTCGGGCAGTTGCCGGTGCCGGGCTCCACGCCGCACGCCGAGCCACCGTCGCGCAGCGACACGCCTGCCTCGCGCACGCTGTAGGACCCGGGGACGTACTCCGACCCGTCCGTCGGCTCACACCCGCTCGTCGCGAGCGCGACCGCAACCACCGCGACCACCACCGCACCCCGCATCGGCCAGCCTCCCGCTACGCTGCGCAACCCGACCTGATGATCGCAAAGTCACCCATAAGCGTGACGCCGATGTCAAGATCAGCTGCGGACCAGGCCGGTCTCCTCGTCGCGGGAGGTGTCCACGTGCCAGCCGGGCGGGAGGTGGTGCTCGTGGCGCTGCGAGACCGTCATGCCGATCGTGCGGCCGGTGAGGCCGTCGCGGCGGACTCGTAGGTCCAGGTCGCCGCGGAAGGCGGCCTGCGTGAAGTCGACGTTGTGGTCGAAGGTGGCGCCCTCGAACGACACCCGGTCCGCCCAGGTGGAGTTCGCGAACTTCGTGTCGCCGTGGAAGGTCGTGCGGGCGAGGTCGACCAGGCCGTGCGCGGTGAAGCGGCTGAACCACGACCGGTCGTGGAACCTCACGTCCTGCAGGTACAGCCGGCCCCAGCTGCGGCTGCCGGTGAACCACGCCGCGCCGCGGAACTCGCAGTGGTGGAACGAGTTCGACTCGTACAGGTCCAGCTCGCGCGCCCGCAGCTGGCCGATCACCCGCTCCGACACGTCGAAGTACTCGAGCGTCGCGCCGTGCAGGTCGAGGTTGTACGCCTGCGCGTCCGGCGTCGCCGACCTCCGGCAGCAGGTCCGCGATCAGCCGCTGCGCGGTCAGCCGCACCTGCAGCCAGCGGTCGGCCTCCGCTCGCGCCGCTTCCGCTCGGCCGCCGTGTCCTCCAGCGGGGCGTCACCGCGCTGGGCCGCGTAGCGCGGGTGGTCGAACGGGCGCCGCAGGTACGAGCAGATCACGTCCAGCACGTCCTGCGTGTACGCCGGCCTGCTGCGGGCCAGGCCCGGCCAGCGCGTGCAGCGCACCCACCCGGACCTGGTCGGCCTCGTTGCCCAGCAGCTCGACCGCGCGCAGGAACCGCTCGTCCGCCGCCCGCTCGCGGTCGTGCTCGGCGCGGCGGCTCTCCAGCTCCTGGCGCTGCCGCTCGAGGTCCTGGCGCTCCTCGTCCACCCGGCGCCTGCGGTCGTTGAGCCACAACGCGTACAGCGCGACGACCGAGCCCGCCGCGAGCCCGCCGGTCTTCAGCGCCTCGCCGCGGTCGATGTCCGACCCGGTCAGCAGCCAGCCCGTGACGAGCGCGAACACGCCGAGCGCGCCGAGCACGGTGCCGACGAGGCGCAGGTTCTCCCGGGCGCGCGCGCCAGCCGCACGTGCCAGACCGCCCACACGACGATGCCGCCGGCCAGCGCGACGGCACCGAGCACGATGAACACCACGTTCATCGGTCGGCCCCGCGACCGGCCGGCGGCGTCGGGAAGCTCACCCGGCGCGTCAGAACGCGTAGAAGGTGAAGATGCACCAACCGCCGTCCTCGAGGAACGCGCTGGTGCGTGCGGCGGACGTCGGCGCCCCGTTGAGCGTGCCCTTCAGGTCGACGCCGACGTACTCGTCCTGGGACTCCATGCCGGCGGTGTCCATCTGGAGGCTCGCCTTGCCGTCGACGGCGTCGTCGATGTCGCCCTGGCTGGTGCTGTCCGGGCACAGCTTGGTCTTCGCGCCGGCCGCGTCGCCGCCGTTGACCGCGTCGAGGAAGCCCTGGACGAAGGTCTCGCCCTCGCCGCCGGACACCGCTGGGCCGCCACCGGTGGGCGGCGCGGACGGTCCGTGTCGTCCGGCTCGCTCGGCGAACCGGTCGGCAGGTCACCGGTGCCGCCGCCGCTCACGGCCGATGTCGCTTCCAGCACCAGTCCTTGCCGTCCTTGACGACCGTGGCCTCGTAGTCGGCGGTGTCGCCGTCGACGGTGATGTCGAGGGTCGCGATGACCTCCGAGTCGGAGACCTCCTCGGTGTCCTTGAGCTCGGCGCCGGAGATCTCGTCGATGTCGTCGATCGCCTCGCTGCGACGTTGGACTCGGCGTCGGAGCAGGCGAAGTCCTTCAGCGCGGCCGAGTCCTTGTCGTCGGCGGCCTTGACGAGCTCGTCGATGAAGTCGTCGGCCGCGGCGCCGTTCGTCCGCGGAGGTCGTGCGTGCCGCCGCCGCCACCGGCGTTGTCGCTTGTCGTCGCTGAGGAAGAAGCCGGGCGCGACGAAGCCGGTGATGCCGAGTCCGCCGAGGACCAGCACGACGATGGCCACGACGGCGACGATCATGCCGGTGTTCTTCTTCGGCGGCGGCGGACCGCCGTAACCGCCGCCGTACTGGCCGCCGGGGAAGCCGCCGTACTGCGCCGTCTGGTCATAGCCACCGAACTGACCGGTGGGCGGCTGCTGGTAGCCACCCGGCGGCGTCTGGTAGCCCCCGTACTGGCCGGGCTGCTGACCCTGGCCGTACTGGCCGGGTTGCTGGCCCTGCCCGTACGGGTCAGGCTGCTGACCGTACGGCTGCTGCGGTGGGTACGTCATCGCTTGTGCTTCCCTCCCCGGAGAACTGTCCCTGCCCGGAGGTCCGACGTGCTCGCGGGGGACTCCGTTCCCGACTCACGCGGGAGCTTAAAGGCACGAAGGGGGCCTTCGCGCCGGTGGTGGGCGAAAGGCCCCCTCCGAGGGGGTCGAGCGGGATCAGTCGTGGTTGGTGGCGAACGCGGACAGCCGGGCCATGTCGCCGTTGAAGGTGTTCTGGTCGATCGGCGAGGAGCTGTACTGCCAGACCGTGTAGAAGCCCCAGTTGGCCGGCAGCGTGCCGACCGAGGACGCGTACCGCGCGACCCACAGCGGGTTGGTGCTGCTGAAGTCGCCGCTGACGCACTGGCTCCACCAGCTGGTCGACGTGTAGATCGCCGGGTACTTGTTCCACCTGGCCTTGTAGGTGTTGCTGAAGTCCAGGATCCAGTTGGTCATCGCCGCCGGCGACAGGCCGTAGCAGGTGGCCCCGTACGGGTTGTACTCCATGTCCAGCGCGCCGGGCAGGGTCTTGCCGTCGGCCGACCAGCCGCCGCCGTGGGCGCCGAAGTAGTTCGCCTGGGCGGCACCGCTGGACGTGTTCGGCGTGGCGAAGTGGTACGCGCCGCGGATGAAGCCCTGGTTGTAGGAGCCGCCGTACTGCTGGTCGAAGTACGGGTTGGTGTAGTTGGTGTTCTCGGTCGCCTTGACCCAGACGAAACGCTTGCCGGCGTTCCACTGGGCCGGCCAGTCGACGTTGCCCTGCCAGCCGCTGACGTCGATGCCGGCCACGGAGGCCAGCACGCCGACATCGGCCGGGTTGACGGTCTTGGGCATCTGGGCCGTGCCCTCGTGCAGACGGATCTGGGAACCCATCGGGTGGTCGTATTTCGCGACCATCGCGTCGACCGAGCTCATACCGCCGGCAGGGGTGGCGGTCTGGTCGGCCAGCGCCGGGGCTGCGGCCCCGGCGAGCAACAGGCTTGCGGCCACTGCACCGGCCGCGATCAGTCCGCGACGTCGGTCGCGGAAGATACGGTTCATTGAAACGCCCTCTCCGAATCGCCCTCGCGTGCGGCAGCTCACGGGCCGGAGCTGCCAAGATACCGATTGTGGTCGCGTAGTACCGATTTGTCACGCGGTCCGGTGAATTACTAACGGCGACTTCGATAACGTTTTGAGTGCCCACTCGTTGTCCTGCTGGGGGCCCTAAGCTCGTCCGCGGGGGCCGTCGGTCCGCCGCTGGTCGCCTGACCAGTGCTAACGGTCGGAACCCGCGCGTGGACGGAGCGTGAGAGCCGCCGTATCCTTCGGGATACCTCGGAGCAGGCTGTCCGACAGAACTGTGCCGGAAGGTGTGACGGTGGCAGGCGCTACAGGGTCTGGTCGCGAGACATTCGTGGCGGCGTGGGCCGGTGCGCTCTTCGAGACCTCATTCGTCGCCGCCGAGCGGTCGGTGCTCCTCGAACGGGTGGATGAGCTGGCCGACGCCCTCATGGCCGCGGTCGAGCATCCGGACTGGGAACCTGCGCGCGTCGAGTGGATCGGCGCAGAGCTCGTCCGCCAGCGGTTCTTCGCCCCGGAGGCGCTGGCCGCGTCGATGCGGCTGGTGGCCCACCAGCTGGCCGGGTCGGACCGGCTGGACGTCGTCCAGGCGGCACTCGCCACCGGGTTCGTGCGGGCCGCCCACGAGTGGATCTTCTCCGCAGCAGGAGTCGCTGCGCCGCTCCGCGCTCGAGGCCCGGGACAGCGCGGAGGCCGCCCGGCGCACGAGCGAGGCCCGGTTCCGCGCGATGTTCTCCGACGCGGCGATCGGCATCGGCATCACGGACACGAACGGCCTGCTGCTCGAGGTCAACTCGGCGATGGCGGGCATGCTCGACCTGCGGCCCGACCAGATGCAGCAGCACAACCTCGTGGAGTACGTGCACCCGGACGACCCGCCGGAGCTGCGCCGCTACTTCAACGAGATGGTGGCCGGCCAGCGCGACCACTACCGGATCGAACGGCGGTTCCGGAAGCGCGACGGCACTCCACTGTGGACGAACGTGACGGTCTCGCTGGTGCGCGACGAGGACGGGGCGCCGCAGTTCCTCGTCGGCATGGTGGAGGACAACACCGAGCGGCACGTGCTGTCGGAGAAGCTGCGCCACCAGGCCAACCACGACCCGCTGACCGGCCTGGGCAACCGCGCGCTGTTCACCGAGCGGCTGCAGGCGGCGTTCGCCGCGGGCGACGGGCAGCGGATCGGCCTGTGCTACCTGGACCTCGACGGCTTCAAGGCGATCAACGACACCCTGGGCCACGTCGTCGGCGACCAGCTGCTCGTCCGGGTCGCGGACCGGCTGCACAACCTGGTGGACGCGCCCGGACGGCTGGTGGCCCGCATGGGCGGCGACGAGTTCGTCGTGCTGGTCGAGCGGACCGACGGCATGCCCGAGCTGACCGCGCTGGCCGAGCGGATCCTCGCCACCGTGGCCGAGCCGGTGCGGCTCGGCGGTCACCGGCTGTCCGTGTCGGCGAGCGTGGGCATCGTGGAGCGCCCGGTGGCCAACTCCACGCCGGCCGACGCGATGCGCGACGTCGACGTCACGCTGCACTGGGCGAAGGTCGACGGCAAGAACCGCTGGGCGTGCTTCGACCCGGAGCGCAACGCGCTGGAGATCGCCCGGATCACGCTGTCGGCCGCGATGCCGGCGGCGCTGGAGCGGCGCGAGTTCTACGTCGACTACCAGCCGATCGTGCGGCTCTCGGACGGCAAGCTGCTCGGCGTCGAGGCGCTCGTGCGGTGGGCGCATCCGGAGTTCGGCCGGCTCGGGCCGGACCGGTTCATCGGGCTCGCCGAGGAGACCGGGCTGATCGTGCCGCTCGGCCACTGGGTGCTCGCCGAGGCGTGCACCCAGGCGGCGGAGTGGGCGCGGCAGGGCGGCATCGCGCCGCAGATGAGCGTGAACCTCGCGGCGCGCCAGGTGGCCGAGCCGGGGCTGGTCGACGACATCGAGAAGGTGCTGGAGACCGCCGGCCTGCCGCCCACGAGCCTGCAGCTGGAGCTGACCGAGAGCGCGATCATGGGCACGACCGGCGAGCCGCTGGGCGCCCTGCGCAAGCTCGCGGACCTGGGCATCCGGATCGCGATCGACGACTTCGGCACCGGCTACTCGAACCTGTCCTACCTGCGCCACCTGCCCGTGCACGCGCTGAAGATCGCCGGCTCGTTCGTCGAGGGCCTGCGCGCCGACGAGCCGGGCTCGGTGGACGCGCGGATCGTCACGGCCCTGGTGTCGCTGGCGCACACGCTGGACCTCGAGGTGATCGCGGAAGGCGTCGAGACCCGGGACCAGGCCGAGCGGCTGCGCGCGATCGGCAGCGACTCGGCACAGGGCTGGCTCTACGCCAAGCCCGGCCCGCCGGAGGAGATCAGCCGCTGGCTCGCATGAGGTGCACGGCCGGGATCATCGCCGAGACCGGGCCGGCCGGGTTGAGCACCAGCGGGTGGCCGTGCAGCAGCGGCACCAGGTCGCGCCCGGACACCTCGCGCCAGCCCGGCCACGCCGACGGCACGTACGCCACCGACGTGCAGGCCGGCACCATGACCGTGCCCTGGCGGGCGGGGAACCCGGTCACCGCGCGGTCCTGCGGCGAGGTCGCGTAGAGCAGCAGCGAGGCGCGCAGCACCGCGGCGGGGAGGACGGCCTGGTCCACGTGGCCGGACCGGATCAGCTGCAGGGTCCGCTCCAGGCCGCTCGCCGGCTCGGGCATCCGCAGCGCGGTCGGCGACGGGCGGTACGCGGTGTTGCGCCGGAACGCCTGGTCGATCTCGCCCGCGGCGTTGACGGGGTACGCGCCGACCACTCCCCACGGCGGGATGTCCGCGTTCTCGTCGAAGGCCGGGTCGATCACGTAGAGCCAGGTGTTCGGGTTCGCTCGCGCGCTCGCCCGCATCTCCGGGGTGATCTCGGGCTGTGCCGTCCCGCCCGTCAACTGCTCCGACATGGCCACATCGTAGGTCCGTTCGGCCCAATCGGTAGGTTGGCGAGCCATGCGGACCCCAGTCATCGCGCTCGCGTCCCTGCTGCTCGTCGCGGGCTGCTCCACGGTGGAGTCGGGCGAGCCGAAGGCCGTCGGCGAAACGGTCACGACCACGGAACACCCGGGCGAACCGACTGAAACATCCGAAACGTCCGAAACTCCGCCGCCGACCGAGGGCCCGAAGCGGCCCCGGGACATCGACCTGGCCGGGGTCGACATCTGCAAGGTCGTCAGCGACCTGCCGCTGCGCAAGTACGGCCTGGACGGCCGGGCGCCGGTCGCCGGCACCTCGCAGATCTTCCCGGGCAACAAGGACTGCTTCGCCGGGGGCATCGACAAGAACCTGGCGCTGACCCTGATCGCGGTCACCGACCAGGACGCCGGCGAGTTCGTGAAGACCGCGAATGCCCAGGTCACGGAGTTCGACGCGCAGGGTTACCCCTTGTCGGTGCTCAAGCCCGCGCAGCAGACCAACTGCTTCGGCGTCCTCGACGTGCACGACGGCCAGCTCGTCTGGATCGCCTACGGCCTGGGTAGTCCCACCGAACGGCCGGTAACACCGCAGGACCAGCTCTGCAAAACTGTTCCCATGATCGCCGCGTCGGCGGTTGCCGCACTCGGCTGACGTCATGGTCGCGACCCGGTCGCGTCTCAGGAGAAAGTTTTCGATGTCGGCCGCTTCCTTGTGGGAACCGCAACACGGCGCGCCGCATCAGAGTTACAGTCGTCGCAATTGCACAGACTGAGGGAGACGAGCCGTGTTTCTAGAGGACGGTGGTTTCGGGGCCGCCCCTGCGGGACCGACCTTCACGGGGACTCAACGCCTGCGCATCGAGCCCTCCTCCATCCCTGACGCGCTGTCCGCGTTCCGCGAGGCCCACGACCGGATCACGAAAAAGGTCCAGGAGCTGGGCGGACTGCCCATCAACAACTGGGCAGGGGATCCGGTCAGTGGTGAGACGGCCCAGCAGTTCACGCAGCGCACCAGCGGCGGCGGGGACTCGGCGATGGCCTGCCTGACGGGCTACCAGGAGCAACTCCGCAACGCGATCGAGTCGCTCGAGTCGGCGCACGCCGACTACATGGCCATCGAGGGGAACGAGACCGCCCGCTGGGGCAAGTACGAGTAGGCCTACCACCAGTACGCACGTGAAGGATTGATCTCCATGGGTTACCGATGGCGGGGCTTCGAGCACCCTGAGCTCTACAACATGATCAACAGCGGCCCTGGGGCGGCCGCTTCCGAGCCGCAGACGGCCTACTGGAAGGGCCTCACCGACGAGCTCAGCCAGGTCGACGAGGCGCTGAACACCAAGCTCAAGGGCATGGGCGCGACCTGGGAGGGCCAGGCCGCGGAGAGCGCGCAGACCGGCCTCACCCCGCTCGCCGAGTGGGCCACCGACGCGGAGACCGGCTCGTCTGTGATGCAGACCTCCTCGGAGCTGCAGGCCGACTACGTCTCCGACGCGCGGTCCAGCATGCCCGAGCCGGTCAAGGTCACCACCCCGGCTCCGTCCGGCTGGCAGATGGCTGCCGCCGGTCTCGGCGCGCTCACCGGCAACCCTGGCCCGGCCGTGGCGGTCGCCGCGCAGGCCGCGGACCACGAGGCGCAGGAGAGCGCGAAGAACGAGGCCGAGCAGAAGGCCGTCCAGACCATGCAGACCTACGAGAGCAGCAGCACGTGGAACCGGGACACCCTGGGCACGTTCGTCGCTCCGCCGGACGTGGTCGTCAGCTCCCCGCCGCCGCAGGGCGGCACGACCGGCCACGTCACCTCGGCGCAGTCGCAGGTCGGCGCGAACGCGAACGGCAGCTCGCAGCCGACGAGCAGCAGCCACGCCACGATCCCGACCGGTACCGGCACGGCCAACAGCGGTAGCACCCTCGTCCCGAACGGTGGCGGCAACGTCAACCTGCCGGCGGGTGCGACCCCGGGTGGCAGCGTCTCGCTGCCCCCCGCCGCCGCGACCACGCCGGCCGGCCTGCTGCCCACGCCGGGCACGCCGCCGGCGGGTGGCCCGCCGCTGCAGACCGGTCCCGGCATCCCCAACCCGGGGCTCAACACGACGAACCCGGGCGTGGGCAACAACCCGTTCATCCCGTCGGTCGGCGGCTCCGGCCTGCCGAACGGTGGCGGCGGCACCGGCCCGCTGACCGAAGGCGGCGGCGCCAACCGCGGCCCGCTCGTCGGCAACCGCCCGCCGCTCACGACCGGTGGCAACCCCGGCCCGAGCAACGCCGGCGACGTGGCCCGCCGAGGCGTGCCGCTGCGCGGCGGCCTGCCGGCAGGTGGCGCGGGTGCCTTCGAGCCCGAGGGCTCGCGGTCGGCCGCACAGTTCGGCCGCGGTGGTGCCGGCGGTGGCGTGCCGGGCCAGAGCGCCGCGGTGCGCAACGGCCCGGGTGCGGCGAGCGCGGCGAACGGTCGTGGCGCGCTGGCCGGTGGCCGGGGCGCGGCGGGCGCGGGTGCCCGCGGCGGCGTCAACGGCCCGATGGGTGCCGGCGGCCGGCGTGCCGACGGCGAGGACGACGACGAGCGCTACGCGCCGGACTACCTGCTGGAGACCGAGGACGTCTTCGGCGACGACCGGCGGGTCTCGCCGGGGGTCATCGGGGAGTCCGCTCCGCAGGAGTGAGAGAGCTGACGTCGGTCGGGGCGGGGTGTCGCGCAAGCGGCGCCCCGCCCCGATTTCTCTGAGTAGGGTTGGCATGGTGACCAGCGCGTTCTCGATCGGCGAGCGGGAGACCGAACCGATCGTCCTGTCGGCTCTCGAGTTCGACGTGCTGTGGGAGCACCTGCGGCTCGGGCAGCTGCCGCTGGTGGTGAAGGTCCCGTCGCCGGGCAAGACCGACGAGGAGCGCGCGCAGCTCGAGGAGCGGGCGTGGGCCGATCTCGAGGGCCGCGGCCTGGGGCGGCCGGTCGAGCTGAACCCGGACATCGAGGACATCCTGACGGTGCTGGCGAAGCCGGACCGCGAGGTCGACGCGCGGGCGCACGCGGGCCGCAACGTGCGCGTCCTGGCGGCGGCCACCGGCGACCTCGCCGGGGTCGCCGAGCTGAGCGACGGCCAGGTGACGTTGCGCCACGCGTCGGCGACGGCGTTGCCCGCGGCCGCGCTGGCGGCGCTGCCGATGTGTGCCGCGGGTCCCGGCCGGTCGGTCACGATGCGCACGGAGGACTTCGAGGCGGCCGCCAACGGCGCGGTGGGCACCCGCGAGGGCTTTCAGAAGGCGTTGCTGGAGCAGGGCATCCGCACGGACGACACGGACGCGCTGACAGAGATGATCAAGGACGTGTCCGGCATGGGCAACTTCGGTGCCGCGGTGCGTGACAAGCTCGGCCGGCGGCGAAGAGCCGAGCGCGTGGTGTCCTTCTTCGACACCGAGGACGGACGCTACGTGCAGATCCGCCGCCCGGCACCGGATGGCACGCTGTGGACCACCATCTCGCCGGCGGACCCCCGCAACCTGACCCATCACGTGAGCGAGCTGCTCGCCGAGATCGTCACCGAGGTCGCCCCCTGAGCACGAAGCCCGTCGACCCCCACGCACTGCGCGAGGCGGTGCTGGCCGTGCGGCCGTGGCTCGCGGACGAGGCGGCGCAGCCCACCCGCCCGCTGCTCGCGGCCGCCGTGCGCCTGAGCCTGCGCACGCTGGCCCAGGCGGCGCCTGGCCGCAGTGTCGAGGTGCGCGTGCCGCCCTTCGCGGCCGTCCAGTGCATCGAGGGCCCCCGCCACACCCGCGGCACACCCCCGAACGTCGTGGAGACCGATCCGCGAACCTGGCTGGAACTGGCCACCGGCACCCTGACCTGGCCCGCCGCGGTGGCCGCCGGCAAGATCACCGCCTCCGGCAACCGAGCCGACCTCTCCGAGCACCTCCCCCTGCTCCGCCTCCCCTGACCGTCGAGCCACGGTTGTCCACAACCCTCGACCTGTCCACAGGCAAGATCGACATCGCGGTCCCGGTCAGCCCCCGCCGATACCTCCCACGCTTGATGAATCTCTGGCTAGTCAGGCTGTCTGGGGGTGACGTCACTCGACAGCCATGGGGGCTGCCAGTCGAGTCGTTCGCAAACCTCTTCAAATGATTGGTCAATTATGTCGGGATAGGTGTAGATATTTGTAATTCTCATGCCAAGTACATGTTCCCGATATACCCCAGTGTTGTTGTTACCCATATCTTTTCGCGCGGCGACCATAAAGTCACCGTAGAGTCTTAGTAAGATAGGTCCAGGTGCGTCACTATAAGTGGCTTGCGCGAAGTTGTGGAAACTCTTTACGGCTTCATCGGAACCATAAATGCTGATCCATGTGGCAAAATCTTGAAGTTTCTTGTGTAGTATTTCTTGCGTGGGGACGTTTCGTTGCGAAAAAACGTCTGCAAAAAGATTGATAAACGGTTCGTACACTGCGTACTTGCGTTCGGAAATTCTACCCTCAAGTTCTCGAACGCGTTCAGCGTCTGCGTCAGCGCGCCGCGTCCTCCATGCGAACACGCCGGCAACGACAGCCGCCAATATGGACGTGAGCGCTGGGATTCCAATCGCTGCAAGTGTCAGCCAGTTGTCTTGCGGTCTCATGACTCGGACGCTAGCCCGGGAAGTCACGCGGATGTACGCGCCACGCTGGCTAGGTCGGTACCAGTTGGTTGGCGTCAGGCTTTGCGGTAGCGATGCCAGCTCGCATTATCTTGGTAGTAGTAATGACAGGAATTGCTGCGCCGATAGCCTGTCTGCGCGATTCCACATGCAGAGATTCTCAGTGGCTCACTGTTCAACTGTGAATGACCGTACTTCGACAAAATTGCACGAGGACCGTTTCGAAGGTCAACGTGCTACATCCAAGGCGCGCAATCGTTATTGCTGTCGCGTGGGCGCCGTGTTCGCATTGGTTCAATCGCAAGCGGGGCGCTCGAGAGCGGGGTGACACACGCGCGTGTGCGTGGGGGAGCTTTTGTTGGGGTTGGGCGGGGTTGTGCACAGGCGCCGGCCCGGGCGGGCGGGGCTGTCAGGGGGTGGCGGTAGGCTGGAAATCGGGGGCGGGGTTGCGCCGGTGTCAGAACAGGCGGCCCAAGGTGTTGTCGTACAACGACTTTCCCGCTTCCACGAGGTCCCGGCCGCCCTCCGCGATGTCGCCCACCGTGCCCACCACGATGTCGCCCGCGTCGTTCAGCAGCTCGCCGCCCGTGTCCTTCAACTCGTCCCAGGCCGCGTCCCAGTCGCCGTGGAGCGCGTCCGCGCCGGCGTCCCACAGGCCGCCGCCCACGTCCCCGACGATGTCCACCGCCTCCTTGCCGAGGTTCGCCACCCCGTCGATCACCGGGCCCACCACCGGCAGGTCCGAACCCGGCAGCGACGGCGGCAGCGGCGAGTCCTGCCAGCGCGGCTCCGACACGCCGTCGTAGTTGCCCGTCGCGATGTTGCCCAGGTTGCGCAGCGACTCCGAACCGTCCTGGTAGTACGTGCTGTGCGCGCCCAGCAGGTTCTCCTCGGTCCCCGCGCCGAACTGGTTGGCACCGAACGACGTGTCGTACGGCGTGGTCGACGAACCGTCCGCGGTGAACCAGTCGCCGCTCGTGGTCTGCACGATCGGGTCGTGCTCGGTCATCCCGGCCCACACGTGACCCGCCCCCGGCGACAGCTGGTCCACCGACGACGCGCCGACCCCCGGCGAGCCGAGGAACGCGATGTCGTCCGCCGCCAGCCCGTTCATCGCGGCGTACCCGACCGTCGTGCTGCCGTAGCTGTGCCCCAGCACCGTCACGTGCGGATCGTGCCCCGCCGCCTCGGCCGCCGCGTGATAACCGTCCACATCGGACACCAGGAACCCGCCGCCCTGGACGGCGTTGTCCGCCGACACCACGCTCAGGTCCCACGACGGCGCGTCGTACCCGAGCCACGCCACCGTCGCGTTGTGCGAGCCCGGCGCCGCCGCGTCCATCTGCTCGCGCAGCTCCACCGCCTGCCCGTTCGGGAACCCGTTCTCCAGCGTCGTCCCGACCCCCGGCACGGTGACCGCCAGGTTGTCCGCGGTGTCCGGGTTGCCGAACGCCACCGCCAGCGTGCCCTCCTGCCGGCCGGGCCCGACCGGGTCGTAGGACAGCACGTACACGTCGTCGGTGATGCCGTTCGCCGTGGCCATCTCGCGCGCGTCGGCCACCCGCTGCTCGGCCGCGTTCACGTTGTCCAGCTGGCGGTTCACGTCCTGGCGCTGGTCCAGCAGGTCCGCCAGCGCCGGGTCGGACCGCAGCGCGCTCTCGTCCGACGGGTCCAGCCCCAGCTCGCTCGCCCGCTGCGTGATCTGCGTGTCCAGTGTCGGACTTCGACGCGCCGAGCCGCTCCTGGTCCGCGTCGATCCGCCGCCGGTTCGCGGTGTCGAGCACCTCCGCCGGCAGGCCGCGCAGCCGGCCGAGGGCGTCGAACTGCGTGGCCAGCAGCTGGTCGCGCTCCGCCTGGGACAGTCCCTTCCACCACGCGGCGACCTGCCGCGGGTCCGACCCGGGCGGCGGCACGGACGGGCCGGTCTGCTGCGCCGTCTGCTGCCAGCCCGCGTCCGCGCCGGCGACCTCGGCGAACGCCGGCCTGATCCCGTCGAGCGAGCCGGCGTACGCGCGCAGGGTCCGCTCGTAGCCGTCGCGCACGGTGGTCATGCGCCTGGTTGACCCGGTCCGCGAGCGCCGCCTGGGCCGAGGCGTCCAGCCCCGCCGGCCGGGACCGCCACGCGGCGATCGCGTTGTCCGCCGCGCCGCGCATCGTCCCGTAGGCGCCGGCCGCCGCCTCGATCACCTTGGCGGCCTGCTCGAGGCGCGCGTGCGCGGTGGACGTCGCCGTGCCGGACAACGACGACCGCGCGGCGAACGAGTCCGCCGCCGCGCCCTGCCAGCCCGACGCCGCCGTCGAACCGCCGCCCTCGAGCGACGTCCCGGCCTGGCTCAGCGCGGACATCGCCGCCGTCACCGGCTCGGCCGCCGTGCGGATCCGGCCCGCGTCGCCGCCGGCCAGCTGCGCGTACAGGTCCTCGGGATCGATCACCATGCCGCCTCCGCGGAGAAGAGTGCGTCGGCCGTCATGCGCCCGCCGCCGTCACGCCGCCGGCCGCGTTCTCGTCGCGGCGCTCGTAGTCGTCGGCGCCGGCCACCAGCCCGTCGGCGGCGTCGCCGACCCAGGCCGAACCGTGGCGCAGGTCGTCGCCGTGCTCCCCGACGAACCTCGCGAACGCACCGGCCAGCTCGTCGGCCGCGGGGACCTCGCCCAGCGCGGCCGGCACCAGCTGCGCCGACGGACAGCAGCGCCGCGGCGTCGCCGACCGCGTCCGAACCCGCGTAGACATCGCGCGACGCGCCGCGCAGAGTTGCTGGGTCCACCTGATAACCGTCGGCCACGGCGACCTCCTCCACGCGGGGTGCGCGCTGAAATTACCCAACCAGGCGGCTGCGTAGTGTGTTTCGGTGCGCACTGTGTGCATGTGCGCATGAATTCGACCGGAAGGAGCGGCATGCCGGTGTGGACCCCGCCGCGGTGGTTGGCGGTGTTCACCGAGCAGGCGACGCTGTTCCGGGAGGCGGTCGGCCGCGCCGACCCGCGCGCCGCGGTGCCGTCCTGTCCCGGGTGGACCTTCACCGAGCTGACCGTGCACGTCGGCCGGTTCCTCGCCCAGGTCACCCGCTACCTCACCAGCGGCAGCCTGGTCCAGCTGCGCCCTGGCCCGGCCGAGCTGCCGGCCGACCCGCTCGCCTACCTCGACGCGGAGCTCGCCGCAGCCACCGAGGTGCTCGCCGGCACGCCCGGCAACCGTCCGGTGTGGACGTTCTCGCCCGCGGCGCCGGACCTCGCCTGGGTGTGGCACCGCCGCGCCGCGCACGAGCTGAACCTGCGCCGCTGGGACGCCCAGGCCGCGCTGCGCACGCTCGCGCCGACCGACCGCGACCAGGCCGCCGACGCGATCGACGAGCTGCTCGGCACGCTGCTCGCCGCCCGGCTGCTGACCGACTCGCCGCCGACGACGGCCGGCACCGCGGTCGTGTCCTGTGCGGACGGTCCACAGCGGTGGTTCGTCCGGCTCGTGCCCGGCGAGGTGCCGCTGGTGCGGCTGGCGGCGCGCGACGAGCGCGGCCGACGCTCACCTGTCCGGCCGCACCGAGAACGTGCTCTACCAGCTGTGGAACCGCATGCAGCTCACCGGATCGGGTGACGAGGCCGTGCTGCGCGCACTCAGAATGAGCTGACCGCCACCCGGGCGCGTCGCGCTGTCCCGGCCGAACGCGACCTACACTGAGGGCACCTGACGTCGTCCGCAGGGGAGCAGACTCGGTGGTCACCGACCAGAGCAACGTCCCGGAACCCGAGCCCCGCGAGGAGTGCGGCGTGTTCGGGGTCTGGGCCCCCGGCGAGGAGGTCGCCAAGCTCACCTACTACGGCCTCTACGCGCTGCAGCACCGTGGCCAGGAGGCCGCCGGCATCTCGGTGTCCGACGGCCGGCAGATCGTCGTGTTCAAGGACCTCGGCCTGGTCAGCCAGGTCTTCGACGAGCAGACGCTGTCGTCGCTGCGCGGCCACGTCGCGGTCGGGCACTGCCGGTACTCCACCACCGGCTCCACGACCTGGGAGAACGCCCAGCCGACGTTCCGCAACACCGCCATCGGCAGCGGGCTTGTCCCTCGGCCACAACGGCAACCTGGTGAACACCGCCGAGCTGCGCGACCGGGCCGCGCGCGGCCGGCCTGCGCACCAACAACGGCGCCACCACCGACTCCGACCTGCTCTGCGGGCTGCTCGCGGCCGAGGCCGCCGACCGCGGCATCGAGCAGGCCGCGCTGGAGCTGCTGCCGGCCGTGCGCGGCGCGTTCTGCCTGGTGTTCGCGGACGAGACCACGCTCTACGCCGCGCGCGACCCGCACGGCGTGCGCCCGCTCGTGCTCGGCCGGCTCGAGCGCGGCTGGGTGGTGGCGAGCGAGACCGCCGCGCTGGACATCGTCGGCGCGTCGTTCGTGCGCGAGGTCGAGCCGGGCGAGCTGCTGGCCATCGACGAGGACGGGCTGCGCTCGTCCCGGTTCGCCAACCCCGAGCCCAAGGGCTGCCTGTTCGAGTACGTCTACCTGGCCCGGCCGGACACCACGATCGCCGGCCGCTGGGTGCACGCCACCCGGGTGGAGATCGGCCGCCGGCTCGCCGAAGGAGGCACCGGCCGAGGCCGACCTGGTCATCCCGGTGCCGGAGTCCGGCACGCCCGCCGCGATCGGCTACGCGCAGGGCTCGGAGATCCCGTACGGGTCCGGCCTGGTGAAGAACGCCTACGTCGGGCGCACGTTCATCCAGCCGTCGCAGACCATCCGCCAGCTGGGCATCCGGCTCAAGCTCAACCCGCTGCAGGACGTCATCCGCGGCAAGCGCCTGGTCGTGGTCGACGACTCGATCGTGCGCGGCAACACCCAGCGCGCGCTGGTCCGGATGCTGCGCGAGGCCGGCGCGCTCGAGGTGCACGTGCGGATCGCGTCGCCGCCGGTGCGCTGGCCGTGCTTCTACGGCATCGACTTCGCCTCCCGCGCCGAGCTGATCGCCAACGGCATGGACATCGAGGACATCCGCCGCTCGATCGGCGCCGACTCGCTGGGCTACGTCTCGCTCGACGGCCTGATCGCGGCCAGCGAGCAGCCGCGCACCCGGCTGTGCATGGCGTGCTTCGACGGCAAGTACCCGATCCCGCTGCCGGACGAGGAGCTGATCGGCAAGCACCTGCTCGAGGGGCTGGAGAAGGGCGTCAGCGGGCTCCGCCGCCCCCGTCCTGCCCGCCGGATATGGTGCGGAGGACGCACTCCAGCGACCCTGAACCGGGGACCATGACCGAGACCAGCAACACCTCACACGCGACCTATGCCGCCGCGGGGGTGAGCATCGAGGCCGGTGAGCAGGCGGTCGAGCAGCTGAAGCCGTTCGCCGAGAAGGCGGTCCGGCCCGAGGTGCTCGCCGGCATCGGCGGGTTCGCCGGGCTGTTCAAGCTCCGGCTGGACCGCTGGAAGGAGCCGATCCTGGCGTCGTCCACCGACGGCGTCGGCACCAAGATCGCGGTGGCGCAGGCGCTGGACGTGCACGACACGGTCGGCATCGACCTGGTCGCCATGGTGGTCGACGACCTGGTGGTGTGCGGCGCCGAGCCGATGTTCCTGCAGGACTACATCGCGGTCGGCAAGGTCGTGCCGGAGCGGATCGCGGCGCTGGTCAAGGGCATCGCCGAGGGCTGCGTGCGGGCCGGCTGCGCGCTGCTCGGCGGCGAGACCGCGGAGCACCCGGGCCTGATGGCCGACGGCGCGTACGACCTGTCGGCCACCGGCGTCGGCGTGGTCGAGGCGGACGCGGTGCTCGGGCCGGAGCGGGTGCGGCCCGGCGACGTCGTGATCGGCATGGGGTCCTCCGGGCTGCACTCCAACGGCTACTCGCTGGCCCGGCACGTGCTGCTGGACATCGGCCGGATGGCGCTCGAGGGCCATGTCGAGGAGTTCGGCCGCACGCTCGGCGAGGAGATGCTCGAGCCGACCCGCATCTACGCCAAGGACTGCCTGGCGGTCGTCGCGGAGGCCGAGGTCCGCACGTTCGCGCACATCACCGGCGGCGGCCTGGCGGCGAACGTGGCGCGGGTGATCCCGCCGGGGCTGCGCGCCGTGCTCGACCGGGGCACGTGGACGCCCGCGCCGGTGTTCTCGCTGATCGCGCAGCGCGGCCGGGTCGAGCGGCACGAGATGGAGCGCACGTTCAACATGGGCGTCGGGATGGTGGCCGTGGTGGCGCCGGAGGACGTCGACCGGGCGCTCGCGGTGCTGACCGCGCGGCACGTGCCGGCCTGGGTGCTCGGCGAGATCACGCCGCTCGGCGACGACCCGGACGCCGCCCGCGCGGACCTGATCGGCGACCACCCGAGATTCTGAGCCCGTGGCCGACCTCGAGGTGAACCGGCGGCTGGTGATCCCGGCGGTCGAGCTGAGCGAGCGGTTCTCCCGGTCGTCGGGTCCCGGTGGGCAGGGCGTGAACACGACGGACAGCCGGGTGGAGCTGTCGTTCGACGTGGCGCGCTCGCCGTCGGTGCCGCCATGGCTGCGGGACCGGTTGCTGGCGCGCCTGTCGTCGCGCCTGGTGGACGGCGTGCTGACGGTCGCGGCGAGCGAACACCGCGCCCAGCTGGCCAACCGCAACGCGGCTCGCGACCGCCTGGCCGCCCTGCTGCGCGCCGCCGCGGAGCCCCCGCCGCCGAAACGCCGCCCGACCAAGCCGACCCGCGGCGCGAAGGAACGGCGCCTCGCGGAGAAACGCCGCCGCGGCCAAACCAAACGAGGCCGCCGAACCACCGACGACGACTGATCGGTTCACCTGACGCGGTTGTCCACAGTGCACGCAGTTGTCCACAACAACACCACGACCAGGGGTTTCGTCAGCCCTCGCCGGTAGACTGGCATCGAGGGTGGCCCCCGGAGTGGGTGGGGCTTTCGGTAGGTGAGTTCTGCACGCGCGTGTGCGCGCGCGGGTCGTTGCGGGCGGGTGTGGGGCGAGTGGGCTGTTTGCTGCGCGGGGGCGGTCAGGGGCGGGTCAGCCAGAAGTAGCGGCGTTCGGGGCGGCCGGTGCCGCCGTAGCGGAGGCGGACGTCGGCCTGGCCGGTGGCCACGAAGTGTTCCAGGTAGCGGCGCGCGCTGACCCGGGACAGCGACGTCCGCGCCGCGCACTCCGCCGCCGACAGGTCCGCCGGCAGTTCAGCCGGCAGGTCGGTCGATGCCGACCGGAGCTCCGCCGCCACGATGCGCAGCGTCTCCGCGGTCAGGCCCTTCGGCAGCGTGGAGCCCGGCCGGGCGCCGAACACCTGGTCCACATCGGACTGGCCGGCCTCCGACAGCTCCGCGCAGCCGCGCCTGCAGCACGGCGAAGTGGCGCAGCTGGTCGTACAGCGCGGCATACGTGAACGGCTTGATCAGGTAGTGCAGCACGCCCCCGCGCATCGCCGCGCGCACCGTGTCCACGTCCGTCGCCGCGCTGATCACGATCACGTCCGTGTCCGCGCCGCCCCCCGACCGCAGCGCGCGCAGCACCGACACGCCGTCCATGTCCGGCAGGTAGATGTCCAGCAGCACCAGGTCCGGGCGCAGGTCCTCGACCGCCCGCAGCGCGTCCGCGCCGGTGTGCGCCACGCCCGCGACCGCGAACCCCGCCGTGCGGGTCACGTATCCACTGTGGACCTTCGCCACCATGAAGTCGTCGTCCACGACTAGCACCCGGATCACAGCAGCGCCCCGACCGGCAGCGTGGCGGTGAACGCCGCGCCGTCCACCGCGACCGTGCCCTGCCGGCGCAGGCACGTCTGCTGGGTCAGCGCCAGGCCCAGCCCCCGCTCGCCCTGCTCCGCCGCCTTCGTCGTGAAGCCGTGCCGGAACACCTCCTCCGCGATCTCCGGCGCCACCCCCGGCCCGGAGTCCCGCACCACCACGCGGACCTCGTCGGCGTGTGCGAGATATCGACCTCGATCCACGAAGCGGCCGCGTCGAGCGCGTTGTCGACCAGGTTGCCGAGCACCGTCACGAGATCCGCGGACAGCTGCTCGTCCACAGTGGACAACCGGGAGTCCGGCGTGAGGCGCAGGCCGACGCCGCGCTCCGCCGCGACGCTCGCCTTCGCGATCAGCAGCGCGGCCACCGCCACGTCCGCGATCCGCGTGCCCACCTCGGCCTGCCAGGCCTCGCGCGTGTGGCTGACCCGGTCGACGTAGTGGCGCACCTCGTCGAACTCGCCCAGCTCGATCAGCCCGGCGATCGTGTGCAGCCGGTTGGTGAACTCGTGCGCCTGCGCCCGCAGCGCGTCCGTCGTGCTCCGGTTCGTGTCGAGCTCCTGCTGCAGCGTGACGATCTCCGTGCGGTCCCGCAGCGTCACCACCGAGCCGATCTCGTGCTCCCGCAAGGAGATCGGCATCCGGTTCATGATCAGCACCCGGCCGCGCCGCAGCACGATCTGGTCCGCGCCACCGGCCCGTCCGGTGAGCACGTCCACCAGCCGGTCGTTCAGCGACAGGTCGGCGACCGACCGCCCGACCGCGTCGTCGGGCAGCGACAGCAGCCGCCGCGCCTGGTCGTTCACCAGCGTGAGCCGGTGCGCCGAGTCCAGCCCGACGACGCCCTCGCGGATGCCGTGCAGCATCGCCTCGCGGTGCTCCACCAGCCCGGCGATCTCGCGCGGCTCCAGGCCGAACGTCTGCCGCTTCACCCGCCGCGCCACCAGGGCCGAGCCGACGACGCCGAGCACGGTCGCGAGCACCAGGATCAGCAGCCCCTCCGCGGGCGACTGCACGATCCCCTCGAGGAACGTCGGGGTGTCCTGGCCCGCGGCGACGATGCCGATCACGACGCCGTCGTCGCTCATCACCGGCACGTGCGCGACCAGCGAGTCGTCCACCTCGCCGACCCAGGACCGCCCGGCCGTGATCATGCTGTCGCCGAGCGGCAGCGGGTCGCCGACCTGCGCGGGGTCCGGCGAGGTCAGCACGATCCCGTCGGGGTCGGCGATCACCACGTACGCGGCGCCGGACAGGCTCCGCGCGCTCTCCGCGAACGTCGGCAGCTGGTGGTGGCGCAGCGGGTCCGCGAGCGCCTGGCGCACGCCCATCGTGGCCGCCACGTCCTCGGCGACCGACAGCATCCGCCGGCCCTCGTTGTCCTGGAAGCTCTTCGTGGCCTGGATGCCGGAGAACACCGCGACCGCGGCGACCAGGGACGCGACGATCAGCAGCTGCCAGCCCAGCAGCTGCCGGGACAGGGAGCCACGGTCCGCCACGGACCCAGTGTCGCGTAGCGCGCAACCGGCCGCCCGTGAACACAACGACCACAACGACCACTGCGCGCGCAACAGGACACGCGCCGTGACACCCGGGCACCATGCGAGGCCACGGGTGTCGAGCAGAGAGGCTCCGATGCAAGCGAAACCGTTGATCGCCGCCGCGGCGGCGCTGGCGGCGGTGCTGGTGATCCCGCCCCTGGTCAGCTCCGGTTCGGACGAGACACCGGGCGGCCAGGTCCGCGGCCTGCGGATCATGGTGCCGAACACGCCGGGCGGCGGCTACGACGTCACCGCGCGCATCGCCGCGAAGTCCATGGAGGAGGGCGAGCTCACCCGCAACGTCGAGGTGTTCAACCTGCCGGGCGCCGGCGGCACGGTCGGGCTCGGCCGGCTGGTCAGCGAGCGCGGCAACGACAAGCTGGTCATGTCGATGGGCCTCGGGGTGGTGGGCAGCGTCCACACCAACAAGTCGCCGTCGTCCCTTCAGGACACCACACCGATCTGCAAGCTCATCGAGGAGCCGGACATCGTGGTGGTGGCCAAGGACTCGCCGTACAAGTCGGTCGAGGACCTGGTGACCGCGTGGAAGGCGGACCCGGGCAACGTCCCGGTCGGCGGCGGCTCCTCGCCGGGCGGGCCGGACCACCTGGCCGCGATGCTGTTCGCGAAGGGCGCCGGGCTGACCCCGAAGTCGGTGAACTACGTGCCGTTCGACGGCGGCGGCGAGCTGCTCGCGTCGGTGCTGGGCGGCAAGGTCGCGTTCGGCGTGTCCGGGGTGGGCGAGTCCCGCGACCAGATCGAGGCCGGCGAGCTGCGCGTCCTCGCGGTCACCAGCGGCGAGCGGATGGACGGCATCGACGGGCCGACGCTCACCGAGTCCGGTGTGGACGTCGAGTTCACGAACTGGCGCGGCATCGTCGCGCCGCCGGGGATCTCCGAGGGCGACCAGCAGAAGCTGATCGACCTGTTCGCGGACCTGCAGAACACCCCGCAGTGGAAGGACGCGCTGGAGCGCAACGGCTGGACGAAGGCGTTCCAGACGGGCGACGAGTTCGGCGACTTCCTCGCCGACCAGAACGACCAGGTGGCCGACGTGCTGACGGAGTTGGGGCTGCGATGACGACGACCGAGACCGAACCCGAGGCCCCGCGCACCTGGCGAGACCGTTCCGAACTGGGCATCTGCGCGCTGCTGGTGGTCCTGGGCGTGCTGGTGCTGGTCGACGCCATCCGGATCCCGACCGACTTCGCCCAGCGCGGCCCGGTCGGCCCGAAGGCCGTGCCGGTGGTCGTCGGCGTGGCGCTGCTCGTGGTCGCCGCGCTGCTGGTGCGCGACGTACTGCGCGGCGGCCGCGGCGAGTCGGAGACCGGCGAGGACGTCGACCTCGCCGCGCCGAGCGACTGGCGCACGGTGTTGCTGCTGTCCGCGGCGTTCCTCGCGAACGCGGCGCTGATCGGGGTGGTCGGCTTCCCGATCTCCGGCGCGATCCTGTTCTGGGGCGCGGCGTACGCGCTCGGCAGCCGCAGCTTCGTGCGCGACCCGCTGATCGCGGCGGCCCTGTCGATCCTGACCTTCGTGGCGTTCAACAACCTGCTCGGGGTGCCGCTGCCCGGTGGCCCGCTGATGGAGGTGCTGTAGGCATGGACTCCCTGAGCCAGCTGATCGACGGCTTCGGCACCGCGCTGACCCCGACGAACCTGCTGCTCGCCGCGATCGGCGTGCTGCTGGGCACGTTCATCGGCGTGCTGCCCGGCATCGGCCCGGCGATGGCGGTCGCCCTGCTGCTGCCGGTGACCTACGGCCTGAACCCGGTCGCCGCGATGATCATGTTCGCGGGCATCTACTACGGCGGCATGTTCGGCGGGTCGACGACCTCGATCCTGCTGAACACGCCGGGCGAGTCGGCCTCGGTGGTGACCGCGATCGAGGGCAACCAGATGGCCAAGCGCGGCCGCGGGTCGCAAGCGCTTGCGGCGGCGGCGATCGGCCACTTCGTCGGCGCGATGATCGGCACGATCGCGCTGGTGCTGCTGGCGCCGGTGGTCGCGTCGCTGGCGGTGGACCTCGGCGCGCCGGACTACTTCGCGGTGATGATCCTGGCGTTCATCGCGGTCACGTCGGTGCTCGGCCGCTCGCGGGTCCGCGGGTTCGCGTCGCTGCTGATCGGCCTGACGATCGGGCTGGTCGGGCTGGACTCGCTGACCGGTCAGTCGCGGCTGACGTTCGGCTCGCTGGACCTGGCCGACGGCATCGACGTCGTGATCGTCGCGGTCGGCCTGTTCGCGGTCGGCGAGTCGCTGTGGGTGGCGTCGCGGCTGCGGCACACCTCGGGCGAGCCGATCCCGGTCGGCCGCCCGTGGCTGGGCCGCGAGGACCTGCGGCGGACGTGGAAGCCGTGGCTGCGCGGCCCGCTGATCGGGTTCCCGTTCGGCGCGATCCCGGCCGGTGGCGCGGAGATCCCGACGTTCCTCTCCTACGCGACGGAGAAGCGGCTGTCCAAGCACCGCGACGAGTTCGGCTCCGGCGCGATCGAGGGCGTGGCCGGCCCGGAGTCCACCGCGTCGGCGTCCGCGTCGGGCACGCTGGTCACGATGCTGACGCTGGGCCTGCCGACGACGGCGACGGCCGCGGTGATGCTGGCGGCGTTCCAGCAGTACGGCATCCAGCCGGGGCCGCTGCTGTTCGAGCGCGAGTCGGCGCTGGTGTGGGGCCTGATCGCGTCGCTGTTCGTCGGCACCGTGTTGCTGCTGGTGCTGAACCTGCCGATGGCGCCGGTGTGGTCGAAGCTGCTGCGGATCCCGCGGCCGTACCTGTACGCGGGGATCCTGTTCTTCGCCTCGGTGGGCGCGTACGCGGTGTCGGGCCAGGTGATCGACCTGATCGTGCTGTTCGTCATCGGCGCGCTGGGCTTCGCGATGCGCCGGTACGGGCTGCCGGTGCTGCCGGCGATCCTGGGCGTGATCCTCGGGCCGGCCGCCGAGCAGCAGATGCGCCGGGCGCTGCAGCTCAGCGACGGGTCGCTGACCGGGCTGGTGAACACGGCGTTCTCGGTGACCGTGTACGTGATCGTGGCGGTCGTGCTGCTGTGGCCGCTGATCCGCCGGTTCCTGCCCCGCCGCGACCGTGACTCGGCCGACCACTCCGAGACAACTGCCTCGTGAAAAGGTCCAGCTACCTCCAAGCGGGTGATGGACAAGCCTCCAGCAGGGACGTGACACTCGTTCACATCCCTGCTGGAGGTGTCGACGATGATGCTCCGCCGTCTTCTGCCCGCGTTCGCGGTCGTCCTGCTCGCTTCCGTCCTGCCCGCCGGGGTCGCCGACGCGGCGGCCGGGCGCTATGTCGCGCTCGGTGACTCCGCCGCGTCGGGCCCGCTGATCCCGAACCCCGACCTGAGCTTCCCCGGCTGCATCCGGTCCACGAACAACTACCCGAAGCTGGTCGCGCGGCAGCTGGGGCTGACGATCAAGGACGTGACGTGCTCCGGCGCGGACACGGTCGACATGACCAGCCCGCAGGAGACCGACCTCGGCACGGCGCCGCCGCAGTTCGACGCGCTGACCGCGGACACGTCGGTCGTGACGCTGCAGATCGGCGGCAACGACTCGGGTCTGGTCGGGCTCGCGGAGTCCTGCCTGAACCTGCTCCCGCAGCCCTTCGGCGACTCGTGCGCCGACGAGAACACCGCAGGTGGCGGGGACGTCTACGGCGAGCGCGTCGCCGGTGTCGGACCCAAGGCGGCGGCCGTGCTCGACGGCATCCACGCCCGGTCGCCGAACGCGCGGGTGTACGTGGTCGGCTACACCACCTACCTGCCGCCGAACGGCTGCTACCCGCGCGTGCAGGTGTGGGGCAAGGACGCGAACTACGTCCAGGCGAAGGTCGACCAGCTGAACCAGGTCCTGGCCGACGCCGCGGCCGGCCACGGGGCGACCTATGTGGACATTCGCACCCCGGGCATCGGCCACGACGTGTGCAAGTCCAGCTCGGTCCGCTGGGTGGAGCCCTTCATCCCGGGCAACGTCGCCGCCCCGCTGCACCCGAACGCGCGCGGCATGCAGGGCATGGCACAGGTGGTGGGCGCGGCCGTCTCGGCCGGCTAGCCCTCGTCACCAGCCGCGGCGCCCGCCCCGGGTGGGCGCCGCGGCGAGGAAATTCGTCGCCGGGGCCAGCGGAAACTTCCGTACCGACCTTCGTCGGAATGACGATCTTCGACCCGCAGTGAGAAGATGTCGGGACCGGGTCTGAATCCGACGAAGATGGACGAGGAAGCACCGTGCGGGCGATGTCGAGGCCATTCAGGGGTCGGAACACGACCCCGCTGGTCGTGGCGATCTCGCTCGCCATCGTGGCCGTCGCGCTCATGCCCTCCTCCCGTACGACGACGGTGGCCGGCCAGCCGGTCCCGGCGGTGAGCGCCCCCGATCTGACCGTCGTCGGGCTGGACATGAACTCGACGGCCCGGCTGAAGAGGGAGACCCTGCGGCCGGGAGACAAGACGGCGGCCGTCAAGAACGTCGACGCGGCCGCGGCGAAGATCGTCTTCCGGAACCACGGTGAGCGGACCGCGCGGGTCGTCAAGCAGACCGTGCACGTCTCGAAGGTGTGGGCACCCGCGGCCTGCGACGGTCCGGGCCAGGCGGCCGCCTCGGTCAGGTACGACTTCCGCCTGCCGGAGGCCATCGGCAAGCAGCGCTTTCCGCTGACCATGTCGAAGCCGCTCGACCGGACGGTGGCCGGCGGCGTCACGGACGTGCTGACGGTGACAGTCGGCGAGCCAGGGCTCGGCGGGACCGGCTGGGCGTGGGCCACCTCGGCGAGTGTCGAGCTGCAGCTCGACGACGGCAGCTCGGCGACCACCGGCGAGTTCGTCCTCATGAACTCGAGCGAGATCGACCACACCCTCGCCCTCGCGAAGGCGGACAAGGCCGACCCCAAGGCGCAGACCGACCGCGTTCGCTGCATCCAGAACAACATGGCGCTGCTGGCGAGCGCGTCGGTCGCGCCGGGCGTCCACTCGCCGTCGATCAGGACGTTGCTCGACGGGCTCACGCGGCTCGGATACACCGCACTCGGATCCTCGGGATCCGGCGGAAACGGCGGCGGGTCCGAGCCCGCCCCGCCCGCGAAGAACGCGCCCCCGGTCGACACGTGGGTGGCCATCTTCGGCTCGCTGCCGGACTCGATGTCGCCCGCGCAGCTGCAGGGCACGATCGACGCGCTGCAGAACCGGCTCGGCGTGAGCATCCAGAGCGCGCGCAGCGGCGACTATGCCTCGCTGTCGCCCGGGTACCGCGTCCTGTACTACGACGGCGGCTTCAGCGACGGGCACGGCCCGCTCGAGTTCTGCAGCGAGCACGGCATCTCCAGTGACGACGACTGCGCCGGGCGGTTCCTCAGCCACCGCCGCGCCGACTACGTGCTGAACTGCCACTTCTCCGACCCGAAGGGGTCGGCCCGCTGCAGCCGCCCGTAGCTCAGCGCGGCGCCGCCGTCGTGGCGCGGACGATCAGGCGGGGCCGGAGCAGGTGGCGCGCCGGGGTGGCGCGGGCGTCGCGAACCCGTTGCACGAGGGCCTCGGCGGCGAGGCGGCCCATCTCGTTGCGGGGCTGGTCGATCGTCGTCAGGGAGACGTGGCGCAGGGCCGCCAGCCAGGTGTTGTCGTAGCCGACCACGGACACGTCCGCCGGCACGGACAGGCCGGCGGCCTCCAGCGCGGAGATCACGCCCAGCGCGTTCAGGTCGTTCGCGGCCATGATCGCGGTCGGCGGGGCGTCGAGCAGCCCGCGGATCGCCGCCGCGCCCGCGGCCTCGGTGTACTCGCCGCGGACCACGCGCTGCGCGAGGCCGTGGCGGCGCATCGCGTTGACGTAACCCGTCCGCCGCGGCGCCGCCTGGGAACCGCCGCCGCCGTCGATGTGCACGATGTCGCGGTGGCCGAGCTCGACCAGATGGTCCACCGCCATCCCGGAGCCGGCCTGGCCGTCGTCGTTGATCGTGTCCACAGTGGACTTACGGGAGGAGCGGGACACCAGGACGACCGGGGTGTGCCCGGCCGCCGCGGCGATCGCCCCGGCGGGCACCACCGGGCCGAGCAACGCGATGCCGGCCGGCCGGAACGACAGCAGGCCGGTCAGCGCCTGCCGTTCCCGGCCCGGCCGCCGCCCACCCGTGTTGAACACCAGCTCGAAGCCGGCCGAGCGAGCGGAGGAGTCCAGCCCGTCGACCACCTCGGCCCAGAAGGGGTTGTGCAGGTCGGACACCATCACGCCGAGGACGTGCGACGTCCGGCTCGCCAGCGACCGGGCCATCGCGTGCGGCGAGTACCCGAGCTCGTCGGCCGCCTTCAGCACGGCCGTCCGCCGCCGCTCGCTGACCTTCGGCGACCCGCGCATGACCAGCGAGACCAGCGCCCGGGAAACGCCGGCCCGCGTGGCCACGTCCTCGATCGTCGGTCGCCCCAACGCCACTCTCCCTTGACACCGGTGTGACGGACATTACAGGATGTTTGCGTTAGAGCGCTCTAACCGACAGGCGAAAGCGGGATCATGCGCATCGGCGTCGCGGGGGTCGGCCGGATCGGGACCATGCACGCGGCGCACCTCGCGTCGCTCCCCGCGGTCGACGAGGTGCTGCTCCACGACCCGGTCGCCGGCCGCGCCGAGAAGGCCGCCCACGCCATCGACAAGGCCCGCGCGACGAGCGGGTTCGCCGAGCTGCTGGCCGAGGCGGACGGCGTCCTCGTCGCCACCCCGACCGACACCCACCCGGCGCTGGTCCGCAGCTGCCTCGCCGCCCGCACCCCGGTCCTCTGCGAGAAGCCCATCGCCGCGAACCTCGCCGAGATGACCGCGCTCGTGGCCGAGATCGATGCCACGGACACCCCGGTGCTGGTCGGCTTCCAGCGCCGGTTCGACCCCGCGGTCGTCGAGCTGCGGCGGCGCATCGTGGCCGGCGAACTCGGCCGGATCTACCACGTCCGCGCCACCGGTTTCGACGCGAACCCGCCGGACCTCGGCTACCTGCCCTCCTCCGGCGGCATCTTCCGCGACCTGCTGATCCACGACCTCGACGCGGTCCCGTGGCTGGTCGGCGAGCCGGTCACCGAGGTCTACGCTTCCGGTTCGGTCCTCGTCGACCAGGCCTTCGCCGCCGTCGACGACGTCGACAACGCTGTGGTGCTGCTGCGGTTCGCCGGCGGCGCGCACGCGGTGCTCGCCGGCGGCCGGCACGACCCGCTCGGCTACGACCACCGCATCGAGGTCCTCGCCGGCCTGGACTCGGTCGTCGTCGGGCTCGACCCGCGCACCCCGCTGACCTCGCTCGAACCGGACGGCCCGCGGGCCGGGCCGGACGCCTATCCCGGCTTCCCCGAACGGTTCCGGCGCGCCTACCTCAACGAGATGCAGGTGTTCGTCGACGTCGTCGGCGGCCGCGCGGACAACCCCTCGCCCGCGCGGGACAGCCTCGTGAGCCTGCGGCTGGCCGAAGCCTGCGAGCGCTCGCGGCGCACCGGAGCACCCGTACGACTCGACGGGGGGATGCCATGAGGATCGCCGCCGCGCCCATCTCCTGGGGCGTCTGCGAGGTGCCCGGCTGGGGCCGGATGCTCGACCCGGCGACGGTGCTGGCGCAGATGGCCGAGCTGGGCGTCACCGCGACAGAGCTCGGCCCGCCCGGCTACCTGCCCACCGACCCGGCCGCGCTGCGGGCGCTGCTCACCGAGCACGGGCTGGGCCTGGTCGGCGGCTTCCTCGCGATCCCCTTGCACGACACCACGTCCGCCGCGCTCGACGCCGCGCAGCGCAGTGCCGAGCTGCTCGCCGAGGGCGGCGCCGACGTCCTCGTGCTCGCCGCCGCCACCGGGCTCGACGGGTACGACGAGCGGCCCGTGCTCACGCCCGCGCAGTGGGACACGCTCGTCGCCAACGCCGCCGCCGTCCGCGACCGCGCCGTGCGCGCCGGGCTGCGAACCGTGCTGCACCCGCACGTCGGCACCCACGTGGAGACCACCGCGGAGGTCGAGCGGTTCCTCGCCGACTCCGACCTGCCGCTCTGCGTCGACACCGGCCACCTGCTGATCGGCGGCACCGACCCCGTCGAGCTGGTGCGCCACCACCCGCACCGGGTCGGCCACGTGCACCTCAAGGACGTCCGCGCCGACCTCGCCGAGGCGGTGCGCGAGGGCCGGGTCGGCTACACCGACGCGGTCGCGCGGGGCGTCTACGTGCCGCTCGGCGACGGCGACGTCGACCTCGTCGAGCTGGTGAAGCTGTTGCGCGGCAACGACTACGACGGCTGGTACGTGCTCGAGCAGGACACCGCGCTGGACGCGCACGACGCGGGCGCCGACCACGTGCCGCGGCAGGCCACCGCACGCAGCCTGGCCTTCCTTGATTCGGTCCACTGAGGATTCCAGTCCGTCGAGACGGGAGACGACGATGTCTGACCGAGGGCGACGAAAGCCCGCACTCCTGGCCGCCGCGCTGGCGGCGTCAGCGATGGTGCTCGCCGCGTGCACCGGCCCCTCCGCCGCGGAGACGACCGCACCGAGCGGGGGTGGCGGCGGGAAGTTCGACCCGAACGCGCCGCTCGACTTCGAGGTGATCAGCCACGGCACGGAGGGCGACGCGTTCTGGAGCGTGGTGAAGAACGGCGCCGAGGCGGCGGGTCGCGAGCTCGGCGTCAAGGTCACGTACGTGGCCAACGGCGACCCGGGCGCGCAGGCCAAGCTCATCGACAACGCCGTGGCGCAGGGCAAGACCGGGCTCGTCGTGTCGATGGCCAACCCCGACGCGCTCAAGGAGTCCGTCGAGGCCGCGGTGGACGCCGGCATCCCGGTCATCACGATCAACTCCGGGGCCACCCGCAGCAAGGAGTTCGGCGCGATCGCCCACGTCGGCCAGGACGAGAAGATCGCCGGCCGGGCCGCGGGCGAGCGGTTCAAGGACGCGGGCAAGAAGAAGATGCTCTGCGTCATCCACGAGGCGGGCAACTCCGGGCTCAACGAGCGTTGCGAAGGCGCGAAGGAGGGCTTCGGCGGCGACGTCAGCAACCTCCAGGTCGACATCGGCAACCCCACCGACATCGAGGCCCGCATCAAGGGCGCGCTGCAGACCAACCCCGACATCGACGCCGTGCTGACGCTGTCGTCGCAGGTCGCCGACCGCGCGGTCACCGCCGCGTCCGGCGCGCGGTCCGACGCCGAGATCGCCACCTTCGACCTCAACACCGGGGTGGTCGACGCCGTGCGCGACGGCCGCATCCTGTTCGCCGTGGACCAGCAGCAGTACGAGCAGGGCTACCTGCCGATCATGATGCTGAAGCTGTACCGGCAGAACGGGAACACGCTGGGCGGCGGGCAGTCGGTGCTCACCGGCCCGGGGTTCGTCGACAAGTCCAATGCGGACCTGGTGCGTCCGTACACCGAACGCGGCACGCGCTGAGGAGCGGCAATGGATACCTCGACCGTCGACCCCGCCCCCGCCACCAAGGACGAACGCGTCCGCTCGTCCTGGCTCAGTGCCCGGCTGGTGTCGCGCCCGGAGATCGGCGCGCTGCTCGGCGCGCTGGTCGTGTTCCTCTTCTTCTCGTTCGTCGCGGACAAGTTCTTCAGCCCGAGCGGCGCCGCGACCTGGCTCGACGATTCCGCGACGCTCGGCATCATGGCCGTCGCCGTGGCGCTGCTGATGATCGGCGGCGAGTTCGACCTGTCGGCCGGCGTGATGACCGCGTCCACGGCGCTGGTCACCGCCATCTTCGCGACCCAGGTCGGGCTGAACGTCTGGCTGGCGCTGCTGCTGTCGCTGGTCTTCGCGCTCGGCGTTGGCGCGCTGAACGGCTGGCTGGTGGTGCGCACCGGGCTGCCGAGCTTCATCGTCACGCTCGGCACGTTCCTCGCGTTGCAGGGCCTCAACCTGGGCATCACGCGGCTGATCACCGGTTCGGTGCAGGTGACCGGCATGCGCGCGGCGGACGGCTACGAGTCGGCCGGCTTCGTGTTCGCCTCGACGTTCCCGGTCTTCGGGACGCCGTTCCAGATCTCGATCGTGTGGTGGATCGGCTTCACCGCGGTTGCCGCGTGGCTGCTGCTGCGCACGAAGTTCGGCAACTGGATCTTCGCGGTCGGCGGGGCGGCCCCGGCGGCCCGCGCGGTCGGCGTGCCGGTGGCGCGCACGAAGATCCTGCTGTTCATGGGCACCGCGACGGCCGGCTGGCTGGTCGGCTCGATCAACATCCTGCGGTTCACGACCGTGCAGGCCAACCAGGGCATCGGCCTGGAGTTCCAGTTCATCATCGCGGCGGTGATCGGCGGTTGCCTGCTCACCGGCGGGTTCGGCTCCGCGATCGGGGCGGCGTTCGGCGCGCTGATCTTCGGCATGGCGCGCCAGGGCATCGTGTTCGCGGACTGGAACAGCGACTGGTTCATGCTCTTCCTCGGCATCATGCTGCTCGGCGCGGTGCTGGTGAACAACACCTTCCGGCGGCGAGCGGAGAGGGTCCGGCGATGACCGAAACACAGACCCCGTTGATCGAGGTCGACGGGATCGGCAAGAACTACGGCAGCGTGGTCGCGCTCAGCGATGTGTCCACTGTGGTCAACGCGGGCGAGGTGACCTGCGTGCTCGGCGACAACGGCGCCGGGAAGTCCACGCTGATCAAGATCCTGGCCGGCGTGCACCAGCACGACCTGGGCGTGTACTACGTCAACGGCGAGCCCGTGCGGCTGGGCTCGCCCCGCGAGGCGCTCGACCTCGGCATCGCCACGGTCTACCAGGACCTCGCCGTGGTGCCGCTGCTGAGCGTGTGGCGCAACTTCTTCCTCGGCTCCGAGCCGACGCTGGGCGGCGGTCCGCTGCAGCGGCTGGATCGCCGCAAGGCCAAGGAGACCGCGCGCACGGCGCTCGCCGACATGGGCATCGACCTGCGCGACGTCGAGCAGCCGGTCGGCACGCTGTCCGGCGGCGAGCGGCAGTGCGTGGCGATCGCGCGGGCGGTCTACTTCGGCGCGAAGGTGCTGATCCTCGACGAGCCGACGGCGGCCCTGGGCGTGAAGCAGTCCGGCGTGGTGCTGCGCTACGTGGCGCAGGCCCGCGACCGCGGGCTCGGCGTCGTGCTGATCACGCACAACCCGCACCACGCCTTCCCGGTGGGCAACCGGTTCCTCATCCTCAAGCGCGGGCGCAGCCTCGGCTCGACGGAGAAGGCGGACATCACCATCGAGGAGCTGACCCGCCAGATGGCCGGCGGCGCGGAGCTGGAGGCACTGGAGCACGAGCTCCGCGAGGTCGCACCCTGATGCGGCTCACCACCGCGCAGGCACTGGTCCGCTGGCTCGGCGCGCAGCGGACCGTGCTGCTCGACGGCACCGAGGCGCCGCTGTTCCCCGGCGTGTTCGCGATCTTCGGGCACGGCAACGTGCTGGGCCTGGGGACCGCGCTGTCGGAGGCGGACCTCCCGGTGTGGCGCGGGCACAACGAGCAGGGCATGGCGCTGGCGGCGGTGGGCTACGCGAAGGCGACCCACCGCCGCCAGGTCGGCGTCGCCACGTCGTCGATCGGGCCGGGTGCGCTGAACATGGTCACCGCGGCCGGCGTCGCGCACGCGAACCGGCTGCCGCTGCTCCTGCTGCCGGGCGACACGTTCGTCAACCGCGCGCCCGACCCGGTGCTGCAGCAGGTCGAGCACTTCGGCGACGCGACGGCCACGGTCAACGACGCGTTCCGGGCGGTCAGCCGCTACTTCGACCGGATCACCCGGCCCGAGCAGCTGATCGCGACGCTGCCCCAGGTGGCCCGGGTGCTCACCGACCCGGCCGAGTGCGGGCCGGTCACCCTGGCGCTGCCGCAGGACGTCCAGGCGGAGGCGTACGACTTCCCGGAGCCGCTGTTCGCGCCGGTCGTCCACCACCCACTTCGCCTGCGGCCGGACCGGCACGCGCTGGGCCGGGTCGCCGACGCGGTCGCGGCGTCGCACCGGCCGCTGCTCGTGCTGGGCGGCGGCGTGCGGTACTCCGGGGCCACGCACAGCGCGCTGGCGCTGGCCGAGCGGCACGGGATCCCGGTCGTCGAGACCACCGCCGGCCGCACGCTGGTGCGCCACGACCACCCGCTGCACGCCGGGCCGCTCGGCATCACCGGGTCGTCGTCGGCCAACGCGCTCGCCGCCGAGGCGGACCTGGTGCTCGCGGTCGGCACCCGGCTGCAGGACTTCACCACGGCGTCGTGGTCGGTGTTCGCGCCGGACGTGGCGCTGGTGACGATCAACGCCGCCCGGTTCGACGCGGTCAAGCACGGCGCGCTGGCGCTGGTCGCGGACGCCGACGAGGCGCTCGGCGAGCTCGCCGGCCTGCTGGACACGTGGCGGGTGTCGGGGTCGTGGACGTCGCGGGCGGCGGCCGAGCGGTCCCGCTGGGACGCCTACGTCGACGGCCTCCGCGAGCCCGCGGCCGGGTTGGCGACCTACGCCCAGGTCGTCGGCGTGGTCAACGAGGAGAGCGGCGCGGACGACTACGTGATGACCGCGTCCGGCGGCCTGCCCGGCGAGCTGATCGGCGGCTGGCGCGCGGCCGGCGGCCCCGAGTCCGGGATGGACGTCGAGTACGGCTTCTCGTGCATGGGCTACGAGATCGCCGGCGCGTGGGGCGCGGCGATGGCCCGGCGGTCCGGAGTGGTCACGACGATGCTCGGCGACGGCTCCTACCTGATGCTGAACTCCGACCTGTTCTCCGCCGCGTTCGCCGGCCACGGGTTCGTCGCCGTCGTGTGCGACAACGACGGCTACGCGGTCATCGACCGCCTGCAGCGCGGCAACGGCTCGCCGGGCTTCAACAACATGTACGCCGACGCGCGTTCGCTGCAGGCGCAACCGCCCCGTGTGGACTTCGCGTCCCACGCCGCGTCGCTCGGCTGCGCCGTACTCTCCGTCGCCGACCTCGACGGCCTGCGGGCCGCCTACCGGCAGGCGCGCGAACACGCACGAGCCGGCCGGGTGGCCGTCGTGGTGATCAGCACGCATCCGTCGTCGTGGACGGACGCCGGAGCGTGGTGGGAGGTCGGCGTTCCGGAGTACTCGGAGTACCCGGCGGTCACCGACGCTCGTGAGACAGTCGACAAGGCGAAGCGGGACCAGGTGCGATACCTGGGCCGCCCCTGAACCTGACGATCAACGACGGTAGTCGTCGTCCTCGAAGTCGTCCTCGTCGAAGGAGTCTCCACCGTTGCTGCCCGACGACGGCGGATGATTCGACAGCTCTCGTTGCAGAGCTTCGAAGTCGGTGTGATGAGTGCTGTATTTGAGCTCTCGGGCTACCTTGGTTTGCTTAGCCTTCGCCCGGCCGCGCCCCATGGCTCGACCCCCTCGCACAGTGACGGGGCGGCCGGGGGAATCGGCGGCCCCGCAAATCTCGACATTTGGTTCCTGGTAACTACCGTACCGTGCCGACGGGGTTCTGCGCGAAGGGGCACGGCGCATTCGACGGCGGCAACCTGGCGGGGATCGCCCCGCCGGTGGTCGCCCGGCCCGCCGTGACACCATGCCACCGTGCCTCGACCGTTCGTCGCCTATCTCAGGGTGTACGAACCGCTGTCCGCGTTCGAGGATCCGGTCGCCAAGCGACTGCGTGAGGCCCTCGAGATCGGCCACCTGGACTACGCGACCGTGGGCGAACGCGAGCGGGACCTGTGGCTCAGATCACAGCTGTCCCAGCCGCCGACGATGTTGCCTGGCGAGCTCGCGAACGGCGACCCGTCCCCGCGCGCGCTGCGTGACGTGCTGGTCCTCGACCCCGCCGAGGTCCCCGTCGACCAGGCGACCGTCGGGCCCGGCCCGCTCATGTGCCCGCTGGACGTGCGCGCCCGGGCGGCGGCCGCGCTCATCGGGTTCCTGACCTCGTCGCACCCGGCGCTGCGGACGATGGCGCTGACCGCGTCGGTGGACTCCGTGCGGGAGAAGGCCGCGGCGGTGCTCGCGGAGCTGCCGGGCGGCGCGGTGCACATCGTGTCGACGACGTGGACGGTGCCGCTGCCGTGGTTCACGCTCGTGGACCCCGCGCACCGGCACGTCGTGGTCGCGACCCGCGAGGACGCCCGCCGCCAGGTCTGCTGGCGGGTGGCGATGGCCGACGCCCGGCGCCGGGTGGCGAAGGCGCACTCGCTGGCGGAGCGGGTGCTGGGCGACCAGGGGCCGACGAAGGTGCTGGAGGACACCGGCCGGTGGCTGGAGCACTTCCACCCGCACTCGGCCGTGGAGCTCGACTACGGCGGCCTGGTCCAGCTGCTCGACGACGAGGAGCTGGTGGAGGACTCGTCGGCCGCGGACGTGAACGCGATCGTGGCGGCCCTGGAGCGCGAGGACGTGGAGGAGATCGCCACCCGCTTCGAGCGGCTGCGCGACTTCTGGGGCGACCTGGCCGTCCGCGAACGTTTCAACTAGTCGGCGGTCGGATCCTCGCCGCGTTCGGCGGCCAGCAGGGTGTCCACCGAGGCGCTGCCCGCGCGGTAGCGGCTGCCGATCTCGTCGTTCAGCAGGTCCACGACCTTCTGCACCTCGCGCCGGCGCTGGGACACCGACGCCTCCTCCGCAACGTACGTCCGCAGCGCCAGGTCCAGCCGCTCGGCCGGCAGCGAGCTCACGTCCGACAGGTCGGCGTCGGAGACGAGCGCCTCGACGTGGCGCCGGTGTGCCTCCGCGCGGGAGGGCTCCAGCGGCTGGTGCCGGCCCGACCCCGCCGGCGCCTGGCCGACCGCGTTGTCCGACAGGATCTCCACGAGCCGCTCGACCACCGAGCTCGAACCGCCCTCCGCACGGCGCTTCTGCTCCGCGCGCACGATGTCGATCCGCCCGTGCAGCAGTCTGCGCAGGTAGGAGAGGTCGGTCTCCTCCTGCGCGGCGTCGTCGCGCCGCGCGCGCACCTCGCCCAGGTCGAGCTGCTTGAGGTCGGCGACGTAGTCCGGCGCGAGCACCCGGTCGATACGCCTGCGACCACCTGGTCGGACTTCGATCACGCTGCCCATCCTCCGGTACGGAGGGGTCCGTCGCCAACCCGGGAGTAGTCAGTTGCTTTCCGCAACCTTCAGGAGGGTTCGGACCTCGTCCGGCGACACGGCCGGCCGCTGTGCGAGCGCCGCGAACTCCGCCGCCCGCGCCACCAGCTGCGCGTTGTCCCGCACCCGCTCCCCGCGCGCGAAGGACACCGTGTCCTCCATGCCGACCCGCAGGTGCCCGCCCGCGGACAGCGAGGCCAGCAGCACCGGCAACGTCGTGCGCCCGACACCGGTCGCGGAGAAGGTGGCGCCGTCCGGGAACGGCGCGGAGCGCGGCGACCAGCGTCTCCGCGTCACCCGGCATGCCGCCGGGCACGCCCATCACCAGGTCGACGTGCACGTGCCCGCCGGCGGGCAGGCCGTGCTCGTCGAGCAGCCTGCGCAGCGTCGCGAGCTGGCCGATGTCGAAGATCTCGTACTCCGGCACGATCCGCCGCTCGCGCATCCGCTTGTGCAGCTCGACGATGAACTCCCACCGGTTCATGAACACGTCGTCGCCGAAGTTGACCGTGCCCATCGTGCAGGAGGCCGAGTCGGGCATCGCCTCGAGCACGCGCAGCCGGTCGGCCTCCGGGTCGGTCACCGCGCCGCCCGTCGACAGCTGGACGACCAGGTTCGTCTCCGACCGCAACGCCGCCACCGTGTCCTTGAGCCGCTGCAGGTCCAGCGTCGGCTTCGCGTCCGCGCCCCGGATGTGGACGTGGATCATGCCGGCGCCCGCCGCCTCGCAGGCCTTCGCCTCGGCGACGAGCTCGTAGAGGGTGACGGGCAGGTTCGGCACGTCCGCCTTGGCGTGCTCGGCGCCGGTCGGGGCAACGGTGATCAGGGTCCCGGTCATGGCCCGGATGCTAGTCAGCCGCGCAATCGCCGGGCAGCCTCCCGGCCGAGCCCGGGGGTCGCGTCGGGCACCGAGTCGGGGTCGATGGCGGCCTGCACCACGCGGTCGTCGACGCCGGCGAGCAGCTCGGCGTCCAGCGGCACGGAGTACTTCACCAGCGCCAGCGCGATCGGGCCCAGCTCGTGGTGGCGGGCGACCGACCCGACCCGGCCCACGGTCCGCTCGCCCAGCAGGACCGGGTCGCCGGTCTCCGGCTGCACCTCCGGCGAGCCGTCCAGGTGCAGCAGCAGCATCCGGCGCGGCGGCCGGCCCACGTTGTGCACCTTGGACACGGTCTCCTGGCCGCGGTAGCAGCCCTTCGCCACGTGCGCGGCGACGTGCACCCAGCCGACCTCGTGCGGGATCGTCCGGTCGTCGGTGTCCACGCCGATCCGCGGGCGCACGGCCTCGACCCGCAGCGCCTCGAACCCCCACGAGCCCATCGGCCGCGCGCCGGCCTCGGTGAGCCGCGCCCACCACCGCGCGAGCTCCGCGCGCGGCACCAGGAGGTCCGCGGCCGCGGCGCCGGGCCACGGCATCCGCCGGACGATCACCTCCGACCCGGTCGCCACCGCGTAGTCGCCGTCTGGGAACGGCAGTCCGGCGGCGGTGAGCAGGTCCGGCGTCTCCGGGCCGACGACGGACAGCACGGCCCGCTCGGCGGTCGCGTCGCGCGGGGTCACCTTGGACCAGAACACCATCGACTCGAGGTACTCCAGCAGCGGCACCCGCCCGCCGCGCGCGCCCGAGGCGACCGCGCCGGGCTCGGTGTCGAGCCAGACCGTGTCGCCGGCCGGATCGCTCGCGTACGCGAGGACCATGTGCGCGTCGACGCGGCCCTGGCTGTCGAGCACGAGCGCCTCCGTGCCGGTGTTCACCGGCAGCGCGCTGACGTGCTGGGAGATCACCAGGTGCAGCCAGGACAGCCGCTCCTCGCCGGTGACCGCGATCAGCTCCCGGTGCGAGCGGTCGACGACGGCGACCTTGCGCGCCGCCGCCCGCTGCTCGGCGAAGGGGTCGCCGTAGTGCCACGCCACGCCCTGGTCGGGCACGCCGTCGGGGGGCGGGATGGCGCCGGGCAGGTCGAGAGTCACGAAGTCTCCCTGGTGCAGTTCCGGCACATGCCGGACAGAGCGAGATGGCTGGCATCCAGTGCGAACCCGTAGCGGGAGCGCAGTGTTCCGCGCAGCTCGTCCATCACCTCGCACGGTGCCTCGATGACGTCGCCGCAGCCGTGGCAGACGAGGTGGACGTGCCCGTGCTCGTGGACCGAGTAGGTGGGCGCGCCGTGGCCGAGATGGGTGTGCCGCACGATGCCGAGGGTCTCCAGCAGCTCGAGCGTGCGGTAGATCGTGGTGATGTTGACCGTCGGCGTGCCGACCTTGACCCGCTGGCAGACCTGCTCGGGGGTGGCGTGCTCGAGCTCGAGCAGCGCGTCGAGGACGAGCTGGCGCTGCGGTGTCATGCGCATGCCACGGCGGTGCAGCGTCTCGCGCAGCTGGTCGCGTTCCGCTTCGATGTTGCGCATCCTCGCGGTCTCCACACTGTAAATCGTAGGCGCGCGGCTGAGTAGGCTCATCGCATGCGGGTGCTTGCGATGCTGGACGGAACGCTGGCCGACCCCGAGGCCGCACACATCCGGGTCGACGACCTGGGCCTGATGCGCGGCGACGGGATCTTCGAGACGGTGCTGGTGGTGGACGGCGTGCCGCGCGAGCTGGGTCCGCACCTGGACCGGCTGGCGCGCTCGGCGGCGATGCTGGAGCTGCCGGTGCCGGACCGCGCGGCGTGGGAGCGGTGCGTCGGCGTCGTGCTGGACGCGTGGCAGGGCCCGGCGGAGATGGCGCTCAAGCTCGTCTACACGCGTGGCCCCGAGTTCGGCGACGGCACGCCGACCGGGTTCGCGATGGGCCTGCCGATCGCGGAGAAGACGCTGCGCAACCGGGAGACCGGCGTGCGCGCGGTGACGCTGGACCGCGGCTACGACCCGGAGATCGTGGCGCGCGCGCCGTGGCTGCTGCTGGGCGCGAAGTCGTTGTCGTACGCGGTGAACATGGCCGCCCTGCGCCACGCGGAGGCGCACGGCGCCGAGGAGGCGATCTTCATCGCCGCGGACGGCTCGGTGCTGGAGGGCCCCACGTCGAACGTGATCGTCGTCGAGGGGAACCTGCTGCGCACCACCCCGCCGTCGAGCGGCATCCTGCGCGGCACCACGCAGGGCGCGCTGTTCCGGGCCGCGGAGCAGGCCGGCTGGGTGACGAAGGTGGAGCCGCTGACCCTGGCGGACGTGACGGAGGCGGACGGCCTGTTCCTGGCGTCGAGCGTCCGCAAGATCACCCGGGTGCACACCCTGGACGGCGTGAAGCTCCCGGACGCGAGCGCACTGCACGCCGAGCTCAACGCCCTGTACGAGTCCGAGTACGCCTGATCCCGTGACGGCGGCGAAGGCACCCCACGAGTCCGGCCACCCGGATTTCGCGGGGTTGTTCCCGACCTGTCGCTGCGGTGCGGAGGCGTGCGAGCGTTGCGGCGGGTTCCAGCTCACGCCCCGTACCGCCGCGAGCCTGTGGGTGGCGGGGCTGCTGGAAGCGGACGGCGCGTACGAAGACGTCCTGCGGCGCGGTGACGAGCCGGTCGACACCGACGGCGGCTGGCTGGTGTTCGCCGCGTACCCGCGCCTGACCTGGCGCCAGGACGCGGTGTGGCGCAGGCAGGCCGCGCGGGCGTTCGACGACCTCGTCGGCGACCTCGCGGCGGGGAGCTGGCCGCGGCCGCGCTGTCCGGGTGAGGAGATGGCGCTGCACCTGACCCTGCGGTTCGCCGAGGCGGCCGTCGACGGCGGCTGGGCGGGCTTCGACGGGCCGCTGAAGCACCTGCCCACGCACCCCGACGACTTCGACTGGGAGTTCGCCGCGGACGCGCTCTTCCAGGACCAGGACATCCTGTGGATCTTCGACCCGGACCACGACGGCGCCGAGGACCCGGAGACCGAGACGAACCGCGACCTCGCGATCGGGGACTACCGCCCGCACGCCTGGTTCACGGCGTTCGACAACATGGATCCCCGCGACGGCCGGCGACCGTTTCGCCGATAGCGGTCAGCCGGCGATGCGGCGCAGGTAGGCCGACGTGTGCGGCTGCAGCGGCTGGCCGACCATCGCGCGTTCCTCGACGTAGGCCAGGTCGCCGTTGTTGACCAGGCCGTAGAGCCGCTTCGCGCCCGTGACCTCCTTCGCCGAGGCCGTGCGCATCGTCATGTCCGTGGCCAGCTCCCACGACGTCTGCGTGCGGGGCTCGCCGTAGAAGATCTCCACGACGCCCGTCGCGTGGGCGAGCAGCAGCTCGATCGTCTCGTCGGGCTGCGGGCGCCACCAGCCGACCTCGCGCGCGGCCGGGCGGATGACCTTGCCGTCCTCGTCCAGCAGCCACGCGCGGCGACTCGTAGAACACGAACGGCCGGCCGTCGTGGGCGAACGTGACCTGCTGGCCGAAGTGCTGCGACTCGATCGTCGGGTACACGACCTCGCCCTCGCCGCGCCACACGCCGATCAGCGGCAGCAGCGGCAGCAGTGCGTCGTGCAGGTTCGCGCCGTCGCGCAGGTTCGCGGTGTCGCTCGGGATCGGCAGGTCCTCCCACTGCGGCAGGTTGCGCTCCCGCGTGGTGGCCGCCCGCTCGGCGGCCGCGCGTAGCGCCGCGTCGCCGCTGCCGGGAATCGGGCTCTCCGCCTCGCTCACGCGACCACTCGCGCACGTCCTCGCGAGCCGTGTGCAGCCGGCGGGCCAGCATGGCCAGGTATCCGGTGCCGGCGAGTGCCGCGATGATCAACAGGGCGGTCCAGAACAGTTCCACCCGGCGAGGATATGCGAACGCGGGACGGCCGAGCGCACGGCCGCCCCGCGTTCTGGTGATAGGTCCTTACTCAGCCGACCGCCACCGCCACCGGGTGCAGCCCGGGGCCGTCCGCGGTCACGCTGGTCTCGCCGTTGCCGCTGCGGTGCAGCGCTCGCACGGTCCACCGGCCCGGCGCGGCGAAGAACCGGAAGTCACCGTCCTTTGAGGACACGACCTCCGCGGTGAACTCGCCGCTCGAGTCCAGCAGCCGCACGTACGCGCCGCCGATCGGCGCGCCGTCGGCGGTCACCTTGCCGCCGAGCACGATCTCCTTGCGCGAGGTCGATGCCCGCCGGCAGCTCCGCCGTCTGCTCCGGCGCGGCGCATCCGTCACTCATGGCTTCTCCTCAGTGATGTCAGTTGGCGCCGGGGCCGATCTCGACCGGCACGCCGACCAGCGAGCCGTACTCGGTCCACGAACCGTCGTAGTTCTTCACGTCCGGGTAGCCGAGCAGCTCGTGCAGCGCGAACCAGGTGTGCGAGGAGCGCTCGCCGATGCGGCAGTACGCGATCGTCGCCTTGGACTCGTCGATCCCGGCCGCCTGGTACAGCTCACGCAGCTCGTCGGCCGACTTGAACGTGCCGTCCTCGTTCGCCGCCTTGCTCCACGGCACGTTGATCGCGGACGGGATGTGCCCGGCGCGCTGCGCCTGCTCCTGCGGCAGGTGGGCGGGCGCGAGCAGCTTGCCGGAGAACTCGTCGGGCGAGCGGACGTCGACCAGGTTCTTCGCGTTGATGGCCGTCGACGACCTCGTCGCGGAACGCGCGGATCGCGGTGTTCTGCTCCTTCGCGGAGTAGCTCGTCTCCTCGCGGGTCACCGCGTCCTTCGACAGCGGGCGCCCGTCGAGCTCCCACTTCTTGCGGCCGCCGTCGAGCAGCTGCACCGCGTCGTGGCCGTACAGCTTGAAGTACCAGTAGGCGTACGCGGCGAACCAGTTGTTGTTGCCGCCGTAGAGGACCACCTTGTCGGAGTTGCCGATTCCCTTGGCGGACAGCAGCTTCTCGAAGCCGGCGCGGTCGACGAAGTCGCGGCGCACCGGGTCCTGCAGCTCGGTCTTCCAGTCGATCCGGACCGCACCGGGGATGTGGCCGCCGTCGTACGCGGAGGTGTCCTCGTCGACCTCGACGAACACCACCCCGGCGGTCCCGAGGTTCTCTTCGGCCCAGTCGGCCGTGACCAGCACGTCTTCGCGGCTCATCGGAGCGCTCTCTCCTTCGTTGGGGTGAATCGTTGGATCAGCAGGTAGGCCTCGCAGCCGAGGCAGAACGCGAACGCGGCGTTGAGGAACGCCGCCGCCAGCGCGAACGCGGTCGCCACCACGCCGAGTGCCGGTACGTCGAAGGCGTAGCCGAGCGTGCCGACCACGGCGAACCCGAAGCCGACGCCCTGGGCGAAGCGCAGCGGCGCCTGGTCCTCCCGCTCGGTGGCCGGCGCCAGCCGCGGCGCGACCAGGTGCTTGTAGACCAGCGAGTACGGCGCGACCCGCAGGCCGGCGAACGCGCCGATCGCGAACACCACGGCCTGGGCGGCGAGCAGCGGCCACCACGAGGTGACGAGCACGACCGCGAGGACGGCGGTGGTGACCCACGCGGCGAAGCGGGGGCCCCGCGGGTCGACGGGCGGATATGCGGGCATGGACGACCTCCTGACTGCGACGGCTGGGCAGCGGGAACCAGCGCGGGCGGAGGCCGGAGTAGCGGGGGCCGCCCGTCAGTCAGTTGCCAGACACAGGCTCGAGTCGACGCGGCAGTAGTCGACCGCGCGACGCCTGGTCAGCAAGGTGTACACGCTTCGCACAGTACCTGCGGTTCCCTGCCCCTGGGAGGTGCGTCCACCTGATGAGACGACCCGATCGGGTGGATTCGCGCAGGTCAGGCAGTCGCGAGGTGCGGGCGCAGCGCCTCGAGCAGCGCGTCCCGCTTCGGCACCCCGCCGACCCGCAGGATCTCCGTGCCGCGACCGTCGAACGCGAGCGTGGTCGGCGTGCGCAGCACGGACAGCTCCCGGGCCAGGTCGGGCCGGTCGGTGAGGTCGAGCTCGGTGTGGTGCAGGCCCGCGGTGCGCGACGCGAGGTCGGACAGCAGCACGCGGGCCTGCCGGCACGGCGCGCAGAACGTGGTGGACAGCTGGACGAGCGTGACCTCGCCCGGCGAGAGCGCCCGGCGCACGTCGTCGGGCAGCGTGGTGGCCGCTGCCGCCGTGCGGACCCGGCCGTTGCGGGCGCGCAGCGCCAGACCCAGCGCGCTCGCGAGCACGAGCGTGCCGATCAGCACCAGCGCACCGGTCATCCACCACTCCCCCGAGCACGACGTCGAAAGCCTTGCCCTGCACCGACAGTACGCCCGGTTCGACGTTCACGGCCGTCGGCGTGACGGTGAACGGCAGCTCGCCGGGGTCGAGCGTGACGGTGAGCATCTGCAGGATCCCGGACTCGAACTGGGCGGGCAGCTCGCCCGAGCCGAGCACGCTGTTGCGCACCTCGAGGCGGGACGGGGTGAACTTCGCCTTGGCGGCCTCGACCAGCGTGATCAGGCCGTAGGCGCAGAAGTCGGTCTCCTCGCCGCCGATGTCGCCGGAGGCGCAGATCTTCGCGCCGGCCTTGGTGTCGTCGTCGCGTTCGAGCTCCTCGGAGCGCTGGGCGGCCGCCTGCTGCTCGTCGGTGCGGTCGTCGGGGTCGGACTGCGCGTCGGCCTCGCTGATCGGGTCGATCGTGAGGTTCGTGATCGAGGAGATCAGCGGGTTCTTGTTCTCCAGGATCGCGCGGTTCACGTCGGAGGCCTTGACCCGGACCTGGCCCTCGACCTCGCGGACCTTGACCTCCTTGAGGGAGCCGGACACGAGGTCGCCGAGCGGCGCGAGGACGCCCATCAGGTCGACGTGCACCTCGAGGTCGCGCAGCGTGTCCTGGACCGGCACGCCCTTCGCGTCGATCGACACGTGGCCGTACTCGCCGGAGATCGCCTGCGCCAGGAAGGAGAAGCCGTGCACCTTGACCGCGGGGTCGTCGGTCAGCTGGAACTGCTCGCGGGCCCGCTTGGACACCTGGTACTCGAAGATCGCCGCGGCGCCGAAGTCGGCCGCCACCAGCAGGCCGACGATCACCACCAGCGTGATGACGAGCCTGCGGGTCCGCCGTCGCCGCCGGGGCGGGGTGCGGGGCCGTCCGGGATCCGTCATCGTCGTCATGCCGCCGTTCGCTCCGATTCCTTGGTTCGGCTCGCGGTCGCCTCCGCCAGCCACGCCGCCATCCGGTCGACCAGCTCCGGGGTCATCGCCGTCTCGGCGTGCCGCATGCCGTGCTCGAGCCACAGTTCCGCGCGGCCGCCGGTGGCCCGGCGCAGGGCCAACGGGTGGTCCACGCCCACGTAATGATCCCCGTCGCCGTGCACCAGCAGTAAGGGGGTGGGGGCGATCCGGTGCGCGACCTCGACGGGACTGGCAGGTATCTCGATTGTCGGTGGTGCGACGCGAACCCGCAGCGCGCGCATCGCGAGCCGGCCGTGCGGCAGCTCGGCCAGCCAGAACAGCCGGCGCATGGCGTCGGTGTCCCGGGTCCACCAGCGGGCGGCCGCGCTGACCGCGACGACGGCGTCCGGGCGCTGCGCGCCGGTGGCGGCGTGCAGGACGGCGACCGAGCCGCCCATGGAGAAGCCGAGCGTCGCGACCCGCTCGTGGCCGTATGCCCGCGCCAGGCGGACCGCCGCGTCCAGGTCCTGCACCTCGGCCGGGCCGGCGGTGGACCGCCCGCCCGAACGGCCGTGCCCGCGGAAGTCGAGCGCGACTACTGTGTGTTGCCGCGCGAGCCGGTGCAGGATGCGCTCGACGAACGGTTTGCGGACGTGGTTGGTGAACCCGTGGCCCACGACGACGGCCAGGTCGTTACGAGAATGTTTCCGTCGCAACAGCAGTCCCGTGAGCCTCACCCCGTCGGCCGTCCGCTGGTGCACTCGTGTGACACAAGTGTCACGACCAGGACATTTCGCGGGCACAGCGGCTATTCTCTCCGAAAGCCACGGAGCGTACCCAGAGAGGCGGGCCCGTCATGAGCCTCGACCTGCTGCTGCTCACCGCGGACCCAACGCCGGGCTCGGTCGTGCCATCCCTGATGTTGCTGCCCCATCACGTGCGCACGCAGGCGCCGGAAGTGACCGCACTTCTCGACGCAGGGTCACGAGACGTCGTGCTCGTCGACGCCCGGACCGACCTCGCGGCGGCGAAGAGCCTGTGCCGCCTGCTGACCAGCGGCGGCGACAGCGCGCCCGTCGTGGCGATCGTCAACGAGGGCGGGCTGGTCGCGGTCAACGCCGAATGGCGGGTGGACGACCTCCTCCTGCCGACCGCGGGCCCGGCCGAGGTCGACGCCCGGCTGCGCCTGCTGACCTCGCGCGGCCCGGCCGGCACGCCCGGCGCCGACGGCGCGCTGCGGCTGGGCGAGCTGGTGATCGACGAGGCGACGTACATGGCGCGGCTGCGCGGGCGGCCGCTCGACCTGACCTACAAGGAGTTCGAGCTCCTGAAGTACCTGGCGCAGCACGCCGGGCGGGTGTTCACCCGGGCGCAGCTGCTGCAGGAGGTGTGGGGCTACGACTTCTTCGGCGGCACCCGGACGGTGGACGTCCACGTGCGGCGGCTGCGGGCGAAGCTGGGCACGGAGCACGAGCAGATGATCGGCACCGTGCGGAACGTGGGCTACAAGTTCGTCCAGCCCCCGAAGTCGTCGGCCGCCGCCCAGGTCAACGCCCTGCGCTGACGTTGGCGCAGCCACGCCGGCGGGCGGAGATGTTTCTCGACTCCGCGCGGGACCCGCGCGCGGATACCCGCACGACGGGCGAGGAACGGGCGATGCTGGCCGACTTCCTGCGCGCGCAGCGGGCCACGCTCGAGCTGAAGTGTGCGGGGCTGACCGGGGAGCTGGCGGCCCGGTCGGTGGCGCCGTCGACGCTGTCGCTGCTGGGCCTGGTGCGGCACCTGGCCGATGTGGAGCGTCGCTGGTTTCGTCAGGTGCTCGCGGGCGAGGACGCCGCACCGCACTTCTCGACGGCGACCGACCCCGACGGCGACTTCGACGGCGCGTCGCCGGACCCTGCGTCGGTCTCGTCGGCGTGGGCGGCGTGGCGGTCGGAGGTGGCCTTCGCGGACGATTTCACCGCCGCCGCACCGAGTCTGGACGTCGCGGGCGTGGACGCGTGGCGCGGCACGGTGTCGCTGCGCTGGGTGCTGATCCACCTCATCGAGGAGTACGCCCGCCACAACGGCCACGCCGACCTGCTCCGCGAACGCATAGACGGCGCAACAGGCCTGTAGAAAACCCCGCCCCCACAACACCTTCAGCGAAACAACCCGCGCGCACACACGCGCGTGCAGAACGCCAGAAACGCAGTCCCCCACCCACTCCGGGGGCCACCCTCGATGCCAGCCTATCGAGGTCGGGCCGGGGAAAGGGGCCTGTGGGTGAAGCTGTGGACAACTCCCCAACCTGTGGACAACCCACCATTCGTCGAGCGGTGCTGTCGGGGTGGGTCGGTAACGTCGGGGGCGTGAAGATGACCTGGCAGCAGTCCGACCCCGGCGAGGACGTGCGGGACTTGCTCCTCGCGGCGATGGCGCACGACGGGCGGCCCGAGATCGAGCCCGGCGGGGCGCTGCCGCGGGAGTTCCGGGGCGGCTTGCACCTGCTCGCGCACGAGCCGGACGACGGCGGCGAGCTGGTCGGCTACGCGCACCTCGACACCGGCGGCGACGCGTTCGGCAACCAGGTCGCCGAGGCCGTCGTGCATCCCGCGCACCGCCGGCGCGGGTACGGCGCGCACCTGATCGAGGCGGTCCTCGCCGAGGCGAGCCCGAAGCTGCGCATCTGGTCGCACGGCGACCACCCGGCCGCCGTGCGCATCGCCGGGAAGCTCCGGCTCGACCGGGTCCGCGAGCTGCTCAAGATGCGCCTCGACGCGGCCGCCCCGCTGCCCGGGCCCGCGTGGCCCGACGGCGTCGCCGTGCGCACGTTCGTCCCCGGCGCGGACGAGGCCGCCGTGATCGCGGTCAACGGGCGCGCCTTCGACTGGCACCCCGAGCAGAGCCAGCTCACCGTCGACGAGCTGGTGGCCACCGAGGGCGAGTCGTGGTTCGACCCCGCCGGCTTCTTCCTCGCCACGAGGGACGACGAGGTCGTCGGCTTCCACTGGACCAAGGTCCACCCGGGCGACCTCGGCGAGGTCTACGTCGTGGGCGTCGACCCGGCCGCGCAGGGCGGCGGGCTCGGCAAGGCGCTCACCCTCGCCGGGCTGCATCACCTGCGGGACAAGGGACTCGGCGACACGATCCTCTACGTCGAGTCGGACAATGCCGCGGCCGTCGCGGTGTACACACGCTTGGGGTTCACGGTCGCTGAGACGGATGTCGCCTATCAGCGGTAGGCGGCCGAATCCCGTCACTCGACGCAACAAAAATCACAGTCCGGCGTTGTTCATTCCCCGTTCACCTGAACACCCGGCCCTGGCCACCCCCCTTCCCTAGCGTCCGCGCTGTGCCGCGAACCAGCAGCGCACGTGAGTGCCGTGCCGCCCGGGAGATCTGCCGGCCGCCGCGCCTACTCGTGACTTCGACGTACCTCGAGAGGATCCAGTGAAGCGCATCCGCTACGGCCGCATCGCGGCCCTCGTCGCCGCCGGCGCCCTCGCGCTGACGGCGTGCGGCAACGACCCAGCCGGCCCCACCAGCGCCGGCAGCGGCGGCGACTCCGACCAGCCGAGCAACCTGTCCGGCAAGCTCGCCGGAGCCGGCTCGAGCTCCCAGGAAGCCGCCATGCAGGCGTGGATCGCGGGCTTCGGCTCGGCGAACCCCGACGTCACCGTCAGCTACGACCCCGCCGGCTCGGGGGCCGGCCGCACCCAGTTCGGCGAGGGCGCGATCGACTTCGCCGGCTCCGACGCGGCGCTGGACGACGAGGAGCGGGCGAGCGCCAAGGAGCGCTGCGGCGGCGACGCGATGAACCTGCCGCTCTACGTCAGCCCGATCGCGGTGATCTACAAGCTCGACGGCGTCGACGACCTGCAGCTCTCGCCCGCGACCGTCGCGGGGATCTTCGACCGCAAGATCACCAAGTGGGACGACGCGAAGATCAAGGCGGACAACCCGAACGCCAAGCTCCCCGGCTCGGACATCACCCCGGTGAACCGCTCGGACGAGTCCGGCACCACCAAGAACTTCACCGAGTGGCTCGCCGCCACCGCCGGTCCCGCCTGGCCGCACGAGTCCAGCGGCGACTGGCCGCTCAAGGGCGGCCAGTCCGCGCAGGGCACCTCGGGCGTCGTCCAGACCGTCCAGGGCGGCCAGGGCACGATCGGCTACGCGGACGCCAGCCAGGCCGGCGACCTCGGCGTCGCCAAGATCAAGGTCGGCGACGCGTTCGTCGAGCCGAGCGCCGACGGCGCGGCCAAGGTCGTCGAGGAGTCGCCGAAGGTCGAGGGCGTGCCCGCGAACGACCTGGCCATCGAGCTCAAGCGCGACACCACGACGGCGGGCGCCTACCCGATCGTGCTCGTGTCCTACACGATCGTCTGCGCACAAGTACGACGACGCCGCCAAGGGCGAGCTGGTCAAGGCGTTCGTCGGCTACATGGCGAGCGAGGAGGGCCAGAAGGCGGCCGTCGGACGCGGCCGGCTCGGCGCCGATCTCCGACAAGATGCGGACCGAGGTCGAGGCCTCGCTCGACCGTCGGCAACGGCAGCTGAGCCGGGCCGAACCCCTTGTTACGGTCTGCACAGCAGGTCGGGCGGCTGCCCGGTAGCGGCCGCCCGACCCGCGGTGCCCGACCCTCGGAGACTGCGTCGTGACCACAACGGGCGAAACAGTGACCAACGCGAGACCCCGCCATCCCCGGCCAAGCACGGCGCACGCCGCGGCGCCTCGGCGACGTGGTCTTCTCCGCCGCGTCCCGGGTCGCCGGCGTCGCTCATCCTGATCATCCTCGCCGCCGTCGCCGTCTTCCTCGTCGTCGAGGCGTGGCCGGCGATCGAGCACCCCGGCCGCGCGAGCTCGCCGAGAAGGTCCCGTTCATCGACGACGGGGACTCGCTGCTCGGCTACGTCGGCCCGCTCGTCTTCGGCACGGTGCTCGCGGCGCTCATCGCGCTCGTCATCGCGACGCCGGTCGCCATCGGGGTCGCGCTGTTCATCTCGCACTACGCGCCGCGCAAGCTGGCCCAGGTCTTCGGCTACGTCGTCGACCTGCTGGCCGCCATCCCGAGCGTCGTCTACGGCCTGTGGGGCGCGCTGTGGCTGATGCCCAAGCTCTCCCCGTTCTTCGTCTGGCTGAGCCACACGTTCGCGCTTCATCCCGCTCTTCGACGGGCCCGGTCGCGAGCCCGCCGCGCACGATCCTCACCGCGGGCATCGTGCTCGCCGTGATGATCCTGCCGATCATCACGGCGGTGTCCCGCGAGGTGTTCCTGCAGACGCCGCTGCTGCACCAGGAGGCCGCGCTCGCGCTCGGCGCCACCCGCTGGGAGATGGTGCGGCTCGCGGTGTTCCCGTTCGCCCGCTCCGGCGTCATCAGCGCGACGATGCTCGGCCTCGGCCGCGCGCTCGGCGAGACCATGGCCGTCGCCATGGTGCTCTCGCCCGGGTTCACCTACTCGTTCTTCATCCTGCAGGCGGGCCAGCAGCAGAACATCGCCGCGAACATCGCGCTGAAGTTCCCGGAGTCGACCAGCCTCGGCGTCAACGTGCTGATCTTCACCGGCCTGGTGCTGTTCGTGATCACCCTGATCGTCAACATGATCGCGCGGTGGATCGTGTCGCGGCGCGCCGAGTTCTCGGGGGCCAACTGATGACGACCCTGCAGGACCCGCTGGCCGCCGCAGCTCGGCGTCGAAGAAGCTGAGCCACGGCAAGCTGCCCCGGCTCACCCCGCTCGGCCTGCTCGTGCTGGTCGTTCGCGGTCATGTCCGGCGTGCTCGCGGCTGTCGGACGCGTTCAGCATCCCGCTCGCCGTGGTCCTCGGCGTGCTCCTGTTCGCCGTGGCGATCGCTGGTGCTGTCGCGGCGTCGTCGAGGGCGGCCGGGCCGCGCGCGACCGGCTCGCCACGACGTTCATGTACAGCGCGTTCGGGCTCGCGGTCATCCCGCTGATCAGTCTGCTGTGGACGGTGCTGCAGTACGGCCTCGAGCGGTTCGACGGCTACTTCCTCACCTACACGATGCGCGGCGTGTTCGGCGGCATGGACGCGGGCGGCGTCTACCACGCGATCGTCGGCACGCTCGAGATCACGTTGTTCGCGACGCTGATCTCCGTGCCGATCGGCCTGCTCACCGCGATCTACCTGGTCGAGTACGGGCCGACCCGGCTCGGCCGCGGCATCACGTTCTTCGTCGACGTGATGACCGGCATCCCGTCGATCGTCGCCGGCCTGTTCGCCTACGCGCTGTTCGCGCTGTTCCTCGGGCCGGGCGTGCGCATGGGCGTGGTCGGCTCGGTGGCGCTGGCGGTGCTGATGATCCCGGTGGTCGTGCGGGCGTCGGAGGAGATGCTCAAGCTGGTGCCGAACGAGCTGCGCGAGGCGGCCTACGCGCTCGGCGTGCCGAAGTGGCTGACGATCGTCAAGGTCGTGCTGCGCACCGCGGCGGCCGGCATCGTCACCGGCGTCATGCTGGCCATCGCCCGCGTCATCGGCGAGACCGCGCCGCTGCTGATCACCGTCGGCGTCGTCGACTCGGTCAACTTCAACCTGTTCGACGGCCGCGATGATGACGCTGCCGGTGTACGTGTTCCGCCAGTACAGCCAGGGTCTCGCGCCCAACGGCATCACCACGATCAACTACGACCGGGCCTGGGCCGCGGCGCTGACGCTGATCATCATCGTCATGCTGCTCAACCTGATCGCCCGGCTCGTCTCCCGGTTCTTCGCGCCGAAGACCGGCCGCTGACGGCTTCGACGGCTCACGACAAGGAACGACGATGGCGAAGCGACTCGACATCTCGGACCTGAACATCTACTACAGCGACTTCCTCGCGGTCGAGGGCGTCTCCATGGCGGTCGAGCCGCGCGCGGTGACCGCGTTCATCGGCCCGTCCGGCTGCGGCAAGTCCACGGTGATCCGCTCGCTGAACCGGATGCACGAGGTCATCCCCGGCGCGCGCATCGAGGGCCAGATCGCGCTGGACGGCGAGGACCTGTACGGGCCGCGCGTCGACCCGGTGCAGGTGCGGCGCAACATCGGCATGGTGTTCCAGCGGCCCAACCCGTTCCCCACGATGTCGATCCACGCCAACGTGATCGCCGGCATGCGGCTGAACAACCGCCGCATGTCGAAGAAGACGGCCGACGAGGTCGTCGAGCAGTCGCTGCGCGGGGCGAACCTGTGGAACGAGGTCAAGGACCGGCTGAACAAGCCCGGCTCGTCGCTGTCCGGCGGCCAGCAGCAGCGCCTGTGCATCGCGCGGGCCATCGCCGTCCAGCCCGACGTGCTGCTGATGGACGAGCCGTGCTCGGCGCTCGACCCGATCTCGACCCTGGCCATCGAGGACCTGATCGGCGAGCTCAAGAAGGACTACACGATCGTCATCGTCACCCACAACATGCAGCAGGCCGCGCGGGTGAGCGACCAGACGGCGTTCTTCAACCTCGCCGGCGTCGGCCAGCCGGGCAAGCTGATCGAGATGGACGCGACCGAGAAGATCTTCTCCAACCCCACCCAGAAGGCCACCGAGGACTACATCTCCGGCCGCTTCGGCTGAGGTCGTTACTCCGTTCGGCCCACGTCGAAAGGATCGACCTGCTGGTCCTCGCGAGGGGTTGTGACCAGCGGTGTTCACGAGTGGGAACTGCCGCCCGCCCGAGTTGCGTCACAATGAGGACCCGCACGGATGCCCATTGGTACCGTGCGGGTGGTGGTCTGAGGTGTAAGGACAGGGGCCGAGCATGGTTGACGCAGGTTTTGGTGCCATGGCCGCCGCCGTTCAGGGGATCGCGCAAGGTGCCGCGAGCTTCGCGAAGGCGGCCGCCGAGGGGTCTTTCTCGGTCAGCGAGAGCGGTGGCCGGGCGCTCCTCGAGGCGATCCGCGAGATGCGCGACTGGATCGACTCACAGGACGGTCGCCTGCCGCTGCTCCAGCAGACCCCACCGCTCGGCAGCAGTCACGGCGCCGAGACCATGAAGCCGTACGTCGCAGGACGTCGCGAGCGACGCCCAGGGCTTCATCACGATGCTCCGCGCGTTCCGCGACTCGCTCGACCAGGCCGAGCAGGGCATCAACACCGCCATGCGCAACTACCACACCATGGACACCGGCATCGCCAGCAACTACTCCGCCTAGGCGAGGAAAGGCACACTGTGAGGTTTCTGCTCGTCCCGATGGTCGCGGTGCTCGCGCTGGGGCTCGTCGGATGCTCCGAGGAGACCCCCGGCGACGCCACGGCGGGCGATGCCACGAACCGGCCGACGATCCCCACCGAGGGCGGGGACACCGGCACGGACGAGCCGACCGAGACCAGCGAGGCCGGCGGCTCGGGAACGGCCGACCTCCAGCCGTGCGACCTGCTCACCTCGGCCGAGCAGGCGACGTTCAACCTCGGCGCGGGCGTCGAGGACAAGATCGGCCCCGCGCGGGCGTGCCAGTGGCAGGCCTCCGGTGAGCACACCGTCACCATCGGCGTCATCGACGACCTCGGCCTCGACCAGGTGCAGTCGAGCGAACCGACGCAGCAGCTGAAGATCGGCTCCCACGACGCAGTTCAGTACACCGGTGGCCTGAGCGCGTGCGCGTTCGCCATCGGTGTCACCGACTCCTCCCGGGTGGACGTCACCGGGGCGGCGAACGGTGACACGACCAAGGCGTGCGCGGTCGCCAAACAGGCGGCCCAGCTCGTCGAACCCAAATTGCCCTGAGTTGAGCGGGAGTTAGCGATGGCACGGCGACACGCGAACCATCCGTCCGGCGCGGACCAGGACGGGTACGACCCGACCACGGATCCGAACAGCGACTCCTACGACGCGACCAGGGATCCCAACAGTCACCTCTACATCGACCGCGGTGACACGTCGGACACCGGTCAGCAGGTCCACCAGAACGCCGAGAGCACCGCCGACCAGCAGGAGGACGGCGACAACTTCATCGAGCAGATCATCAACATCTTCACCCGGCAGGGCCGCGTCGACACCGCGTACAACCAGGAGCTCAACCAGCAGGCGGCGGAGCTCGCGGACGGTGTGAACACCCGGCAGCCGCCGACGATGATGACCTCGAACTACCTGTCCAACCCGCACCCCGAGCTCCAGCGGATGGTCACCGATGGCGTGGACCCGGACTCGGTCGGCGAGATGGGCGACACGTGGATCGAGGCGGGCAACGCGATGACCCGCTTCCAGAGCGGCGTCGCGTCCGCCATCAACAACAGCGAGGCCGACTGGTCGGGCCAGGCCGGCAACTCGGCGCGCACGTTCATGGCCGGCGTCGGCAACTGGGTGGGCAACGCGGGCCAGAGCGCGCAGCTCGCCGGCACGCAGACCAACATCCAGGCCTCCGCGGTGGCCGAGGCGCGCCGCGCGATGCCCGAGCCGGTCGACTTCGACGTGGCCGCCGCGAACCGCGACCTGCAGTCGACGACGAACCCCATCGAGCTGGTCAGCAAGTACAACTCCTACATGTCGCAGTACAACGCGCAGCAGGACGCGCACCAGCAGGCCGCGCGGGTGGTCACCACCTTCGACAGCAGCCTCGCCGGCGCGAGCACCATGCCCGCGTTCGCCCAGCCGCCGCAGATGAACGGCGGCGACGGCACGGTCAACCCGCGCAAGGGCCAGATCGACAGCCTCGGCACCGACTCCGGCCTCAACCCCAACGGCAGCGGCCCGGGCGGTACCAACGGCACCGGGAGCGGCACCAACGGCACGGGCGGTGCGAACCCGAACATCCCGACCCTGCCCGGTGGCGGCAACGGCGGCGGTGGCGGCAACGGCGGTGGCGGCTCGGGCACCGGCGGCGGTGGCAACGGTGGCGGCGGTGGCCTGCCCGGCGGCGGGTCCACGGGCGGCGGCACCGATCCCAGCAGCGGCGGCGGGTTCCCCGGCGGTCCGGGTGGTCCCGGTGGCGGTTCGGGTGGTCCCGGTGGCTTCCCGCTGCCCGGCGGCTCCGGCGCCGGCGGACCAGGCGGCGCGGGCGGGTCGAACGGGAACTTCCCCGGCGGTGGCGCGCTGCCGATCGGCGGCCTGGGCGGCGGCGTGCCGGGCAGTGACCTCGAGCGCGGTGGCGGCCGGTTCGGCGCCGGCGGTGGGCGCTTCGGGCCCGGCGGCTTCGGCACGGGCGGCGGTTTCGGCTCGGGCGGCGGGTCCGGTGGCTTCGGGTCCGGCTCGGGCAGCGGCGGGTCCGGTGGCGGGTACGGCGGCTCGGGCTCGGGCGGGGCCGGAGGCAGCGGCTCCAGCGGTGTCGGTGGCCGCGGCGGCGTCGGGCCGGGCGGCGGCATGGGGGCCGGCAGCGGCGCGCTGGCGGCCGAGAACGCGGCGTTGCGTGGCGGCGGCGCGGGCGGCGGCGGGCGCGGCGGCATGGGCATGGGTGGCATGGGCCACGGCGGCCGCGGTCAGGGCGAGGACGACGAGGAGCACCAGCGGCCGTCGTTCCTGGTCGAGGGTGACCCGGACGCGGTGTTCGGTACCGACGAGATGACCGCGCCGCCCGTGATCGGTGAGTGATGGCGCGGTCGTTCACGCTCTCGCTCGCCGCGGCGGACATCGTGGCGCAGCTGCTCGGGGTGAACATCCGGCTGTTCCCGTTCGACATCCCCAGCGTCGGTGAGTACCAGGTCGACCGGATCCGGATCGCCCGGTCGGTGTTCACGGACCTGGCCAAGCGCGGCCTGGTCCGCCACGGCGGGGTCGACCCGGACCTCGAGCTCGCGATGCGGACGCTGTCGAACTACGTCATCACCGTCGCGGTGATGGGGACCGTCGAGAAGAACCGTGAGATCTACGCCCGCGCGTCGGCGAACAACGACGCGGGGGTGCTGGCGGTCAAGGAGAAGCAGAGCCTGCGCTTCGAGCTGATCCGGCCGACCGCGCTCGCGCTGTCACTGGTCGGCCTGCTGCCGAAGGCGCAGGCGGGGCCGGGTCAGTCGGTGACGATCAGCCGGCCGGGCGAGGCGCGCCATCGCCGCCCCGAGGACGGCGGCGAGAGCCTCTTCGGCAACGTCCGCGCGACGACCGAGCAGCAGATGCGCGTGGCGGCGAGCTACGTCAACCGGCCACGGACCGGCACGGGCTTCTTCGCCGTCTCGGGCCGGGACCGCAACGGACACGAGGTCCGCGCCGGCGGCCTGACGTGGCTCGACACGGACGCCGGGCGGTACCTGTCGCTGTCGCGGCCACCGGACGACGACGGGGCGGTCACGAGCACCTTCTCACCGGCCGACTCGACCCGGCTGACGCATTCGCTCGGCGAGATGATCGAGTCGGTCGCGCCCCGGCACTGAGCGCCTTTCCCGGGGCTCAGTCGACGTCGTCGTGGGGCGCGCCGGGCATCCGGCCGGTCACCACGAAGACGACGCGCTTCGCGACGGAGACCGCGTGGTCGGCGAAGCGTTCGTAGAAGCGGCCCAGCAGGGTCACGTCCACCGCCGAGGCGACGCCGTGCGGCCAGTCCTTGTCCATGATCACCGAGAACAGGTGCCGGTGGAGGTCGTCCATCTCGTCGTCGGCCTGCTCCAGGGAGTGGGCCTGCTCGATGTTCTTGCTCAGGATGACCTGCTCGGCCTCGCGCGCCAGCTCGACGGCCACCCGGCCCATCTCCGCGAAGTACGGGCGCACCTGCTCGGGCAGCACCGGCTTGGGATGCCGCCGCCGCGCGGCCTTCGCCACGTGCAGGGCCAGGTCGCCCATCCGCTCCAGGCTCTCCGCCGCGTGGATCGCCGCGAGGACACTGCGGAGGTCCGTCGCCACGGGGGCCTGCAGGGCCAGCAGCGCGTACGCGTGCTCCTCGCACGCCGACCTCGCCTCGTCCACCTTCGCGTCGTCGCCGATCACCTGTTCCGCCAGGGCGAGATCGACGTCCAGCAACGACCGGGTGGCGAGCTCCATGGCCGTCGCGACCATCGAGCACATGCCGGCGAGCTCCACGACGAGCTGGCCGAGTTCGACTTGGTAGGCCTCACGCATGGCGACAGCCTACGGCCGGGAACGCGCCGAAAACGCAGCGCACGATGAATCCCACGTGAACCCCAGGCGAAATGAACGCCAGGTCAGGCGCAGGAAACGTCGCCGCCGTTGATCGTGGAGAGATCCTCGGGCAGCGGGTCGACCGGCTTGCCGCCCTTGCCCGGGGCCACGACCTTGCCGTCGAAACCCGGGCCGATGATGAGCTGCACGGCTCCCGCCACCGACGGGTCCTCGACAAGCTCCGCGTTCGGCACCGACGCCTTCAACGTCTGCGCCTGCGCCTCGCGCCCCTTGGCGTACTTGATGATCGTGCGGTCGACCTTGTCCGGCGCCGCGTCCACCCACACGACCTGGTAGCCCAGCTCGGTCAGCTGGTCCGCGGTCTGGCCGGCGATGCCGCCGGTCGGGTTGCCGCCGTTGAGCACCTGCAGCTTGATCGTCTTCGGGTCGACCGGGCCGCTCGGCTGCGCCTGCAGCAGGCCCGACCGCAGCTGCTGCGTGCCGCCGTTGGACTCGCCGGGCAGCGGGGTGTCCTCGCGGATCGCGGAGAACAGCGTCTTGGTGTCGTCCGTGCGCAGATCCTCGTTGCCGCGGTCGTTCGCCTCGCCGACGGTCGGTACGGTGATGAACGTGACCTTGCCGGCGTTGATGCCCTGCAGGGACTGGCCGAGCACGAGCATCTGGTCGATGCCGATGTTGTCGCCGAACGTCGACTTCGAGAACGCCTCGACGAAGTCGGTCAGCTTGCCCGGGTCCAGCAGCACCTCGCTCGACATCGCCTTGCGCAGCAAGGAGGAGAGGAACCGCTGCTGGCGCTTGATGCGGCCGTAGTCCGACGTCAGGTCGCCCTGCACGTGCCGGGCGCGCACGAAGTTCAGCGCCTGGTCACCGGTGATCGTGACGTTCTTGCCGGCCACCGGCACGACCGTGCCGAGGATGTCGTCCTTGAGCGGCTGCTCGACGCACACCTGCACGCCGCGCACCGCGTCGACCATGCCCTTGAAGCCGTGGAAGTCGATGCCGACGAAGTGGTTGATCATGAGGCCGGACAGCTGCTGGACCATCTTCGTCACGCACTTCGGGCCGCCGACCTGGTAGGCGGTGTTGAGCTTGACCTGGTCCTCGGCCGGCTTCTGCTCGCCGGTGTAGTCGCCGCTCTTCGGGTCCCAGCCCTCGCAGGCCGGCCGAGTGACCTCGAGGTCGCGGGGGAAGGACACCACGACGGCGCGTTCCCGGTCGGCCGGGATGTGCGCGATCATCACGGTGTCCGAGCGGGCGCCGACGACCTCGTTCTCGTCGCCGACCCCGTCCTCGGCCTCCGCACCCGCGCGGGTGTCGGAGCCGACGAGCAGGAAGTTCTCGTCGCCGCGCTGCTTGGCGGCGTCCTGGATGGCGTCGGAGTTCGGGTCGAGCGCGTCGACCTGCTGCGAGCTGGCGTCGACCCAGCTCTTGAACCCCCACGCGAGGCCCGTCGCGACGAACACGAGGATCGCGGCGGTCGCGGCGAAGACGCGGACGGCGAGCTTGCGCCGGCGGGTCTTCTTCTCCTGCAGGCGCGTCGGGCCGTCGTCGTCGCCCTGGATCATGTCGACGAGCTCGGGCTCTGGCTCGGGTTCCGGTGCCGCCTGTTCCTGCGGGTTCTGCGACACCGAGATGGTCTGGTTGGCCACCAGCTCGTCGAGCTGGTCCATCTCGTCGTCGTCCTGGCGCCACCGCATCAGCTTGCGGCGCTTGGCCTTGCGCTCGCGCTCCTCGGCCTGGATCTCGTCGTGGACGGCGGAGAAGCGGGCCAGCGTGTGGTCGATACCGCGGCGCTTCTGCACGTCCTCGCCGATCGCCTCCATCTCCGTGGTCATCGAGATGGCGTCGGCGGGACGGCGCGGCGGCGGCAGCGGCACGGCGCCGGACTCGCTCGGCCGCGGCGGCAGGGAACGCTCGCCAACCGGCCGCTCGGTGGGGCCGGGCCGGCCGGGCGGGTTCGCGGCCTGGTCGTCGGCCATCGGTTCGCGCGGGCCGGGCGGCGGGCCGGCGGGCCGCTGGATCGGACCGGACGGGTGGCGGCCGTTGGCCATGGGGTCGCCCGGGATCGGGCCCGAGGGGCGGCCCATGGGGTCGCCGGGGACGGGACCGGAGGGGCGGCCCATCGGGTCGCCGGGCGGGCGGCCCGGGAGCGCGCGGTAGCCCGAGGCCTGGCCGGGCCCGCGCGGGTCCTCCGGCATGGGCCGGCGTCCGGTGGCCTGGCCGGGCGCGGGTGGCACGGGGTAGTTGCCGGTGTTCTGGCCGGGCGGGAGGCCGCGGCCGCCGGAGGACTGGCCCGGTGCGGGTGGCACGGGGTAGTTGCCGGTGTTCTGGCCGGGGGGAAGGCCGCGGCCGCCGGAGGACTGGCCCGGTGCGGGCGGTACGGGGTAGTTGCCGGTGTTCTGGCCGGGCGCCGGCGGCACCGGGTAGCTGCCGGAGCGTTGGCCCGGCGGCAGGTCGGGAAGGGCGCGGCGGCCGGTGTGCTGCCCGGGGCCGAAGCCGCCGGGGTCCGCCGGACCGAAGCTCTCGTCGGGCATCGGGCCACCGGGCCCGAAGCCGTCGGGTGCGCCCGGCCCGAAACCGTTGTCGGGCCCGGGACCGAAGCCGTTGTCCGGCATGGGGGCGCCGGGGCCGAACCCGTTGTCGGGCACGCCGCGACCGAAACCGCGGTCGGGCCTCGTGCCGGGACCGAAGTCGTTGTCGGGTGCCGCACCTGGGCCGAAGCCGTCGGGTGCGCCGGGGCCGAACCCGTTGTCGGGCATGGGAGCGCCGGGCCCGAAGCCGTTGTCCGGCGCCGAACCCGGCCCGAAGCCGTTGTCGCGCATCGGCCCGCCGGGGCCGAAGCCGTCGGGTGCACCTGGGCCGAAGCCGTTGTCCGGTGCCGCGCCCGGGCCGAACCCGTTGTCGCGCATGGGCCCGCCGGGGCCGAAGCCGTCGGGTGCGCCTGGGCCGAAGCCGTTGTCGGGCGCCGCGCCCGGGCCGAACCCGTTGTCCGGAGCCGCACCGGGGCCGAAGCCGTTGTCGTGCTGGGGGGCGCCGGGGCCGAAGCTGTCGGGCATCGGGCGGGCGGGGGGACCGAAGTTCTCGTCGGGGACCGGGCGACCTGGGCCGAACCCGTCGTCGGGCATGGCGCGGCGACCGGGGGCCGCGCCGGGCGGTAAGCCGCGGCCGCCGGAGAACTGGCCGGGCGCGGGCGGCACGGGATAGCTGCCCGAGGCCTGTCCCGGGGGAACGCGGTGCCCGCCGGTGCCGTATCCGTCGAACCCGTCGTCCGGTGCGGCGCGGTGACCCGCCGGGCCGTAGCCGTCGTCGGGCACGCCGTGGCCCGGCGCGAGGCGGTCCCCTGTATAGGGGTCGTCGGGCATCGCGCGGCGGCCGGTCGCCTGGACCGGCGGCAGGTCGGCCGGCGGGTAGCCGGGCGGCTCGGGCATCGCGCGGTGGCCGGTGTTCTGGCCGGGAGCGGGCGGCACGACGCGGCGGACGGCGTCCGGGTGCTGACCGGGATGCTGGTCCGGCCACTGCGGGCCCGGCCCGCCGTCCTCGACGGGGTTGCGGCGCGGCACCGGCTGTCCGGCGGGCGGCATCGCGTGGTGGCCGGTGGCGTCGGGGTTGACCGAGGGCAGGTCCGGCCGGGAGCCGGTGTGGTGGCGCTGCACGAGGTCGGCGACGCTCAGCCCGCCGGAGCCGTCCTCCATGGAACGGCGACGCCGGCGCGGCTTCTCCGACGGCTCCTCGGCTCGCCGGTGCCGTCGGCCGTACCCGTTCGAATCACCGGCGGAGGAGTGGGTGCCGCCTGGCCGCTCATCGTCGGGCACCCGGTCTCCTTCCCACTCGCGCGAACCTGCCCAACAGCACTGTTCGTGCCGCTTTCTTAATCAAGACGTTGTAGACGGCAAGAGGGTTGCCGACTCACAGTGTCGCTCTGGGCCCAGATAGTACGGATGGATGGCACCCGTGACGACTGCAGATCCGTTTTCAGGTACTTTGCGTGCGCGTTCGGCCCTGTTTCGATAGCCCGATCGGGCTATTGCGGGCACTTGATCAAACGTTATCGAACTGCGGCCCAGTGTTTTCGTCAGCGTGGCCGACGGACCGGCGCGCCGGACAGTCGAACCTCGCCACCCACACGGTAGGCGACGGCGTTGCGGCCCGACTGCTTGGCCGTGTACAGGAGCCCGTCCGCACTGCGCAACTGCTGCTCGGGGTTGGCCGACGCGCGTCCGTCGGCGGTCTGGTGGTGCGCGACGCCGATGCTGACGGTGACCCGCAGGCCCAGCACGATCGTCGACCACGGGTACTGCTCGATCCGCGCCCGCGCGGCCTCGGCCACGGTGATCGCGGCGGCGCCGTCGACGCCGGGAAGCATGAGGACGAACTCCTCGCCGCCGTAGCGGGCGCAGAACCCGCCTTCCGGCAGCTCGACCTGCAGCAGCTCCACGACCTGCTGCAGCACCCGGTCGCCGACGAGGTGGCCGAAGGTGTCGTTGACGCTCTTGAACCAGTCGAGGTCGACCAGCGCGACGGCCAGTCCGGCCGACGGCGCCCCGGCCTGCTGCTCGACGACCTCGAGCAGCCGCTGGTCGAGGTAGCGGCGGTTGTAGCTGGCGGTGAGCGCGTCGCGGATGCTCTGCTCGCGGGCCTCGGCGTGCTCGCGGCGCAGCCGCGCGACCTCGAGGCGGTACTGCTGGGGTACCTGCGGCGGCAGCGTCTTGTCCGACGTGGCCAGCTCGAGCGCGTGGCGAAGGTGCTCGTAGGCCTGGCGCCACTCGCCGCGGCGGGCGAGCAGGCTGGCGACGGACTCGTACAGCTCGACGAGGCTCGCGGCGTCGGCCGGCTCGGCCGGTTCGGCTGTCGTCTCGAGATGCCGGGCCGCGGGCTGCACCGGTACGGTGGGCTCGTTGGTCCGCCGGTCCGGCCAGGTCGGGTCGTGTCGCGCAGAGTTTCGCCGGGCTGGTCCCGGCTGGGCCACTCCCTGGTCCAGTACCGCCACCGCGCTCACCTCCCTACCTAGGACTCTTCGTCCCGGCGGTGACCCGCCTTGAGGCTTGGGGGGACGGGATTCCGATTTCCCCCTAGTGGTGGAACTGGCACTGCTCCAACCAAGTGACGCGCGATGCCGGCATTCCTAGCGGAACGCGATGACGATCAGCCGACTCCCCGGTTCGGTCACCCGGTGGGGCACGGCGAGAAGCCGTAGGCCTTACCGTCGAGCACCACCACGCGCTCCGAGCCGATCTGCTCGCCGAGCAGCGCGCCCTGCTGGCGGATGGCGACCGACACCCCGAGGACGTAGATGGTGCCGCGCGGGTGCTCGCCGGAGCCGGACTCCGGCGGGACCCAGTCGGGGTTCGTGCGGAACGTGGACATCGCGGGTTCGACGTGCAGGGTCAGGTCGCCGAGGTCGCACAGCCGGTCGGTGTAGTCGGGGTGCTGGGTGCTCTGCAGGAACTGCCGCTGGGTGCCGTCGTCGGCCGACGCGTTGAGCTCGTCGAAGTACTTCTCGACGAGGCTCCGGTCGCCGTCGGGGGTGCTGGCCGTCGCGGCCACCGGACGGCCCGCGACCTGCGTGCTGCACCCGGCCAGCAGCAGCCCGAGCGCGGCGGCCGCGAGGTGCCAGCGGGTACGTCGCATGCTCTCCCCCGAACTCGGTGTCCTCGTTGCAGGTTAGCCGCGCGGAGTGGGGTTTCGGTCAGCCGCCCGAGTGCATCAGGTCCGCGCCCTGCGGCACGCTCGCGTCGTCGGGGTCGTCCAGCCAGCCGTAGGGCAGCGTGACCTTGCCCGGCGAACCCTGGCGGCCCCGCGGTCCCTCGGCGGCCGACGGGTACGGGGCGTCGGGGTCGAGCTCGCCCAGCAGGGCGTCCAGCTCGGACATCGCGGTGACCATCGCCAGCCTGCGGCGGAGCTCGGCACCCACCGGGAAGCCCATGAAGTACCACGCCATGTGCTTGCGGAGGTCGCGCATGCCCTTGTCCTCGCCGTCGTGCTCGGTGAGGAGCTCGGCGTGGCGGCGCAGGACCAGGGCCACCTCGCCCAGGCGTGGTCCCGGCGGTATCGGCGTGCCGGCGAACGCCGCCTGCAGCTCGCCGAACAGCCACGGCCGGCCCAGGCACCCGCGGCCGACGACGACGCCGTCGCAGGACGTCTTCGCCATCATCGCCAGCGCGTCGGCGGCCGTGAAGATGTCGCCGTTGCCCAGCACCGGGATCGTGTGCACCGCCTCCTTGAGGCGCGCGATGTGCGTCCAGTCCGCCTGGCCCGAGTAGCGCTGCGCCGCGGTCCGCGCGTGCAGGGCGACCGCGGCGGCGCCCTCCGCCTCCGCGATGCGGCCCGCGTCGACGTAGGTGTGGTGGCCCTCGTCGATGCCCACCCGGAACTTCGCGGTGACGGGCACGCCGTGCGGCGCCGCGGCCTGCACGCACGCGGCGATGATGTTCGCGAACAGCCTTCGCTTGTAGGGCAGGGCGGCGCCGCCGCCGCGGCGGGTCACCTTCGCCACCGGGCAGCCCCAGTTGGTGTCGATGTGGTCGGCCAGCCCCTCGCCGATGATGATCTTCACGGCTTCGCGCATCGTGGCCGGGTCGACGCCGTAGAGCTGCATCGACCGCGGCGACTCGCCCTCGTCGAAGGCCATCATGTGGCGGGTCTTGGGGTCGCGCTCCACCACCGCGCGGGCGGTGATCATCTCGCACACGTACAGGCCCGCGCCGTACTCGCGGCACAGGCGCCGGAAGGCCACGTTCGTGATGCCGGCCATCGGCGCGAGCACGACCGGCGGGTCGACCGCGTAGGGGCCGATCCGCAGCGGGTTCACGACAGGCTGCACTCACCCATTGTCGCCGGTGCCCCGACGCGCCTGCGGGTCGGCCATGGCGCGGAGGTCCAGGCGCCAGTCGTGGCAGCGGATGGGCGTGCCCTTCGGGTACTCGAAGTCGACCTCGCCGAGCAGCTCGAAGCCGGCCTTGCGGCAGACCCCGTTGGACGCGCCGTGGGCCACCTTCGGGTACGCGTGGGCGAACCGGTGCCGGCCGTGCGCGGCCGCGTGGCCGGCCGCCAGCCGGACCGCGGCGCTCGCCACGCCGAGGCCCTGGTGCTCGGCCAGCACCATCCAGCCCATCTCGTAGACGGTCGACCCCTGCCACTCGCGCTCCCAGTAGCCGACGGAGCCGGCCCCGGGAGCGCCGGGTAACGCGATCCGGAACATCTGGCCCGTGCCGTCGACCGGCAGGGCGAGGAACCGCTGGTGCCGCGCGTGGATGGCGTCGGTCGGCTCCGGGCCGCCCAGGAACTCCATCAGCTCCGGGGTGTTGGCCCGCAGCTGGATGTCGAGGTCCGCGTCGGTCCAGGGTTCGAGGAGCACGTCAACCGCCATGCGAACGACCCTGCCACGAGGGGTCCGACAGTTTCGGCGAAGTCGCGCATGCGGCGCAGCGGGGAGAAGACCACCCAGAGGCGCGGCGAAGCACGCGCCGATCCCCGCGACGAACAGCGTCTCCCGCAGCCCGAGCCACGTCGCCAGGCCGCCGCCCAGGACGGCGCCCAGCGGCAGCACCGCCCACATCACGAACTCCATCGTCGCGTTCACCCGGCCGAGCAGCTCCGGCGGGCAGACCACCTGCCGGCACGTCATCTCCGTGACGCCCGCCAGCACGATCCCGAGGCTCGCCAGGAACGTGCTCACCACGAACCACGCCAGCCCCCAGCCGGGCGTCGTGAACGCCGCCGCCACGTACGCCGGCCCCAGCGCGACCACCGCCGCCAGCAGCACCCGCGCCTGGCCGAACCGCGCGGTCAGCCGGCCGGCGACCGCGGACGCCAGCAGCGCGCCGACCAGCCCGACCGTGCTGAGCAGGCCGATCGCGCCGGGCGACAGGCCGATCTCGCGCACCAGGAACACCACGGTCACCGCCGAGTTCGCGGCCTGCCACAGCACGAACGTCGCCGTGTTGCCCGCGATCGCGCGCAGCAGCGGCTGGCGCACCACGAACCGCACGCCGGCCGCGATCTCCCGGCCCAGGTGCCGATCCGGCTGCCGCTGCGACCGGCGGCTCGCGGTGGCGCACCGACCGGATCCACGCCGCGGACCACAGGAAGCTCAGCGCGTCCACGGCGAACACCAGCGGCGCGGTCAGCAGCTGCACGAGGAACCCGCCCGCCGACGCGCCGGCCAGCGCGGCCACCGAGCGGTTCGCCGACAGCTTCGCGTTGGCCGACACCAGCTTCGCGGCCGGCAGCAGCCGCGGCAGGTAGGACTGCTGCGCGACGTCGAACCAGATGGACAGCGAGCCGACCGACGAACATCGCGACGTACAGATGCCCGAGGGTCAGCGACCCGAGCAGCGCCGCGACCGGGATCGTCGCCAGCACCAGGCAGCGGCCGAGGTCGGTGGCCAGCAACACCGGCCGGCACCGCAGCCGGTCGATCCACGCGCCCGCCACCAGCCCGAACAGCAGCGCCCCCACCGACTCGAACGCGCGCACCAGGGCCACCTCGAACGCCGACGCGTGCAGCGTCAGCACCGCCACGAGAGGCGCGGCGAGGAACGTCATCCGGGTCCCCAGCTGGCTGATCGCGTCCGCGAACCACACCCGACGGAAGTCCACGCCAACACCCTAGCAACTGCTAGGGGGTGGGATACTCCGTCGATGACGGTCGATCCCGTGCTGCGCGCACTCGGGCACCCCACCCGGCTGCGGATGCTGACGATGATGTGGAGCGGCCCGATGTCCGCCGCCGGCCTCGCCGCGGAGCTCGGCATCTCGCACGGCCTGGCGAGCCAGCACCTGCGCACGCTCGACCGCGCCGGGCCTGGTCGAGCTCAGCGAGGTCCGGCCCAAGCGCGGTGGCCGGGAACGGCTCTACCGCACGGTGAAGGGCAGCCCGCTGTCCGACCAGAAGGCCGCGCAGCCGCTGCTCGTCGAGGCGATGATCACGAACCTGCGCCAGCGCGTCGCCGCGTGGCGGCCGGACTCCGACGCCGCGGTCACCGACGCCGACCTGTGGCTGACCCCGGAGCAGTGGCGCGACGCCCGCAAGCGTTTGCACGACCTGACCGCCGAGCTGCACGAGCTGGCCGCCCCGCCGCGCGCGGCCGGCACCGTCCCCATAGGACTGACGCTCATGGCGTTCGAGATGCAGGGGAGGGGTCCCGAGCCGCCACCCGCATACTGAACGGGTGGACACGCTCGAGGGCCGGCGACTCCCGGGGACGCACGACAGCCTGGCCTACGGCGTGCCGCCGTCGTCGGCGCCGGGGGCGATCTTCGCGCTCGCGATCGGCGGCGGCATCACGATGGTCCCGAGCGAGGGGCGCACCGTCGTGTTCGGCCGCAACAAGCCCGAGGTGCACGTCTGCATCGGCGAGGACGACCGCCGCGTCAGCCGCCAGCACGGCCTGCTCACCCACCGGGAGGGCCTGTGGTGGGTGAGCAACACCGGCCGGCTGCCGATCCGCCTGCCCGGCTCGCAGTGGCTGTTCGCCAAGGAGGAGTCGCTGCCGCTCGCCGAGGGCTACACGCCGCTGTTCGTGCCCGGCACCCGCGGCCGCGAGCACCTGCTGGAGCTCTATGTCGCCGGCTCGGACGGCCGGCGGCCGGTGACCAGGCACGACGCCAACACCGACCCGCCGAAGACCTACCGCCTGCTGCCCGACGAGCGCCTCGCCCTGGTCCTGCTCGGCCAGCGCTACCTGCTGCACGAGTCCGACCCGCAGCCGATGACCCGCCAGCAGGTCGCCAAGCAGCTGACCGAGCTGCAGCCCGAGGCCGGCTGGACCCACCGCAAGGTCGAGCACCTGTTCGCCGGCATCCGCGACCGGCTGTCCCGGGCCGGTGTCGCGGGGCTGACCCGCGAGGAGGTCGGCGAGCCCGTCGGCAACAAGCTCAACGACAACCTCATCCGCGCGCTGGTCCTGTCGACCACGCTCGTGCCGCCCGACCTGCGCCTGCTCGACCGGCTCGACCAGGTGGCCGACCCGGAGTGAGGCACGGGCGGCGGCGTCCGAAATGACGGGTTTTGTCAGGCGTTGCCGAGGCTATCCTCGGGGATGGCCGCAGAGACCGAGGACCGCGCCGCCGAGCGCGAGGAGTCCGAGCACGAACGCCTGACGCGCAACGTCAACGAGCTGTTGCAGGAGCTGCGGGTCGCGCAGGCCGGGGTGCAGTTCCTGTTCGGCTTCCTGCTCGCGGTCGCGTTCACCGAGCCCTACGCGCGCGCCACGACCTTCCAGCACGTCGTGCACCTGATCGCGGTGCTGTTCGCGACCACGGCGGTGGCGCTGCTGAGCGCGCCGGCGGCCTGGCACCGCGTGCTGTTCCGGCGCGGCGAGCGGCCGATGATCATCGAGGTGGCCAACCGTTTCGCGATCTGGGGCATGGCCTGCCTCGCGGTCGCGATGACGTTCACGGTGCTGCTGCTGACCGACGAGGTGCTGGGCGACTGGGGCGCGATCGTGATCACAGTGTTCGCCGCGGTCCTGTTCGGCACGCTGTGGTTCGTGCTGCCGCTGCTGCACCGGCGCCGCGTCGCCAACGACATCGACCCCGACGACGCGACCCCGGCTCCGGCCGGCTAGCCGAGTTCCTCGTACCAGTCGGTGATCGCGTCGCGGTCGACGTCCGGCGCGTCCTCGAGGCCGTCGAACAGGCCCGAGCCGTCTTCGGCGGCGTCGGAGTCGTCCTCGTCCGGGCGCGGGTCGTAGTCGCCGGTGGAGTCCGCGTCGTCCGAGTCGTCGGCGGTCGGCGTGGCGGAGCCGTCCTCGCTGTCTTCGGAGTCGTCCGAGTCGTCGGAGTCGTCCGAGTCCGTGCCGGGGACGTCCGGGGAGTCCTCACCGGAGGTGGTGTCGGTGCCGTCGTCCTCGTCGTAGGGCTCGTAGTCGCTGCCGGCATCGTCGGTGCCGTCGGTTCCGTCGCCGGTGCTGTCGGGACCGGGGGCCGGTTCCGGGGCGGGCTCGGGCTGCGCGGAGGTGTCCGGACCGGAGCCGCGGCCCTCCGCGTTCCAGGTGCCCATGCCGGTCGGGTCGGAGTACTCGGACTCGGCCACGCCGTCGTCGTCCAGGTCGAGCACCGCGGTGTCGGCGACGCCGTCGCCGTCGGAGTCCCACATGACGTCGTCCACCCGGCCGTCGCCGTCGAAGTCGAGTGCGACGGCGTCGGCCACGCCGTCACCGTCCACATCGACGTTCGCCGTTGAGGTGTGGACGTTCGGGTCACCCTCGCCGGTGCCGAATCTGTACTCGATGTCGGGCATGTCTCCCCCGTTCAGGATGGGTTGCGCTGAGAGTAGATGTCGGCCGCCGGACGGCGGTTCCAGGGTTTGCATCGGCAACGGATGCCTTGCCGCCGGAACTTCGATCGGGATGCTTTCGTCGTACGCTCCGGCAACTTCAGAGGAGGTCGGTAATGACCATGCCCGCGGGCTTCGAGGCATTGCACGCACTGCGGGGGGAGGCCGACCGGATGAGCCGGGTCCTGGGGGCGGCCCAGGATCCAGCGGCCACCTATGAAGGGCATGACGAGACCGAGTCGATCACCGCGGTCGTGAACGGCGACGGCGTGGTGACCGACTTCCGCCTCGAGCGCGAGTGGTACGACAAGGTCGACGCGCGCAAGCTTGGTGCCACGGTGATCGAGGCGGTCAACGCCGCGGGCGTCGCGCGGCTGACCGGCTGGGCGGAGAAGGTCGCCGAGGCCGAGGAGAACGAGCCCGCCGCGGACTCCCGCCCCGCGCCGGCGCCCGTGCCGGCGGCGCCGTTCGACCTCAACCCGTCCGGCGAGATGATCGACCAGCTGCTGTACCTGCTGCACCGCGTGGGCACCGAGTCCGCGGCCGAGACCAAGGCCGCCGACGCCGCCGACGCCGCCGCGCAGCTGCGCCGCAAGCCGGTCAAGGGACGCAGCGACGGCGGGCACATCACGGTCGCGATGGACGGTACCCAGGTCGTCGAGGTCCAGATCGAGACGGACACCCGCTGGATCGGCACGGCCAACAACCTGGAGATCGCCGGCGAGCTGCGCGACGCGTTCGCCGCCGCGTACGCGAACGTCGCCGAGGCCACCCCGCGCCGCCGCTCGAACAGCGCCATCACCGAACTGCAGGCGCTCACCGCGGACCCGCAGGAGTTCGTCACGAAGCTCTTCGGCGTGCGACCCCCGCAGGCCTGATCCGAACCCCCCGAAACACAGCAGGAGAGACGATGGCCCCAACGCAGGACCAGTACCAGGTGGCGCTCGCGGCGTTGCGCCACGACGCGGACAAGTGGGACCAGTGCGGCACCGACCTCGGCGCCGCGAAGGGCACGGCGGACGGACTCGACCTGGAGGCGCTGCACTTCTCCTACGTCGCGGACAAGCTCGGCGTCACCGCGATGTACCAGCAGTTCCAGGCGAAGATGGTCGGTCTGATCGGCGAGGGCCAGGCCATGTCGGCCAACGTCGCCACGGCGTTGCGCAACTCCGCGCAGACCTACCAGCAAGAAGAAGAGTCCGGCGTGCACCGCATGAACAACGTTTGGTGAGGGGAGTCGACATGGGCGGCATCTTGGGGCAGGGCGAGTTCGAGGACATCCTTCGCCGGGTGAAGGAGGCGCTGGACAACATTCCCAAGGAGTTCCAGCGACTCGTCGACAACATCAACAGCGTGCTGGACTGGCTTCCTGGATGGATCATGGACCGGATCAGAGACGCCCTGAACGCGGTCAGCGACTTCATCGGCAAGGTCCTCACGGAGATCGGCAAGTTCGTCACCGAGCCGGGCGTGCCGTGGACCCTGTGGAACCACGGCAACTCGTGGACCAACGACATCGGCGCGAAGGCCAGCAACTGGCAGGACGTGTTCACGGCCGGCTCGATGGAGACCGACGACAACTGGTCCGGCTCCGCGGCGAACGCCTACAAGAACGTGCTGCCGCAGCAGCAGAAGGCGCTCGGCGCGATCAAGTCCGCCACTGACGAGGTGGACGACGTGCTGACGAAGATGGCGATCGCGATCGGCGTCGCGTGGCTCGCGGTGGTGTCCGCGGTCGTGTCGTTCGTCATCGAGCTCACCGCCGAGGCGGGTGCCGCGGCCACCGGGGCCGGCGCGCCGCCCGCCGCCGCGGCCGCGGGTGTGTCCGCCGCCAAGGTGTGGGGCCTGGTCTCCGCGGCGCTGGCCGTGCTCGAGGCGTTCGTCGCGAGCACGCTGCTGCCGGCGATCAAGGACCTGAACCAGCGGATCCAGTCGAACGACGGCTTCCCGCAGGGACACTGGCCGCAGCTGACGACGGACATCTCGAACTCCAGCCACAAGGACAACCACGGCCAGAACGCGCCGTGGGAGATGTCGAACGCGTAGCACCAGCCGTACCGGAGGTGGTGGTCGCCCGATGGCGGCCACCACCTCTTTTGTTGGCTACGCGGCGAGGTCGGCGCGCTCGGTGAGGCGGCGGGTGACCGCGATGACCGGGTAGGCGGGCGGCAGCGGACGGACCGGGGCCGGCGGGTCGACCCAGCGCCACCCCGTGCCCACCACCGTCGGGCGGACGGTCGGCGCGGTCGGCACGACCACGTGGCCGCCGCGCGGCGCGAGCCGCACGCGTGCCTTCGCGAGCTCGGTCGCCACGCCCGGCCGCAGGCACTCGGCCGGTCTGGTCAGGAATGTCCACATGAGACCGTCCGGGTCGCTGAGCACCGGGCCGTTCTGCATGGCCAGGGATAACTCGCCGCGTACCGCGGCGCCGAGAGCGGCCGGCATGGTCAGCGCGGCGACCGACGAGCCGATCGCCACGATCAGCACCCGGTTGCCCACCTGTACGGAGACCGGCCAGCCGAGCATTTCCTCGTAGGCTGCGCGGCCGTGTGCGAGCTCGCGCAGCCACCACGGGGCGGGCCGGTTCGTGATCGAAGTAGTCATGATCGTCCCCAACGGAGTTCGACGGATTCGAACGGATCAGGGGCGCGCCACCAACCATTCAATAACCGACCGTGCGGTATGTCAATACCGACCAACCGGTTTTATTTAGTCGATCTTCGCAGGTCAGGACAGTAGGGCGTTCAGCTCGCCGTACTCCAGGTCGGTGGCCTGCGCGGCGTACGTGCCGGCGGTCAGCATCTCCTTGGCGCACCGCACGGCGAGGGCGTACGCGGCCTGCGCGATGCCGGAGCCGGCGCTGACCCGGGCCACGCCGAGCCGGCCGAGCTCGGCGACCGACGGTGCGCCGGGGCCGGCCATCACGTTCAACGGCACGGGGATCTGGGAGGCCAGGGACGCGATGATCTCCGGATCGACGACGCCGGGTACGAACACGCCGTCGGCCCCGGCGTCGGCGAAAGCCCTGGCCCGGGCGACGGTCTCGGCCAGCCGCCCGGCCGGGTCGCCGACGCCGAACAGGTAGGTGTCGATGCGCGCGTTGACGAACAGCGGTGCGGCGGCGCGGGCGGCCGCGATGCGTTCGGCCTGCTCGCCGACCGGGCGCACGCCGGGGTAGGCGCCGTCCTCGAGGTTGATGCCGGCGGCGCCCGCGTCGGCCACCGCGCGGACCGTGTCGCCGACGTCGGCCGCCGTGGCGCCGTAGCCGGACTCGATGTCGGCGGTGACCGGCACGCGCGCCCCGGCCACCACGCGGGCGACCAGGTCGACGGCGCGGTCGCGGGTCAGCTGGTCGCCGTCCGGCGCGCCGAGGCTCCAGGCGACGCCCGCGCTGGTGGTGGCCACCGCGGGCGCGCCGGCCTGCTCGATGAGGCGGGCGCTGGCGACGTCCCAGGCGTTGGGCAGGACCAGGACGGCGCCGGAGTGCAGTGCGCGAAACTTCTCAATCATGGGCGCCACTCCAGCACGGCCCACCGACAGAAACGAGCGACGCCGACGGCCACGGCCGATTCCCGCCAGCCGGGTGTTCGGGAGGGGAGCAATGTGGACGGCATGGTTCACGCGGTGATGGACAGCCCGATCGGGCCGATCACGCTCGTCGGCGCCGGTGGTGCGCTGACGGGCCTGTACATGGCGGAGCACCGCTACGCCCCGGCGTCGTTCGGTTCGCGCGACGATGCGGCCCTCGCCGACGCGGTGGCACAATTGACGGAGTACTTCGCCGGCACCCGCACGGAGTTCGACCTCGAGCTGGCGCCGACGGGGACGCCGTTCCAGCGGCAGGTGTGGGCGGCGCTGCGCGAGGTGCCCTACGGCGAGACGACCACGTACGGCGAGCTGGCCGCGACGATCGGCCGCCCGACCGCGTCCCGCGCGGTCGGCCACGCGAACGGCCACAACCCGATCAGCATCGTCGTCCCGTGCCACCGCGTCGTCGGCACGTCCGGCAGCCTCACCGGCTACGGCGGCGGCCTCCCGCGCAAGCGCTTCCTCCTCGCCCTGGAGGCCGGCACCCCCGCGCTCCTCTGAGTTGTCCACAGTCGACCGAGCTGTCCACAGCCGACCCACGACGCCCCCACGATCCGGCAACCCCCGATAGGCTTGGCGATATCGGGGTGCCCCCGGAGAGGGCGGGGGCTCCGGATCACGGGGTGCGCGCGCGTGTACGCGCGTGCGCGCGGGGCAGGGTTGGGTCAGGTTGTTGTCGGTGGGGTGGCGTGGGCGATGACCTCCGAGACGGTGACGCGTTCGAGGATGATGCCCGCCGCCGTCTGGTTCGTGGTGTTGTTTCCTATGTCCGCGGCTCGTTGCTCGGCCGCCTCCGGTGAGTCGAACACCAGCATGTTGTAGGCGCGTTCGCCGTCATGGGTCCAGTAGCCGGCCACGAATCCCGGCTCCTGACTCACCCGCTCGACGATGCCTCGCAGCGGCAGGGACACGCCGTCCGGCTTGGGCATCGCGAAGATGGCTACCACCGCGTGCATGAGGTCTCCTCCGGGGCGAGCCGACCGGTCGAACCAGGGGTCGGTCTCGCGTGACCAGGCGTTACCTCACGCGGCGGCGGCCACCTTCGGCTCCGCCACGGCCTTTGCGGCCAGGCGGCGTTCGCGTTCCTGGGCGCCGATCAGGTCGTCGGGCAGGGAGTCCTCGACCTCGGTGTCGAAGCGGCGCAGCAGCCGGATCGAGAAGCCGCCGATCGTGATCAGGATCAGCGCCAGGCCGAACACGCACGTAGCCCAGGCCGATGCCGCGGCCGTCGCCCGTGCCGATCAGCGCGCCGACGGTGCCGGCCAGCGCGCCGTCCGGTGCCATCATCGGCTCGAACAGCGCCGTGGCGCCCGGGCGCCAGCAGGGCGAAGCCGATCGGCAGGGTGGACCAGGTGATCGTCTGGTTCAGGGCGAACACCCGGCCGTGGTAGCGCTGCGGCACCTTCACCTGCACGAGCGTCGCGTAGATGCCCTGCGCCGTGGCCATCGAGCCGGCCATGAAGAACATGCCGCAGAACACCACGACCAGCGACGCGTCCAGGCCGATGATCAGGCAGCCCGATCGCCGTGCCGAGGTTGCCGATCAGCACGCCGATCATCCGGCGCTTGCGCGGGCCGCCCCACACCGACATGAGGATGCCGCCCGCGATGGCGCCCGCCGCCTCGGCCGAGCGCTACCTGCGCGACCTGCGTGGTACCCGCGAACGACAGCACCAGCGGGGTGACCAGCACCAGCGCCGGCGCCAGGAACACGTTGCCCAGCGCGAAGTACGCCAGCATCGTGCGGAAGCCGCGGTGGTTCCACGAGTACCGCAGCCCGTTGACGATCGCGACCATCAGCGGCTCGCGCGGGCCGCCAGCCCATCAGGTCCGGGAACCGCACGAACAGCAGCGCCACGATCGCGAACACGTAGCTCGCCACGTCGATCAGCAGGATGCCCTTGAGACTCGATCGCCGCGTACAGGCCCGCCGCGAGCACCGGCATCAGCAGCTGCGCGGTACCGGTGGACAGCTGCACGATGCCCATCGCGTGGCCCAGGAACCTTCTTCGGCACCAGCTGGGGCACCGCCGACTGGAACGCGATCCGCTGGAACGAACCGCCCACTTGGGACAGTGAGACCAGCACGTAGATGTGCCACAACGACAGCGAGTCGGTGAACAGCAGCGCCGCGAGGCACAGCTGGATCGAGCCGGACAGGCAGCTCGCCAGCATCATGACCTTGCGCCGGTCCACCCGGTCGGTGATCGCGCCGGCCACCGGCAGCGTCAGCACGCCGAACAGCAGCGCCAGCGCCCACAGCAGACCGAGGTCGGTCACCGAGCCGGTCCGCGTGTACAGCCAGATCGGCAGCGCGAACGCGGTCAGCAGCGACCCGGTCGTCGACACCAGCTGGCCGAACGTGACCGCCACGAACCGGGCCATGCGTCGGCTTCACCGTCTCGGCCGACCGGCTCGCCCGATCCGCTGCCAGGCACCGCAGGTCCCACGGCGCGTCCTCGCCGCGTGCCGCCAGCGACAGACGCCGCGGTGTCCGACCGCTCGATGGCCGGGTGGACCGTCGTGACGATCTCCGCCAGCTCGTCCGCCCGGTACTTCAGGAAGAAGTGGCCCGCCTGGTCGAGCACGACGAGCCCGAGCGTGTCGGACAGGAACTGCCACTCCGCGTACCGCTCGGTGTAGTAGTCGGTGACCGGGTCCTCGGAGCCGACCACCGACACGATCGGCGCGCGCAGCTTCGGCGCCTGCTGGTCCAGCAGGCCGGTGAAGTAGTCCTCCGACGCCCGCGAGTCGGCCCGCATGTTCGAGATGATCCGGTCCGCCTGCTCCGGGTCCAGCTCGTCGGTGTCCACGCCCATCGACTTGAGCCACGACGCGTAGTGCCGGTTGCTCTTCAGCTTCTCGAGCTTCGTGCGCAGCGCGGCGAACGCGCCCTTCGGCCGGGCGAACGGGAACATCGCGCCGATGTAGACGACCTCGATCTCCCGGCCGGCCGCCTCCAGCTTGCGCGCCACCTCCGCGGTGATCGCGGAGCCGACGCCGCAGTGGCCGTACAGCGCGAGCCGGCCCTCGACGCGCTCCAGGACCTCCTCGGCGAGCCGGGTGGTCAGCTCGTCGAACGGCAGCGCGGCCTCCTCCAGCCCGACGTCGTGGCCGGGGATCGCGACCGAGTAGAGCGCGTAGTTGTCCGGCAGCGCGTCGGCGAGCGGCTGGTACACGATCGCGCTAGCCGCCGCCGTAGGGCACGCACACGTAGGTCAGGTCGTGCTTGCCCGCGGGTCTTGGTCAGCTCGTACAGCAGGCGGCGCGGGCCGTCGTCGACCACGTCTCCGGCCATGAAGGACGCGAGGTCGCGGATCGTGCGGTGGGTGAACAGGTCCATCACGCCGACCGCGCGGGTGCCGGCCGAGTCCTTGCGGATGCGGGCCACCACCTGGGTGGCGAGCATCGAGTGCCCGCCGAGGTCGAAGAAGTCGTCGTCGATGCCGAGCGTGGCCGACGCCGAGGATCTCCGACCAGATCGACGCGAGCAGCCGCTCCACGTCGGTCCGCGGCTCGACCAGCGCGGCGCTCGCGTCGCGGGTGACGACCGGCGCGGGCAGGGCCTTGCGGTCGAGCTTCCCGTTGGGCGTCAACGGAAGCGACGTCCAGCTCGACGAACGACGGCCGGCACCATGTACTCCGGCAGCCGGTCCTTGAGCGCCGCCTTCAGGTCCGCGACCGGCGCGGTGCCCACGACGTAGGCGACCAGGCGCTTGTCGCCGGGGTTGTCCTCGCGGACGATCACCGCCGCCTCGGTCACGCCGTCCTGCTCGCGCAGCGCCGACTCGATCTCGCCCAGCTCGATCCGCAGGCCGCGCAGCTTCACCTGGTGGTCGATGCGGCCGAGGAAGTCGATCGTCCCGTCCCGCCGCCAGCGCGCCAGGTCGCCGGTGCGGTACAGCCGCGCGCCCGGAACGGGCGAGAACGGGTCGGGCACGAACCGCTCGGCGGTCAGCGCGGGCCGGCGGTGGTAGCCGCGGGCCAGGCCCACGCCGCCGATGAGCAGCTCGCCGCTCACGCCGATCGGCACCGGGTTGCCCGCCGGGTCCACACGTACAGCCGCAGGTTCGCGATCGGCGCGCCGATCGGCACCGCGGTGACCGCGGCGAGCGCGGCCGGGTCGCAGTGCCACGAGCTGACGTCGATCGCCGCCTCGGTCGGCCCGTACAGGTTGTGCAGCTCCGCAGTTCGGGAACCGGGTGGTGAAGTCGACCGCGGCCGCGTGCGGCAGCTCCTCGCCCGAGCAGATCACCCGGCGCAGGCGCCGTCGCCGCCTCGATGCCGTCCTCGCCGAGGAACACGGTCAGCATCGACGGCACGAAGTGCGTGGTCGTGATCCGTTCGGACGACCAGCAGGTCGCGCAGGTAGCCGGCGTCCTTGTGGCCGCCCGGCTTCGCGAGCACCAGCCGCGCGCCGGTCTGCAGCGGCCAGAAGAACTCCCACACCGACACGTCGAAGCTCGCCGGCGTCTTCTGCAGCACCGACGTCGTCCGGCGCCGAGCCCGTACCGCTTCTGCATCCAGTCGAGCCGGTTCACGATGCCGCGGTGGGTGTTCGGCACGCCCTTGGGCCGGCCGGTCGAGCCGGACGTGTAGATGACGTACGCGAGCTGGTCGGCCGTGGTGGGCGGCGGGTTGTGGATCGGCTGGCCGTGCCACTCCTGCTCGTGGTCGAGCACCAGCACGTGCGCGTCGGTCGGCGGCAGCTGGTCCTGCAGGTGGCTCTGCACGAGCACGACCGGCGCGGCCGCGTCGGACACCATGAACGCCAGCCGGTCCGCCGGGTACTCCGGGTCCAGCGGCAGGTACGCAGCCCCCGCCTTCAGCACGCCCAGCAGGCCCGCGACCAGCTCCAGCGACCGCTCCGCGCACACGCCGACCAGCGTCTCCGGCGCCGACGCCGACGGCGCGCAGCCGGTGCGCGATCCGGTTGGCCATCGCGTTGAGCTGCGCGTAGTTGAGGCTCTCGCCCTCGAACGTGACCGCGACCGCGCTCCGGCGTGCGCAGCGCCTGCTGCTCGATGATCCCGTGCAGCGTGGCCGCGTCCGGGAAGTCCGCGGTCGGTGTCGTTCCAGCCGTCGACGACGAGCGCGGCCTCGGCGGCGTCCATGACGTCCAGCTCGGGACACCGGGGTGTCCGGGTTCGCCGCGACCGAGCGCGAGCAGCGCGCCGAACCGGTCCGCCATCCGCTCCACAGTGGACCGGTCGAACAGGTCGGTGTTGTAGACGAGCTTGCCCCACAAGCCCGTACGAGATCTCGACGAGGTGCAGCTCGAAGTCGAACCGGGTGGCGCGCAGCTCCATCGGCGTCCACTCGAACGACACGTCCGACCCGGCGTCCGACCCCGCCGCCGCGTCGTCGAACCGGCCCATCTCGTAGTTCTGCAGCACGAACATGGCCTGGAACACCGGCGAGCGCGACACGTCGCGCACCAGCCCGAGCTCCTGGACGACCTTGGCGAACGGCACGTCCGCGTGCTCGAACCCGTCCAGCACGCTGCGCTGTGTCGCCGCCAGCAGCTCGGCGAACGTCGGGTCGGCGGACAGGTCCGCGCGCAGCGGCAGCATGTTGATGAACATGCCGACGACGTCCTCGAGCTCGGGCGCGGACCGGCCGGCCACCGAGGCGCCGACCGCGAAGTCGTCCTGGCGCGAGTGCCGGGCGAGGAACACCTGGTAGGCCGCGAGCAGCGTCATGAACAGCGTGCCGCCGTTGGCGCCGGGTCAGCTCGCCCAGCGCGTCGGTGGTCGCCCGGTCGACGGTCAGCTCGACGTAGTCGCCGTGGTAGGTCTGCGTCGCCGGCCGCGGCCGGTCCGTCGGCAGCTCGAGCGGCTCGATGCCGGCCAGCCGCTCCTTCCAGTACGCCACGTGCCCCGCGGCCTCCGGGCCCGCGAGCCGCTCGGCCTCCCAGACCGCGAAGTCGCCGTACTGGATCGGCAGCGTCGGCAGCGACCCGCCGCGGTACAGCGTGATCACGTCGCGCAGCATGACGTCGACCGACCAGCCGTCGCCGACGATGTGGTGCTTGGACAGCAGCAGCACGTGGTCGTCGAGTCGGACAGCGACACGAGCAGCGCGCGCAGCAGCGGGCCGGTGGCCAGGTCGAACGGCTCGACCGCGGCCTCGTCCACCAGCCGCTGCGCGCCCGCCTCGTCCGGCGCGGACACGATCCGCAGCGGCACCTCGACGTGCGCCTCGACCACCACGAGCGGCTTGCCGTCGGCGTCCGCGGGGAAGCGGGTGCGCAGCGACTCGTGCCGCTCGACCAGCCCGGCCAGTGCCGCCCGCAGCGCGGTCACGTCCAGCGCGCCACGGATCCGCAGCGGCACCGCGATGTGGTACGCCGCCTCGCCCGGGGCGAGCTGGTCCATGAACCAGACCCGCTCCTGGGCATAGGACAGCGGCGCCGGGGCGCCGTCGGGGCGGGGCCGGATGCCGTGCGGGGCCGCGGCGTCCGCGTTCTTGCGGAGCTTGCGGGCCAGCAGGGCCGCGCGGGCCGCCGCCGCGACGGTCGGCTTCTGGCAGGGCGGTCATGGGTTAGTCGTTCTCCTCAGCCAGCAGTGCGGCGACCTCGTCGTCGGACAGCTCGTCCAGCTCGGCGTCGAGCAGCCGCTCGATCTCGGCGGCCAGGTCGGCGACCACCGGGAACTGGAACAGCGCGCGCATCGGCACGTCCACCTCGATCCGCGAGCGGATCTTCGCCATCGCGCGCATGCCGCGCAGCGAGTTGCCGCCCAGCTCCAGGAAGTTGTCGAGCGCGCCGACCTTGTCCACGCCGAGGATCTCCGCGAACACCTCGGCCACCAGCGTCTCCGCGTCGGTGCGCGGCGCGAGGTAGGCGGCCGCCTGCGCGACCACCGGCTCGGGCAGCGCGTCGCGGTCGAGCTTGCCGTTGGGCGTGAGCGGCAGCGCGTCCAGCACGACGAACGCCGCGGGCACCATGTGCTCGGGCAGCGACCGCGCGAGCTCGGCGCCGAGCTCGGCGACGTCCGGTGTCACGTCCGGGGTGCCGACCACGTAGCCGACCAGGGTCTCGCCGCGCAGCACGGCGACCGCCTCGCGGACGTCCGGGTTCGCGAGCAGCGCGCCGGAGATCTCGTCCAGCTCGACCCGCATGCCGCGGATCTTCACCTGGTGGTCGGCGCGGCCCGAGGAAGTCCAGCGTGCCGCCGCCACCGACCTGCCACCGCGCGAGGTCGCCGGTGCGGTACATCCGCGTGCCGGGCGGGCCGAACGGGCAGGGCAGGAACCGCTCGGCGGTCAGCCCCGGCCGGTTCAGGTAGCCGCGGGCCAGCTGCGGGCCGGCCACGTACAGCTCGCCGACCACGCCGGGCGGCACCGGCGTCAGCCGCGCGTCCAGCACGTAGGCGCGCATGCCCGGGATCGGCCGGCCGATGCGGACCGGGCCCGGCCGCACGGCCTCGCCCGGCTCGAACCGCGCCGCCACGCAGCCGACGGTCGCCTCGGTCGGGCCGTACTCGTTGATCACGGTCGCGCTCGGGTTGCGCGTCGCGCCACTCGCGCAGCGTCTCGCCGGTCAGCGCCTCGCCGCCGATCACCAGGTCGCGGATCGGCGACAGCCCGCCGTCCAGCAGCGGCAGCGTGCTCGGGGGTGGCCTTCACGAAGGTCGGGCGCGCCGCCGGCCCGCGCGGCCGGGTCGTCGATCGCGGCCAGCCGGATCGTGCCGCCCGCGGTGAGCGGGCCGAGCAGCGCGGTGACCGTGAGGTCGAACGACACCGGCGAGTGCGACAGCACGGTGCCGGCCAGGCTCGGGTACGCCTCCCGCGCGTAGGCCAGGTAGGCGGTGACCGCGCGGTGCTCGACGACCACGCCCTTGGGCCGGCCGGTGGAGCCCGAGGTGTAGATGACGTAGGCCGGGTGCTCGCCGCGCAGCGGCGCGCGCCGGTCGGCGTCGGTCAGGTTCGTGTCCACATCGGACGGTTCGGCGGGCAGCGTCAGCCGCGGCACGTCGTCCGGGGTCAGCGGTGCCCTCGTGCGCGAGCACCAGCGCCGGCGCGGCGTCGGCGAGCATGAACGCGATCCGGCTCGGCCGGGTAGGCGGTGTCCACCGGCAGGTAGCCCGCGCCGGACTTGAGCACCGCGAGGATCGCGACCACCAGGTCCGCACCGCGCGGCAGCGCCAGCGCCACCAGCGACTCCGGGCCGGCGCCGCGCTCGACGAGCGTGCGGGCCAGCCGGTTCGCGGCCGCGTTCAGCTCGGCGTAGGTCAGCGTGACGTCCCCGGCGACCAGCGCGGTCCGCGTCCGGGCGTCGGCGGCGGCCTGCCGCTCCACCAGCTCGGGCACGGGTCGCGGGCGGGACCGGCCGCGTCCGGCCCCGGCCCAGGCTGCCGACGACCAGCTCGCGCTCGGCGTCGTCGAGCAGCGGCAGGTCGGCGACCGCCCGTGGCCGGGTCGGCGACGCCGGCCGCGAGCAGCCGCAGGTAGCGGTCCACGACGGACTCCGCGGTGGCCCGGTCGAACAGGTCCGTGCGGTACAGCAGCCGGCTGCGGTCCGCGGTCACGTCGAACGCCAGGTCGTCCTTGGTGGTGCCGAGCGTGACCACGTCGAACCCGGAGTCCGGGATGTAGTTGAACGCCACCTGGAACACCGGCTGCACGGACGGGTCCCGCTGCGGCGCGACGGCCTCGACGATCTTCTGGAACGGCGTGTGCCAGTGCTCCATGGCGTCCAGCAGCGCGGTCGCGCACCCGGCCGAGCAGCTCGGCGAACGTCGGGTCGCCGCTCGCGTCCACCCGCAGCGCCACGGGGTTGACGAACATGCCGATCAGCGGCGCCAGCTCGGGCAGGTCACGGCCGGCGGTGGACACGCCGACCACCACGTCGCCGGTGCCGGACAGCCGCGGCAGCAGCGCCGCGTACGCGGTGAGCAGCACCATCTGCGGGGTCGCCGAGTGTTCCCGGCCCAGCTCGCCGACCCGGTCGAGCAGCCCGGCGGGCATGTCGAACCACACCTCGTCGCCGGCGAAGCCCAGCCGCGGCGGGCCGGGGCCGGTCGGTCGGCAGGCCGATCACCGCGGGCGCGCCGGCCAGCCGGTCGCGCCAGAAGTCGAGCTGGCGCGCCAGCTCGTCGCCGGCGAGCTGGTCGCGCTGCCACGCCGCGAAGTCCGGCGTACTGGATGTCGAGGGCGGGCAGCACCGGCTCGCGGTCGGCGAGCGCGGCCGCGGCGAGCTCGGTGACCTCGCCCAGGAAGCACCGTGATCGAGTGGCTGTCGAACACCGCGTGGTGCGCCACGAACAGCAGCATGAACCGCTCGGTCGCCGGTGCGGACCAGCTTGGCCCGCCACAGCGGCGGCCGGTCCAGCGGGATCGGCGTCGCGGGCCAGCTGCTCGGCCAGCTCGAGGACCGCGCTCGTCGCGCTGCGCGGCGGTCCTCCACAGTCGGACAGGTCGACGACGGACAGCGACACCGGCTCGGGCGCGCGCACGACCTGGACCAGGGCGTCGTCGTCCGCGCGCAGGTGGGTGCGCAGCGCCTCGTGCCGGGCCACGACCGTGCCGAGCACGGCGCAGGCCTGCTCGGATGGTCAGCCCGGCCGGCAGCTCGACCGGCCGGGACACGTTGTAGACGGGTGAGCTCGGGTCGAGCTGGTTGGCCAGCCAGACCCGTTCCTGGGCAAAGGAAGCAGGGAAGGTCATCCCCAGGCGCGTCACTCACGTCATCTCCTCGCAGGCTCGGATCTGCCGCTCGCGGTCGCCCTGTGTCGATGGTTCGCTCGCAAGCTCGCTCACGAAGACACCTCACGCAGGGACTTCGGCCGCATGTCGGTCCACACGGTGTCCACGTGGGACAGGCAGTCGGCCCTGGTGCCGGTGAAGCCCGCGTCGTACCAGCCGGCCGGCAGCTCGCGGCCGGCCGGCCAGATCGAGTACTGCTCCTCGTCGTTGCGCACCACGACGAACCGATCGTCAGCTCATCAGTTCTCTCCTGGGACGGTGTGTGGGCCTCGGCCATCGCGACGGCGATCTTGCGCGGGCCGGTGAACGGCTCGCGGCCGTGCGCCGCGGTCATGTTGTCCACCACGAGCACGTCGTCGCGGTGGTAGTCGAAGCGGACGCTGGCCGCCCGGTAGGTGGCGCGCAGGTGGTCCATCACCTCGGCGGGGATCGGCTCGCCGTCGCCGTAGTAGGTGTTGGTCGGCAGGCCGTCCTCGCCGAACATCGCGACCAGGCCCTCCTGCAGGTCCTTCGCGCAGCGTGCGTCACGTGGAAGAACGTGGCGTGGTTGAACCAGCGCGGCACGTCGCTGCCCGGCCGCAGGTGCACGGCCTCGCGCACCGCCGTGGTGCGCAGCCCGTTCTTCCCGCGCCACTCGATCTCGATGCCGTTGTTCGCGCAGTACTCGGCGACCTCGTCGCGGTCCTCGGTGTTGAACACGTGCTGCCACGTGGTGCCGAAGTCGTCGTGGAAGTTGCGCACCAGCCGCCAGCCGCGGCGCTCGAACTCGTCGCGCACGGCCGGGTCGAGCTCGGCGTACACGCGGCGCACGTCGGCGAGCGGGGTCGCGCCGAGCGTCTCCGGCGGCGTCACGCAGTAGAAGAACAGCGTCAGCGGCCAGCCGCGCCTGGTAGGAGTTCTCGTTGTGCAGGAAGATCTCCTCCTCCGGCGGGTAGTCCGTCGAGGTGTAGACCTTGCCCTTGATCGAGTGCCGGGGGGAGGACCGCTCGGTGTAGGTCAGCGGCTCGCCGGCCAGCGCGCGGACGACCTCGTCGAAGCCGTCGACGCCGCCGATGTCGAACCCGCGCAGCAGCAGGCCGCCGTGCTCGACGAGTGCCGCGCGCAGCTCCTCGCGGCGCTCGCCGATCACCGCCAGGACGCCTGTGCCGCGTTGTCACCGTCACTCGCCACCACGTGGGGCGAGGCGTCGTCGCGGTCGGGGTGCTCATCCGTGATGTCTCCGTTAGGACCGTGGCAGCCGGGGGATGGTGGTCTTCGCCGGTTCCGGCTCGGCGGGAGCGGCGGCCTCCTCGGCGCGGATCTCCTCGATGCGGGCGGCCAGGCCCGGCCACGGTCGGCGTCTCGAAGAGGCTGCGCATCGGCAGCCGGACGCCGACCGCCTTGCGCAGCGCGGCGATCAGCTGCACGGCGACCAGCGAGTTGCCGCCGAGGCCGAAGAAGTCGTCCTCGACGCCGATGGCCTCGACGCCGAGCCCCTCCCGCCACACCCGCGCGATCGTCGCCTCCAGCTCGGTGCGCGGCGGCGATCCCGCCGCCGGTCGGCAGCAGGGGCGCGTCCGCGGCGCCGTCGAGGTCGGTGGCGATCGTGTCGGTGGTGACCTCCCTGGCCCGGGCCACGATGTCGGCGACCGGGTGGGTGGTGATCACGACCTGGCGGCCGAGGTCGGTGGCAGCCCGCCGGCGAGGCTGCGGTGGAACGCCTCCGCGCCGTCGGCCGGGGGGATGTCCTCGGTCGTCGTGGCCGACCGCCGGGCTCGTGGCCGTGCTCGGCGGTCGAGCCCGCCGGTCACCGCGTCCTGGTCCACCTTGCGCAGCACGAAGTCGCTGATCGCGACCAGCTCGCGGCCGTCCGCGTCGCACGAGCCGCAGGTCGGCGGCGACCACGTCGTCGGTCGTCGCCGTCGCGGTAGGTGAGGTGGCTGTAGAACTCCGTCGGCAGCGGCCCGCGCACGACGATCCGGCCGTAGGACAGCGGCAGGTAGGTGCCCTCGCCGCGGCCGCGGCCGAACGCGGTGGCCACGTCCAGCAGCGCCGGGCTGCAGGCCCCAGCCCGGCTCGTCGCCGGCGGCGCCACGATGCGCGCCAGCTCCTCGCCGTCGCCGAGGTGGTGCTCGGCGCAGCGCGAGCCCAGCGCGGGCCGAACGTCAGCATGCTGGTCCGGCCGCGGCCGAACGAGCCGTCGTCGTCGACCCGCCGGCAGCGGGCGATGATCCCGTTGACGTCCAGGGCCGGCGCCGGGCGCGTCGGTCGGTCCAGCCGGCCGAGCCGCGCACGTGGGTGCGGGTCGTCGCCCGCCGCGACGCTCTGGATCTCCAGCTCCAGGCCGTCCTCGGCTCCGTCCACAGTGGACGTCACGACCTGGTACTGGGCGAGCGTGCCGTCCGGCACCGCGAACGGCTCGAGGAACGCCACGTCCCGCAGCTCGACCGCGCCGCCCGGCCGGGCCGGGCAGGATCGCGGCGGTCGGCGGCCCGGCGCGCACTCCAGGTGTCCGGTGCCCGGCACCACCGGCACGCCGCCGATCCGGTGCTCGTCGAGCAGCCAGTGGGTGCCGGCCGACACCAGCCCGCGCAGCGACCGTGTGCTCGGCCGTCTCGACCACGGTGGTGAGCACCGGGTGGTCCAGCGAGCGGGTCGCGCCGTCGTGGGTCAGCGCCCGGAACGCGGCCGGCGCGGCGGTCTCGGCGGCCATGCCGACCTCGGCCCAGCCGCCCCAGTTCTGGCTCAGCACCGGCGCGCGCCAGCCGTTGCGTGCCGCGCGCGTACGCGTCGAGGAAGTTGTTCGCCGCGCAGTAGTCGACCTGGCCGAACCCGCCGGCCACCGCGGTGATCGACGAGCACAGCACCACGAAGTCCAGCTCGTCGTCGCCGAACACCTGCGGCCAGCGCGAGCGTGCCGGCGAGCTTCGGCGCGAGCACCCGCTCCGCCTCGGCCCGCTCCTTGACCTCGGCCATGCCGCCGCCGGGCAGGCCGGCCGCGTGCACGATGCCGTCCAGGCCGCCGAACGCCTCGTGCGCCTGCGTCGCGCACCCGCCGCAGGTCGTCGGGGTCGGTCACGTCGGCGGCCAGACCAGCACCTGCGCGCCGGCCGCCTCCATCCGCCGGATCGCCGCGATGCCGCGGCCGACCCGGTCGGTCGGCGCGCTGCCGTGCACGGCGAGGTGGGTGTCCCACTCGGTCGCGCGGCGGCAGCCCGGAGCGGGCGACGAGCACCAGCTTCGCCCTGGCCCGCACGGCGAAGTCCTCGGCGAGCGTGATGCCGACGCCGCCGAGGCCGCCGGTGACCAGGTAGCGGCCGCCGTCGCGGAGCGCGCCGTGCTCGGCCGCCGGCAGGCGACGACCTGCTCGTAGCCGCCGACCCACGCGCGGCCCGACCGCAGCGCCACCTCGGCCCGGTCGCCGGTCGACCGGCCGGCGCAGCTCGGCGACCACCGCGCGGACGTCGGCGGTGGCCGGCGTCGGCGTCGACGCGGCGCACGGTCAGCCCGGGCAGCTCCACCGGCAGCACCCGGGCGAGGCCGGCGAGCGTGGCCTGCTCGGGGCGGGTCAGGTCGGCGCCGGTGACGTCGGACGTGCCGGCGGTCACCAGGTCCAGGTGCAGGCCGTCGGCTGGCATCCGCGCCGGCCAGCGCCTGCACCAGGTGCAGCACGGCTGAAGAAGCCGCGGTCCTGCGCGTGCCAGGCCGCGCCGAGGTCGGCGCCGGCCGGCTGCGCCGTCCAGCGCGAACGCGTGCACGATCCGGGTCGGCACCGGCTCGCCGCAGCGCCGCGACCAGCGCGTCGTAGTCCTCGCGCGCGCCGGGCGCGGACGGTGAACCGTCGCCGTCCGCCGCGAACGCGTGCGCCCGCGCCGACGACCACGACCTCGGCGCCGGCGGCCCGCAGCGCGTCGGCGAGCGCCGTCGCCGCGCGGGCCGTCGGCGAACACCAGGCACCGTCCGAACGGGACGGTCCGCGGGGTCGGGCGCGGCCTGCCGCCACGCCGGCACCGCGAACCAGTCGCGCGCAGCGGCTGCGGGCCGCGCCGCGCCGGCGTCGCGGCCGCGACGGCCGCGACCGGGTCCGGGTCGACCCAGTGCCGCTTGCGCTCGAACGGGTAGGCCGGCAGCGGCACCCGGCGTGCGCCGGGCTCCGAGTCGGCGCGCACCGGCACCCCGGTCGACCCACAGCGCGCCGGCGGCCGCGGCCAGCGCGGCCAGGTCGCCGCCCGGCTCGCCCGGCGCCCGGCAGGCTCGCGCAGCGGCGCCAGCGCCCGCTGCTCCGGCGCGCCGTCGCCACCTGCATCCGGGCCAGGCCGGCGAGCTGGCGGCCCGGCCCGCACTCGAGCAGCGCCCAGCCGCTCGCCGTCGGCGAGCAGCGTCGCGACGCAGTCGCCGAACCGCACCGGCCGGCGCAGGTGCGCCGCCCAGTACGCCGGGTCGGTGGCCTGCTCGGCGGTGATCCAGTCGCCGGTGACGTTGGACAGGAACCGGCGCGTCGGCGCGCGACAGGCGGCACCGCCGCGCACCAGCGCGGTGAACTCCGCCAGGATCGGGTCCATCATCGGCGAGTGGAACGCGTGCGAGGTGCGCAGCTGCCTTGGCCTTGACCCCGTCCGCCGCAGCGTCTCGGCGAACGCGGCGACCGCGCTCGGCGGGCCCGGCCACCACGCAGGTGCCCGGCCCGTTGACCGTCGCGACGCGACAGCCCGTCCGGCAGCCGCGGCGACCTCGCCTCGTCGAGCTGCACGGCGAGCATCGCGCCGGCCGGCACCGACTGCATCAGCCGGCCGCGGGCGGCGACCACGCGCAGCGCGTCGGGCAGGCGTGAACACCCCGGCGACGGTCGCGGCGACGTACTCGCCGATCGAGTGGCCGATCATCGCCGCCGGCCGCACGCCCATGCCGCTGCCACAGCGTGGCGAGCGCGTACTCGACGACGAACAGCGCCGGCTGGGTGTAGCGGGTCTCGCGCAGCTTCGCCTCCGCCGTCGGGGTCCCGGCCGAGGATCAGGTCCCGCAGGTCGCAGGCCGAGCTCCGGGGCGAGCAGCGCGGCGCACTCGTCGACGGCGGCCGCGAACACCGGCTCGCGCCGCGTACAGCTCGCGCGCCCATGCCGGCGTACTGGGCGCCCTGGCCGGAGAACAGGAACGCCACCCGCGGGGCCGGCCCGCCGGTCGCGCCGCTGCTGGCGGCGCCGCGGGGTCGCGCAGCGCCGCGGCCGCGTCGGGCAGGTCGCTCGCCACCACGCCGCCCGGTGCGCGTACTCGGCCCGGCCGACGCGCAGGGTGTGCGCGACGTCGGCGAGGTCGCCGCCGGCGTGGGTCGCGCCGTCGAGGTGGTCGGCGAGCCGCGCGACCGCGGCGGTCGAGCGCCGCCTCGGTGCGGGCGGAGACCTGGAGCAGCTGCGCCGGCCGCCACGTCGCGGGCCGGGCGCGCCGGCTCGGGCGCCTCCTCGCAGCACGACGTGCGCGTTGGTGCCGCCGATGCCGAACGAGCTCACGCCCGCGCGGCGCGGCACGCCGTCGGTGTCCCACTTGGTCAGCGTGGTGTCGACGTAGAACGGGGTGTCCGCGAAGTCGATCGCCGGGTTCGGCCGCTCGAAGTTGATCGTCGGCGGGATCATCCCGTGCTCGAGCGCGAGCACCGCCTTGATCACGCCGACGACGCCGGCCGCCTGGCTGAGGTGGCCGATGTTCGACTTCACCGAGCCGATCCCGCACCACTCCCGCGTCGTCGGTGTCGCTCGGCCGTACACCGTGGACAGCGCGGCGACCTCGATCGGGTCGCCGAGCGCGGTGCCGGTGCCGTGCGCCTCGACGTAGCTGATCGTCGCGCGGGTCGACGCCGGCCATCGCCGAGGGCCTGCGCGATCGCCTCGACCTGGCCGTCCACGCTCGGCGCGGTGAAGCCGACCTTGTCCGCGCCGTCGTTGTTGATCGCGTTGCCGAGCACCACCGCGCGGACGTGGTCGCCGTCGGCGATCGCGTCGGACAGCCGCTTGAGCAGCACCGACGCCGACGCCGCTGCCCCAGACCGTGCCGTTGGCGCCGCGCGTCGAACGGCCGGCAGTGCCCGTCGGGCGGAGGTGAAGCCCTCCATGCCGAGGTAGCCCGTCGCCGTGCGGCAGCTCGACGCTCGACCCCGCCGGCGAGCGCCATGTCGCACTCGCCGTTGCGCAGCGCCTCGCAGGCCAGGTGCACCGCGACCAGCGAGGTCGAGCAGGCGGTGTGCACGGTCATGCTCGGGCCCGCGCAGGTCCAGCTTGTAGGAGACGCAGCGTGGCCACGTAGTTCGGCTGGTTGCCGGTGGCCAGCGACACCGCGTTGTGCGGCGAGCCGCTCGCCGCGGCGTTGCGCTGGATGTTCTCCCAGAAGTAGCTGTTGCCGCCGATGCCCGCGTACACGCCGATCGCGCCGGGGTAGCGGGCCGGGTCGTAGCCGGCGTCCTCCAGCGCGGTGTAGCAGCTCTCCAGGAACAGCCGGTGCTGCGGGTCGGTCAGCTGCGGCCTCGCGGTCGGTCATGCCGAACAGCCCCGCGTCGAACTGGTCGAACCCGTCGACCACGGCGCGGCGTGCACGCAGCCCGGGTCGTCCACCTCGGCTCCGGCGACGCCGCGGGCGAGCTGCTCCTCGCGGGTGAAGTAGGTGACCGACTCGACGCCGTCCACCAGGTTGCGCCAGAACTGGTGCACGTCGTGCGCGCCCGGCACGCGCGCGGCGATGCCGACGATCGCGATCGGCTCGGCGCCGTCCAGCTCCCCCGGCGTGCCGATCTCGTTCGGCTGATCCATCTCTGTCCCCTCTGCTTACTGCGCGGTGCCGCTGACGCGGCGTGGTGGGTTGCGGCGGCCGGCCCGGTTGCGGCGCGCGGCGGCCCGCAGCGCCGCCTTGGCCAGCTCCGGCCGCTCCGCCGTGCCGTCCAGGTGCGCGGCGAGCGCGCGGATGTTCGGGTAGCGGAACAGGTCGAGCATCCGGATCGACCGGCCGGTCGCCGCGGTCAGCCGGCCGTGCACGGCGGCGACCGCCAGCGAGTGCCCGCCGATGTCGAAGAAGTTGTCGGTCAGGCCGACCGACTCGCGCTCCAGCACCTCGCGCCAGATCCCGGCGATCAGCCGCTCGGTCTCGGTGATCTCGTCACCGCGCGACCGGGCGGTACTCCGGCGTCTCCGGCGCGGCGACGGTCATCGCGCCGGCGGCCGCCTCCCGCACGGCCGGCCGGCGGCAGGTGCGGCGCGACCACGCGCGGCCGGCGGCGTCCGGCGTCGGCGGCGAGCGCGCCGACCAGCTCGGCGAGGTCGGTGAGCAGCGCGCTCGATCCGCGCTCGGCGTCGAACAGGTCCGGGTTGTAGACGGTGTCGAACGCGAACGGTGCCGTCCCGCTCGGCGACGTAGACGGTGAGGTCGAACGGCGAGCCGGGCTTGGGCACCGTCGATCGGCTCGGTGTCCAGGCCCGGGCAGCGCGCAGGCGCGGCTCGGCGAAGTTGAGGACGTTGAACAGCACCTGCACCAGCGGCGCGCGGGACGGTGTCGCGGCCGACGCCGAGCGCGTCGACGATCCGCTCCAGCGGCGCGGCCGGGTGCGCGGTGGCGTCGCGCAGCTCCTCGGCAGCCGCCCGCACCGTGTCGGCGAAGGCCGCCGCGCCGGTGCGCAGCCGCACCGGCACGATGTCGACGAAGAACCCGACCACGTCGTCGAACGCGGCGAGCCCGCGGTCGGCGACGATCGCGCCGAGCACGTGGTCGGTCGCGCCGGTGAGCCGCGCCAGCAGCTCGCCGAACGCGGCGAGCAGCACGCCGGCCGGCGTCGTGCCGAGCGCGGCGGCCAGCGTCGCGTACCGCGGTGTCCACATCGGACGGCAGCGGGACGCTCGCCTCGGCGCCGGCGTAGGTCGCCACGGCCGGCCGCGGCCGGTCGCGCGGCAGGTCGACGACGGTCGGCGCGCCGGCCAGGTGCTCGGTCCACCACGCGAGGTCGGCCGCGCCGCCGCGCTGGTCCCGCTCGGCGCGCCACACGGCGTAGTCCGCGTAGGACGCCGCGAGCGGCGCCAGTGCGGGCGGACGCCGCCGCGGGCCTGCCCGTAGGCCTCGGCGAGGTCGTCGTACAGCACCGCCTGCGACCAGCCGTCGAACACCGCGTGGTGCACGGTGATCGCCAGCACGTGCTCGTCGGGCGCCAGCCGGTACAGCGTCACCCGCCAGGCCGGGCCGGTGGCCAGGTCGAACACGTGCCGGGCGCCCGCCGCGAGCAGCCGGCGCAGCGCGTCCTCCCGGTCCGCGGTCACGGACAGGTCGACGACCGTCGAGCGGCACGTCCGCGGGCGGCGCGCACTCGGCGTACGGGCACGCCCGCGGTCTGCCGGATCCGCCAGCGCAGCACGTCGTGCCGGTCGGACACCGCGCGCAGCGCGGCCCGCAGCGCGGGCACGTCGAGCTGCGCCGCGCAGCCGGTTGGCCAGCGCGACGTTGTACGGCGCGTCGTCGGGCGCGAGCTGGTCGATGAACCAGAGCCGGCGCTGCGGCGGGGCCAGCGTCGGCGGGTTGCCGGTGGTCAGCTCCTTGCCGGGCAGCGGCGCGGCGTCCGCGAGCCGCGCGGCGAGCCCCGGCGACGGTCGGCGCGGCGAACAGGTCCGTCGACGACGACCTGCCGGCCGAGCTCGGCCCGCAGCCCGGCGACCAGCCGCATCGCGGCGATCGAGTTGCCGCCGCCGGCGAAGAAGTCCGGCCCGCGCGCCGGGGCCTGGCCGAGCACCCGCTGCCACACCCGGGCCACCGCCTGCTCGACCGGCGTGCCGGCGAACTCCGGCGCCTCGTCGCGCCAGCTCGGCCAGGGCCCGCTCGGCGAGCGCGCGCAGCGTCGGCCGGTCGAGCTTGCCGGACACCGGGTTGAACGTCAGCTCGGGCAGGCGCACCACGAGCGTCGGCCGCATGGCGCTGGTCAGCCGGTCCTTCGTGTACTCGCGCAGCGCGTCGCCGTCCGGGGCCGACGTCCGGCGCGAGGAACGCGACGAGCCGCTTGCCGCCGGCGCCGGCCACCGCCTCGACGGCCGCCTGCCGCACGTCCGGGTGCTCGCCGAGCACCGCCTCGACCTCGCCCAGCTCGATGCGCTGGCCGCGGATCTTGACCTGCCGGTCGCCGCGGCCCAGGTAGACGATCCGGCCCTGCTGCGTCCTCGTACACCAGGTCACCGGTGCGGTAGAGCCGCTCGCCCGGGTGCCCGGCGAACGGGTCCGGCACGAACCGCTCGGCCGTGAGGCCCGGCCGGTTCAGGTAGCCGTTCGCGAGGCCGGGCCCGCCGATCAGCAGCTCGCCGACCTCGCCGCGGCGGCACCGGGCGCAGCAGCTCGTCCACCACGTACGCGCGGTGGCCGGGGGTGGCCCTGCCGATCGGCAGCGGGTCGCGCGGGCGGCGTAGGTGATGTCCTCGGTCAGCACCAGCACGGTCGACTCGGTGGGGCCGTAGGTGTTGGTGAAGCCGGCGGCCCGGCGCCCAGCGCGCGGCCAGCTCCGCCGGCACCGCCTCGCCGCCGCACTGGATGACCGTCCAGCCCGGCACGTCGGCCGGGTCCAGCATGGACAGCATCGTCGGCGTGATGAAGCCCCAGTCGACCTCGTGGTCGACGATGAACCGCCGCAGGCCGCTCGGGGTCGGCCCGGTCGGCTGAGCCGATCAGCTGCGACCGTGGCGCCGCGCGGTGAGCGGGACGAACAGGTCGATCGTGGTGGCGTCGAAGCCGAGCGAGGCGATGCCGAGCACCTTCGTGGCCGGCGTCGATCGGGAAGATCTCCGTCCATCCGTCCACAAAGGACATGATGTTGCGGTGGGTGGTCAGCACGCCCTTGGGCCGGCCGGTCGAGCCGGACGTGTAGAGCACGTGCGCGGTGTTGTGCTCGGTGGCCGGGCTCGGTGCGGGCTCGCCGGGCGCGGGCAGGGCGAGCGTGCGGATGCCCGCCACGTCGCCGAACTCGGCCTCCGCCGTGTCACCGACCACGATCGTCACGCCGGCGTCCTCGGCGATCTCCAGCAGCCGCTGCCGCGGGCCGCCCGGCTCGAGCGGCACGTAGCAGCCCCCGGCCAGCAGCACGCCGACCACGATCGCGACGTGGTTGACGTCGCGGGTCGTGCAGATGCCGACCCGCGTCTCGGGCCGGACCCCCAGGTCCCGCAACGCGTTCGCGAGCCCGGCGGCCCGCCCGGCCAGCTCGCGGTAGGTCAGGCGGTCGTCCCACTGCCGCACGGCCACGGCGTCGGGCGTGCGTCGGGCCTGGGCGACGATCAGGTCGGCGACTGTCGTCATCGTGCTCCCCAAGGTTGGTAGTCGGCCGGGTCGGTGAGCTGGAGCCGGAGCTCGCTGACGTACCGGCGGCCGTGCGGGCCGGGCAGCCAGGAGTCCGCGGTGGCGGGCAGCTGCTCGCTGAAGGTGACGGGCACGTCCGGCCCGCTCCGCGCGGCGGTGCGCAGCATCGTGGCGAGCACCTGCACGTAGGCGGGCCCGGCGAGGTCGACGTAGCAGGGCTTGGCCTCGGTGCCGAGCTTGACGAACACCCGCTCCGGCAGGCCGAGGTCGCGGCGCAGCCGGCGGGCGGCGAGGAACCGTTCGCGCTCGCCGGTCACGTCCGCGAGGCCGGTCGCGGCGACCGTCGTACGCCAGGTGCGCCGGGCCACGACGAGCCGGTCGATGACGATCCGCGGGCTGTGCGCGGCCGGGCCGACGAGCTTGAAGCTGTCCAGCAGCAGGACGGTGAGCAGGTTGCCGAACACCTCGACGAGCGGCCAGCGCCGGCCGTCCGGCAGCACCGCGGTCAGCTCGCCGTCTCGCCGCTCGACGAGCACCGCGGCGGCGGCCACCGTGTGCTGGCTCGCGCCGCGCGCGGGCGCGACGCCGAGCTCGCAGTCGGCCGGGCCGACCAGGCCGTAGCGGGCGCGACCGGTGTTGCGGGGCATGTCGTCGCCGTGGAGCAGCCGGATCCGCGGCCCGAACTCGGCGTCGTGCGCGGCCCGCAGCGCGGCGGGGTCGGGGTGCCACGGGGAGAACAGCGCGCTGTCGAACGGGTTGTACGCCGGGTGCAGCTCGCCGAGGACCAGCAGCGTGCCGTCCCGGTCCAGCTCAGCGGCGTCGCGCGCGCACGCCTGGAGGTCCGCGCTGTGCACCCGCGCCGAGGGCCAGCCGGGGCCGGGCGCGGCGAACAGCTCGGCCGCCGGGCCGGCGAGGTCGGCCGCGCCGAGCCGGACCTCGGCGGCGTCGGCCGGCACCTCGTCGAGGCCGAACAGCCGGGCCCACCGGGCGGTGAACTCGGCGCCGATGGTCCGCGCGGGCCCGTCCTCGGGGTCGAACAGCATGCCCTGCACCAGCGGCCACACCTCGGCGAGCCGCACCGTGCCGCGCTGGTGGCCCACCACGTCGTCCGCGATCCGCTCGCAGGCCGCGCCGAACTCGGCCGACAGCCACCGCGCGGCCCGCAGCACGATGTCGAGCGGGGCGGCGACCGCGTCCAGCAGCCCCCGGCCCAGCACGAGGTCGGCGTCGCGGCTGGTGTCCTCGTAGGTCAGCGTCCGCCCGGCGTACATCTGGCCCGCGCGCCGGCTCGCCGCCCGGCCGGTCGCCGCCGTGAACTCCTCGTCCAATGTGGACAAAGCGGCGCGCAGGGCCGCCGGGTCCCCGGCGGCCCCGGCGACCGCGTCCCGGGCGGCGCACAACTTCTCGAACCCCTGCGCCGCCCGGGCGCGGGTCTTCTCGTCGCCGATCGCGGCGATGCGTTCGCGCAGCACCGGCTCGGCGGCCGGCGACAGCGGCAGGCCGCGCGTCCCAGACCAGCAGCTCGCGCTCGACGAGCCGGTCCAGCAGCAGGTACCCGTCGGCCTCGGTGCGCAGGCCGAGCCGGCGGCCACGACCTCGTGTGCCGGGGTGCGGCCGTCGCAGCGGGCGAGCACCGCGGCGTCGCGTTCGGACAGCTCGACTGGCGCCAGCAGCGGGCGGTGCAGGTGCCTGCCCGCCACGGCCAGGTGCGGCGGCAGCGCGGGCGCCCACCAGCGGCGCACGTCGAGGTCTTCGGCGAGCCGGTCGGCGAAGTCGATGAGCGCCCATGCCTCGAACGTCACCGCGCGGTCGCGGACCAGCCCGGTGCCGGTGCGCACGCCGGTGGCCGCGGTGTCGTCGACGGTGCCCCAGGACACCGGGCCGAAGAAGCCGATCGTCTCGCTCTTGGCGCAGTAGCGCTGCCAGTACCGCAGCAGCGCCTTCTCCCGGTCGCGGCGCCGCACGTTGCGGGGCGCGTCCGGACCGCCGGCGACGAGCCCGTCGAGGCTCGCCAGCACGCCCGGGTTCTGCCAGGTGACCGCCTCGCGGAACAGCGGGTCCGCGGCGATCTCGCTCGCGGCCACCGCGCCCGCCCGCAGCGCCTCGGCGAACGACTTGGCGAACACGCCGGCGTCGCCGGTGCCGGCCAGCAACGCGTCCGCCGCGGCCGCCGCCTCCGTGGCGGTGAACCGGTCCAGCCCGTCGGCCGGGAAGCCGGCGCCGCGCAGCAGCACGTCGCGCCAGACCGACCACCCGGTGCCGGGTAAGGGAACGAGGTGACTCACGCGCCACCGTCCACAGCGGAATCCACAGCGAGTCGACGATGTGCAGGCGCAGCTCGCTGACGTACCGGCGGCCGGCCGCGTCGGGCACCCACGCCTCGTCCGGCCCGGGCAGCAGCTCGCTCGCCACGACCGACACGTCCGGCGCCGCCCTCGGCGACCGCGGCGCGGACCAGGCTGCACAGCAGCGTCGCGTACTGCGGGCTGGTCAGGTCGACGTAGCACGGCTTGATCTCGGTGCCGACCTTGACGAACACCGCGTCCGGCAGGCCGAGCGCGAGCCGCCAGCGGCGCACCGCGAGGTAGCGCTCGCGCTCGCCGGTGACCCTCGCGAGCCCGGTCGCGCCGGCCGTGGTCCGCCAGGTCTCCCGGCTCACCACCAGCCGGTCGACGGTGATCCGCGGCGTGTGCGCGGTCGGCGAGGTCAGCTTGAACGCGTCCACCGCGTGCGTGGCGATCAGCTGGGAGAACACCTCGACCAGCGGCCAGCGCCGCCCGTCCCGGTCGACCGCGACCAGCCGTCCGGCCACCTCGGACACCTCGACCGCGGTGGTGGCGACCAGCCGGTCGGCCTCGGCGCCCGGCGCGGTCGCGAAGGCCAGCTGCACGTCGGTCGGGCCGACCAGGCTCTCCGCGACCCGGCTGGTGCGCCGCGGCCAGTCGAGCGGGTACAGCGGGCGGACCCGGCGCTGGCCGAGGTCCTCGGCGAGCATGGCGCGCAGCCGCTCCGGGTCGGGGTGGGCGGGGGTGAACACCTCGTAGTCGAACGACGCCCACGCGGCGTGCATCTCGCCGAGCACCACCGTGTACTCCCCGCGCGCCAGCGCGTCCGGCCCGGCCGCGCAGAGCTGCAGGTCCGGGCTGTGCAGCCGGGCCGCCGACCAGGTCGGGCGCAGCCGGCGGGAACGCGGCGTCGACCCGCGCGGCCAGCTCCGTCGCGGAGGCGACGATCGGGCCGTCGGCGTGCGTCGAGGTCGAACAGCGTCGCCCAGCGGCGGGCGAACTCGGCGGCCACGGCGTCGACCGGCCGGTCGCCGCGCGTCGCCCCAGAACAGGCCCTGCGCCAGGTACCAGAGGTCCGCCAGCAGCACCGGGCCGCCGCCCGCGTCCGCGCGCAGCTCCGCGTACAGGCTCGCGCAGCGCGGCGGCGTAGGCGGTCTCGAGCGTGCCGGCGAGCCAGCGGGCCGCGCGCAGCAGCAGGTCGAGCGGGGCGGCGATGTCGTCGAGCAGCGGGCGCGCCGAACGTGACGTCCAGGTCCCGCGCGGTGTCCTCGTAGCAGAGCGTGCGGCCGGCGTAGGTCTGCCCGCCGCGCCGGCGCGGCGCCGCGCCGGTCAGCTCCGTGAACATCGGCGTCCAGTGTGGACAGTGCGGCGCGCAGCGCGTCCGGGTCGCCCGCCGCGGCGGCCACCGCGTCGCGGGCGGCGCACAGCCGGTCCAGCCCGGCGGCCGCCGCGGCCCGCGCCGTCGTCGTCGCCGATCGCCGCGATCCGCTGGCGCAGCACGGCTTCGGCGGCCGGGGTGTTCGGCAGCCCGGCGTCCCAGGTGATCAGCTCGCGCTCGGCGAGGTTGGTCGAGCAGCGTGTAGCCGTCGTCCTCGCGGCGCAGCCCGATCGCCGGGTCGGCGACCACCGCGGCGGCCGGCTGCTTGCCGTCGCACGCGGCGAGCAGCGCCGCCTCGGCCGCGGACAGCGTCAGCGGCGGGCGGCCGGGCCGGTGCACCTGCCGGCCGTCGAGCGTCAGGTGCGGGCAGAGCATCGGCGGCCACCAGCGGCGCACCGCGAGGTCGGCGCTGATCGCGTCGGCGTAGGCGCGCAGCGCCCACGCCTCGAACACCACCCAGCGGCGCCGGGTCAGCGCCGGGCCCCGGCGCTCGACGGCGGCCGGGCGGTCCAGTCGCCGGGTCGATGCGTGACCCAGCAGCTCGGGCCGAAGAAGCCGACCGTCTCGTTCTTGCCGCAGTAGCGCTGCCAGTACTTGACGACCGCCCTTCTCCCGGTCGCGGCGGCGGGACGTTGCGCGGCGCGTCCGGCCCGGCCGCGACCAGCCCGTCGAGCGCGTAGCAGCGCGTTGGGGTTCTGCCAGGTGACCGCCTCGCGGACGAGCGGGTCGGCGGCGATCTCCAGCAGCCGCGCGGCGTTGTCGGCCACGCGCGGCGGCGAACGTCGGTGTCGAAGTCGTGTCGTGCTCGCCGCGCAGCAGCGCGTCCGCGCTCGCCGCGGCGGCGGGCGCGGACAGCGCGGTCAGGCCGTCGGCGGGGAAGCCGGCGGAGCGCAGCAGGGCGTCGCGCCACACCGACCAGCCGGTGTCGCCGAGCGGCAGTCGGTGACTCAGCGCCGTCATGCGCCGCGACCTCGCCGCGGAGCGTCTGGCCAGCAGGTCGCGTGACCAGCTAGCGCCGGTGACCGTGGCCGCCTCGTCGTGCAGGAAGAAGTGGTCGCCGTCGACCTCGTGCACGGTCAGCCCGGCGCCGGCGTGCCGCTCCCACGCCTGGACGTCGGCGAGCGGCACCGCGCGGTCCGCGCGGCCGGCGAACGCCACGACCGGCACCGGCAGCGGCTCGCCCGCGGCGAACACGTAGTCGTCCAGCTTCCGGAAGTCCGCGCGCAGCACCGGCAGCAGCAGCTCGACCAGCTCCGGCTCGGCGAGCACCTCCTCGGACAGCCCGCCGCCCTCGGCGACCCGGCGCAGCAGCTCGTCGTCGTCCAGCTGTGGACAGTCCGTCGAACGGGCCGGACGCGCGGATGTGCGGCGCGCGGCAGCCGCCGACGTAGAGCGTCACCGGCAGCGTGGCGCCGGTGCGGTGCAGGTGCGCGCACGATCTCGAAGGCGTAGCCGGCCGCCGAGCGAGTGGCCGTAGAGCGCGTACGGGCGGTCGGCGCGGCGCCGCGATCGCGGCGGCGATGTCGGCGAGGTCGAAGTCGGGGTCCTCGACGATCCGGTTCTCCCGGCCGGGCAGCTGCACGGCGAGCACCTCGACGTCCGGGCCGATCGCCGCCGGCCACCGGCGGTACGCGCTCGCGCCGGCGCCCGCGTAGGGCAGGCAGAACAGCCGCACCGCCGCGTCGGGCCGCGGCCGGGGGACACACGAACCAGTTCACCGCCTGTTCTCCTCGCCTCGTGGGCTCGATCCAGTACCGGTCGCGCTGGAACGGGATAGGTCGGGCAGCGGGATGCGCCGCCCGCCGGTGTCGCCGGTAGCTCGGCCGCGCCGTCCACCCAGTGCTGTGCGGCCGCGCGCAGCGGACCGGCCCCGGCGACCTCGCCGGGCGCGAGCGCGTCGAGCGCGGCCACCGCCTCGTCGACCGTGCGCCGCCACGACGGCGGCGCGGCAGCCGAAACGCGCGGCGCCCGGTGGCCAGGGTGTGCGCCACGTCGGCGAGCGCGGGCCGGTGCGCGGCGAGGTGGTCGCGCAGCCGGGTCGCGGCCGGCCCGCAGCGCGGTCCCGGTCCGCGCGGACAGCGCCAGCACGACCGGCCGTCGTCCTCGGCCGACCGGTTCGGCCGGGGCGCCTCGGCCGACGAGCACGTGCACGTTGGTGCCGCCCATGCCGAACGAGCTGACCCCGGCGACCCGGCGCTCGCGCGCTCGGCCAGTCGCGCACCTTGGTCGGCACGTAGAACGGGCCGGCGGCCAGGTCGACCTCCGGGTGCGGCCGGCTGAAGTGCAGGTTCGGCGGGATGACGCCGGTGCTGCACGGCGAGCACGGCCTTGATCAGCCCGGCGATGCCGGCCGCGGCGTCGAGGTGGCCGATGTTGGTCTTCACCGAGCCCAGCGCGCACCGACTCGGGCGCGCGCGCCCGCGAACACCTCGTTGAGCGCGGCCACCTCGATCGCGTCGCCGAGCGGGGTGCCGCTGCCGTGCGCCTCGACGAAGCGGACCTCGCTCGGGCGCGACCTCCGCGACGGCCAGCGCCTCGGCGACGGCCGCGGCCTGGCCGGCCGGGCTCGGGCACGGCGAACCCGGCACGGTCGGCGCCGTCGTTGGTCATGCCCCAGCCGGGCAGCACGGCGTAGACGTGGTCGCCGGTCGGCCAGCGCGTCGGCGAGCCTGCGCAGCGCCACGACGCCGACGCCGGAGCCGAACCCGCTACCCGCGGCGGCCTCGTCGAACGCGCGGCACCGCCCGTCCGGCGACGCCATCCCGCCCGGCGGTGTGCCGGTGGCGCGGCCAGGTGACGCTCACCCCGCCGGCGAGCGCGAGGTCGCAGCGGTAGTCGGCGAGGCTCTGCGCGGCGAGACACACCGCGGCGAGCGAGCTGGAGCAGGCGCTCTGCACGGCGAGCGCGGGGCCGGTCAGCCCGAGCCGGTAGGCGACCTGGCCGGGCAGGTGGTCGGGGAACTGGCGGCCGAGCAGCCGGGCCTCCCAGTCGTCCGGGTCGGCGTCGGACACCGCGGGGTTGCCGAACAGGTGGAACAGGAAGTACCGGTTGGCCGACGGTCGGCCGCGAACACGCCGACCGGAGGTCCGGGTCGTCGCCCGGGTCGTGGCCGGCGTTCTCCATCGCCTCCCAGGCGGTCTCCAGGAACAGCCGGTGCTGCGGGTCGGTGCGGGCGGCCTCGTCCGCGCCGAAGGAGAAGAACTCGGCGTCGAAGTCGGCGATCCCGTCGAGCCGCCCGCCCGCGCGCACGTGCCGGGGGTCGGCCGCGCAGGCCCGGCCCGATGCCGAGCGCCGGCCAGCTCGTCGTCGGTGTAGTCGTGGATCGCGTCGACGCCCGCGCAGAGGTTCCACCAGAACGCGTCGACGTCGGCCGCGCCGGGGAAGCGGCCGGCCATGCCGACGACCGCGATCTCGTCGCCGGTGTACTCGGTGTCGCGCCCGCGGCGCGCTGGCCACCAGGCGCAGGTGCCGGCCGGTGCCGGGAGTCGCCGTCGAGGAAGCGCGGCCTGCGCGGCGACCGTCGGGTGCTCGAACAGCCGCAGCAGCGGCGACGTCGGTGCTCGAACTCGGCGGCGAGGCGCTGCTGGACCTGGCCGAGCAGCAGCGAGTGGCCGCCGATGTCGAAGAAGTTGTCGTCCGGCCCGACGCCGGCGGTGCCGCAGCACGGCGCACCAGATGTCGTGCACGCGGCGCTCGGCGTCGCTCAGCGCGCGGCCGGCCGGATCGCGGCGCGGCGGGTCGGGCAGCGCGCGCTCGTCGAGCTTGCCGGTGACGGTCAGCGGGAACTCGTCGAGCACGACGACCGCGCGCGGCACCGCGTAGCCGGGCAGCACGTCGGCGAGCGCGGCCCGCAGCGCGCACGCGGCGTCCGCGTCTCGCCCGCCGTCGCCCGGTGACGTAGCCGAGCAGCTCCTCGCCGCGGGCGATGACCCGCGCGGCGCGCGACCCCGGGCTGCGCCCGCAGGGCGGCCTCGACCTCGGTCGGCTCGACGCGGAAGCCGCGCACGTTGACCTGGCGGTCCAGCCGGCCGAGGCACACGAGCCGGCCGTCGGGCAGCGCGCTGGCCGAGGTCACCGGTGCGGTAGCTCGCGCACGCCGTCGGCGCCGGTGCAGAACGCCGCGCCGCCGCCGTTCGCGTAGCCGTCGACCAGGTGCCGGCCGCGGACGGTGATCTCGCCGTCGCTCGCCGAGCACCAGCTCGTAGCCGGGCAGCGCGGTGCCGATCGGCAGCGGCCCGGCCGCCGCCGGGTCCACCTCGGACGGCCGGCAGCCGGTACTGCGCGGCGAAGGTGACCTCGGTGGCGCCGTAGCCGTTGACGAACACGCAGTCCGGCGCGAACGTCCGGCGGCCCGCGAGCACGTCGGCGTAGGTGGACTGCTCGCCGCCGAGCAGCACCGTGCGCACGCCGGCCGAGCCGGTCCGGGCCGAGCGCGTCGAGCAGGTAGCGGTACACGGTCGGCGTCGAGTGGTAGATCGTGACACCGTGCCGGGCGAGCGCGGCGGCGGCGTGCGCGAGGCCGTGGGTGCGGACGTCGACCGGGACGACCGCGGCGCCGGTGAGCAGCGCGGGGTAGAGGTCGGGGATTGCGGCGTCGAAGCTGAACGAGGCGAGCAGGCTCAGCCGGTCGGCCGGCGTGACGTCGAGGCTCGCGATCTGGTTGTCCACCACGTGCAGCAGGTTGCGGTGGGTCTGCGCGACCGCCTTGGGCCGGCCGGTCGAGCCGGACGTGAACAGCACGTACGCGACGTCGTCGGGGTCCGCCTCGACCGGCTCGAGCAGGGCGGGCGGCACGTCGTCGGCGACCACGACCGGTGCCGCGCGAGCTCGCGGGCGAGCTCCGCGTGCTCCCCGCCGGCCAGCACGATCCCGACGCCGGCCGTCGGCGACCATGTAGGACAGTCGCTCGGCCGGGAAGCCGGGGTCGAGGGGCACGTAGGCGCAGCCCGCGGCGAGCGTGCCGAGAATTCCCGCGATCGTCTCGCGCGCCGTGCGTGGTGAGCAGCCCGACCCGGTCACCGGGCCGCGCGCCGGCCGCCGCGATCGCCCGGGCCCGCCCGCCCGCCGCCGCCGCTAGCTCCGCATAGGTCAGTCCGGTGCCACCGTCCACAACGGCCATGCGATCGCCATAGCGCTTCGCGGTCTCGGCGAAGCGCGTGATGGGCACGGGGGGAGTCATCGCAGGGGAAAGATGCGACAAAACCGGCGGGACAAGGCGCTCCTCGGGCAGCAATGTGGAAGTGCCGACAGGCTAAGTGGCCATCACGCCGGATGTGCGTCTGCGCCGGACAGTTAGACCGAACGATCTTCTGTGGATCTGCCTTTTGGCGCAACAATCTGCCCCAAATAGCGCCAAAGCGCCGAATGCCCCCATCAACAATAGCGAGTTAGTCAATCACTGTCAGTAAGACGGGTGATTTTGGTGCACATTGACGGTGCAACTATTTATGCCCGAGTGCGAACTAAAAGGCCCGCCGACGTGACGCCGGCGGGCCTTGCGGGTTTCTTTCAGTCAGAGGTACTGACCCGTGCCCCGGATTCCCGGGGCGTCGGGGATGTCCGCACCGGTGCCCGGCGGCAGCCCCCGGCGCATCTGCTCGAGCTGGACACGGGCGGCCATCTGCTGGGCGAAGAGCGCGGTCTGGATGCCGTGGAAGAGACCCTCGAGCCAGCCGACGAGCTGTGCCTGCGCGATCCGCAGCTCCGCGTCGGACGGCGTGTTCTCCTCGGTGAACGGCAGCGACAGCCGCTCCAGCTCCTCCCGCAGCTCCGGCGCGAGCCCGTCCTCCAGCTCGGCGATCGAGCGCTTGTGGATCTCGCGCAGCCGGTTGCGGCTCGCGTCGTCGAGCGGCGCCGCGCGCACCTCCTCCAGCAGCTGCTTGATCATCGTGCCGATGCGCATGACCTTCGCCGGCTGCTCGACCATGTCGCCGACGGACTCGGCGGCGCCCGGGCCGCCGTCGCCGTCGGGGATCCTGGCGGTGCCGAGCGGCGAGCCGTCCGGGCCCATCACCACCACGTGCTGGGCCTGCTCGGTCCGACCACCGTCAGTGGTCTGCTCGGGGCCGTCTGCCTCGTTCATCTGCTCCATCCTGGGCCAGATCGACAAGTGCGTCGAACCGGACGGAACTGGGGTGGCCCATGGGTTCGGCGTCGACGTCACGATTCGAGGGTAACCGTCGCGGGAGCCGGCGAACTCGCCGCCCGCCCCCGGGGGCGATGGCGCCGGATACGTCCGTACGGTGTGGCGCATGGCGTTCGACGTCGCTGCGATTCGGGGGCAGTTTCCCGCGTTGGGTGATGGCTGGATTCATCTGGACGCGCCCGCCGGGATGCAGGTTCCCGAGCAGGTCGCGACCGCCGTGTCGACCGCGCTGCGGGCTCCGGTGTCCGGTCCGGGCGGGGTGTTCCCGGCCTCGCAGCGGGCAGAGGCGATCGTCGACGCGGCCCGCCGCGCGGTGGCCGACCTGGTCGGCTGCGACCCCGCCGGCGTCGTGCTCGGCCCGAACCCCGCGGTCCTGCTGCAGCGGCTGGCCGAGGCGATGGGCAGCGGCTGGGTGATCGGCGACGAGGTCATCGTGTCGCGCCTGGACCACCAGCAGAACATCGCGCCGTGGCTGGGCGTCGCGCAGCGGGCGGGCGCGACGGTGCGCTGGGCGGAGATCGACATCGAGACGTGCGAGCTGCCGGCGTGGCAGTACGAGTCGCTGGTCTCGCACCGCACCAAGGTGGTCGCGGTGACCGCCGCGTCGGGCGTGGTCGGCACCCGCCCGGACCTGGCGAAGATCACCGCGCTGGCCCGCGAGTCGAAGGCCCTGGTCGTGGTGGACGCGACCTCGTCGGCCCCGTTCGTGCCGATGGACGTCAAGGCGATGGGCGCGGACGTCGTCGCGGTGTCGGCGACCGCGTGGGGCGGCCCGACGGGCGCCGCGCTGGCGTTCGCGGACCCGACGCTGCTCAACCGCCTGCCGGCGTGCTCGCTGGGACCGAACGTGAGCGGCCCGGGCCGCCTGGAGCTGGGCCGGCACGCGTACCCGCTGCTGGCCGGGCTGGTCGCGTCGATCGACTACCTGGCGGGCCTGGACGACGCGGCGTCGGGTTCGCGGCGCGAACGGCTGCAGACGTCCATCGGGTCGGCGAAGTCCTACCAGGCGGGCATGCTCGGCAAGCTGATCTCGGAGCTGCGCGGCCTGCTGCACGTGACGGTGATCGGCGACGCGATGCGCCGCATCCCCGCGCTGTCGTTCACGGTCACCGACGTCAAGGCGTCCTCGGCCGTCGGGCACCTGGCCGAGCGCGGCATCTGCGCCTTCGCCGACGACGTGCCGAGCGGCGTGTTCGCCGCGCTGGGCGTGGCCGAGGTCGGCGGCGCAGTCCGCATCGGCCTGGCCCACTACACGACCGCGGCCGAGGTCGACGCGCTCGTGACGGCCGTAGCCAGCCTCACATCCCTCGACACCTGACCGCCCGCGGGTTGTCCACAACCCACCCACCTGTCCACATGTCGATCTTGCACCCCCGAACCGACACCCAACCCCGATAGACTGGCAAGGCGGGAGCCCCCGGGTTGGGCGGGGGTCTGGTACCGCACGGGTGTGCGCGCGACTGTGGTTCAGCGGCTGTGTGTCCAGGTCAGGGCATGCGCAGGATCAGCTTGCCGAAAACGTCGCCCGCCTCGAGCATGCGGTGCGCGTCCGCCGCTCGCTGCGCGTCCACCACCTCGTGCACGACCGGCCGCACGGTGCCCGCCTCCACCAGCGGCCACAGCTGCGTCGCGACCTCCGCGACGATCGCCGACTTCTCCTCCACCGGCCGGTACCGCAGCGTCGTCGCCGTCACCGAGCCGGACTTGCCCAGCAGCTCGCCCAGGTTCAGCTCGCCCTTGACCCCGCCCTGCATGCCGATCACGACCAGCCGCCCGTTGCGCGCCAGCACGGAGACGTTGCGCGGCAGGTACTTCGCGCCCATGTTGTCCAGCACGACGTCCGCGCCCCGGCCGTTGGTCGCCGCGCGGACCTCCTCGACGAAGTCCTGCTCGTGGTAGTTGATCAGCACGTCCGCACCCAGCTCCCCGCACCGCGACAGGCGCTCCGCCGACCCGGCCGTCACCGCCACCCGCGCGCCCAGCGCCTTGGCCACCTGGATCGCGTGCGTCCCGATGCCACCGGCGCCGCCGTGCACCAGCAGCGTCTCGCCCGCCACCAGCCCGGCCGTCAGCGTCACGTTCGACCACACCGTGCACGCCGCCTCCGGCAGCCCGCCCGCGGCCACGACGTCCATCCCGCTCGGCACCGGCAGCACCTGCCCGGCCGGCACGACGACCTTCTGCGCGTAGCCGCCACCGGCCAGCAGCGCGCACACCTCGGTCCCCACCGCCAGGTCGGCGACACCCTCGCCGAGCTCGGCGACCGTGCCCGAGCACTCCAGCCCCGGCACCTCGCTCACCCCGCGCGGCGGCGGGTAGTGGCCCTGCCGTTGCAGCAGGTCGGCGCGGTTCACCCCGGCCGCGACCACGTCGATCACGACCTCGCCCGGACCCGGGTGCGGGTCCGGCACCTCGGTCCAGGTCAAGACGTCCGGTCCACCGGGCTCGCTGACGACGACGGCATGCATGACAAGACGGTAACGGGAGTGAATAACAGTCCGCGGATGGGTCTTGACCAGCGTCGGCCTACCGGCAAGGGTGTCCTCGCCGGTAGTGGTGATCGAGTCGGGGCCGATCGAACACCGGTGTCCCACCCTGAGGAGAGGAACCCAGATGCCGTCCCCCAAGACGACAGCCAGAGTCGGGGTCGCGCTGCTCGCGGCAGCGGCCGGTTTGAGCCTGACCGCGGCGCCCGCGACCGCGGCTCCGCAGTCCTTACCTGACGGCCCGAAGCTCGCCCGCCAGCTGGTGCAGAAGGTCGGCGTCACCGCGATCAACCGGCACCTCATCGCTCTCCAGCGGTTCGCCGACCGCAACGACGGCCGCCGCGCCGCCGGCACCGAGGGCCACGTGCAGTCGGCCGAGTACGTCGCGACCAAGCTCGAGGACGCCGGCTACATCGTGAGCCGGCAGGAGTTCCCGATCGTCTACGACCAGACCGACGCCCAGTCGCTCACCGTCGACGGCGCCGCAGTGCCGGTCTCGCGGATGACCTACAGCGCGGCCACCCCCGCGGGCGGCGTGACCGCCCCGCTCGTGGTCGTCCCGGTCGACGCCACCCCGGGTTGCGAGACCGCCGACTACGCCGGCCTCGCCCCCGAGGGCGCGATCGTCCTGGTCAGCCGCGGCTCCTGCCCCTTCGGTCAGAAGGCGGACATCGCCGGCCAGGTCGGTGCCGCGGGCGTGCTGATCTACAACAACGTCCCGGGCTCGCTCGGCGGCAACCTCGGCGGCCCGATCGAGGGCAGCGCCCCGGCCGGCGGCATTTCGCAGGCCGACGGTGCCGCGCTCGCAGCCCAGGACGGCGCGTCGGTGACCCTGAACCTGCAGGGCCTGACCGAGGACCGCACCACCTACAACGTGATCGCCGAGACCCAGACCGGCCGGCACGACAACGTCGTGATGGCCGGCGCGCACCTCGACAGCGTTCCCGCCGGCCCCGGCATCAACGACAACGGCAGCGGCAGCGCCGCGCTCCTGGAGACCGCGCTGCAGCTCGGTGGCCGGCCGAAGGTCAACAACGCGGTGCGGTTCGCGTGGTGGAGTGCTGAGGAGATCGGTCTGGTCGGCTCCAACTACTACGTCGACAACCTCTCCTTCGACGAGCAGTTGAACATCGCGCTGTACCTGAACTTCGACATGATCGCCTCGCCGAACGCCGGGTACTTCATCTACGACGGCGACAACTCCGACGGCGTCGGCTCGGGCCCCGGCCCGTACGGCTCGGCGCAGATCGAGGCGGCGTTCGCGAACTTCTTCGACGCGGCGGGCGTGCCGACCGAGGGCACCGACTTCAACGGCCGCTCGGACTACGGCGAGTTCATCCTCAACGGCATCCCGTCCGGTGGCCTGTTCACCGGCGCCGAGGGCATGAAGACCGCGGACCAGGTGGCCAAGTGGGGCGGCGTCGCCGGCGAGTCCTACGACCAGTGCTACCACCAGGCGTGCGACAACCTGGGCAACCTCGACCGGGTGGCCCTGGACCGCAACGCCGACGCTGAGGCGTTCGTGCTCGCCACGTACGCGATCAGCACCGAGGAGATCAACGGCGTGCCGCCGCGCAGTGCCCGGGCGAAGGCCCGCGCCGCGGCGAAGCGCACGATGTCCACGCAGTCGCCGATGGACCGCGACCTGTAGGTCGTCCGCTCGCTGGAAGGGCGCCTCCGCCGGCAGTGTCCGGGGGAGGCGCCCTTTTCCTTACGCCGCAAGGAACGCGCCGTGATCGACTTCTACCGCACGCAGAGCACGTTCTCCGACCCGGGCGCCGCGGGCCCGTGGCTCGACGAGATGGCCGGCGCCGGTCTCGCGGCGTTGCGCGAGGCGTCAGCGGGCCTGGTGTTCCACTACCGGGCGCACGGCGACATCGCCGACCACGGCTTCGCGCCGAAGCGGATGGCGGAGATCAACCTGCGGTACGCCGCCGCGATGTTCGCGCGGCTGCGTGAGCTGACCTCCGCGGCGCCCGGCGCGGACCGGCGCCCGACCGAGCGGTTGGTCGGCTGCTGCCGCGACTTCGCACTGCTGTTCGTCGCGATGGCCCGCCACCACGGCATCCCGGCCCGGGTGCGGGTCGGGTTCGCCACGTACCTGGTGCCGGGCTGGGCGATGGACCACGTGATCGCCGAGGTGTGGGACGAACGGCGGTGGCGGCTCGTCGAGCCGGAGGTCGGCGCCGACCACACCGACCCCACCGACGGGACCGAGCTGGACGTGCTCGACGTGCCGAGGAACCGGTTCCTCGTCGGCCCGGACGCGTGGCTGGCGTGCCGGTCCGGCGAGCCTGACGCGTCGCGGTTCGTGGTCGCGCCCGAGCTCACGGAGCCCTTCCTGCGCGGCTGGCCCTACCTGCTGCACAACCTCGTCCTGGACCTCGCGGCGCTCAACAGGCACGAGATGATCCTGTGGGACGGCTGGGGCGTCATGGCCGGTACCGAGGAGGAGGTCGGCGAGGCGACCGCGGCACGGATGGACGGGCTGGCGGCGCTCCTCGCGGATCCGGCGATGGGGCTCGACGCGATCCGGGCCGCGTTCGCGGCGGACGACGTGCGGGTGCCGCCGGTGGTCACGAGCCTGGCCGAACCCGGCGGACCGCCGACCCGGGTGGCCTTGCGTACTTCGTGAAAAAGCCTGGGTGCGGCGCCGTCTCGGCTACCGCACCCAGGTCGTCGAAGGTCGAGTAGTGGGGCGCCGTCCGCCAGGCCGGCGAGGATTCCGACCGGGCACACATGGAGTGTGACCCGACGGGGGAATCAACATCGTCGAGCGCACAAGGTGCGTTCGCTCGCACGAGTGCGCTCCAACCCTGGTTTGCTGCTCCGCGTTCGCGACCGGGACGAGTCGTCTCGGCTCAGCCGCGGGGTCGCAGCGAACGGCGGCCCACTACGTCCTTGTTCCGCTCTGCCACGGCATCACCTGCCCTTTCTCGGCGGGCCGGGTGACCTGTTTCCCGAAGGCCGGCCTACCTAAAGGATGCACCCGTGACCGCTCCGTTACAACCCCAATGTCCGACCCTGAACCGGTGAAATCCGTCGCTACTGTCTGATGGGGACGGTTCCGGGGTCACCGGGAAGCCGATCCGGCCGAACACTACGACAGCGCCGCCGCCGCCCGGGTGGGCGACGGCGGCGCTGCCGTTTCGCGACGCTACGGCGCCACGGTGACGCGATCGGCTGGCGGCGGTGCCAGGCCGGGGTTGGCGGTCAGGTACGCGGTGAACGCGTCCAGGTCCACCGGTCCGCCGGCGAGGTCCGTGCCCTTCGTGAACTCGGTGAACCCGTCACCGCCCGCGGCGATGAAGTTGTTCAACGAGATCCGGTAGGAGCCGTTCGGGTCCACGGGCGTGCCCGAGACCGTGATGTTCGAGATCTTCGAACCGATCGCGGCCGCCCGCGACCAGGTGTAGTGCAGCGAGGAGGAGACCTGCAGGAAGCGGGTCTGCACCGAACCGTCCGGCTGCGGCTGCCACTGCTGTTCGAGGACGTTCTTCAGCTGCGCACCGGTCATCGTGATCGTCTGCATGATGTTGCTGAACGGCTGCACCGCGAACGCCTCGCCGTAGGTCACCACGCCGTCGCCCTCGCCCGCCGTCGAGCCGGCGAAGGTGAGGTCGCCGCGGATGCCGCCGGGGTTGGTGACCGCGATGACCGCGTTGTTGTCCTGCGTCGCGGCCAGCTGTCCGTCGGCGATCACGTCACCGAGCGGCGACTCGCCGGACTCCGGAGCGGCCCGGACGAGGTCGGCGGTGATCGTGCCGACCTGCGCGTTGGCGATCGGCGCGGACTTCGTGACCGCCTCGTCGACCAGTGCCTGCGCGGCCGGGTCCGGGGTGACCGTGCGGGTCACGATCTCGTTGTGCGCCACCGTCTGGTCCCGCACGACGTCCCGGCTGCGGTTGTCGATCTTCATGTCCACAACGGACAGCAGACGGCCGAAGGACGCGCCCTGGATGACCGTGCGCGGGTGGCCCGCGGGGTCCTGGACCACGCAGTTGTACTGCTGATGGCTGTGCCCCGCGAAGATCACGTCGACCGACGGGGACGCGCTCTCGGCGATTGCCGTGGCCGGGCCGGCGACCGTGCGGCAGTCGTTCGGGCCGCCCCCTTCGGTGTTGTCACCCTGGTGCATCAGCACGACCTGGGACTTGATGCCGAGCCGGTCGAGCAGGCGCGAGGTGCGGTTGATGGCCTCGACCTCGTCACCGAACTTCAGACCCTCGATGGCCTCCGGAGTGACGACGGCCGGCACGCCCTCGAGCGGGAGGCCGATGATGCCGATCGGCATGCCGCCGGACACCTGGATCGTGAACGGCAGCGCGGCGGGCAGGCCGTTGTCGAACGTGACGTTCGCGCCCAGGAAGGGGAACTTGGAACCCCGGAAGGAGTCGCGGAACTGGCAGCCGTCCTGGGGGTGGCAGCCGCCGAACTGCATGCGCAGCAGCTCGCGGTAGCCCTCGTCGAACTCGTGGTTACCCAGTGCGGATGCCTTGACCCCGAGCAGGTTGAGCAGCTCGATGGTCGGCTCGTCGTGGAACAGGGCCGAGGCCAGCGGCGAGGCGCCGATGTTGTCGCCCGCCGTGACCACCATCGAGTTTCGTACCTGGGACCTGAGCTGCTTGACGTGCGTGGCGAGGTAGGCCGCACCGCCCGCGTCCACGGTCGTCCCGTCGGACAGCGTCACGCGCCCGGACGATCCGGACGGTGGCTGGAGATTGCCGTGGAGGTCGTTGATCGAGATGATCCTGACGTCCGTTGTCTTCGTCTTCGGTGCGGCTGCGCTCGCGTCGGTCGCGGCGAGCCCGGCGACCGCCACCACGGCGGCGGCGACCGCCGTGGCTCGGCGGGCAAAGCTGGTGAATAACCTCATGATCCTCCGTCCGGGACGCCCGGTTTCTCCCACGCGGGCGCGGGAGGAGTCTGCACGCCGCGAGCGGGGATTTCCAGACCCGATCTACCCTTGTTGGTGTGACTTCGGCGGCGGAAGAACCGCGCTGGCTCGACCCGAGCGAGATGCGGGCCTGGCGCGCCTATGTGACCGGCAGCGAACTGCTGCGCAAACAGCTCAACCGCGAACTGCAGGATCGTCACGGAATGACGCTGGCCGACTACGAGGTGCTCGTGCGGCTGTCCGAACCGGACGGTCGCCGCATGCGGATGGCGGCCCTGGCGACGAAGGTCGCGTCGTCGAAGAGCCGCCTGTCGCACCAGATCACCCGCCTGGAGAACGCGGGCCTGGTCCGCCGCGTCGACTGCGGCGACGACGCGAGGGGCGTCTTCGCCGAGCTGACGGACAAAGGCATGACCCGCCTACGCGAAACAGCACCGACGCACGTCTACGGCGTGCGGGCCCACCTGATAGACCTGCTGACCCCGGAGGAACAGGACACCCTGGGCACGATCTTCGAGCGCGTACTGAAACACCTGGGCGAACTGCCGACCTGACTCTCAGCCGATGTACCGCCGGGCAACACGAGCGAACTCGTGGACGGCCTTCTCGAGCTCTTGCATCCGCTCCACCACGATTCGGGGTGGCCGATCGATGTCGAGCTCCCCGTCGTCGAGCGCGAAGCGATGGGCGCGGAACTCCGCTTCCGCCTCGTGCACCCGGGTGGCCGCGGCGGCCAGCTCGTCGGGCCCACTGAGCTCCAGAAGGGCGATCGACTGCCGGAAGTCGTTGCGCGCGGACCGGTACGCGTCCAGCCGATCCTCCTCGGAGACCCGCTCCGGTGCCGCGCCCGCGGTCACCTGCCGATGAATGATGTTGAGACTCAGCAGCCGGGCCCGGCAGTTCATGGCGGTCTCGATCAACCGAGCGGCCCGGTCGGCCCGCTCCTGCCGCATCCGCGCCACCCGCGCGGCCCGCAGCTTCAGTGGTTCGAGCAACGCGCCCAGCGCGACCCCACTCAACGCCGCGAGCGCGGCGACCATGGCCTGCCACATGTCCGACTCCCCAGGTGCCCGTGCCGCGGGACGGATCCCAACGTACCAGCGGGAACCAGCGGATCCCGGCGCCTTTCCACCTGAACGGCGCCGGGCCGCGACAACCGGATCAGGTACACATCTTCCAGGCCGGTGACACGGTCGTGATGGACCACCCCGCGACGGAGACGTACGTCAACGCCTGCACCGTCGCGCCGCACGGACGCGTCTGTGTCGGACCGAAGCAGGCTCTGTTGTAACCGCCGTTGAGGACGCTGGAGTCACAGTGCCGGTCGTAGGAGATGGGGCCGTTCACGTAGAGGGCCACGTCCGGTGCCGCAAGGGAAACCGCCGTGAAGTCACGGTTGGCGACGATCGCCACGGCCTGTGTGGAGTTGCCGTTGACGACCACGCACGTCTGGACGGTGACGTTGTAGTCCGGGTGCAGGTACTCCGGGGAGCAGTGGAACTTGCTGGTCTTCGTGACCGGCTGCCAGTTCGGGTCGGCGCTCGCGGCTCCGCCGCCGAGCACCAGGAGCGTCCCGGTGAGGGCAAGCAAGGTCACCAGCGTCTTGAGGACACGCTTCATGAGTTCTCCCAGCGATCGCAGGATCATCTACACCGCGCAGCCCAGCAACACGCGATGGCACATCGCTGTCGGAGCCCTGTCAGGCACGTGGTCAGGAGGTGAGATGGCGCGCGAGTCGCAGGCTCAGCGCCGCCAGCGTGAGGGTCGGGTTGGCGGCGGGTGAGCTCGGTAGCACCGAGTTGTCGCAGGCGTAGAGGTTGTCATAGGCGTGGAACCTGAGGTCGGCGTCGACCACTCCCTTGCCCGCCTCGCCCATGCGAAGGGTGCCGACCTCGTGCGCGACTCCGCCGAGCGCGGCTTGGGTGAGGTTCAGGTTCTCGCCGGTGATCGCCTGGGCGCCGAACTCGGCCAGGACCGCGGCAGTGATGTCGCGGACCTCGTCGAGCAGCCCCGGAGCCAGCGGGGACGGCTGGACGTCGACCTGCGCCGGCACGTACGCGGGCCCGGTCACTCGCAGGCGGTTGGTCTCCACCAGCGGCGCGTTGAACAGAAACACGATCTCGCTGAGGGTCGAGTCGCCCTTCACCTGCCGGTGGCGGGCGAGGTTGTCCGGATCGACGTAGCGGCCCTGGTTGAAGTCGGCACCGAGCTCGACGACCATGTTGTACGGGTGCCGGTCGGGCGCGGCGTCCCGGTGCCGGGACCACACCTTCGCCGACGCGTTGGTGGCCGCGTACGGGGAGCCGGCAGGCAGCGCGAAGTGGGTGAACCAGATCGGGTGATCGGTGATCCCGCGACCGATCATGTCCGCCGGGTCGTCCAACTGGGACAGCAACGCGATCTTGGCCGACTCGATGGTGCCGGCGCTGAGCACGACCGTGTTCGCGCGGTAGGTCCGCTGCTGGCGGGCCAGCAGGTCGTAGACGTCGACGCCGACCACGCGGGTGCCCTCGGTGACGACGTTCTGCACCGCGTGGTTGAGGTTGACGGTCAGCTTCCGGCGCCCGGGATCGTCCACCAGCCGGTCCTCGGTGAGCAGGTCCGCGGTGGAGAACATGCCGCCGGGAATGGCCAGCGGTGTGTAGCCCTGGTACTGCACCGCGACCGGAGCGTCGAAGTGGTCGAAGCCGGGCAGCAACCGCTTCAGGACGTTCTTGAGCTGCTCCTGGTAGGCGGACCCGATCGGACCGTTGCGGTTGAGGGCGTCCTCGGCCAGACGGTAGCCGGTGGGCAACAGGTATTCTCGGACTGACGCCGGCCAGTCCCGCAACTCCCACTCGCCCATTCGCGGAATCAGACCACCCCAGAACAACGACCGGCCACCGAGATTGAACGCCTGGGCCCCGAGAAATTGAGAACCCGCGACATTGTCGTAGTTCCTGATGCCGAAGTCGGTATAGAGCCCCCACACGTTCTTGTCGAACTTGCCCACATGCAGCCGGCGCGGCAGGTTCGCCACGTGTGTCATGAAGAGCAGCGACCCCGCTTCGAGGACGAGCACGTCGGCACCGGCGTCGGCGAGCTCGTCGGCGAGCAGCCCACCGCCGATGCCCGACCCGACCACGATCACGTCGTAGATCCGCTGCCCGTCGTGGTTAGGCGGGAAGAACCGCTGCTGCACGTCGCCGTTCTCGGTAACCACCGCCGGGACGGGCGTGAACCCGACCTGGTCGTCACCGAACTCGACGTCGTCGCCCCCAACGGGCCGCGCGACGAGGTTCGGACCATCCATCCACGTCGTGCCGTCGAGCACGAACTTGAACTCCAGAACAGGCCCGTACCGTGCCTCGTCGAGCCGGAATGTCCACGCGCTCTCCTGATACACCCCGGGAATGTCGACGAGCCACCCGTCGACACCGCTACGCAGCACGACCGAATCGTCCGGCGGGAACTGGGCCGTGCGGAACCGGATGATGAACATGGCACTCCCCGTAAAGCTTCGTCCTCGCCTACCACTAAACGCGCAGAGGCATTCCGCGCGCGCGAGTCGAAGGTCCCGGATTTCCCGCGGTACACCCGCTGCCGCCCTCGGCTCGGGTGCCGTCGCAGCTCAACCAGACCTGGTTTGACGAGTAAGACGTCGAGTGAATGAGACCCTGAATGAGGCCCGCTCTCGACACCGCGCGATCCCGCACACCGATCAAAGGTGTTTCTGCAGGTCACAGCTGCGGAGGCGGAGGGATTTGAACCCCCGGACCCGTGAAGGTCTCCTGTTTTCAAGACAGGTGCATTCGGCCGCTCTGCCACGCCTCCCTGCGAGCAGGGTAGCGGGCTCAGTCTGGTAGCTGGGTGGCGATCCCGTCCAGGAGGAAGCCCAGCACCAGCTCGAACTGGTCGTCCGGGGACGGGCCGCTCGGGGTGGCCAGCCACTCCGCCAGCTTGGGGAACCTGCCCACCGCCCGGGTGTGCATCTCGCGCATCGCCTCGTACGCGGCCTCGGGGGTCTCCACGCGCGACTCCATCGCCTCCTGCATGCCCGCGCCGAACACATGGCGGTCGAGCATCGCGGACTGGGTCATCGCCTCCGGCAGTGTCGCGCCGTGTTCGGTCAGGGTCGCCAGCATGAACTCCAGCCGCCGCATCTGGTGCGGGCCCGCCGGCGGGCGGGTGTGGACGAGCTCAGCGAACCACGGGTGGCGCTTGATCATCGCGCGGGAGTTGAGAGCCAAGGCGCGCAGTGCGGGGCGCCACGCGCCCGGGGTCAGCGGGACCTCGGCGGCCGCCGCGTCCAGCATCAGGTCCACCAGGCCGTCCTTGTTCCGCACGTACCGGTACAGCGCCATCGGCGTGCAGCCGAGCCTTGTCGCGACGGCCTTCATCGTCACGGCCGTGGCGCCCGACTCGTCCGCCACCGCGACGGCCGCCTCGACGATTTGGTCGCGGTCGAGGCCCTGCTGGCGCGCCGGCGGGTCCGTCCAGACTGACATGGCAGTAGTATACGGCATATATCTGTGGTATATGTTGTAAACATGCAGCTGGGAATCGTTCGGGGGATCAGCTACGGGCTCTTCAAGAAGCCCGACGAGTTCGTGCCGCAGGTCCGCGCGCTCGGCGCCGGCCTGGTGCGCACCTACCTCTACTGGGGCCAGGTCGAACCGCGGCCCGGCGAGTACGACTTCCGCGTCGTCGACGCGCTGCTCGCCCAGCTCGACGGCGACACCGAGGTCTGGCTCACCGTCTGCTCCAGCTCCTCGTGGGCCACCCGGCAGCCGAGCGACTTCCTGCCGCCGTCGCCGGCCAGGGACATCGCCCAGTACGGCGAGTTCGTCCGCCGGCTCGTCGAGCACTGCGCCGGGCGCGTCCGGTACTGGCAGTGCGACAACGAACCCAGCAACACCGGCCTGCTGTGGGCCGGTACCGCCGAGGAGTACGTCGCCCAGCTCACCACCTTCTACGCGGCCGCGAAGTCCGCCGACCCGGCGGCGACCGTCGTGCTCGGCGGCTGCGGGTACGACGTGCTGGAGAGCCCACCGGAGAGCGAGCCACGGCGCTTCTTCGCGCACCTGACCGACGCGGGGCGCGACTTCTTCGACGTGTTCGACGTCCACCTCTACGGCGATCCGGCGCGCATTCCGTCCTATGTGGATGACGTGCGGGCGATGATGCGTGCGCACGGCTACGAGAAGCCGGTCGTCGCCGGCGAGTACGCCGGGCCGGTGCTGTTCGAGTTCCCAGAGGTGGAGCCGGTTCTGCAGCAGACGATGATGGCCGCGTTCGCCGAGCCGGCGAGCCAGAGCGTCGACGAGCTGACCGAACGCGCCGGGCAGGACACCCCGGAACGCCGCGCGATGGTCTCGCTCTACGAGCGTGCCGGTGAGCTGCCCGACCGGCTGCGCATGTTCCTCGAGGGCTGCCCGCCCGAGCTCGACGCGAAGCGGGACCGGATCAGCCGCCGGCAGCTCGTCACCCGCAACCTGTTCGCGCTCTCGACCGGCATCCGGCTCACGTCCTACTGGAACCTCGCGCCCGAGGTGCCCGGCGAGCTGGAGCCGTACCAGATGATGCACCTGCTGTTCGGCAAGCTCGTGCTGCTCCGCTACGAGGGCAGCGTGCTGACCCGCCGCAACCCCGCGGCGGACACGTTCGCGCTGGTCGCCGAGCGGCTGGCGGGCACGACCGCGGTCACCCGGCGCGCGGACGGGTACGTCTTCGACGTCGAGCGCGCCGGCCGGCCGCCGCTGGTCGTGCTGTGGGACCACCGCGACACGTTCGACGGCGAGGACCAGCCGCCGGTCCCGGTGCGGCTGCCATGGACCGCGCCGGGGGCGAGCGCCGTCGACGCGTTCGGCGCCGCGCTCGAGGTCGAGGTCGCCGCCGGTGAGCTGCGCATGATGCTCACGGACACGCCGGTGTTCGTGGAGCCGCTCGATCGGTGACTGTCCTGGCACCCACGGCGACAATCGACGCCATTCGGCCACAATGGACATGGCAATCGGGTGAACCGTGGGCGTTGATCGTGAGCTATGGTGCGCCGCGTTCGCATTCGTTCACGAGGGGTGCACTCATGGATTCTCGGCTCGGGCGCCGCGCCTTCCTGACCGGTCTGACCGGTGCCGCCGCGGCGGCGGTCGTCGCGTTCGATCCGGCCGGGCTCGGCTGGGTCACCGAGGCCGACGCCAGCCCGGGCGGGATTTCCGTTCCCGGCCTGGACGGTGAGCTGGTCGTCGACGACGCGTCACGCGCCGAGGCCGCCGACGACTACGGCAACATCGTGCACCGCACGCCGATCGCCGTGCTGCGGCCGGGTTCGGTGCGCGACGTCGTGACGATGGTGCGCTTCGCGAACCGCCACCGGCTGCAGGTGGCGATGCGCGGGCAGGGCCACTCGACGTTCGGCCAGGCGCAGGTACGCGCCGGCGTCGTGATCGACTCCCGGACGCTCGCCACGATCCACGAGATCAAGGCGGACCGCGCGGTCGTGGACGGTGGCGTGCAGTGGCTGGACCTGATCCAGGCGACCCTCGCGAAGGGCCTGACGCCGCCGGTAGCCACGGACTACCTGGGCCTGTCGGTCGGCGGCACGCTGTCGGTCGGCGGCGTCGGCGGGGCCACCTCGCACTACGGCCTGCAGGTCGACAACGCGCTGGCGCTGGAGGTCGTCACCGGCGACGGGCGGCTGCTGCGCTGCTCTGCGACCGAGCGGCCGGAGCTGTTCCGCACGGTGCTCGGCGGGCTCGGCCAGTTCGCGATCATCGTGCGGGCCACCGTCCGGCTGGTGCGGGCGCAGACCACGGCGCGGGTGTACAACCTGTTCTTCGCCGACCTCGAGTCGCTGACCGCCGCTCAACGCACGGCGCTGGCCGACCGCCGATTCAGCTACCTGGAGGGGCAACTGATCCCGGCCGAGGGCGGCGGCTGGCAGTACATGCTCGAGGGCGTCGCGTACTACACCCCACCGTCCACTCCGGACGACGCGGCGCTGACGGCCGGTCTGAACGCGGTGTCGAGCCAGGTCTCCGAGCTGCCGTACTTCGCGTGGCTGAACCGGATCTACGACCTGGTCGAGCAGCTCAAGGCGCTGAACCTGCCCGGCCCGTGGATCAACGTGTTCCTCCCGGACGGCGCGACGGACGAGTACGTGGCGAACGTCCTTGCCACCACGCCGCCCGCGGACGCCGGTGGGGTGGTGCTGCTTTACCCGGTGCCGAACGAGCTGATCAACCGGCCGCTCGTGCGGCTGCCGGAAAGTCCGGTGGTGTTCCTGCTGGCGCTGCTGCGCGCGGTGAGCCCCCCGAGCGACGCGGAGGTGCAGCGCCTGCTCGGCGTGAACCGTGCGCTGTACGACCAGGCCCGCGCGGTGGGCGGCACGCACTACCCGGTCGGCGCGATCCCCCTGACGCCGGCCGACTGGCGCGCCCACTACGGCCCCCGCTACGCGGAGGTGGCCCTGGCCAAACTCCGCTTCGACCCGCGGCATGTCCTCACCCCCGGCCAGGGCATCTTCCACAAGCCGAGCTGACATCACCCATACCGGACACCCGTCCCGGCTCATCGGTAGCATGGGCCGGGCAACGGGCCGTTAGCTCAATTGGTAGAGCTGCGGACTTTTAATCCGTAGGTTCTGGGTTCGAGCCCCAGGCGGCCCACCAACCCCAGGTCAGCGGGGTCTCGATCCTCGAGGAGTGTCTCGTCGAACGGGACCTGGGTTACTCAGAGTGTTCTCGAGCCTCGCGCGCGACTGACAGTTGCCGCACGGTGTCCGATGTACGTCGCGGGTCACCGAGACGATGAGGATGCGTGACCTCGCTGCCGCCATCAAGACGATCTGTCGTCCTGTCGACGTCCACATCCCCCGCTACGCCCGAATTCAAGCCTGACCGGCTGAAGCGGCACCTTATTCGGCGCCATAGCATCATGACCGCGCTGATGGCAGGATCTAACTGCTTAAAGGAACAAATCGCAGAGCGACTGAGCCGAAGCCTATTGCGCTCGTCGATATTGAAATCCATACGATGACGCCGACCTTGACGCGAACCGGATCGGTCAGGGCGCGACGTATCTCTTCGCGGCGAGGTGCAGGCAATTCTCGAGGAATCGCTCTGAAGGATCCTTCGATATCTGCTATAAGGACGGCCACATATGCCCACATGCATCCGCTGAAGAGTAGTACGCTTGCTGAGGTGGCCAACCACCACCAACGGAATGGTAGCTGTTCGCCAACAAACAAGGTGCTGTAAAGATGTGGCAGCAGAAATCACTCCGCCAGCAATGATCGAGATAAAGAGTGCTCCTAGTCTTAGTGACAGGTTCATTTCGGTGGCCGTTTGCTTACTATCCTGTCTGTCCAGGTTGTGGAGTCTCTTCCGAGTTGGTCTGCCACGCCTCGCAGTCCCGTCTCGTCGGAACTGATCTGAGCATTCAATTTCAGATTCCCGAGTTCGACCATGGCGGACCTGTGCTCGGTCTCGATTTCCTGTTTGAGTCGAACAGCCGTGGATTCGATCCGTGATCGATTGCGTGTCGAACCGACTTCGCGAAAGAGTTCGATCTCATTGAGCACCGAAGCGCGCACTCGGTTCACTTCCACGATGGCACTGTCTATACGTGCGATTACGTCATCTTTTATCTGTTGGAATCGAAGGTCTTTTTCTGTGCGCCTGGCTATGCCAAGCTCCCTGAGGGTTCGGTGGCGATCGCGTTGAATCTCCAGGTCGCTGATTTCGATACCGATCTCGGCCTGAAGTTTTTCGCCGGTCTCGGGGTCGATTATGCGAAAGCAGTTTGTTAACATGTAAAGTTGTCGCCCAGAGGTGTCGTGGTCGTAGGCCAGGAAGTTCCTCGACTTTTGGCCATAGTCGATTATCCTGTGGCACTCCTTGATCGACGCATCACGCTCGGCTTGGTCGGTGATCATCTCGATGTATGAGCGACCGATCATCTCTTCGGCTGTACGGCCGTATATGTCTTCTGCCCCCTTGTTCCAAAGTCTGACCTGCAAGTTTCTGTCGCAGGCCCAGATGGAAACGTGAGCATTGTCGAAAAGTTCCAGAATTAGCCGATGTCGAAGAACGTCGTCCGTCTCCGCATGTCCACCTGATGAGGGCTCCACTATGTGTCCTCGGTGTCCGGGCTTCTGGGGTCCGCTGCCAGTCCTTAATGATGGACTCCAAGTCAGTGTAGCTGCGCCTGGGTTCGTTCGACTCGACAAAGGGTTACTTCCTGGCCGCGTCCGAGGAACGGCTGCTCGGCCGAATGACGCATCCACGAACATGTCCTGTACGGCAGTCCGTCAGGGTTTCAGGTCGGCCTGCCACAGCTTGTCGCCGGCAGCCACGTACAGAGTGCCGCCTACGCGGGCCGTCGCGGTGACCTTGCCCGTCGGGCCCCTGGTGGGGCGTTTGGCCGGGCCGGCGAGTACCACGCGCGAACCCTCGTTGAGCACCTCCGTGGGCTTGCCCGCCACGTCGACCGGGGCCGTCAGGTCCTCGTCGGCGGCCACCTTCACCGTCGGTACGTCGTCGACGCGGCTCCAGACGTCGTCGCGTAGCTGCCACATCGCCAGCTCGCCGTCGACCCAGCCGGCGGCGGTGCACGTCGAGTCGGCGCAGCGGACGGCCACCGCGGCGCCCGCCCGGCCCGCGTCCGGCAGCCGCGCCATCGTCCAGTCCGACAGGCCCGACGCCGAGCGCCACACGGCCGGCCGCTGCCGGCCCGACGACAGCTCCCAGCCCGCGACCAGGATCCCCTGCCCGGCCGACACCGCCGCCAACGGGAACTTCAGCGAGTCCCGCTTGTTCTCCAGCGCGGTACCGGCCGACGGCCGCCGCACCCAGTACTGCCCCTCCGGCTGCCACACCATGATGTCCAGCCCCACGGCCGGGTTCTGCCACGTCCCCACAAGCGCGGGCCCGGCCGGCGTCAGCACCGCGTCGACGAGGTCGCCCGCCCCGTAGCCGCCGAAGGTGCTGAACGGCTGCGTCCGCTCCGCCAGCCCCGCGTCCGACCCCGTCCACACGCTCCACCGCACATTGCCGTGCGCGCCGCCCGTCTTGCCGCCGATCGCGACGACCCGCTGCTCGTCGGCGACGATCGAATACCAGAACGCCTGCTCCCCGTACATCCCGGCCGGGCTGACGGTGACCTCCGCGAGGTTGCCGTCAGCGCCCCGCCGCAGCAGGCCCGGCCCGCCGTCGTGCCGCACGCCGATCAGCAGCGTGTCCCCCACAGGGGTGAGGACCATCGGCTTGGCTCCGCCGGGCAGCTCGACCTCGGTGAAGGTGACGGCCGCCGGCCCGGTGGGCTCGTCGGCGGCGCATCCGCCCACCACGAGCAGCATCGCGAGTAGGAACCCGGCAGGTCGGATACGCATGCCAGCCAGTATCCCCTTTTCAAGGTCACGAATGGAGTCTTGACCGCCCGGATGGCGGCAGTCCAAGCTGCCTGAACTATGACGCCACCCGCCATTCCCCCTTTCCCGGAAGGGTTCCTCTGGGGTGTCTCCTCCTCGGCGTACCAGATCGAGGGCGCGGTGGACGTCGACGGCCGCGGACAGTCCACTTGGGACACGTTCTGCTTGCGGCCGAACACCGTGCTCGGTGGGGACACCGGCGCGGTGGCCACCGACCACTACCACCGCTACCGCGAGGACGTCGCGCTGATGGCGCGACCTCGGCGTCGGCGCGTACCGGTTCTCGATCGCATGGCCGCGGGTGCTCCCGACCGGCTGGGGACAGGTGAACCAGGCCGGGCTGGACTTCTACGACCGGCTGGTCGACGAGCTGTGCGCCGCCGGCATCGCACCCGCGGTCACGCTGTTCCACTGGGACACCCCGCAGGTTGTCGAGGACGCGGGCGGCTGGCTGTCCCGCGACACCGCCCACCGGTTCGCCGACTACGCCACCGTCGTCGGCGCGAAGCTCGCCGACCGGGTGCGGATGTGGATGCCGCTCAACGAGCCGATGGTGCTCACGCTGTTCGGCTACGCCGTCGGCGCGCACGCGCCCGGCTGGCAGCTGATGTACGAGGCGCTGCCGGTCGCGCACCACCAGCTGCTCGGCCACGGCCTCGCCACCCAGGCGCTGCGCGCGGCCGGGGCGTCGAACATCGGCATCGCCAACCACCACGTGCCGGTGTGGCCCGCGTCCTCGGCGGCCGCCGACCAGGGCGCGGCACAGGGCTACGACGCGCTGGTCAACGAGCTGTTCGCGACGCCGGTGCTGCGCGGCGCGTACCCGGAAGGGTTCGCGGACCTCATGCCGGGCCCGGTCGCCGAGGACCTGAAGATGATCTCCACGCCGCTGGACTGGTACGGCGTCAACTACTACCAGCCGAGCCGGGTCGGCGCGCCGCAGCCGGCGACCGCCGCCGCGGTGATCGACGGCGTGACGCTGCCCGAGGGGCTGCCGTTCGAGTTCCCGGCCGTCGACGGCTATCCGCTGACCGACTTCGGCTGGCCCGTGGTGCCCGACGGGCTGCGCGAGATCCTCACGACCCTGGCGAACCGCTACGGCGACGCGCTGCCGCCGGTCTACGTCACCGAGAGCGGCTGCGCCTACAACGACGGCCCGGACGAGGCCGGCCGAATCGCCGATGCCCGGCGCATCGACTACCTCGACGGCCACGTCCGCGCGGCCCGGCAGGCGATCGACGGCGGCGTGGACCTCCGCGGCTACTTCGTATGGTCCATTGTGGACAACTTCGAGTGGGCGGTGGGCTACTCGCAACGCTTCGGGCTGGTGCACGTGGACTACGACACGCTGACGCGCACGCCGAAGGAATCCTTCCACTGGTACCGCGAGCTGATCCGGGCGCAGCGATGACCGCGCTCGCCGAGCCGACGGAGCGGGTGCCGGCGCGCTGGACGGCGCTGCTGACGCTTGCCGGGCTCGGCCTGTTCACCGCGTTCTACGGGCCGATCCAGGTGCTGCTGGGCCGGCAGGCGGAGGAGCTCTCGCCGGAGAACAAGGAGCTCACGCTCGGCTTGGTCGTCGGGCTCGGCGCGGCGGTGTCGATGGTGGCGAACCCGCTGTTCGGCGCGATCTCCGACCGCACGACCTGGCGGCTCGGCCGGCGGCTGCCGTGGACCGCGTTCGGTGCGGCCGGCGGGGCGGTGAGCCTCGTGGTGCTGGCCGTCGCGCCGAACGTGGCGGTGATGGCGCTGGGCTGGTGCCTCGCGCAGCTGACGCTGAACGCGATGTTCGCCGCGCTCGTGGCCGCGGTGCCCGACCAGGTGCCCCACCCGCAGCGCGGCACGGTCGGCGGCTGGCTCGGGGTGGGCCAGACGCTGGGCATCGTGGTCGGGTCCGGGCTCGCGGCCGTGGTCGGTGGGCTCGCCGCGGGCTACCTCGTGTGCGCGGCGTTCCTGCTGGTGGCCACCGTGCCGTACCTGGGGCTGCGGCGGGACACGGTGATCGAGACGCGGCCGGCGTTCTCGTGGCGCGCGTTCTGGATCAGCCCGCGGCGCTACCCCGATTTCGGCTGGGCGTGGCTGACCCGGTTCCTGATGAACCTCGGCAACAGCATCGCGATCGTGTACCTGCTGTACTTCCTCCAGGACGCGGTCGGGTACGCGGACCCGGACGGCGGCGTGTTCGTGCTGACCGCGGTCTACGCGGCGACCCTGCTGTCCACTGTGGTCGTCAGCGGCATCTGGTCGGACCGCGTCGGTCGGCGGCGGGTTTTCGTGTGCTGGGCGGGGATCGTGATGTCGGTCGCCGCGCTGCTGCTGGCCGCGTTCCCGACGTTCTCGGGCGCCCTGGTCGCCGCGGCGGTGCTGGGGCTCGGGTTCGGGGTGTACACGTCCGTCGACTTCGCGCTGATGACCGAGGTGCTGCCGGCGGCCGGTGACCGTGGCAAGGACCTCGGCGTCATCAACGTGGCGAACGCGCTGCCGCAGGTGCTCGCGCCCGTGATCGCCGCGCCGGTCGTGACCTACCTGGGTGGGTACCCCGTGCTGTACGGGCTCGCCGCGGTGGTGGGCATCGCCGGCGCGGTGCTCGTGTACCGCATCCGCGCGGTGGCGTGAGTCAGGCGTCGGCGCCGTACAGGTACTCGTTGAGGTCTTCGGGGCGAGTGCTCTCCGGGACGTCTTTTGTGTAGTAGTTCATGGCCGCGGCCACGCGGATCTCGCCGGTGACCAGTGAGCGCACGTAATGCGGGTGGTGCCGGCCGTCGAAGAAGACGAGGTCGCCTTCCATCGGGTAAAGCTTGTGGCAGTCCTCGTCGATTCGCTTCCGGCTGTTCGCGTCGACGTTCTTCGCGACCGCCAGCTCACCACCGGTGTGGCGCGGGTGGCTCGTGGCGTAGAGCAGCCCCTCGACCGGGTTGGTGTCGACGTGGCATTCGTACCGCTCGCCGGGATATTGGACGTTGAGCACCACGGCATAGCGCGGGTCGGCGGCGGTGGTCAGCGGTTCGCCCCGGAACCGCTCGCCGATCTTCCGGAACGGGCCTTCGTACAGCTCGATCAGCCACGGCAGCTCTCGTTGGACATCGCGTCCGCTGACGCCGTGTACGGGCAGGGCGGACACCATCGAGTCTTCGCGAGAAGTCGCATGCGGCGGAACCAGGATGCGCGCTTTGCCGAAGTTCTTGGCCACGTCGATGAGGGCTTGTTGCCACCCCAGCGGTAGGAGCGAACCAGCCTTTTCCACTTCCCAACCGAACTCGGAAAACGCCGCCATGTCTGCGGAAGGTGATGTCATCCTTGGTGCGCTCGCTTTCGGCGCCTCAATCGAACACCAGTCTGGGACACGAGTCGATCAGGGCAGCGTGGTCGGCGACCAGGCGCTGGAGGTGCCTGGGGTCGATCAAGGAATAGTGTTGGGACTGCTTGCTCGTCGGTTCGGCCAACGCCACGACACCGTATTCGATGTAGGGTGAGATCTGGTCGAGCAAACGTTCACTCCTTGGTGTGACGAGGGTTGAGTCTACTGTGTACGCTACGTAGCTCGGCAAGAGGGCAGCGCTCGCTGCCGAAGAACTTCAGGCGCTTGTCGGTCACGGCGGCGCTCATCCCCTCGGACGTGGCGACCGCGTCACGGAGCCGTCGTGCCTTGCGGCGCCATTCCGCACCGTCCGGAATGACATAGAGATATTCGGCGCCGCGCCGGACGTTGTGGCTGATCACCGGCGTGAAGGGTGCGGGCGCCGCATCGGTCGGTGCCACGGCGTCAGATCCGGGCAGGAGGAGCACGTCGACATCGAGGTCGACTGTCGCGATGCGGATTTGGCTGCTGATGCTCTCGAGCTCGCGCACCTCGGCGGCGGTCAGCCCGCCACCGATGCTCGAGTCGTTGTCCTTCAGCAGTCGAGTGGCGGTCGACTCGATCTGCTCGGCCAAGGTCGCGCCGACCCGGCCGACGAAGTCGCGCAGGGTGGCGGTCTTGACCTGGGTTCTCGCTATCGCCTCCTCGACGTGGGTGACGAGGTTGCCGTAGTCGGGCGCGGGTGCGTCCGGTTCGGTGCCGAAGACCAGGTAGTCCAGGGAAACCTCCAGCTCGCGGGCGATGGCGACCAGGACGGCCAGGCTCGGGGTCGCCTTGCCGCGTACGTACTGGGACAGGGCGGACTCCGAGACGTGGATGGACCGGGCGAAGTCCTTGCGTCTGTTGCGGAACCGCTCGTTCAGCAGCTGGCGGAGTATCTGGCCGAACCGGATCTCGTCGCGGTGTGCCATCGGGCTCAGGCCGGCTGGTCGACGGGGGCGCCGCGGCCGACTAGCCGGACCCAGCCGGTGCCGGAGAGTTCCTTGTGCTCGACGGGGAGCATGGCGTAGTCGTCCGGGTCGATGAGGCCTAGCGCATGGCTGATGATCTCGTCGTACGCCGTGTTCGACGCGATCACCGCGAGGTAGGCGCCGGAGGAGTGCACGACCTGCTTGAAGCTCGGCGCGTCGAGCAGGCGGAACAGGTGGATCACGCTGTCGCCGACCAGGCCGTGCGGGTCCGCCCACGTCTCCGCGCTGTGCAGGGCGACGCGCAGGCGGATCTGGGCGAGCTCGTTGCTCACCGAATTGTGTAGGCGTAGCCCCGCCCGCACATATTCCACGAATGGATGAATGAGCCGTTCGGTCGGAATTGTCGGCGGCACCGCGAGAAGAAGGCCGTCGCCGCGATCTTCCTGGTAGCACCGGCGGAAATCCACGCCGGAATTCTTCAGGCTGGTTTCGACGAGCTCGTACAGGCGGGCGCGCAGGTACTTCTGCACCGGGACGCTCCTGCGGCGGCCGAAGTCGACCACATCGACCGCGATCAAGCTGCACCGTCCTGCCGGAACCCATGGCGTTGCTCTCTCGGCCATCGCTGCCTCCCCAGGGTGTCGTGCAAGACCGGTGACGACAACGGTAAGGCATTTACTGAGCCGGACAGAAGAGTCAGACGGCAGCGCCGACCGGCCGACTTTCGTCCCACTCATGCGCCTGCGGTGCGCGCGGCGCCACCTGGCCGGATTCATGACCCCTGCTCATCGAGCCGCCCCGTGCTGAAGTGGAGCGCCGGGTGCGGCCGAATCATGGTGGAGGAAAAGTGTCACTCAAGAACCGGCCGGCTCCGGCTTTCCGGACACGGCATGAATGCGGCCAGATTGCGGACGAGTAACACTGAAGTCGGAGATCCTTTCGTGGTCGTTTTCAGCGACGTTCGAATAGTTCAGGTACTTTCTTTTCAGGTCGCTGAAGTCGGGTCCGGCGTTCGGCTGAAGTTCAGCTCCGGTGCTGAAGTTCGCGCCGGGCTCGGCCGTCACATCCCTGCGTCGACACGTCTGAACAGGGCCTTCGCTGCGTTGGTGGAACACCGACGAAGAGCGCTTTCCGGGCTGGCGATAGCGCGCAAGGTTTGCAAGAGTCGGTGTCCTCCGGGAAGGCGACAGAATTCGTGAGACTGTCCCGTATTTGTCCAGTCGTGGCTCGTCGTGAATTCTTTCGGGTATTCGCTGCGCCGGGCCGGGTAATTCCCCGCGGCGCGTGCGGTGCTTCAGCGCTACTTCTTTGCGGGTTCGACGGGCCGGTCACGCGGTGTGTCAGGGCGCTCGCGCGGCGTGGGAATGGCCGGCCTGTCGGGCGGTCGCGTCGATTCCACCCGGCGTTCACCCGCTGTTAGAGTTCTCGGAATCATGAGCCACGCCATGCCAGCAGCCGTCGACCGGGACGGGGTCACGGTCCACGCCGCCGAGCAGCCCGTCGTCGACGTGCTCTTCGACGAGCAATGGGTCTGGTCGTTCCACTCGCGGCGCGACACGAAGGCCGTCAGCGGCGAAGACGGCGAACCCGAGCGGCGGCGCGCGCCGTGGCCGATGAGTCTGCGGCCGTTCCTGCGTGGGACCGGTCATGTCACCGTCCGCGAGCGGTCCTCCGGGACGACGTTGTTCGACGGGGAATACGCGTTCGACGACGCGGACACGCGGGTCAAGGTCGTCGATCAGCGGGGGCGGCCGTTGATCGTGGACAAGGCGGGTGACCTGCAGTGCGGGTTCGCCGAGCGTGGCCAGGCCACCGTCGACGCGCTGCTCGACGCCCTGGAAGACGTGCTGGGCAGGCTGTCCGGTGCGGGGGTGGACGCCTTCCTCGCGTTCGGTGCGCTGCTCGGCGCGGTCCGGGACGGGTCATTCATCCCGCATGACTCCGACGCCGACGTCGCCTACCTCAGCAAGCACACCACCCCGGTGGACGTCGCGCGCGAGTCCTACGCGCTCGAGCGGATCATGATCGAAGCCGGGTACTCGACCTGGCGGTTCTCCGCGGCGGATTTCAAGGTGATCGTGCCGGACCCGGAGGGCGGGCGGGCGATCGACATCTTCGCCGGGTTCGTCGCCGACGACATCTTCTACCTGATGCCCGAGGTCTCTTCCGCCGAGTTCCGCGAGGAGATCATCCTGCCGCTCGGCGAGGTCGAGCTGCACGGCCGCCGGATCACCGCACCCGCCGACCCCGAGGCGCTGCTGGAGATCACCTACGGCCCGCACTGGCGCATCCCGGACCCGTCGTTCAAGTTCGAGACGCCGCGCCGGGTCCGGCGCCGCCTCGATGGCTGGCTGCGCGGTAACAACACCAACCGCCAGCACTGGTGGCCCTTCTACTTCGGCCAGTCGAGCAAGGCCGTGTCCGACGCGCCGTCCCCGTTCGCGCAGTGGGTTCACCAACGCGAAGACGGCGACGCCGCGATGGTGGACATCGGGTCGGGCACCGGCCGGGACTCGCTGTGGTTCGCCCGCAAGGGCCACCAGGTTCTCGGCCTGGACTACGTCCCGGCAGCGACCGCCAAGGCCGGCGTGGCGGCGAAGGACGAGGAGCTGCCGGCCCGGTTCCAGACGTTCAACCTCTACGACATGCGCCAGGTCCTCGCGATGGGCGGCGACCTCGCGCACCGGGAGGTGCCGCCGGTGCTCTACGGCCGGTTCCTGATCCACGCGCTGGAAGACAACGGCCGGCACAACCTGTGGCGCCTGGCCGGCATGTGCCTGCGCCGCGGCGGGAAGTTCTACCTCGAGTTCCGCACCGGCCTCGACGCCGGGAAGGAACACGAGTTCGGCGAACACTTCCGCAAGTACCTCGAACCCGAGGTCGTGGTCGCGGAGATCGAGGCACGCGGCGGGCACATCGAACACCAGGAGGCCGGCCACGGCCTCGCGGTCTACAAGAACGAGGATCCCCACGTATGCAGGCTGGTGGCGACATGGAAACGTTGAACGTGCGGCTGCGAGGCCAGGCCCGCAAGGCGGTCCAGCGGGTGGCGAGGGCGGCGGGTCTCGACGCGGACATCCGCCGGCTGCGCGAGCGGGTCGAGGTTCTCGAACGCGAGGTGCAGGAGACGCGGCGGCTGCACCAGCGGCTCGCCGAGCTCACCGACGTGGTGACCGAGGTCCTGGTACCCGCGGCCGACCGCGAGGACGACAAGATCCGCGCCATCCTCGCGAAGTACAACCGCACGTCGTTCTAGCGGAGAGTTAGCGGATCGGCTCGCCGATCCCCAGCAGGTTGCCCTCGCTGTCGCGGAACCACGCGGCGCGCTCGCCCACGCCGACCGACGGGTAGTTGCCCTCGACCTCGCAGATGCCGTCGACCGTGCGCAGGCCCGGCACGTCGACGTCCTCGAACACCACCCCGCGCCGGCGCAGCTCGTCGACCACCGCGTCGAGGTCGTCGACCTCGAACGCCATCTGCGTGTGCTCGCCCGATGCCGCACCACCCGACGCGAACAGCGCGAACCGGGTGTTGCCGGCCATGCGGTAGAGCAGGCCGCCCGGTCGCTCCTCGATCGGCTCCAGGCCGAGCTTGTCGGCGTAGAAGGCCCGCGCGCGGGTCAGGTTCCTGGCCGGCAGCCGCGTCGCCACCTCGGCGTTTCCCAACATGCTGCCGATCGTCGCCTACCGCGCGGGCAGGCGCCACCTCCGGCGATGCGGTGTCAGACGACCTCGTCGAGCCTGCCGGTGGCGACGTCGAACACGAAGCCGCGCACGGCGTCCTTCTTCGGGATGAACGGGCTCGCCTTGATGCGGGCGATGGACTGGCGCACGTCGGTCGCCAGGTCGGCGAACGCCTCCGCCGCCCACGGTGGCTTCACGCCGACCTCGTCGAGGATCGACTGCCTGAAGTCGTCGTCGGTGAAGGTCAGCATGCCGCAGTCGGTGTGGTGGATGAGGATGATCTCCTCCGTGCCGAGCAGCCGCTGGCTGATCGCGAGCGAGCGGATCTCGTCCTCGGTCACGACCCCGCCGGCGTTGCGGATGACGTGTGCCTCGCCCTCGTGCAGGCCGAGCGCGCCGTAGACGTTGAGCCGCGCGTCCATGCAGGCGAGCACGGCGACGTGCTTGGCGGGCGGCAGCGGGAGCGGGCCGGCGAAGGACGCGGCGTAGGTGGCGTTGTTGGTGAGCAGCTCGTCGGTGACAGACATGGATCCAGTCGACGCCCGCGCTCCGGCGAGCGCAACGGCGTCCAGATGGTGGTCAGGGGCCGTTCAGGGTCGCCATCCGGGTGATGCCCGATGTCGCCGCGCGCGCCGGCGGCGATTCTCGGTGGTGGGCGCGCGGGCGCCCGCGGTTCGAGGAGGGAACTTTCGTGGAGATCACCGGGCTCATCACGGCCATCATCTTCGGCGCGGCCATCGGCGGGTTCGGCCGGCTCGTCGCGCCCGGCCGCCACCAGCTGTCGCTGCTCGTGACGATCCTCGTCGGCATCGTGGCGGCCGTCCTCGGCACGGCGGTGGCCGGGTTCATCGGCGTCGCCGACACCCCGGGCATCGACTGGACCGAGCTGGCGCTGCAGATCATCTTCGCGGGCGGCGGGGTCTCGCTGCTGTCCCGCTCGCGCGCCCACCAGCACCAGTAGGCGCGTTATAGTGCCCGCTCGCGTGGCAGGCCGGTGGGGACTGCTCGGGGTGGGCTCGGGAGGCGGCACGGTGGGTGGGACCGCGCGAGCCCAGGCGGACCGGTAACCGGTGCTGGCGCAACGCTTCTCCGAGGCGCACCCGTGGCTGAACCTGGCACTGGGCGCGGCGGTTGTGCTGCTGATCGTCGCCCTGGTGGTGTTCGCCAAGCCCATCGGGCGCCTGCTGGGCCGCCTCAACCGCACGCTGCTGCAGGCGATGGGCCTCGCCGCCCAGGACCGGGACCCGGACGACGAGGACGACCGCCGCTGACCGGTCAGACCTTGTCGAGGGCCTGGGACAGGTCGGCGATCAGGTCGTCGGGGTGTTCGATGCCGCAGCTGAAGCGGATCAGGTCGTCGGTCACGCCGATCTTCTCGCGGTCCGCCGCGCTCATGCCCGCGTGCGAGGTGACCGCCGGGCGGGTGACCAGCGACTCGATGCCGCCGAGGCTCGGGGCCACCGTGGGCAGGCGCAGCGCGTCCAGGAACGCCTCCGCCGCCTCGAGGCCGCCGGCCAGCCGGAAGCTCAGCATGCCGCCGAAGCCGGACAACAGCTCGGCCGCGTACGCGTGGTCGGGGTGGCCGGCCAGCCCCGCGTAGTTCACCGCGGCCACCTTCTCGTGCCCCGCGAGGAACTCGGCCAGCGCCTGCGCGTTCGCGTTCTGCGCGCGGACCCGCAGCGCCAGCGTCTTCAGGCCCCTGGCCAGCAGGAACCCGGCGTGCGGGTCGAGCGTGCCGCCGTAGATGTTGAGCTTGCGGCGCACCCGGTCGACCAGCTCGGCCGACCCCGCGACGCTGCCGGCCACCAGGTCGGAGTGGCCGTTCAGGTACTTCGTCGCGCTGTTGAACACCAGGTCGAAGCCGGCGGCGACCGGGCGGAAGTTGACCGGGCTCGCGAACGTGTTGTCGATGACGCTGACCAGACCCTCGGCCCGGGCGAACGCCGCCACCTCGCGCAGCCTGCCCACCCGCATCAGCGGGTTGGTGATCGTCTCCACCAGGAACGCCTTCGTGTTCGGCTGCCGGGCGGCGGGCCACGAGGACGGGTCGTGCGGGTCGACGAAGGTGTAGGTCCAGCCGAGGTCCTCGGCGTGGTCGGTGAGGAAGTTGTGCGTGCCGCCGTAGAGCGTGTCGCCGACCAGCAGGTGGTCGCCGGCGCGCAGCAGCGTGTGCAGGATCGTGGTGACCGCGGCCATCCCGGACGCCGTCGCGAGCGCGGCCTCGGCGCCCTCCAGCGCGGCCAGCTTGCCGTGCAGGTAGCTCTGCGACGGGGTCGAGTTCAGCCGGATGTACTGGATGTCGTGGTAGGTCTCGCCGGGCTGCGTGGCGAACACGGTGCCCTGGTAGATCGGGAAGACGATCGACCCCTCCGGCCCCGGCCGGTGCTCCCCGGCGTGGACGGCGTGGGTCTCGATCCGCGAGTCGTCGCTGCTGTGCACCTCGGGGCCTCCTCGCACGTGAGTCATTTCCACACTACGGCTCTGCTGCGTCACGGGCCGCTGACGAGCACCTGACAGTGCTCCGGCACACCCGGTCGAGGGCCACTCGACGTTCCTCGGGAACCACCCGGAACCGACCTAGCCTCGGGTTCGGCAGAAGGATCCTCCACCGGGAATCTCGGAAAGGACACCGTCCCATGGCCACAGAATCCGCCGGCGCGCTCGCCCGCGAGGAACTGATCGAGGCGTACCGCGTCATGCGGACCATCCGCGCCTTCGAGGAGCGGGTGCACGCGGAGTTCGCCTCCGGCGACCTGCCCGGGGCGGTGCATCTCTACGCCGGCCAGGAGGCCATCGCGGCCGGGGTGTGCGGCGCGCTGGGCGAGGACGACTACATCGCCAGCACGCACCGCGGGCACGGCCACGCCATCGCCAAGGGCTGCGACATCAACGAGATGATGCGCGAGCTGTACGGCAAGGCGGGCGGCTCCTGCAACGGCAAGGGCGGCTCGATGCACATCGCCGACTTCTCCCGCGGCATGCTCGGCGCCAACGGCGTCGCCGCCGGCGGCGCGCCGCTGGCCTGCGGCTCGGCGATGTCGGCCAAGGTGCTCGGGCGCGGCGACATCTCGGTCGCGTTCGTCGGGGACGGCGCGGCCAACCAGGGCTCGTTCGCCGAGAGCCTGAACCTCGCCACCGTCTGGCAGCTGCCGGTCGTGTTCGTGGTGGAGGACAACGGTTACGCGCAGGCCACCGGCACCCGCTACCACCTGCGCGGGCTGGACGTGGCCCGCCGCGCCGAGGCGTACGGCATGCCGGCGACCATTGTGGACGGTACGGACTACTTCGCGGTGCGGGAGGCCATGCTGGCCGCCGCCGAGCGGGCCCGCACCGGCGGCGGCCCGTCGCTCATCGAGTGCAAGGCCGGCCGGTTCTTCGGGCACATGGAGGGCTTCGACACCCAGGGCTACCGCGGCGAGGGCGAGGTCGACCAGCTGCGCGCGAACGCGGACTGCCTGGCCAGGTTCACCGCGGCCGCCGGCCTGCCCGCCGACGAGGTCGCCGCCGTGGACGCCACGGTCGACGCGGCCGTCGAGGTGGCCGTCGCCGACGCGAAGGCCGCCCCGGAGCCCGACGCTGCCGAGCTGCTCACCGACGTCTACGTCACGTACTGAGAGGGCCAAGATGACTCAGCCGCAGGGTTCTGTCTTACCTGGAGGCGCTGAACGAGGCGCTCGCGCAGGAGATGGCCGCGGATCCGTCGGTGGTCGTGTTCGGCGAGGACAACATCGGCGGGACCGGCTGCGACGGCACGCTCGGCCACGCCTGGGGCCCGACCCGCGGGCTGCACAACCAGTTCCCGGACCGGGTGTTCGACGCGCCGATCACCGAGGCCGCGTTCGTCGGTGCCGCGGTCGGCGCGGCCGCGACGGGCCTGCGCCCGGTGGCCGACCTGCTGTTCGTCGACTTCGCCGGGGTCTGCTTCGACCAGATCCTCAACCAGGCCGCGAAGCTGCGCTACATGGTCGGCGGCAAGGCGAAGGTGCCGCTGGTGCTGCGGGCCATGTGGGGCACCGGGATGCGCCGCGGCGCGCAGCACTCCCAGTCGCTGTACTCGCTGTTCGCCCACATCCCCGGGCTCAAGGTCGTCGCGCCGTCCAACGCGGCCGACGCCAAGGGCCTGCTCGCGGCGGCCATCCAGGACGACGACCCGGTGGTCTTCTTCGAGCACAAGATGCTCTACTTCGGCAGCCGCGGCGTCGTTCCCGAGGACCGGTACACGATCCCGCTGGGCGAGGCGAAGGTCGTCCGCGAGGGCGGCGACGTCACGATCGTCGCGATCGGACGGATGGTCAACGAGGCGCTGGCCGCCGCCGAGCAGCTGGCCGCCGAGGGCTTCCAGTGCGAGGTCGTCGACCCGCGCACGCTGTCCCCGTTCGACTTCGACACGGTCTACGCGAGCGTGGAGAAGACCAGCAGGCTGGTCGTCGTCGACGAGTCGAGCCCGCGCTGCTCCATCGCCACCGACATCGCCGGCGCGGTCGCGGAGAACCGGTTCGCCGCGCTGTCCGCGGCCGTCCGCACGGTCACCGGGCCGCACGCGCCGGTGCCGTTCAGCCCCGTGCTCGAGGACGCGTTCCCCCCGAACGCCGCCAAGATCGCCGACGCGATCCGCTCCACGCTGCCCACCTCCCTCAGCAAGGCCTCCTGACCAGAAAGGCGAGAGACAATGGTCGATCACCCGAACGTCGATCTCATGCAGAAGGTGTACGCCGCATTCGGCAGCGGCGACGTCGAGACCGCGGGTACCTACTGGCACGAGGACTCGGTACACCACTACCCCGGCCGCAACCCCTTGTCCGGCGAGCACGTCGGCATCGAGGACTCCACCGCGTTCGCGAACAAGATGTGGGAGCTGACCAACGGCAACCTCCACATGGAGGTCACCGAGATCGGCGCCAGCGACGGCCACGCGTTCGCGATCCTGCACACCCGCTACGAGCGCAAGGGCCGGGTGCTGGAGATGCCGTTCATCAACGTGGCGCGCATCGTCGACGGGAAGATCAAGGAGTTCTGGACCTACCCGAACGACGTGTACGCGATCGACGAGTTCTGGAACGCGTGAGCCGGATGAAGATCATCGCTGTTGGAGCGAGCGTCACCGGCCTCGCCGCCGCGGCCGCGCTGGCCGACGCCGGCCACGAGGTGCTGCTGGTCGAGCGGGAGCCCGCGACCCCACCGTCCACACTGGACGAGGCGGCGGACGGCTGGGCCCGGCCGACCGTGCCGCAGTCCGCGCACTCGCACGCCTTCGGCTCGCGCGGCGTGAACCTGCTGCGCGACCGGCTGCCCGACGTGCACGACGCGCTCGTCGCGGCCGGTGCGGGGAAGGTCAACCTGGCCGACTACCCGCCGCCGATGCTGGGCGACTTCGAGCGGGAGCCCGCGGACGACGAGCTGAACATGCTGACCGTGCGCCGGTCGGTGTTCGAGTGGGTGCTGCGCGACCGGGCGCTGTCCCGCGACGGCGTGTCGGTGCGCACCGGCGCGACCGTCCGGGGGCTGGTCACCGAGGGCGACCGGGTCACCGGCGTGCGCCTCGACGACGGCACCGAGCTGACCGCGGACCTGGTGCTGGACACCAGCGGCCGCAAGACCGCCGCCGCGCAGTGGCTCGGCGCTGCCGGGCTGCCGGTGCCCGAGCAGACCAGCGAGAGCTGCCGGATCACCTACTACACCCGCTACTACCGCCGGCTCACGCCCGCGCCGCCCGGCCCGCTCAACCGCGGGTTCGGTGCCGGTGGCCTGTGGGACAGCTACACGGCGGTGCTGTTCCTCGGTGACGGGGACACGTTCTCCATCTCCCTCGGCGTCCTGCCGGACGACAAGGAGATGAAGGCACTGCGCACCGAGGAAGCGTTCACCGCCGCGATCAGGGCCACCCCCCTGCTCGCCGGCTGGGTCGCGCCCGGGAACTCCGAGCCGATCTCCCCGGTGTACGCGATGGGCGGGCTGGACAACAGCTCGCGGCTGGCCGACCCCGCCGGTGACCTGCCGGTCGGGTTCTACGGCCTCGGTGACTCGGTGTGCACCACCAACCCGGCCTACGGGCGCGGGGTGTCGCTCGCGCTGGCCCACGTCTACGAGCTGGTCGACCTGCTCGCGGCCCACCCCACGGTGGACCGCGCCCAGGCCGCGAGGTTCGCGGGCGCGGGCAAGGCACTGCTCGCGCCGTGGCTCGGCGAGTCGATCGCCAACGACCGCGGCCGGGCCGGGTTGTGGGAGGCCACGGTCAAGGGCGAGCGGCCGCAAATGCCGCCGCCGGGCGTGGTCCACTTCGGTACCGTCGTCGCGGCGTCCACAAAGGACGTCACGGTCTGGCGCCGGGTGGCGCAGGTGATGATGTCGCTGGTCTCGCCCGCCGAGCTGTACGCGAACGACGAGATCAAGGAGCGGGTCGGCAAGGCGCTGGCCGGCGGTCCGCCGCCGCAGCTGCCGGGCGCGAGCCGGGCCGACCTGGTCGCCGCCGTGCGCGGGGCGGCGGAAGGCCGGCAGGCCGCCTGACGTGTCGCCGGATGACGCCCTCGCTTGAGGGCGTCATCCGGCGCGCGCGAACCACGAGGAGGAACCGTGCGGCTGGCGTTGTTCGGAGCGACCGGGGGAACCGGGCTCGGCGTGATCTCCCAGGCGCTCGACGCGGGTGACAAGGTGACCGCGCTGGTCCGCCGGCCCGAGGCGCTGGGCGAGCTCGCGGAGCGGATCACCGTGGTGACCGGGGACGTGCTGGACCCGGCGGACGTGGCGCGCGCGACCGAGGGCGCGGAGGTGGTGATCTCCGCGCTGGGCATCGGCATGCACCGGCACGCCACCACCGTCTACTCCCAGGGCACCGCGAACGTCATCGCCGCCATGCGCGCCGAGGGCACCCGCCGGCTGCTGGTGGTGTCCACGTCGTCACTGGAGGTCCCGAGCCCGCGGCGGCTGCCGGAGTGGGCGCTCGCGAGGTTGTTGCTGCACAACATTCTCCGCAAGCCCTACGCGGACATGGCCCTGATGGAGCGGTACGTGCGCGAGTCCGGTCTCGACTGGACGCTCCTGCGCGCGGCCCGGCTCACCAAGGGACCGCTGACCGGGACGTACCGGACCGCGCGGAACGAGAAGCTGCGCGGCTGCTGGTCGATCTCCCGCGCGGACGTCGCGCACCACCTGCTCTCCCGCGCCGCCGACACCGCGACGTTCGCCGGCACGATCGAGATCGCGTACTAGGAAGGGGAAGGCCACATGACCACCACCGTTCCCGGCACGGGCCGCAGGACCGGCTCGTCGCTGACCAACTCGGCGCTCGCCGCCGTCGCGCTGTTCGTCGTGAGCCTGCTGATCGGGCTGGTGTTCGGCGGCCGCGCGTACGCGTCCCCGTTCGTCGACGACGGCGACATCGCGGCCTTCTTCGCCGGCCACGCCACGATGCTCGGCTTCATGGCGTTCTTCCAGTTCGCCGCGTCGGTCGCGCTCGCCGTGTTCACCGCGGCCCTGTGGTCAAGGCTGCGGGTGCTCGCGCCGGAATCCGCGACGGCGACCAATGTCGCGGCGATCGGCGGCATCGTCGGCGCCGCCTTCCTCGCGCTCAACGCGCTGGTGCTGTGGGTGCTCACGCACGCGTCTGTCATCGCGCAGCCCGAGGTGCGGCGCGGCCTGCACTACCTGTTCTTCGGCCTCGGCGGCTTCGCCCACGTCGCGGGCGTGGGCCTGCTCGTCGCCGGCGCGTCGTTCGCCGCGCTGCGCTCCGGGCTCCTGCCGCGCTGGTTCGTCGCCGCCAGCCTCGTCTCCGCTGCGGTGTCGGCGCTGTCCACGCTCACGTTCCTCAGCGAGGCGGCCACGACGCTGATCCCGGTCGGCCGGTTCACCACGCTGATCTGGACCGTCGCGATCGCCCTCTACCTGCGCCGCGAGCGGAGCGCCTGACCCGGCATGGCGACCTCCAGCGAACCCGTCGCGATCGTCGGGATGGGCTGCCGGTTACCCGGCGGCGTGACCTCGCCGGACGCGTTCTGGCAGTCCCTCGTGGACGGTCTGGACGCCATCGGCGAGGTGCCGGCGCAGCGCTGGGCCCACTACCAGGCGAGCCAGGACAACGCCGCCGCGGTGGCCAGGACGACCCGCCTCGGCGGCTTCGTGTCCGATGTGGACGACTTCGACGCGGCGTTCTTCGGGATCTCGCCGCGCGAGGCGACGCTGATGGACCCGCAGCAGCGGATGGCGCTCGAGGTGAGCTGGGAGGCGCTGGAGCACGCCGGGATCGTGCCGGCCGCGCTGGCCGGGACCAACGCGGGCGTGTTCGTCGGCGTCAACACCGACGACCACGGCCGCAAGCTCCTGGAGGACCTGCCGCGGATCGAGGCGTGGACCGGGATCGGCTCGTCGATGTGCGCGGTGGCCAACCGGGTCTCCTACGCGCTGGACCTGCGCGGGCCCAGCATGGTCGTCGACACGGCCTGCTCGTCGTCGCTGGTGGCGCTGCACCTGGCGTGCCAGAGCCTGCGGGCGGGCGAGGCGCCGGTCGCGATCGCGGGCGGGGTCATGCTGATGATGGCGCCGGGGCTGACGATGGTGATGGACTCGGCCGGCGCGCTCGCCCCGGACGGCCGGTCCAAGTCGTTCGACGCGTCGGCCGACGGCTACGGCCGCGGCGAGGGCTGCGGCATGGTCGTGCTCAAGCTGCTGTCGGACGCGCGCCGCGACGGCGACCGGGTGCTGGCCGTGGTCCGCGGCAGCGCGGTCAACCAGGACGGCCGCACCAACGGGATCATGGCGCCCAGCCGCGACGCGCAGGAGCACATGCTGCGCCGGGCGTGCCTGGCGGCCGGGGTCGCGCCCGAGTCGGTGGACTACGTCGAGGCGCACGGCACCGGCACCCGGGCCGGCGACCCGGTCGAGGCCGGCGCGATCGCCGCGGTCTACGGCTCCGGGCGCCCCGCGGACCGGCCCTGCCTGATCGGCTCGGTGAAGTCCAACATCGGCCACCTCGAGGCCGCGTCCGGCATCGCGGGCGTGATCAAGGCGGTGCTCGCCATCGAGCACGCGCAGATCCCGCCGAGCCTGAACTTCGACGAGCCGAACCCGGACATCCCCTGGGCGGAGTCCGGCCTGCGGGTGGTCACCGACCTGACCTCGTGGCCCAGCACCGGCGGGCCGCGCCGCGCGGGCGTGTCCGGCTACGGGTACGGCGGCACGATCGCCCACCTGGTGCTGGAGCAGGCCCCGCGCACCGAGGTGGCGATGCTCGCGCCGGACCGCGGCACCGCGCTGCGCGTCTTCCCGCTGTCCGGCGGCTCGCCCGCGGCGGTCCGCGACTACGCCACCGCGCTCGCCGACTGGCTCACCGGGGACGGCCTGCGCACCGCGGGCGCCGAGCTCGCCGACGTCGCGTACACGCTGACGCTGCGCCGTTCCCACCTGGCCCGCCGCACCGCGGTCGTCGCGTCGGGCGGCGCCGACCTCATCGGCGCGCTGCGCCAGCTCGACGTGGACGAGGCCGTCGCGCGGCCGGTCGAGGGGGCCGCGAACGGCGCGGTGTGGGTGTTCTCCGGGCACGGCTCGCAGTGGATCGGCATGGGCCGCGAGCTGCTCGCCACCGAGCCGGCGTTCGGCCGGGTGCTCGACGAGCTGGAGCCCGTCTACCAGGCCGAGGCAGGCCTCTCGCCGCGCAAGGCCCTGCTCGAGGGCGACCTGCGCGACACCGACCGCATCCAGATGATGATCTTCGCGATGCAGCTGGCGCTCGCCGAGGTCTGGTACGAGCGCGGGCTGCGGCCGGCCGCGGTCATCGGGCACTCCGTCGGGGAGATCGCCGCGGCCGTGGTGGCCGGCATGCTCGACCTCGCCGACGGCGCCCGGCTGATCTGCCGCCGCTCCGCGCTGCTGCGCCGGGTGGCCGGCGAGGGCGCCATGGCCATGGTCAACCTCCCGTTCGCCGAGGTCGAGCGGCGGCTGGCCGGCCACGACGGGGTGTGCGCGGCGATCGCCGCGGCCCCGGCGTCCACGGTGATCGCGGGCGACGCGGCCGCGCTGGAGAAGGTGGTCCGGCAGTGGAGCGCGGACACCGGCGCTGCACATCCAGCGGGTGAACTCCGACGTGGCGTTCCACAGCCACCACATGGACCCGCTGACCGCCGAGCTGGCGGCGGCGGTGCCCGACCTCACCCCGGCCGCGCCCAGGCTGGCGGTGTACTCCACCTCGCTCGCCGACCCGCGCGGCGACGTGCCGCGCGACGGCGGCTACTGGGCGGGGAACCTGCGCAACCCGGTGCGGTTCGCCGACGCCGTGCGTGCCGCGCTGGCCGACGGCTACCGCGCGTTCGTCGAGATCTCCCCGCACCCGGTCGTCACGTACTCGGTCAACGAGGTGCTGGCCGCGCAGGGCGTGCGCGACGCGGTGGTGGCGCACACGCTGCGCCGCAACCGCCCGGAGCAGGCGACGCTGCTGGACAACCTCGGCGCCCTGCACTGCCACGGCGTGCCGGTCGACTGGACGGCCTCCTACCCGGGCGGGCGGCTGGTGCCGCTGCCCGGCATCGCCTGGCAGCACCGCACCTACCGGCCCGAGGTCCCCGCGCAGCCGAGTGTCTACTCGCGACTGCACGACGTCGACACGCACACCCTGCTCGGCGCGCCGCTGTCGGTGAACGGGACGTCCACCGTGCGGCTGTGGCAGACCCAGCTCGAGCACGCGAGCCGCCCGTACCCCGGCGACCATCCGGTGCAGGGCGTGGAGATCGTGCCGGCCGCGGTGCTGCTCAACACGTTCTTCGCGGCGGCCGGCGGGCACGTGCTCGCCGACGTCTCGCTGCGCGTGCCGGTGTCCGTGGCCGCCGCGCGCGAGCTGCAGGTCGTGCACATGGACGGCATGCTGCGCCTGTGTTCCAGGCTGCCCGACGAGGACGAGGACTCCGGCTGGCTCACCCACACGACGGCCGTGGTGCCCGCGGTGGCCGACCTCGGTGGCGTCGGGATCCTGCCGGCCGAGGAGCTGCGCACCCGGTGCACCGAGCGGCTCGACCCCGAGTTCGTGGTCGACCGGCTCGCGTCCATCGGCGTCGAGGCGATGGGCTTTCCCTGGCAGATCAACCGGATCCGGCGCGGCGCGAACGAGCTGTTCGTCCGCGTGGTGGCCGACCCCGACGGGCACGCTGCCGCGGACCTGGGCGTCGATTCTGGACGCCGCGCTGTCGGCCGCGTCGGTGGTGTTCGACGGGCCCGCGACGTTGCGCATGCCCGCGCACATCCGCCAGGCCAGCCTGGGCGGGCGGCCGCCGGCGGAGGCGCTGATCAGCGTGCGGGTGCGGCCCGGGTCGGCCGACACGGTCGACGTCCACATCGCCACCCCGGACGGCACGGTCGTCGCGACGCTGAAGGGGCTGCGCTACGGCGTGCTGGACGGCGACGTCGGCGCCCCGGCGAGCCCGCGGCGGCTGGTGCACGAGGTGACGTGGCGCCCCCTCGAGCTCGCCAAACGCGGGCGCACGCCGGACCGGGTGGTGTTCGTCGGCGACCGCGACCTGGCCGCCGAGCTGGGCGAGCCGCTGGCCGAGGTGGGCGTGGCCTGGCAGGCGGTCGCGGACCCGGCCGAGCTCGTGCCGGACGGGGCCACCGCGGTGCTGGTCGCGCCCCGGGCGGGAACGGACCTCTGGCGGCACGCGCTCGACGCGGCGTCGCTGCTGACCCGGACCGTGCGGCTGGTGTCCGAATGGGACGGTGAACCACCGGCGGTGTGGTGCCTGACCCGCGGCGTGCGCGAGGCCCGCGAGGAGGGTTCGGTCGGCGACGCCACGCTCTGGGGCGCGGGCCGGGTGCTCGCCGGGGAGTACCCGCGGTTGTGGGGCGGCATCGTCGACCTCGATGCCGAGGACCCGGCCGGGTCGGCCGGTGCGCTGTGCCGGGTGCTCACCGCCCGGCCGAAGGACGACGTGATCACCCTGCGGCGGGCGGACATCGAGGTCGCCCGGCTGGCGACCGTCGACGGGTCGCCGACCCGGGGCGAGCTGTACTGCCGGCCGGACGGCACGTACCTGGTGACCGGTGGCCTGGGTGCGCTGGGCCTGGAGGTGGCCACCTGGCTCGCCGGCCGTGGCGCCCGCCGGATCGTGCTCGCCGGGCGGACCGCGCTGCCGCCGCGGCCGGAGTGGGACCGCGTCACCGACCCGGTGGTGCGTGCGCGGGTCGAGTCGGTGCGCGCGCTCGAGTCGGCCGGGGTCACCGTCCGCGCGGTCGCGCTGGACGTCGCCGACCGGGACGCGGCCGCCGCAGCACTGTCGCCGGACGCGCTGGGGCTGCCGCCGATCCGCGGGATCGTGCACGCGGCGGGGGTGCTGGACAACCGGATGGCGGCCGACGTCGACGACGAGTCGCTCGCCCGGGTCATGCGGCCCAAGGTGGCGGGCGCGCTCGTGCTGCACGAGCTGTTCCCGCCGGGGAGCCTGGACTTCTTCGCGCTGTTCTCCTCCGCGGGCCCGTTGCTGGGCCTGCCCGGCCAGACGAGCTACGCGGCCGCGAACGCCGTGCTCGACGCGCTGGCCACCCACCGCGGGGCGGACACGATCAGCCTCGGCTGGACGTCGTGGCGGGGTCTGGGCATGTCGACGTCGTCGGCGGCCATCGACGCGGAGCTCGCGGCCCGGGGCACCGGGGACATCACCGCGGCGGAGGCGTTCCGCTCGTGGGAGTACGCCGCGCGGCACGACCGCCCGCACGTCGCGGTGCTGCGGACGATCCCGAAGGTGCCGGGCATGCGCCGCCCGGCCCTGCTCGCCGAGCTGTCCACTGAGGACACCGCCACTCCGGCGTCGAGCGCGGCGCCGTGGGCCGGGCTGCGCGACGGCGAGCTGCGGGACTTCCTCGTCGGCGAGGTGACCGCGCAGGTGGCCGGCGAGCTGAAGCTCGCGACCGACGAGCTCGACGTGCGCCGCCCGCTCATCGAGCTGGGCCTGGACTCGGTGATGACCCAGATCGTCCGCAACCGGCTGGAGCGGCTGTTCCGGGTGAGCCTCCCGGCGACGTTGCTGTGGAACCGCCCGACGGTCCTGGCGATCGGCGAGTACCTCGCCGAGTTGCTGGCCCCGGACCAGACCGAGACCGAGAACACCGACGGACCACCGGAGAACCCGCTGCCGCCCGCGGTGGCGGCGTGAGCCCGCGATCGTGACCCGGAGGAGATCATGAAACGTGACGGAGTGACGCCCTGGCCGCAGGACGCGGCGCAGCGGTACGTGGCGAAGGGGTACTGGCGCGGCGAGCCGCTCGGCCACTGGATGTGGACGTGGGCCGACCGGTACGGCGACCGGGTGGCGATCGTCGACGGCGATCTGGAGATCAGCTACGCCGCGCTCGCCGAGCACGCGGACGCGCTGGCCGACCACCTGCTCGACCTCGGCCTGCACGACGGCGACAACATCCTCGTGCAGCTGCCGAACACGTGGGAGTTCGTGGCGCTGTTCCTGGCCTGCCAGCGCATCGGCGTGGCGCCGGTGCTCGCGCTGATGGCGCACCGGGAGCACGAGCTGCGCTACCTCGCCGAGCTCGCCGACGTCAAGGCGATCGTGGTGCCCGACCGGTGGCAGGGCTTCGACCACCAGGGGCTCGCCGCACGACCTCGCCGAGGACCTGCCCGAGCGGTGCGAGGTGCTGGTGCTCGGCGACGTCGTCCAGGAGTCCGAACTGTGGACCTGCGGGGACTGCTGGAGCGCTGGCAGGACCCGGCGCGGCTGCGTGCCCGGCTGGACGCGAGCGCACCGGGCGCGGGCGAGGTGGCGTTGTTCCTGCTGTCCGGCGGCACGACCGGCACGCCGAAGATCATCGCGCGGACGCACCAGGACTACGAGTACAACGCGCGGCAGAGCGGCGCGGTCTGCGGGTTCGGCGAGGACACCGTGTACCTGGTGACGCTGCCGGTGGGGCACAACTTCCCGCTCGGCTCGCCCGGCATCCTGGCCACGCTGATCCACGGCGGCCGGGTGGTCATCCTGCGCTCGCCCAAGCCGGAGGTGGCCTTCCCGGTGATCGAGCGGGAGCGCCCGACGGTGACCTCGCTGGTGCCGGCGATCGCGCAGCGCTGGGTGGAGGCGGCGGCCGAGAGCGCGCACGACCTGTCGAGCCTGCGGCTGGTGCAGGTGGGCGGGTCGGTGCTGGATCCGGCGTTCGCCGCGCGGATCGGCCCGGCGCTGGGCGCGACCCTGCAGCAGGTCTACGGGATGGCCGAGGGGCTGCTGAACTACACCCGGCCGGACGACGGCGCCGCGGTGATCAACCACACCCAGGGCCGGCCGATCTGCCCGGACGACGAGATCCTCGTCGTCGACGAGGCGGGTTCGCCCGTGCCGGACGGCGGCACGGGCGAGCTGCTGACCCGCGGCCCGTACACGCCGCGCGGCTACTTCCGCGCGCCCGAGCACAACGCGCGCGCCTTCACCGCGGACGGCTGGTACCGCTCCGGCGACCTCGTCCGCCGCGACGGCATGGGCAACTTCGTGGTGGAGGGCCGGGTGAAGGACCTCATCAACCGGGGCGGGGAGAAGATCTCCGCACCGGAGGTGGAGGCCCTGGTCGACACCCTGCCGCAGGTTCGCCGCACGGCCGCGATCGCCCTGCCGGACCCGGTCTACGGCGAGCTGGTGTGCGTCTGCGTGGTGCTCCACAAGGGACGGACGCTGACGCTGGCCGAGGTGCGCGAGCTGTTCGTCCGCCAGGGGGTGGCCAAGTTCAAGATCCCCGAGCAGGTGGCGGTCGTGGCGGACTTCCCGCTCACCGGCGTCGGCAAGGTGGACAAGAAGGCGCTGCGGGCCCAGATCCTGGCCCGCAGCGCCGACAAGGCCGCCTGAGCGTCTAGCGACCAGTTCGGCGGCGGCGCGCCACTCGTGCTCGGTGGCGCGCCGCCGCCGTATCGACCCTCGTGTGCGGCGTGCTCCGCCGCGGGCGTCGAGATCCCCGAACCCGCCGCGGCCCACTGACGCCGAACGGCGCCCCCGGGAACCCCGGGGGCGCCGCTTCGGGCCAGAGCTACTTGCCGACCACCGTGCGCAGCTCCTTGAGCTGGTCCAGCTCGTAGCCGCACGGCGCGAGGAGGACCTCGTCGCAGCCGGCCGCCGCGAACTCGTCCAGCGCCGAACGCAACCGGTCCTCGCCCACGAGCGCGTTGCGCAGCACCAGCTGCGCGTACGGCGGCGCGAAGCCGTAGTAGTCGCTCAGGTACTGGTCGGCCAGCTCCTCGGCGTTCGCGCCGAGCGCGAAGTAGGTCAGCGCGACGACCTTCGGCGTCGCCCTCGCGGCCCTGCTCGCGCCACGCCAGCCGGAACGCCGCCGCGCCCTGCTTGAACATGTCGACCCCGCCACCGCCGGAGATCCAGCCGTCGGCCACGCGGGCCGCCCGCTCGATCGCCCGCGGCGCGTGGCCGCCCATGCATCATCGGCGGGCCGCCGGCGTGGACCGGCGCCGGGCCGATGCCGCCGGCGAAGCCACGCCGCTCACCGGCCCAGATCGCCCTGGCCTCCTGGATCTGCGCCTCCATCGCGTCGCCGCGGCCGTTCATCTCCACCTTGCTCGCGCTGAAGTCGTCCGGGCGGGAGCCCGCCGCGACGCCCGAGCACCAGCCGGCCGCCGGAGAGGCGGTCGATGGTCGCCGCCTGCTTGGCCAGCACGGCGGCGTTCGCGTGCAGCGGCGAGATGCAGGATCGACGTGACCAGCTTGGCCCGCTCGGTGACCGCGGCGGCCGCGGCCAGCGTGGTCAGGCTGTCGTAGCTGTCGTACACCAGCCGGTCGAGGGTGGCGAGGCTGGAGAACCCGGCCTCGGTCGGCCTCGGTGGCCCACTCCAGGACGGTCTCTCCGGCCACGCCCTTGATGACGTGTCGGCAGTCCGACTCCGATGTCCATCAGGCCGCCTCTGCGCCCGGGCGCGCGCCGGTTGAGCACGTTCTCCATGCCCGCCAGCTGGAAGAACGCGCGCGCGCCCTCCGGGGTGACCATGTCGCGCGGCACGGTCAGGTGCTCCTCCAGCTGCCGCTCGAACTCGCGGACCTCCGGCTGGCGGCTCATGTGCGCGGCGACCAGCGGCAGCGGGCCGTCGACGTGGATGACCCGGATCGCGGGCTCCTTGCCGACGAACGCCATGGTGGCCAGCAGCTTGCCGACGACCTTGCCGTCCGGCGTCGGTGATCTCGAACTGGGCCGGCCGCTGTTGCGGAACAGCTCCTTGACGGTCTCCTCGCTGCCCGCCTTGATCGGGTAGAACAGCGCGTGCCAGGTGGACATTCTCTCGACCTCCGGGATAGCGGGAACTTAGTGGCTGGCGGTCACGCCGCCGTCGACGTAGATGACCTGCCCGTTGACGAACCGGGCGAGCGGCGACGCCAGGTAGAGCACCGCGCTCGCCACCTCGTCCGGCTCGGCGAACCGGCCGATCGGGATGCGTTGCTGCAGGCGCGCGACGAACTGCTGGTTCTGCTGCGCCGCCTCGACGAAGTCGGTGCGCATGAACCCGGGCGCGACCGCGTTGACCGTGACGCCCCGGCCGCCCCACTCCGTGGCGAGCTGCTTGACCAGCAGGTTGACCCCGGCCTTGCTGGCGCCGTACGCGGAGAAGCCCATCCGCCCGCCCGCGTCGCCGCGCACCGAGGACAGGTGGATGATCCGGCCGCCGCCGCGTTCGAGCATGTGCCGGCCGACCGACTGGGACAGCAGGAACGCGCCGACCAGGTTGGCGTTGACGACCTCGGCCCACTGCTGCTCGTCGAAGTGCTCGGCCGGCACGGTGATCAGCTTGCTGGCCGAGTTCACCAGCACGTCGATGCCGCCCCAGGCCTCGTCCACCGTCGGCGACCGCCGCGTCGATCGTCGCCGAGTCGGTCACGTCGATCGCGAGCGGCAGCGCGGTGGCGCCGTTCGCGCGTCAGCTTCTCGGCCAGTTCGGTCGCCTTCTCGAACGAGCGGCCGGCGATCGCGACGGCCGCGCCCTGCTCGGCGAACTGCTCGCAGATCACCGCGCCGAGCCCGCCGTAGCCGCCGACGACCAGGACCCGCTGCCGCTCACTCATGACGCTCTCCTCAGCTCGGCCGGACCCAGCCCGAACAGCTCGGCGGCGTTGCCGCCCAGCACCTTCGCTCGGTCCACATCGGACAGACCGAGCGCGTCGACCGCGGCGAGCGCGGCGTCGAGCGGGGTGGCGAGCGGCGGCGAGTCGGTGCCGAACAGCATCCGGTCCGGCCCGAACACCTCGAGCGCCGCCCGCAGCGCGGGCAGCGACGGCGTCGCGGTGTCCACCTAGATCTGCCGCAGCTGCTCGCTGATCGGCGGACCCTCGACCTGCCGTCCCGCCGCTGGGCCATGTCGAGCTTCTCGCGCAGCAGCGCCAGCGCGCCGCCCGCGTTCGGCGCGATCAGCTTCAGGCCGGGGAAGCGCCGCAGCCGGCCGGCGAGCAGGATCGCCGCCACGCCCATCGTGATGTCGCACGGGCGCACCACGTGCTCGATCGCGCCGACCGCCTTCATCGCGTCCGCCGCGACCGGCACCGCGGGCGGGTGCAGCAGCACCGGCGCGCCGGTCTCCGCCGCCATCGCGAAGAAGTCGTCGGTGCGCGCGTCGTTCAGGAACTCCCCGCGCACCGACGGAGTTCACGATGAGGCCGGTGAACTCCTCTCTCCCGCAACCACTCCGCCGGCCCGCGGCGACGTCGTCGGCGGCGAACGGGTTGGCGTAGACGTACCCGGTGAGCGCGCCCGCCTTCTCCCGCACCGTCTCCGCGACCCACTCGTGGAACCGGGCGAGCGAGTCCGGCGGACTGCGCGTAGTTGTCGTTGCCGGGGACCGGCAGCATCGTGCCGTAGCCGACCGGGCTGCCGACCACGGTCGTGGTGATGCCGAGCGCGGCCTTGCGTTCCATCATGCCGTCGATGTCGCCGAGGATCGGCGGCATGGGGAACTTCTTCAACAGCTCGGGCGGCGTGACATGCCCGTGCACGTCGATCGTCATCGTCGACCCTCAGTCCCGGGGCGGGCCGAGGACCTGGCCGCCGTACTTCTGCGTCGAGGCCATCACGGCGCCGAAGTCGGGGAAGGTGCTCGGGTCGAACGGCGGGGATCTCCAGCCGCTCGGCCGGCGTGCCGGTCTCGACGAACCAGTTCTCGTAGCCCGCCGGGGTGCCGAGCACCAGCGTGCGCACGGTGTCCGACTCGGCCTTGTACGAGTGCGGGATGTTGCGCGGCAGGAACACCGAGGAGCCGGGCGTGGCGTGGTGCAGCTGGCCGCCGACCTCGATGCTCATCTCGCCCTCGAGGATGTGGAACAGCTCGTCCTCGTTGCCGTGCACGTGCACGGGCGAGCCGTAGCCGCGGTTGCACGGTCAGCTCCGCCAGCCAGTACTGGCCGTCGGTCTCCGCGCCGGTCGCCTTGAACACGACCAGCGAACCGAAGTGCCAGATGGCGCTGGCCTTCACTGTGGCCCGCACAGGAACGGCTTCGTGTCCGACATGGAGACTCCTAGCTGGGGAAGGGAAAACTCGCACTCTCGTTCTACACAGGCCTACTCAAGACCCGGTGCAGGCCGGGTCGGTGCGCTCCTCGCAGGGCGCACCGACCCGCCCGCGGTCAGGCCGCCTGCGGCAGCGCCGCCGGTTCCGGCCGCGCGGGCTCGACCGGCGCGTCAGCGCGCTCGGTGAACAGCGTGAGCGCGGCGAGCACGCCCACGACGCCGAGCGCGAGGCAGACGAACAGCGCCGGGGCGTAGCCGAGGCTCCCGGCCATCCCGACGACCATTCCGGTGATCGCGAAGCGGACGAAGTAGGAGATGCTAACCTGCAGGGTGAAGTCCGAGCCCGCGCTGTCCGGGCCGGGCGTTGTCCATGTTCACCGTGTACATCGCGACGTAGCTCGCCGCGGTGAACACGTTGACCAGCACGATCGCGACGAGCGCCCAGGCCACCGCGCCGGTGGCGGCCAGCGGCAGCGACCGAGGCGATGGCCACGACCTGACCGGCGCCGTAGATCACCAGGGCGCGCTTGCGGCCGAGGCGCTGGATCGTCGAGCCGGCGACCAGCGCGGCGCCGATGCTGATCACGCCGCCCGCCACGTTGGTCAGCAGGCCGACCAGGCCGATGGTCATCCCCGAGTCGATCAGGATCGGTGCCAGCAGCGCGGTCGCGCCCGGCATGCCGAGCGAGAGCAGCGGCGTGACGACGAGCATCCACCTCGGCAGGCCCGGCTGGCGGAACAGCGTGCGGATCGACTTGCGGCGCACCCGGTTCACCGGCTCCACCGGCTCGTCGAACACCGGCTCGCGGAAGCGCTTGATGAAGTAGACGGGGATCGCGGTGATCGCCGCCAGCGTCAGCACCGCCGGGACCCAGCCCGAACAGGTCGTACACCACGAGCACGCCGCCACCGCCGATGATGTCGCCGACGAAGCCGGCGCCGACCTGCAGGCCGTTGACCCCGCCCCGGCCGCTGCCGCGCATCGTGCGCACCGCCAGCGCGTCGGTCGCGATGTCCTGTGTGGACGACAGGATCGCCACCACGGCCAGCGCGGCGATGATCAGGCCGAGGTTGTCGAGCACGTCGAACGGCGCGATCATGACCACGGCCAGCGCGGTCGCCGGCTGCGTGACGAGCAGCCACGACCGGTAGTGCCCCAGGCGGCGCGAGCCGAACCGGTCGACCAGCGGTGCCCAGAGGAACTTCACCGCCCAGACCATGCCGAGCACGTAGATGACGCCGATCTCCTCCAGGTCGCCGCCGCGCTCGCGGGTGATGGCGGCGAGCGCGGTGAACAGGAAGCCGATGCCGAGGTACTGGCTCATATATAAGGGCAGGAACAATCCGTACATGATGCGACGGTCCATGGGATTCCTCGAATCAGGGAATTCGTAAAGTCACGGTCAATTGTCCGTATAGGACGCCCACCGTCGCGGGTCTGACGTCACCGCGCGCCGGGATCCCGTCCTCGTGTGCCGCTCGAGCCGCCGTCGCGCTCGGCGCGATTCCCGGCGCGGCAGGGACTCGCGCTGGATGCCGGTGGGACGCCACGGGCGCGACGCTGTCCGGTGACATCCCGCGACAGGAGGACACATGGCCGGAGAGAACGCAGCGGCAGCGCCGGAGTCGGCGCCGGTCCGCCTGTCCCGCTGGCAGCTGCGAACCGTGCTGACCGTGCTGCTGTCCGGTCAGCTGCTGTCCGCCCTGGACCAGACGATCGTCGGCACCGCGCTGCCCACCATGGTCGGCGAGTTCGGTCACCTGGACAGCTTCTCCCTGGTGGTCACGTCGTTCCTGCTGACCACGACGGCATCGACCGCGCTGTACGGCAAGCTCGGCGACCTGTACGGGGCCAAGCCGATCTACATGATCTCGATCGCCATCTTCACGGCCGCGTCGCTGCTCATCGGGCTGGCCCAGGACATGACGCAGCTCGTGATCTTCCGGGCGCTGCAGGGCGCGGGCGCCGGCGGGCTGGTGGTCATGGCGTTCACCGTCTCGGCCACCGTCGTGCCACCGCGCCAGCTCGGCCGCATCCAGGGTCTGGTCGGCGCGATGTACGCGCTGGCCTCGCTGCTGGGCCCGCTGGTCGGCGGCGCGCTGACCGAGTACGCGTCGTGGCGCTGGTGCTTCCTCATCAACGTGCCCGTCGGCATCGGCGGGCTGATCGCGCTCGGCACCATGCTGAAGCTGCCGAAGACCCGCCGCGCGGCCACCGTCGACTACCTCGGCGCCGCGCTGCTGGTGGCCGTCGTCTCGACCGTCACGCTGATCGCCATCTGGGGCGGCAGCACGTACGCGTGGCTGTCCGCGCCGATCCTCGGCCTGGTGGCGCTCGGCGTCGTGCTGGTCGTGGCGCTGGTGATCCGGGAGCGCCGGGCGAGCGAGCCGATCATCCCGCCGTCGCTGTTCCGCAACGCGGAGATCCGGCTGGCACTGGTGATCACGTTCCTCATCGGCGTCGCCACCATCGGCGGCTACTACTTCCTGCCGATCTACCTGCAGGTGGTGCGCGGCGACGACCCGACCACGGCCGGGCTCAACCTGCTGCCGCTGATGATCGCCGTGATGGTCGGCTCCGGGGCGAGCGGCTGGTTCATCGCCGCGGTGTCCGGCCGGATGAAGATCGTCGTCATCACCGGCATCGGCGTGATGACCACCGGGCTGTACCTGTTCTCGCTGCTCGACGAGGCGACCCCGGCCTGGCAGCTGTGGGCCTACCAGGCGGTGATGGGCATCGGGCTCGGCATGGTGATCTCGAAGCTGATCATCGCCATGCAGAACAGCGTCAGCGGCCGGGAGATCGGCACGATCACCGCGCAGGCCGCGTTCTTCCGGACCATCGGCTCGGTCATCGGCACCGCCGCGCTCGGCGCCGTGCTGGCCGCGCAGCTGGGCGCCACCTGGGCGCGGGAGATCTCCGCGCAGGCGTCCGCCCAGCTGCCGAACGGCGCGTCGGTGCTCTACGACGACCCGGCGTCCATCAAGCAGCTGGCCACCTCGGCCCCGGGTGCCTACCGCGAGGTGGTCGGTGTCTTCGCCGACTCGATGCAGACCGTGTTCCTGGTCGGCGTGCCGCTCATGCTGGTCGCGTTCGTGCTGGCCTTCTTCCTGCCGAACACGAAGCTGCGCGACGGCGGCCACGGACACGGCCACGGGGCCCCCGCCGGCCCGCCGCCCGAGGAGGCGACGGCCGGCGAGAAGGCCGCTGTCTAGGGAGCCGGCGCGTGCTCCGCGGATTCGGCGGCCACCGGGCTGCGCAGGATCCGGGTGAGCACCAGGCGCAGCGCGTCCGCCGGGTTGCCTTCGGGTGGCCCGGCGGCGTGCCACGCGATCATGCCGTCCGGCCGCACGAGCACCGCCCCGGCGTCGGACACCTGGTAGGCCGCCGCCCACCGGCCGTCCACATCGGACAGCTGCTCGCCGATCCGGTGGGTGGCGAGCTTCGCGCCGCGGTCGCCCGCGAGCCGGTGCCCGGCCGCCTCCCAGGCGTCCGCCCCGGGGCCGGCCAGCAGCACGAACTCGCGGCCGAACAGGTCGAGGACGGACATCTGCTCGCCCGCGACGTCGATGCGCAGGTGCGGGGCGCGGGTGCCCGGCCCGGCGGTCGGCGCGAGCACGTCGTCGAACATGACGTCCTCGTCGGACTCTTCGACGGCCACGGCTGTCGAGTGGTACCGGTAGCCGAACATGACCGTGTTGTCGAGCATCGGCTCGCGGTCGGGCAGCGCCACGTCGGTCTTGAACCAGGACCGCATGCGCAGCAACGACTCCACGGTCGTCGCCTCCGCGACCGGCCGGCGCTCGACCTCGTACGTGTCGAGCAGCGTGGGGTCGGCCTCGCCGCGCAGCACGGCGGCGAGCTTCCACGCGAGGTTGTACGCGCCCTGGATGCCGTTGTTGCCGCCGAACCCGCCGGTGGGCGGCATGACGTGCGCGGCGTCGCCGACGAGGAACACCCGCCCTTCGCGGAACCTCTCGGCCATCAGCGCGGCCGGCCGCCAGGGCAGCACGTCGGTGACGGTCGCGGCCAGGTCGGGGCGCCCGGTCGCGGTGCGGATCAGCCCGACGCAGCGCTCCCGGACGAAGTCCTCGATCCGCTCGCCCGCCTCGGGCCGGTAGGCGACGCTCATCAGCCACGGCCCGGACGCGCGCGGGACGAGCGTGCCGTTGATGTCGGAGACCAGGCACGCGGTGAGATCGCGGCCCTGCAGCGTGGGTTCGAGGTCGCAGGTGAACAGCACGTTCAGCCGGTGCTCGAGGACGCCGGCCCCGGTCTGCGCGATGCCGAGTGTCTCGCGGACGGGGCTGCGCATGCCGTCCGCGGCGACCAGGTACGCCGCGTGCAGGATCTGCTCGGAGCCGTCGAGCAGGTCGCGGACGACCGCGCGGACGCCGTCGGCGTCCTGGTCGAACTCACCCAGCTCGGTGCCGAACCGGACGTCCGCGCCGAGCGCCACCGCCCGGTCGCCCAGGATCGGTTCGAGCACGTCCTGGTCGCAGGTGGTGTAGACGCACGGGCTCAGCTGCTCGACGCCGTCGGACCAGGGCAGGATCGCGTCCATCCACTGCACGTCCGGGTCGGCGAGGTTGCGCGCCCGGGCCACCGATCCGGTCCGGTGCTGCGCGCCGGAGTCGGCGTGGATCGTGTCCTCGACACCGGCGCCGCGGTACAGCTCCATGGTGCGGGCGGAAAGTCCGCGGAATCCCGGATGACTGGATGGGCCCGGTTTCTTCTCGATGACGACGCACGGAATCCCGTGGTGGGAGAGGAACACGGCGGCCGACATTCCGACCGAGCTGCCGCCCACGATCAGCACCTGAGTTGTTTCGTCCACGACTGCCCATCCTCGCCTCGCGCAAACGGCCATGCAAGAAGTGACATACCCGCCGGAATGCAGTATGGACACCCCGCCGTGAACAGTCCCAGCGCGACGGGACTGCTGGCTCATGACCAGGGGAACCGTCCGCGTGAGACTGGTCGTGATCGCCGTCTCGAGCGGAGGATGGGATGCAGGTACACACGACGTCGAGTCCCGAGGAGTTCGCCGGGCAGGCGGGCGACTGGCTCAAGCAGAACCCGGCGCAGAACAACGTGCTCCTGGTGCACGCCCTCGATCCGAACGGGGTGCCACCGGGGCAGGGCGACCCGGTGTTCGCCTGGGTCACCGACGACGACGGCGCGGTGGTCGGCGCCGGCTTCGACCGCATCCCCTACCGGATGCCGCTGTCGGAGATGCCGCCGGAAGCCGCGCGGGCGCTGGCCGAGCACCTGGCCACCGTGCTGCCGGGCCTGGAGGGGGTGGCCGGACCGGCCGACACCGCCAAGGAGTTCGCCGCCCGGTGGGCGGAGCTGACCGGCAAGGACGCGCACCGCGAGCGCGACCAGTGGCTGATGGTCTGCACCGAGACCACCCGGCCGGAGAACGCGGGTGGCGGTGCCCGGATGTCCACTGAGGACGATCTGGACACGGTCGGCGAGTGGTTCATGGCCGGCATGCGCGACAGCGGCCTGCCGCCCGAGCAGATCGCCCAGCGGGCCCGGCAGCTGGCCGGCGGCCAGATCGCCGGGCGGCGGCAGATCGTCTGGGAGGACGAGGACGGCGTCCCGGTCGGCGCGGCCGGCTGGGGCCTCGAGATCGCCGGCGTGGTGCGGCCGGCGGGCGTGTTCGTCGACCCGGAGCGCCGCTCCGGCGGCTACGCCACCCTGCTGCTCGGCGAGGTGACCGCCCGCGCGCTCGAGAACGGTGCGCAGGCGACCGTGTGCACGCACTTCCTGAAGTACGAGTCCATGCTGGCGGTCGTGGAGAAGGTGGGATACCGGCGGCTGGCCGATTTCACCGAATACCGCTTCGAGTGACGCGCCATCTCCGAGAGAAAGGTATCGATTCTCCATGACCACGAGCATTCCCACGTTTCCCGATCTCGCCGGAAAGGTCGCCGTCATCACCGGTGGTTCGGGTGAGATCGGCGCGCAGACGGCCCGGTTCTTCGCCGCCAACGGCATGAAGGTCGTGGTGAGCGGCCGGGACAAGGACGCGCTCGCGGCGGTCGTGTCCGACATCCGCGCGGAGGGCGGCGAGGCCATCGGCGTGCCCGCCGACTGCCTGGACGCCGCCGCGCTGGACGACCTGCGCGAGGCCGTCGAGGCGGAGTACGGCCCGGCGCACGTGCTGTGCGCCTACGCCGGCGGCGACCCGGGCCCGCGGCCGTTGGACCAGGTCACCGAGGCGGACTGGCGGGAGACCATCGACGGCAACCTGACCGCAACCTTCCTGACGCTGAAGGCGTTCCTGCCCGGCATGATCGAGCGCAAGGCCGGCTCGATCATCACGATGTCGTCGGCCGCGGGCCGCCTGCCCGGCTGGTCGGCCTACGCCTACGCGACCGCCAAGGCCGGCATCCTGATGCTGACCCGGCGCATCGCGCAGGACGTCGGCAAGTTCGGCGTGCGGGTCAACTCCCTTGCCCCGTCGGCGATCCTGACCAAGAAGCAGGAGGCGAAGTTCCCCGCGGCGATCCGCGACAAGGTGGTCGAGGACCACTTCGTCATCCCGCGCTGGGGCACGCCGGCCGACTGCGCGAACGCCGCGCTGTTCCTCGCCTCGGACGCCTCGTCCTGGATCACCGGCGAGACCACGGACATCGCCGGCGGCAAGGTCATGGTCTGACGCCTGAACGGCGCCGGCCACCGGCCGGCGCCGCTTCGGTGTCTACTTCGGACCGTCGGGCACCAGCACCAGCCGGCGGCCGCGCAGCTCACCCGCCTCGATGCGGCGGTGGGCCGCGGCGGCGGCGGACAGCGGGGCGGTCTCGACCACCCGCGGGCGCAGCAGGCCCGCGGCCAGCAGCCGGTTCGTCGCGCGGGCCGCGGCGGCCAGCTCGTCCGGCGTGGCGCGGGAGATGACGAACCCGGCGACCGCGCCGTCCTTCATGTACAGCGGGCCCACCGGCAGCTCCGGGCGGGTGGTGGCCCCGGCGAGCAGCACGATCCGGCCGCGGAACGCGAGCAGGTCGACGGCGGTGGTCAGGTCGTTCACCCCCGCCGTGTCCAGGTACAGGTCGACCCCGTCGGGGCAGGCCGCGCGCAGGCGGGCGGCGAGGTCCGGGTCGCGGTAGTCGAGCACCGCGGCGGCGCCCAGCGAGCGGCAGTACTCCGCGTCGTTCGCCGACGCCGTGGCGACCACCCGCGCGCCCGCGTCGGCGGCCAGCACCACCAGCGCCGCGCCGACGTTGCCCGCCGCGCCGGCGACCAGCACGGTCTCGCCCGCCGCCAGCCTGCCGTGCCGGAAGAGCGCCAGGTAGGCCGTGCCCGCCGGGTGCGCGGTGGCCACCGCGTCGAACGGGTCCACTCCGGACGGCAGGTGGTAGAGCCGCTCCGCCGGCACCACCGCCCGCTCCGCCGCCGCGCCCTGCCGGCCGCCGTGACCGAGGCTGCCCGTCCACACCGTGTCGCCGGGTGCGAAGCCGGGCGCACCCGGACCGGCCGAGGAGACCGTGCCGACCAGGTCGCGGCCGATCACGAGGGGAAAGCTCACCGCGGTCCGGAACCGTCCCGACCGGACGAACGTGTCCACCGGGTTGACCGCCGCACCGGCGACCTCGACGAGCACGTCGGTAGGTCCGGGCACCGGGTCGTCCAGCTCGCCGTAGCGGATCTCCTCCGGACCGCCGAGCCGGTCGATGAATGCTGCGCGCATGATCCTGAATTGTTCCCGACGGCCACTCGAGAAATGCTCGGACAATGGTCGAGATATTCGCCGACCTGACAGAGACGCAATGCCTGCGTTGACCGGCTGCGCGGATTTCCGCAGCATTCTTTCATGGCCGAGACAAGCACCGGGAATGAGCCGCTGTTCGCAGTTCGGGTGAGCGTGGACGTTGCGGCGCCGCCCGAGCGGGTCTACGGCGTCGTCACCGACCTGCCCCGCAGCGGTGCGTGGAGCGAGGAGTGCACCGGCGGCGAGTGGGTGTCCGGCACGCCGGCGACGGTGGGCGCGGTGTTCCGCGGCGAGAACTTCCGGCCGGCGGACGTGGTGGCCTGGGCGCCGGTCGTGCGCGGCCGGTGGGAGACGTTCTCGGAGGTCGTCGTGGCCGAGCCGGGCCGGGAGTTCGGCTGGTCGATGCGGGACTCGGCGGGCGCGAAGCAGGACAGCGTCTGGTCCTTCGACGTCGAGCCGGCCGCCGGCGGCAGCGTGCTCATCCACCGGTTCCGGATGGGCCGGGCCACCGAGGGGATCCACGGCATCACCGCGGAGATGGACGAGACCGAGCGCAAGCAGTTCTTCGCCGACTGGGGCGCGAAGCTCGAGCGGGACATGGCGGCGACGCTCGGGCGGATCAAGGCCGTCATCGAACGGACCTAGCAACCGGGCGGGATGAGCGGATGTTTCTGCAGCGAATCGGCAATCGTGGTTTTCGGCTCGGCCGGCTGTTCGAGCGGGCCGCGGCGAAACACCCGGACAACGTGGTGACCCTCGACCACGACCTCGACATCGCGCCGGACCTCGGCCGCCGGGTCACCGTCGCGGAGCCTCGCCGACCTGGTCGGCCGACCTCGCCTCGCGGCTGTGGGCGGCGGACGTGCGCCCCGGCGAGCGGGTGGTCGTCTACAAGTCCGACGGCTTCGACATCACGCTGCTCGCGTGCGCGGCCGCCCGGATCGGTGCGGTCCCGGTGCTGCTGTCGCCGAAGCTGGACGGTGCGACGGTCGCCGAGCTGGTCCGCCGGGCGCGAGCGGCCGCACCTGGTCACCGACCGGGACAAGCTCGACGACGAGCTGCCCGAGGAGGTGTTCGGCGCTCGCCGCGACCGTGCTGCTGACCTCGGGCAGCCACGCGAAGGCGGTGGAGCTGCACGCGTTCGCCGAGCGCGCCGCGGGTGCCCGCGGTGATCATGCCGCCCGACCATCCGACGCTGATCACCCACACGTCCGGCACCACCGGCATCCCGAAGCTGGCCGTCCACACCGGACGGACGCTGCAGGCCCGCTACCGGCCGCAGGCCGCGGTCGTGCGGCCGATCCTGCCGCCGGCGCGAGACCATCGCGATCCACGTGTCGTTCGTGCACTCGCGGCTGTTCACCGCGCTCGCCATCTCGCTGCTACCGCGGCTTCCCGATCATCGTGCTCGCCGACGCGGACCCGGCGCGAGGTGGCCGACCTGTTCGCGCGTGGCCCGGCCCGGCATCCTCGAGGCGCACCCCAACTCGTTCATGTCGTGGGAGGAGCTGGCCGACGACCCGCGCGAGCCGCTCGCCAACGTGAAGCTGTTCAGCAGCACGTTCGACGCGATCCACCCGCGCACCGTGCGCCGGCTGCTGCACGCCTCGAAGCGCCGGCTGCCGCTGTGGGGCCAGCTGTACGGGCAGAGCGAGATCGGCCCGACCGTGGTCCGCGCGTTCACCCGGCGGCGGGGCCGCGACGCCGACGGCCGCTGCGTCGGCATGGCGTTCCCCGGGATGACCCGGCGCGCGGGTGGTCAGCCGCAACGGCCGGCCGCCGTCGAAGGACAACCCGGGCTTCATCGAGATCCGCAGCGACGGCCGGATCGTCACCTACCTCGGCGAGCAGGAGCGCTACGACGAGCAGGTCAACGACGGCTGGTGGCGGATGGGCGACGTCGGCTACCGCACCCGGTGGGGCTGCGTGCACCTGCTCGACCGCGAGGTGGACCTGATCGCCGGGGTTCGGCAGCACGCTCGCCGCCGAGGACACGCTGTTCACCGAGCTGCCCGAGCTGGCCGAGGTCATCATCATCCCCGGCCCGGACGGTCCGGCGGTCCCGGTGGTGTGCACGAAGGACGACCGGCCGCTCGACCGGATGGCGTGGCGCGCCGCGGTCGCGTCGCTGCCGCCGATGGCCGAGCCCGTGCAGCTGCGCCTGGACGAGCTGCCGCAGACCGCCACCACCAAGATCAAGCGGCTGGAGCTCGCCCGCCGGCTGGGTGAGACCTGGGGCAGGGCCGCGTGAGTCCGATGCAGATCGGCATCGTCGGCGTGGGCCCGCGCGGGCTGTCCGTGCTGGAACGGTTGTGCGCCAACGAACGCGCCGCGCCGTCGCACGAGGCGATCACCGTCCACGTGATCGACCCGGCCGCGCCGGGCGCGGGCGCGGTGTGGCGCACCGACCAGTCGCGGCACCTGCTGATGAACACGGTCGCGTCGCAGATCACGGTGTACACCGACGACAGCGCGCGGATCGACGGGCCCGATCGAGCCGGGGCCGACGCTGTGGGAGTGGGCGGCGCGGCTGCGCGAGGGCGACGAGCACACCCTCGCCGAGGCGCGCCGGCTCGGCCCGAACTCCTACCCGACCCGGGCGTTCTACGGCAGCTACCTGCCGACTGCTTCCGCCGGGTCGTCGACCGCGCCCCGGCGCACGTCACGGTCACACGTGCACCGGTCGCACGCGGTCGCCATGGCCGACACGCACGGCGTTCCCGGCGGCCCGCAAGGGATCCGGCTCGCCAACGGCACCCGGCTGAACGACCTGGACGCGGTCGTGCTCGCGCAGGGGCACGTGTCCGCGCGGCTCACCCCGCAGCAGGAACGCACCGCGAGCCTGGCGCGCATCCACCACCTGACCTACCTGACGCCGGCCAACCCGGCCGAGGTCGACCTGTCCGGGATCGGGCCGGGCGAGCCGGTGCTGCTGCGCGGGCTGGGCCTGAACTTCTTCGACTACATGGCGCTGCTCACCGCGGGCCGCGGCGGGACGTTCGAGCGCGACCGGGGACCGGCTGGTCTACCGGCCGTCCGGCCGGGAACCGGTGCTGTACGCCAGCTCCCGGCGCGGCGTGCCCTACCACGCCCGCGGCGAGAACGAGAAGGGCGCGTCCGGCCGGTACCTGCCGCGACTGCTGACGCCGGAGCGGATCGCCGGGCTGCGCGAGCGCGCGGCGGCCGGCCGCCCGGTGCGCTTCACCGACGCGACCTGTGGCCGCTGATCGCCCGCGAGGTCGAGAGCGTCTACTACGAGACGCTGCTGGCCGCGTCGGCCGCGGCGACGAGCGGGCGGCGTTCGCGGCGAAGTACCTCGACCGACCCGCTCGACGACGCCGGCCCGCTGCTCGACGCGTTCGGGATCGGGCCGGACCGGCGGTGGGACTGGGAGCTGGTCTGCCCGGCCGTACCGCGGGCCGCGAGTTCGCCGACCGCGGCGGCGTTCCGGGCCTGGCTGCTCGAGTACCTGGCCGCCGACGTCGCGCACGCGCGGGCGGGCAACGTGCGCGGCCCGCTGAAGGCGGCCCTGGACGTGCTGCGCGACCTGCGCAACGAGGTGCGGCTGGCGGTCGACCACGGCGGGCTGGAGGGCGACTCGCACCGCGACGACCTGGAGGGCTGGTACACGCCGCTCAACGCGTACCTGTCGATCGGCCCGCCGGCGTCGCGGATCGAGGAGATGATCGCGCTGATCGAGGCCGGCGTGCTGGAGCTGACCGGTCCCGGCACGCAGATCCGGATCGACACGGCCGAGCCGACGTTCGTCGCCGGCTCCACCGAGGTGCCCGGCCCGCCCGTGCGCGCGACGGTGCTGATCGAGGCGCGGCTGCCCGAGCCCGACCTGCGCCGGACCGTCGACCCGCTGCTGCGCCACCTGCTGGACACCGACCAGGCCGCGCCGTACCGGATCGCCGGGCAGGGCGGGACGGTGTACGAGACCGGCGGGCTCGCGGTGACCGAGCGCCCGTACCGGCTGCTCGACGCGCAGGGCCGGCGCGCACCCGCGGCGGTTCGCCTACGGCGTGCCGACCGAGGCGGTGCACTGGGTGACCGCGGCGGGCATCCGGCCGGGCGTGGACTCGGTGACCCTGGCCGACTCCGACGCGATCGCCCGCGCGGTGCTCGCGCTGCCCCCGGTGACGCAGGTGCCGGCCGAGGTGCGCCCGGCGGCCGCCGAGACCGACCTCACCGGCGTGATCGTGTGACCATCGACGTCGGCCTGCTCTCGCCGGTTCGCGCCGGGACTCCGGCCGAGGCCGCACTCGCCAGGGCGCAGGCCGGGCTCGGCACGGTTCCGGCCGAGCGGATCACCGCCGCCGCGCTCGTCCCGGCCGAGTGATCGTGTGACTGTCGACGTCGGTCTGCTGTCGCCGGTACGGGCCGGGACCCCGGCTGAGGCGGCCACGAGCGACCACGCCTGGCTGCAGGCCATGCTCGACGCCGAGGCCGCACTCGCCCGGGCGCAGGCCCGCCTCGGCACGGTCCCGGCCGCCGCGGCCGAGCGGATCACCGCCGCCGCGCGGGCGGACCGGCTCGACGTCGCGCGCCATCGCCCTCGGCGCCCGCGAGACCGCGAACCCGGTGGTCGGGCTGGTCCAGGCGTTCACCCGCGTGGTCGCGGCCGGAGGCCGCCGAGTACGTGCACCGCGGCTCGACCAGCCAGGACATCTTCGACACCGGCGCGATGCTCGTGGCGCACGGGCCCTGCGGATCCTGCGCGCCGACCTGGCCGCGGTGGCCGGGTCGCTCGCGGACCTCGCCGCCACGCACCGGGACACGCCGATGGTCGGCCGCACCCTGGCGCTGCACGCGGTGCCCACCACGTTCGGCCTCAAGGCGGCCGGCTGGCGCCGGCTGGTGCTCGACGCGCTCGCCCGGGTCGACGCGTGCTCGACGGTGGCCTGCCGGTCTCGCTCGGCGGCGCGGCCGGCACGCTCGCCGGCTACCTGGAGTACGCGGACGGCGCGGCCCGAGTCCTATGTCGACGTCTGGTCGACGCGTTCGCCGCCGAGACCGGCCTGGCCCGGCCGGTCCTGCCGTGGCACGCGCTGCGCACCCCGATGGCCGACCTCGCCGCCGCGCTCGCGTTCACCGCCGGGGCGCTGGGCAAGCTCGCGGTCGACGTGCAGTCGCTGGCCCGCACCGAGGTCGGCGAGGTGGCCGAGCCGCGCCGTGGCGGGCCGGGGCGGCTCGTCGGCCATGCCGCACAAGCGGAACCCCGTGCTGTCCACCATGATCCGCTCGGCCGCGCTGCAGGTCCCGGTGCTCGCGGCGGGGCTCACCCAGTGCCTGGTGAGCGAGGACGAGCGGTCGGCCGGGGTCTGGCACGCGGAGTGGCAGCTGCTGCGCGAGTGCCTGCGGCTGACCGGCGGGGCCGCGCACACCGCGGTCGAGCTCGCCGCGGGGCTCGTGGTGCACCCGGACCGCATGCGCGCGAACCTCGACCTCACCGGCGGCCAGGTGGTCACCGAACGGATCGCGGCCGTGCTCGCGCCGCGCCTGGGCAGGGCGGCGGCGAAGCAGCTGGTCACGGAGGCGGTGGCGGAGGCGGTGTCGACCGGGCGCCCGCTCGCCGACGTGCTGGCCGGGCACCTGCCCGCGGTAGGACCTGTGTGACCCGACCGCTTACACCGGCGGCGCGGGCCTGCTGGTCGACCGGGCGCTCAGCCAGGCGGGATGTTGTGGTTCACCCGGAACAGGTTCTCCGGGTCGTAGACCGACTTGATCTCGCGAAGCCGCTGGTAGTCCGCGGGTTCGTAGGCGGCCTCGACGTCACCCGGACCGTCGCCGCCGGAGAGGAAGCTCACGAACCCACCGGCCAGCCACGGGGTGAGCGCCGACATCAGCCCGGCCACGCAGTCGCGCACCGCCTCGGCGATGCCGGGCGCGGCCACCCCGCCGGCGAACACGCTGAACGCCGCGTCGCGGTGGCCGACCGCGCTCGGCCGGGCCGGTGGACGGGCCAGCGCGCCACCGAGGTGGCGCAGCTCGACGACCACGAGCGGCGGGTCGGCGGCCGGCCCGGCGACGTCGAGCAGGACGTCGATCGTCTCGGGGTCGAGCGTGCGGAGCAGGCCGGCGCGGTCCAGGAACGGCGCTGGGTCGGGCGGGTCCTGGTGGATCATCGCCACGTCGGTGTACGGCATCTCGCCGACGCCGTCGAGCAGCGCGGGCGCCACGTCCCGCAGCGGGCGCACCAGCCGCTCGCCGTCCTCGGCGCTGCCGGTGTAGGAGATGCGCAGGTGCACGACGAACTTCCCGCGGATCGGCTCGGGGAGCACCTCGATCGGGGGCAGCCGCAGCAGCGCGATCGACGAGGTCAGCTCGTCGGGCACGGTGGCGACCCACTCGCGGTACGCGGCGAGCAGGTCGGCCGCGGCCTCGCCCGGGAAGTAGATGCCGCCGCCGTAGAGCCGCGTCACCGGCACCAGGTCGGTGACCAGCGCGGTGACGATGCCGAAGTTGCCCTTGCCGCCGCGGCTCGCCCAGAAAAGGTCCGGGTGCCGCTCGGTGTCGGCGACGACGAGCTCGCCGTCCGCGGTCACGATCTCCAGCTCGCGTACGTGGTCGACGGCGAACCCGTACGGCCGGCCGAGCGGGCCGAGGCCGCCGCCGAGCGTGTAGCCGATGGTGCCGACCGTCGGCGACGCGCCGTTGATCGGTGCGAGGCCGGCGGCCGCGGCCTCGGCCACGACGTCGCCGGAGCGCACGCCGGCCTCGATCCGTGCGGTGCGCGCGGTCGCGTCGACGCTGATGCCGCGCAGCGCGCGGGTGCTGACCAGCACGGCGCCGTCGGCCGGGACGGCGATCCCGTGCCCGGTGGACTGCACGGCGACCGGCAGCGACTGTGCGGCGGCGAAGCGCACCGCGGCCTGCACGTCGGCGGCCGACCGGGCGTCGACGACCATCGCGGGCCGCTGCCGGACCGCCGTGTTGTAGACGTCCTCCGCGGCCTCGTACCCGGGCTCGCCGGGGAGCGCCACGACTCCCTCGACGGCGGCGGCGAGCTCCGCGACGGCGGCCGGCCAGGGTTGGGTAGCACTCATCCCGCCAACCTAGCGCGTCACCGTGGGACGTTGAGCGTGTCACGAGCCGGCCCGGGGACCATGGGCCCATGTCGCACCGGACACCCGCCACCGACGCCGCCGCCGGCGACCTCGGCGCGGTGCTGTTCGCCTCGCTGCGCCGCGCCGACCAGCGCGCGAGAGGCTTCGACTACCTGCACGGGCTGCTGCACGCCGAGGGTCGAAAGTCGATCCGTGCCGTCGCGGCGGCGGCCGGCGAGGCGGCGACCGAGCAGCGCCTGCACCACTTCGTCAGCGAGTCCACATGGGACTGGACGCGGGTGCGCCGGGCGCTCACCGGGTACGTCGTCGGCCGGCGGCCGCCGCAGGCGTGGGTGCTGTCGCCGCTGCTGATCCCCAAGGCGGGCAACCATTCCGTTGGTGTCGGCCGGCACTTCGAGGCACGGCTGGGCCACTCGACGAACGCGCAGCAGGCGGTCGGCGTGTGGGGGGCGGGCGAGGACGCGAGCTACCCCGTGCACTGGCGGCTGCACCTGTCGAGGGAATGGCTCGCCGACGACGAGCGCCGCCGCCGGATGTCCATCCCGGACGACCTGCGGCCCGAGCCGTTCGGCGCGAGTGGTGTCACGGCGTTTCTGGAGGCGGCAGCGTGGCCGGAGTGGCCGGACCGGCCCCTCGTGCTGGACGCGCGGGCCATGGACGTGGCCGCGACCGTCCACAGGCTACGGACGGCCGGGGTGCCGTTCCTGGCGCGGATCCCCGCGCACGCGCCGCTGCTCGCCGCGCGGCCCGGCCACACCGCCGACCCGGTACCCGCGGCCGCGGTCATGGCGGCGGCGCAGCACCGGCGGCGTCCGGTCAGCTGGCCCGAGCTGGACCCGGCGCCGGTCACCCGCTCCTGCCTGGCCGCGGCGGCGCGCGTCCGGCTGCAGGGCGCCGATCTGCTGCTGCTGGGCACTGCGGACCTGGGCCGCCCGTGGCCGGCCGAGCTGTGGCTGACCGATCTCCCGGCCGCCAACCCCGCGGACCTGGTGCGCCTGACCACGCTGCCGGACCGGGTCGAGCGGGACCGTGCGGAGATCGCCGACCAGGTTGGCCTGCGCGACTTCGCCGGCCGCTCCTTCGCGGGCTGGCACCGCCACGTCACCTTGGTGTCCGCGGCCCACGCCGCGGTAATCCTGACCCGACCGGCCCGCCGGATCCGCCGCACCGGCTGACCACACCACCAACCCACGCGCGGCGAAACGCCCGTGACCCGCGGCCCACGCCGCGGTGGTTCTGACCCGACCGCCTCGCCGGATCCGCCGCATCGGCTGACCGCCGTCAACCCACCGCGCGCCTCGAACCGCTGGACTCCACCGGCCCCGTGACCCGCGGCCCCCACCCTCTCCGGGGGCACCCCTCAGCGCCAGTCTATCGGTGATCGCTGACGGAAAGGGCTGGTCAGCGGGCTCTGTGGACAGGTGGGCGGGCTGTGGACAACCCCGACCGTCAGGTGTCAGGCGCGCTTGCGGGCCAGGGTGAGCGCGAGGACCACGCCGATCACCGCCAGGACGATGCCGCCCGCGAACGCCGCCGCGTTGCCCGCCGCCATCGACGCCCGGCCGAGGCTGGACGCGTGGCCGACCGCGATCGTGCTGAAGACGGCGATGCCGATGACGCCGCCCACCTGCAGCGTGGTGTTCACCAGGCCCGACGCGGCGCCGCTGGCCGGACCGTCCACACCGGACGTGCACACCACGTACCCGGCCACGATCCCCGCGCCCGCGCCGAAGCTCCACACCATGCCGGGCAGCATGAACGCCGTGACGATGTTGCCGTCCGTCGCTCAGCACCGTGCTCCACCACAGCAGGCCGAGTCCCAGCACGGCGAGCGCGCCCGCGAGCGCGAGCGGCGGCGAGAGCCGGCCCAGCACCCGCGGCAGCGACTGCGAACCGAGGAACAGCGCGACGCAGATCGGCAGCGTCGTCACCGACGCGTGCACCGGGGTGAACCCGCGGTCCTGCTGCAGGTGCAGCGTCAGCACCATGAAGATGCCGAACATCAGCGCGCCGACCATCAGGTTCGCCAGGTTGCCCAGCACCACGTTCGGCAGCCGGAAGAGCTCGCCGAGGCACCAGCGGCGAGGACGCCATGCGCTGCCGCACCGCGAAGAGCGCCAGCAGCACCACCGCCACGCCGAACCCGGCGAGCGTCTCCGGCGCCAGCCAGCCCGCGTCGCCGCCGTGCATCACCGCGAAGATCAGCGCGCACATGCCGACGGTGCCGGTGAGCGAGCCCAGCAGGTCCATCCCGCCGGCCGCGCGGGCCGGCAGCGCCGGCACCAGCCGCAGCGTGAGCACCAGCAGCACGACCGCGATCGGCGCGTTGAACAGGAACACCCACTGCCAGCCGATCGAGGTGAGCGGGCCGCCGGACGCGGTGCCGAGCACGCCGGCCACCGAGCCCACGCTGGCGAAGATCGACAGTCCCTTGTTGCGCGCCCGCGCCTCGGTGAACAGCCCCAGCACCAGCGCCATCGCCGCGGGGCAGGCCACCGCCGCGGACAGGCCCTGCCCGGCGCGTGCCGCGACCAGCTGCCACGGCTCCGCGGAGATCGCGCACAGCGTCGAGGTGACGGTCAGCGCCACCAGCCCACCGGCGAGCACCCGCCGGTAGCCGAACACGTCCGCCGCGCGGCCGCCGAGCAGCAGGAAGCCGCCGAAGGTCAGGCCGTAGGCGTTGAGCACCCAGGCGAGCCCGCTGCGCGAGAACCCGATCGAGTCCTCGATGGACGGCAGCGCGACCAGCACCACGCTGACGTCGAGCACCAGCAGGAACTGCGCCCCCGCGAGCACGGCAAAAGCCAGCCACGGGCTGCGCCGGGTGGTCGTGTCCCGGCCGAGTTCGGTGGCGGTCATCGTCACGACTCCTTCTCCCTCGACGGGCAGCACTTCATCGTCTCGTGAACTCGCGGCGGGAACTCGAGCGCGACTCGAGGACCGCTCAGTGCCCGGTGACCAGGTCCAGCACCGCGTCCCAGTCGGCCGGCGCGGCGTCACCGCGCCAGGCCACGTGCTGGTCGGGCCGCACCAGGACCAGCCCGCGCTCCCACGCCGCGCGCACCGCCGGGTCGTCGACCACCAGGTGCGCCATGGGAATGCCGCGCCGCACCGCCTCCTTGGCCAGCACCGCGCCGGTGTCCACACCGGACAGGTCGACGAGCGTGCAGCCCGGGCCGAACCGGTCGAACAGCGCCCCGCCGCCGGTGCGCAGCGACGGCGGCCGGCCGCCGGGCCAGGTGGTCGGCACGATCCGGCGCCACTCCCACGGCGGCGCGGGCCCGGGCTCGCGGGCGATCACCGGCGAGTCGTAGCGGTAGCCGAAGTGGACGCCGACGTTCTCGACCTGCGCGGTCTCCTCGGCGAGGAACCCGGCCAGGTGCGCGCGCGACGCGCCGGCCGCGGACAGCACCGCGAACCGGCGCGCCACCTCGAGCATGTTCGTGCACATCTCCCGGTTGAACAGCGCGACCGGGCGGCGCTCGGCCGCATAGCTGTCCAGCAGCCCCGGGCCGCCCCAGCCGTGGCGAACCGCGGCGAGCTTCCAGCCGAGGTCGACGGCGTCGGCGATCCCGGTATTCGCGCCGTGCCCGCCGAACGGGTAGTACTGGTGGGCCGCGTCGCCGGCCAGGAACACCGAGCCCACCCGGTACCGGTCGGCCACCGCGAGCGCGCCCTGCCAGGAGCTGACCGCGAGCACCTCGTCCACGGCGACGTCCACCCGCAGCCGCCTGCGCAGCTCCGCCACCGGATCGTCGGCGTCGGACCAGTCGGCCGGGAGCTGGAACGACGCGGTCCACGCATCCCGCTCGTCGCGCGACACCAGCGTCACGCCGGTGGAGCTGGTGGTGACGAACGCGCGCCCGTGCGCCCGCAGCGCGGGATCGGCCGAGCGGAAGTACACCGACAGCCGCTGGGTCGGCGGCGCGGTCACCGGCATCGCCACGTCGAGGGATCGGCGCACGACGCTGCCGGCGCCGTCGCAGCCCACCAGGTGGCGGGCGGTGAGCCGGTGCGTGGCGCCGGTGGCCACCTCGCGCACGGCCGCGACCACGCCGTCGGCGGACTGCTCTACGCCGGTGCAGGTCCAGCCCTCGCGCAGGTCCACCAGCGGGTGGCGGCGCAGCCGGGCGCGCAGCAGGTCCTCCAGCACCGAGCCGGGGATGCGCTGGTAGGGCTCGAGCGGCGCCGAGCCGTCGGTCGCCTCGGCCGCCGCCAGCGATGCGGGCGACGGGTAGGGCCAGACCGCGATCGGCGGGCGGTCCAGCCCGTCGGTCCACACGAAGTTCGCGCCGAACCCGGTGTCCACGCCGACCTCGCGGACCGGATCGGCGAGGCCGAGGCGGCGCAGCAGCTCCATGGTGCGGCCGTTGAGGAAGTCCATCTTGGGGAACAGCGGGGCCGCGTGCGAGCGTTCGACGATCGTGCTCGGCACGCCGGTGCGGGCGAGCTCGAGCGCGAGGACCGCGCCGACCGGGCCGGCGCCGATGATGAGCACTGTCACGACGACCACGGTTCCCGCTCACCGTCCCACCGTCGTGAGCCGGATGTCCCGGCGCGGGTGGACATCGTGCTCACGACAGCGGGACCGGCGGCGCCGAGTCTGATGCCGTGGTCGCATTGGTGCAGAAGTACGGCGGGAGCTCGCTGTCCACGATGGACAAGGTGCGGGCCGTCGCACGGCGGGTGGCCACCGAGCACCTCGCCGGGCGGCCGACCGTGGTCGTGGTGTCCGCCCGTGGCGACACCACCGACGAGCTGCTCCGCCTCGCCCGCGACCTCGGCGAGCTGCCGGAGAACCCGGCCACCGCACGGGAGCTGGACCACCTGCTGGTCACCGGCGAGTGCGCGTCCGCCGCGCTGCTCGCGATGGCCCTGCACTGCCTCGACGTGCCGGCCGTGTCGCTGTCCGGGCGGCAGGCGGGCATCCGGGTCACCGGCCGGCACGGCGCCGGCGTGGTCGACTCCATCGACACCTCCCGCGTCCGGGAGCTGCTCGACGCCGGCCACGTGGTCGTGGTCGGCGGCTTCCACGGCGTCAACGACCTCGGCGACATGATCACGCTCGGCCGCGGCGGGTCGGACACGACCGCGGTGGCACTGGCGGCGGCCGTCGGTGCGCGGGAGTGCGAGATCTACACCGACGTGGACGGCGTCTACACGGCCGACCCGCGGATCGTGCCCGCCGCGCGCAGGGTGCCGAACATCGGGCCGGGCGTGATGGCCGAGATGGCGTTCGCGGGCGCCGGCGTGCTGCACTCCCGGGCCGTGGAGCTGGCCGCCCTCAAGCAGGTCGCGGTGCACGTGCGCAGCTCGACGGGTGCGAACCTCGGCACCGTCGTGGCCCTGCCGGACGAGGACGCGCCAGTCTCCCTGGAGACCACCAGCCCCGTCCTCGCGGTCACCCACGACCTCGACGTCGCGCGGGTGCTGGTGCGCAGCAGCGGGCGGGCGGACCTCGCCGCGGAGGTGCTCGACATCCTCGCGCGCAACTCGGTGCCGGTGGACCTGATCGCGCGCTCCGGGCCGCACGAGGACGAGTTCCGGATGGGCTTCACCGTGCGGCGCAGCGACATCAACGAGGTCAAGGTCGCGCTGGAGCGGGCGGCCGGCAGCCGCGACGGCGCGGTCCGCGTGGACGAGAACGTGGCGAAGGTGTCGCTGATCGGCATGGGCCTGCTCAGCCGGCCGACCTACGTCGCCCGCATGATCGGCGCGCTGTCCGCCGCGGACATCCCGACCAGCTGGGTGTTCACCTCACAGGTCCGCGCATCGGTAACCGTCCCGCGCGACCGGGTGGTCGAGGCGGTGCGGGTGCTACACAGCGGAGTTCGAACTGGAGGCAGAGGAGATGGTCGCGTGACGGCGAATCACTTCGCTCGGGAGTTACGGTTCCGCCGGTTGTTCCGCTTCGGTGGGCAGCGGCTGGTGGTGGTCCCGCTGGACCACCCGATCAGCGACGGGCCGGTGATCCGCGGCAAGGCGATGGACAGCCTCATCGGGCAGCTCGCCGTCAACGGCGTGGACGCGGTGGTGCTGCACAAGGGCAGCCTGCGTTACGTCTCGCACAAGCGCTTCGCGCACATGTCGCTGATCATCCACCTCAGCGCGAGCACCATGCACGCCGCCGACCCGGACGCCAAGTACCTGGTGAGCCGGCGTGGAGGAGTCGCTGCGGCTGGGCGCGGACGCGGTCAGCGTGCACGTCAACCTCGGCTCGCTGGACGAGCGCCAGCAGATCGCCGACCTCGGCGCCGTGTCCGACGCGTGCGACCAGTGGAACGTGCCGCTGATGGCGATGGTCTACCCGCGCGGCCCGCGGATCACCAACCCGCGCGACCCCGAGCTGGTGGCGCACGCCGCCACGCTGGCCGCGGACCTCGGCGCGGACATCGTGAAGACGCCGTTCGTCGGCACCGCCGCGGAGATGCGCGACATCACCGAGGCGTGCCCGATCCCGATGATCGTGGCGGGCGGCCCGGCGAAGGGCACGTCCGAGGACGTCCTGTCCTATGTGGACGACGCGCTCGACGGCGGCGTGGCCGGGGTCGCCGATGGGCCGCAACATCTTCCAGGCCGCCGGATCCCGGGGCTGATGGCCCGCGAGGTCGCCGACCTGGTGCACGGTATCCACCCGGCCGCTGCCGGGGGGACGGTCGAGTCCTTACCCCGGGCCAGCTGAGAAGGAGCGTGTCCGTGAAACTGTGTTGGCTGGACCTGCGTGCCGCGGGTGCCGCGAAGCAGGCGATCATCGAAGAGGCCGTCCACCAGCGCATCGACGGCGATCGTCAGCGACGACGCCGCCGACTTCGAGGGCCTGCCGCCGACCGTGCGCAAGGTGCTGCTGCTCGCCGGGCAAGCGAGCTGCCGGCCGAGTTCGCCGGCGCCGACGTCGTGATCGTCGGTCAGGAGCACGGCGAGCACCGCCGAGCTGTCCGATCGCGCACCCGGACGTCGAGTTCGGCACGGTTCGTGGAGATCGTCGACGCGGAGACGCTGGACGTGGCGTGCGACGCGGCCGCGAAGGAGCGCGTGGAGCGTCCTGCTGTTCCGCGACCCGACCAAGATCCCGCTGGAGATCGTGCTCGCCGCGGCGGACAGCGCGGACGGCAGCAATCATCACCGTGGCCGCCGACGTCGAGGAGGCGGAGATCATCTTCGGCGTGCTGGAGCACGGCTCGGACGGCGTGATGCTGGCGCCGACCGCGGTCGGCGACGCCACCGCGCTCAAGGTCGCCGCCGACCGCCGAGCCGGGCAACCTCGAGCTGGTCGAGCTGACCGTCACCGAGACCGCGCACGTCGGCATGGGCGAGCGGGCCTGCGTGGACACCTGCACGCACCTGCGCGAGGACGAGGGCATCCTGGTCGGCTCGCACTCCAAGGGCATGATCCTGTGCGTCAGCGAGACCCATCCGCTGCCGTACATGCCGACCCGGCCGTTCCGGGTCAACGCCGGCGCGATCCACTCGTACACGATGTCGCACGAACGGCCGCACCAACTACCTCAGCGAGCTCGAAGGCGGGCAGCAAGGTGCTCGCGGTGGACGTCAAGGGCGACACCCGGGTGGTCACCGTCGGCCGGGTGAAGATCGAGACCCGGCCGCTGCTGTCCATCGACGCGGTCGCGCCCAACGGCGTGACGGTCAACCTGATCCTGCAGGACGACTGGCACGTGCGGGTGCTCGGCCCGGGCGGCGCGGTGCTCAACAGCACCGAGCTCAAGCCCGGCGACAAGGTGCTCGGCTACCTGCCGACCGAGGACCGGCACGTCGGCTACCCGATCGACGAGTTCTGCCTGGAGAAGTAGCCGGCATGGTGCGCCAGCGGATCTTCGACGCCACGCGCGGCTGGGCCCCGACCCCGGCCGCCCGGGACCGCCTGCTGTCCACGATGGACGAGTGCCGGGATCGAGCGGGCCGTGGTGGTCGGCCGGCGGCGTGATCGACCTGGACCGGCTGGCCCGCCAGCTCGTCGAGGGCGGCGGCGTCACGGCCGACGCGGACAACGACGCCGCGCTCGGCCGCGCAGGCGGCGTCCGGCGGGCGGCTGGTGCCGTTCTTCTTCGCCAACCCGCACGCGGGACCCGGCCGTCTACGCCGACGCGGGCGGCAGAGTTCCGCGGCCTGGAGATCTCGCCGGCCGTGCACGGCGTGTCCGCTGACCGACCCGCGGATGGTGGAGCTGGTCGCGGTCGCCGGCGTCGGCGGGCACCCGGTGTACACCGTGTGCCTCGACCGGCCCGGCGACACCGTCGCCGACCTCGTCGCGCTGGCCGGAAGTTCCCCGCGGCGACGTTCGTCCTCGGCCACCTCGGCGTCGGACCTGATCGACACGTACGCGATCGACCTGGTGTCCGAAGTGGACAACATCGTGGTCGAGACGTCCGGCGGGTACACCGTGCTGCTGCGGCTCGCCGTCGAGCGGCTCGGCGCCGGACCGGGTGCTGTTCGGCAGCGAGTACCCGCACCAGCACCCGTCGGTGGAGCTGGCCAAGTTCGCCGCGCTCGACCTGCCGGCCGCCGACTGGCGCCGGATCGCCTGGGACAACGCAGACCGTCTCTGTTGGAGGAACAGCCGATGAGCCTCGGGTGACTGGCAGCGACATCGACGAGCTGACCGCGTTGCAGGACAAGGCAGCTGCCGGAGCTGCTGCGCGGCGTCGGCCGGCTCGCCGTTCTACCGCGAGCGGCTCGGCGCCCGGGCCGCCCAGCTGCGCACCGGCGCCGACCTCGCAGACGGTGCCGCTGACCACCAAGCAGGACCTGCGCGACGCTACCCGTTCGGCTTGCTGGCCGTGCCGAAGAACGAGCTCGCGACCTACCACGAGTCCAGCGGCACCGCCGGCATGCCGACCGCCTCGTACTACACCGAGCGCGACTGGCAGACCTCGACGAGCGGTACGCCCGCAAGTGGACCGGCATCCGGCGCGACGACGTGTTCCTGGTCCGCACCCCGTACGCGCTGATGATCACCGGCCACCTCGCGCACGCGGCGGCCCGGTCGCGCGGCGCGCCGGTCGTGCCGGGCGACAACCGGTCGCTGGCCATGCCGTACTCCCGGGTGATGCGGGTGCTGCACGACCTCGGCGTCACGCTGACCTGGTCGATGCCGACCGAGACGCTGATCTGGGCGGCCGCGGCGCGGGCGCCGGCTACGACGCCCGGACGCGACTTCCCCGCGCTGCGCGCGCTGTTCGTCGGCGGCGAGCCGCTGAGCGCCGAACCGCCGGCGCGCGGATCAGCGAGATCTGGGGCGTGCCGGTGGTCGAGGAGTACGGCTCCACCGAGACCGGCAGCCTGGCCGGCGAGTGCCCGGAGGGACGCATGCACCTGTGGGCCGACCGGCCGATCTTCGAGGTGCACGACCCGGCGACCGGCGAGCTGCGCGCCGGACGGCCGCGGCGCAGCTCGTGGTCACGCCGCTGTACCGCGAGGCGATGCCGCTGCTGCGCTACAACATCGAGGACGAGGTGGAGGTCAGCCTGGTCGACGACTGCGCCTGCGGCTGGCACCTGCCGACCGTCCGGGTGCTCGGCCGGGCCGGCTTCGGCTACCCGGTCGGGGACGCACGGGTCACCCAGAGCGAGCTGGAGGACCTGGTCTTCGAGCCTGCCGATCGAGCACGAGGTGCTGTTCTGGCGCGGCCGGGCGGCGCCGGACGCTGCTGGAGATCGAGATCGAGGTGCCCGACGGGCACCGGGACGCGGCGTGCGCCGAGCTCACCGCCGCCGTCGACGCGACGTTCGGCTGTCCGGCCGAGGTGACGGGCGTGCCGGTCGGGACGCTCGTGCCGACCGAGGTGTTCACCGGCATCCACGACGTGGTCAAGCCGCGCAGCCTGTTCGGCGCGGACGAGGACTGGAGCAAGGCGTCTGCTGCTACCAGTGAGGAGGTCAGATGCGATGCGAGTGGCTGTCGTCGGAGGCGGGATCGCCGGGCTCGCCGTGGCCGCGGCGTTGCAGCGGGCCGGGGTGGCGTGCGACGTGTACGAGCAGGCCGACGAGCTGACGGAGATCGGCGCCGGCATCCAGGTGTCGCCGAACGGCGCGCGCCTGCTGCACCGGCTCGGCATGGCGGCGGAGCTGGACCGCGTCGCGGTGCGCCCGGACGCCATCGAGGTGCGGCCGCTGGAACGACGGCGAGCCGCTGGCGGTGACCCCGCTCGGCGCGGCGTGCGAGCGGATGTACGGCGTGCCGTACTACACGCTGCACCGCGCCGACCTGCACGCCGGCCTGCTGTCCCTGGTGGACCCGGCGACGGTGCACCTGGACAAGCGCTGCGTCGAGGTCGCCGAGCACGACCGACGCGGTGACCCTGACGTTCGCCGACGGCACGCGCGCCGACGCGGACCTCGTGCTCGGCGCCGACGGGATCAGGTCGAGCGTGCGCGCGCAGCTGATCGACGACCGGCCGCGCTTCTCCGGCCACGCGATCTTCCGCGGCCTGGTGCCGGCCGAGACGGTGCCGGACCTGGCCGCGCAGAACAAGGTCGTGATCTGGATGGGGCCGGGCCAGCACTGCGTGAGCTACCCGATCTCCTCGGGCAAGACGGTGAGCTTCGCGGCGTCCTGCCCGGCTTCCGAGGCGCACGGCGAGTCGTGGACGTCGCGCGCGTCGTCGGCCGAGGTGCTCGCCGCGTACGACGGCTGGAGTCCCGTCGCGCGCTCGCTGCTGGCCGGCACGGACGAGGTGTCGGTGTACCTGCTGCTACGACCGCGAGGCCGTGCCGGCCTGGGGCACCGACCGGATCATGCTGATCGGCGACGCGGCGCACCCGATGCTGCCGTTCGGCGCGCAGGGCGCGAGCCAGGGCATCGAGGACGCGGTCGCGGTGGCGACGGTCCTGGCCGGCGCCACGGTCGACTCGGCCCCCGCGGCACTCCGCGCCTACGAACAGGTCCGCCGCGCGCGCATCGAGGACGTGCACGCGTTCATCCAGAACAACGAACGCAACCACCACGTGGAGGACGACGCCGCGCAGGCCCGCGACGAGCACATGGCCGAGGACTTCGGCCTGCGCCAGCGCGAGTGGCTCTTCGCCTACGACGCCGAGGCCGCCGCCCGTCGGTAGCCTCGATGTAGCATTGTCAGTTACGCATACACATCGTGATGGTAAGATATCAAACATGGAGGCAGTAGTTAACTGCGCGAGCGCCGGTTGACTACTGAGTTACAGACATGTTGTTCAGCGCCCCCGAACCGGACGAGGCCGAGCTTCGCGTGCTCGCCATGATCGAGGAGCTCAAAACCAGCCTTCGCTGGCAGCTCACCGAGCCACGCCGGTGGGTCGGGTCGTTGCGGCGGGTGTCGCTGGCGCGCGCGATCCAGGGCTCCAACAGCATCGAGGGCTACGAGGCCGGTCTGGACGACGCCGTCGACGTAGCGGCAGGCGAGGAGCCACTCGACGTCGATGAGGAGACACGGCTGGCGCTAGGCGGGTACCGGGACGCGATGACCTACGTCCTTCAGCTGGCCGAGGACCCCGAGTTCGAGTACAGCACGCAGCTCGTCAAGAGCATGCACTACATGATGACCCACTATGCGCTGAAGAACCGGCCCGGTCGCTGGCGGGCGGGCAGCATCTACGTGCGGGACGATGAGAGCGGCAAGATCGTTCACGAGGGAGTGGACCTCGACCAGGTCTCGCCGCTCATGAGCGAGCTGATCGTCGAGCTGAACGAGGACATCGGTCAACCCGATCTCATCCGCGGCACCATGGCTCATCTCAACCTCGTCATGATCCATCCGTTCCGGGACGGAAACGGCCGCATGGCCCGGTGTCTGCAGAGTCTCGTGCTCGCCCGAAGCGGAGTCCTGAGCCCGGTGTTCATGAGCATCGAGGAGTATCTCGGCAGGAACACGCAGGCCTACTACGACGTCCTCGCCAAGGTCGGCGGAGGAGCGTGGCAACCCGAGCGCGACGCGCGACCGTGGATCAGGTTCACCTTGCTGGCGCACCTTCGGCAGGCCCGGACGATGCTGCAACGAGTCCGGGAAAGCGAGCGAATGTGGCTGGAGCTGGAGAACCTCGTGCGTGATCTCAAGCTTCCGGAACGCAGTGTGATGGCTCTCTTCGACGCGATGATCGGCCTGCGCGTTCGAAACGCCACCTATCGCGCCTACTTCGAGGACGGTCCCGAGGAGATCACCGAGGCGACCGCGAGCAGGGACCTGCAGAAGCTGGTTCAGGCGGATCTCATCGCCCCGCGCGGTGAGCGTCGTGGCCGGCACTACGTCGCACGGCCCGCGCTGGCCGCCATCCGGTACGAAGTCCTCCAAGCGCGGGCGCCACGAGACGACTCCGATCCGTTCACGGATTAGCCCGTACGTCCGCAGAGACAACGCTGCCCATCGGACCATGTCTCGATGGGCAGCGTTTCGCGGCGCGTTCACGACGCGGAAGCGTGGTCCTCCTCGACCGGGACCAGCAGCTCCTGAAGCATCTCGGTGACTATCGCCAGGCCGTCCGGGCTCAGGACGGACTCGGCGTGGAACTGCATCGAGCGGAAGGCCGTGGAGCGCAACGCGTGCACCTGTCCGGTGTCCTCGTCTCGGCTGACCTCCACCAGGTCCGGCAGGCCGACGCACTGGACGGCGTCCGCGGCGCTGCGGCTCGCGAACGTGTTGTAGAAGCCCACCCGCACCCGCCGGCCGAACAGGTCGATCTCACACTGCACGCCCTGGTTCGGCTCCTCGCGGCACACCAGCTCCAGGCCCAGCAGCGTGCTCAGCACCTGGTGGCTCAGGCACACCGCGAGGAACGGCCGGCCGCGACGTCAGCAGGTACCGCAGCGTCGACCGCAGGTGGGCGATCTTCGGGTCCGCCAGCGCGCGCGGGTCGCCCGGACCCGGGCCCATCACGACCAGGTCGTAGCCGTCCACTGTGTACGGCTCGTCGAACCGGCGGACGGTCACCGTCAGGCCGAGCGACCGCAGCTGCTGGGCGATCATCGACGTGAAGGTGTCCTCCGCGTCGACCACGAGTACCCGCCGGCCGGCGAGTCCCGGGTACCGCCCCGGCGACCGGGTCCAGCCAGAACCGGGCGAGCGTCTCGTTGCGTGCATCGAGCACCTCGCGCACCCGCGGGTGCGTGCCGAACCGCGTCCGGCGCGGTCAGCGCGGCCAGGACACCGGCGGCCTTCGCCTTCGTCTCCTCGACCTCGGCGAGCGGGTCGGAATGCCGCACCAGCGTGGCGCCGACCCCGATCCGCACCCGCCCGGCCGCCGAGATGTCCGCGGTGCGGATGAGGATCGCCGAGTCAAGCGTGGGCATCGCCCGCGGTGTCGCGGCCGATCAGGGCGGCCACGCCGCTGTAGTAGCCCCGCCCGTGCGGCTCGTAGCCGTGGATCACCCGGCTCGCGCTCTCCAGCGGGCTGCCGGTGACCGTCGGCGCGAACAGCGTCTCCCGCAGGATCTCCCGCGCGTCCCGGGTGGTGCGGCCCTCGATGAAGTACTCGGTGTGCGCGAGCCGCGACATCTCCTTCAGGTACGGCCCGAGCACCCGCGGCGACGTCGCAGACCCGCGACATCATCTTGAGCTCCTCGTCCACCACCATGAACAGCTCGTCGGTCTCCTTGCGGTCGCCGAGGAACTCGATCACGCCGGCGAGCGTCGGGCCGGTCGCGGGGTAGCGGTAGGTGCCGCTGATCGGGTTCATCACCGCGACCCCGTCCCGCACGCTGACGTGCCGCTCCGGGCTCGCGCCGACCAGCGTGCGCTCGCCGGTGTGCACGACGAACGTCCAGTACGCGCCGGACTCGCCCGCCAGCAGGCGGCGGAACAGCGTCAGCGCGCACCTGGGGCGTGTAGTCGCCGATGTCGGCCACGAACGACCGCTTGACGACGAAGTTCGCGCCCTTGCCGGTGCCGATCTCGTCGGCGATCACCCGGCGCACGATGTCGGCGTACTCGTCGTCGTCGATGTCGAACCCGCTGCCGGACAGGGAGATCGGCACGTCGGCGATCCGCCGCGACACCTCCGCGAGCGAGACACGACGTCCTGCTCGGCGACCGACATCGCGAGCAGCGGGGTGCCGTCGTCGGCGGCCGTGAACCCGCGCTCGGCGAGCTGGCGGTACGGGACGAGCGCGAACACGTCGTGTCCGGCGTGGCCGTCCCGGACGGGCAGGTCGGCCAAGGTGTCCACTTCGGACATCTCGCCGAGCAGCACGTCGACGCCCTCCGGACCGCCGGACTGCGGGCGGTGCAGCAGCGCGAAGGCTGGCGGGTTCGTCGACCAGCACCTTGTCCAGGAGCGCTCATGCCGCCGCCTCCGCGTACAGCTGGCGCCAGCACGTCGTCGGTCGTCGTGACCACCGCGCACCGGCCGGCCGCGTAGTCGATCGCCAGCCGGTGCTCCGCTGCGGAGAAGTCCGCGACCGCGTCGGCCACCAGGAACGGCTGGATGTCGTACGTGAACGCCTCGACCGCGCTCATCAGCACGCCGACGTGCGCGTAGATCCCGCAGACGACCAGCTGGTCACGCCCGCTCGCCCGCATCCGCTCGCGCAGGTCGGTGTTGAAGAACGCGCTGTAGCGCCACTTGGTCAGCTGCCAGTCGCCGTCCGCCGGGGCCAGCGGCCCGGCGACCTGCCGGTCCGCCGGCGACGGCGTCATGCCCGGGCCCCAGAAGTCGGCCAGCAGCCCGCGCTGCTCCGGGGTCATGCCGCCGGGCTGCGCGGTGTAGGCCACCGGGATGCCCAGCTCGGCGCACCGGGTGCGCAGCCGAGCGGCGTTGGCCGTCAGCTCCACCACCGGCGAGGCGCCGGCCGGGAACGGACGCAGGAAGAACCGCTGCATGTCGTGCACCAGCAACACCGCGCGGCGCGGGTCGACCGTCCACTGTGCCGTGTTCGGCGGCAGGTCGGCGGCCGTCGGCATCGGGTACGGCGTGATCTCGGGAATCCCCGGCATGTCGTCTCTCCAGAGCTAGTGACCGAGCGCGGCGCCGCCGTCGACGGTCAGGTCGTGCATGGTGATGTGGCCGGCCCGGTCGGACAGCAGGAACAGCACGGCGTCCGCGATGTCGCGCCGGCTGGGCCACCTTGCCCAGCGGGATGCCGACCCGGAACGCCTCCGCGACGCCGTCGATCGAGGACCGCTGCCAGTCGCCGCCCGCCCACAGCGCGCTGAGCATCGGGGTGTCCGTCGAGCCGGGCGCGACGACGTTGCAGCGGACGCCGTGCCGGGCCACCTCCAGGCCGAGGACCTTGGTGAACATGGTCGAGGCGGCCTTGGACGCGGCGTAAGCGGCCATCCCGGTCCGCGCGGTGCCGGCGGCGTTGGAGGCGACGGTCACCACCGCGCCCCGCCCGCGGTCCACCATCCGGCCGACCACCGCACGCGAGGTGAAGAACACCCCGTCGGTGTTCACCCCGAACGTCAGCGCCCAGTCCTCGTCGGACAGCGAGCGCGCCTCGCCGGTGCGCAGCACCCCGGCCGCGTTGACGAGGTACTCGATCGGCCCGAGCCGTGCCTCGACCTCGGCCACCGCCGCCTCGACGTCCACACCGGACCGGACGTCGGCGGGAAACGACTCCGCCAGGATGTTCTCGTTGGCGAGCTCCTTGGCCACCAGCCGCAGCCCGTCGACGCTGCGGTCGACCAGCGCCACGGTCGCGCCCTCGGCGCCGAGCCGTGCGGCGATCACCGAGCCCATGCCGCCGGCCGCGCCGGTGACCAGGGCGACCCGGCCGGACATCTCGGGATAACTCATCGGAGTTCCTTCCTCAGCCACGCCACGCGGAGGTGACCTGGATGGCCTGCTGGGGACTCAGCCGCGGGTCGCAGAACGTCGTGCAGGTGCGGTCCGCGAGGTCCAGCTCGGACAGGTCGCGCACGCACTCGTGCACGTCGGCCGGGGTGACCTCCAGGTGCAGCCCGCCCGCCACCCCGCCGGCGCCCGCGACCACCCGCCTGGAACAGCTCGACCTCGCGGATCATGGTGTGCAGCAACCGGGTCTTGCGGCCGCCGGCGGTGATCGTGTTGCCGTGCATGGGATCGCACAGCCAGATCACCGGATGCCCGTGCGCGCGCACCGCGGCGACCAGCCGCGGCAGCCGTGCCGTCACCCGGTCCGCGCCCATCCGGGCGATCAGCGTGAGCCGGCCCGGCTCGCGCAGCGGGTCCAGCGCCTCGGCCACCGCCAGCAGCTCGTCGACGGTCATGCGTCGGGCCCACCTTGCACGCCACCGGGTTGGCGACCGCCGCGAGCAGCGCCACGTGCGCGCCGTCCGGGTGCCCGGGTGCGGTCGCCGATCCACGGCCAGTGCGTGGAGGACAGCAGCAGCCGGCCGTCGTCGGTGCGGCGCAGCATCGGCTGCTCGTAGTCCAGCAGCAGCGCCTCGTGGCTGGTCCACAGTGGCGCCTCGATCGGGTTCGGCGTGCCCGGGCGCAGCACGTCCATCGCCGCGCTCGCCGCCCAGTAGCCGAGCAGTAATCGCTTCGCGTCCGGCCGGCGCGCGTCGGCGTCCGGGTCCGGCTCGTTGACCATGTGCCCGCGGTACACCGGCAGCTCCACGCCGGCCACGACCTCGGTGTCCTGCGAGCGCGGCTTGGCGAACTGGCCGGCGATCCGGCCGACCCGCACCACCGGCCGGCGCGTGGCGATCTTCATGATCCCGGCCAGCGCGTCGAGCAGGCCCGCCTTGCGGGCGAGGTGGCGCGGCGTGCACTCGGCCGGGTCCTCCGCGCAGTCCCCGGCCTGCACGACCTGAGCGCGGCCCGCGGCCACCTCGGCGAGCACGCCCGGACAGCGCGTCGACGTCGTCGGCGAGGACCAGCCCGGGCAGCTCGGCCAGCTCCTCGCGCACCTGCGTGACGAGCTCGGGATCCGCCCAGGCTGGCTGCTGCGCCGCCGGCCGGCCCGCCCCGTAGGCGATCGCGTCCGCCACGGACATCCGGCCGAGCTCGACGGAGTCCGACCACTGTGTCTCGCTGATCATTCGCTTCCTCCAGGAGACCTGCGTCTGCGCCGCGTTGACCGGGGGCGATGTCGAGGCAAGGTTCAGCGGCCGCGCTCAACGTCGGCTCAAGGCGGGTTCGAACACGGCTCGGCGTCCTGCCACGAGACACGTCTACGTGGTAGGCAGCGGCTGGTCACCCGGGGTGCGCGAAAGGGCCGGGCTCGACTGAGCCCGGCCCCGCGATTGGTCCGTTCGGTTCTACTCTGTCAGCTTCACGACTCGAGTACGTACGAATGCGTGATGATCTCGAGGTTGTGCCCGTCCGGGTCGTCGAAGTAGACGCCGCGGCCGCCGTGGTCGGTGTTGTGCTCCCCGGGACGGCGGTGGAACGGGTCGGCCCAGTAGGCGAGGCCGCGCTCCTTGACCCGGCCGAAGATCTCGTCGAACTCGGTGTCGGACACCAGGAACGCGTAGTGCTGGGTGTGGATCGGCGCGTTCCCGACGGACACGAAGTCCAGCGTCACGTCGTTGGTCGGCGCCACCACCACGAACGGGCCCATCCGGCCGGCGATCCTCAGGCCCAGGATGTCGACGTAGAACTGCGCCGACGCCTCCCGGTCCCGCGACTGCACGATGGTGTGGTTCAGCTGGATGGCCATGTCCTCACCTTCCCAGAAGTCACTCACTCCGCCCAGCCCGGGCGCACCAGGCCCGACTCGTACGCGAGCACCACGAGCTGCGCGCGGTCGCGCGCGCTCAGCTTGATCATCGCGCGGCTGACGTGGGTCTTGGCCGTGGCCGGGCTGACCACCAGGCGCGCGGCGATCTCGTCGTTCGTCAGGCCCTCGCCGACCAGCGCCACCACCTCGCGCTCCCGCTCGGTGAGGACGTCCAAAGTGGACGTCTCGGGTACCTTCTTCGCCTTCGCGGCGAACTCGCCGATCAGCCGCCGGGTCACGCCCGGGCGACAGCAGCGCGTCGCCGCGGGCGACGACCCGGACCGCGTGCAGCAGCTCGACCGGCTCGGTGTCCTTCACCAGGAAACCGCTGGCGCCGAAGCGGATCGCCTCGAAGACGTACTCGTCCTCCTCGAACGTGGTGAGGATGAGGATGTGCACGCCGGCGAGGTCCGGGTTCGCCGAGATGCGCCGCGTCGCCTCCAGGCCGTCCATGTTCGGCATCCGGATGTCCATCAGCATCACGTCGGGCTTGTGCTCCGCCGCGAGCGCGACCGCCTGGGCGCCGTCGGCGGCCTCGGCCGACCACCTCGAGGTCCTCCTGCGCGCCGAGCAGCACGCGGAAGCCCGCGCGCACCAGTGCCTGGTCGTCGGCGAGCACGACTCGGATCATGGGGTCCCGTCCTCGGTCCGGCGCACGCCGGCTCGTTCCTTGCCCGTCGGCAGCGTCGCGGTGACCCGGAAGCCGCCGCCCGGCCGCGGCCCGGCGTCGAACGTACCGTTCAGCGCCTCGGCCCGTTGCCGCATGCCGACCAGGCCGTGCCCGGTGCCCTCGGCGAACGTGACGCCGCGGCCGTCGTCCTCGACGTCCACGCGCAGCTCATCCGGCAGGTAGCCCAACCGGACGGTCGCCTTGCTCGGACCGGCATGGCGGTAGGTGTTGGTCAGCGACTCCTGCACGATGCGCAGCGCGGCGGCGTCCACCCCGCTCGGCACCGACCGCCGCTCGCCCTCGATCTCCAGGTGCACCGTCAGCCCCGCCGAGCGCATCCGGTCGAGCAGGCCGTCGAGCTGGCCCAGGCTCGCCACCGGTTCGCGCGGCGCGCCGTCGGCGTTGTCGACGTCGCGCAGCACGCCCAGGATGTTGCGCAGCTCGACCAGCACCTCCTTGCTGGACTGCTTGATCGCGGTCAGCGCCTCCCTGGCCTGCTCGGGCTGCTGGTCGAGCACGTGCAGCGCGACGCCGGACTGCACGTTGATCAGCGACACGTGGTGGGCGAGCACGTCGTGCACCTCGCGGGCGATCCGCAGCCGCTCCTCGGTGACCTGGCGCCGGCTCTGCTCCTGCTGGGTCTCCCGCGCCTGCAGCATCTTCTCCCGGCGCGCCTTCGCGACCTCGGCGATCACCATGACCGTGATCAGCCATGCCGCGGCGCCACCGATCTGGGCGAGGCTCGGGTGGAAGTCCGACCGGGTCAGGTTCAGCACGGCCACGACCGCGGCGATGCCGACCCACCCGACGAGCCACGCCGCCAGCCGTTGGCCGAGCAGCACCGCGTTGAACAGCGCGACCACCACGCTGAGGAACACCGGCCCGATCGGGAACGACAGGGCGAAGTAGGCCACCGTCACCGCGAGCACCGCGCCCAGCGTGGGCAGCGGGTACCGGCGGCGCAGCAGCAGGCAGGCGGGGCCGAGCACCAGCAGCGCCACCGCCAGCGGGTTCCACACCGAGGCCGGCTGGTCGTGCCGCGCGCCGAACGTGCCGACCACCTGGATCGCGGCGATCGGCACCACGATCGCGAACGGCGGGACCGCCCCGAACGGGGTGCCCCACCACGGTCGCCACGGTTGTGCCATACGAGAACGGTAGATCAGCCGACCCCTACCAGGCACTTCGCGCGTCGGAGTGTTCTCGTCTACGCCCCGGGGAGTACGCGGGCCTGGTGGCCGCCGCCGCGTGCGGTAACCCGGATGCCCTCTGGTGTGCGACGACGAAGCCGCCGCCGACGAGGACATTTGTGGCCATGAACGAGAACCCGGAAACCAGCCAGAAGCACACCGTCCGTGCCTCCGACGCCGAGCGGCAGCGCGTGGCCACCCTGGTCAGCGACGCCGCGGGCGAGGGTCGGCTGACCCTCGAGGAGGCCGAGGAGCGCATGGAGCTCATCTACGCCACCAAGTTCCGCGGCGAGCTGAACCAGTACGTCACCGACCTGCCCGACGACCGGCGGCGCGCGGCACCGATCCGCGGCCCCGGGAGCGAGGGCCGCTTCCCGGTCCGGCTGCGCGTCCACGCGGCCGTCGCCGTGGTCGTGTCGGTCCTGTTGATCGTGCGGTGGGCAACGCTCGACGTGCCGTTCTTCTTCCCCGCCTTCCCGATGTTCTTCCTGTTCGGCAGCCTGCTGCTGCACGCACGCCTCGTGTACTGGTCGAGGAACGGCGGAGGTCCGCGGCGTGGTCCGTGGGGTCGTCAGTGGGACGGGCCACCATGGAGGACCGAGCGGCAGGCAACCCCTTCCAGCTGAGCCCGACACACATATCAGTACGGGGAGAGACCGTGAAGATCTCGACGCAAGGCACCGCGGGCATCACGATGCAGCCGCTGCCGAGGCGGGTCCGCCAGATCTGGACGATCCTGCACGTCGTCAGCTCCGTGGGGTGGCTCGGCATCGAGCTCGCCGCGCTCGCGCTGTGCCTCACCGGCATGGCCACCGACGACCCGGCGACCCTGCGCGCCGTGTTCACCGCCGCCTCGGTGCTGGCGGACACGATGCTGATGCCCGCATCAGTCCTGGTGGTGCTCACCGGACTGGTGCTGGGCATGGGCACGAAGTGGGGACTGGTCAGGTACTACTGGGTGTTCGTGAAGCTGGTCATCAGCCTGCTGCTGTTCGTGGCCAGCGCGTTCACGCTCAACGACGCCCTGCAGACCGCCGCGGACCAGACGGCGGCGGCAGAGCCGCTCAGCGGCGGCGACGGCATCAGCCTCGCCGGCATGATGGCCGTGATCGGCCTGCTGGGCCTCACCGCCGCGGTGCTCTCGATCATCAAACCCTGGGGACGAACCAACTGGCGGCGCACGCCCGCACCGGCGCCCGCCAACCGGACCCGAGCACAGGAGACGTCATGACCACCGTTGTACAGGACAAGATCACCGGCTACGCGGCGTCCGCGACCGGCGTCACCAAGGCCTACGGGACCGGCGCCACCGCGGTCACCGCACTCGACGACATCTCCGTCGACATCGCGCGCGGCCAGTTCACCGCGATCATGGGCCCGTCCGGGTCCGGCAAGTCCACGCTGATGCACTGCCTCGCGGGCCTCGACACGGTCGACGCCGGCGAGATCCGGATCGGCGAGACGCTGCTGAACGGGCTGGGCGACAAGGGACTCGCCGACCTGCGGCGCAACCGCGTCGGGTTCATCTTCCAGCAGTTCAACCTGCTGCCGACGCTGTCCGCGGAGGAGAACATCACGCTGCCGCTGGCGATCGCGAAGCGCAAGGTCGACGCGGACTGGTTCGCGACGGTCGTCGACGCGGTCGGGCTCGCGGACCGGCTGACCCACCGGCCGAGCGAGCTGTCCGGCGGCCAGCAGCAGCGCGTCGCGTGCGCGCGGGCGCTGATGGCCAAGCCGGACGTGATCTTCGCCGACGAGCCGACCGGCAACCTCGACTCGCGGTCCAGCACCGAGATCCTGCGCTTCCTGCGCCGGTCGGTGCAGGAGTTCGACCAGACCATCGTGATGGTCACGCACGACGCGAACGCGGCCGCCTACGCCGACCGCGTGGTGTTCCTGCTCGACGGCCGGCTCGTGCACGAGCTGAACGACCCGGCGGCGGACGAGGTGCTGGACACGTTGAAGGCACTGGACTCCTACGCCGACGACGAATCGGGGCAGTGATGCTGAAGGCGGCATTGAAAGGACTGCTCGCCCGCAAGCTGCGGCTGACCCTGGCCGGGCTGTCCGTCGTGCTCGGCGTCATGGCCGTCTCGGCGGCCATGATCACCACCACGACGATCGGCAGCGGGTTCGACTCGATCTTCGCCACGATCAACTCCGACATCGACGTCTCGGTCTCCGGCAAGTCCAATGTGGACGCGGGGATGGGCGGCAAGGGGTTCGCCCCGCCGGTGCCCGCGTCCCTGGTGGACGAGGTGGCGAAGGTGCCGGGAGTGGCCAGGGCGGTCGGCGAGGTCGCCGCCGACGGGGCGCGCCCGGTCGGCCCGGACGGCAAGGTCATCAGCGTGCAGGGCCCGCCCCGGACGGGGAAGGCCTGGCACGGCGAGACCGGCATGGTGCGCCTGCGCGAGGGCCGCGGGCCGTCGGCCGACGACGAGGTCGCGATCAACGCGGGGCTCGCCGAGCTGGGCGGGTACCGGGTCGGCAAGCCGATCGACGTGCTGACCCTCGCGCCGCGCAAGACGTTCACGGTCGTCGGCATCTACGGGTTCAGCAACGGGCTCGGCACGCTCGGCGGCAGCACCGAGGTCGCGTTCACCGAGCCGGTGGCCCAGCAGCTGATGCTCGGCAAGCGGGACATGTTCAGCTCGGTCACGGTGCGCGCCGACGAAGGCGTCAGCCCGGCACAGCTGCGCGACCGGGTCCGCGACGCGATCGGGCCGGGTTACCTGACCCGTACCGGCGACGAGCTGGCCGATCAGACCGCGGCGGACGGCAAGGCGTTCCTCGACATCGTCCGCCTCATCCTGCTCGGCTTCTCCGGGCTGTCGCTGCTGGTCGGGATCTTCCTGATCCTCAACACGTTCTCGATCCTGATCGCTCAGCGCACCGGCGAGCTGGCCCTGATGGCCGCGCTCGGCGCGCGCCGCAAACAGATCGTCGGCGCGGTGCTGGTGGAGGCCACGCTGGTGGGCTCGGTCGCCTCGGTCGTGGGGCTGGGGCTGGGCATCGGGGTGTCGGCGCTGCTGAAGTCGGTCATGGAGGCCAACAGCGGCGCGCAGCTGCCGGTGGGGCTGATCGTGCCGGCCGGTGACCTGGTGCTGGCGTTCGTGCTGGGCGTGGCGGTCACGCTGGTCGCCGCGCTGCTGCCGGCGATCCGGGCGTCCAACGTGCCGCCGGTGGAGGCCATGCGTGCCTCGGCCGCGGAGCAGCGTTCGCTCGCGCGGATCACGGTGTTCGGCGCGGTGCCGGCGGTGCTCGGTGTCAGCGCGGTGGTCGCGAGCGTGCTGAGCGACCTCGACGGGTACCGGTGGGCCGCGCTCGGTGGCGGCATCGTGCTGGGGCTGTTCGGGTTCGCGCTGCTGACGCCGATCGCCTCGCGGGTGCTGCTGCCCGGGGTCGGGCGGCTGCTGGGCTGGTCGATGCCGGGCAAGCTCGGCCGGCGCAACGCCGAGCGCAATCCGCGGCGGACGGCCATCACGGTGGCCACGCTGGTCGTGACGCTCGGCCTGGTCGGTGGCGTCGGCGTGGTGGCGGAGTCGCTGCGCGCGGACGTCACCACGCGGGTCGGCTCGGATCTCGCGGCCGACTTCGTGATCTCCGGCGACGGCGTGACCGGCAAGGCAGGGGGCCAGGGCGGCGGACCGCCGACTGCGGCGGACGGTCGCATCATGCCGACGTTCGAGCCGACCGTGATCGACCGCGCCCGCGCGCTCGACGGGGTCGCGGCGGCCACCGCGCAGTACGTGGACACCGTCCAGGTGTCCGGTGTGGACGGCAAGCCGGCCACGAGCCCGGCGAACGCGGGGTCGCTGCACGAGCTGACCGAGGTGCTCGGCCTGACCCGGGTGTCGGGTTCGCTGCGGGACCTGCGGTCCGGTGAGGTCGTGCTGGACTCGAAGACGCTCGCGGACCGCGGGCTTTCGGTGGGCGGCACCGTGACGGTGGCGACCCAACGCGGCGGCCCGCGGACGTACCGGATAGTCGGCAGCTACGAGCCGAACTTCCTGCTGAGCGGCCCGGTACTGTCCACAGCGGACGCGGCGAAGGAGTTCGTCTCGGCGCTGCCGGCCCTCGGGTACGTGAAGCTGTCCGACGGCGCGAACGTGGCGGCGACGAAGAAGTCGCTCACGGCACTGGTGGCCGACGACCCCGAGGTCACGGTCCAGGACCAGACCCAGACGGCGTCCGCGGCGTCGAGCCAGGTCGACATCGCCGAGCTGATGCTGTACGTCCTGCTGGGACTGTCGGTGGTGATCGGCGTGCTGGGCATCATCAACACGATGGCCCTGTCTATTTTGGAGCGAACCCGCGAGCTGGGCCTCCTGCGGGCGATCGGCATGCGGCGCTCGCACATGGTGCACATGGTGGTGTCGGAGTCGCTGGTGATGGCCGTCTTCGGTGGCCTGCTGGGACTCGTGTTCGGCGGCCTGGCCGGCGCGGCGGTGGTGGCGGTGGCCGACCTGGCGCAGCTGGCGGTGCCGTGGCTGTCGCTGGCGGTGTTCCTCGGGTTGGCGGTGGTCGCCGGGCTGGTGGCGGCCCTGGCACCGTCCGCCCGGGCCGCAAAGGTGAATGTTCTGTCTGCCATCGCCTACGAGTGACCTGTGGACTGCCGCTCTCTCCGTTCGGTTCCTTTGGTTCCGTTCGGGGAGGGCGGTTGTCCACAGTCTCCTGTTGCTCGGCCTGGATTGTCAGGGGTCCTCGGTACGCTGGATCTTGGGGGGCCGGAGGCCGGGCTCCGCTCGATTAGCCCTGGTCAAGGGTGAGGTGGACGGGTCTGCTGGGTGTCCACAGGGGGTCGGGGCCGTCGGCGGATTTTACGGGCGGCCACTCACGCCTCAAGGGGTCGCACCTCTTTCGCTTTTGGTTCTGTTGGGCACGCGACCCCTTGACCCGTGAGCCTCCGCCGCCCTGGGTCAGGGCATTGCGGGCAGGGCTGGCGCCCTGCCCTCCACAGGCCCGCCGACGGCCCCGACCCTCTTTCCGCTCGTCGCTGGCGCAACACGGCGCGCCTCTGGCACGAGCTAGCGCAACACGGCTCGCCTCTGGGCTGTCGCTGGCGCAACATGGCGCGCCTCTGGCTCGAGCTGGCGCGTCACGGCGCGCCATTGGCACGAGCTATCGCGTCACGGCGCACCTCTCGCACGAGCTCGTGCGTCACGGTGCGCCTGTGGGGGTGCCGCCAGCGCAGTGCGGATCGCCTGTGGCTTGAGCTGCGCATCACAGCTCGCCTCCGGGATGTCCCGGGCGGAGCACGGAAAGGCCGCCCTCGCCAACGGCGAAGGCGGCCTCTCTCACGGAATTCACGCAGCGGCTTCGCCCGGAGGTGGGTAGTGCTCCAGGCCCGAGATCTGCTCCATGTACGCCAGCAGCGCGGCCACGTCGTGCTCGCCAAGGCCCGCGTTCGTCGCGGCGGTGAGCCAGTCGTAGCTTGCCGCCGTGGTGGGCATCGGGACGCCGAGGCGCTGGGTCTGCGCCAGAACCAGGCCCAGGTCCTTGCGCATCAGCTTCAGCCGGAAGTCCGCCTTCTCGAACGCCCGCCTCGCCATCGCGCCGGCCTTGAACTTCATCATCGGCGAGCTGTAGCCGCCCGCCGCGATCAGCTTGATCAGTGCACCCCGATCGAGACCGGCCCGCTCGCCGAAGACGATCGCCTCCGTCAGGGCCAGCATCTGCACGCCCATCAGCAGGTTCAGCGCCAGCTTGGCCGTGGCACCCATGCCGCCCGGGCCCAGGTGCACGACCTCCTTCGCCAGGGGCTCGAGCACCGGGGTCAGCGCGTCCACATCGGACTGCGCACCGCCGATCATGAAACGCAGCTCGCCGTCCTTCGCGTGCTGGGCGTTGCCGAGCACGCAGGCGTCGAGCCCACGATGACCGGTCGCGGCCAGGCGCGACTGCAGCGACTGCGCGAACTCCGGCGCCACCGTCGACATGTCGGCGACGATCGCGCCCTCGGGCAGGCTCGCCACCGCCCCGTCCGGACCGAACAGCAGCTTCTCGACGACCTCGCTGGTGGCCAGCGACAGGAACACCACGTCCGCACCGGACGCGGCCTCGGCCGGCGACGACGCCAGGACCGCACCCTCGTCGGCGAGTGCCTCGCCGCGCGAGCGGGTCCGGTTGTACACCGTCACGTTCCGGCCCGCGGCCAGCAGCCGCGACGCCATGCCGCCGCCCATCGCGCCCAGGCCGATGAAGGCGATCTTGTGCGTCATCAGCTTGCCTCGGGCAGGGCGACGCCCTCCGGCGGGGCCGCGCCGGCCGGCGGCGCCGGCTGCTCGACGATGCCGAGCTCGAACAGGATCCGCGGGAAGTCGTCGCTGATCCAGGACTCGACGACCTTGCCGTCCCGCACCCGGTGCAGGTCGACGCCCTCGACCACGAACGTCTTGCCGGTCGGCGGCATCCACATCAGCGGGCCGGTGTGCGTGCCCGTCGTGCGGAAGCGCAGCCCCACCAGGTCACCGCTGGCGAACATCTCCTGGATGCCGCAGGTGAAGTCCGGGAACGCCCGCTTCCAGAACTCGACCGCCATCGCGAAGGCCGCCGGCCCCTTGGGCAGCGCGAGTCCCGCGGTGTGCACCTCGTAGTCCGCCGAGAACACGTCGTCGATGAAGGAGAGATTTCCCTGGTTCAACCCCTCTTCGGTCGCGTACCGGACTAGTTCAATATTCTCTTCGGACATCCTCGAAACCTCCGCGGACGCGATTCGGAAAGATATGCTCACCACCATATTCATGGGCAATTCCCGGCGTCTTCTCCTCGCCGTCCCAGCCTCCCGGGAATGTCGCCCGTGCTCGTTGGGAACTGCGCCCGGGTTTCTTGTTGACACTATTTAACGGTGTTAGCTTCGACGGGTAGTGAATTGTCTTCGACGGAGGCCGAGATGCAGACCACCCAGGTTTACGCGGTCAACCGGGACACGACGAACTGCCTCGAAGTTCGCACCGAACAGATCGCGGAACCGCCCGCGGGCCACGTGCGGATCAAGGTCGAGGCGGCCGGCGTCTCCTACGGCGACCTGCTGTTCCAGCGCGGCGTGGTGCCCGGCGGCCCGAAGCCGCCGTTCGTGCCCGGCTGCGACCTCACCGGAGTCGTCGAGTCCGTCGGCGCCGGCGTCACCGGCCTCGAGCCGGGCCAGCGGGTGACGGCCCTGGTCGTCTCCGGCGGGTACTCGAGCGCGGTGAACCTGCCGGCCGAGCGGGTCGTGCCGGTGCCGGAGGGCGTCGACGCGGTCAGCGTCGCCGCCGTCACGCTCAACTACTTCATCGCCCACCAGATGCTGCACCGGGTGGCGCAGGTCCGCTCCGGGCAGCGCATCCTCGTGCACGGCGCGTCCGGCGGCGTGGGGCTCGCGTTCCTGCAGCTCGCCGAGCACATCGGCGGGGTCACCGTGTTCGGCACGGCGTCCGCGGCGAACCTCGACGTGGTCCGCCGGCACGGCGCGGTCGCCGTCGACTACCGCAACGAGGACTTCGCCAACGTCGTGCGCGGCACGGTCACCAACGGCGAGCTGAACCCGTGGACCGCGTTCGACGAGAACGGCACCGTGGACGCCGCGTTCGACCCGATCGGCGGCCCGCACTTCTGGCGCTCCTACAGCGTGCTCCGCAAGGGCGGCCGGCTCGTCGCGTACGGCCAGAACGACGCGATGCGCGACGGCAAGCCCAGCACGTTCATCGGCGCGCTGGGCTTCCTCGGCGGCATCCTGGCGCCGAAGCTGCGGCCGGACGGCCGCAAGACCGGGTTCTACAACGCCTGGGCGCTGGAGAAGAGCCAGCCGCAGGCCTACCGCGAGGACCTCACCGAGGTGCTGGACCTGCTGTCCGCGGACAAGATCGCGCCGCGGTCGGTGCGGACCGTGCCGCTGGCCGAGACCGCGACGGCGTTCGCGGACCTCGAGCGCGGCACCACCGGCAAGATCGTGCTCGACTGCACCGCCTGAGCCCACCTCCGCCGAACGACGCCTTTCCACCGGAAAGGCGTCGTTCGGCGCGTTGTGGGGTGTCCCGGGTCAACCGCCCAGCGGGCGGGGACACCCGACTCATGACCATGGGACTGGCCAGGACGCATGCTCGGAAGAAGACAACCGCAATCTGCCGCTCGAGTGTGGAGAACGAACGCCACGGGCGCTGTCGAGGCTGGAGTGACTGGCGTGCACCGATCATTGATAGTCGCGCGAATAATGCCGGATTCGACCGACAAGGTCGCCGAGATCTGGGCCGAGTCCGATGCGACCGAGCTGCCCCGGCTGGCGAACGTCACCCACCGTTCACTGTGGACTCTCGGGGACGTCTACATCCAGCTGCTGGAAACCGAGGACCCGGGCCAGGAAACCATCAGCCGCATCAAGGACCACCCGGAGTTCGTGCGCATCAGCGACCGGCTGAGCGAGTACATCTCGCCCTACCTCTCGACCTGGCGTTCGCCCAAGGACGCCCAGGCCCAGCGCTTCTACACGTACGACAAATAGGGAGAGCCACCATGGCGAACGTGACGTTCACGGACATCGAGTCCCTGCTGGTCTCGAAGGTCGGGCTGGCCCAGCAGGTGCTGGCCGGCAACCCGGAGGGCACCTTGGAGGACCTCGGACTCGACTCCCTCGCGGTACTCGAGCTGCAGATCGTGATCACCAAGCAGTACGGGGTGGAGATTCCCGACGAGTCGGGCGAGCTCAACGTCGGCGAGATCGTCGACTACATCAACCAGGCCTCCGAGCAGGCGGCGTAACGACACGGGAGAGAAGTCGACATGGCTGGGCACACCGACAACCAGATCCGGATCGAAGCGCCGTTCCAGCTCGTCTGGGACATCACCAACGACGTGCCGAACTGGCCGGACCTGTTCACCGAGTACGCCGGCACCGAGGTGGTGAGCGAGGACGGTGACACGATCACGTTCCGGCTCACCATGTACCCGGACGACAACGGCGTCACGTGGAGCTGGGTCAGCGAGCGCACCCGCTACCTCGACGAGAAGCGCACGCACTCGCACCGCATCGAGACCGGTCCGTTCGAGTACATGAACCTCGACTGGTACTACGAGGAGGTCGAGGGCGGCGTCATCCTGCGCTGGGTGCAGGACTTCCACATGCGCGACACCGCGCCGGTGGACGACGAGTGGATGACCAACAACATCAACAAGAACTCCAAGATCCAGATGCAGGTCATCAAGGACAAGATCGAGAAGGTCCACCACTCCAAGCGCGCGTCGACGGACAACGTCGTGTCCATTCACGACTGCCCGGCCGACCACCGTCGCGGCGGCACCATCCAGACGCTGCTCTCCCCGCGGACGGTCGCCAGCACGTCCGGGTTCATGGGCGGCGCGACGCTGGCGCCGGGCGAGGCCATCGCCGAGCACCTGCACCCCTACAGCGAGGAGTTCGTGTTCTGCATCCGCGGCGAGCTCGAGGTCGACGTGGAGGACAAGATCATCTCCGTGCCCGCGGGCAGCGCGATCCTGGTGCCGAAGGAGACCCGCCACCGGCTGCGCAACGTCGGCGACGGCGAGGTCTTCGCGGTCTTCCACCTCGGGCCGCTCGCGCCGCGTCCGGAGCTGGGCCACAAGGACACCGAGACCCGTGAGGAAGCCGCCACGGTGGCCGCGCGCATCCTCGCGGAGCGGGAGAAGAAGGCCGCATGAGCCACCGACACAGGCGGGTGGTCGTCACCGGGGTCGGCGTGGTCGCCCCCGGCGGCGTCACCCGTGACCAGTTCTGGGACACGCTGACCGCCGGCCGCACGGCGACGCGGAAGATCACCTTCTTCGACGCCAGCAAGTTCCGGTCCAGGGTGGCCGCGGAGGCCGACTTCGACCCGGTGGCCGCCGGCCTGTCCGCGCAGGAGATCCGGCGCGCGGACCGCTATGTCCAGTTCGGACTCGCTTGCGCCGCCGAGGCGCTCGCCGACTCCGGCCTGACGCTGGACGAGGAGACGCTGGAGAACACCGGCGTGGTGATGGGTTCCGCGGTCGGCGGCACGATGGCGCTCGAGGACGAGTACGTCGCCGTGTCCAACACCGGCCAGGAGTGGCTCGTCGACCACACCTACGGCGGCCCGTTCCTCTACCAGGCCCTGATCCCGTCGAGCCTCGCCGGTGACATCGCGCACCGGTACGGCACGCACGGGCCGGCCCAGGTGGTGTCCACCGGCTGCACGTCGGGCATCGACGCCATCGGGTACGCGTGGAACCTGGTGCAGGACGGCGAGGCGGACGTGGTCATCGCGGGCGCCTCGGACAGCCCGATCTCCCCGGTGACGGTCTCCTCGTTCGACGCGATCAAGGCGACCACGCCGGAGAACGACGACCCGGAGCACGCCTCCCGCCCGTTCGACGCGACCCGCAAGGGCTTCGTGATGGGTGAGGGCGGCGCGGTGCTGATCCTCGAGGAGCTCGGGCACGCGGTCCGCCGCGGCGCGAAGATCTACTGCGAGGTCACCGGCTACGCGAGCCGTTCCAACGGGTTCCACATGACCGGCCTGCGCCCGGACGGCCTGGAGATGTCCGAGGCCATCCGGGTGTCGCTGGACCAGGGCCGGACCAACCCGACCGACGTGGGCTACATCTGCGCACACGGCTCGGGCACCAAGCAGAACGACCGGCACGAGACCGCGGCGTTCAAGCGGTCGCTGGGCGACCACGCGTACCGGACGCCGGTCAGCTCGATCAAGTCGATGATCGGCCACTCGCTCGGCGCGATCGGCGCCATCGAGATGGCCGCGTGCGCCCTGACCATCGACCGCGGCGCGATCGCGCCGACGGCCAACTGGAGCCAGCGCGACCCCGAGTGCGACCTGGACTACACGCCCAACACCGCCCGCGAGGCGAAGGTGGACGTGGCGCTCTCGGTCGGCAGCGGGTTCGGCGGGTTCCAGTCGGCGATGGTCTTCAGCCGTCTGAAGGAGGCCTCATGACAGCCCGAGCGGTGATCACCGGTATGGGGGTGGTCGCGCCGTCCGGGGTCGGTGCCGACGCGCACTGGAAGTCCATCCTGGACGGTGGCACGCGGATCGGCCGCATCAGCAGGTTCGACCCGTCGAGCTACCCGGTCACGCTGGCCGGCGAGGTGCCGGACTTCGACCCCGACGAGTACGTCAACACCCGGCTGAAGGTCGCCACCGACCGGTGGACCTGGCACGGGTTCGCCGCCACGCAGGAGGCGCTCGACGACTCCGGCATCGACCTGTCCACTCTGGACCCGTACGAGACGGCGGTCGCGCTGGCCAGCTCCTCGGGCGGCAACGAGTTCGGCCAGGGCGAGCTGCAGGCGCTGTGGTCCGAGCCGGACGGCAAGGTGAGCGTCTACCAGTCGATCGCGTGGTTCTACGCGGCGAGCGTCGGGCAGATCTCCATCCTGCACCAGCTCAAGGGCCAGTGCGCGGTGCTGGTCGCGGAGAGCGCGGGCGGGCTGGACACGTTCGCGCAGGCGGCGCGGACCATCCGGCGGGGCACGAAGATGGTGCTCGCCGGCGGCACCGAGGGCCCGCTGTCGCCGTACGCGCTGACCTGCCAGCTGAGCACCGGCCGGCTGTCGGTGGGCACCGACCCGGAGCGTTCCTACCTGCCCTTCGACGCCGCGGCCGCGGGCTACGTCGTCGGCGAGGGCGGCGCGGTGCTCGTGGTCGAGGACCTCGAGTACGCGAAGAGCCGGGGTGCGGACATCCACGGCGAGGTGCTCGGCTGGGCCGCGACGCACGACGGGAAGGCGAGCCGGCCCGGCTACGGCGGCTCGCCCGAGCAGCTGGCCCGGGCGATGCGGCTCGCGCTGCGGCGGGCCGGGCGCTCGGCGTCCGATGTGGACGTCGTGTACCCGGACGCGGTCGGGGTGCCCGAGTGCGACCGGGTCGAGGCGGCGGCGATCCGCGAGGTCCTCGGCGAGGACGTGCCGGTGACCACGCAGAAGGCCCAGCTGGGCCGGATGTACCAGGGCGGCGCCGCGGTCGACGTGACGACCGCGCTGCAGGCGATGCGCTACGACATGCTGCCGGCCACCCACGGGCTCACCGACCCGGCACCGGGCGCCGAGCTCAACTTCGTGCGCGAGGCCACCGCCCGGCGGACGTCGACCGCGCTGGTCAACGCGCGCGGGTTCGACGGCTACAACACCTCGCTCGTCATCGGCCGGTACGAGGGATAGGAGACGACATGAGTGACGCACCCGCACGGGCGCGGATCGTGTTCCTGGTCCGCGTGCAGGAGGAGAACGTCGAGCGGTTCCTCGCCGCGTACGAGCGGATCCGCTACCAGGTGGCCGGGGGCGTTCCCGGGCACGTGCTCGACCAGGTCTGCCAGTCCACGACGGACCCGGAGCAATGGCTCATCACCAGTGAGTGGGAGTCCCTGGACCACTTCGTGGCCTGGGAGCAGAGCCCCGGGCACCGCGAGCTGGCCGGGCCGATGCGGGCCTGCATGAGCGAGGCCCGCTCGATCAAGTTCGAGATCCGGGAAGAGACGAGCAACACGACGGCTCGGCTGGCCGGCTGAGAAGGAGAAGGACATGAGCACGAGTCTCACTGCCATGGGCATCGCGTTGCTGGCCTGGTCCGGCATCCAGCTCGGCACGCTGTGGATCATGAAGTTGTCGATCCTGCCGCTGCTCAACTCGCTGCCCTACACCAGGTACGTCAACACCTGCCAGCTGATCGACATGCACATCTTCCACCCGATCGCGGTGTGGGGCGGCGTCATCACCGGCAGCATCGGCGTGGTCGCGGCGTTCGCCACCTCGTCGGTGTGGGCGGCCGTGCTGTTCCTGGTCGGCTCGGCCGGGATGCTCGGTGTCGGGCTGACCTCCGAGGGCGTGAACCGGCCGATCTGGCGGCAGATCGAGAAGTGGAGCCCTGATCGTGTCGAGGACGAGAACTGGTCGCAGAAACGGCACACCTGGCACCTCGCGCACGTAGTGCGCACATACTTCGCGATCGTCGCGGCGGCCGCGTACATCGGCGCCGTGGCAACGGTCTGAGCAGAGAAGGCGATCAGAATGACCTTACGCAGCAAGGCCCGCCGGTCCGGCCGGCTGGTGCTCGCCATGGCCGCGGTGTCCGTCGTGGCACTCGCCGGCGTCGCGGCCGCCAGCACCCCGGACCAGCAGGACGCCGGCCACCGGGCGAGCGCCGACTGGCCGATGTGGCAGCGGAGCCCTAACGGCACCCGGTTCAACGATGCCGAGCGGGCGATCACGCCGGAGACGGTCGGCAACCTGAAGCTGAAGTGGGCGTACGCGTACCCGCAGGTGGCCAACGCCGCGCACGGCAGCCAGCCCGCGATCGTCGACGGCACGCTCTACGTCGGCGCACCGGACGCGAAGTTCCTCGCGCTGGACGCGAAGACCGGTGCCACCAAGTGGACGTTCGACCTTGCCACGGTGGTGGCCAAGATCCCCAACGACGTCCGGGACGGTGCCGCGGTCGTCGGCGACACGGTGTTCTTCGGCGACAGCACCGGGCGGGTGTACGCGCTGGACAAGAACACCGGGAAGCTGGCGTGGTCCGTCGCGGTCAGCGATCACCCGAACTCGGTGCTCACCGGCTCGCCGCTGGTCTTCGACGGCAAGGTCTACATCGGTGAGTCCACGACCGAGGGCGGCCTGCCGCGCGACCCGAACTACGCGTGCTGCACCCACCGCGGCCAGGTCGTCGCGCTGAACGCCCGTACGGGCTCGGTCGCCTGGCGGTACTACACGATGCCGGCGGCCAAGCGGGTCGGCACGTGGCCGAGCGGCGCGGCGAAGTTCGCCCCGTCCGGCGGCAGCGTCTGGTCCACCCCGGTGGTCGACGCGCAGACCCGGACGGTGTTCGTGGGCACCGGCAACTCCATGACCGGCACCGAGGGCGACACCGACAGCGTGCTGGCGATCAACGCGGACACCGGCAAGGCGAGGTGGAAGCGGCAGACGGTCAACCCGGACGTCTTCACCGCGGCCTGCGGTGCGGCCACCGGGCCGTCGGAGTACTGCCCCGGCAAGGGTTCCTACGCGCTGGACGAGGACTTCGGCGCGTCGGCGAACGTGATCCACGCCGGCGGCCGCACGCTGGTGACGATCGGCCAGAAGGGCGGCATGTTCTACGCCTTCGACGCGCGCACCGGTGCGGACGCCTGGCAGACCCGCCTGGAGACGGCCGACCCGAACGCGCCCGACCCGGGCAGTGACGGCGTGGAATGGGGCAGCTTCTTCGACGGGCGCCACCTCTACGCGGCCACCCAGCGCGGCAATCCCGGCAAGCTGGTCTCGCTCGACGCGGCGACCGGCCGGATCGAGTGGCGGACCGAGCATCCGGCCGACGGCTGCACCACCGGTGGCGCGGCGGCCTACCCGGACCAGTGCGAGCTGGCGTTCACACCAGCGGTGAGCGGCACTCCCGGGCTGATCTACGAGGGCAGCGCGGACGGCAAGATCCGCGTCTTCTCGGCGGCCGACGGCCGGGTGCTGTGGACCTTCGACGCGGTGCGGGACTTCGCCGGCGTCAACGGTGCCACCGGGCACGGCACCGGTATCTCCGGCACCGGCGGCGCGGTCATCGTCGACGGCATGCTCTACGTGGAGGCGGACTACTACCCGTTCTACCCGACCGACAAGGGTGGGGTGCTGCTCGCGTTCGGTTTGTAGCGCTCGACGTCTCGACATCCCGCCACCGGCGAGCCCCCCGTGAACCACGGGGGGCTCGCCGGTTTCGTCGTATGTGGAGGACTGTGTGCCAGCGCCGTGTCCGGGCAATGTTCCACAACGAACACGATCCGCCACAACCGGTCACGAACGGCAGTAACTCACTCAACGGCTACTCGCGACATGGCGACCATTTTCGACATTCCTGGCACGCTACCAAGTGTGGCCGCCCGAGCTTTTCTCGCCGCCACAAGCGTTTCCGCGCAGTGCGGTCAACAGACACCAGCGCAGACCCCGGGAGGTCCCGTGCGATTAAAGGAAAAACCCAGGCGCACCATCACCGCGATGCTCGCCGGTCTGGCGGCGCTGACGGCGCTCTCCGGGTGCACAGCGGCGCCGGCCGAGGTGATCGGGGACGGCCTCGACACCGCGCGGTACCACGAGTCGGCCGACTGGACGATGTGGCAGAAGAACGCCTTCGGTTCCCGGTACAACGGTGCCGAGAAGGCGATCACGCCGAAGACGGTCGGCAACCTGAAGCTGAAGTGGGCCTACACGTTCGCCAACGTGCCCTTCTCGAAGGTCGGCAGCCAGCCCGCCGTCTCCGACGGCGTGATGTACATGGGCGGTCCGGACGCCAAGCTCATCGCGCTGAACGCCAGGACCGGCGCGGAGAAGTGGACCTACGACATCACCGCGGTCACCGGCCCGGTGAGCGGCGAGAACGCCGAGGTCCGCGACGGGCCGACGGTCTCGGGCAACTCGGTGTTCTTCGGTGACAGCACCGGACGCGTCTACTCGGTGAACAAGAACACCGGCAAGCTGAACTGGGCGACCCGGGTGGCCGACCACCCGGACGCCAGGCTGACCAGCTCGCCGCAGGTGTTCGAGGGCAGCGTCTACATCGGAGAGTCCAGCTACGAGGGCGGCTTCAACGACGAGTCCTACGAATGCTGTGTCCACCGTGGACAGGTGATCTCGCTCGACGCCAGGACCGGCAAGCTCAAGTGGCGGTACTACACGATGCGGGAGGCCGAGCAGATCGGCACCTGGCCGAGCGGCACGCCGAAGTACGGCCCGTCCGGTGGCGGTGTCTGGGCGAGCCCGGTCATCGACCCGCGCACCCGCACCGTCTTCATCGGCACCGGCAACAACTACACCGGCTTCGAGGGCGACACGGACAGCATGCTGGCGCTGAACATCGACACCGGCAAGCCGCGGTGGAAGCGACAGTTCACCGCCCCGGACGAGCACACCTACATGTGCGTGCTCCGGCCGCAGGTCAGCGGCTGGTGCCCGGGTTACGGCACCTACGCGCTCAACAGCGACGTCGGTGCGACCGCCAACATCATCGACGTCCGCGGGCGCACCCTGGTCACCGTCGGCCAGAAGGGCGGGATGTACCACGCCCTGGACGCCCGCACGGGCGACATCGTGTGGGAGCGGCGGCTGGTCGAACCGGATCCCACCTCCAAGGACCCGGGCAGCCGCGGCATCGAGTTCGGCAGCGCCTACGACGGCAAGTACATCTACGTCTCCACCTGGCGTGGTGACCCCGGCAAGGTGTTCGCGCTGGATCCCGCCACCGGAGAGACCCTCTGGGAGACCGCCCACCCGGCGGACGGCTGCACCAGCGGTGGTGCGGCGAAGTATCCGGACGCGGGCTGCGAGCCGGCGTTCATCGCCGCGGTGTCCGCTACTCCGGGCCTGGTCTACGCGGGCAGCTCCGACGGCAAGGAGCGCATCCTGGACGCGAAGACCGGTGAGATCGTGTGGACCTTCGACGCGGTGCGGGAGTTCGCCGGCGTCAACGGGATCCCGGGCCGCGGCAACGGGATCGCCGGCAACGGCGGTGCCGTGATCTCCAACGGCATGGTCTACGTGATGACCGGCTACCACCCCTACTACGACACGTCGCGGGGCCCGGTCCTGCTCGCGTTCGGTCTGTAGCAGGCACGCACGACACCCGGCTCCGGGCGGCGGACCACCACGGTCGCCGCCCGGAGCCGGGTGCGTTCCGGCGGGGAAAGGGCGGCGGGGGATCGGTTCCCGCCCTGACCGGGACTGCCGACCCACGACGGGGGGATGGCCCCGAACGAGCATGGAGACCACGACTGCCGGGCCGAGTCGAACGCCCGACCCCAGCACCGGTCGCAGCAAGCGCGAAGGAGAGGGAACGCATGAACCACATCGTCAGCGCGTGGGGCGACAACTCGAACGGTCAGCTCGGTGACGGCGGCACGGCCGAGCGCCACGAGCCGGCGCGGGTGCCGGGCATCGAGGGCGCGGTCCGCAAGGTCGAGGCGGGCAGCGGGCACATCATCGTCCTGATGGAGGACGGCACCGCCTACGGCTGGGGCCGCAACGCCTTCGGCCAGGTCGGCGACGGCACCACGGGCAACGGCCTCACGCCGTCGAAGGTGCAGCTGGACGGCATCAAGGACGTGGCACCCGGCGGCGGGCACACCCTGCTGCTGCGCGAGGACGGCACCGTCTGGGGCTGCGGCGCGGGCTTCTTCGGCATGCTGGGCACGGAGAACATGCGCGTGCACCCGGTGCCCGTGCCGGTGGGCGTCGAGTTCCCGAGCGAGGTCACCCAGCTCGTGTCCGGCGGCAGCCAGGGCCTCGCCCTGCTGGCCGACGGCACCGTGTGGAGCTGGGGCCGCGACGACGTCGGCCAGCTCGGCGACGGCGACGAGTGGGGCAAGCGCGAGGGCACGATCTACCAGGCGCACGCGGGTCGCGAGTACCCGGTCCGCCCGGTGGCCGCGCAGGTCCTGGGCCTCGAGGACATCACGTTCGTCGCGGCCGGCGGCGGGCACAGCCTGGCCGTCACCCGCGACGGCGGCCTGTACGCGTTCGGCTCCAACGACTGCGGCCAGTGCGGCGACGGCACCACCGAGCACCTGAAGGCACCCACCAAGGCCAACATCTCCGGCGTCCGCCAGGTCGCCGGCGCCTACCACCACACGATCGCGCTGCTCGACGACGGCACGCTGCGCGCGTTCGGCAAGAACGACCAGGGCCAGCTGGGCAACGACTCCACCACCGACAGCACCGAGGCGGTCGAGGTGGCGGGCCTGCGCGGGATCACCCAGGTCGTGAGCATCGGCGGCGGTGGCGACGACAACCCCGGCGGCTACGGCCACAACCTGGCCCTCACCGAGGACGGCGAGGTCTGGTCGTGGGGCTGCAACGGCCACGGCGAGCTCGGCGTCGGCGACACCGACAACCGCCTCACGCCCGTGCGGCTGGGACTGTCCGGCGTCCGCGACATCACCGTCGGCGGCGAGGTCCCCGGCTTCCGGGAGAACCCGGGCGGCGGCTTCGCACTGGCCATCCACGAGGCGTGAGAGGGGAGAGAGACGTGAACGAGCCACAGAGCGACATCGAGCCGCGTGCTTCGCAGCCGCACCTAAGGGGAACGGGACGCGAACCAGCCACGGACACGCGCCCAACCGGCGGCTCATTGCGCGACGCCACCACGCGGGAAAATTCCGGGGAGGCGGCACAGCACATCACCACGCTGCACGAGCTGATGTTCCCCGCTGCGGGCCAGTGCATCCGGGTCGCGGCCGAGCTGAACCTCGCAGACCAACTGGCCGACGGGCCGCTGCACGTCATCGAGCTGGCGACGCGCACCGGCAGCGACGTCGGCGCCCTGCGGATGGTGCTGCACATCCTCGCCGACGACGACATCTTCCACGAGGTCGAGCCCGACCTGTGGACGAACACGCCCCGCTCCGAGCTGCTGCGGGCCGGTGTCGCGAACTCCCAGCACACGATGGCGCAGTTCGCCGGCGCCGACTGGCTGTGGGCCTGCTACGCGGGGCTGAGCCACAGCGTGTCCACCGGCAAGGCCGCGTTCGACGAGATCTACGGCACCAACCTGTGGGCGTGGATGGCGCAGAACGGCCTGAAGGGCAAGCAGTTCAACGACGCCATGAACGAGTTCTCCGCCACGGTCGGGCCGAGCATCGCGAAGTCCTACACCGAGTTCGGGAACGCGGGCGTGATCGCCGACCTCGGCGGCGGGCAGGGCACCTTCCTCGCGAACATCCTCAACGCCTACCCGTCGGTGACCAAGGGCGTGCTCGCGGACCAGCCGTCGGTGATCGACCAGGCGCGGACCAACCCGGAGCTCACGGCGCTCGGCGACCGGATCGACTTCTTCCCGGGCGACTTCTTCGCCGACGTGCCGACGGGTGTGGACCTCTACACCTGCAAGCAGATCACCCACTCGTGGAACGACGAGCGGCTGATCTCCCTGCTCAAGCGGTGCCGCGACGCGTCGCCGACCGCCCGGATCGCGGCCGCGGAGCTCGTGGCCCGCCCGGGTGTCTCGCGGTTCGTGCGGAACTTCGACCTGATCATGCTCGTGACCATGGCCGGCTTCCTGCGCACCGACGAGGACTTCGCGAACGTCTTCGCACAGGCCGGCTACCGGCTCGAGCGCGTGGTGCCGACCGACACCGCGTTCTCGATCATCGAAGCCGTCCCGGCCGACTAGAAGGGCAGACCATGAGCGACACGATCGCCGGGATGACCGGTGCGCTGAAGGGCCAGCGGGTGCTGGTGGCCGGCGGCGAGGGCGAGATCGGCAGCGTGATCAGCGAGACGCTGGCCGCGGACGGTGCCGACGTCGCGATCGCCGGCATCGAGCTGGGGCCGTGCAAGGAGGTCGCGGAGCGACTGTCCACGGAGGACAACCGGACCGCCGCCTACCAGTTCGACATCACCGACCCGGCCAGTGTGGACCAGCTCGCCACCGACCTCACCGAGTCGTGGGGCGGGATCGACGTGCTGGTGAACTGCGTCGGCATCCTCGGCATCGGTCCGTCGGCCGAGTTCGACCCCGAGCAGTTCCGCAAGATCGTCGACGTCAACCTCAACGGCGCGTTCCTGATCTCGCAGGCGGCCGGGAAGATGATGATCGCCGGCGGCACGGGCGGCCGGATCGTCCACCTGACCTCGGTGCGGGCCATCCTCGGCCTCAACGTCGGCGGGTGGAGCGCCTACGGCTCCAGCAAGGCGGGCGTGCACCTGCTTGTCAAGCAGCTCGCCACGGAATGGGGCCCGCACCAGATCTCGGTCAACGCGGTCGGTTCCGGCTTCGTGCGCACCGCGCTGAACCAGGCCCTGCTGCAGAACGAGGACTTCGCGGCCATGGTCGCCCAGCGCACCCCACTCGGCCGGGTCTCGGAGATCCAGGAGGTCGCGAACGCGGCCGCGTACCTGGCGAGCACCCGCTCGTCGTTCGTCACCGGCCAGATCATCTACGTCGACGGCGGCCTGTCCGCTTCCCAGTGAGATCTTCCCGCGAGATCGTCAAGAAAGGCAGTCACATGACCGGCTCCAACGCTCTTCCGTACACGAAGGACGCTCCGCCGCCCATGCAGATGATGGAGATGCTGTACGGCGCGCTGGCCACGCAGATGATCTCCGTCGCCGCCGAGCTGGGCGTCGCCGACCTCCTCGCCGACGGGCCGCGCCCGGTCGAGGAGCTGGCCACGGCCACCGAGACGCACCCGGACGGGCTGTTCCGGCTGCTGCGCGGGCTCGCCGGGCTGGGCGTGTTCGCCGAGTCCGCGCCGCGCACGTTCGAGCTGACGCCGCTCGCGGAGACGCTGCGCTCCGGCGTGCAGGGCACGATGAAGGAGATCGCGCAGGACGTCGGCGGCCGCACCCGGCTGCTGGCCTACTCCGAGCTCAAGTACAGCGTGCAGACCGGCAAGCCGGCCTTCGACCACGCGCACGGCATCAGCATGTGGGCCTACCTCCAGTCCCACCCCGAGGAGGTCGCGCTGTTCGGCAAGGCCATGGGCAACCTGGCCAGCGAGGCGCACTCGGTCGCGTTCCGCAACTACGACCTGTCCGACGCGCAGCACCTGATCGACATCGCCGGCGGCGAGGGCTGGCTGATCGCCTCGCTCGCCCCGCACTACCCGAGCCTGAAGGCCACCGTGTTCGACGAGGAGCACGTGGTCAAGGGCGCGGCGGACGTGTTCGCCCGGGCCGGCGTCAGCGACCGGTGCGACGCGGCGAGCGGCGACATGTTCGAGTCCGTGCCGGACGGCGCCGACGTCTACGTGCTGTCGTCGATCCTGTTCAGCTACGACGACGAGGACGTCGTCAAGATCCTCACCAACATCCGCAAGGCCATGGTGCCGGGCGGCCGGGTGCTGATCCTCGAGCCGATCCTGCCCGAGGGCAACGGCGCGCACCCCGGCAAGCTGCTCGACGTCACCCAGCTCGCCCTGCACCGCGGCGGCATCCGCACGCTGGCCGAGTGGGAGAAGGTCTTCGCCCCGGCCGGCCTGACCCTCGCGGAGACCCGCGAGATGTGGCCGCAGGGCCCGACGGACCTCATCGTCGCCACCGTGGCCTGACGGTCCACAAGGTCCACACGGTCCACAAAGGAGGGATGGACGTGGCGCACAGACTGCCAAGCCCCGACACCTCGGCCGCGGTCGAGGAGGAGGTGGCCGAATGGGTCCGCCAGCGCGGCCGGCCACTGGGCACCAGTGAGCCGGACGGGCCGCACGCCGAGCTCGCGTCGCTGCGCGAGCTGGTCGGCGACGCCGTCGTGGTCGGCCTCGGCGGGTCGACCTACGGCGCGCACGAGCAGTTCACCTTCGGCCACCGGCTGGTCCGCTACCTCGTGGAGGAGCTGGGTTTCCGGTCGGTGGCCACCGAGGAGGACTGGGACATCGCCCTCGACGTGAACCGGTACGTGCTCACCGGTGAGGGCGACGTCGACACGCTGGCCAAGTCCGCGGGCGTGCCCTGGCGGGTCGGCGAGATGCGCGACGCCATCGCGTGGATCCGCGGCTACAACGAGGCCCACGCCGACGATCCGGTGCGGTTCGTGGGCGTCGGCGTGATCGACACGAAGGCGTCCGTGTACGACGAGGTTACGGCCTACGTCGAGGCGAACGCCCCGGACCTGGCCGGTGAGCTGCGGGAGATCTTCGAGCTGATCCGTCCGGCGCGAGAGGACCACGTCCCGTGGTTCATCATGCAGGTCAAGGAGAAGGCGCCGTTCGTGGAGCGGGCCCGCCAGGCGCTGCGGCTCGTGCAGGAGGTCCCGCACACCGGCGGTGACCTCGAGCACGACCTGGTCACCCAGCACGTGCGCCAGATCGTCGCGTTCTACGAGCACTACGCCTTCCACCTGGTGGACGACGGGTACCGCGACGAGAAGATGGCGGAGAACCTGCGCTGGTGGCACCAGCACACCGGGGACAAGATCGTCTACTGGTCGACCAACGCGCACAGCGTGCGGTCCGACGAGCTGACGATCTCGGTGCCGCCGCGGGGGACGATCGCCATCAAGCCGACCGGTGGTCACCTGGCGGAGCTGTTCGGGGACGGGTACTTCTCGATCGGCCTGACCTTCGACCACGGCGCGGTGAACTCCGGGTGGAGCGCGCCGCCGTTCACCAGCCGGCCGCTGGACTGCCCGGCGCCGGCGGCGGGCTTCGCGGAGCGGCCGTTCAGCAACAACGGGACGCCGCGGTTCCTGCTGAGCCTGGCCGCACCCGCGCCGGACAACGTCCGGGAGTGGCTGGACAAGCCTGCGAAGGCCAGGGTGATCGGGTCGATCTGTGACCCGTCCGCCCCGGACGAGCACTACATGACCGGCGGGTCGCTGACCCGGTGGTACGACGCGATCGTCCACCACTTCACGGTCACGCCCGCGGAAGCGCTGTAGGGACACGAAAAGGGGGATGGCGGCCGCGGCCGCCATCCCCCTTTTCGGTGGCTCAGCCTTCCTTCTTGGCGAAGTCCGGCATCTGGCCCGGTGCCCGCAACGGGCCGCTGAGCTGGACGTTGGCGATGCGCCACCCGCCGTCCTGCCGGACGACGACCGCGACCATCCGGAACTTGCCGCTCGTGTCGTGCCCCGCGACCTTGGTGGTCTGGTCCTGGACACCCATGACGACCGCGGTGTCGTCACCGTAGAAGCGCACCTGGGGCTCGACGATCGCGAACGCCTCGTTCTTCATGTCCCCGCGGTGCCGGCCGGCCCAGGCCTGCTTGTCCAGCACGAAGCCGACCGGACCCACACCGGAGAAGTCCTCGGTGAACAGGTCGCCGTAACCGTCGGCGTCGCCCTTGAGCTCGACGTCGGCCCAGCGCTGAACCAGGTCGAGGACGTCCTTCTCACTCATTTGTTGCTCCCTTTCGGATCCCGGTCAGTACACCCCATCATCGAAACGCCGAAACGGCACGTCAAACCGAACGGCTGTATCTGTTCTGAAAGCCTAGCCAGATCCGAGTGAGGGCGCTAGCGACCTGGTCGGCAGCCACTCGAGAACCACTCGGGAAATATGTTCCGGGAATCCCCTTCTACCTAAAATCGGTACGCGCAGCGCATGCTCATAGTCGAAATCGAGAGAGCGGGTCATGACAACTACCGCCAGCAACGACGTCGAGCGTTCCGTCCAGCCGCGGGCCGGCTCGACGATCGTCGTCTCCGCCATCGTCAGCTCCGCCCTGTTCGTCGTCAGCGTGGCCCTGGTGGCCGCCAACGGCAAGCTCTACGGCTCGCCGTTCGCCGAGCAGGACCCGAACATCGCGCAGCTGTACGCCGACAACTCGAGCCTGGTCCAGCTGGTCGCGTTCCTCGAGTTCGCGTCGGCGATCGCGCTCGCCGTGTTCACCGCGGCCGTGTGGGCGCGGCTGCGCGCGCTCGTCCCGCCGTTCGCGACGCCGACCTACCTCGCCGTCGGCGGTGGGATCCTGGCCTCGATGTTCATGGGGCTCAGCGCGCTCGTGCAGTGGTCGCTGTCGCACACCTCGGTCAGCTCGGACGGCGCCGTGCGGCACGCGTTCGAGTACCTGTTCTTCGGGCTGGGCGGGTTCGGCCACGTCGCGGGGCTCGCGCTGCTCGTGGCCGGCGTGAGCATCCCGGCGATGCTGACGCGGCTGGTGCCGCGCTGGTACGGGATCGTCAGCCTGGTCGTCGCGGCCGCGGGCCTGCTGTCCACGCTCACGTTCGTCACCGAGGCGGCGCCGGCCAGCGCGCTCATCCCGCTGGGCCGGTTCCCGACGTTCGTCTGGCTGATCGCGACGGCGTTCTTCCTGCGCCGCGGATTCCGCAAATAGTTGTTTCTCAGCCCGCGCCCGTCGACAGCCGGATCAATTCCCGCCGGGAACTGATGTTGAGCTTTCGGAACACCTTTCCGAGGTGGTAGTCGACGGTGCGCGGGCTGATGAACAACTGGCTAGCGATTTCCCGGTTGGTCGCGCCCTCGCCGACCGCCTGCGCTATCTGCAGCTCCTGCGGGGTCAGTTCGAGCAGCGCGTTCGGGTTGCGTTCGCGGGCGGTCTCGCCGGTGGCCCGCAGCTCAGTCTCCGCCCGCCGCGCCCACACCGGGGCGCCCAGCCGGTTGAACGTGTCCATCGCGGCCCGCAGCTGCGTGCGCGCCTGCGTGCGCTGCTTCTCCCGGCGCAGGAACTCCCCGTACAGCAGCTGGGTGCGGGCGTGGTCGAACGGCCGGTTCGTGCCGGAGTGCAGCGCCAGCGCCTCCTCGTAGTGCGCCTGCGCCGAGTCCGTGGTGGCGAGCAGCGCCTGGCAGCGCGCGGCGAGCGCCGGCAGGCCCGGCGCCGTGGACGCCTCGCTCCACACCAGGTACGGCCGCAGCGCCGCCGCGGCCTGCTCGCCGTTGCCCGACCGGACGGCCGCCTCGATGTAGTCCGGCGTCGCGCCGATGGAGCGGCTCGGGCTCACCGGCATCGCGCCCTTGCCGATCAGCATCGCGAACGCGGTCAGCGCGTCCTCCGGGCGGCGCGCGGCCAGGGCGGCGAGCCCCTTGGCCCGCAGCGCCACGTCGGTGACCTTGATCAGGCTGCGTGACACGCCCTCGGCGACCGCCTGCTCGGCGAGCTCCTCGGCCTCCCGGTCGCGGCCGCGCAGGCCGGCCAGGTTGGCGAGGTACGCGCCGTGCAACGCCGCGCTGTTGCGCCGGCCGGTCTCCAGCGCGAGCCGCCTGCCCTCCTCGGCGAGCGCCTCGGCCGCGCCGAACTGCCCGCGCTCGGTCTCCTCCGGCACGAGGTACTCCAGCGCGAGGGCCAGCGTGCCGGCCGCGCCGAGCGCCCGCGCGCGGGCCACCGCCTTGGCCCGCAGCCGGCGCGCGGCCGCGTGGTCGCCGACCCACAGGGCGATCCCGCCCGCGGTCAGCAGCAGGTCGGGGTCGTCGAGGTGGTCGAGGCGGGCCAGCTCCTCGGCGACGGCCGGGGCCTGGTCGGGACGGGCGACCGTCGGCCGGAACAGCAGCGCGCGGGCGAGCAGCGCGTCGTCCGGACGGTCGAAAGTGGACAGCCGGGCGACCGTGCGGTCGATGTCGGCGAGTGCCGCGGTCTCGCCGGAGCTGTAGGCGGCCTCGCGGGCGAGCAGCAGGATCCGCAGCGCGAGCGGCTGGTCGACATCGGCGGCGTCGGCCGCGGCGGGCACCAGGATCGCGAGCGCGTCGGCGGGCGCGCCGGTGCGCAGCTCGATCTCGCCGCGCAGGTGGCGCACGTGCACCGCCACCGCGGGCAGGCCCGGCGGCAGCTCGTCGGTGCGGTCCAGCAGGGCCAGCGCGGCGTCGGTGTCCCCGCCGCGCCACGCGGCGGCCGCCGCCGCGGCGAGGCGGCGTGCGCGGTCCTGCGGCGCGGGGCTCAGCTCGGCGCTGCGCTCCAGCGCCGCGACCGCGGCGGCGTACCCGGAGCGGCGCAACGCCTTCTCGGCCGTCTGCTCGAGCTCGCCGGCCACCTGCTCGTCCGGCCCCTCCGCCGCCTTGGCGCGGTGCCAGGCGCGGCGGTCGGCCTGGGTGTCGTCCCCGGTGAGCGCCTCGGCGAGGGCCCGGTGGGCGTCGCGGCGGGCCGGCCCGGACGCGCCGTGGTAGACCGCCGAGCGGATCAGCGGGTGGCGGAAGGCGACCGTGTCGGCCTCCACCCGCAGCTGGGTGGCGAGGTCCTCGGCGTCGAGCAGGTCGGCCGCCACGCCGAGGCACGCCGCCGCCCGCGCGATCGGTTCGCGCCGCCCGGAGCCGTCGGCCGCGGCGACCAGCAGGACCGTCCGCGCCGGCGCGGACAGCCGCCGCGTGCGGTCCAGGAAGGCCCGTTCGAGCTTGCCGGCGAGCGGCGCCGGCTCCTGCATCGCGCCCGGCACCGCGAGCCGGCCGGTCGCGGTCGGCAGCTCGATCAGCGCGAGCGGGTTGCCGCCGGTACTCGCCACGAAGCGGTCCCGCAGGGCCGGCGAGACGCGGTCGCCGAGCAGCGTCGCGGCGGCGTCGTCGTCGAGGCCGGGCAGGTGCAGCTCCGCCATCCCGGCGGCGTCGACCACCCGCCCCTCGCCGTCACGCGCGGCGATCAGCAGGCAGACCGCCTCGGCGTCGAGCCGCCGCGCGACGAAGGCGAACGCGTCGAGCGAGGGGCCGTCGCACCAGTGCGCGTCGTCGACCAGGCACAGCACCGGCCCGGCCTCCGACAGCAGGGTCAGCGCCGCGACCGACACGAGGAACGGCTGCGTCGGCTCGCCGGCGGACAGCCCGAACGCGGTGCGCAGCGCGGCGGCCTGCGGCTCGGGCAGCGCGTCGAGCCGGTCGAGGATCGGCAGCAGCAGCTGGTGCAGCGCCGCGTAGGCGAGCGTGGACTCCGCCTCGACGCCGACCGCGCGCAGCACCCGCAGGCCGGCGGCCCGCTCGGCCGCGTAGCCCAGCAGCGCGGACTTCCCGATGCCCGGCTCACCGCGCACGACCAGGCCGGTCCCCTGGTGGTCGCGGGCGCGGGCGAGCATCTCCTCGAGGCTCTTCTGCTCGACTTCCCGCCCCACCAGCACAAGCCGATGCTAGTGCCACCCGACAACGCCGAGGGCCGGGCGATCAGCGTGATCGCCCGGCCCTCGGCTCGTGGTGTGGCTACTCGTTGTGCGAGGAGGCCGGTTCCGGCGCCCGCTCCTGGGACTGCTCCTTCTGCGGCGGCCCGTGCTGGGCCGGCTTGCCCTTCGGCATCAGCAGCGCCGGCAGGAACACCGCCGCGGTGATCAGCAGCGGCCACCAGAACGTCGCGCCGAAGGCGTCGGCCACGTCCTGCGGCGTGCCACCGGCGGCCTGCTGCAGGTTCTGCTGCAGCACCACCGCGAACAGCGCCGTGCCGACCGCACCGCCGATCCGCTGCGTGACGTTGAGGACCGAGGTCGCCCGCGCGATGTCGCGCCGGTCCACCGCCTGGTAGGCCGCCGACATGATCGGCGACACCAGGCAGCCGGTGCCCAGACCCATCACCAGCAGCGAGGCCGACATCAGCACGTAGCTCGTGTCGGTGCCCGTCTGGGTGTAGGCGATGAACCCGGCCGCCATCACCGGGATGCCGAGCAGCATCAGCCCCTTGCCCAGGCCGCGGTCGACCAGCCGCCCGGTCAGCGACATCGCGGCCGCCGCGCCGATGCCCTGCGGCACCAGCAGCAGCCCGGCCGCCAGCGGCTCCTCGCCGCGCACCACCTGGTAGTACAGCGGCAGCAGCAGCATCGACCCGATCAGCGGCGCGCCCAGCAGCAGCTGCATGGTCGTGGCCGCGGCGAACGTCTTGTTCTTCAGGTGCCGCAGGTTCAGCAGCGGGTTCTTCGCCCGCAGCGCGTACACCGTGAACGCCACCAGCAGCACCGCGCCGCCGATCAGCGCGACCTGCGTCATCGTCCCGCTCAGACCGTCCTCAGTGGACAGCTGGGAGAGGCCGTAGACCAGGCCCACCAGACCCGGCGGCAGCAGCAGCATGCCGATCCAGTCCAGCCGCTCGTTGTGCCGCGGCGGGGTCTGCTCCATGAACTTCCACGACATGAACAGCGCCACCGCGCCGATGGGCAGGTTGATGTAGAAGATCCAGTGCCAGGACACGGTCGAGATCAGCACGCCGCCGAGCATCGGCCCGACGACCGGGCCGAGCATCATCGGCACGCCGACGATGCTCATCGCGCGGCCCATCCGCTGCGGTCCGGCGGCCTGCGCCACCAGCGCCATGCCGGCCGGCGCGACCATGCCGCCGCCGATGCCTTGCAGCACCCGGAAGAAGATCAGCACGCCCGCCGACCACGCGATGCCGCACAGCACCGAGCCGGCGATGAACAGGACGAGGGAGAACATCCACAACCGCTTGCCGCCGAAGCGGTCGCCCGCCCAGCCGGTGATCGGGATGACCGCGGCCAGCGCGAGCACGTAGGCCGTCATGACCCACTGGATCGTCGCCAGTGGCGAGCCGAAGTCCTTGCCCAGCGTGTCGATCGCGACGCCGACGATGGTCGCGTCGAGGATGGTCATGATCGCGCCGACCACGACGGTTGCCGCGACCACCAACACCTTGCGCTCCAAGGGCGGTGGCTTCGCACCCGCGCTGCTCATGTCAGTCTCCTTCGCGCTCTTGCCCGGTTCGCGGATCTGTAGTGACGGATCCACGATGGGCCAAACCGGACTCGTTCGAATCCGGTAAACCACCAGTCGGCCCGTTTTCTCGAAGAGTCCTCGAGCGGGGCCTGACCAGAGCGCGTACATATCGGACGGAGACGCGACAATGCCCTGACTGCCACGAGAAGGACGTACGCGTCCAGACGTGGCAATCAGGGCATTCGGGACTATCTGCTCAGTCTGCTCAGTGCTTGCGGCCCTTCGCCAGCTTGACCCCGGCGATGCCGCTGACGATCAGCCCGGTGAACCGGCCGATCGGGATCAGCCAGCCGGCCGGCTCCCACAAGAAGTACAGCGGCGAGGCGATTCCGGTCGCCGCGGACACCAGGCCGGTGATCACGACCGGCTTGGACAGGTCGCCGGTGCGCTGCCCGGCCAGCACCAGCGCGCCGGTCATGAGCCCGAACCCGACACCGTGAACCGGGCCGCCCAGGTTGAACGCGGCGTCGGCCATCCGCGGCGCCTTCTCGTCGTCGTTCTGCGCGTTGCCGGTGAGCAGCAGGCTCGTCGTCGCCGACGCCGCCAGCGAGCCGACGGCCAACGCGCCACCCGACGCCGCCGCGGCCTTGAGCGCGCCGCTGCCGGCCCGGTTGGTCAGCTTGACCACGGAGAGGACGAACCGCGCGAGCCAGCCGACCGAGATCAGCTGGACCGTGGTGCTGTACCTGGCGGCCTTCCGGCTGCCACCCCAGTACTTCCGGACGGCCTCGGCATCCGAACCGGGCCGCGGGATGCGGGACTCGGCCATCTTGATGCCGCCCGCCAGCGCGCTGATGAACGTGACACCGGTCAGCAGACCGGACAGCGCTCCCTTGTCGCGGGACTCGGCGGATGCCATGGGCACGTTCCTTCCACGAGACAGCTCTACGGATCTCAGGCTAGTGCGAGGCACCGTATCGTCACCCGCCCTCGACCGGTCCTCGAGGCCGTCGCGATCAGGCGCCGACGGACTGCGCGAAACGGAAGAAGCCGTGCGGGTCGTAGGACTGCTTGATGCGCACCAGCCGCGGGTAGTTCTCGCCGTAGTAGGCCTGGCGCCAGTCGGTCATCCGCGGGCTGATGACGTTCACGTAGCTCTCGCCGTTGCCGTACCTCGCCGCCACCGCAGCGCAACGCGACAGCCACGCGTCGATCGCCGCGCTCTCGTCGGTGGTCGGCGTGGTGGCGGCGATCGCGTTGGAGAACGACAGGTAGTACTGCGCGGTGCGGTGCACGTAGGCCGTGTCGGTGCGCCCGATGCGGTTCACCGCGCCGCCGAGCGCGTTGAGGTTCATCCCGCGGAACTGCCCGGTCACCGGATTCGCCGCGAACGCGTCGAGCGCCTCGGCGATCGCCGCGCCGCTCAGTGGCGCGGCCACCATCCGGCCCTGTTCCACGCTGTAGCCGCGGCGGGGCAGCTGCGCGGCCGGGTTCGCGCCCACCCGGTGGCAGGCCTCGACTGTCTTGTCCGCGCAGCCGAAGATCCGCATCATCGCCTGCTGGTAGGTCAGCTCCTCGGCGGTGCGGCTCGCCGGGGCGCTGCCGACCGCGGCGACCAGCTCGTCGAGGTGCGGTCCGAGGGCCGCCGGGTCGCCGAACCACGCGCCGGACACCAGCACCTGCGGCCGGGCGTCCGGACCGGTGACCTGGTGCAGGAAGTTGAGGTACACGCCGAGGTCGTCCGGGGCGGCGGCGAGCCACGGCTGGAACGCCGCGTACACGTCGGCCGCGCTCTCCCACGGCCAGGACAGCGTGAAGCTGACCTGGCGGGTGACGGTCGTCGGCCGGAGCTCGAAGTTCGTCACCACGCCGAAGTTGCCGCCCCCGCCGCCGCGCAGCGCCCAGAACAGGTCGGGGTGGCTCGCCGCCGAGCAGTGCACCGACTCGCCGCTCGCGAGCACGACGTCCGCCGAGATCAGCCGGTCGCTCGCGATGCCGAACTTGCGGGTCTGCAGCCCGAGGCCACCACCCTGCAGGAACCCGCCCGCGCACACGGTCGCGCCGTTCCCGCTGGCGAGCGAGAGCCCGGCGGCCGCGACCGCGGCGACGGCGTCGACGCTCTGCACGCCCGGGCCGAGCGTCACGGTGTCCGCGCCGACGTGGACGGCGTTGAACCGGGACACGTCCAGCACCAGGCCGGTCGTCGTGGAGTACCCCGACGAGGAGTGGCCGCCGCTGCGCGGCGCGACCCGGATGTCGTTGTCCTGTGCGAAGAGCAGGCAGGCGCGGACGTCGGCCGTGGTCTCGCAGTAGGCGACCGCGGCCGGGTTCACGGTGTCGAAGTAGCCGCTGTCGAGCTGCTTGGCCTGCGTGTAGCCGGCGTCGGCAGGCAGCACGAGGTCACCGGTGAGGCGACGGCGCAACGATTCCCAGTTCGTCCGCGGCTGGGCCGCGGCGCTCCACGGCAGCCCCGCGACCGCGAGGCCGGCCGCGCCGGCCCCCAGGGCCAGTAATGCCCGCCGGCTCACCTTCGCGTCGTCCATGTGCAGTCCCCTCACCGTTCTGATCGGACTCCCGCGCGCGGAAAGCATTGGGAGATCGCGAAATCACGCTAGAACACGGGGGCTCGCAGGTGCCTCGAGAGCGGGCACAGGCTGCCTCGGCAGTCCGTGCCAAACGCCCCGGAACGGCCGGACACTGGGCAGACGACAAGCCAGCCAGCTCGCCGGAGTCGCAGCGATCCGGCCGCCGAGGAGGAACACATCATGACGTCCACCCTGGCCAGCAACCGGGTTCCCGGCGCGGTCGGCGGCCTGCTCGCCGGACTCGGCTTCTTCGGCGGCATCGCGGCCGCGAAGGCCACGGAGAAGTCGGAGTACCCGCGCCCCGGCTCGTCGCCCGAGGTGGTGCAGAACTACTTCACCGAAAGCGCCACGTCCGCGCGGATGTCGGTGGCCGGCCTCGCGGTGTCGACGTGGGGGCTGGCGAAGTTCACCGGCGCGGTGGCCCGGCTGTCCGGCCGCTCCGGCGCCGGCTCGCGGGCGCTCGCCGCGGTCGCGGTGGCCGGCGGCGGCTTCGCGGTCGCCACCCAGGCCGTGTCCGCGATGGCGACCGCGGCCAACACCAGCAAGGACAACCACCCGCAGACCACGGCGGACCTGCGCCAGGTGTCCTACCTGGTCGGTGGCCCGGTGCACGGCGTCGGCTACGGCATCCTGTCCGGCGCGCTCGGCGTCGCCGCGCTGCGTACCGGCCGGCTGCCCAAGCCGCTCGCGATCGCCTCGATCGTGACCGCGCCGATCGGGATCCTCGGACCGCTGGCGCTGCTCAAGAAGGAGGCCATGATGGCGCTCCCGATCGGGCACATGCTGTCGCTGCTCATCAGCGGCGCCGCCGGTGTCCAGCTCGCCCGCCGCCCCCGCTGACCCGAACGAGGAGGAATCGCTGTGAAGGTAACCGTTTTCGGCGCGACCGGCGGTACCGGAAAGCACGTGGTGGACCAGGCACTGGCCGCCGGGCACGAGGTGACCGCGGTCGCCCGCAACCCCGAGGACGTGCCGGGTGACCGGGAGCGGCTGACCGTCGTGCAGGGCGACGTGCTCGACGCCGGGAGCGTGGAGCAGGCCGTCGCCGGTGCCGACGCGATCGTCTCGGTGCTCGGCGTCGCCGACCGCCGCAAGCCGACGCACCTGTACTCCGAGGGCGTGGGCAACATGCTGCGCGCCATGAAGGCCGACGGCCCGCGCCGGATCATCGCGCTGTCCGCGGACGGCGTCGAGCCGAACCCGAAGGTCAACATCGGCCAGCGCCTGGTGACCGCGCTCGTCGTGGCCCGCATCCTCGGCAACCTGTACCGCGACATGCTGGAGATGGAGCGCGAGCTGGCGGCGGCGGACGTCGACTGGACCGTCGTGCGGCCGCCGCGGTTGTCCGACAAGGAGCACACCGGCACCTACGGCGTGTCCACCGGCGAGCCCGGCAAGTCGTCCGGCATCTCCCGGGCGGATCTCGCGGACTACATCGTGGCGCACCTGGACGACGAGGAGTCGTTCCAGAAGATCGTGTGGATCTCCTACTGAGCCCGGGCGCCCGCCGGTCCCGGTGCGGGGGCCGGCGGGTGCTCTGCCCTGTGCGGTGAAAGGTGGACCCGATGCGGGTCAGTGTCAGTGTCAGCGACTACTCCTGGCCGGGTGGGCCGGCGGAGATCGCCAAGCGGCTCGGCCACATCGCCCAGGCGGCCGACGGTGCCGGGGTGCACACGATCTGGCTGCCGGACCATCTCATCCAGGCGAACCCGCACAGCAGCCCGGACGCGGAGATCCTGGAGACGTACACGACGCTCGGCTTCCTCGCCGCGCGGACCGACCGGGTGCGGCTGGGCGCGATGGTCACGCCGGTGTCCTACCGGTGGCCGGCGGCCGTGGTGAAGGCGGTGACGACGCTCGACGTGCTGTCGGGCGGGCGCGCGTGGTTCGGCATCGGCGCCGGCTACGGCGAGGGCGAGGCGAAGGACATGGGCCTGCCGTTCCCGCCGGTCGCCGAGCGCTTCGAGCGGATGTCGGAGGCGCTGCGGATCGCGTTCCAGATGTGGTCCGGCAGCACCGAACCCTTCGCGGGCAAGCACTATCAGCTGGCGAACCCCATCAACAGTCCGGCCGCGCTGCAGGCGCCGCACCCGCCGGTGCTGATCGGCGGGGTCGGGGAGAAGAAGACCCTGCGGCTGGTCGCGCGGTACGCGGACGCGTGCAACCTGTCCGACAAGCCGGACCAGGGCAAGACGATCCGGCACAAGCTCGACGTACTGGCCCGCCACTGCGACGACGTGGGCCGCGACCTGGCCGGGATCGACAAGACGGTGAGCACGCGCTACGTCGAGGGCGAGACCCCCGACGCGTTCGCGGAGCGGTGCGCGGTGCTGTCCGGGTACGGCGCCGAACACGTGATCCTGTTCCACCCGTGGACCGAGTCCACCATGGAGACACTGGCCGAGCTGATCCCCGCCGCCACCGAGGTCTGACCCACGCCGCGACGCCGCCCGGCCCGATCGCCATCGCGATCGCGTCTGGTCCGCCGCCACCTGATGCCGGTCCGGCTTGATCGCGCCGTGCCCGCCCGAGGCCGAGGCCGTGGTGTCCCGCTAGGCGTGGCGTTCGCGTGGGCGAGCTGCCGGGTCCACTGTGGCCCGTCGGTGGTCAGCCGCGGTGGCGGATCTCCAGCATCACGCAGCCGGTGTCCGTGCGGTAGGGGCCGTGCGCCATGCCCGGCCGGCGCGCCGTGTAGTCGCCGGCGCGGAAGGTCGTGCCGAGCGTCAGGTCGTGCAGCTCGCCTTCGAGGAGGTAGACCTCCTCGAAGTAGTCGTGCGTGATCACGCCCGCGGGTGAGGTGTCCAACCCGGCCGGCCAGCGCGCCAGCCGGGTCAGCAGGGTGGGGTCGTCGTCATCGCGGCTGAGCACCCGCTCCGCGACGCCGTCCGGGAGCGGGTGCCAGTCCAGCCGGCCGGTGGGAAAGAACTCGTGTTCGCTCTTCACCGGCCCATTCTCAGTTGCCCAGGCCGGCGCGGCGAGCCTGGACGGCCGCCTCCGTGCGGTCGGCGATCTGGAGCTTCGCGAAGATGCGGGACAGGTAGTTGCGCACCGTCTTGATCGACAGGCCCAGCCGCCGCGCGATGGAGGCGTTGCCCAGACCGTCGGCGACCAGCTCCAGCACCGCGCGCTCCCGGTCGGTCAGCTCGGGGAACGGCTTCGCCGACTCGCGCGGCTTGTTCAGGTAGTCCAGCGCCCAGCCGGCGACCTCCCGCCCGAACACCACCCCACCCCGCCGGACCGTGCCGATCGCCTGGCCGATGTCCTCCGAGCTCGCGCCCTTCACCAGGTAGCCGCGCGCACCGGCGCGCATGGCCGCCAGGAAGGTGTCGCAGTCCTCCAGCATGCTCAGCATGATCACGGACGTGTCGGGGCAGCGGGTGGCGATCGTCTTCGTCACCTCGATGCCGCTCGTCCCCGGCATGTTCACGTCCATCAGCGCCAGGTGCGGCCGCAGCCGGTAGATCTCCGACAGCGCCTCGGTCCCGGTCCGCGCCTCGCCGACCACCTCGACGGAGCCGATCAGGTCCAGCAGCATGCGCAGCCCCGACAGGTACACCGGGTGGTCGTCGGCGATGACGACGCGGACGGTCTCCGCCGGCGCGCGGTGCTCGAGTTGTGCGGTCACGACAACGGCCTCCACTAGTGAGAAGTACAGGGCAGGTGTGCGCTCACGGTCACGCCGTCACCGTTGTCGGCGACCTCGCAGGTACCGCCGAGCTCGGTGGCCCGGCTGCGCATCGACGTCAGGCCGACCCCGCGCCGGCCGAGCCCGGCGCCGCCGACCCCGTCGTCCGCCACGGACAGCCGCAGGTCGCGGTCCACCCGGACGCGGATCGCGCACCGCCGCGCCCGGGCGTGCTTGACCACGTTCGTCAGCGCCTCCTTGGCGATCCAGAACGCGGCCACCTGCGCGGCCCGGTCGACGGCCGCCACCGCGGGGTCGACGTCGATCTCGATGGCGAGCGCCGGGCTCATCCGGCCCGCGAGCGTGCGCAACGCGTCGTCGAGGCGGCAGCCGTCCAGCTCGGCGGGGCTCTGGTCGGCGAGCACCCGGCGGAACTCGGTCATGAACGCGGCCGCCTCGTGCCGCAGCTCGCGCAGCATCTGCTCGGCGGCGCCCTGGTTCGCGGTCATCAGCTGACCGAGGATGTCGGCCCGCATCATGATCCCGGCCAGACCGGGACCGAGACCGTCGTGCAGGTTCCGGCGCAGCCGCACCATCTCCCGGTAGTGCTCGCACGTTCCGGTCGAGCATTCGGCGTGTTCCATGGTGAGTGCGCGGGGCACGGGGGACCTCCGACGACTTGCCTGGGTGTCTGCACGTACCCACCGATGATTGGCCACCGGGCTGGAAGTCACCTCGAAGCGGGAGCAGTGCCCATTCGAGTGGGACGTCAGCCCCTGGCCGGGCGGCAGCGCAGCACCACCGGCCCGTGCCCGCCGAGCGCGACGTCCAGCGTCAGCGCCCGGCCGGCGGTGACGGCCGCCGCACGCGACAGGGACGCGAGCTCGCGCACCGTGGCGCGGCCCAGCGAGTACCGGTAGCGCCAGCTCACCGGCAGGCTGACCGACTGCGTGCCACCGTGCGCGACCACGTGCGCGGTCGGCTTCCAGACGGCCTTCTCGACGATGGCCGAGCCGTCCGCCGGGACCTCGAACGTGTCCGCGGGCGAGCTGGCCTCGGTGAGCCCCCAGCGGCCGTCGATGCGCACCGGGACGTCGCGCGCCGGGCTCGCGTGCACCACGGCGGACGCGGTGGCCGGGACGAAGCGCGCCAGCAGCAGGACACAGTTGCCGTGCGCGGTGACGAGCCCGCAGCGCCGGCCCGCGGCCACCGCCTCGACGAGCGCCTCGGGCAGCGCGTCGAGGTGCTGGTTGTACATGGCGAGCGTGCCCGCGGTGGCCGAGCGCACCGGGTCCGGGCTCGCGATGCCCAGCGTCAGCGGGCCGGGGTCCGCGTCCGGCGGGAACAGCATGCCGTGCGCGGCGGGCAGGAGCCGGTCCACGACCGCGTCGGCGGCGACCCCGGGCGCGACGACGATGACGACCGTGGGGACCGTCGGCAGCCGGCCGAGCAGGCTCGCGGTGACCGCGACCTCCGCGCCGACCATCGCGTGCCGCCGGGCGGGTGCGGCGTCGAGCGGGAAGATCCGGGCGCCGAGCCGCAGCGCGCCGCGGCCCGCGGACGCGCCGGCCAGCACGGAGATGTTCGAACCCACGTCGGCCGGCGGCCTCTCGTCGGGGGCCCGCATCTCGGACTGCACAGCGGTTCCTCTTCTCGCGCATGCCGACCCACAGCGGTCGCTGAGGTGAAGCTAGGTGCGCGGCTTCGGAATCCCCTCAACGCCGGCTCGAACGCGGCCTCAGCTCGGTTGACCGGTGGTGTTGCGCCACCACGAGCTGCCCAGCACGCCGGACAGCGCGACGAGCCGGATCAGCGCGGGAACCTCGTGGCGCGGCTCCGGGGAGTTCACGTCCAGCTCCTCCACCAGGTCCGCGTCGATCAGCTCGTCCAGCACGTGCTGCGCCGCGGCCTGGCTCATGCTCACCCGCTCGGCCACCTCGTTCGTGGTCAGCGGCTCGCCGTCCGCGGCCGCCAGCCGGCGGAACACCCAGCGCTGCCGGGCCGACAGTGTCTGGTAGGCCTCGGCGAGCCGGTCGAACACGTCGAACCCGGCGTAGCTGAGCTCGTTCATCCGGTTCCGCTCGTCGGTCATCCGGGCGACCATCCGGGACAGGTGCCAGGTCGGCCGCCCGGCGAGCTTCGCGCCGATCGCGCGCAGCGCCAGCGGCAGCCGGTCGGCCAGCTCCGCCAGCCGCTCGGCCGCGTCCAGCTCCTGGCTCACCCGGTTCTCGCCGACCGTCTCGGCCAGCAACCGCGTCGCGTCGGCGACGCTCAGCACCGGCAGCCGCAGCCGCACGGCGCCGGGCAGCGCGTCGATCGGCGCCCGGCTGACCACGACCAGGGCGCAGCCGGAGCCACTGGGGAACAGGTGGCGCAGCGAGTCGCCCGAGCGGGCCTTGTCCAGCACGACCAGCAGCCGCCGGTCCGCGGTCCAGCTGCGGAACATCAGCGCCGCCTCGGCCAGGCTGTTCGGCACGTCGACCTCGTCCGCGCCCAGCGCCTTGAGCATGCCGATCAGCACCTGCCTGGTGGCCATCGGCGTGCCGTCCTCGCCCGCCAGGTCGACGTAGAGCTGGCCGTCGGGGAAGTGCTCGCGCACGCCGTGCGCGGCCTTGGTGACGAACGCGCTCTTGCCGATGCCGGGCCGGCCGACCACGTTGATCACCCGCAGGCCCTGCACGTCCGGCCCGGTGAGCAGCCGGGTGAAGCGGTCGGTCTCGTGCTGGCGGCCGACGAAGTCGGGGATCTCGGCGGGCAGCTGCGCGGGCGCCGGTTGTCCGATGTGGACGGCGTGAAGCTGTTGGGGCGACAGCTGTTGCGGGGCCGGGGAGCCGGGCAGGTCCAGCTCCGGGTCGGCCTCCAGCATGAGCTGGTGCAGGCGCTGCAGCTCGGTGGCGGGGTCGAGGCCGAGCTCGTCCACGAGCGCGCCGCGGATCCGCTGGTACACGCCGAGCGCCTCGGCCCGCCGGCCGCTGCGGTACAGCGCGATCATGAGCTTCGCGGAGAGGTCCTCGCGGGTCGGCTCCGCGGAGACGAGGCTGGTGAGCTCGCCGATGATCTCCTGGTGCCGGCCGAGCTGCAGGTCCGCCTCGATGCGCAGGGCGAGCACCGTGCGGCGCAGCTCGTCGAGCCGGGTCGCGTGCGAGTACAGCAGCGGGCCGGTGGACACGTCCTCGAGGAAGCCGCCCCGCCACAGGACGAGCGCCTCGCGGAACGTCTCCGAGGCGGCCTCGAACCGCTGGCCCAGCAGCTCCTGGCGGCCGCGCCGGGTCAGCTGCTCGAAGCAGTTGGCGTCGATGTGGTCGAGGTCGGGCAGCTGGAGGATGTAGCCGCCGGGGTGGCGGACCAGGGCCGGTGTCGCGCGCCCGTCGGAGGGGCGGTCGTCGAGCTTGAGCAGCTTGCGCAGCTGGTAGATGTAGGTCTGCACGGTGGTCAGCGCGCTCTGCGGCGGGCTCTCGTCCCACAGCTCCTCGACGAGCTGGTCGACCCGCGTCACCGAGTTGGCCTGCACGGCGAGCAGCGACAGCACCTGGCGCAGCTTCGGCGCGGACGGCGTGACCACCGCGCCGCCGCGTTCGAGCACGAGCGGACCCAGCAGCCCGAGCGTGATCGACCCGGCCGGATCGTGACCGGGCAGCATGCTCTGTTCGATGCGGGTCGCCTCGGCGGGGTAGGTGCCGGGCTGGAGCGGTAACAGCGTTGCGGCCTCTGCCCCAGTGTGACGATTCTGCATGGAAACTCCAGACCCAAGATCCCGACGTGCTTGGTGGCTTCTCGACATCACATGGTGGCATCGGGTGGCCCCCCGATCGGAGGTCGTCAGCGTTCCTCGACCGCGGTTCGACCCGGCCACATGCGACACCGCTCAGCGGCCCGGCCTCGTCCCGGTCACCAGCGTCTCGGTGCCCGTGAGCGCACGCACCCGGATGTCGGTGAGCCCCGCGGCGGCCAGCCACGCCCGACAGTCGCCGGTGGTGTTGACCGTCCCGGTAGGACCGATGAGCTGCGCGTTGAGGCCGCGCGCCCAGTTCTCGCCGGTGTCCGGGCGGTCCGGGTCGACCAGCGTGTCGTACAGCAGCAGCATCCCGTGCGGCGCGAGCGCGTCCGCGGCCCGCGCGACGAGGTGTGCGCAGCGGTCGTCGTCCCAGTCGGACAGCAGGTGCCCGAGCAGGTAGACGTCGGCGGGCGGCAGCTCGTCGGTGAAGAAGTCGCCGCCGTGGAACGACATCCGGTCGCGCAGGCCGAGGCCGGCCGCGTGCTCGTCGAACAGCGGACCCAGGACGGGCAGGTCGAAGCTCACGCCTTCGAGGTGCGGGTGTGCGCGCAGGATCTCGGCGAGCGCGGGGCCACGCGCGCCACCGAGGTCGGTGACCGTGCCGGCGTCGCGCCAGTCGATCGCGCCGGCCAGGGCCGGGCCGCAGCGTGCCGACCGGCGCTCGGCCGCCTCGGTGAACCGGCGCAGCGCCTCCTCGTCGGAGCAGAGCTCGAGCTCGGCGTGGAGGCCCTGCGCCTCGCCGGTATCCAGCAGCGCGCGCAGTCTGGTCCACAGTGGATATCGCCACTCGGTGACGGCCGCGGCGCGCTGCGTCCAGGCCGCCGCGGCCGGCCCGGTGCGGTAGCGCTCGCCGTCGCGGGCGAGGACGTCCATGGCGCACAGGCCGTTCAGCAGCGCCTCGGTCGGCCGCGGGTGCAGCCGGCGCATCGCGCACAGCCCGGCGAGCGTCACGGGTGTCGCGGTGAGCAGGTCGAGCTCGACGGCGACCGCGACCATCCGCGCGTGCCAGGAGGCGTCCACCACCTGGTCGAGTTCGCCGATCACCGCGCGCTCCTCTCGCTCGGGAGGGAGCCCGAGAGTGCGTCGCGGTGGTCGAGACCGGCTCGAGAACCCGTCCGGCCGGGGCGTTCTCCAGGGGGTCTCGGCCAGGCCTTGAGCGGTCCTTGAGTCCGCGATCCCAGCCTGGGTTCATCGACGACGGGAGTCTCGGACATGAGCGACCAGCGATTCGTGGAACGCGACACGGTGCGGACCGGCACCGCCACCCAGACCCGGGAGGCCGCCGCCCAGCAGCGGTCGGCCGCGGCAGACCGTTCGGAGGACCACCTCATCCGGGGTTACAACTGATGGCCCGGCGGCTCCTGCCCTGCCGCGGCTGCGTACTGCGCACGCTGGCCGGCGTCGCCTGGCCGATGTGGGGCGGCCGGCCGGAGGGCTGGCCCAAGCTGGTTCGGTGCGAGTCCTGCTCGGCCCGGCTTCGCGGCTAGGCCGGGCGCTCGCGCCGCACCTGGCTCACGCGGCAGCGACGCGCTCGTCCCAGAGGATGCGGTGGTCGTAGAGCCAGCCCTGCTTGTTCGCGGCCTTGGCCACGAACTTGAAGATGATCGGCAGGAACATGCGGCCGACCCGGCCCATGGCCTTGCCGTCGCCGTTGCGCTTTCCCTGCGCCACCACGCGTTCCACCCGCTTGCGGCGCAGGTTCTCGTAGGCGGTGAACGCGGCCGGCACGTCCGGCAGGTCGCGCAGGCACTTCGCCAGCGTCACGGCGTCCTCCAGCGCCATCGACGCGCCCTGACCGGAGGCGGGCGAGGTGGCGTGTGCCGCGTCGCCGATGATGACCATCCCGTCGCGGTGCCACACCGGCACGGTCGGGAAGTCGTAGGTGTTCCAGCCGGAGAAGATCTGCTCGGTCGCGTCGATGACGCGCAGCGCCGGGAAGTCGTCGTCGGCGAACAGGTCGCGCAGCTGTGCGCGCCACCGCTCGGGCGTGATCGCGGCCAGCTCGCTCGCCGGCAGTTCCCTGGCCTGCGGCGGGTTCGCGAACCACCACACCTCGCCGTCCGGACGGATCACGTAGCTGAAGAAGCAGCGGCGGCCGAAGAACATGTGCATCACGCCCGGCTCGCCGTCCAGGTCGACCCCGCGCGCGTACCCGCCGGCGTTGAGCAGTGGTACGTAGCGCGGTGGCGGGGCGGCCGGGTCGATGAGCGTGCGGGTGACCGAGCGCAGCCCGTCCGCGCCGATCAGCAGGTCGCCGGTCGCGGTCGTTCCGTCGGCGAACGTGGCCACCACACCGTCCGATGTGGACTCGGCGGAGATCAGCCGCCTGCCGTACTCGATCGGCACGCCGCGCCGGACGGCCTCGTCGCGCAGCACGCCGTATAGGTCGGCGCGCGTGATGGTCTGGTTGTACGTGCCGTCGGGCAGGGGATCGCCGAACGAGAACCGGACCAACTGTCTGCCGTCCATCTCGGCGACCATGGCCGGGGTGTCGAACCCCTTGCCGCGGACGAGGTCGTGCAGGTCCAGCTCGCGTAGGGCGGCCAGCCCGTTGACGGCGAGCGTGAGGAACGCGCCCACCCCGTCGGCCGCGCGGTCGTAGGCCTCGTAGACGGTCGAGTCGATGCCGGCCTGCTTGAGGGCCATTCCCGTGACCGGCCCGGCCATCCCGCCGCCGATGATCAGTGCCTTCATGTCCGTCCTCCCTCGTAGTTATAGTATGACTATACATAAGATGACTTACTTAGCAAGCGGCATCTAGGGTGGCGAGGTGGCCAGGAGTTCCGATCGACGTTCGACGCTCGCGCTGGTGCTGCTCGCGCTGCTGGCGGAGGAGCCGATGCACCCGTACCGGATGCAGCAGATGATCAAGCAGCGCGGCAAGGACAAGATCGCCAACGTGGCCGCGCGCAACAGCGTCTACCAGACGATCGACCGCCTGCTGCGCGCAACCTTGATCACCATCCGCGAAACCTCCCGCGACGAACGCCGCCCCGAACGAACGGTCTACGAACTGACCGACGCCGGCCGGGATGCGTTGCGGACGTGGACGCGGGACATGCTCGCCGCGCCCACGCGGGAGTTCCCGGAGTTCCCGGCCGCACTGGCGTCCCTGATGTTGCTGGCGCCGGCGGAGGTCGAGTCCCAGCTGTCGACGCGGGCCGCGACGCTGTCGGCGGAGGTCGACCAGGCTCGCGCGGCGCTGGCGGAGTTCCCGGAGCTACCACGCCTGTTCCGCCTGGATGATGAGTTTCGCCTGACCGTCCAGGAGGCGGAGCTGGCCTGGATCACGGACGTGGTGGAAGCCCTGCGCACGGGCGAGCTGACCTGGTCGGAGGAATGGATCCGCGAGATCGCCGAAAAACTGGAGAACTTCGGCCCCGCCTGACGTTGTCCACAGCCGGCCCACCTGTCCCCAGCCAGCCCTGACCAGCCATTCCTGTCGCCCCAGACCGATAGAATGGACCCATGGGGTGCCCCCGGAGAGGGTGGGGGCGCCGTTCCGCACGTGCGTGCGCGCGAGATTTGCTTCGACGTGGCCAGTCAGCGGTGTGACTTCCGCGTGCCGGATCAGGGCCTGCTGAGTCACTGCGCCGCCGCCGCCTCGGTCGCCATTCGAGGCAGGCCCCCGGGAGGCTGGGGTTCCGCGTGGCTGCGGGAGATCGGCGGACTGGCGCGCTGGATCGGGGCCGCGTGGTTCGCAGCGCGGGGGTGCCCTCGCCCTGCGGACGAGCGGCGCTGCTTCAGTGGGCGATTGGCGGGCGCGTGTTCCGTTCTGCCGATGTGCGTCGACGGCCTGCGCCCGGATCGGTGCCCGCGTAGCTCACGCCGCTGGTGTTCTCGCCGTGACGGTGGGCGTATGGGCGCTGCCTCGGGTCGCCTTTCACTGCTGGGGTGGCGGCGGACGGGTGCGTCCGCTCTGTCGATGCGCGTCGGCGCCGATCCGCGGGTGTCGGATCGGCGCCTGCGTGGTTCTCAGTGCTGGGCTTGATGGACGTTGCCGGGGCTTCGTGCTGGCGGTGCAGACGGCGGGTGGTTATCCGACGTTCTTGAGGGCCGTGTCGAGGTCTGTCGGCGGGAGGTCGAAGGTGTGCTCGGTCGTCGAGCCGTCGAGGACGAACGGGCGGCTGAACTGGTAGTGCGTGGTCCGCAGCTCGCGGAGCATCGGGGAGAACAGGCCCGCCGTCCACAGGACCGCGTACGGCAGCTCGGACACCTTCGCCTTCGGCAGGCCGTTGACCTCCGTGAACCTGGTGGCCAGCTCGCGGACCGTCAGCGGCGGGTTGGTCGGCACCAGCCACGCCCGGCCCCACGCGCGCTCGGTCGTCGCGGCCGCGACCAGGGTGCGCGCCACGTCGGCGATCGACGTCCAGCTGTGCCGGGTGTCCAGCTTCGCCGGGACGTAGCCGCGCTTGCCCGCCCGCAGCGGCTTCGCCAGCGCCACGCTGAAGATCGAGTTCGCCTCGACGTAGTCGCTCGCGCGCACCTCCGTCGCGCGGACGCGGCCGGCCTCGTGCGCGGCCAGCGCGTCGCGCCACATGTCCGCCCGCAGCTTCAGCTTCGGATGCGTCGCGCTCAGCGGCGTGCGGTCCGTGATCGGGGCGTCGACCTCCCCGTACCCGTACAGGTTGCTCGCCGTCGCCAGCACCGCGCCGCTGCGCTCCGCCGCCACCAGCAGCGCCTCCGCCAGCGGCGGCCAGTCCGTGAACCACTGGTGGTACTGCGGGCTCGCGCAGTTGTACAACGCCACCGCCCCCTCGGCCAGCTCCGACAACCTCGCCGCGTCCGTCGCGTCCGCCGCCACTCGCTCGATCGACGGGTGCGCCGGCCCGCTCCCGCTCCGGGTCACGATCCGGACCTGCTCGCCCCGGTCCGCCAGCAGGGTCGCGGTGGCGGTGCCGACCGCGCCCGCGCCGACGATCACGTGAAGCGCCATGGGAGTGTTCCTATCTCTCAATTGAGAGCGGTGCTCTCTGTTCGGATCAATAGTCACCGGAGCGATGCTCCTTGTCAAGAGCAGTGCTCTCTAATGTGTGCAATACTCTCGGCATGGCTGAGCGATCCGCGGGATCCATCCGGGCGCGCGTGCGGGCGGAGATGGTCGAGGAGATCAAGAACGTCGCGCGCCGCCAGCTCGCCGAGGGCGGCGCGGACCTCTCGCTGCGCGCGATCGCCCGCGAGCTCGGGATGGTCTCCTCCGCCATCTACCGGTACTTCGCCAGCCGGGACGAGCTGCTCACCGCGTTGATCCTGGACGCCTACAACTCCCTCGGCGAGGCGGCGGAGGTGGCCGGCGCCGCCGCGCGGGACCGCGACGACTACCTGGGCCGCTGGCTCACCGTCGCCCACGCGATCCGGAACTGGGCGCTCGCCAGCCCGCACGAGTACGCGCTGATCTACGGCAGCCCGGTGCCCGGCTACGCGGCGCCGCAGGACACCGTCGAGCCGTCGGTCCGCCCGGTCGTCGTGCTCGGCGCCATCCTCGACGACGCGCATGCCGCCGGCCGGCTGGCCGAGTCGGAACTGCTGCGGCCCGAGCCGATCCTGCGCACGGAGCTCGGCCGTGTCCGCGACGTCGTGGCGCCGGGCGTGGGCGACGCGGTCATGGCGCGTGGCCTGATCGCGTGGACCGAGCTGTTCGGCGCGATCAGCTTCGAGCTCTTCGGCCGGTTCAACAACACGATCACCGACCTGGACGTCTGGTTCGACCACCAGGCCCGCGTCATGGGCGCGTTCCTCGGCCTGGCCGGGTGAGCGCGTCCACACAGGACGAACCGGTGCTCAGCCCAGCATGGCGAGCAGCAGGTAGCCGTTGCCCAGTCCCATCGTCAGCTGGCAGGCCGCGGTGACCCGCGGTGCGCGCAGGACCGGCGGCGCAGCCGCATGGACCGCCGGGGCCCGGCGCGTGCGGGCGGCCAGCGCCACGGTCGAGACGAGGAAGTAACCGACCAGCGCCCAGCCGACGACCGGCAGCGCGATACCCGGCTCGACATGTCCGGCGAGCCACGGCGTCGCGTCGTGCCCGGCGTGCGGCATCGCGGCCAGCATGTAGAGCATGGCCAGCGCGGCGACCGCGTGGTGCAGCCCGGTGCCGTGCCAGCCCAGCCCGTCGGCGGCCGGCCGGCCGGCGTGGCGCTCACGCCACCACGAGCCGGCGAACCACGCGGTGATCAGCAGGAAGATCGTCTGCCAACCCGCCGCCGGCAGCGGGCCACCCACCGGCGAGATCATCGCGGCCATGCCGACGCCCATCAGGACGTGGGCGACGTCGACGGCCCGATGTCGCCCTGGGTAGCCGGCCGGGACCCGGTGTGCGGCCGCGAGCCGGGCCACGCAGTACCCGGCCACCGCGAGGAACGCGGCGGTCCCGGCCCAGCGCAGCCAGACCTCGGCGCCGCTCAACTGGCCCGACGGAGCAGACCGTCCAGAATTCCCTTCTTGGCGTCGTCCACGATGTTCGCGAGCTGCGCGAGGCTCATCTGGATGCGCTGGCCGAAGTCGTCGGTGATTTCGACCCGTTGGCTGGGCATGGCATCGGGGTCGACCCACAATGTGGGACATCCGCAGCTGCATTCGCCGCAGAAAACGGCGATTTGCTGAAGGTTGGGGCGAGTGTCCATTTTTTCCACCTGGTAATCGGGGGTGCGGGCGCTCAATCTGAGATTGACAGACGATCCGACAAAATTCCAGAGCGCAACCGAGCGACTACCCGGAGGTCAAACAAGCGGTATCCATTACGGTGCGTGCTCTGTCACGTGGCGTGACGAGAGTTGGCTATGAAGAGTGACGACGACGGTGGCCGTCACGCGGATGCTGCACTAGGTTCGTTTGCGAATCACAGGGCGGTAACTGCGAGGGGATTGCGGACGTGACGAGGGGCCGCGTGGTGTTGACTCTTCCGGCGTGGAGACTGCGTCGAGATCACCGATGGTGACCGTTTCGGCACCCGAGTCGGCGACCGGCGCGGGTGCACGCAGAAGAGTCCTCGGCATACCGGCCACCGCGGTCCGTCGCGCCCGCCGCTCGGCGGCGAGCACCCCGGGCCGGCTGTTCGTGGTCGGCGTCGGCCTCGTTGTCCTCGCCCTGTTCACCGGCGTCGTCGGGGCGATCGCGTTGCAGCAGAAGCAGGACACGATCGACAACCTGATCGCGCACCGCGAGCCCGTCGCCGCCGCGTCCCAGCAGATCTACCGCTCGTTGTCCGACGCCGACGCCACCGCGGCCAGTGCCTTCCTCTCCGGCGGCAACCCGCCCGCGGCGCTGCGGGACCGCTACGAGCTCGACATCGCGCAGGCCGGCGCGAACCTGGCGAAGGCGTCCGCGGACGTCGCCGGGGTGGCCGAGGCGGAGGCGCAGGCCGACGAGCTCGCCCAGCAGCTGCCCGTCTACACCGGGCTCGTCGAGACCGCCCGGGCCTACAACCGGCAGGGCTTCCCGGCCGGCGCGGCGTACCTGCGCGAGGCGTCCGGGCTCATGCGCGCGAAGCTGCTGCCCGCCGCGCAGGCGCTGTACTCCATCGACTTCGACCGCCTCGGCGAGGAGCAGGAACAGGCCCGGTCCTTCCCGTGGACCACCGTGATCCTCGTGTTCGTGCTGCTCGTCGCTCTCGTCGCGGCGCAGCGGTACCTGACCCGGCGGACCAACCGGCTGCTCAACGTGGGGTTGCTGGTCGCGACGATCGCCGTGCTCGTCGGGCTCGTGTGGGGCTCGGTCGTCGCTGCTGCTCGAGTCGAGCAAGGTCGCGAACGGGCACGACTCGGGCACCCGGCAGGTCGAGCTCGCCGTGCAGGCGCGGATCACCGCGCTGAAGATGCGCGCGAACGAGACGCTCACACTCGTGGCCCGCGGCGACGGCGGCGAGTACGAGGAGGAGTGGAAGAAGCTCGCGCAGCAGATCTCCGGCGACGGCCAGGACAACCTGCTCGTGCGCGCGCAGGGCCTGGCCGCCGACGGTGACGTGATCGAGGCCGCGCGGGGCAACGTGTCCGACTGGCTCGACGCGCACGACAAGGTGCGCCAGCTCGACGAGGACGGCACGTACCAGGAGGCGGTGACCCTCGCGATCGGCGACGCGAAGGACGGTGCGGCGGCCGCGTTCAACGGGCTGGACGAGAACCTGTCCGCCGCCATCAACGACGGGCGCGCGGTGTTCGTCGACGAGACCAGTGCGGCGAGCAAGGCGATGACGGCGTTGGTGCCCGGGGTCATCGTCCTGGCGCTGCTGGCCGCCGCCGGGGTGACAATGGGGATCAGGGAACGACTGCAGGAGTACCGGTGAGGGTCAGGACGAACCGCGTAGCGGTGTTGGCGTTACTGCTCGTCGGCGTGACGGGCTGCGCCGGTGGCGGCCGGCCCGTCGATCTGGCCACAGTGGACACCGTGCAGAGACCGGCGCCGGTCGGTGTCGAGGAGAACCCCGCGCCGCCGTCCACGTCCGCTGCGCCGGCGCCGAAATGTGACCCCACGCAGAGCCTGAGCCCGCTGAGTCCGATGCCGTCACCTGGTCAGATGCCGGCGCGCTCGACGATGAAGGCGATCCAGGACAGCGGCAAGCTCATCGCCGGTGTCGACCAGAACACGTTCCTTTTCGGTTTCCGCAACCCGACCACGAATGCCCTCGAAGGCTTTGACATCGACCGGGTGCGCGAGATCGCGAAGGCGATTTTCGGCGACGAGAACAAGGTCCAGTTCAAGGTCGTCACGTCGGCCGGCCGGATCGACGCGCTCAAGAACGAAGCAGGTGCACATCGTGGTCCGCACGATGACCGCGACCTGCACGCGCTGGCAGGACATCAATTTCTCGGCCATTTACTACACCGCGGGCCAGCGCCTGCTGGTCGACCGCGCGTCGAAGGTCACGAACCTGGATCAGTTGGGCGGCAAAAAGGTGTGCGCCGCCAAGGGATCCACGTCGATCAAGGCAATCGCCGACCATAAGGCGAACCCGGTTCCGGTGCAGGTCGACAACTGGTCGGACTGCCTGATCATGTTGCAGCAGGGCCAGGTCGACGCGATGTCGACGGATGACACGATCCTGTCGGGGATGGTCGCCCAGGACCCGAACGTGAAGATGGCCGGGCCGAGGTTCACGCAGGAGCCTTACGGGATCGGTATCCCGAAGGAGAACGAGGACATGGTGCGGTTCGTCAACGGGGTGCTGGAGCAGTCCGTGGCGAGCGGCTCGTGGGCGCGGAGCTACGACCGGTGGCTGGGCCGCACCGGCGAGCCGCGACCGCAGCCGCCGACGCCCAGGTACCGGAACTGAGGTGGGGATGGCCAAGTGCCCGCGGCCGGGCTGCCCCGGTGAGGTGGTGGACGGCAACTGCCAGTCGTGCGGTCTCGCGGTGACGCCTGCCGACCAGGAAGCCGAGCGGTTGCGCGAGCTTGCCGAAGAGCAGGCGACGAAGCTGAGGCAGGCGGCGGAGGCGTCGTCGGGGACCGGCTGGTTCCGGTCGGTGGGGTCCTCGGCCGCTGCCTCTGGCGACTCCGGCTCTGCCTCGGCTGACTCCGGCTCAGGTGCTGGTTCCGACGCCGGTGGGCTCGGTGGCACGCACCGTAAGCCGGACTCGCCGCCGCCCGTGCCGATTGCCGCGCGTCCGGCTTCGCCGGTGCCGTCCCCGGTGCAGCGGCCGGAACCGGCGCCGGAGCCGCGGCGGCCGCGGCGGGCGAGCCGGGCATTGCCTTGGGAGCACGTGGACGAGGCGGCACATGGACCGCAGGAGTGGGATCGCGGAGTGTCGGTGGATTCCGGCCGTACTGCTGCCGACCAGGCGCCGCAGGAGCACCAGCCCCAGGAAGGCCCGGCGCCGGTCGGGGCGCAGCCCGGACAGTTGCCGGTAAGGCAAGCGTTTGCGGGTGCGCCGCCGGTGCCGCAGGGCCCGACCGGCCAGCGGTGGGAGTCCCAGCTGGCGAAGTGGCAGGCGGCGGAGGTGTCCGGGCACGTCGCGAACGCCCAGTCGGATGAGCCGAGCCGCCCGCAGCCAGGCCCGGTCGAACAGGCACAGCCGAGTCGACCCGTGGAGATGCCGGAGGCCGCGCACGGTCAGCCGAGCCGGCCCACCGAACCGGGGTGGGCGGCGGAAGGCCAACCACAGGCCAGGCCCGTCGCGCAGGCCGGTCAAGGCCTGCCCGTCGCAGTCGCGCAAGCGCCAGAATCCGCGCAGGATCCTCAGCCCGATCCCGTGCCGCCGGGGCAGTTCAGCCAGGAAGAGCGCCACTCTCCAGTCACTACAGTGCAGCCGGAGCAGCCACTGCCCGGGCAGCCGGGGCCGTCGCAGCCCACACAGTCGCAAGGTGGGCAGTCACAGGCTGTCCAGTCGGAGCCGGAGCGGTCGCAGCCACATCCGGTAGTTCCACAGCCGTGGCAGCCGCAGCCTGCGCCGGGGGCGCCCGAGCAGTCGCAAGCCGAGCAGTCGCAGCTCGGCCAATCGCAAGCCGGGCAGGCGCACCCCGGCCAAACGCAAGCCGAGCAATCGCAGGCCGAGCGGCCGCAGGCCGGCCATTCGCAAGCCGAGCAATTGCAGGCCGGCCAGTCACAACCCGGCCAAATGCAGGCCGGGCAGTCGGAGGCAGAGCTGTCGCAGCCACATCCGGGACCTCCACTGGCGCAGGAGTTGCAGCCTGACCCCGGGACGCCCGAGCAGTCGCAGCCTGGCCAATCGCAGGCCGGCCAGGCGGAGGCCGAGCAGTCCCAGCCACACTCGGGAACTCCGCAGCCGTGGCAGCTGCAGCCTGATCTGGGGAGGCCCGAGCAGTCGCAGCCCAGCCGATCGCAGGACGAGCAGTCGCAAGCCGGGCAAACGCAGCCCAGTCAAACGCTAGCCGGGCCATCGCAGGCCGACGACCAAATGCAGGCTGTCCAGTCGGAGCCGGAGCTGTCGCAGCCACACCCGGGACTTCCGCAGCCGAGCGAGCTGCAGCCTGACCAGGGGGCACCCGGGCAGTCGCAGGCCGACCGATCTCAGGCCGGGCCATCGCAGGCCGAGCTGTCGCAGCCCAGCCCATCGCAGGCCGAGCGGTCGCAAGCGGGGCAACCGCAGCCCAGCCCAGCGCAAGCAGGGCAGTCGCAATCCGAGCAGGCCGAGCCGGAGCTGTCGCAGCCCCGTCCGGTACTTCCGCAGCCGAGCGAGCTGCAGCCTGACCCGGGAGCGCCTGGGCAGTCGCAGCTCGGCGGATCTCAGGCCGGGCAACCGCAGGCCGAGCGGTCGCAGCCCAGCCAGTCACAGAACGAGCAAGCGCAACCCGGGCAGTCGCAGCCCAGCCAATCGCAGGCCGAGCGGTCGCAGCCCGGCCAATCGCAGAACGAGCAAGCGCAACCCGAGCAGTCGCACGCCCAGCAGTCGCAGGCTGGGCCGTGGCAAGCCGAGCAGTCGCAGTCCGGGCAAATGCAAGCCGAGCACCGGCAGCCTGGGCAGCCGCAGCCAGGGCAGCGGCAGGACGCGCAGCCGCACGTCGCGCACGCGCAGCCCGGGCAGTGGCAGTCCGAGCCAATCGCAGCCGGGTCGCAAGCCGGGCATCGCAGCCTGGGCCATCCGCACGCCGCACAGTGGCAAGCCGGGCAGTCACAGGCCGGGCATTGGCAGGGCGGCCAGCCGCAAGCCGGCCCTTGGCAGGCCGGGCCGTCGCAAGCTGGGCACTCGCAAGCTGGACCGCCGCAAGCTGGGCACTCGCAGGCCGGCCAACCGCAAGCTGGACCGCCGCAAGGCACGCACTCGCAGGCTGGACCGCCGCAGGGCGGGCATCCGCAAGCCGGGCAGTGGCAGGCCGGGCACCCGCAGGCTGGGCACCCGCAGGGCGGGCAGCCACAAGCGGGACCGCGGCAGGCCGGGCAATCGCAGGGTGGGCAGCCGCGAGGTGGGCACTGGCAGGCTGAGCAGTCGCAGCCCGGCCAGTGGCAGGGTGGGCAGCAGGGCGGCACGCAGGGGCAGCCGTGGTTTGGGCAGGGGGGACCGGTGGCGTTCGGGTATGGGGGGCCGCCTGGGCAGGGCAACCAGGGACACGGGCCGCCGAGGTGGGGGCAGAACATGCCCAACGTGCTGCCGCATCCGCCCGGCTCCCGGCCCCCGGCGGCACTCTCCGAGGACGACCCCGCGCCCACCAGCGTGCTGGGCGACACCCCGCAGACCCTGAGCATCGAGCCGCCGCCACCCGGAGGCGTCGAGCCCGCCACCTCGGTGACCACCCCGCCGGAAGGCACGCACGGCACCGGGTCCAGCTCGACGCCCACCGGGCGGCGCACGTCCTCGCGGGCCTCGGGGCGGGGGCGGCTCGGGGCGGGGCTCGTCGAGGTGCCAGTGGTCCCCGTCAAGGACCCGGCCTCCGCGGTGCTCACCGACCCGGCCGTCAGCGAGAGCAAGCGCTTCTGCTCCAACTGCGGCGCACAGGTCGGCCGCGGCACGGACGGCAAGCCCGGCACCGCCGAGGGCGAGTGCGCCAACTGCGACACCCCGTTCAACTTCCGCCCCCGCCTCTTCCGGAGCGACCTCGTCGGCGGGCAGTACGAGGTCCTCGGCTGCCTCGCCTACGGCGGGCTGGGCTGGATCTACCTCGCCAAGGACCACAACGTCTCCGACCGGTGGGTCGTGCTCAAGGGCATGATCGACACCGGGGACGAGACGTCGATGGCCTCCGCCGTGGCCGAGCGGCGGTTCCTCGCCGAGGTCGAGCATCCGAACGTCGTCCGGATCTACAACTTCGTCGAGCACCCCGACCCGAACACCGGCAACCTCGTCGGCTACATCGTCATGGAGTACGTCGGCGGGCAGTCGCTGCGCCAGCTCGCCCTGTCCCACCACCGCGAGGCGGGCCGCGCGGAACCGCTGCCGATCGGGCAGGTCATCGCCTACGGGCTGGAGATCCTGCCCGCCATCGGCTACCTGCACAGCATCAACATGCTCTACTGCGACCTCAAGCCGGACAACGTGATCCAGTCCGGCGAACAGCTCAAGCTCATCGACCTCGGCGCGGTCCGCCAGACCGACGACTACGAGAGCCCGCTGTTCTTCACCCTCGGCTACTCCGCCCCCGAGCTCGCCTCCGAGGGCGCCACGATCGCCTCCGACATCTACACCGTCGGCCGCACGCTCGCCGTCCTCTCCATCGAGTTCGCCGGCTACACCACTCGCCACAAGTACACGCTGCCCGGCCCGGAGGAGGAGCCGCTCTTCGCGCTCTTCGGCTCCTACTTCCGCGTGCTCAAGCGCGCCACGCACGAGAACCCGGCCCTGCGCTTCACCTCCGCCGAGGAGATGGCCGACCAGCTCACCGGCGTCCTGCGCGAGGTCATGGCGCTGGGCACCGGCCGGCCGCGCCCCGGTCAGTCGAGCGTCTTCGCCATGGAGACGCGCACCTTCGGGTCCGGCATGGTCGTCGGCGAGCGCGGGATCGCTGCCCTCGCCCGACGCGCTCGAGGTCGCGTCCATCCTGCCGCTGCCGATGGTCGACACCGGCGACCACGCGGCCAGCTCGCTCGCCAGCATCACCGCCACCGAGCCGGCCGAGATGGTGGCCGCGCTGGCCTCCGCGCCGCAGGACTCCATCGAGGTCCGCCTGCGTATGGTCCGCGCCCGGATCGAGCTGGGTGACGTGCGCGCCGCCGCCGCCGAGCTGGAGGCCGCGCGCCGGCTCGTCACCGACCCCGCGGACTGGCGGCCCGACTGGTACCAGGGCCTCATCGCGCTCGCGACCCGCCGCCCGGCTGACGCGGCCACCGCGTTCGAGAAGGTCTACGACGCGGTGCCCGGCGAGATCGCGCCCAAGCTCGCGCTCGCGATCAGCGCCGAGTACACCGGCAACTACTTCGCCGCGTCCCGCTACTACGAGCTGGTCTGGCTCACCGACCGCTCGTGGGTCAGCGCCGCGTTCGGCCTGGCACGCGTGTACCTCGCGCAGGGCGGCCGGGCCGGCGCGATCGAGGTGCTGGAGGCCGTGCCGGACACGTCCAGCCACCACGTCGCCGCGCAGGTCGCCGCCATCAAGATCAAGACCGACGCCGCGGTACAGGTCGGCGAGCACGACCTGCACGACGCGGCCCGGCGGCTGGAGCGCCTGGCGCTGGACGCCGAGCGGCGGACGACCCTGTCCGCCGAGGTGCTGGAGGCCGCCTACAACTGGGTGTGCGCCGGACGGCCGGGTGCCGCGGCGGCCGGCTCGGACTCGCGGATGGTGCTGGGCTGCCGGCTGGCCGAGCGTGAGCTGCGCTTCGGGCTGGAGCGCTGCTACCGCGCGCTGGCCCGGCTGGCGGGCACGCCCGAGCAGCGCCACGAGCTGGTGGACAAGGCGAACTCGATCCGTCCGCGAACGGTCACGTGAACTATTGACTCTATGTAGCTAGCCGCTGACAATAATTTACATGTCCGTGGCCGGAAACAACCGCCGCGACCGTTCTCCGCACCAGATCCTCGGCGTCAGCCGGCGAGCCCTGCTCCGCGCCGCGGGCGTGGGTGCCGCTGCGGCCGCGGTTCCGTTGGCGGCCACCGGTACCGCGTCGGCGGCGCCGGTGGCGATCCCGCCGCCGGACGGCCTGCCGCTGGTCGGCGGACCGGAGTTCCCCATCGGGATCTTCTGGCCGCCACATCCGTACGCGAGCACGCCGGCCCGGTTCCAGGAGATCAAGGACGCCGGCTTCACATTCGTGATCTCCGGCAACTACGCCGCGGACGGCAACATCTTCGCCCGCCAGCTCGGGCTGGCCCGCGATGCCGGCCTGTCGATGCTGATCTCCGACGACATCCAGATCCGCAACATGTCGCGCTGGTTCGGGATCTCGGACAACCCCGCCGACTTCATGACGATCAGCACGGCGGAGGCCAGGGAGCTGTACACCCGCGCGCGCAACGCCTACGGCCCCTACTCGTCGCTGGCGGGCTTCAACCTCTACGACGAACCGGGGCCGGGCTGGTTCTCCTCGCTGGCGCGCGCGGTGGCCGTGGCCCGCGAGCTGGCCCCGAACCTGTTGCCCTATATCAACCTGTACCCCTCGCTCGATCCGACGTACTACCAGCGGTTCGTGGACCAGGTGCGGCCGTCGCTCGTGTCGTTCGACCGGTACCCGCTGCTGTCCGGGGGCCGCGAGGACGCGGACTACTTCTACAACTGGGCGATAGTCCGGCAGGCGGCGCAGAGCGCGGACCTCCCGACGTGGATCTTCGTCCAGACGCTCGCGTACCAGAACCACCGGGAGCCGACCGCCGCCGAGCTGGCCTGGCAGGTCAACATCAGCCTGGCCTACGGCGCGAAAGGCGTGCAGTACTTCACCTACTGGACGCCGGACGTCGCGCGCGGCGAGGGGTTCGGGCCGGCGCTGATCACCGCCGACGGCGAGCGCACGCCGCGGTACCACGCGGCCAGGCGGATCAACACCACCTGGCTGCGCCAGGCCGGCGCGCAGCTCAAGCCGCTGGTCCCGGAGTCGGTGGTGCACGCCGGGGAGGACCCGCTGCCGCGCGGTGCCGTCGGCTTCACCCCGACCGACCGGGTGCGCGCCGTCGAGGGCGGCCCGTTCGTGATCGGCACCTTCCGCGACCGGGACACCGCGGACACCACGCGCTGGCTGCTGGTCGCGAACCGCCTGCACAGCGCCAGAGTGACCGGGCGCCTGCGCGTGGACCCGTCGACCGTCGAGGCGATCGAGGTGTTCGACCCCACCACGGAGACCTACCGTCCCGCACCGCACCCGGACCGGCTCCACCTCGGCCTGCGCCCGGGCGCCGCCACCCTGCTGCGACTCCGCGGCCGCCAGGAACCCGTCAGGTGACGAAGTCCTCGACGAGGTCGGCGGCGATGCGCCCGGCCGGGCGGGCGAGGTGCAGGCCGTCGGTGTGGATGGCGTAGCCGTTCAGGCGGCCGATGTGGTCCAGGCCGACGCCGAGACCCAGCCGCAGCACCATGCCCAGGACCACGGCGCCCATCGACATCTCCTTGCCCGCGCCGGGATGCCGGGCCAGCAGGTCCTTCAGCCGCTCGTTCAGCGGCAGGTACGCGACGCCCGCGTCGGCGGCCGTGCGCCGGATGATCTCGTTGACGCGGTCCACCTCGCGGTTCACCGGCGACCCGGGCAGGTCGCCGACCACCTGGATCGACATCAACGCGATCCGCGCGTCGGTCTCCGACCGCAGCCGCGCGACGATCGCCGCGAGGTTCTCGGCGCAGGCGTCGAGTGGCACCTTCTGCAGCACGTCGTTCGCGCCGGCGTGGACCACGACCTGGTCGGGACGGCAGGCGACCACGTCGGCCACGCGGGCCAGCACCTGCGCCGACGTCTCCCCGTTGACGCCGGCGTTGATCCACTCACGATCGGGCAGCCGGCCGGCGAGCTCGCCGACGACGTCGAAGCTGACGTTGCCGCGCACGGTGCTCGCGCCCAGGCACACCACGCGCGGGCTGCCCGAGCGGCCACCCGCGAGGAACGCGGCGGGGTTGTGCACGGCCGGGCGGCGCAGGCGCAGGACCGCGCGGACGACGACGGCGACCGCCACGAGCAGCAGCGCCCTCACGACGTCAGCTCGACGATCGTGATGTCCGGGGGCGCGCCGATGCGGACCGGTGGGCCCCAGAAGCCCGCGCCGCGGGTGACGTAGAGCCACGTGTCGTCCACTTTCGACAGTCCGGCGAGGGACGGCTGCGCCAGGGAGACGACGTGGTGGAACGGGTACAGCTGGCCGCCGTGCGTGTGGCCCGACAGCTGCAGGTCCACGCCCCGCTTCGCCGCGTCGGAGACCTGCACCGGCTGGTGGGCCATCAGCACCACCGGGCGGTCGGTCGCCCGCCCGGACAGCGCGCGGTCGAAGTCCGGGGCGTCGCCGGCGGAGCGGCCGTTGACGTCCGTGACGCCGGCCAGGTCGAACGGCGCCGCGCCGCGGGTGATCGTCGTGCGCTCGTTGCGCAGGGTGTGCACGCCCAGCCGGTCCAGCTCGCGTACCCAGCCGTCCGGGTCGACGAAGTACTCGTGGTTGCCGGTCACGAAGAAGGTGCCCTCGCGCGACTCGAGGTCGGCGAGCGGCGCGGCGGCGTCGCCGAGGTCGGCGACCGTGCCGTCGGCCAGGTCGCCGACGATCGCCACCAGGTCCGGCTCGGACTCGTTGATCATCCGCACGATCCGCTCGGTGTGCGAGCGGCGCAGGATCGCGCTCAGGTGGATGTCGCTGACCACCGCGATCCGGAACCCGGCCAGCGCCGGATCCAGCCGGTTCAGCGCGACCGGCACCCGCAGCAGGTCCGGCGTGCCCAGGGCGCTGCTCAGACCGAACCCGACGAGTGACGCCGACGCGGCCCCGGCCACCACGCCTGCTCCGCGCGCCAGGAACAGCCGCCGGCTCGGGTCCACGGCGGACCCGGCCGGCTCGGCGGGCGGCGCGGACGAGTCGGCGGGCGAGGCCGCGGTCGCCTCCAGGGGGCGGCGGCGCACCCAGCCGCGCAGCGCGAGCCGGGGCAGCTCCAGCAGCAGCGTGATCAGGAACAGGTAGAACAGCAGCGCGAACCAGATGTAGCCGGGCCAGACGAACCACTGCCCGACGTCCGGGTCGACCTCGCGGCCGAGCGTGAGCGTGGCGAACACCAGCAGCGCCAGCACCACGGTCGCGAGCGTGGCGGCCCGGCGCAGCCGCCCCGGCCGCGTCGTGTCCTTGACCAGCCGTTTCCACAGGTACCAGTGCATCAGCGCGAACAGCACGCCGAGGATCACGCCGAACATCGGGCTCCTAGGGATTGATGTCGAAGCGGCGTTCCCGCAGCAGCTCGGGGTCCTCGGCGACCGCCCGCAGGTCCTCCGCGCGCCCGTGCTCGACGAAGTGGCTGAACTCGACGACGACGAACAGCGCCCTGGCCCGCAGCGCGACCGGCCCGTCCGGCGCGTTCAGCCGGCCGTCGGCGCTCGCGTACACCTTGCGCCCGGCGAGCCCGTCGAGCTTGCCGACGATGTGCAGCGTCGAGCCGACCGGAACGGGCCGCAGGAAGTCGGTCTCCAGCCGGCCGGTGACCGCGGGCCGGCGCAGCAGCTGGCCGACCGTCGAGCCGAGCGCCTCGTCGAACGCGCAGGCCAGCAGGCCGCCGTGGGCGAGGCCCGGCGCGCCCTGGTGGGCCTCGGTGACGGTGAACTGGGCGAGGATCGTCTGGCCCTCGCCGGTCTCGGTCTGCAGGTGCAGCCCGTGCTCGACCCCGTCGCCGCAGCCGAAGCAGTAGGCGTAGTGGGGGCCGAGCTTGCTGCCGGGCGCGGGCGCGTCCGGGTGCCGCTCGGGGAGCTCGACCTCGACCGGAGGCCACCGCGGGGGTACTCGACTCACCCGGCCAGCGTAGTTCGGGTCCGATGTTGCCCGGATGAGTCGTCGCCGTGTCCCGTTGAGCAGCCGCCCTGGGGCCCGCGGGAGCGGACGGGATGCAATGGAACCCGACCGAGGAGGTGCGACATCGAACAGGAGCGACCGGAGCGGGCCGGCGAGGAAAGCATCCCTTCGGTGCTGGACGTGGTGACACCGGCACTGGAACGCTCGTCCGCACTGGCCGACGAGCTGGCCCAGCTGCTGGTGCCGGCGCGCTTGTTCAGCTGAGTCGCGAATGTGACCAGTTGTGCACACCGCGCTGGATTTGGTGGCCTGGTCACGTCACTATGACCAGGCTTAGGCGCAACAGGCAGGGAACCGGGGTGGAGGATCAGCCCATGGGGCGCGAACGGGTGGACAGCTTCACGGAGGCGAAGAAGCTGTCCGGGGAGCACAAGAAGGGCCGGCATCACAAGATCGGGCCCGACATCCATGCTGGCCAGGCGCAGGGACACGGCGCGGCCGGCCAGAACATGGACGGCATCTCCGCCGACTTCGAGCAGCTCATCGTCCTCGACGGCCGGCTGCAGGCGCTGCGCGACGAGCTCGTCGGGCACCAGACGAAGGCGGCCGAGCTGACCGGTCCGCTCACCGACGGCTCGAGCCCGGTCACCGCACCCATGCGCAAGGCGTTCCATCAGCGCGCGGACGTCGAGGAGGGCGTCGGGGGCACGCTGGCGCAGTACATCGCGGAGCTGGACGCGGTCCGCGCGGCCATCGCCAACACGCTCGGCACCTACCAGGGCGTCGACGGGGACGCGGTCTCCCGCTTCAACCAGGTCACGAACGTCGAGGGGACCGAGCTGTGAACGTGCCGGACGACTACAACAAGCACCGGCTGCACAAGACGTGGGGCGAGAAGCACCGGCTGACCGACAGGCAGCAGGACCGCAAGGACGCCAACACCGAGCGCAAGCACAAGAACCGGCTGCCGGGCCACTTCGGCAAGGCCAACTGGAACGCCTACCAGCACTACGAGCTCTACAACATGATCATGAAGGCCGACCCGCGCCAGATGTACGAGCGCGCCGAGGCCTGGAAGACCCTGTCGGGCGACATCGAGTCGACCACCACGCAGGTCCAGAAGGTCATGGAGCAGGCGATGACCGGCTGGCAGGGGCAGGCCGCCGTCAACGCGGGCGCGTCCACCTCGCGGCTCATGCAGTGGGCCGGCGAGGCGAGCCACACGGCCGGCACGGTCGCCGCGAACATGTCCGACTACACCGACGCCGTGGCCAATGCGCAGCGGCGGATGCCCGACCCGGCCTTCACCACCGCCGAGCAGCGCTTCCGTGACGGCTACACCGTGATGACCACCGGCGGCCCGGCCGACGCGGTCTTCCTCAAGCAGCTCGTCACCGACGGCATGGTCGGCCACCAGGAGGCGCACACCCGCAAGGCCGAGGCCGTCGCGGTGATGGAGGAGTACGAGTCGCACAGCAAGAACGTGCACGACGAGATGCCGCACTTCACCGACGCCCAGTCCACCACGAAGCCCCAGGCGGCGTGGACGCCGTCGCAGCCTGCGGGCGCGGGCGGCGGCGCGGGTGGCAGCGGCGGCACCGGGTCGACGGGCTTCCCGCCGGCGGGCAGCGGCGCGACCGGCGCCTCGCCCAGCGGCAACGGCTCGACCTCGGCCGCGGGCTTCGTCGACCCGTTCGGCCCCGGTGGGGGCCCGAACGGCACCGGTCCCGGCGGCTCCACCAGCTTCGGCGGCCCCGGCAGCCTCAACGGCAGCGGCGGCGCCGACTCCTTCCGGACCGGCTCCGGCTTCGGCGCGGGCTTCCCCGGCGGGGCCGGCGGCGGCGCGGGCGCGGGTGCGGCGGCCGAGATGGGCGCGGGCGGGCTCGCCGGTCGCGGGCCGGGCGGCGTCGTCGGTGGTCCCGGCGGCGGCGTGCTCGGCGGTGCGGCGGGTGCGCGCGGCGGTGCGGGTGCGTTCGGCGGCATGCCGATGGGCCACGGTGCGAACGGCGACGAGGACGGCGAGCACACCAACAAGTACGACGAGGGCCTCGACCTGTTCGACGACCTGCCGCCCGCCTATCCTCCGGTGTTCGGCGCGTAGCTCGACTTTGAGGAGGCGGCCGTGTCCGGGTTCGAGGCCGATCTGGCCGCCATCGGGGTCACCGCGGGAGTGCTGGGCTCCGCCGCGGAGTCCGTGGCCGCCGCGGTCGACCACCTGGCCGGCTGCGCGGGGCTGGGACCCGGCCGGCTCGACGGGGTCGTCGGCGCGCTGATCGACGACACCCGCCGGGAGCTGTCCGGCGTGCTGCACGCCGTCACCGACGACGCGGCGCTGGTCGAGTCCATCCGCGGCGGATACGCCACCCTCGACAAGGACGCCGCCGACCGGCTGCGCCGCGCGGGCGGTGACCGCTGGTGAGCACCTACCGCGGCCTGCAGTTCGACCCGACCCCCGGCCGGCCCGACGCCGTGCACGACGCGATCGCCCAGCTCACGGGCGCGGACTCGGCGCTGGGCACGGTCGAGCCCGCGCTGCGCGACGCCGAGCGGCACTCCGCGGGATGGCAGGGCGAGGCCGCGGAGACGTTCCGCGGCCGGCTGCGCGCCACCCCTGCCGACTTCGACGCCACCCAGCGGCGGCTGCGCGACGCGGTCGCCGCGCTGGAGCGGTGGGCGCGCACGCTCGCCACGAACCAGCGCCAGGCCGAGCAGCTGGACACGACGGCGGTCCGGCTGCGCCGCGAGCTCTCCGACGCGCGGGACACCTTGCAGGACAAGCAGGACGCGCTCGACCTCGCGTCGACGCCGAGCGTGGCGGCCGGGGCGAGCATCGAGCTGTCCGGCGCCACCAGCCGCGTCGAGGACCTGGAGTCGCGGCTCGCGGCGGTGCTCGACGAGGCACGCGCGCTCGAGCGCGAGCACCTGCGCGCGGCTGACGAGCTCGCCGACGAGCTGGCCGCCGCCGGATCGGCCGCCCCGGCGCCCCGCGCCGGCGGGCAGCCGTCGATCCGGGCCCTGGCGGGCGTGCTGAACGGGGCGTCGCGGACCGCCGCGGCGCTCGGCGGGCTGCTGCGCGTGCCTGGCCCGGCGCCCGACGCGGTGCCGCTCGGCGCGCCGGGTGCGTTCGCCGACGCGATGGCCGCCGGCGGGCTGAGACCGTCCGGTGAGCTGATCGTGTTCGGCGAGACCCCGCTGCGGGCGGACTCGTGAAGCTCGCCGCGATCCAGGGCGTCACCCCTGTCTCCGTGCAGTCGGTCGAGGCCACCGAGCGCGCGCTGGCGGAGGCGATCATCGGGGTGCGCGGCCGGGAGGCGGAGCACGACCCGGGTGTCGCGCTGGCCGCGCGGGACGCCGCGGAGCTGGCACACGCGAACGGCGCGGGCCTGGTCGCCGTCGTGACCCACCCGAGCGCGGACCCGGCGATCCTCGTGGGCATGGTCGTCACCTCGGACGCCCCGCTCGGCCCGGACGCGGCCGCGGAGCTGCGCCATTACCTGGCGGAGGCGGCCGGCGCGGACATCCGCGAGGTCACCGAGTCACGCACCGAGCGTGGCTACCCGGTGGTGATCGCCGAGCGCATCGTGATGGACGGGCCCGCACGGAACACGCCGTCCGCAGGCTGCCAGCTGCAGGCGATCGTGATCGACCCGCTGGGCAAGCGGATGGCCGTGTTCACGCTGCACTCCACCACCGGCCGCGGCTGGCTGGAACTCGCCGGCGTGCTGGGCCAGCTGGTGTCCTCGGTGGACTTCGAGGTGGCCGCGAACGACCCGCGGATGCGGGTGCCGAGCTAGACCCTGTCGGTCCATTGTGGACCGGCCGCCGCCCCCGGAATCCACACTACCGGCGGATCCCGACGATTCCGGCCGCAGCGGCTGAACCTGTGGATGTACTGGCGGGTTGTGGATAGCGGCCTCGGGGGCCCCCGATTTCCAATCTACCGGCGGGCTCCGACAGTTCTGGTCGCAGCGGCCGTGTCTGTGGACGGACCCGCGGGTTGTGGATCGCTCACGGGAGCCAGCCCGGGTCGCGACCGCTGAGGGCCAGCAGCTTGTCCATTGTGGACGCGTCCGCCGGCACGGTGACCTCGGGGCCGTAGATGCCCATCTCCCGGCCCAGCTCGACACTGCGGACGACCTCGCCGTGGACGTAGCTCAGCAGCTCCTCGTCCCACTCGGGGCGCTGGCCGGTCGCGCGGGCGAGGTCCCAGCCGTGCAGGACGACCTCGCTCGTGACCATGCCGCCGACCAGCTCCGCGGGCAGCTCCATCGGCCCACCCATGTGCGTCGTCCCCGCCCAGGCGGCGTCCGGGCCCCACGCGGCTACGGTCCGCTCGGCGTGCGCCTCGAGGGCGGCGGCCCAGTCCGCGCCCGGGAGGTCCACATCGGACTCCGCAGCGGCCGGTGGCGGCACCGTCTCCTTGCCGGCCGCGCCGACCAGGGACGGGCCCCAGAAAAGCAGGTGGTTGACCAGCTTGCGGACGTCGTAGTCCGCGCACGGGGTCGGGTTGGCGAGCTGGTCGGGCTTTACGTTGCGGACGATCTCGACGAAAGGCCCGGCGGCGCGGGCGAGGTGTGACGCGGACATGACCCGAGGCTGGCACGGCCCACGCGGGCCTGTCTTGAACAAACGCGACATAGACTCGGCCGCGTGCCAAGGGACGCCCGCGAGCTCGGCAGCGCCTGGACGCGCTACCAGCGGCACGCCTTTTCGAGCCCGTCGCCGGACCTCGCGAGGTTCGTCGCGCGGTACTGGGTCGTCTCCTGGAGCTACCGCGAGCCCTACCGCCAGAAGATCGTGCCGTACCCGTCCGTGCACCTGACATTCCAGGACGGCGGGGCGACCGTGCACGGGCTCGCGAGCGGGCACCAGGTCAAGGTGCTGGACGGCGACGGCGGCGTGTTCGGTGTCGAGTTCCGGCCCGGCTGCTTCCGGCCCTTCCTCGGTGCGTCCGTGTCCTCGCTGGCGGACCGGTCGATCGACGCGCGGGAGATCGTCGGGCCCGACCCGCCGGGCCGGCCGGACGTGTCGTCGGTCGAGCGGTACCTGCGGGCGCACCTGCCCGAGCCGGACCCGCGCGCCGACGAGGCCGCGGCGATCGTCGCGACGATCGCCGCCGAGCCGGGGCTCACCCGGGTCGACAAGCTCGCGGCCGGCGCGGGGATGAGCGTGCGGCGGCTGCAGCGGCTGTTCGCCGACTACGTGGGCATCGGGCCGAAGTGGGTGATCCGCCGCTACCGGCTGCACGAGGTCACCGAACGCCTCGCCGCCGGCGGGCGCGTCGACTGGGCGTCGCTCGCCGCGGAGCTGGGCTATGCCGACCAGGCGCACTTCGTCCGCGACTTCACCGAGATGTTCGGTGAGTCCCCGACCCGGTACGCCGAGCGGTACTAGCTACCGGGTCTGGCTCGACAGCACGCGGTCGCGGAAGTCGCGCGGGGTCTCGCCGACGACCTTGCGGAACGTGCGGGAGAAGTGCGCCGCGTTGGCGAAGCCGCACTGCCGGGAGATCTCGCCGATGCCCTTCACCGCGTGCGCCGGGTCGCCGAGCAGCTCGCGGGCGCGGTCGATGCGCAGCTGTCGGATCCGGCCCGACACCCCGTCGCCGTCGTCGAAGAGCTGGTAGAGGCGGCGGCGGGAGATGAACAGCGCGTCCGCGATCCGGTCCGCGGACAGCGCCGGGTCGGCCAGGTTCTCCTTGATGTACTCGACCGCGTCGCGCCGCCGGGTGGCGATCGCGTCGGCGCGGTTCAGCTCCGTGCGCAGCGCGCTGCGCAGCACGAGCTCGGCGAGGCCGGTCAGGTACGGCTTGATGCCGTGCTGGTCGAGCGACTCGGCCACCACCAGCAGGTGCGCCACCGCGGCCGCGAACAGCGTCTGCAGCGGGCGCTCCACCGGCACCGGGCGGAACAGCAGCGGCCGCAGCTCACCGAAGCTGATCGACAGCTTGCCGGTCGCGACCGTCAGCAGCACCGTCCCGTGCCGGCCGGGGCGGTCGGCGGGCTGGGCCCGCAGCGCGCACTCCGGGAACTCGAGGCTCACCCCGCCCGCGGGCAGGTAGCGCGGTAGCGAGGCCCGCATGACCAGCTGGATCTGGTCCGGCTCGGCCTTCACCCTGGCCAGCGTCGGCTGGCGGATCGCGTCGATCGCGAGCCGGGCCGCGCTCGCACCGGAGGACCGGACGACGAGATAGCCCGCGGCCACGTCGTCCGCGTCCGGTGACGGGTCGTCGTCCACCGATGGCGTCCCGAGCACCGAGGACAGCGCGGCGAACCGGCGTTCGAGGTTGGCCGGGACCCGCCGGGGTTGTGCCGCCCCACCCTGCATCACGCGCTCCCGCCGGCCGCCGGACCCCTGCCTGCGCGGCATTATGCCTCGGCGGCGCCGTCAGGCGAGGGCGGACATCCCGGCCCACTGGTTCCACGGGATGGCCCAGTCGTAGTAGTCGCCGTCCGCGGCGTCGAGCTGCTTGGTGCTGCCGGTGACCTCCACCGGGTCGCCGATCAGCACCTCGTCGTAGTACACCTTGGCGTTGTCCGGCGCGAGGTTCACGCAGCCGTGCGAGACGTTCGTGTTGCCCTGCGCCCAGATCGAGCCGGCGTACCCGTGGACGAACTCGCCGTTGTTGGAGATCCGGACCGCCCACGGGACCTCGACGTTGAAGTACTTGTACTTCGGGTTGGTCATCTTGTACGTCGAGTGCTTCGACATCACGACGTGCGTGCCGCTGTTGGTCACCCGGCCCGGGTCGGAGTCCAGGCCCATGCTGGCGGGGAAGTTCTGGATCAGCTTGCCGCCGCGGTAGACGAGCATCCGGTGGGTCTGCGTGTTCGCCTTCACCACCTGGCTGCGGCCGATGGAGAAGTGCGAGGTCATGTCGTCCGCGCCGAACACGCCGTCGCCGTAGGCCACGCCGTAGAGCTTGAGGTTCACGGTGACCTGGGTGCCGGCCGGCCAGTAGGTCTTGGGCCGCCAGTGCGCCGTCCGGTCATCGAGCCAGGCCCACCCGCCCGGGACCGGCACGGAGGTCTGCACGGTCATCGCCCGCTCGGCCGTGGCCTTGTCGGTGACCGCGCCGTCGAAGGTGACCGCGATCGGCATCGCGACGCCGTAGGTCTTGCCGTCGCCGGTGTTGATCGACGAGTCGACCAGGCTGTTCGGGGTGATCGTGGTGAAGTTGCCGGTGATCTTCGTCTGCTCACCGTCCGCGCCGACTGCCGTGCCGGCCCAGGTGTAGGTCTTGTCGAAGCCGAGCGGCTCGCCGACGGTCCAGATGGTGTGGTCGGGCGAGAGCCTGCCGACGACCTTCTTGCCGGTCGGGTTCGTGAGCGTCAGCGCCTCGATGGTTCCGTCACTGACGGTAATCTTCGCCGGGGCCATCGGGTTGACGTTCTTCGCGCCGGCGGCCGGCTGCAGCGCGATCTTGGCGGACGGCTTGGGCGCCGCCTGGACCTTTGGCTTGTCCTCGGACCCGCCCGACGCCGGCGTCGCGTTCCCGCCCGTGTCCGAGCTGCACGCGGTGAGCGCCAGGGCCGCCGCGACCCCCGCGGCGACCAGCAGTCGAGCCGACCATCCGTGACCGCGTCCACCCCGTTGCACAGCCATCCCATCCCCCTGTCGATACCCCAGCGTCCTCACACCTCTTTCGACGCCTTTGCCCGGTGTGACGTTGGCTCGAACGGATGTGACACAGATCACAAATGACTACCCGCGTTTAGCCTGCAGAGATCGTCTCATGCCTGTAGTCAACCGTGTGCAAGTGGTAGTGCTACGAGTCCACTACGCGATACGCTTCCCGGCGCAGGCCGTTAGTTTCTGTGTTCGTGCTTTCCACGCTCGCGGAACGAGAACGCGGGCGTGCGGCTCTTTCGTCGAGGTCGGCGAACGCAACGCCCGGGGGCTGCCGGGGTTGCACGGCGTAACCCCATCTGATCCTGCGACGGAGGCAGGTAGATGGCACAGGGCACTGTGAAGTGGTTCAACTCCGAGAAGGGCTTCGGCTTCATCGCCGTCGACGACGGCGGTGCCGATGTTTTCGTGCACTACTCGGAGATCCAGGGCAAGGGCTTCCGCACTCTGGAAGAGAACCAGCGTGTCGAGTTCGAGGTCGGGCAGGGCACCAAGGGCCCCCAGGCGACGAACGTACGCGCGCTCTAAGTTGGCTGGCGTTGTGACGGAAGGGGCCCCGGTCTTCGGACCGGGGCCCTGCCGGTGTGGTGGGTCAGCGTCGGTGGAGGTGCTGGGACTCCCACTCGAGGCGCTGGAGGACCCATTCCTGGGCGAGCGCCATGGGTGAGGTCTGGTGATGGGCCGCGAGCTCGCGGAGCTGCTCGTTGGCCATCAGGGGGAGTCGCAGCTGGTAGACCTGCGCGCCGCCGAACCGGCGTCCGGAGCCGGTGGATTCGGGGTCGCCTTCGGGGGAGAGCGCCGCGAGGTAGGACTCCAGCTCGTGGTCGGGCAGGTTCTCGTCCTGCTCCGGGGCCTCGGTGCGATGGCGTCCGGCATTGGCGGTCTCGTCCGCCGTGTTGCCGCTCGGTCGGCTACGTCCTGTGAAAAGCACGTTGCGAGGATAACGAAGAGGTTGCGGCCCACCAAGCAAGACAGCCACTTTTCGCCGGTAAGGGTTCCGGTACCCTCAGTAATCGTGCTAAAGCCGCACCTCAAGTGGGTCTTGGGAGCGTGCGTACCCCCGAAAAGGTGACGAGAACGACCCGCGGTTCGCAACGTCTGTAGCACCGCCGGGCGTGTCGGGTTCGCCCTCCAGACATGGAGAGGCCCCCGCGCCAGGGGGAGGAACGCGGGGGCCGGAGGGGATCTCCACAGGCGCTGACCGGGGGTGTGTCAGCGAGTCGATTGTTGCACGCGCACGCGCTTCGTGGGAGTGGGTAGGACTGAAAAATTGAGAGAACTATTCACCTAGTCACGGCAGCGGCGCGGAACTCTTCCACCGTGTCATGCAACTCCTTGCGCACCCCTGAAGTGGCCGTTCGCCGGCCTCGTGTGGTGGCGCCCCCGGGCCGGCGAGGCTTGGCATGTTGCCCTTGGTGCACGGGCGAAAGCGGCAGCGCCGACATGTTGGTGGCGCCGGCGGGTCGCTTGCGGCGCGGTGGTGACTGAACGTGGGGCAATGGACCGGCGGCACCGAGAGCCCTGGCGCCTGCGGGCCGGGCGCGAGTGATGGATCGAAGCGCGGTGGGCGCGGCCTGCGCCGAGTGTCGGTAGCGGCCGCGGTGGTGTCTGAAGCGGGGGCAGTGTCAGCTGGCGCCGAGAGGTCCGTTGCACAGGCGGGCCTGGCGGGGCCGTGCGGACGAGGTTGGCCGAAACGGGCAGTGGCTGGCTCGCACCGAGACGTTGGTGGCGCAAGCGCGCCTGGCGCGGTCGTGCGGGTGGTGGACCGAAGCGGGCAGACGCTGGCTGGTGCGGGCGTGGTGGTGACTGAAGCGGGCAGTGTCAGCTGGCGTAGAGAGGTTCGTTGCGTAGGCGGGCCTGGCTGTCCTGCGGGGCCGTGGTGGACCGAAGCAGTGCGCGACCGGCGTCGAGATTTGGTGGCGTACGCGGGCCGGCGCGCGGTCTGCCGGGAGCGCGGTGGTGGACCGAAGCCGGGCGGTGCGGGTTTGACGCCGGATGTTGGTGGCGCGAGGGTCGGGGCGCCGTCATGTGGGGTGGGACGGTCATCGCCCACCGCGGGCGGCCTGACGGCGCCGAGAGGGTCTTGGCCGCACGTGGGCTGGGGCGCGGTCGTGTCGGACACGGTGGTGGACCGGAGCGGGAGACCGGTGCCGAGTTGCTGGTGGCGCACGCGGGTCGGCGTCGGGGGCGGTGGCTGAAGCGCGGGCAGTGGTCAGCTGGCGCCCAGAGAGGTCTGTGGTGCACGCGGGCCGGGGCTCGGAGGGTGCCGGGCCGTGGTGGTGGACCGAAGCGGGCAGCGTGGGGCTGGTGCCGAGACGTCGGCGGCGCAGGCGGATCGGGATGCGCCGTGCGGGGCGCGGGTGCGGAGCGAAGCCGGGCAGTGGCCGGCCGGCTGTGAGGGGCCGCGGCGCGCGCGGTCGTGCCGGGGCGCTGGTGGGTCGAAGTTGGCTGTGGTCAGTTGCTGGTGCCGCACTGACCGTCGGCGGTGTCCCGGGTCGAGCGGCTGGTTGGTGCCCGAGTTGTCGGTGGTGTGCGGGCCGGAGCGCCGTCGTGCGGGGCGCAGGCGGCCGGGTTGCGTTGAAGCGGGGCAGTGGCCGGCGAGCGTGTTCTGCTCGCCTCCCTGGGGGCCATGCCCGCGACGTGCTCGCCGGGTCGGCGAGCGGGGTGGTCAGCCGGCCAGTCGGTGGCCGGTGTGGGCGAGTGCGGCCGCCACGCGTGACGGGCTCAGCTCGTCGGCACTGGTGATCATGACCGCGCCGCTGTCGAGGTCCACCGCCACGTCGGTGACGGTGTCCAGTTCGGACAGTTCCTCGGCGACCGAGGCCGCACAGTGCGCGCAGGTCATCCCCGCGACGCTGTACACGTTGTAGATCGTGTGCATGGGCACTACAGGTTTCCTCCGTTTCGCAGGACTCCCCTTCCCTTTCGAGTTTCGGAGGGCGACACGCCGCGCTTGAGGGATCTGCCGTCCCCCACATGGGTCGGCTTGTCCGAAATGCCGTTACTGCAGGTCAGTAGGTAACACGATGGACGGGACCCGTTCGCGGGGTGTCGTCTCCGTGGGTGTCCGGGCGTCAACGGCGATGGTTATGCGTCCGTTCGAGTGATTCCTCGGCCGTCACTCGAACGGACTCATTCGTGGGAGCGGGGCCCTGATCACCACTGACTACTATGAGTGGGGAAGGGATTCACTCCTCGGGGGGCTGTGGACTGTGCCTCCCGTCTCATAGCCTCTCGGCCAACACATGGATGGTCGGGGAGGCGGAGACATGAGCGGACCGGTCGAAGTTCGTGACTTCCTGCTACAGCAGGAGACCCGTGACCCCGCGTTGGGCATCGCGGGAGTACCAGCGCCGCGCGCCGGCGAGAGCTCTCGGGTGACCGAGGATCAGGTGCACCGCGCGCAGCTCGCGGTCGCCCGTGGCGCGGAGAGCGTCGAGGACTGTCGAGAGCTTCTCGACATGCTCGGCCTCACACCGGGCGAGGACGGCATCCCACCCGTGCGGCGATAGCCGGCCGACGACGGGATCTCGGGGCGTTTCCCGAGGTGGAGCGGTCGGCGATACCCGCTTTGGAGCCGGGGTGGGTTGTGCCCTATGCTTCCTTTGCTCCCAAGCGGGCGCCGGGCTCCCATCGTCTAGCGGCCTAGGACTCCGCCCTTTCAAGGCGGCAGCGCGGGTTCGAATCCCGTTGGGAGCACGTTTCACAGCAAGGCCCAGTGGCGCAGTTGGTTAGCGCGTCGCCCTGTCACGGCGAAGGTCGCGGGTTCGAGTCCCGTCTGGGTCGCGGAAGCTTCGGGTGATCCTTGTCTGCGGAGAGCGCAGGCAAGGGCGCTTCCGTGACGATGCTGGGGGCCGAGCCCCCAAACCCCACGGTGCGAGCTTCATCTTTTGGCCAGGTAGCTCAGTTGGTATGAGCGACCGCCTGAAAAGCGGTAGGTCGGCGGTTCGATCCCGCCCCTGGCCACGTGCCCCGACGGACGATGTCCGGTCGGGGCTTTTCCGTATGTGAGGCCGGACACGTCGAGGCCGCGCTCCCGGTACTCGGCCCGCTTGTGATCAGTGTGGTGCTTTCCGCTGTCTGCGGGGGCGTCAAGGGGCTGGATCTCTCATTCGCGCAACGGTTCGTGGACGTTGTATTGCCTGTGATCTCCGGCTGCTAATGGGTGAATGAGGGTGGCGGTCCGTGATCGACATCGCGGCTGGAGGCCGCTGACACTCGATCGGCGCTGGTCGAAGCCGTCTGGGTCCCCGTTCAGGGGGATACGAGACTCACCCTCCGTGTAACAGCCGCCCGGCGCCGAGCGAATCAGAGAACGCGAACACCGGGTCGGCAGGGGCAAACCGAATCGTTGGGTCGCAAGCGAAATCGGACCGCATCGGGCTCTCGGGAAAGCCCTTGAACCCGCCATGCGCGTATGCGCGCGGCCGGGGGGGACCACAATGAGTGACCAGCAGTTACGCGCCCCGCGTCGGAGATCGACGATCTTGCGGGGCTTGTCCGTCAACCGCCACTCTGGCCTGCTGCCCGCAGGTGAACCCGCCCAGCCACCCGTCGCGAGCTGGGAGCCGGCCTACCGCAGATACGTGATCGTCTCCGACGTGCTCGTGACGCTCTGCGTCGCGCTCGTCGTCGGCGGGCTGATCAGTGTCAGCGGCGCCGCGCTGTTCAAGGACCTCGTCCTCGGTGCGGTCACCGTGATCGTCGTGCTCGTCTCGCTCGCCATGAACCGCGCGTGGAACCTCGTGACGCTCGGGCAGGGTGCCGAGGAGTACGTCCGGCTCGGCCGCGGCATGTTCGCCGCCGCCATCGCGCTCGGGCTGGCCGGGCTGGCCACCGGCGTGGTCTCGGCGCGCCCCTGGGTCTTCATCGTCGTGCCGTCCATCGCCCTGGTCGCCCTGCTCTTCCGCTACCTGCTCCGCCAGGTACTGCACCGCGCCCGGTACAACGGCGAGTGCCTGCTGCCCGTCATGGCCGCCGGCAGCGTCGACACCGTCCGCGACCTCATCGACCGCACGAAGGCCGCCCAGCACATCGGCTGGCGCGTCGCCGCGGTCTGCACCGTCGACGGCACCGGCACCACCCGCGACGACGTCGACGTCGACGGCGTGTCCGTGGTCGGCCGGCTCGACGAGGTCGCCGAGCACGTCCGCCGCGGCGGCTACCGCATCGTCGCCGTCACCGCCGACTCCTACTGGACCCCGCGCCGGCTCCAGCAGCTCGCCTGGAAGCTCGAGGGCAGCGGCGCGGAGATGGTCGTCGCCCCCACGCTCATGGAGGTCGCCGGGCCACGGCTGCACGTCAGCGGCGTGCTCGGGATGCCGCTGCTGCGCGTCAGCGCGCCGGTGTTCACCGGCATGCGCCGCGCGGTCAAGGGCGTCGTCGACCGGATCGGCGCCTTCGTCCTCATCGCCATGGCCCTGCCGGTGATGACCCTCGCCGCGCTCGCGATCATGATCGACTCGCGGGGCAGCGCGTTCTACACCCAGCAGCGGGTCGGCAAGTCCGGCCGGCGAGTTCACCATCGTCAAGTTCCGCACGATGGTCCGCGACGCCGACCGCAAGAAGGCCGAGCTCGCCGCCGCCAACGAGGGCGCCGGGCGTGCTGTTCAAGATGCGCAAGGACCCGCGGATCACCCGGGTCGGCGCGATCCTGCGGCGCTACTCGCTCGACGAGCTGCCGCAGCTGTTCAACGTGCTCACCGGCTCGATGTCGCTGGTGGGACCGCGGCCGCCGCTGCCGGAGGAGTCCGCACGCTACGAGCCGGACATGCGGCGCCGGCTGCTCGTGAAGCCAGGTTTGACCGGATTGTGGCAGGTCAGCGGTCGTAGCGACCTGCCGTGGGAGGAGGCGGTCCGGTTGGACCTGCGATATGTGGAGGACTGGTCGCTCGCGCTCGACGCGATGATCCTGTGGAAGACCTTCCGGGCCGTGCTCGGCGGGCAGGGGGCTTACTGATGACCTGTCGTTTGTGTGGTTCCACCGACCTCGTCAGCGTGGTGGACCTCGGGGCCACGCCGCCGTGCGAGCTGTTCCTCACCGAGGCCCAGCTCGACGAGCCCGAGATGACCTACCCGCTGCACCTGCGGGTGTGCACCAGCTGCTGGCTCGCCCAGCTGCCGCCCCTGATCACGCCCGAGGAGACGTTCACCGAGTACGCCTACTTCTCGTCCTTCTCGACCTCGTGGGTCGAGCACGCGAAGAAGTTCGTCCTCGACTCGACCGTCCGGTTCGGACTCGGCGCCGACTCGTTCGTCGTCGAGGTCGCCAGCAACGACGGCTACCTGCTCCAGCACGTCAAGGCCGGCGGCATCCGCTGCCTCGGCATCGAGCCGTCGGTCAACGTCGGCGCGGCCGCGCGGGAGAAGGGCGTCGACACGCTCACCGAGTTCCTCTCGCCCGAGACCGGCGCCGCGGTACGCGCCGAGCACGGGCCGGCCGACCTCGTCGTGGCGAACAACGTCTACGCGCACATCCCCGACGTCGTGGGCTTCACCCAGGGCCTGCGCGCCCTGGTCGCCGACGACGGCTGGGTGTCCATCGAGGTGCAGCACCTGCTGACGCTGTTCGAGCGCAACCAGTACGACACGATCTACCACGAGCACTTCCAGTACTACACGGTCGCCTCCGCCCAGCGGGCCCTCGCCAGCGGCGGGCTGACCCTGGTGGACGTCGAGCTGGTCGACACGCACGGCGGCTCGATCCGGCTGTTCGCCCGCCCGGCCGAGATCGCCGGCGAGCCCAGCCAGCGGATGCTCGACGTGCTCGCCCGCGAGAAGGCCGCCGGCCTGCACGAGCTCGCCGGCTACGCCGAGTTCGCCGAGCGGGTGGCCACGGTGCGCCGCGAGCTGCTCGCCTTCCTGACCACCGCCGCCGCGCGGGGCAAGACCGTCGTGGGCTACGGCGCCCCGGGCAAGGGCAACACCCTGCTCAACCACTGCGGCATCCGGCCGGACCTGCTGGCCTACACGGTGGACCGCAACCCCTACAAGCACGGCCGGTACACCCCGGGCACCCGGATCCCGATCCTGCCGCCCGAGCGGATCGCCGAGGACCGGCCCGACTACGTGCTCGTGCTCCCGTGGAACCTGCGCGCGGAGCTCACCGAGCAACTGTCCTATGTGGGCGAATGGGGCGGGCAGGCTCGTCTTCCCCATCCCGAGCCTGGAGATCGTCGAGGTAAAGCCATGAAGGTCGTTCTGTTCTGCGGTGGGTACGGGATGCGCATGCGCAACGGGGCCACCGACGACGTGCCCAAGCCGATGGCGATGGTCGGCCCGCGGCCGCTCATCTGGCACGTCATGCGCTACTACGCCCACTTCGGGCACAAGGAGTTCGTGCTGTGCCTCGGCTACGGGGCCCACCACATCAAGAACTTCTTCCTCAACTACGAGGAGACCATCTCCAACGACTTCGTCCTGCGCAACGGGCAGGCCGAGCTGCTGGCCACCGACATCGCGGACTGGTCGATCTCGTTCATCCAGACCGGCATCGAGTCGGCCGATCGGCGAGCGGCTGCGCCGGGTGCGCGACCACCTCGACGGCGACGAGATGTTCCTCGCCAACTACGCCGACGTGCTCACCGACGCGCCGCTCGACGTCATGGTCGACCGGTTCCGCGCCTCCGACGCGGGCGCGTCGATGATGGTCGTGCCGCCGCAGTCGTCCTTCCACTGCGTGGAGATGGGCGAGGACAACAAGGTCGGCGCGATCACCGCGGTCAGCGAGATGCCGATGTGGGAGAACGGCGGCTACTTCGTGCTCCGCCAGGAGGTCTTCGACCACATCCCGCGAGGGCGGCGACCTGGTCGCCGACGGCTGCGCCGAGCTCGCCAAGCGCGGCCGGCTGCTCGCCTACCCCTACCGCGGGTTCTGGAAGCCGACCGACACGGTCAAGGAGAAGGCCGCGCTCGACGCGGGCTACGCGCGCGGCGAGCGGCCGTGGGCGCTGTGGGACGACGAGCGCAGATCCCCGCGAGGACCGCGTGATCCGGTTGGGTGCCGGGCGGATCGACAGTGTCGTCGCGCTCGGCGCGCACTGTGACGACATCGCGATCGGCGCGGGCGGCACGCTGCTCGCGATGTGCACGGCCCGGCCCGGGATCCGGGTGGACGCGCTGGTGCTCTCCGGCGGCGGCAGCGACCGGGAGGACGAGGAGCGCGCCGCGCTCGCCGCCTTCTGCCCGGGCGCCGACCTCGACGTGACCGTGCTCAAGATGCCCGACGGCCGGCTGCCCGCGCACTGGGACGAGGCCAAGAACGCGCTCGAGGAGCTGCGCGGGCGCACCGACCCCGACATGGTGTTCGCGCCGCGCACCGACGACGCGCACCAGGACCACCGCGGCCTGGCCAGCTCGTGCCGACCGCGTTCCGTGACCATCTCGTGCTCGGCTACGAGATCGTCAAATGGGACGGCGACCTGGGCCGGCCCAACACCTACCAGCCGATGTCGCCCGATCTGGCCGAGAAAAAGGTCGCACTGCTGCAACAGCACTACCCCTCGCAGCGACACCGTCCGTGGTACGACCGGGAGGCGTTCCTCGGTCTGGCACGGATCCGCGGGATCGAGTGCCAGGCCCGCTACGCCGAGGCCTTCCACGTCACCAAGCAGATTCTCGACCTGGAGGGCTGAGCGATGCGCGTCCTGTTGACGGGGCACAAGGGCTACCTGGGCACGGTCATGGCACCGGTGCTGGCGGCCGCAGGACACGAGGTCGTCGGCCTCGACTCGGGGCTGTTCGACCCGCTGCGTGCTCGGCGACGACCGCCGGCCGACCCGCCGGGCCACGACGTCGACCTGCGCGACGTCACGCCACGAGCACGTGTCCGATGTGGACGCCGTGATCCACCTGGCGGCGCTGTCGAACGACCCGCTCGGCGCGCTGGCCCCCGACCTGACCTACGACATCAACCACCGCGCGGCCGTGCGGCTCGCCCGGCTGGCCCGCGACAACGGCGTCAGCGGTTCCTGTACGCGTCGACCTGCTCGGTGTACGGCGCCTCCGGCGGCGGCGGCCTGGTCGAACGAGGACGCGCCGCTGCGCCCGGCCACCCCGTACGCGGAGTCGAAGGTCCGCGTCGAGGACGACCTGCACGAGCTCGCCGACGGCGACTTCACCCCGGTGTACCTGCGCAACGCCACCGCGTTCGGCTACTCGCCGCGGCTGCGGGCCGACATCGTGCTGAACAACCTGGTCGGCCACGCCTACCTGTCCGGCGAGGTGCTGGTGCTCTCCGACGGCACGCCGTGGCGGCCGCTGGTGCACGCCCAGCGACATCGCCGCGGCGTTCCTCGCCGCGCTCACCGCGCCGCGCGAGGCCGTGCACGACCAGGCGTTCAACATCGGCACCGAGCGCAACAACGTGACCGTCGCGGAGATCGCCGCCGAGGTCGTCGAGGCGGTCCCCGGCTCGCGGCTGCGGATCACCGGCGAGGCCGGCGCGGACCCGCGCTCCTACCGGGTCGACTTCTCCCGGTTCCGCGCGGCGATCCCGGGCTTCGACTGCGCCTGGTCGGTCAAGGACGGCGCGCTCGAGCTGATCGAGGCCTACCAGAAGCACGGCCTGACCACGGAGTCGTTCGAGCGCCGCTTCACCCGGCTGGCCTGGCTGAAGGACCGGTCCGGCGCGGGCGCGGTCGACGACACCCTGCGGCACACGTGATGGACGCTGTCGCCGGCGCGCGGATGCATGCTCTGGTGGAGCGGCTCTACCCGCTGTGCCGGAGCATCACCGGCGACGGGGTGCGGGCGACGCTCGACATCATCGGCGAGCACCTGCCGCTGACCGTGCACGAGGTGCCGACCGGCACCGACGTGCTCGACTGGACCGTGCCGCAGGAGTGGAACATCCGCGACGCCTACATCGCGGACGCCGCCGGCCGCCGGGTCGTCGACTTCCGCGAGCACGCGCTGCACGTCGTGGGCTACAGCGTGCCGGTGCACGAGACGATGCCGCTCGCGCGGCTGCGCGAGCACCTGCACACGCTGCCCGACCAGCCGTCGCTGATCCCGTACCGGACCAGCTACTACGCGCCCACCTGGGGCTTCTGCCTCGCGCAGGACACGCTCGACGCGATGCCCGACGGCGACTACGAGGTGCGGATCGACTCGACGCTGGCCGACGGGCACCTGACCTACGCCGAGCACGTCGTGCCCGGCCAGGTCACCGACGAGGTGATCGTCTCCTGCCACGTCTGCCACCCGGCGCTCGCGAACGACAACATGGCCGCCGTCGCGGTGGCCGTCGAGCTGGCGCAGCTCGCTCGAGAACCCGTACTACACCTACCGGTTCATCTTCGCGCCCGGCACGATCGGCGCGATCACCTGGCTCGCGCGCAACGCCGCCCGGGTGGAGAAGGTCAAGCACGGCATCGTGCTGGCCTGCGCGGGCGACCGCGGCGTCGCTGACCTACAAGCAGAGCCGGCGCGGGGACGCGGAGATCGACCGGGTGCTCGCGCACGTGCTCCGCGACCGTCCACACGAGATCCGCGCGTTCTCGCCGTACGGCTACGACGAGCGGCAGTACTGCTCGCCCGGCTTCAACCTCGGCGTCGGCTGCCTGACCCGGACGCCGTACGCGGAGTACCCGGAGTACCACACCTCCGGCGACAACCCGGACCTCGTCTCGCCGGAGTCCATGGTGGACACCCTGGCCGTGCTGCGCGAGGCGGTCGCCGTGCTGGACGTGAACCGGCACTACGTCAACCTCTCCCCGTACGGCGAGCCGCAGCTGGGCAAGCGGGGGCTGTACGACTCGCTCGGCGGCCGCAGCGACGCCAAGCAGGCGCAGCTGGCGATGCTGTGGGTGCTCAACCTCTCCGACGGCGAGCACAGCCTGCTCGACATCGCGGAGCGCGCCGGGCTGCCCGTTCGACTCCGTCGCCGCGCCGCGGCCGCGCTGGTCGACGCCGGACTGATCAAGGAGTAGCACACATGGCAGGCGATTCGGGGGATGGCTCGGCGGCTCAGCTGGGGTCTGGCTGACCAGGCCGTGTCGAGCATGACCAACTTCGCGGTCGGCGTGTTCGTCGCGCACGGGCTGGGCATCAAGGCGTTCGGCATCTTCAGCCTCGCCTGGGTGACCTACGGCGTGATCATCAACATCTCGCGCGGTCTCGCGACCGACCCGCTGGTGGTGCGGTACAGCGGTGTGAGCCAGGCGTCCTGGCGCGACGGCGGTCGGCCGGTCCGCCGGCACCGCGCTCGCCGTCGGGCCTCGACGACCGGCGTGCTGAGCGTGGCCATCGGCATCACGATCGGTGGCGAGCTCGGCTCGGCGTTCGTGGCGCTGGGGCTCGTGCTCCCCGCACTCATGCTGCAGGACGCCTGGCGGTTCGCGTTCTTCGCCGCCGGGGTCGGGCAGCGCGCGTTCGCCAACGACATGGTGTGGGCCGTGGCGATGGTCCCGGCGATGCTGCTCGCCACCCGCGACGGCACCGTCGTCGCGTTCCTGCTCGCCTGGGGACTGTCCGCGGGGGCCGCGGCGATCTACGGCTGCGTGCAGATCGGCATGCTGCCCCGCCTGTCCGGGGTGACCTCCTGGCTGCGCGACCAACGCGACCTCGGCACCCGGTACATGATCGAGAACGTCAGCAACAGCGGGTCCACCCAGCTGCGGATGTACGGGCTCGGCGCGATAGCGGGCCTGGCGGCGGTCGGCTCCGTGCGCGGCGCGGAGCTGCTCATGGGCCCGTTCATGGCCGTCCTCATGGGACTGTCCTTCGTGGCCGTACCGGAGGCCGCCCGGGTGCTGCGCCGCAGCCCGCACCGGCTGACGAAGTTCTGCTTCGTGCTCGGCGGCGCGCAGGCCGGCGGCACGCTGCTCTGGGGTGTCGCGCTGCTCGTGCTGGTCAACGAACGGATCGGCACGCTCGTGCTCGGGGAGACCTGGTACGCGGCGGCGCCACTGATCATCCCGGCCACGCTGAGCGTCACGAACGCCGGCTTCATCAACGGGGCGGCCGCCGGGCTGCGCGCGCTCGGCGACGCCCGCCGCAGCCTGCGCTGCATGCTCATCATGTCGTCGGCCTACGTCGTGTTCGGGCTGACCGGCGCGGTGCTGGACGGCGCGGAGGGCTCGGCCTGGGGCGCCGCGTCCGCGACGCTGCTCGGCGCGATCGTGTGGTGGCACCAGCTGCACGCGAGCCTGCGCAAACACACCCCGGCCCCGGTGGCCGACGACGACCAGAACGACGAGCTTGCCTTGTCCGGTGACGAATCGAGGACGCCATGACCACGCCACGCCTGACGATCGGACTGCCGGTCTACAACGGCGAGAACTACCTCGCGGAGTCGATCGACGCGCTTCTCGCCCAGAGCTACACCGACTTCGAGCTCGTCATCTCCGACAACGCGTCGACCGACGGCACCGAGGAGATCTGCCGCAAGTACGCCGCGGGCGACGACCGGATCCGCTACGTCAAGCAGCCGGTGAACATCGGCGCCGCGCCGAACCACAACTTCCTCGTCGACGAGGCCCGCGGCGAGCTGTTCAAGTGGGCCGCGCACGACGACCTGTTCGCGCCGCGGCTCGTGGAGAGCTGCGTGGCGCTGCTCGACGCGAACCACGACGCCGCGCTCGCGCACTCCTACATGGCGATCGTCGACGAGGCGGGCGAGGTCATCGAGACCTACGACTACACGCTCAAGACCGACTCGCCGTCCGCACCGGTGCGCTTCCGCGACCTGCTGTTCACCGACGGCGGCGACGACTTCTACGGCGTGATCCGCACCGACGTGATGCGGGCGATCGCCCCGCACGACAGCTACCACAACGCCGGGCGCAAGCTCGTCGCCGAGATGGCGCTGTACGGCCGGTTCCTGCAGGTGCCCGAGGTGATGTTCTTCCGCCGCGAGCACCCCGGCCGCGGCGACCGGCTCGGGTCCGTGCAGGCCGTGTGCCGCAACCTCGACCCGCGCCGGGCCGGGCACTCCACCGCGCGGCTGATGAGCGAGTACATGACCAGCTACTTCACCGCGGTCGCCCGCGCGCCGCTGTCCGCGGCCGACCGGCGCCGCTGCTACGGCCTGCTGACCCGGTGGCTGTCGGACCGGACCGTGCTCAAGCCGGTGCACAAGATCGAGAGCACCCTGCGGCGGGCTTCATGACCGCACCTCCCCGGGTGGGCTTGTTCGGGATTCTCGGCTCCGGCAACCTCGGCAACGACGGCTCGCTGGACGCGGTCGTGACGTTCCTGCGCGACCGGCATCCCGGCGTGCGCCTGGACTTCATGTGCATGGGGCCGGACCGCGTCACCGAGATGTACGGCGCGCCGGCCACCGCGCTGCAGTGGTACGAGCCGCACGCCGGCGCCGCCACCGGGCTGCGGGCGGCCGCGCTCAAGGTCGTCGGCAAGCTGCTCGATCCCTTCCGGACGTTCGCGTGGGTGCGGCGGCAGGAAGTGGTGATCGTGCCCGGCATGGGCGTGCTCGAGGCCACGCTTCCGTTGCGCCCCTGGGCCTTCCCGTACTCGCTGTTCTGGCTGACCCTGACCGCGCGCCTGGCCGGTGTGCGGGTGGCGCTGGTCAGCGTCGGCTCCAGCGTCATCGCCAAGCGGCTCACCCGCCTGCTCGTCACCCGGGCGGCGCGGCTCGCGCACTACCGGTCCTTCCGCGACGAGCTGTCGCGGAACGCGATGCGGGCGATGGGCGTGGACACCTCGGCCGACGGCGTCTACCCCGACCTGGCGTTCGCGCTCGAGGCGCCCGCCGGCAAGCCGCCGACCGGCGCGGTCGGCGTCGGCGTGATGGCCTACTACGGCGGCAACGACGACCGGCAGCGCGCCGACGAGCTGCACGAGCGGTACCTGGTGGCGCTCAAGGGTTTCGTCCGGTACCTGGTCGACAGTGGACGGCCGGTCCGGCTGTTCACCGGGGACGTCGCCGACGACCCGGTGGTCACCGAGATCCTCGCCTCGGTCGAGGGTGACGTCGTCGCCGAGCCGCTGACCTCGTTGCAGGATCTCATGCGCCAGATGTCCGAAGTGGACACGGTGGTGGCAACCCGGTACCACAACGTGCTGTGCGGACTGCTCGCCGGCAGGCCGACGTTGTCGATCGGCTACGCCGCCAAGAACGACGTGCTGATGGGCACCATGGGCCTCGGCGAGTTCTGCCAGCAGGCCGCCACGATCGACTCCGCCCGGCTGGTCGACCAGTTCACTGAGCTGGAGCGCCGCCGCGACGAGGTCACCGCCGTGCTCGCCGAGCGCAACCGCGCCGCCCGCGACCGGCTCGACATCCAGTTCGCCGCGCTGTCCAAGGCGATCTCGGCCGTCACGTCCGTTGGGAGATCCGCGTGAAAGCCGTTCCCGTACCCGAGATCCTCGGCGCGTTCCTGTTCGAGCCGACCCCGCACGCCGACGAGCGCGGCTTCTTCAGCCGCACGTTCGACTCCGACGTCGCGCGCTCGGTGTGCATCGACCCGGACGGGTTCGCCCAGGACAGCCTCTCCCGCTCCGCCAAGGGCGTCATCCGGGGCATGCACCTGCGCTCTGGCCGCGGCGAGGCGAAGCTGGTGCGCTGCTCGTACGGGCGGGTCTTCGACGTGATCGTCGACCTGCGGCCCGGCTCGTCGACCTACCGCAACATGCGGACCTTCGACCTGTCCGGCGACACACAGGTGACGCTGTACGTGCCGGCCGGCTGCGCGCACGGCTTCCAGGCGCTCACCGACCCCGCGGACGTGTCGTACCGCATCGACCGGCCGCACGACCCGAGCGAGGACGTGGCGATCGCGTTCGACGACCCGGAGCTGGCGATCCCGTGGCCGCTCCCGCCCGCGCTGCTGTCCGCACGGGACCGGCAGGCACCGCCGCTCGCCGACGCGTTGTCGTACGCCACCGGAAAGGTCTAGGACGATGGACTTCACACAATCCCGCGAGGCGAACAAGCGGCTCGCCGACCTGGTGCCGGGCGGCGCGCACACCTACGCCAAGGGTGAGGACCAGTACCCCGAGGGCATGGCGCCGGTCATCTCCCGCGGGCGCGGCGCGCACGTGTGGGACGTCGACGGCAACGAGTTCATCGAGTACGGCTCGGGCCTGCGCTCGGTCAGCCTCGGGCCACGCGCACCCGCGGGTCACCGAGGCCGTGCGCGCGCAGCTGGAGCTGGGCAGCAACTTCGTGCGGCCGGCCGCGCTGGAGCTCGAGGCGGCCGCGAAGTTCCTGGCCACCGTGCCGACCGCGGAGATGGTCAAGTTCGCCAAGAACGGCTCGGACGTGACCACGGCCGCGGTGCGGCTCGCCCGCGCGGCGACCGGCCGGCCGCTGGTCGCGCTGTGCTCGTCGCAGCCGTTCTTCTCCACCGACGACTGGTTCATCGGCACCACCGGCATGCCCGCCGGCATCCCGGCCAGCACGACGGACCTGACCGTCGGGTTCCCGTACGGCGACATCGACGCGGTGTCCGACGCTGGTCGCCGGTGGCCAGGTGGCGTGCGTGATCCTGGAGGCGGCGACGCAGGCCGACCCGCCGGCCGGGCTACCTGCAGCGGCTGCGCGAGCTGTGCACCCGGCACGGCGTGGTGCTGATCTTCGACGAGATGATCACCGGCTTCCGCTGGTCGGAGGCGGGCGCGCAGGGCCTGTTCGGCGTGACGCCGGACCTGTCGACGTTCGGCAAGGCGCTGGGCAACGGGTTCGCCGTGTCCGCGCTCGCGGGCCGGCGCGACCTGATGGAGCTGGGCGGGCTGCGCGACACCCGGGAGCGGGTGTTCCTGCTGTCGACCACCCACGGCGCGGAGACCCACGCCCTGGCCGCGGCGATGGCCGTGATGGACACCTACGTCGAGGAGGGCATCGCGGCGCAGCTGCACGCCCTCGGCACGCGGCTCGCGGCCGGCGTGCGTGCGGTGGCCGCGGACGCGGGCGTCGCCGACCACGTGGTCGTGCGGGGCCGGGAGGCCAACCTGGTGTTCGGCACGCTGGACGCCGAGGGCAAGCCGTCCCAGGAGTACCGGACGCTGTTCCTGCGCCAGCTGATCACGGGCGGGGTCATCGGCCCGTCGTTCGTGGTGAGCAGCGCCCTCACGGACGCGGACATCGACCGCACGGTCGAGGTGGTGGCGAAGGCGTGCGCGGTCTACCGCCAGGCCCTGGACGCCGGCGACCCGGCGCCGTGGCTGGGCGGGCGCCCGGTCAAGCCGGTCTTCCGCCGCTTCGCCTGACCGGCCACGACACCAAGGCCGGGCCGGATCGGTCGGCGGCTTCGGCTGCCGCTTCGCCTGACGGCCACGACACCAAAAGGCCGGACTCGGTCGCTCGGCGGCTTCGGCTGCCGACCCGAACGCCGACCGCGCGACGTGCGGCGGTCAGCCCGGCCGGGCTTCTGTCTGGCTGCTCTTGGCTGCCGACGGGCCGGAGGTGGGGTGTGCGGCGGCCGTGCTGTCAGGCGGGGGTTTCCGCTTTTCGCCTGAGTTCCCACCATGCGAAGGTGCGGTCGATCAGCCAGGCCGTCACCGGGATCACGGCCAGCGCCGTGCACCAGCCGCCGATGGTGTCGGTCGGGTAGTGGGCCACCAGGCCCGCCTGCGCCCACGCGGCGGCCGCGCCCGCGACCAGCGCCGCGGCCATCAGCAGCGCGAACGCCGCCGCCGGGCGCAGGCGGTGCCACACCAGCATCACGGCGGCCGTCGCCAGCGCGGTCGCGGACGCGGTGTGCCCGCTCGGGTAGGACAGGAACGTCTCGTGGATGGTGCGGCCGACGACGTGCTTGATGACCGTGGTCGCGGTGATCGCCAGGCCGGTGCCGAGCACCACCTGCACGGCCACCCGTGGGCGGCGCAGCACCAACGACACCACGGTCAGCAGGACCACCAGCGACGCGAGACCGACCGGCTCGCCGCAGAAGTCGATCGCCAGCGCGAGCGGGTGCCACTCGGCGCTGGAGCTGTCCAGCCACGGCTGCAGCCACAGGTCGAAGGCGCCCCCGCTGGAGGTACCCGCGTAGCTCACACCCAGCACGACGACCGCCACGGCGGCGAGCACCGCCACGATCGCGAGTGGCCGCCGTAGGAGCGGCGGGATGATCGGTCGCGAGTCGGCGGTGCGGGTCACTCAGCTCCAGATGTCGCGATGGACGTTGAAGATCACGCGCGAGCCCAGCGGCTCGAGCTTGATCGGCAACTCCTTCATACCCGAAAGCTGCGTACGCACCGCCCGCTGGTGCTCGACCGGGCAGGTGACGAGCAGGAAGCCGCCGCCGCCCGCGCCGGTCACCTTCGCGCCGGACGCGCCCGCGGCGAGCGCCGCCTCGACGGCCTGGTCGATCTGGCCGTTGGACACGCCGGACGCGAGCGCCCGCTTGGCCTGCCAGCTCTTCGCGAGCGCGGTGCCGAGCGCGTCGGTGTCGCCGGCGCGCAGCCCCGCGACCGCCTCGCCCGCGAGGTCGCGCAGCTGGTGGAGCTGCGGCAGCCGGTCGCCGATGTTCTTCGTCTGCTCGGACAGGATCGTGTCGGCGCTGCGGGTGATGCCGGTGAAGAACAGCATCAGCTCGGACTGCACCTGGCGCCGGTCGCCGGGCGAGAGCTCGACCTTCTCGACCACGACCCGGTCGCCCGTGCCGAAGTGGATGTCGCAGATCCCGCCGAACGCGGCCGCGTACTGGTCCTGCTTGCCGATGGGCTTGCGGCAGCGGTCGATCTCGATCGCGCACGCGCGCTCGGCCAGGTCCTCCGCGGACACCTGCCGGCCCTGGTAGGCGAACAGCGCGTGCAGCAGGCCCACGGTCACCGACGACGACGAGCCGAGGCCCGAGCCGGCGGACGGGATGTCGGCGAGCGTGGTGATCTCCACCCCGCCGCGGACCCCGGCCATGTGCATCGCCTCGCGGACGAGCTCGTGCTCGAGGTCCTCGACCCGCGAGACGATCTCCTTGCGCGAGTAGTTGACGTAGATGTCGTTGTCGAAGCGCTGCTTGACGACCACGTAGACGTACTTGTCGATGGCCGCGTTCAGCACCCGGCCGCCGTGCTCGCGGTAGTAGCTCGGCAGGTCCGTGCCGCCGCCGACGAGCCCGACGCGCAGCGGTGTCTGGGTGATGATCATGATCTGCCACCTGCCACTCGTCCCGGGCGCGGGCCAGCGCGGCCGGGGTGCCGATGTCGATGAAGTACGCGCCCGCCATGTCGACCGCGCGGGCGCGGCCGACCAGTCGGGGCAGCAGGTCGAAGCCGATGTCGCGGGGTAGGGGCTCGTCGATCAGGTCCAGCACCGCCGGCGCGAACGCGTACACGCCGGCGTTCGCCAGGTCGCCCGGCGGGTCGGCCGGCTTCTCCACGAAACCGGTCATCCGCCCGTCCGGCGACACCTCGACGATGCCGCAGGCGCTCGGGTTCGGCGTGTGGAACAGCGTCAGCGTGGCGATCGCGTCGCCGGCCCGGTGCGCCTCGACCAGCAGCTCGAGGTCGAAGTCGGTGAGGTTGTCCGCGTTGATCGCGAGGAACATGTCCTCGCCCTCGACGAAGTCCCGGTTGGCCACGCAGCGTGCCCGCGCTGCCCAGCAGCACCGGCTCGTGGCTCAGGCGCACCGCCGGGCCGCCCGTCGCGCGCGGCCACGTGCGCGCGCACCTGGCCGGCGAGGTGGTGGGTGTTCAGCAGCACCTCGGTCACGCCGATGCCGGCGAGCGCGTCCAGCCAGATGTCGAGCAGCGTGCGGTCCCCGATGCGCAGCAGGCACTTCGGAGTGGTGTCGGTCAGCGGCCGCAGGCGGGTGCCGAGCCCGGCGGCGAGCAGGACGGCCTTCACACGCCCGCCTTGCGGACCACGCCCAGCGCGCGCATCTTGGCGTCGGCGGCGGCGAGGATCTCCTCCAGACCGTCCATTCCGGACAGCCAGGCGGCGTACTCGGCCACCGAGTCGGCCGGCGTGCGCTTCGGCGACCAGCCGAGCTGTTTGATCGCGTCGATGTCGGACAGGATGTGGCGGGTGTCGCCGAAGCGGTACTCGCCGCTGACCACGCCCGGGCTTGTCCGAACCGTACTGGCGGCGGACGACCTCGGCGAACTGCTCGGTGGTGTACGGGGTCCCGCCGCCGACGTTGAAGACCTGGCCGGCCGCGCGGTCGTCGGTGAGCATCAGCAGGTTCGCGTCGACCACGTCGTGGATGTTGACGTAGTCGCGGATCGCCTGGCCGTCCTCGTACAGCGTGGGCGCGCCGCCCAGCAGGTAGTGCAGGTTGAAGATGCGGCACGCGCCGGAGTAGGCGTTGAACACCGACTGCCGCGGGCCCTGCACGATGCTGTAGCGCAGCGCGACGCTCGGGATGTCGTAGCGGCGGCCGAGGTTGAGCGCCACCATCTCCTCGCCGTACTTCGACATGCCGTACGCGTTCTGCGGGTTGTGGATCCGCTCCGGGCGTGGCCTGCATCTCGAGCGGACCGCCGCACACCCGGCACGCGATGTCCCATGTCGGACCGTGCGAGCTGGGACTCCGGGCGCATGTCCGGCGTCTGCTCGCCGTGCTCGGCACACCGGTAGAGGCCCTCGCCCATGGCCGACTGCGAGGACGCGACGACCACGCGCATCATGTCCAGCTTCTCGGCCACGATCGTCTCGTACAGCAGCGCCGTCGAGGTGACGTTGACGTCGGTGAACGTCGAGAAGTCGGTCAGGTAGTCCTGGTAGGCGGCGAAGTGGTAGACCGCGTCCGTCCGTCGCAGCAGGTTCGCGAGCAGGTCGCGGTTGCGCACGTCGCCGACGTAGAGGTCGGCACCCGGCGTCAGGTAGTTCGGCGTGCGGTCGCGGTGCACGGGCGCGGTCAGCGCGTCGAGCACGGTGACCTCGTGGCCGAGCGACACCAGCCGGTCGGCGGTGTGCGAGCCGATGAACCCGGCGCCGCCGGTGACCAGAACCCTCATCTACGTCCCTCCCGGGTGGACCGTCTGGCGTGGACCGCGCGGTAGACCTCCAGGGTCCGCTCCGCCGTGGCGGTCCAGGTGAACTCGCCGGCCCGCACCGGGCCGCGCTCGCGCAGCCGCGCGCCCTCCGGCCCGCACGCCTCGACGATCGCGCCGGCGATCGACTCCGGGTCGTTCGGGTCGGCCAGCAGCGCCGCGCCGCCCGCGGTCTCCGGCATCGCGGTGGTGTCCGAGGTGACGACCGGGCACCCGGCCGCCATCGCCTCCAGGATCGGCAGGCCGAAGGTCTCGTTGAACGACGGGTACACGAAGACGTCGGCCGCGCGGTAGAAGTGCACGGTGTCCTCGTTCGGCACCCCGCCGACCCACACGACGTCGTCGGCCACGCCGAGGCTCGCGGCGAGCTCGCGCAGCTCTGCCGCGTACTCCACGTCGCGGCCCGGGCCGACCACGACCAGCTGCCGGTCGCCCAGCTCGGACTTCGCCGCGGCGAACGCGCGGATCAGCCCGGCGCAGTTCTTGTACCGCCACAGCGACGACACGAACAGCACGAACGGCTTGGTGACGCCGTAGTCGCGGCGCACCCGCTCCCGTGCCTCGTCGGCGTCGCCCGGGTGGAACGTCTCGTGGTCCACGGCCTCGGGGATCAGGTGCAGCTTCGCGGGATCCACGTCGAGGTAGCGGTTCAGCTCGGTGCGCAGGCTCTCCGAGTTGATGATGATCGCGTCGGCCAGCCGCGCGGTGCGCGGGTAGCTCAGCCGCCGGTAGATCCGGTTGGGCAGCGCGACCGAGCCGGGCGCGGTGTAGGCGTGCAGGGTCTTGATGTGCACGACGAGCCCGGGGGCCGGCTTCACGATCGGGGCCAGCAACGTGGAGAACACGTCGATGCCCGAGCGCGGCAGCCGCAGCGGCGAGTAGACGTGCTCGCTCGCGGTGCGCAGCGCGGCCTTCTCGTTGGACCACGGGAACGTGATGTAGTGGACGTTCGGCCCGTAGCCCTCGTGCATCGGCCGCAACTTGGGGCTCACCAGCAGGTGGAACTCCTCGTCGTCGGTGAGGCGCTTGGCCATCTCCGGGATGATGCGGGTCCAGAACCAGTGCGCACCCGACGGGTTGTCCGGATCGTCGGTGAGCAGGTTGATGGCGACCCGCATGCGGTCAGAACGTGGTGGCTGCGACGGCATCTGTACTCATCCGTGACTGTCGTACGTACTGGGCCAGTAGGTGCATGCATGCCTGGTGGGCGTCCTCGATGACGCCGTAGTTGGTGGAGTCGACGTGCACGCTCACCCCGGCGGTGCGCCGCGCGGCGCCGCCCTCGAAACCGGTGAGCGCGATGGTCTGCATGCCGTTGGCGCGGGCCCAGTCCAGCGCCCGCACGATGTTGGGCGAGCGGCCGGAGGAGGACACCGCGATCAGCACGTCGCCGGGCCGGGCCTGGGACTGCAGCTGGTACTCGAACACCGCGTCGTAGCTCAGGTCGTTGGCGATCGCGGTGAGCAGCTCGACGTTCGTGGACAGGCTGACCACCCGCGGCGTGAGGTCGGTGCCGTTGCGGATGCCCTTCACGTGGTCGCACTGCAGGTGGTTGGCGATCGACGCGGAGCCGCCGTTGCCGCAGGAGAACACGACCGCGTCGCGGGTGTAGGCGGCCGTCGAGGATGTCCGCCGCGCGGCGGATCTCGCCGAGGTCCACCGTGCCGAACGTGCGGGCCAGCTCGGCGACGTACGCGCCGCCGAACGCGTCGGCCTCGTCGAAGCGGTGCGCGGGGAACTTGGCCGGCCCGGCGGGCCGGGCCTGCGTCCGGGTGCCGCTCGCTCGCCTCGGCGAGGATGAAGCCGACCGCGGCCGGCCAGGTCGGGGAAGGACGTCACGTCCGTGTCCGGGCAGGTGGCGGGCCCGACGAACAGCGGCCGCGCGCCGACCGCGCGGGCCAGGCCGAGGTCGCTGATCCGGTCGCCGACCACCCACGACGCGGCCAGGTCGAGGTCCAGCGCGTTCGCCGCGGCCAGCGCCATGCCCGGGCCGGGCTTGCGGTCGGCACTGGCGCGCGCGAACGCCTCGACGATGCCGTCCGGGTGGTACGGGCAGAACAGCCACAGGTCGACGTGCGCGCCGTGCCGGGCCAGCTCGGCGATCATGTGCTTGTGGACCTGCTGGACGTCCTCGATGCCGTAGTGGCCGCGCGCGACGCCCGCCTGGTTGGTCACCACCGCGACCGGGAATGCCCGCCGCGTTGAGCGTCGCGATCGCCTCGATCGCGCCGTCGATGAACTCGACCCGGTCCACCGAGCCGACGTAACCGTGGTCGACGATGATCGTGCCGTCCCGGTCGAGAAGAACACCTGCCTGGCTCACAGTCTGACCACCCTTCGCACTCCCCGACTGAGAGTCGTCGGAATCAGCGGCAGTCGTTACGTTGCGTTGCCATCGGAGGTCGCGAGGTCATCCAAGATCCTCTGTGGACCGTCCAATTCGGATTTCGACGGTCCGTCGGCGCGTGCGCGAGCAGGCCGGCGGCGATCATCAGGTGCAGCAGGTACGGCGATGCGTCACCGAGCCCTGACTCCGTGTAGGACGACACCGCGCAGTAGGCGATCAGGAACACCGCGCACGCGCGTTCCGGCCGACGGCGGGCGCAGCGCGGCGGTCACGAGCAGCGTCAGCAGGAGCAGTGTGACGATGCCGACACCGACCAGTCCCTGTTCGTAGTAGACGGACAGCCAGCTGGAGTCGATCGGCAGGCCGTTGAACGACTTGTTGGTCAGGCCGTAACCGAACGCCTCCTGCATCAGCGTGCGCGGATGGTCCAGCAGCGCGTTCCAGGTCTTCTCCCGGCCGGTGAGGTTCGCGAAGTTCTCCTCGTCCTGCCCGCGCAGCACCCACGCCTGGATGGCCGAGGCCAGCGTCGCCGCGGCGAGCCCGCCGAAGACCAGGCTCCAGGTGAACGCGCGGCGGGCCCGGGCGCTGGTCAGCAGCTGGGACAGGCCGGCGACCACGAGGCCCACCAGCAGGCCGAGCATGGCCGTGCGGGTGTGCGACAGCGCCATCAGCCCGAACGCGGGCACGGAGATGACCACGACCATCCGCCAGTCGGCCTGCTTGGCGAGCCACAGCATGATGACCAGGCCCGCGACGATCGCCCCGTACTGGCCGACCTGCGGTGCGGTCAGCGGCCAGATGACCCCGACCAGCCGGCCGTCGTACAGCTCCGGGCGGGCGAGCCCCGGCGCGACGACCAGCCCGACGGCCACGGTGAGCCAGCACCGCGCCGAGCGTGCGGATGTGGTGGCGGACGAACTGCAGCCCCATGCCCCACCAGCGGCTCAGTAACCACAGCGTGGCCACGAACAGGGCGAACCGGAAGGCGCGGAACACCGACCCCCAGCCGCCGGTGAGCTGCGCGCTGCTCGCGAAGCTCACCACGACCAGCACGGTCAGCAGCAGCAGGTAGGCGCTCGGCCGGATCTGGATCCGCGGGTTGACCACGAGCGCGAGGACGAACGCCCCGGCCACCGCGCCCATGGTGATCATCTGGATCAGCGGGCGCGGGATCGGGATGATCGTCTCCGGCCCCTGCGAGCCCAGCGTGTTGACGATCAGCAGCACCCAGGCGGCGCCGACGAGCTTGGGCACCTTCTCGACCGCCTGCCGCGCGGGCGCGACGACCGGGTCGTCGACGACACTCATGGACGGGCCCGCAGCGTGACCCACAGGTGCCAGCCCAGCTTGCTGCCGTCGCCGCGGCCGTGCACCGGCAGCGGCGGGGCGTGCAGGTAGCGCTGGTAGGACTCGACGAGCTCGAAGTCGCGGAAGTCGCGCCGCACGTCGTCGGTGTCGTACACCCGGGCGAACGGGTTGAGCGGCCCGTCGGTGCTGCGGTGGGTGAAGTTCTCCAGGTTCAGGTAGCGGCGCAGGCCGATGCGCTCGGCGTTGTCCAGGTGCTCGCGCAGCATCTGCGAGGAGCGGGCGAGCTTCGTGCGGCGCAGCGGGTAGGCCGCGGCGAGGACGGCGCGGCGCACCATCGCGGATGCTCACCTGGTAGTTCAGCGACGAGCGCGCGTAGAGCATCGCGACGAGCGTGCCGCCGGGCTTGAGCACCCGGTGGATCTCGGCCTGCGCGGTGGCGATGTCCGGGATGTGGTGCAGCACGCCGTGGCTGAACACCAGGTCGAACGTGTCGTCCGGCCACGGGATCTCCAGCGCGCTGCCCTGGCGGACCTCGTCGTGGGGCAGGTCGCGGATGGCCAGGCGGGCCTTCACCCGGTCCACCGACTCGGCGGTGAGGTCCAGGCCCGACCAGCGCGCGCCGCGGCGGATCAGCTGCTCGGACTCCGCGCCCTGGCCCAGCCCGATCTCCAGGACCTTCTTGTCCCGCCAGTCCGTGCGGTCCAGGCAGGCCGGGATGTGGCCCTCCTGGTCGTAGCGCCACGCGTCGTAGGAGGCGAAGAAGCTCTCGTAGTCGTCGGCGAACGCCCCGTGCAGGCCACCCACGATGTGGTCGCCGCACGGGTGCGCGTTCCAGAACGACTGGACCTCGGTCTCGTTCATGTGTTCGTTGCCTTTCCGAAAGCCACTGCCGAAATGCGTGCTCGCCGCGAGTTCGCTCAGCCGCCCGCGGCGGTGAACGTGCTGCCCAGGTCCTGGTTGTACGGCTGGTTCTGCCAGTCCGACGTGCTGTCCAGCAGCGTGCCGGCGTCGATCGGCATGAACTGCCACGGGCCGGTGTAGGTGTTGTCGTGCCAGTGGTTGTCCTGCTTGTAGGTGATGTTCTTCTGCGACCACGTCGCCCAGGTAGGGCGACCATTCCGGCCAGGTGCCGACGTTGGAGAGGATCGCCATCCGGGCGCACATCGTTGCGTCGCAGCCGAGTTTTCTCGGGTCGACGGCGAAGTGGTTGTCGTGGATGTCGACCCGCTGGGTCCGCCACCGGCAGTCGCTGAACAGCGGGTCCTTGCGGATGGCCGGGACCGCGCAGTCGCCGACCTTGGGCACCAGGCGGGTGCAGATGCCGGTGGAGGTGTTGGCGGAGCTGTTGCAGAAGCGGTCCGCGTTCTCCCACAGCGTGATGCCCGACCAGTTGTTCTCCATGTTGTTGCCGGAGATCTCGAGCTTGGTCGGTGCGGGCCTTGACGCGGGGCTCGCCGCCGGACTCGGAGATGTAGATCGCCGCGGACGGGAACGGGTCGCCCCGGCTCCGCGAAGCCCTTGCCCCGACTTCAGGTTGTTGCCGGCGCAGCGTGTTGTTGCGGATGACCGCGTTGTAGCTGGTCTCGTAGAAGATCGCGCTGTCGTCGTTGTCCTCGATGACGTTCTTCTCGATGAGGAAGTCGTTGTTGTTGGTGTCGGCCCACAGGCCCGGGCCGCGGTTGTCGTGCACCCAGTTGCCGCGGATGTCCGCGCCGTTGACGTACCAGAACTTCACGCCGCCGGTGCAGCCGCAGCCCTCGACCTTGGACTCCCAGTCGTCGGTGTTGTTGCCGACGATCTCGTTGCCCTGGACGACGAGGCCGGTGATGGTGTCGCCGTCCTTGTAGGCGTTCATCCCGTACTGGCCGTTGTCGCGGATGCAGTTGCCGATGACCTTCTGGTGCGCGCCCGCCATGAGGCCGGCGCCGCGTTCTTCTCGATCGTGTTGTTCTCGATGACCCAGCCGTTGCCGGAGTCGTGGTTGACCACGCCCTCGTTGGCCGGCGCGTCGAAGCCGGTGATCGTGAGGTTCTTGATGGTCACGTCGGACTCGGGGTACACGAACGCGTAGCGGTTCTTGCCGACGCCCGTCGAGGATCGCGCCGGTGCGCGCCGATGAAGCTGTCGCCCTTCTTCGGGGCGATCGAGTTGTACTCGTCGGTGCCGAGCGTGTGCCGGCCCGGCGCGAGCCAGAACGTCGTCCCCGCCGGGCTGGCCTCGGTCTTGACGGCCAGGTCGTTGTCGACCGCGGGGTCGATCTCGACGGCGCCCGCGGGCGCCGTCTTCGGCCCCGGGCTTCAGTGTGGCCGCAGACCGCCGCGACCGGACCGGTGGGCGCGGCGAGGTAGCCGGTGCCCGTGGCGCCGGGGCCGCTGTCGTCGTCGGCGGGAGACGTCGTGCAGGCGAACAGCAGGGGCGACAGCGCACACAGCGCCACCAGCCCGGCGGGCGCGGGTCCACGGTCGAGTGTTCACGGCGGATTCCTCCAGGGGGCTAGCGGTCGAAGCGGAGCAGGGTGGTCAGGGTGTCGCCGCCGCGCACCCTGCCGCTGCCGAGCGAGTGCCCAGGCGGGCTCCCGGCGGCCGAAACCCGGCGAGTACCAGCCCAGCGGGGGGCTCGTCTCGCCGCGGTGTGCGGACCAGGCGAGGTCCGCGGGAAGCTCGAGCACGGCCGTGCGGACGTGGCCGTGCGCGGACCAGTGAGCCGTGCGGTGGCGCCGTCGAGCGTCGACGTGCGACGGCGGGGCCGAGGTGGAAGGCGAGCCGGGCGTCGTGCTCGCCGTCGCCCCGGACCTCGTCGACGGACGCGCAGCTCGACGCCGTCGAGCTCGACCGTGCGGCGGTGCGGCGGGGTGCGGCCGGCGCGTAGCCGTCGTGCTCGGCGCTCCACCGGGGCCGTCGTCGGTCGGCGGTGAGCACGGTCGTGTTCGCGTGCCGGGTCCACAGGAACGGGCCGCCGGAGGTGGACTGGTCGGTGCCGGCCAGCTCCAGCGTGTTGTGGCCGAGGGTGGACCGGAAGTAGGACCGCCACTCGGGCTGCCCGTGGTAGCAGTAGGTCCCGGGGTCGGCGAGCACGTCGACGCCGTCGTGGCGGACCTCCACCGACAGCGCGTCGGCGTGCCCGTGCGCGGCGATCGACAGGAACCCGTGCGGGCCGCCGTCGCAGCGGCACCAGATCTCGCCGCTCGCCGTCGGTCGATGCGCAGGATCGTCATGCCCGGCGTCGGCGAAGGTGCGCCGGGCGCTGCCGCCGGCCGCGGCGCGGTGACCCCGAAGCCCCGGCCCGCGCAGGGCGGCCAGCAGCGGGGTGCGGACGTCGGTGCCGTGCGACCTGCCGGCCACCAGGCGCGGCGGCCGAACAGCGCGTCGCCGGTGGCGAGCAGCGAGCCCCACCGGTGGGTGCCCGCCCCGTCGACGACCAGCCCGAAGCCGTCGTCGGCGTCGCCCTGGCGCGGCGGGTGCAGCGTCGGCGTCCACGACCGCGGCGAGCGCGTCGGACATCCGCAGCAGCACCAGCCGGGTCGTCTCCGGCACCGCGACGCCCGCGGCGTGCGCCTCGAGCGCGCCGGCGAGGCCCAGCTCCAGCACGAGGCCGTGGTACTCGGTGGCGAGCTCCCGGTTGAGCCCGGTGCCGAACGTGTTGGCCTGCAGGTGCTCGTCGAGCGCGTGCAGCGCCTCGGCCCGCCAGCCGACCGACTGCGGGAACCAGCCGGAACGCCGACGCGGCCGCGAGCTGCCCCGCGGTCTCGGCGATGACGTGGTTGTTGGCCGACGAGCCCTGGCTGCGGAACGCGGCGAGCCAGCGCTGGTGGTGCCAGATCTGGTGCAGCGCCTCGGGGTTGTCCTCGAACAGGGCCGCCGCGCCGGGCCAGCCGTCGAGCAGCCGGCGCACCCACACCCACGAGATCAGCCGGATGCCGAGCTCGATGCCGCTGACCCAGTGCACGCCCGACAGCGGCGGGTTGGCCGCCCACCAGGACCGCAGGTGGTCGGCGACCCGCGTGGCGTAGCGCTCCTCGCCGGTCAGCGCGTACGCCGCGGCGAGCACGGTCAGGTGCTGGTGGCGCGAGGGCTCCCAGATCTGCTTGATGTCGCCGACCGCGTCCTCGCTGCGGTAGGCGATGTCGAACGCGTACACACCGGACGGTGCGCCGCGGCCGGTCTTCGGGTCGGCCGACCAGTCGGGCGCGACCAGGTCCGTGCGCGCCACGCCGAAGTACTCGGCGCGCCCGGCCATCAGCTCGTCGGCCGTCTCGACGAGCCGCTTCACCGCGTCGGCCGGTACCTCCGGCAGCGCGATCACACTCGCGAACTCGCGGTGCCGCAACGGGTTCGGCCGCTGCGGGTTCGCGAACTCCTTGCGCCAGCGGCGCTTGCGCAGCACGTCCCCCGCTCGGCCGGCGACCTCGCGCGGCCCCATGCGGGACAGCCTGCGCAGGTACCAGCCGGGCGACATCATGCGGGCGAGCCGTTCGTGGCGAGTGCGGCGTCGTTGGTGGCAGCGGCGGCGGTCGGCAGCTCCAGGCGGACCGGCGCGCCGGTGTTCAGGCTCGTCTGCACGGCGAGCGTGGCGAGCGTCGTCGCGACGAGCGAGTCGACGCGCACCGGCATCGGGCCGCCGGTCGCCACCGCGGCGAGGAACGCGTCCAGCTCCGCGCGCTGGCCCTTGTCCCGGCCCTTCGGCAGCCGCGAGCTCAGCCAGCGCTTCTTCGCGTGCACCGACGCCTTCACGAAGTCGTCCAGCCGCAGCACCTTGCGGTCCGCCAGCAGGTCCAGCGTCTCCTTGGGGAAGCCGGGCGCGCCGGAGGTGGCGTAGGTGAGGGCGGCCGTCGAGCCGTCCGGGTAGCGCAGCAGGATCTGCAGGTCGTCCTGGCCGGGCGTGGCGGTGGCGAACACCGAGATGGGGTCGCCGTCGAGCAGCCAGCTCACGGTGTCGACGAAGTGGCCGCCCTCGCCGGCGAACCGGGTGCCCTCGCTGTCGGCCTGGTTGTACCAGCTGCCGTGCGTCCAGGCGGCCGGCGTTGATCAGGTAGCGCACCGACGCCGGGCCGACCCGGGTGCCGAACTCGGCCTTGGCCTGGCGCAGCAGCGGCGCGAACCGGCGGTTGAAGCCGACCTGCAGCCGGTCGTTGCCGGACTCGGCGATCGCGTCCAGCACGACGCCGAGCTCCGCCTCGGACAGCGCCAGCGGCTTCTCCACGAACACGGCCTTGCCGGCCCGCAGCGCCCGCGCGGTCAGCTGCGCGTGCGAGCTGTGCCGGGTCACCACGAACACCGCGTCGATGTCGTCGTTCGCCAGCACGTCGTCGAGGTCGGTGGACGCGGCGGCGAAGCCGAACTTGCGCCGCGCGTTCGCCGCCGGACAGCGCCGAGGTGGTGACGACGTGGCGCAGCCGCACGTCCTCGCGCTCGGTCAGGTGCGGCAGCAGCATCGAGGAGGCGTAGTTGCCGGCGCCGACGAACCCGAGCCGCAGCGGCCCGCCGCGGCGGCGGACGGCGGCGGTCGGGCGCCACCGGCGTCGGTGACCGACACCGGGATCGTGAGGACGGGCTGCTCGGCCACCAGGTCCGGGTTCTCGTACCGGAACAGCACGGCGACGGCCTTGAGCTCGCCCTCGTTGAGCGCCCGGTAGGTCTACTCGGCCTCGGTGAACTCGGCGACGTGGGAGATCAGCGGCTCGACGTCGAGCCGGTCGCGCGCGGCGAGGTCGAGGAAGCACTCGAGGTTGCGGCGCTCGGTCCAGCGCACGTAGCCGATCGGGTAGTCGCGGCCCTCCAGCTCGTAGGACGGGTCGTAGCGGCCCGGCCCGTACGAGCGGGAGAACCGGACGTCCAGCTCCTTCTCGTAGTAGGCGTTCCACGGCAGGTTCAGCGAGCACTTGCCGATGTCGACGACCGTGCCGCGGTCGCGGGCCAGCTTCGCGGCCAGCTCCACCGGCCCGTTCGACGGCCCGCCGGCCGCGAGGTACACCTGGTCCACGCCGTGCCCGCCGGTCAGCTCGCCGACCGCGGTGTCCACCACGCCCGACTCGGGGTGGCTGCACGCCAGCGCGCCGAGCCGCTCGGCCAGCTCGCAGCGGCCCGGGTCGGGGTCCACGCCGACGACCCGCACGCCGGAGGCCACCAGCAGCTGCACCACGAGCTGGCCGATCAGGCCGAGCCCGATGACCAGCGCCACGTCGCCCAGCTGCGGCTCGCCGCGCCGCACGCCCTGCATGGCGATCGAGCCGACCGTGCCGAACGCCGCGTGCCGCGGGTCGACGCCGTCGGGCACCCGGGCGTAGAGGTTCTTCGGCACCCAGTTCAGCTCGGCGTGCAGCGCGTGCTCGTTGCCCGCGCACGCCACCACGTCGCCGACCGCGACGTCGTCGATGCCGGCGCCGACCTCGGTCACCACGCCGCACAGCGAGTAGCCGAGCGGGGTGTAGGAGTCGAGCTTGTTGGTCACCTTGCGGTAGGTGGCGCGCGAGGCCGTTGGTGGCCACGCTCTGCATGACCTTGGCGACCTGGTCCGGGCGCGCCTTCGCCTTGCCGAGCAGCGACTTGCTCGCCTCGGAGACCTTCATCATCTCGGTCCCGGTGGAGATCAGCGAGTAACGTCGTGCGCACGAGCACGCCACCCGGCTTGCACGCCGGCACCGGCACGTCCAGCAGGGTCAGCTCCCCGCTCTTGTAGTTCTGCACAACCTGCTTCAAGGGAATGTCCTTCTATGCGGCGACTGTGTCATGGCGTGCTCGCAAGCTCGCTCGGGTGATCGGCGGCGTGGCGCCGCGGTACCAGTACTCGAGGGTCAGCACGTGCCAGAGGTGCTTGGACCGGTCCTGCTGGCCGGCGGCGTCCTCGGCGACGAGGCGCTGCAGCGCCTCCTTGCTGCAGGAAGCCGGAGCGCACCAGCAGGCCCTCGTTGACGACCTCGCGCACCAGCGGCGCCAGGTCGCGGCTCATCCACGCCCGCAGCGGCGCGCTGAACAGGCCCTTGGGCCGGTAGACGATCTCCTTCGGCAGGATCGAGGCCGCGGCCTGCTTGAGCGCCGCCTTGCCCTGCCGGCCGGCGATCTTTCCCTTGCCGGGGATGCGGAACGCGGCCTTGACGACCTCGACGTCGACGAACGGCACGCGCACCTCGGTGGACGCGGCCATGCTCGACCGGTCGGTGTAGGCGAGGTTCAGCCCCGGCAGGAACAGCCGCGCGTCGGCCAGGCACATCCGGTTCACGTGGTCGGCTCAGCGCGTTGTCGTTGTAGGTGTCGGCGTGCTCGGTCAGCACGTCGTCGACGGTCTCCAGCAGGTCCGGGTTGACCAGGTCGAGCAGCTCGGCGCGGTCGTACATCGTGTAGCTGCGGCGGAACGCGGTCTCCTCCGGCAGCTCGGCGAAGGACAGGAACCGCTTGGCGAAGCGCACCGACCGGTAGCCGCGCCTGGCGGTCGCCACCGGCAGCCGGTCCACGACCGTCTCGATAGGACGGCGGACGAGGCCCGGCACCTGCTGGTAGCGCAGCGCGAGCAGGTTCGCGAAGTGCTTGCGGTAGCCGGCGAACAGCTCGTCGGCGCCCATCCCGGACAGCATCACCTTCACGCCGGCCTCGCGGGCCGCCATGCAGATCAGGTAGGTGTTGATCGCGGCGGGGTCGCCGATCGGCTCGTCGAGGTGGTAGGTCATCTTCGGCAGCAGGTCGAGCACCTGCGGCGCGATCTCGATCTCGTGCAGGTCCACGCCGAACTTCTCGGCCACGACCCGCGCGTACTTCAGGTCGTCCGGCATCGCCTCGAACTTGGCGTCCTCGGCGCGGAAACCGATGGTGTAGGCGGAGATCCCGGGCTGGAAGCGGGCGGCGAGCGCGGTCAGGTAGCTCGAGTCGAGCCCGCCGGAGAGGAACGTGGCGACCGGGACGTCGGAGAGCAGGTGCGCGCGGGTCGAGTCGGCGATCACCTCGCCGAGGTCCAGCGGCGGCAGGTGCTGCGCCTCCTCGGCGACCTTCTTGATGTCCCAGTAGACGCCGCGCTGCTCGCTGCCGTCCGGCCGCAGCCGCAGCCACGAGCCGGGCGCGCAGCTTCTCCGCCTCGCGGTACGCGCAGCGCTGGTCGGGGACCCAGTAGTACAGCAGCGACGCGACGAGCGCGCCGTCGTCCACGGTCAGCCCGTCCACCTCGGACGCGAGCGCCTTGAGCTCGGAGGAGAACACCGTCGCGCCGCCGCGGCGGACGACGAACAGCGGCTTGATGCCGAGCTGGTCGCGGACCAGCGATCAGCTCGCCGGTGCGCTCGTCGAAGATGCCGAACGCGAACATGCCGCGCAGCCGGGGCAGGCAGTCGGTGCCCCAGCGCCGGAACGCCTCCAGCACGACCTCGGTGTCGGACGTGCCGCGGAACCGCACGCCGGCCGCCTCCAGCTCGCGGCGCAGCTCCGGCGCGTTGTACAGCTCGCCGTTGTAGGTGATGGCGAGCCCGTCGGAGACCATCGGCTGGGCCCCGGTCTCCGACAGGTCGATGATGCGACAGCCGGCGGTGTCCCAAGTGGACATCACCGGTGCCGGCCGGCGCGGCGGTGGGCGTAGCGGCCGGCGCCGTCGGGCCCGCGGTGCGCGAGCGTGTCGGTGAGCCGGTCGGTGAGCGCGCCGCCGTCCGGTCCAGAGATAGGTGCCTGCGATGCCGCACATGGGTTTTCCGGGCCTCTCAGCTCTTGGTCCTGCGGTGCACGAGCTCCTCGACGTCCTCCGGCCGGACCGGGGCGAACCGCTTGGTCGGCAGGTCGTGGACGCTCTGCTCGCCGCTCGGGTGGTCGGCGCCCTTGCCGTTCCCGTTCAGCAGGTGCGGCTGCACGGGCGCGAACCGCTTCGTCGGCAGGTCCGCGTTGCCCCGGACGCCGTTGACGCCGTTGGCCGGGACGGGTGCCGGGTAGTGCGCGGGCACCTGCGGCGCGGGCTTGGGCCGCTCCGGTCCGGCGTTCGCGACCGGCGCGCTCACCGGCCTGGTCTTCTGCTCGGTGTCCCGCTTCGCGCCGGGCACCGGCTCGGATGCCGGGACCGGGATGGTGGGCCCGTCCTCGGCGGGCGCCGCGGGGGTCGGCCTGGCCACCGCCGCGGGCGTCCACGCCGGGACCTCCGCCTCGGTGTCCGGCTCGGCTGCCTCGTCGCCTGCCGTGTCTTCGGTGCTGTCTCGGTGTCGTCGTCCGCGTCCGCCTGGACGTCGGCGCGTACTCCCACGCGGCCTCGTGGTCCGCCTCCGCGACAGACTCCGCGGCAGGCTCGGGGGCCGGCTGGGCGGACACGCTGCGCCAGCCCGGCACCCGAACCGGCTTCGCGAACGGATCGAAGTCCGCGTCGTCCGCGTCATCGGCGATTTCGTCCGTCTCGTGCTCCGGTTCGTCGTCCGTGACCGCCTCGGCGCCGGCGTCGCGGCCGGAGTGACCACGGTGTCGGCAGCCGTCTCGGCGGCAGCCGGCGCCTCGACCGTCTCGGCCGCCGGGTGACAGCCGTTTCGGCGGCATCCGATGCGGTTTCGGCGACCGGGACGGCAGCCGGTTCGGCAACCGCGGCCGCCGCCGGAGCGGCCGGTGTGGCCGGCGCGAACGGCCGGGCGACAGGGCCGCGGCCTGACCGGCACCGCGGTGCGGCCGGAGGAGGTGTCGTCGGTGTCGTCTGCGGCCTCCGGGGCGGCGGTCACGGCCGGCGGGAGCGCCGTCCGGGCCACGATCGGACGTCCGGCAGGCCGCGACCGCGCAGGGCGGTGTGCAGGCTGTCCCACAGGGTGCCGTCGGACTTGTCCCGCGGGTCCGGGTCCACCAGCACCACGCCGACGATCGGGATCCGGCAGTCGGCCAGCTGGCGGGCGACCGTGTGCAGCCACGCGGTGTCCGCGAAGCCCGTGCGCACCACGAGCAGCGTCTCCACGCCGAGGTGGCGCAGGTCCGTCCACGACGTGCCCGGGGTGATCGAGCCGATGCCGACGCGGGTCTCGCCCGCGGGCCGCGGCGCGGTCTCGTCCGCACCGATGATCCGGATGGGCCGGTCGGTGCGGCCGGTCAGCTCGTCGAGGTCGCGACCGGGCAGGTCGTCGGCGATCACGCGGCCGGCCGGGTCCTCGATGATCACCACGTCGCGGTCGTTGGCGAGCTCGGCGGCCACGTCCAGCGCCAGCGCCGCCGCGATCCGCGGCGAGCCCAGCTCCAGCACCGACACCGGGCCGGCGCCGCTGCGCACCAGCCGCACCAGCGTGCCGGCCACGCGCCTGCGCTCGCGCACCGCGCGCTTGGCCCGCCACAGCCGCGACGGTCCGCGCCGCGGGGCGGACAGCTGCGCGATCACCGACGCGCCGAGGTTCTCGGCGATGTCCTTGCGCAGCACCGGCCGGTCGCGCACCACGCCGCCGATCGCGGCGATCGCGATGCCGGCCGCCAGCATGAGGCCGAAGCCGATCGCGGCGTTGGTGGCGCCGGTGACGATCAGCGAGTGCGGCACGGCCCGCGGCGCGTCCACGATCTGCGTGCCGGCGGCGACGCGCGGCGCGCCGATGCCGGCCGTCTCCGCGCGGTTGGTCAGGTCGGAGATCTTCGAGGTCAGCTCGGCCCGCCGGGCGTAGAGCGACTCGGACTCGGTGGCGCTGACGCCGCCGTTCGCCGGGCCGTCGGGCTGGCCGTCGCCGTTCTTGTCCTGGTTCGCCTGGTCGATCTTGTTCTGCGCGCTGCTGATCTGGTTGTTGACCTTCGTCAGCTCGGCCTGCGTGCGGTCGCGCTGGTCGATGAGCGCCTTCGCGTCCGCGTCCGCGGCCTGCTGGGTGCGCGACACGTGGTCGGCGATGAACGCGTCGGCCAGCGCCTTCGCCCGGCGCACCGCGTCGCGCTCGCGACGTGCCGGTGACCTCGATCCGCATCATGTTGCTGGTGAGCCCGGTGCCCTCGTAGGTCTTGAGGAACTTCTCCGCGGACTCGTGCGAGCCCAGCCGCTTCAGCGCGTCGCCGGCGATCTTGGTCGTCTGCAGCACGGCCACGTCGGTCTGCATCAGGTTGCCCGAGTCCGACGCGGTGTCGTTCTCGTGCACCACGAGCAGCTCGGTCACCGCGGACGGCGCGGGCGGCAGGAACACCGCCACCAGGCCACCGGCGATCAGGCCGAGCACGGCCAGCGACAGCCACATGCGGCGCTTGCGCCGGATCGCCACCAGCAGCCGCGGCAGGTCGAGCAGCGACTCGCCGGCCGGCTCGGGCGCGGGTGTCTTCGCGGGTTTCGCGGGTTTCGTGGTCACCGGGCACCTGCCATCGCGTCGTTGGTGGCGGGCACCGGAGAGGTCTGGGGTTTCGCGGGCTTCGCGGCGGGCTGGGACCGGTGCACGATCACGGTGCCCAGCACGCGGTGGCCCGCGTCCACGCACGCGTTCGTCAGCCCGACCAGCTCCCACGCGGTACGGGTGCCGGCGGTGGTCACGAGCACCACGCCGGTCGTGTCGGCCACGTCCGGAACGTCGGGCATCGCCGGCGACAGCTGCGCCAGCTGCAGGACCGTGCGGTCGCCGGGTGGCGCGTGGCTCGGTCGTCGCGCGCACCACGGGCCGCGGGCCGGGCGCGTCGAGCTGGTCGACCGCCTCGGCGAACGCCGGGTCGTCGGTCACCACCTCGGTGGCCTCGCCACCGGCGGCGATCTCGGTGGCCAGCCGGGCCACGCCGGCGAGCGCGTCGGGGTCGTCGTCGGTCACGATGACCAGCGGCCGGGCCGGCTGGCCGGCGGCGTCGTGCAGGCGCCCGGCCACGCGCCGGTAGCGGGCCGCCTGGTCCCGCTCGCTCTCGGCCATCGGCTGCTGCTCGATCAGCCACGGCTCGTCCAGCCGCAGCAGCCTGCGCAGCAACACCCGCCACCGCGGGCCGGACCGCTTCTCGGCCTGGTGTCTCGGCCGGCACGGTGACGCTGCCCAGCACCGACGTGCCGAGCGCGGAGCCGATGTCGCCGTCGGCGTAGCAGGCGCCGGTCCGAGCGGGCCCGCATCAGGTGGGCGAACACGCCGATCAGCACGGCGAGCAGCGCGCCGCCGACCGCGAGCTGGAGCAGCGTGGGCGAGGCGGGGGCGGTCGGCTTCTCGGCCGGCCCCATCACGACGATGTTCGTGCGGCTGACCGAGTTCTGCGACTCGGTGAGCGCCGTCATCGCCTCGGTGAGCGAGGAGCGGACCGCCTCGAGCTGGGTACGCACCTGCACGCTCTCCACGCCGGGACCGTTGGCGCGGTTGTGCAGCTGCGTGATGAAGTCGCTGGTCGCCTTGATCTGGTCGCGCAGCGCGTCCTGCTGCTCCTGCTGCAGGTTCGCGGACGAGTCCGCGGTGGCCGAGGCCAGCTGCGTGGAGAACGCCACGTACTCGTGGGCCACCCGGTCGGCGAGCTGCTGGGCCTTCTCCGGGGTGTTCGCGTGCGCGGTGACGGCGATGACGTTGCCGTCGGACACCGCGGCCGAGACCTGCTTGCCGAGCTCGGGGCCGGTGACGCCCCACCGCAGCGCGTCGGCGGACCGGTCGAGGACGGTCGAGCTGGTCGCGACCTCAGCCTCGGTCTTCAGCTCGTCGGACTGGCGGGTGCCCTCGAGCAGGACGTCCGCGGAGGTCTCGTAGCCGGGTGAGAGCACCAACGAGGCCCCGGCGCCGGCGAACGCACCCACCAAGGCGAACACGATCAGTAACCGCCAGCGCCTGCGGAAAACCTGTCCCACCGTGGACAGCCGGACAGCCTCGTCGTTCACAGCGATGGACCCCCTTTCGAGGTACGTGAACCCGTATCCACGCGGGACAGCGGGCCGGTACTCACGAACCTCGTCGCCTGGCAACCTGTATTCGGTTACCGTTGGTCGGTAACTCTTAGTCAAATCGGGACATACGCCCTACGCCCGGTGGTCGAGCGCTGACGCGTACGCGGCGAGCAGCGCCTCGCTCGACCGGGCCCAGGACAGCTCGCCCTCGACGCGGGCCTTGCCGAGCTCGCCCATCCGCGCCCGCTCGGCCGGGTCGTCGAGCAGCTGCGCGGTGAGCTTCGCGAACTCGGAGACGTCGTTGGCCTGCGCGTACACCGCCGCGGCCCCGGCGGACACCCGGGCCTCGCGCAGCTCGAAGGACACGACCGGCTTGCCCATCGCCATGTACTCCATGACCTTGTTCATGGTCGACACGTCGTTGAGCGGGTTCTTGGGATCCGGCGACAGGCACACGTCCGCGGTGGACAGGTAGCGGACGAGGTCCGCGTCGGGGATCCGGCCGGTGAACTCGACCTGGTCGGCCAGGCCGAGCGTGTCGGCGAGCCGCACCATGTCGTCGAAGGTGTCGCCGGCGCCGACGAACACGGCGTGCCAGTCGGTGCGGCCCTGCTCGTCGCGCAGCGCGGCGAGCGAGCGCAGCGCGTAGTCCACGCCGTCCTGCGGGCCCATCACGCCGAGGTAGCAGAGCAGGTGCGGCTTGCCCTTCTTGAGCTCCGGCTCGGGCGGCACCTGCTGGAACCGCTCGACCGCGGGCGCGCTGCGGACCACGAACACCTTGCTCCGGCGCCATGCCGCCGCGGGTGAGCGCGACCTCGCGGTAGCTCTCGTTGGTGGAGATCACCACGTCGGCGGCGCGGTAGGTGGCCCGCTCGGCGCGCAGCACCGCGCGGTAGAGGAAGTCCTCGCCGCGGTCGAACCGGGACAGGTACAGCTCGGGCACCAGGTCGTGCTGGTCGAAGACGAACCGCGCGCCCTGCCGCTTGAGCATGCGGGCCACCACGAACAGCAGGTCCGGCGGGTTGCACGCGTGGACGACGTCGACCTTGCCCACGGTCTTGACGATCCGGCGGGCGATGCCGGAGCTGGTGCCGGACCGCGGAGCCGTACTCCTTGAGGTAGCCGGCGGGGCCGCCGGACGCCTCGTGCCACGGGTAGCGGTGGATCCGCACCCCGTCCAGCTCGACGTACGGCTCGGTGTCCCGCTTCGTCCCTTGTGGACAGATGACGTGGACCTCCCAGCCCGCGTCCCGCAGGGTGGTGGACTCCTGCCACACCCTGCGGTCGAACGGGACCGAGAGGTTCTCGACGAGAATCAGTGCTCTACCAGGCAAGTCCCACGTACCCCGACTCGGCCCGACGCACCTCGGCGTCGGGGATGCGGACCAGATCGATGATCGTCTTCTCGCCGCCGTGCGGCAGCGCCTCGAGCACGGCCGGGTCCTTGGACCCGACCAGGCAGACGTCGGCGTGGTCGAGGACCTCGTCGACCGAGGAGGACAGCAGCTGGCCCAGGTGCGGCAGCCGGGCCTCGATGAACTCCCGGTTCGCGCCGAGCAGCCGCGACATGCTCACGTTGGCGTCGTAGATGCGCAGGTCGTAGCCCTTGCCCAGCAGCCGCTCGGCCAGCTCGACCAGCGGGCTCTCGCGCAGGTCGTCGGTGCCCGGCTTGAACGACAGGCCGAACAGGCCCGACCTTGCGCTTGCCGGTGCGGGCGACCAGCTCGAACGCCCGGCGCAGGTGCTCCTCGTTGGAGGGCAGCAGGTGCGACAGCAGCGGCACGTGCACGTCCGCGCGGTGCGCCGCGTACACCAGGCCGCGCACGTCCTTCGGCAGGCACGAGCCGCCGAACGCGAAGCCGGGCCGCAGGTAGGCGGGGCTGATGTTGAGCTTGGTGTCGGCGAGGAAGACGTCCATCACCTTGTGCGAGTCCAGGCCGAGCGCCGCGCAGATCGACGCCGATCTCGTTGCCGAAGGCGACCTTCAGCGCGTGGAAGGAGTTGTCGGCGTACTTCGTGACCTCCGCCACGGGGATCGGCACCCGGAACACCTCGCCGGGCAGCCCCTCGTACAGCGCGGCCACGGCGTCGCCGCTCGCCGCGTCCAGCTCGCCGATCACGGTCTTCGGCGGCTCGAAGAAGTCGCGGACGCTGGTGCCCTCGCGGAGGAACTCCGGGTTCACCGCGACGCCGAAGTCGACGCCCGCGGTCTTGCCGGACGCCTTCTCCAGGATCGGGACGAGCAGCTCCAGGCAGGTGCCGGGCAGCATCGTGCTGCGGAAGACCACGGTGTGCCGGTGGCTCGTCTCGGCCAGCGCGCCGCCGATCTGCTCGGCGACCCGCTCCAGGTATGTGGTGGACAGGCTGCCGTTGGGCGCGGACGGCGTGCCGACGCAGACCAGGGAGATCTCGGTGGCGGCGATCGCGGCCGCGACGTCGGTGGTGGCGCGCAGCGCGCCGCTCCCCACGACCTCCGCGGTCAGCTCGCCGATGCGCTCCTCGACGACCGGCGCGTGCCCGCGCAGTGATGAGGTCGATCTTGGTGGGGTTGACGTCGACTCCGACGACCTCGTTCCCCCGCGCGGCCAGGCACGCGGCGGACACGCAGCCCACGTAGCCCAGGCCAAAGACGCTGATCTTCATGCGTTCACCCGTTTCCGGGCAGCACAAAACAGGCGTGACGTCACCACGCTGCATCCTCCGTCGGACTCGGAATCCCGGTCCCCGGCAACCGGGTAGGTCGTGCGCGGTGACATCCCGCCGCACCTGACCTCGTTCAGTAGGTCGGCGGATCACCGCTGGTTGTTACCGGGAGTGGTGAGAAAGTCGGCTGGTCCCGGGTGGATCCACAGCTCGGGCACAGTCCGTGATCCCCCGCGCGGAGGATGATGATCACCCCACGTCACCGGTGCCGGGGCGCGGGTCAAGGCACGGGATGGCCCCATGTAGGTTTCGTCATGGTCACGGGTAATCGAAGAGAAATCGCTCGCACGAAGGGGAGTGGCCGTGTTCGTACGACGGATCGCGGTGATCGGCACCGGTTATGTGGGGCTCACCACCGGCGCCTGCCTGGCCTCGCTCGGCCACCACGTGGTCTGCGCAGACGTGGACGCGGAGAAGGTCAAGCGCCTCTGCTCGGGTGAGGTCGACATCCTCGAGCCGGGGCTCGCGGAGCTGGTGAGCGAGGGCATCGCGGCCGGGCGCCTGTCGTTCGTGCTCGGTGCGGCCGCGGCCGTCGAGGGCTGCGAGGTCGTGTTCCTGTGCGTGCCGACCCCGATGGGCGTCGGCGGGGTCGCCGACCTGTCGGTGGTCGAGTCGGTCATCGAGGAGGTCGGCGCGCTGCTGCCGGCCGGACAGCGTGGTGGTCAACAAGTCGACGGTGCCGGTCGGCACCGCGCGTGCGGACGGCCGAGCTGCTCGACCGCGACGACGTCGCCGTCGTGTCGAACCCCGAGTTCCTCCGCGAGGGCTCGGCGGTGCACGACTTCCTGAACCCGGACCGCATCGTCGTCGGCTGCGACCAGCAGGACGCGGCGGAGCGGGTCGCGGCGCTGTACTCCCGGCTGGGCGCGCCGACCGTGCTGACCGACGCCGCGAGCGCCGAGCTGGTCAAGTACGCGGCCAACTGCTTCCTCGCGATGAAGCTGTCCTACGTCAACGCGATCGCCGAGCTGTGCGACCGCCTCGGCGCGGACATCTCCGACGTCACCGAGGGCGTGGGCTACGACAAGCGCATCGGCCAGGCGTTCCTGCAGCCCGGCCCCGGCTGGGGCGGCTCCTGCCTGCCGAAGGACACCTCGGCGATGCTGCAGCTCGCCGACGCCGCGGACTTCGAGTTCCGGCTCATCCGCGCCACCATCGACACGAACAACCGCCAGCGCCAGCGCATGGTGGAGAAGGTGCGCATGGCGGTCACCGGCAAGCGCGGCGGCTCGCTGTCGAAGGTCAAGCTCGGCGTGCTGGGCCTGACGTTCAAGGCCGGCACCGACGACCTGCGCGACTCGCCGGCCCTCGCGGTCGCCGCGCTGCTGCGCCAGGCCGGCGCGCACCTGGTCGGCTACGACCCGGCGCTGCGCTCGGGCGACGCGCGCGGCGACCTGGACGGCATCACGCTGGTCGACGACCCGTACGTGGCCGCCGAGGGCGTCGAGGCGCTCGTCGTGCTGACCGAGTGGCCCGAGTTCCGCTCGCTGGACTGGGCGAAGCTCTCCGACGTCGTCGGCCGCCCGGTCGTGGTCGACACCCGCAACCTGCTCGACCCGGACGTCGTCCGCCGCGCCGGCTTCCAGTGGGAAGGCCTCGGCCGACGGTAACCGCCGCCTTAGTTCTCTCCGCCGAAGTCCACGACGGCCAGTGCCTGGTCGTCGTGGACTTTCGGTCTCGGCCACCGGGTGCCGTCCGGGTCGCTCTCCTCGGCCTCGCGCACGGCGTCCAGCACGGCCTGCGGGCCCTTCTCCCCGGCCAGGGCGTCGACAGCGGCCCAGTCCGGGAAGATCCCGTAGTCGTCGACGCCGCAGCCCACCCCGTCGCTCGCCAGCAGCACCCGCCGCACGTCCGCGCGCGGCCAGGTCGCGCGCCGCGCCTCGTGGGCGGCGTCCGGGTCGGCCTCGGCCACCCAGAACCCGCCCGCCGGTGTTGCGCAGCCGCCCGACCGCGGCCGCCGACGTCTGCAGCGCCGCCACATGTGACTCGCCGTAGCCCGAGCCGTCGCGCAGCCGGTCGCGGTAGCCCGCCCCGCGCCGCGGCAGCCGCGCGATCCGGTCGTCCTCGAGCACCCGGACCCCGCCCGCGGTGACCGCGACGACCGGGCTGTCCGCGAGCACCAGGCCCTCGACGACCTCGTCGTCCCACCGCACCAGCGCGACCGTGCTCGACGGCGACTCGCCCGGCGCCAGCCCGTGGTCGCGGGCCATCGCCCGGATCGCCGCGGCCAGCAGGTCGGCGAGGTCCATCTCCGGGTAGCCGGTCAGCCGCCCGGCGAGCTGCGCCCGCCAGCCGGGTCGCGTACCAGCCGCCGCTGGGCAGGCCGGGCCGCAGCGTGGTCGCGCCGTCGAGCAGCACCACCGCGTTCGGCAGCACGGTGACCACGTCCTCGGTCGGCCGCGGCAGGCCGTCCACGCCGACGCCGGGCCGCTCGGCGACCTGGACCACGGGCGCTCCGTCCATGATCGACACCATAGCTGTCAACTCAAGTTGACAGCGTGGCTTTGTCAACGTAGGTTGACGGCATGAGTGAGGCGACGCAACTGGCGAGCGCGGCGGGCGACCGGGACCCACGGGTGGGTCTGCGGGCCGTCGCCGCCCTGCGCACGCTGCTGGAACGGCTCGAGTCGGTGCAGGTCCGCAACGCGCGGGCGAGCGGCTGGTCGTGGCAGGAGATCGCGGCCGAGCTGGGGGTCAGCCGGCAGGCGGTGCACAAGAAGCACGGGAGGTCCTGACATGTTCGAACGGTTCACGAGGCCGGCGCGCCAGATCGTGTTCGACGCGGTCGGCGAGGCCGAGCGCGAGCGCGCGCCGCGGGTCACCGGCGAGCACGTCCTGCTCGCGCTGCTCGGCGGAGGACACCCGGTCCGCGGACGTCCTGGCCGGGGCGGGCCTGACCCGCGAGGTGCTGCTGGACGCGTTCGCCGCGATCCGGCGCCGGGGCGGGCTCACCGACGCCGAGGCGCGAGGCGCTGCGCTCGCTCGGCATCGACGTGGACGCGGTCGTCGAGCAGGTCGAGCGCGAGCACGGCGAGAACGCGCTCGCCGAGCCGCGCCGGCCGCGGCCGGGCCACGTCCCGTTCGCCGACGACGCGAAGGAGCTGCTGTCGCAGACGCTGCGCCAGGCGGTGGACCGCCGCGACCGCCGGATCAGCGACGAGCACCTGCTGCTCGCGCTCGCCGCCGGGAAGGGCGCCACCGCACAGGTGCTCGCCGCGCACGGGCTGACCTACCCCGAGGTGCGGGCCCGCCTGGCGAAAGCAGTCTGAAGGGGCGTCCTAGAGGGGTGTCGAAAGGTAGGCGTCGGTGAGCCAGCCGCGGACCTGCTCGTCGACGTCGGCCGGCTCGCGCAGCTTGGTCTCGTGGTAGATCCGGTTGCCGGAGACCGGGAGGCGGCGGCGTGATCCGCGGGTCGTCGACCCGGTGGGACAGGATGAACGACAGCTTCATCCACCGCGTCATCGGCCGCAGCTCGGCGAAGGTCCGCGACCGCTTGAAGAACAGCCCGACCGACACCGGCTCCAGGTGCAGCGGGCCGAGCGTGGCCAGGTGGGCGTGCACCACGTCGAAGATCGGCCGCTCGAACGGCGGGCCGTCGGCGGCGAAGTAGTCCTCGAGCGTCATCGCCGGCGCGCACTCGTGCGACTGGTTGCGCCGGCCGAACCGGCGGTCGCACTCCGGGCAGGTCCACGCGGTCACCGCCCGATTGTGCCCCGCCAGGTCACGAGCGGCAGGAACGCCTGGGTGAGCGGGCCGATGGCCAGCGCGTACACCACGGTGCCGACGCCGACCGTGCCGCCGAGCAGCCAGCCGGTGGCCAGCACGGTCAGCTCGATGCCGGTGCGGACCACCCGGATCGACACGCCGGTGCGCGCGACGAGCCCGGTCATCAGGCCGTCGCGCGGGCCGGGGCCGAGCCGCACGCCGATGTAGGCGGCGGTGGCCAGCGCGTTGAGCACGACGCCCGCGACCATCAGCACGATCCGCACGCCATCGCGTCCGCCGGGCCCGAGCAGCGCGAGCGTGACGTCCACCGCGATCGCGATCACCACGATGTTGGCGACCGTGCCGACGCCCGGCCGCTGGCGCAGCGGGATCCAGCACAGCAGGACCAGCGCGCCGACGATCGCGGTGACCGTGCCGAACGTCAGCCCGGTCCGCCGCGACAGCGCCTCGTGCAGCACGTCCCACGGGTCGAGGCCCAGCCCGCCGCGGATCATCAGGCCCATGCTCACGCCGTAGAGCACGAGGCCGCCGACGAGCTGGGGCAGCCGGCGCAGCGGCCGGGTCGTCACCGGGACCGGGCGCAGGTCGATGGGGCCACGTGGCCATCTTCGAGGACGACGGCTCTTCTGTATCAATAGCCAATCTGGAAGAATTGGCCACATGACGGCGATTGTCCCACCAGGTGGACGGGTTAACGCGCGGCAGATTGGCTCGAGTTGCTGGGTACCTGGCGCCGGCGCGGCTCCCGGCACGGCGCCGCCGACCTCGCCGCCGGCATCCGGCTGCTGGTGCTCGACGGCCGGCTGCCCGCCGGCACCGGCCTGCCGCCCGAGCGCGAGCTCGCCGCGGCGCTCGACGTGAGCCGCACGATGGTCGCCGCCGCGTGGGAGCGGCTGCGCGCCGACGGCCTGGTGGTCAGCCGCCGCGGCGCCGGCTCGTGGACCGCGGTGCCGCGCGGCGCGCCGGCCGGCGGCGTGCTCGACGACAGCGACCCGCCGCCACGGGTGATCGACTTCGCCCGCGCCGTGCCGCCGGCGATCCCCGGCGTGGCCGCGGCCGCGGAGGCCGTGCTGCCCCGGCTCGCCGCCGAGCTGACCGGGCACGGCTACTACGAGCAGGGCCTGCCGGAGCTGCGCGAGCGCATCGCGCGCGCGCTACACCGAGCGCGGCCTGCCGACCTCGCCGGACGAGGTGCTGGTCACCAACGGCGCCCACCACGGGTTCGCGATGGCGCTGCGGCTGCTGGTCGGGCCGGGCGACCGGGTGCTGATCGAGCAGCCGACCTACCCGAACGCGATCGAGGCGATCCGCGCCGCGCACGCCATCCCGGTGCCGGTCGCGATGACCGAGGACGGCTGGGACCTCGACGGCGTGGAGGCGACGCTGCGCCAGGCCGCGCCCCGGCTCGCCTACCTGATCGTCGACTTCCAGAACCCGACCGGCTTCCGGCTCGACGAGGCGGGCCGCGACCGGCTCGGCGCGGCGCTGCGCCGGGCGCAGGACCCCGGTCGTCGTCGACGAGACCCAGGTCGAGCTGGACTACGGCCGGCCGGCCCGGCGCCCGCCCCGCTCGGCGCGTTCGCCGGCGACCTCGTGCTCGCCACCGGCTCGGCCGGCAAGTCGCACTGGGGCGGCCTGCGGATCGGCTGGGTGCGCGCGTCCGCGGAGCTGGTCAACCGGCTCGTCGCGGCCCGCCGCGGGCTGGACCTCGGCTCGCCGGTGTTCGAGCAGCTGGTGCTCGCCGAGCTGCTGGCCGGCCCGGCCGGCCGCGCTGGCCGAGCGCCGGGCACGTGCTCGCCGCCCAGCGCGACGCGCTCGCCGACGCGGTGCGGGCGCAGTGCCCGGACTGGTCGTTCCGGCGTGCCGCCGGGCGGGCTGTCGCTGTGGTGCCGGCTGCCCGCGCCGGTGAGCACGCGGATCGCGGCGGTGGCGCAGAACTTCGGCGTGCGGGTGGTGCCCGGCTCGTTCTTCGCGCCGCACGGCGGGCTGGAGCGGTGGCTGCGGCTGCCGTACGCCGAGCCGGCCGGACACGTTGCGGGAGGCGGTGCGGCGGCTGGCGCTCGCGGCGGTCGTCGGTGGCGGAAAGCCGCGCGCCGATGACGGACAACGGGCTGATTCCGGTCACGTGACTAGCGCCGCGCGACGGTATACACGGTAGAAAGCAGTGCGCTGGATGGCCTAGTCCAATGCGGCCATCCAGCGCACTGTTCGCCTCTGGTGGCTCGGCAGGGCCGGCCGGCACAGCCCCTCGTTGTGCCGACCGGTCGAGGTGCCAGAGGGGGAGCCCCGGCGCCGCGGGGGCATCGCGGCGCCGGGGCCAGGTCCCGACCTGACCGGGCGCGGTCGGCAGGTCGGGGAGTCTGTGGGTGTCTGTTGTGATCGTTCGGCGGCGCAGGCGCCGGGGACACGATCGGGTCAGTTCGTTGGGCCGGGTGGCCTACCGCGGCGGTAGCTCCGGCCGGATCAGGGCAGACGGGTCCAGCGGAGCCGGGCGAGCGTCAATCGGGCGAGGTGGCGGGCAGCCCGGCGACGCGGCCCGTCGGCGTCCGCCGCGCGGCTGCGGGTGGTGTACCCGGCCGACGGGCGGCGGCAGCGTGGCCGGCGCGGTCAGCACGCCGTGGGTGCCGCGCGCGCCGCCGGCGCTGTCGTGGGCGTTGGACACCGACGTGCCACCGGGGGCGGCCGGGGCCGGGGTGTTGGCGGGCTGCGCCGGGGCCGTGCTTGCCGGCGTGCTCGCCGGAGTCGGCGTGCTTGGCCGGCGCGGGCCGGGACGGCTTGGCGGCCGGCGCGCGCGGGGTCTGCTCCGCCATGAGGACGACGCCCACCCGCGGTGCCGGGACGGCCGACGGTGTGGGACGGGCGGTGGGCCGGGGCGCGGCCCGCTTGGCGTCCCGTGCGGCGGGTTCGAGGTCGCCCGGCATCGAACGCACGGCGATCGACTCGGCGACCGTCTGGCTGGTGGCGTGCAGCACGCCGATCGTGATCGTGGCGACCGTCTGGCTCAGCTCGTGCGCGGAGTAGGAGACGGTGTAGGCCATCGTCTCGAAGACGCTGCCCAGCTCGGCCTGCTCCGGCACGCTCGCTTCCGCTTCGCCGACCTGCCGGCTCGCCCGGCTCGTCACCGGGCTCGGTGGCCGGGTCGGGCGCGGGTGGTGTGCCGGGTTCGGGTGCGGCGCCAGACCCCTGGCCAGGCTCGGTGGCGGGGTCTGTTGCGGGTGTGGTGCCGGGCTGTTCGGCCGGGTCGGCACCGGGCTCTGCTGCCGGGTCGGCGCCGGGCTGCTCAGTCGGGTCTGGCGCGGGTTCCGCTGTGGCCGGTGGGTTCGCGGACGGCTGTGTCGTGGGCTGGCCGGGCGGTGGCGGACGCGGACGTCGCGAACAGGGCGGTCAGCAGCCAGCCGGCGGCCGCGAGGCCGGCGATCAGCAGGCTTCGGCGCAGCGCTCGGCGGATCCGGCCGGCGGGCGCGGAACGCGCACCCTCCACCGCGACCACCACCGTCCACCTGCTCACGCCACGTACCCAACGGATGCCGTCCGACAGTGCACACTATCTAGCAAGGCACCGACAATATGCACCCTAGCTGCGGCGAATCCACCCGGAAAGACGGTAAAAGCGCACCTTATCGGCCGTATGGGCCAATGTTGATCACTTGGTGTTAGGCCGATCCCGAAGACCGTTCGGGAACACGCCGCCTCGGCGCGAACGTCACGCTCCGCGTATTCCTACTCATTTCGTGGACTTCCTGGCTCCGATCCGCCATCCGCGTCGTCCGAGCGTCGACGAACACGGAGGGGGACTACATGAGTACGGAAGGCGACCTGGTGCGGGGTGTCCTGGCAGGCGAGGACGCCGCCTGGTCGGCGCTGGTCCGCGAGTACGCGCCACTGGTCTGGTCGGTGGCCCGGCGGCACCGGCTGTCGCGTGCGGACGCCGCGGACGCCTCGCAGAACACCTGGGTCGCGGTGGCACTGCGGCTGCCCACGCTGCGCCGCCCGGACCGGCTGGCGGGCTGGATCGCCACGACGGCGCGCCGCGAGTGCCTGCAAGATCCACGCCGCGCAGGGCCGCGAGGTCCTGGCCGACGACGTCGACGTGCCCGAGCCGATCGACGGCAGCCCGGAGCCGGTGGTGCTGCGCTCGGCTCGCGACCGGATGCTGTGGGAGGCGTTCGCGTCGCTGCCCGGGCGGTGCCGCCAGCTGCTCGGCCTGCTGGCCCAGGCGCCGGAGCTGACCTACTCGCAGCTCGGCCGGGCGCTCGGGATCAACGTCAACAGCATCGGCCAGACCCGCGGCCGCTGCCTGGACCTGCTGCGCCGCCGCCTCGCGATCCTCGACATCCGTGAGGAGTCGGCCGGATGACGCTGCTCGCCGAGCTCGGCCCGCCTGCTGCGCCGCATGGACCCGATGCCGGCCCGGGTGCTCGAAGACGCCGAGGCCGCGGGCGCCCTGGTGCCGGCGCGGGTCGACGAGCTGCTGGTGACGTTGCTCGACACCGTGCCGGCCGTCCGCGCCGCGGGCCGACGCCTGCGCCTGGGCCGCCCGGACGGTGACCCCGTGCTTGAGCTGGAGATCCGCGACGTCGGCCCGGCGCGGCGCCTGGCCGGCCTCGCGCCGCCCGGCGCGCGGCTGGCGGTCCGGCACGCGGCGGGCACCGACGATGTCGCGGTGGACGCCGCCGGCTACTTCACCGCCGAGGTCCCCGGCGGGCCGGTCCGGCTGTCGCTGACCGACTCCGCCGGCCGGACCTGCGCCAGCGACTGGCTCTAAGCCAGCTTGTGCAGCCGCTGGCGACGGGCATCGACGAGGTCGCGGTGGACGCCGCTGGCTACTTCACCGTCGAGGTTCCCGGTGGGTCGGTCCGGTTGTCGCTGACCGACCCCACCGGCCGGACCTGCGCCAGCGACTGGTTCTAGGCCAGCTTGTGCAGCCGCTCGATGGCCTCGTCCAGCACCTCGTCGCGCTTGCAGAACGCGAACCGGACGACGTGGCGCCACAGCTCCGGGTGGTCGGTGAACCCCTGGACCGGGACCGCCGCCACGCCGATCCGCTCCGGCAGCTGCCAGCACAGCTCCGCCCCGTCCGCGAAGCCGAGCGGGCGGACGTCGGCGCAGACGAAGTACGTGCCCGCGCTCGGCCGGACCCCGAAGCCCGCGGCCGCGAGGCCCGCGGCCAGCCGGTCGCGCTTGGCCGACAGGTCGTCGCGCAGGGCCGAGACCCACGCGGACTCCGTGTCCAGCGCGTGCGCGACCGCCGGCTGGAACGGCGCGCCGCCGACGAAGGTCAGGAACTGCTTGGCCGCCTTCACCGCGCCGACCAGCTCCGCCGGCCCGCACGCCCAGCCGATCTTCCAGCCCGTGCAGTTGAACATCTTGCCGGCGCTGGAGATCGTGACCGTCCGCTCCGCCATCCCGGGCAGAGTGCCGAGCGGGACGTGCTCGACGCCGTCGTAGGTCAGGCACTCGTAGACCTCGTCGGTCACCGCGATCAGGTCGTGCTCGACGCACACCGCCGCGATGCCCTCGAGCTCGGCGCGGGTGAACACCGTGCCGGTCGGGTTGTGCGGCGAGTTCATCAGCAGCAACCGCGTCCGCGGGCCGATCGCCGCACGCAGCGCGTCGAGGTCCACGGCGAACCGGCCGGACTCGTCCTCGACCAGCGACACCACCCGCCGCGTCGCGCCGGCCAGCGCCACCGACGCCGCGTAGGAGTCGTAGTACGGCTCGAACAGCACGACCTCGTCACCCGGCTGGACCAGCGCCAGCATCGCCGCCGCGATCGCCTCGGTGGCGCCGACCGTCACCAGCACCTCGGTGTCCGGGTCGAACGTCGTGCCGTACCGGGTGCGCTGGCGGGCGATCGCCGCGCGCAGCTCGGGACGGCCCGGTCCGGGCGGGTACTGGTTGATCCCGGACGGCGATCGCGTCCTGGGCCGCCGCGAGCATCGAGGGCGGGCCGTCGGTGTCGGGGAAGCCCTGCCCGAGGTTCACCGCCCCGGTCCGGGCGGCGAGGGCGGTCATCTCCGCGAAGATGGTCGAGGTGAACGGCTCGAGACGGGGTACCAAGGCTTTCCGGCGCACGGGTACGCAGTCTCACGGACAATGGAGTCGTGCGGCAACTGACGTCCCCTACCGAAAGCGCCCCCGTCCCCGGCGAGGCGGAGAAGAAGCGCGCCCTGCGGCGGATGAAGCCGGTGGCCCTGTCGTTCCTCCTCGGCGCCACGGCGGTCTTCCTCGCGATGTCGTTCTGGCAGGCCGCGGGCGCGCCGGGCTGGGCCGGCTACGTGAAGGCCGCGGCCGAGGCGGGCATGGTCGGCGCGCTCGCCGACTGGTTCGCGGTCACCGCGCTGTTCCGGCATCCGCTGGGGATCCCGATCCCGCACACCGCGATCATCCCGACCCGCAAGGACGCGCTGGGCGACAGCCTCGGCGAGTTCGTCGGCACGAACTTCCTGTCCGAGCAGGTGGTCCGCGAGCGGCTGCGCCGGGTGGGCGTGGCCGGGCGGTTCGGCGGCTGGCTCGCCCAGCCGGCCAACGCGGAGCGGGTGACCGCGGAGCTCTCGACCGTCGTGCGCGGCGTCGTCGCGGTGCTGCGCGACGAGGACGTGCAGGCCGTGATGGAGCAGGCCGTCGTGCGCCGGGTCGTCGAGGTGCCGTGGGGGCCGCCGCTGGGCAAGCTGCTGGCCGGCGTGTTCGCCGACGGCGCGCACCACAAGCTCGTCGACCTCATGTGCGACCGCGCGTACGAGTGGGTCAAGGCCAACCACACAGTCCGTCCTGCGCGTGGTGTCCGACCGCGCGCCGAGCTGGTCGCCGAAGTTCGTCGACTCGATGGTCGCGGACAAGGTCTACGGCGAGGTGCTGTCGTTCGCCTGGCTGGTCAAGACCGACGTCAACCACCCGATGCGGCTCGCCGTCGACAAGTTCCTCGCCGAGTTCGCCCAGGACCTGCAGACCGACGAGGCCACCATGCAGCGCGCCGAGGCGGTCAAGGAGCAGGTGCTCGACCACCGCGAGGTGCAGAACGTCATCGGCTCCGCGTGGTCGACCGCGAAGGCCATGCTGCTCGACGCCGCGGAGGACCCGTCGAGCGAGCTGCGCAAGCGGGTCCGCGAGGGCCTGCTCTCCCTCGGCGGGCGCCTGTCCGACGACGACGCGCTGCGCGGCAAGGTCGACAGCTGGGTCGAGGGCGCGGCCGCCTACGTCGTGCTCAACTACCGCGACGAGATCACCACGCTGATCACCGACACCGTCCAGCGCTGGGACGCGGAGGAGACCTCGCGCAAGATCGAGCTCCAGGTCGGCCGGGACCTGCAGTTCATCCGGATCAACGGCACCGTCGTCGGCGCGCTCGCCGGCCTGCTGATCTACACGGTGGCCCAGCTGATCCTCTAGTTCGCCCGGGCGCGCTCGCGCCAGGCGCGGGCCTTCTCGCGGTTGCCGCACACCCGCATCGAGCACCAGGTGCGGGAGTGGTTGCGGGAGCGGTCGAAGAACGCCCAGCGGCAGTCGTCGGCCGGGCAGATCTTGATCCGGTCCCAGTCGCCCAGCACCACCAGCCGGCTCGCCGCGGCCAGCACCGCGCCGGCCACCTCGTCGGCGACCAGCCGCGGTCCGCCGGCGGCGAGCGACACCGTCACCCGCGCGGTCAGGCCGGCGGGGTCGTGCGCGGGGTCGCCGACGGCGCCGCGCAGGGCGGCGCGCACCTCGGCGGCGGCGGGGTCGTCGGCCAGGTCGCGGGCGGTCAGCCAGGCCTGCCAGCCGGCCGGGTCGGCCAGCAGGTCGGTGCCGGCGGCGACGTCGACCGTGTTCAGGAAGTCGAGCACCAGGTTCGCGTCGGCAGCCGTGCCGGCGTCTCGGGTGGTCACGACACCACTGTAGGCGCTTTGCCGGTTTCGGCCGGGTCGAAGCGACGAACTCCCAGCTCACAACACTAAACACAGGGTGTATAGACGACAGCTATACACCGTGTGTACTGTGTCCGACATGTCAATTGGGCACACACTGCTCGGCCTGTTGGAACACGGGCCACGGCACGGCTACGACCTCAAGCGCGCCTACGACGAGCACTTCGGCCACGACCGGCCGCTGCACTACGGGCAGGTCTACGCGACCCTGTCCCGGCTGCTGAAGAACGGGCTCATCGAGGAGTCGGGCGTCGAGCAAGGCGGCGGACCGGACCGCAAGCGCTACGCCGTCACCGCGGAGGGCGTCACCGACGTCGAGCGCTGGCTCGCCACGCCGGAGAAGCCCGAGCTCTACCTGCAGAGCACGCTCTTCACCAAGGTCGTCATCGCGCTGCTGTCCTCGCGCGACGCCGAGGACGTGCTCGACACCCAGCGCGCCGCCCACCTGCGCGCCATGCGCGAGCTCACCGACCGCAAGCGCGCCGGTGACCTCGCCGACCAGCTCATCTGCGACCACGCCCTGTTCCACCTCGAGGCCGACCTGCGCTGGCTGGAGCTCACCGCGGCGCGCCTCACCGAACTCGGAAAGCAGGTACGGCCATGACCGAACCGCTCCTCCACGCCGACGGGATCGTCAAGTCGTTCGGCCCGACCAAGGCGCTCGACGGCGCCTCCATGTCCGTCGCGCAAGGGCGAGGTCGTCGCCGTGATGGGCCCGTCGGGGTCCGGCAAGTCGACGATGCTGCACTGCCTCGCCGGCATCATCGCGCCCGACGCGGGCACGGTGACCTACGCCGGCCAGGACCTCGGCGCGATGCCCGACGTGCCGCGCAGCGCGCTGCGCCGCACCGAGTTCGGCTTCGTGTTCCAGTTCGGCCAGCTCGTGCCCGAGCTGACCTGCGTGGAGAACGTCGCGCTGCCGCTGCGCCTCGGCGGCCGCAAGCGCCGCGACGCCGAGCGGCAGGCCCGCGAGTGGCTGGCCCGCCTGGAGGTCGACGACGTCGCGGCCAAGCGGCCCGGCGAGGTCTCCGGCGGCCAGGGCCAGCGGGTCGCGGTCGCCCGCGCGCTGGTCACCGGCCCGAAGCGTGATCTTCGCCGACGAGCCGACCGGCGCGCTGGACTCGCTCAACGGCGAGCGCGTGATGCGCCTGCTCACCGACACGGCGCGCGAGACCGGCGCCGCGGTCATCCTCGTGACGCACGAGCCGCGGGTCGCCGCGTACTCCGACCGCGAGGTCATCGTGCGGGACGGCCACACGAGGCAGGTGGAGTTCGCGTGAAGACGACCAGGGGGTGGGTGAGCGACCTCGCCTTGGGGGTCCGGCTGGCTGTCGGGGGCGGCCGGACCTCCTTGGCGAGGTTCGCACTCAGCACGCTCGGCATCACGATGGCGGTCGCCGTGCTGCTCGTCGGCGCGTCCGTCGGCACGATGGTCGAGGGGTACCAGAACCGGTCGGTGGCCAACACGATCGGCACGAACGAGCCGATCGACGGCGTCGACCCGACGTACGTGCAATGGGGTAGCACGTCCTACCGCGGCGACACCATCGACGCCGAGTACGTCCAGGCCGACGGTGCCAACCATCCGGTGCCCCACGGCATGCGCGAGCTGCCCGGGCCGGGCGAGCTCGTGGCCTCGCAGGCGCTCGCGGACCTGCTGGCCTCACCGGAGGGCGAGCTGCTGCGGCCGCGGTTCCCGGGCCGAGATCGTCGAGATCCTGGACCAGTCGGTCGTGCCCGAGCCGGACGAGCTGATGGCCTACGTGGGCACGGACAAGAAGCTCGCCGACAACCCGAACGCCCAGCCGGTGTACAAGTTCGGCGACGCGCAGGCGCGGTTCGTCCTGCCGCCGGAGATGCTCGTGCTGGTCCTGCTCGGCGCGGTGGTGCTGCTGCTGCCGGTGTTCATCTTCGTGGCCTCGAGCAGCCGCATCGCCGGCGCCGAACGGGACCGGCGCCTGTCGGCGCTGCGCCTCGTGGGCTCGGGGTCGCGGCAGGTGCGCCGGATCGCGGCGGCCGAGTCGCTGGTCAGCGCGCTCGCGGGGCTCGTGCTCGGCGCCGTGGCGTTCCTCGTGCTCCGGCAGTTCGCCGGCGGCGCGCGGGTGTTCGACCTCAGCGTGTACGTCGAAGACCTGGTGCCCGACCCGGTGCTCGCCGTGGTCATCGCGCTGCTCGTGCCCGCGCTGTCGGTGCTCACGGCGCTGTTCGCGTTGCGCCGCACGATCATCGAGCCGCTCGGCGTGGTGCGCTACGCCAAGCCGATCCGCCGGCGGCTGTGGTGGCGGCTCGTGCTGATCGCGGCCGGTATCGCGTTGCTGGTCACCCAGGCCGGGCTGCCGAAGGGCTCCAACAGCTGGGGGATCGCCGTGTCCGCGGGCGTGGCGCTGCTGCTCGTCGGCGTGCCGGTGCTGCTGCCGTGGCTCGTGGAGCGGGTGGCCGGCCGGCTGCGCGGCGGGCCGTCGTCCTGGCAGCTCGCGATCCGCCGGCTGCAGCTGGACAGCGGCACGTCGGCCCGCGTGGTCGGCGGCGTGGCGGTCGTGCTGGCCGGGGCGATCGCCCTGCAGACGATCCTCATGACCACCGAGAGCGATGTCGGCACGGGCGGGTCGAGCGAGGACGCCGCTCCGACGGTCGAGGTGTCGGCCACGCCGGAGATCGCCGACGACGTCGTGGCGGACGTGGGGGCCCTGCCCGCCGTGAACGACACGCACGCCGTGCGGATCGCGCAGGGCTACCAGCCCGGCGGGGACCTTCGCGCCGAGAGCTTCTCGATCGGCGTGATGGACTGCGCGACGATCGACGAGATGACCGACATCCAGGGCTGCGCCGACGGGAAGAGCTGGCTGGTCACCAACTGGGGCACGCCGCCGAAACCGGGCCAGCGGCTGGAGTTCCGCGAGTACGGCCAGGGCGGGTCCGTCGACCGACTTCGAGACGGCCGGCGCCTTCACCGTGCCCGCGGACGTCACGCCGATCTCGATGCCGGGGCGCACGCCGATCTACCAGACGCTGATCGTCACACCCCGCGTGCTGGGAGCGGCGAAGATCCCGGCCGAGAACGTCGCCGTGCACGTCATGGTGGACGACATCGACTCCGACGGCGTGGAGCGGCTGCGCAACGCGCTCGCGGCCTACGGCCCGGACATCTACGTCTACACGAGCAACACGACGGCCGACCTCACCACGGCCCAGCGGACGTTCGTCGCCGTGCGCAACGGGCTCTACGCCGGGTCGCTGTTCACGTTGCTGCTGGCCGGCGTGAGCCTGCTGGTGCTCGCGCTGGAACAGATCCGCGAACGCCGCAGGCCGCTCGCCGTACTCGCCGCATCCGGTGTGCCGCAAGGAGTCCTGGCGAGGTCGCTGCTCTGGCAGGTGGCCCTGCCGATCGCGCTCGGCGTGGTCGTGGCGGTGGCGACCGGGGTGGGCCTCGCGGGGCTGCTCGTGCGGCTGACGAAGGACCCGCTGGCCATCGACTGGCTCGGCGTCGGGGTGCTGTCGGCGGCCGCGGCGGTGCTGTCGGTGCTGGTGACCGCGATGACGCTGCCGTTCCTGCGCAGCGCCACGCGGCTCACCTCGCTGCGGACCGAGTAGTCAGCTGCTCAGTCCCCACGCGGTGGACATGTGCCACGCCGCGCAGATGTCGACGTCGAGCAGGTAGGCGCCCGCCGTGCCGCACTGGCCGTCGGCGGTGCCCGGGTCGAGCGGCTGGCCGTGCCCCATACCGGTGATCGTGTAGGTCTCCACCAGGGTGCGGCCGCCGCTCGCGTACACCGCGTGCGGGTAGCCGGCCACCGTGTCGGTGCTGGTCGGCGTGGCCGGGATGCCGTGCACGTTCGTCCACTGCTCGACGATCTCGGTCATGTTCGCCGGGCGGACGGTGAAGTCGGCGTCGCCCTGCCAGACGCTCACCGTCGGCCACGGCCCGGTGTGCCCGCTCGCGCCGCGCACCGCGTCGCCGAGCTGGGCCGGGGTCTGGTTCTTGCCGGGGTTCATGCAGGAGAACGCGTCGACCATGCTGGTCGCGCACTTGTAGGGCAGGCCGGCGACGATCCCGCCGCCGGCGAACATGTCCGGGTAGGTCGCGAGCATCACCGAGGTCATCGCGCCGCCCGCGGACAGGCCGGTGACCTCGACCCGGGCCGGCGTCGGCGCCGGTGTCGGCGAGCTGGCGGCGCACCATCTGCGCGATCGACTCGGCCTCGCCCTGGCCGCGGGTGATGTCGCCGGGCTCGAACCAGTTGAAGCACTTGTTCAGGTTGTTGCCGCTCTGCTGCTCGGGCAGCACGACGGAGAAGCCGAACCGGTCCGCGAGCTGGGTCCAGCCGGAGCCGGTGCCGTAGCCGGCGGCGTTCTGGGTGCACCCGTGCAGGGCGACGACGACGGGGCGGCCGGCGGGCAGGCCGTCGGGGACGTAGCGGAACATCTTGAGCGCGCCCGGGTTGCTGCCGAACCCGGTCACCTCCACGATGCTCGCCGCCGAGGCGGGGGTCGTGCCGGCGAGCAGGCCGGCGAGCAGGGTGACCACCACCAGGACAGGATCTTCTTCATGCCGCACCTCACTGTGATCGGCATCACTTTCCTACGACGTTAGGTAATTTCCGTCCAGGTCGTGAGGGTGGCCGTCACCACATTCGCCCCGCCGATTGTGGTGGCGGCGCGCATACCTCCCGGGCGGGCCCGCTCCTAGCGTCTGGCATCGCAGCGTCGCGCAGGAGGTTCGCCATGATCGCCCGGGTTGCCGTACTGGCCGCCGCCGTCCTCGCCGTCTCCGGCCCGGTGGCCGCCGCCGACACCGTCCACAGTGGAGCTCACTGCGCCCGGGCGGACCGGCTGCACGTGCCGCTCGCGCAGCGCCAGGTGGTGTCCTGCCTGGACGAGCTGACCACCGCCGGCACCGTCGCGTCCGGCCACACCGTCGAGGCGGACTGGACCGGGCTGACCCAGGCGTCGCTGCCGCAAGCCGAGTGGCGTGCCGGGCATCCAGGTCGACGGCTACTTCCCGGACACGTCGACGACCAACGCGAACCACGGCTGGAACCACGACGCGCAGTTCGTCCTGCGGCTGCCCGACGACTGGAACGGCGGCCTCGTCGTGTCGGGCTCGCCGGGCAACCGCCGCCAGTACGCGAACGACCGGGCGATCGCGGACTCCGTGCTGGCCAAGGGATACGCGTTCGCCGCGACCGACAAGGGCAACACCGGCCTCGACGTTCCACCACGACGGCCGCCGCCCGGGCGACGCGATCGCCGAGTGGAACGCCCGGGTCACCCAGCTCGCCCTCGCGGCGAAAGCCGTTGTGGCGCAACGGTACGGCCACCTGCCGGCGCGGACGATCGCGGCCGGCATCTCCAACGGCGGCTACCTCGTGCGCTGGCAGCTGGAGAACAACCCGTGGCTCTACGACGGCGGCCTCGACTGGGAGGGCACGCTCTGGACCGCGTCGGGTCCGAACATGTTCGACTTCCTGCCCGCGGCGATGCGCGCGTACCCGGAGTACGCGGCCGGGTCGGCGCAAGGGCATCAGGCAATGCTCGACGCCGGGTTCGCGCCCGGCTCGGAGTTCCTGTGGCCGTACCACAACCAGGTCTACTGGGACTTCACCCAGCGCGTCTACCGCGAGGAGCTCGACCCCGCCTTCGACGGCGACCTCGACGCCGGGATCCCGTACTGCGCGAGCGGCACGCCGAACTGCGACGCCGACTACGACTACGCGTCCCGCCCGGCCGCCGTGCACCGGGCCGTCGCCCGCATCGGGCTGACCGGCCGCATCGGCAAGCCGTTGATCACCCTGCACGGCACCCTCGACACGCTGCTGCCGATCAGCCGGGACTCCGACGTCTACGCCCGGATGATCCGCGACGCCGGCCGGGGCGGGCTCTTCCGCTACCACCGCGTCGAGCGCGGCAACCACGTCGACGGCCTGGTGGACGCCTTCCCCGGACAGCTGGAGCCGATCGCCCCGCACTTCCGCGCGGCCTTCGACGAGCTGGAGACCTGGCTGCGCCGGTGATAAGACGAGTTCGTGATAGCACGACTGTGGCGGGGCTGGGCCTCGCCCGACCGGGCCGACGAGTACCAGCGGCACTACGAGGACGAGGTGTCCGTGCATCTCACGGGCGTGCACGGGTTCCGCGGCGCGCGGCTGCTGCGCCGGGTGGAGGGCGACGAGGTCGCGTTCACGTCGATCACGTTCTTCACCAGCATGCAGGCGGTGCGCGGCTTCGCCGGCGCCCATCCGGAGCAGGCGGTGGTCGAGGAGCACGCCCGGCGGGTGCTGTCCCGCTGGGACGAGGAGGTCACCCACCACGACGTCGTCGCGGACCTCTAGAGCCTGATCCCGTCGTCGGGGTCACCGTCGGAGGGGGACGTGCGGGGTACGGCCCGTTCCTCCGCCGCGCGGTGCTCTTCCTGCTGCTCCCTCGCGGCCGGGTGGTAGAGGTCGTCGGCGATGCCCATCAGCCCGCCGCCGATGCCGCGCCGGTTCGCGAACCGGGCGAAGAGCCACATGCCGTACATGACCGCGGCGAGGCCGGCGGCGAACACGACGTAGGGCAGCACGTTTCCGAGGGTACCTAGTCATGCAGCTGGTGCAGGCGCAGCGCGATCTGGATCTCCAGCGCGCGCTCGGGCTGCTGCCAGTCCTCGCCGAGCAGCGAGGAGATCCGGTCCAGCCGCTGCACCACCGTGTTCACGTGGACGTGCAGCCGGTCCTTGGCGCGGGTGAGGTTCGTGCCGCACTCGAAGTAGGCCTCCAGCGTGCGCACCAGGTCGGTGCCGCGGCGGGCGTCGTAGTCCAGCACCGGGCCGAGCGTGGCGTGCACGTAGCCCGCGAGGTCGGTGCGGTCGCCGATCAGCTGGCCGACGAACCCCAGGTCCGCGAGCGCCGCACCCCGCCCCGCCCGGCCCAGCGCCAGCAGCGTCCGCACGCACCGGGCCGCCTCCGCCGCGGCGGCCGCCAGCGCCTCCGGACCGCTCGCCGGGCCGGCCGCGCCGACCGTCACCGGAGCGTCCACAGTGGACCCCAGCTCGGTGGCGAGCTTCTGCGCCAGCCGCGGCGTCGAGTCGGCCACCAGCAGCACGACCTGCTCCGCGTGCAGGCCGACCAGCGTCGCGTACCGGCCGCAGGCCATGGCGAGCCGCCGCCGGGACACGTCGTCGCAGTGCGCGATCAGCACCGTGTGCGGGGCGGCCAGGTCGATGCCGAGCCGCCGCCCGCGGGCCAGCAGCGCGGCCTGGTTGCGCGACGGCGCGGTCAGCAGGTCGGTGAGCAGCTCGCCGCGCACCTCGTCCTCGGCCTTGGCCACCGACCGGCGCAGCAGCAACAGCAGCGCCGCCACCACGCCGGCCCGCTCGAAGAGCCGCCGGTCCGCGTCGCCCAGCTCCGGGCGGCCGGTCAGCACGAGGCAGCCCAGCAGCTCCGGGCCGGCCAGCACCGCGCACACCCACTCGCCGCCGGACCGCACGGCCCGGCCCGACGACCGCGACGTCGCGATCGCCGCCGCCGGCGACGCGACCGGCCCGGCCGACACCCGCGCGAGCTCGGTGCCCGCCTCGTCCAGCAGCACGAGACCGCCGCCGAGCACCGCCGCCACCGCGGTGACCACCTCGTCGAGGTCGCCGCCGCGCAGCACCAGCTCCATCAGCCGGTCGTGCGCGTCCTCGCCGCGGCGCATCGCCTCGTTGTGCCCGCTGATCGTCTCGTTCGCCCGCCGCGTCTCCGCGAGCAGCTGGGCGTTGTCGATGGCGATCGCCGCGTGGTCGGCGAGCGAGCTCAGCAGCGCGACCTCCTCGGGGGTGAACTCGCGCCGCTGCCGGTCCGCCGCGAACAGCACGCCGATCACCTTGCTGCCCAGCGACAGCGGCACGCCGAGGATGCCGACCATGCGCTCGGCGCTGACCGCGTCGTCGATCGAGGTGGTGTGCGCGAACCGGGGGTCGTGCAGGTAGTCCGCGCTCGCGTACGGGTGCGCGGTCTGCGCGACGAGCCCGCCGAGGCCCTCGCCGTGGCCGATGCGCAGCCCGGGCAGCTGGTCGGACACCGAGCCGTCGGTCACCCGCATGTACGTCGTCCCGGCCGCCTCGTCGTTCAGGCTCAGGTAGGACAGGTCGACCCGCAGCAGCTGGCGCGCCCGGCGCACGATCGAGCGCAGCACCTCGTCCAGGTCCCGCAGCTTCGACAGGTCGCGCGCGGTGTCGAAGAGCGCGGTCAGCTCGGTCTCGCGGCGGCGGTGCTCGGTGAGCGTGTGCCGGATCCGCAGCGCCAGCTCGACGGCCTCCTCGAGCCGGGCGAGCGCGTCCGCGTCCAGGTGCGCCCTGGCCTCGACGGCGACGTGCGCCAGCTGCTCGCCGCTCGCGTCACCCGCGAGCAGGTCGAGCAGCCGGCGCACACTGACATCCATACCGTCTGGACGTACGTCCACACCGGTCATGTTGTCACTCGGGCCTCCGTTGCCGGTACCTCCGCGGGCACGTCCGCCGGCGTCTCGTCCTCCAGCGACGCGCCCCTGGTCTCGCGGGCCAGCAGCACCGCGATGACGGTGATCACGCACATCGCGACCAGGTACAGCGACACCGCCACGGTCGTGCCCGTCGCGTCGAGCAGCGCCACGGCGATCAGCGGCGCGACCGCACCCGCGGCGATCGAGGCGAGCTGGTAGCCGATCGAGGCGCCGGAGTAGCGCACCCGGGTGCCGAACAGCTCCGAGAAGAACGCCGCCTGCGGGCCGTACATCGCGCCGTGCAGGACCAGCCCGACGGTCACCGCGAGCACCATCACCGGGAACGACTTGGTGTCCAGCAGCGCGAAGAACGCGAAGCCCCACACGGCCATGCCGGTCGCGCCGAACAGGTACACCACGCGCCTGCCGACCTTGTCCGACAGCAGGCCCCACAGCGGGATCGTGATGAAGTGGACCGCGGAGCCGATCAGCACGGCGTTGAGCCCGGTCGACTTCGGCAGCTCCAGCGCCTGCACGATGTAGACCAGGATGAACGCGGTGAGGATGTAGTAGGAGACGTTCTCCGCCATGCGGGCGCCCATCGCGATCAGCACCTCGCGCCAGCTGTGCTTGAAGACCTGCACGATCGGCGCCTTCTCGACCGTGCCGCGCGCCTCGGCCTTGCGCTGCGCCTCCAGGAACACCGGCGACTCGGACACCGAGAGCCGGATCCACAGGCCGACGACCACGAGGATCGCGGAGAGCAGGAACGGGATCCGCCAGCCCCACGCCAGGAACGTCTCCTCGGACTGCACCGCGGCGAGGATCGCGAGCACCCCGACCGCCAGCAGGTTGCCGCCCGGCGCGCCGCACTGCGGCCACGACGCCCAGAACCCGCGCCGCCTCGCGCCGCCGTGCTCGGACACGATCAGCACCGCGCCGCCCCACTCGCCGCCGAGCGCGAAGCCCTGGACCAGCCGCAGGAACGTCAGCAGCAGCGGTGCGGCCGCGCCGACCGCGGCGTAGGTCGGCAGCAGGCCGATGGCGAACGTCGCGACACCCATCAGCAGCAGGCTGATGACAGCAGCTTCTTGCGGCCGACCTTGTCGCCGAAGTGCCCGAAGACGAGCCCGCCGAGGGGCCGGGCGGCGAAGCCGATCGCGTAGGTGGAGAACGCGAGCAGCGTGCCGGTCAGCGGGTCGAAGTCGGGGAAGAACACCGTGTTGAAGACCAGCGCCGCGGCCGAGCCGTACAGGAAGAAGTCGTACCACTCGATGGTGGTGCCGACGAGGCTCGCGGACACGATCCTGGCCAGCGACCGGCGCTTGCCGGTGTCGGTTGTGGGCAGGGAACTCACAAGATCACCGCACTTCGTTGGGGGATGGGGACTTTCAGTTCGCGGTCCAGGCGCCGTCGATCGGCACCGACGCGCCGGTGAGCGAGCCGCCGGGTCGCACCGGCCAGCCACCGCACGAGCGCGGCGACCTCCGCCGGCTCGATCAGCCGCTTGACCGGCGTGCGGTCCAGCAGCACCTTCTCGACGACCTCGTCGGCCGGCAGGTCGTGCGCGTCGGCCTGCGCCTCGATCTGGTTCTCCACCAGCGGGGTGCGCACGTACCCCGGGCTGACGCAGTTGCTGGTCACGCCGTGCGGGGCGCCCTCGATCGCGGCGACCTTGGACAGCCCCTCGAGCCCGTGCTTGGCGGCGACGTAGGCCGCCTTGTACGCGCTCGCCCGCAGGCCGTGGACGCTGGAGACGTTCACGATGCGGCCCCACCCGCTGGCGTACATGTGCGGCACGCACCGGCGGATCAGCAGGAACGGCGCGGTCACCATGACCTGCTGGATCAGCGTGAACATCTCGGGCGGGAACTCGTGCAGCGGCGCGACGTGCTGCAGGCCCGCGTTGTTGACCAGGATGTCGACCTCGCGCCGGCAGCGTCTCGATCGCGTCGGCGTCGGCCAGGTCGACGACGTGCGCCCACCCGCCGACCTCGCCGGCCACCGCCTCGGCGGCCGGCGCGTCCCGGTCGACCACGTGCACCTTCGCGCCCGCCTCGGCGAGCGCGTGCACGCAGGCCCGGCCGATGCCGCTGCCGCCGCCGGTGACCAGCGCGATGCGCCCGGCGAGATCATTGTGAGCTGGACCACCTTCCATGCCTGTCCACGCTAGGTACGGGGCGGCACGCGGACCATGTGTCGCCGGGCCATAGCACGCCGGCGAAACGGTGTGGCGGCTCGCCATGTGTGGCCGATCGCGGGCGGTATTTGCGTAGGGTTGTATGCGTGATTTGCCCGAAGTGTCAGAACACGATGCGCACCGTCGACCGCCAAGGCATCCACATCGACCAGTGCGACGGCTGCCGCGGGATCTTCCTCGACCGCGGTGAGCTGGAGTCCATCCTCAACGCCGAGCAGCAGTACGTCGCTGCCGCCGCGCCGCCGCCGTACCAGGGCGAACCGCGGCGCGGAGCGCCGCCGGCGGGCGGCCACTACCCGGACTCGCCGAAGGGCTACGGCCGCGGCAGCTACCCGGACTCGCCGAAGGGCTACGGCCGCGGGGGTTACCCGGACTCGCCGCGGGGGTACCACGGTGGTCATGGTGGGCATGGCCACCGGCGGCGCAAGAGCTTCCTGGAGGGGCTCTTCGACTGACGGTTTCCCGTGAACCCGATGATCTGCGCGGGGTGCGGCGGCTGGATCGCCGAACCCGCGTACGACCGGACGGCGCCGGTACGGTGCTCTCGTGTGTCTCATGTGGACACCAGGAGCCGTACCGGCGCCTTCCGCTGTTCGCGCTCACCGGCCCGTCGGGCACCGGCAAGTCGACCGTCGGCCGCCTGCTGGTGCCGCTGCTCGACGCGCGGGCCGTGGTGCTGGAGCAGGACCTGCTGTGGGTCGGCGCGCTGCGCGACCCGGCCGGCGACTCGGCGGCGTTCCGCCAGACCTGGCTGCGGCTCGCCGCGTCCGTGCAGCAGAGCGGCCGGCCGGTGGTGCTGTGCGGCACCGTCGCGCCGCCGCAGTTCGAGCCGTGGCCCGAGCGCGTGCTGTTCGCCGACATCCACTACCTGGCGCTGACGTGCGAGCCGGCGGTGCTCGCCGCGCGGCTGCGGGCGCGCGCCGGCGTGGCGCGCGTGGGACGAGGAGCGCATCGCGGAGATGCTCGAGTTCAACGACTGGGTCCTCGCCGAGCACGCCGACACCAAGCCGCCGATGACCCTGCTCGACACCACCTCGGCCACTCCCGCCGAGACCGCCGCCCAGGTCGCCGGCCTGGGTCTGCGGACTCCTCCCCGCCACCCGATCGGGTGTGACGCGACCCACCTCACCTGCGCAAGCACTCTGCTTGCAACTGCTAGCACTCGCGCGTACGGTCGGTGGTGTCGCGAGGAGGTGACGGGATGAGCGAGACGAGCCAGCCAGGCCAGGACGGCAACGGCCGCGCCATCAACCACGTCGCCGACCAGGTGGCCGACAAGGTCGCCGACCTCGGACGGGACATCGGCGAGTACATCAAGCAGCAGCGCAGCAGCGCGAAGATCTCGTTGCGCCAGCTGTCGAAGCTCGCCGGGGTGTCCAACCCCTACCTCAGCCAGATCGAGCGGGGCCTGCGCAAGCCGAGCGCGGAGATCCTCCAGCAGATCGCGAAGGGGCTGCGGATCTCGGCGGAGGCGCTGTACGTGCAGGCCGGCATCCTCGATGTCGCGCACGGCGGCCCGGTGGTCGACGCGGTGCGTGCCGACAACGCGCTCACCGAGCGGCAGAAGCAGATCCTGCTGGACGTCTACGAGTCGTTCCGCCGCGAGAACTCAGCACAGTCCACAGTGGAGGGGTCCGATGTGGACGGTGAAGTCGAGCCGAACGGGCCCCAGATCTGAGGAGTGAGAGACATGGTTGCGATGCCGAAGACCGAAGACGTGCGCAAGGCCGGGGAGCAGGCCGTCGAGGCGCTCCGCACGCCGCTGCTCGCGGCGCTGGGCGCCGGCGACATGGCCACCCAGGCCGTGCGCGACGCCGTCAACAAGACCCGCACCCGGGTCAACGAGGGTGCCGACGCCGCCAAGGGTGCCGTCGACGAGCTGCCCCGCGACCTGGCCGGCGTGCGCGAGAAGCTGGACCCGGCCGAGCTGCGCAAGCTGGTCGACGAGTACACCGAGGCCGCGCAGAAGCTGTACCAGAAGCTGGCCGACCAGGGTGAGGACGCGCTGACCAAGCTGCGTGCCCAGCCGCAGGTCCGCAAGGCGCTCGACCAGGTCGAGGAGGCCATCGCCGCGCTGCAGGACCGGGTCGGCGACGTCGCGGGCGACGCCCGCGAGATGGCCGACGAGGTGCTGGCCAAGGTCACCCGCCGGACCCGCTCGGTCGGCGAGAAGACCGCGCGTGCCGCGCAGCAGGCCGGCGTGGACGCGGCCGAGGCCGTGACCGAGCTCGGCGACGACGTGGCCCACGAGGTGCGCAGCGCGTCCCGCAAGGCCGCCAACCGGACCGCGCCGCGCAAGGCCGCCACGACCAGCACGACCACCCGCAAGACCAACGGCAGCGCCAAGAAGTAGGGCGTTCGCACACCGAGGCCCCGGCACCCCGCGTGCCGGGGCTTTCGTGTGCTCATGGGCGGTGTGACCAGGTCCGCTGGTCACTTCCCGCGGTCCGCACGTAGGCTGGAGAGGTGCCGATCGAAGCGCTGTTGATACTGCGGATCATCGACTGGGCGGCTGTCCCGGTCGGTGCCTTCGCGTTCATCCACGCTTTGCTCCAGCGCCCGGACGCGTACGCCGCCATCGATCGGCTGACCAAACCGGCGTGGCTCGGCATCACCGGCGGGGCCGCCGTGGCGCTGCTGCTGTTCAGCTTCGCCGGCATCGGATGGATCTTCTGGATCGCGGGTCTGGTGGCCGCGCTCGTCTACATCGTGGACATCCGGCCGCGGCTCATCGAGGTGCAGCGCGGCCAGCGCTGGTGACCTAGGTTGGTCGCGTGACCAGCTGGACCATCTCCGGAACCCTGACGGTCGAACGCGCCCTCGATCGCCCCGACCTCCTTGCCGACCCGGTCGCCAAGGCCATCGCCGCGCTGCCCGCCGAGCACGCGTCGCACCTGGGCGTGGCGGCCATCGACCCCGACCTGGCCGACACCGCCGCCTTCTGCGCGACCTACGGCTCGCCGCTGGAGGCGTCGGCCAACTGCGTGGTCGTGGCGGGCAAGCGCGCGGGCGAGGAGCGCTTCGCCGCCTGCCTGGTCCTGGCCACCACACGCGCCGACGTGAACGGCGTCGTCCGCAAGCGGCTGGATGTCCGGAAGGCGTCATTCGCGCCGATGGACACCGCGGTGGAGCTGACCGGCATGGCGTACGGCGGCATCACCCCGCTCGGCCTGCCCGCCGGTTGGCCGCTGCTGCTGGCCCCGGAGGTCGTCGCGGCTCCCGAGCTGGTGATCGGGAGCGGGGTGCGCGGCAGCAAGATCCTCATCCCCGGCCCGACACTCGCCGTCCTGCCGGGCGCCGAGGTAGTAGCAGACCTGGCCCGATAGTCCACAAGCTCCTCATCACCGGACGCCAATTGTCAGAGGTCGCAGGTAGCGTGGAAATCGGGGGGCCCCTGGCGGGTTGTCCACAACTGCGTCAGCTGTCCACAGACGCGAGCGCGCGGGCCGGAAATGTCAGGGATAGCCGGTAGCGTGGAATTCGGGGGGCCCCTGGGCGGCTGTCCACAACTCGCGGGTATGTCCACAGGTTCGCTTTCGGCAGCGCGAAAAGTCGGACGCCCTCGATAGGCTGGAATACAGGGGGACCCCCTGGCGGCTGTCCACAACTCATGGGTACATCCACAGATTTCCACGCTACTGGCCGGAACTGTCGCCCCCGCCCGGTAGCGTGGAAATCCGGGGACCCCCGTGCGGTTGTCCACAACTGCGGTTGGCTGTCCACAGATTCGCGGTCGCCGGGCGGATTCGTCGGTGTGGGTGTTAGGCGTTCGCCCGGCGGAGGCGCTCGGCCGCTTGCGTTCGGAGCGCGCACCCCGGGGTGTTGCCGTGCAAGGCTTCCCATCGCACGTCGTGTGCTGCCGTCCACAAGCTGGCTGCCCACGCGACCTCTCGCTCCGCGGCCGTGAACGAGCGTCCCCGAACCTCCTGGTAGACCGCCAGGAACGCCTCGGAACTCTCGATCGGCGCCAGCGTGGCCAGGCCCGGTCTTCGGGAACGTGCCGCTCGCCGCGCCGACCAGCGCCGCCTCCGGTTGCCACGCCAGGCTGTCCCAGTCGTGCACCGCCCACACCTGTTCACCGTGCCACCGCAGGTTCTGTGCCTCGAAGTCCGCGTGGCCCAGCACGCACGGCAGCCCAGCGGCCAGGATCCGCCCGCGGACCCGCTCGGCCGTGTCGGCGACGTAGTTGGGCACGACGCTCTGGTCGCGGTCGTCGAGGAAGTCGATCGCCGGCCACACTCCGGCATCCGTGTGGTCCCAACGCGCCCAGCGCGGACTCGGCAGCGGCGGCTCGACGGTCACCCCGCTCAGCCCCGCCATCAGCCGGGCGAACACCTCCGCGTAGCGCACGGCCACGCCCGGCGAGTCCCCACCCAGCATCTCGCCGCCGGGCCGGAGCTCCTCGGCGTGCACGGCCAGCGAACCGACACCGACGACCGGCGTGAGCGGCCGGGCACACGGAAACCCGCGCTCGGCCAACCGGACCTGCGCCGCGACACACGACACCGCCCGGCCGTCATCGGCACGCGCCTTGACCACGACGTCCGTGCCATCGGCCAACCTGAGCCCGAACACCATCGACATCTGGTGCAGCCGGAACAGCACGCCGGCGGGTTCGCCGCCCAAGCTGTTCCACACACCAAGCCGGCAACCAGTCCGGCAGGTCGTCCAACGGCACAGCGAATCCGTTCGATGGTCAGGGCGGCGGCCGGTCCGCGACCTCGCCGTACAGGTGCGGGAAGACCTTGGCCACCTTGGCCGTCAGGTACTCGCCGTAGGTGCCCTCGAAGGCCAGCGGGCTCGCGCCGTCCCAGCGGCGGCGCCCACCGGCGTCCGTCGCCGCGCGGTCCGGCAGGGGCGGGACCTCCGCGTCGAACCCCGGGTCCAGGAAGAACGGGAACGACAGCCGGCCCCGGCCGCTCGTGTTGCGCACCCGGTGCGGCGTCGAACGGTAGAAGCCGCCCGTCAGGCGCTCCAGCATGTCGCCGATGTTGCACACGAACGTGTCCGGCACCGGCGGCGCGTCGCGCCAACCCTGCGGCGTGTGCACCTGCAGCCCGCCGTTGTCGTCCTGTGCCAGCAGGGTGAGCAGGCCGTAGTCGGTGTGCTCGCCGACGCCCCAGCCCGGTGCGTCCGGCGGCGACGGCGGGTAGTGGAAGATCCGGAACAGCACCGTCGGTGATGCGGTGTAGCCCTGTGCGAAGTACTCCGGGTCCAGGTCGAGGCTCGCCGCGATGCCGCGCAACACGTTCTGCCCCACCGTTGTCAGCAGGTCCATGTAGGACAGAACAGCGGTGCGGAGTGCGGGCACCTGCTGGGGGAACAGGTTCGGCCCGTGCAGGGGCAGCGGGTGCCGGCGGCAGCTCGGTGCCGAAGTACAGGCCCTCCTTCAGGTCCTGCTCGCCGGAGGTCAGCTCGCCGCCGACCGGGAAGTAGCCCCGCCATGCCCGGCCGCCGCGGGGCATGGCGATCTCCAGCTTCGCCGCCTCCGGCAGCGCGAAGAACTCCCGGCTCGACGCGTCGAGCTCCGCGCGCAGCGACGGCGGCACGCCATGGCCGGTGACGTAGAAGAAACCGGTGTCCCGGCACGCCCGCTCGATCTCGTCGGCCACACGTACCGGCGAGGAGATGTCGATGACCGGCAACATCAGAAGACCACCGTCTTGTTCCCGTGCACCAGCACGCGGTTCTCCAGGTGCCACCGCAAACCCCGCGCCAGCACCATCTTCTCGATGTCGCGACCGCGCCGAACCATGTCGGTGATCGAGTCCGCGTGCCCGACGCGGATGACGTCCTGCTCGATGATCGGGCCCTCGTCGAGGTCCGCGGTGACGTAGTGGCACGTCGCGCCGATCAGCTTCACGCCCCGGCGGTGCGCCTGGTGGTACGGCTTCGCGCCGACGAAGCACGGCAGGAAGCTGTGGTGGATGTTCAGCGCGCGGCCGGTCCACGCCGCGCACACCTCCGCCGGCACGATCTGCATGAACCGGGCCAGCACGATCGCGTGCGGATCGGCCTCGTCGACCAGCTCGCGCAGCCGCGCGAACGCGGCCGGCTTGCCGTCGGGCGGGAAAGGTATGTGGTGGAACGGGATGCCGTGCGCCTCGGTGATCGCCGCGAGGTCCGGGTGGTTGCCGATCACCGCGGGCACGTCGACGTCCAGCTCACCGGACGCGACGCGGCCGAGGATGTCGTAGAGGCAGTGGCCCTCCTTCGACACCAGGATCACCACGCGCCGCCGCTGCGCGGTGTCCATGATCTGCCAGTCGCTCCGTTCGGCGAGCGTGGCGGCCACCTCGCCGAACCGCGCGCGCAGCTCGTCGATCCCGATCGGCACGGTGTCCGCGCTGATCTCCTGGCGGGTGAAGAACCAGCCGGTCTCCTGGTCGGTGTGGTACGCCGCCTCGACGATCAGCCCGCCGAGCTCGGCGAGGAACGTCGCGATCCGGGCCACGATGCCGATGCGGTCCGGGCACCCGAAGGTGATCACGTACCGGCGGCTCATGGCGTGCGGAGTGCCTCGACGAGGGCGTCGTCGCCGGTGACGATCGCGGTGCTCGGCCGGTGCCACGCCGCGCGGTAGACGGCGTCCGCGGTGCCGACCACCGAGGCGTCCGCGCCGACGACGGCGGTGGGGCCGACCTCGGGGACCTCGCCTGCCTTGAGCTGCACGAGCCACGCGCGCCCGGCGTCGGCGGCGTGGAACAGGACGGTGCCCGTGACCTGCGGCCGGTCGCGGCCGAGCCTGCGGGGCAGCATCAGCACGAGCACCTCGTCGATGCCGTCCGCGGCGAAGTCGGGGTCGAACACCAGCGACGGCACCGCCGACGACTGGCCGGAGCCCGCGCTCGCGTGCTCGGCGTCGAGGCGGTGGATGGCGGTCTCGTGCGCCTGGCGGCGGGCCCAGAAGCCTGACGTGGCACCGGTGTCGAGGTTGAACACCCAGGCCGGCTCGTCCGGGCCCTTCGCCCGCAGCATGCCGAGCATGGTGGCGAGCCGGTCGTCCCACCACGGCAGCAGTTCGTCCCACGCCTCCGGCGGCGCGTCGGCCCGGACGTCCCGGTCCCCGGGCGCGGCGCCGAGGCCGTTCACGACCAGGCTGTGCACCCTGGCGATGTGCCGGACGAGGTCCTGGACCGTCCACTCCGGACACGGCGGCACGGTGGCCGCCGGGCCGGCGGCCACCGCCGCGGCCCGGAGCGCGCCCGCCTGCTGTTCTACCTGCTCGACATAGCTCGCGAAATCCACGCGAGGAGGATAGTTGCCCGGCGCGTCGTGGGCGGATCGATTTCGCCGCCACGGCCGGGAGATCTGCAGCTCTCCCGGCCCGGCGGTCTACTCGAGGCGGGTCCGCGCGTACTCGGCCATCGCCGCGCGCAGGAACTCCGCCAGCCGCGGGTCGGTCTTGTCGAAGTTCGCCCGGAACCGCGGGTCGTCGGCGTAGACGTCGCCCAGACCCGTGTACGACTCGCGGTTCGGCGTCCAGTGCTGCGTGATCCACTGGTAGTGATTCGCGATCACGTCCTGCACCGCCGCGTCGGCGGGCTCGCGGCCCGCGTCGATCAGCTCGACCAGGGCGCTCAGCTGTGCCGCCCACTGGTCGCGCTGGTCGCTCCACCACTGCTGCGGCTTGTCCTTCACCCGCGCGTTGGCGGCGTCCACGTGCTCGGCGCCCCAGCGCTGCCGGGCCTCCTCGGTGAGCTCGGCCTGCTTGGCCGGGCCGAAGCCCTCGAACCAGTGGTCCATCGACTTGGCGTTCACGATCTCACCTCCTTTCAGCTCGTCGATCGTGCGGGACACGGTGTCGGCCAGCCGCTGGAACCGGTCGCGCTCGGCGAGCAGCCACCGCTCGTGCAGCCGCAGCACCTCGACCTGGTCGCGGCCCTGGTGCACGATCTCGGCGATCGCGTCCAGGCCGACCCCCAGCTCTCGCATGACGAGGATCTGCTGGAGCCGGAGCAGCTGCTCCTGCTCGTAGTAGCGGTACCCGTTGGCGCCGACCCTGGCCGGCCGCAGCAGGCCGATCTCGTCGTAGTGCCGCAGGGTCCGCGACGTCACCTTCGACATCCGCGCCACCTGCGCGATCGACCACGCCATGACCGTCACTCCGTGTCCGGGCCGAGACTTTCTCGGCCTCGTGTTCCACGATAGAAGTTGACGTAACGTCAAGGTCAAACCGAATGTGGTACCAACCACCGCATGAGCGATCGACTGCGCCGTGCCCGGGCGAGCCTGCGCGGCCTGGCGGTCGGCGACGCCCTCGGTGAGCAGCTGACCGACGCGGCGGGGCGGGTGCTGCCGCCGGCGCCGTGGCGGTGGACCGACGACACCGAGATGGCGTGCTCGATCGTGCACGTGCTGGCCGAGCACGGCCGGTTCGACGCTGGCGCGCTCGCGGCGAGCTTCGTCGACCACCACGACCCGGCGCGCGGCTACGGCGCGGGCGTGGCCGCGATGATGCGCGCGGCCGGCGGGCGGGGTGAGTCGCTGCGCGAGCTGGCCGCGGCGCAGTTCGACGGCGCCGGCTCGTGGGGCAACGGCGGCGCGATGCGGGTGGCGCCGCTCGGCGCGTGGTTCGCCGGCGACCCGGCCACGGCGGCGCGCGAGGCGGCGGAGTCGGCGCGGGTGACGCACACGCATCCGGAGGGCGTGGCCGGCGCGGTGGCGATCGCGGTCGCGGCGTCGCTGGCCGCGAGCGGCGCACCGGTGGGCGAGCTGTTCGCCGAGGTGCTGGCGCACACGCCGCCGGGCACGGTCCGCGACGGCATCGAGACGGCGACGACGATCGCCGACGCGGCCCCGGCCGACGCGGCGGCGGCGCTGGGCACGGGCCGGCGGCTGAGCGCGCCGGACACGGTGCCGCTGGCGCTGTGGGTGGCCGCCCGCCACCTGGACGACTACGCCGAGGCGGTGTGGACGGCGGCGCCGGTGGCCGAGGACGTGGACACGGTGTGCGCGATCGTGGGCGGCATCGTGGCCGGGCGCGTTGGGTCGGCCGGCATCCCGAAGGAGTGGCGCACGTCGACCGAACCGCTGCCGTCGTGGGTCCTCCCGCAGTCCTGACTGTCCACAACCGCGGACGTTGTCCACAAGTGGATCATGACCCTTCGTTCTGTCGGTAGTCACCGATAGGCTGGCGTCGAGGGTGGCCCCCGGAGTGGGTGGGGGACTGTCGTTTCTCGGGTTCTGCACGCGCGTGTGCGCGTGAACCTGTGGTGGGTCAGGTGGGGGCTACCGCGGTCCAGTCCAGGGTCAACTCGCCCAGGCGCCAGCGTTTGCGGGTGTCGCGGACCGGCCAGTCCTCTGCGGCCAGCAGGCGGGCCGTCTCCACCCAGCGGGCTCGCGGGCCGAACGCCGAGAACGGTGCCGCCGTCGCCCAGCAGCGGTCCAGGGCCGCGAACAGCGCGTGCACCGGCTCGCCCGGCACGTTGCGGTGGATCAGCGACTTCGGCAGCCGCTCCGCGAGGTCCGACGGGCGTTCGAGGTCGGCCGGGCGGCAGGCCAGCGTGAACAGCCGCGGCCCGGCCGCGGACAGCGTGACCCAGCAGCACCGCCGGCCCAGCTCGTCGCACGTGCCCTCGACCAGCAGGCCGCCGGGCGCGAGCCGGTCGAGCATCGTCGTCCACGCGGCGGCGACCTCCGCCTCCGTGTACTGGCGCAGCACGTTGAACGCCCGCACCAGCGCCGGCCGCGTGCCGGCCAGCTCGAAACCGCCGCGCCGGAACGTCCAGGCGGGGCGGGTCGGCGGCGGCGCTCGGCCAGCGCGACGCGCTCCGGGTCCAGCTCCAGGCCCAGCACCCGCACGTCCGCGGTGCACCGAGCGCAGCCGCGCGGCCAGCTCGACCGTGGTCACCGGCGACGCGCCGTACCCGACGTCGACGACCAGCGGCGACGGCCGTACCAGCGCGGCCCGCACGAGCGCGGAACCCGCCATCCAGCGGTCGACCCGGCGCAGCCGGTTCGGGTTCGTCGTGCCCCGGGTCGGCGAGCCCAGCGGGCCGGTCAGGCGCGGCCGGCCAGCCACTTCTCGGCGTACTCGGCCTCCGCGGCCAGCAGCTTCTCGACCTGCTCGGCGACGACCTTCTCCAGCTTGCCGCCGATCAGCGGGATGCTCACCTTCACCTGCGCGGTGACCACCAGCGCCGACCCGCTGCCCGCGGCGGCGATCCGCGACCGGCCGCGGATCTCGCCCGGCACCCCGCGCGATCGTGACCCGGCTCGTGCCGGTGTGCGCGCCGTCCTCGGCCTCCCAGCGTTCCTCGCGCTCGACGACCAGGTCGCCGTTGAGGATCGACCGCACCGCGCCGGGCAGCCGCGACGGCGTCGACGCCCTGCCGCATGCGGAACGCGACGCGGTCGCCGTCGCGCGAGTGATCGAGCAGCGCCGCGCCCTTGCCGCCGATGGACCGCAGGCGTTCGGTGAGGAATGCCTCGTCAACGAGGGTCGAGTAGACCACGTCGGCCGGTCGCGGGGAAGGTCGACCGGTGCTCCAGGCTGCTTGCCATGCGACGGAGGTTACCGTTGGAGCCCATGACCAGCCTCCCCCTCGGTGCGGACGGGGTAGTGGCCCGCTCCGCGGTCCCCCTGTCCGGGTACACCACGCTGCGCCTCGGCGGCCCCGCCGCCCGGTTCGTGGCGGCCGCGATCCGCGGAGGACGTCGCCGCGGCGGTCAGAGCGGCGGACGGCCGGGGCGAGCCGGTGCTGGTGCTCGGCGGCGGGTCCAACCTGGTGGTCGCCGACGAGGGGTTCGACGGCACGGTCGTGCAGGTCGCCAACACCGGCAGCAAGATCGACTCGCTCGGCGACGGCCGGGTCGCGCTCACCGTCGAGGCCGGCGAGGACTGGGACGCCGTCGTGTGCCGGACGGTCGAGGCCGGGCTCGGCGGGCTCGAGTGCCTGTCCGGCATCCCCGGCTCGGTCGGCGCGACGCCGGTGCAGAACGTCGGCGCGTACGGCGTCGAGATCGCCCAGCTGCTGATCTCGGTCGACCTGCTTCGACCGGGCGCCGGCGAGATCCGCACGCTCGGCGCGGAGGAGCTCGGGCTCGGCTACCGCACGAGCGTGCTCAAGGGCACCGAGCGCGCCGTCGTCCTGCGGGTGCGCTTCGAGCTCGCCGACGGCGGGCAGTCCGCGCCGATCCGGTACACGGAGCTGGCGCGGGTCCTCGGCGTGCGCCAGGGCCGGCAGGTGCCGGTCGAGCCTGGCGCGGCAGGCGGTGCTGGAGCTGCGGCGCGGCAAGGGCATGGTGCTCGACGCGGCCGACCACGACACGTGGAGCGTGGGCTCGTTCTTCACGAACCCGATCGTGCTCAAGCGCGACCTCGGCGGCGTGCTGTCGCGGATCGCCGCGCGGGTCGGCGCGGACGTGCCGGTGCCGCAGTACCCGGCGGGCGTCGGGCGCGTCGAAGCTGTCGGCGGCGTGGCTGATCGAGCGCGCGGGCTTCGCGAAGGGCTACACGGGCGCGGACGGCCGGGTTTCGTTGTCCGGCAAGCACACGCTGGCGCTGACCAACCGCGGCGCCGCGTCGACCGAGGACCTGCTCGCGCCTGGCCCGCGAGGTCCGCGACGGCGTCCGCGTCGCGTTCGGCGTGGACCTGCACCCGGAACCGGTCCTGGTCGGCTGCACCCTCTGACGCGCACCGATGAGTTTCCCGCGGCGCGCCGGTCAGTACGCCCGAGACCGACTCGACGGAAGGCTGGCGCCATGCGGAAACTGATCTACGGCATGAACCTGACCCTGGACGGCTACATCGCCGCGCCCGGCGACGACATCGGCTGGAGCGGCAGCCGAGCGACGAGCTGTTCCAGTGGTGGCTCGACCAGGAGCGGGCGAGCGGCCTGTCGCTGTACGGGCGCAAGCTGTGGGAGACGATGAGCTCCTACTGGCCGACCGGCGACCAGCAGCCGGACGCCACGCCGGCGGAGGTCGAGTTCGCGCGCGAACTGGCGGGACACGCCGAAGGTGGTGTTCTCCTCGACGATCGACAAGGTCGACTGGAACACCCGCCTGGTCACCGGCGACGCGGTCGCCGAGATCACCCGGCTCAAGGCCGAGGACGGCGGGCCGATGGACATCGTCGGCGCGACGCTGGCCGCGGCGGCCATGCGCGCCGGGCTGATCGACGAGTACCTGCTGGTCACCTACCCGGTCCTGATGGGCGGCGGCACGCCGTTCTTCACCGCGCTGGACAGCTGGGTGAACCTGAACCTGGTGGAGACGCGGACATTGGCCGGCGGCGTGATCCTGACCCGCTACGAGACGAGACGCTGACGCAACCAGCCCGAAAATTCACTCGCGAAATCCGAGCCCCGTGATCCGGAGCCCCCACCCTCTCCGGGGCACCCCTCGGAGCCAGTCTATCGGGGTGGGCTCGTGGAAAGGGCTGGTCAGCGGGTTCTGTGGACAGGTCGGGCGGTTGTGGACTACTCGCGGTGGGCGCGGGTCGCGGAGGCCTGGGCGCGCGGCTTGAGCACGATCTGGTCGATGTTCACGTGCGACGGCCGGGTCACCGCGTACGACGATCGTGTCGGCGACGTCCGCGGCGGTCAGCGGGGTGATGCCCGCGTACACCGCGTCCGCGCGTGCCTCGTCGCCGTCGAAGCGGGCCAGGGAGAACTCCGTCTCCACCATGCCCGGCAGGATCTCGGTGAACCGGATCGGCTGGCCGAGGTGCTCGCCGCGCAGCGTGCGGTGCAGCGCCGACTGCGCGTGCTTCGCGCTCGTGTAGCCGGCGCCGTTGTCGTACACCTCGTACGCCGCGATCGACGTCACCGTCACCACGTGGCCGTCGCCGGAGCCGGCCAGCGTGGGCAGCAGCGCCTTGGTCAGCCGCAGGGTGCCGAGCACGTTCGTCTCCCACATCCAGCGCCAGTTCTCCTCGTCCGCCTCCGCGATCGGCTCCAGGCCGCGCGCGCCGCCGGCGTTGTTGACCAGCACCCGGCACGACGGCACCGCGGCGACGAACTCGGCGCACGGATGAGGGAGACGTCACATCAAGCGGCAGCGCCATGCCGCCGATCTCCGCGGCGATGGATTCGAGACGGTCGACCCGGCGGGCGCCGAGGACCACCTGGAATCCGGCGGCGGCCAGGCCCGTGCGGTGGCCTCGCCGATTCCCGAGCTCGCTCCGGTAACGATCGCTGTGCCGATGTTGTTCACGTTTATCGATCCTTCACCCGGAGGTACCCCGGGCGGATGCGGGCTGCGGTATGACCACTGTCACACTCTTCTGCGCGCACCTGGTCCGGCCCCCAGGCGTCCTCATATCACGAGGGCCAGACTCAGGCGGAGGTTTACACGGTGAGATCCCAGCGGTTGTTCGGTACGGTCGTCGCGCTGCTGGCGAGCATCACGCTGCTCGCGGCGTGCTCCGAGACTCCGACGACAGCGGCGCGTTCGGTGCGACGAAACTGCCGGACGGAGCCAAGACGACGGACGAGACGCCCGCCGCGAAGATCACCTTCGCGCCCGGCGGACGGCGCGAAGGACGTCTCCGGTCCTCGACCCGATCAAGATCACCGTCGACGGTCGGCGAGCTGACCGCGGCCGACGGTGACCAGCCCCGGCCGGCAAGGAGGTCACCGGCAAGCTCGCCGACGGACAAGCTCAGCTGGTCCAGCGGCGAGGTCCTCGGCTACGGCAAGACCTACAAGTACTCCGCCACCGCGAAGAACAAGGAAGGGCGACGAGTCGACGCAGGAGGGCAGCTTCACCACGCTCGCCCCCGCCTCGACCCCGCGCGCCACGATCAACCCGGACGACAACGCGACGGTCGGCGTCGGCATGCCGGTCAGCGTCAAGTTCCCCGAGGGCCCGGTCACCGACAAGGCCGCCGTGGAGAAGGCGCTCGAGATCGAGACCTCCGTGCCGGTCGAGGGCGCCTGGGGCTGGCTCAACTCCCAGCAGGTCGACTGGCGGCCCAAGGAGTACTGGCCGGCCAACACGACGGTCACGCGTCAACGCCAAGCTCTACGGCCTGGCCTACGGCGACGGCGCGTACGGCAAGTCCGACCTGTCCACGTCGTTCACCATCGGGCCGCAACCAGGTCGTGAAGATCAACACGCCGGACCACAAGATGAACGTGTACCGCGACGGCGCGCTGTCCGCGAGCTACCCGGCCAGCAACGGCATGGACGCCGACGCGGCCCGCAACACGCCCAACGGCACCGTGATCGTGATGTCGAAGGAGCCGGTCGGCGACTTCTCCAACCCGAAGTACGGCTACACGAACGTCATGAAGAAGTGGGCCGTGCGCATCTCCAACCACGGCGAGTACATCCACGAGAACAACGACAACGCCGCCAACATCGGCAAGGTCAACAGCTCGCACGGCTGCGTCAACCTGCTCGAGGCCGACGCCAAGAAGTACTTCGACAGCGCGCTGATCGGCGACCCGGTCGAGATCACCGGCTCGAAGGCCAACTTCCCGACCACGTCGGACGTGTTCGACTGGCTGATCCCGTGGGGCCAGTGGCAGTCGATGTCGGCCTTGTGACGGCCGAGACAGCTACGCGGCGCGGGCGGCGTGCGGTTGGCCGTCCGCGAGGCTGGTGCCGAGGACGCGCCACCGATCGTGCTGCTGCACGGCTGGTCGGCCAGCGCGCGCGCGTGGCGCCGCCAGCTCGCCGACCCGGAGCTGACCGCGCACCACCGGCTGGTGGCCGCCGACCTGCGCGGACACGGCGAGTCCGACGCGCCCGACCCGGCCGACGGCGGGTACGCCGACCCGGCCGTCTGGGCGGGCGACCTCGCCGCCGTGCTCGACGCGCACCGGGCCCGGCGGTGCTCGTCGGCTGGTCCTACGGCGGCCTGGTCATCGCCGACTACCTGCGGGAACGCGGCACCGACGGCATCGACCGGCATCGTGCTCGTCGGCGCGATCACCGAGATCGGCCGCGACCGGCCCGGCGGCGAGGTCGGCCCGGCCTGGGACGGCCTCATGCGCCCGGCGCTGTCCGACGACCCGGCCGTCGCGGTCCCCGCGCTCGCCACGATCGCCGGCCGGATGACCGCGACACCGGCGCCCGGCGCGGACGTCCAGCGGCTGCTCTCCGACATGCTGCGCGTGCCGCCCGCCGTGCGGGCGGCGCTGTTCCGGCGAACACTCGACAGCGCGGACGTGCTGGCCAGGGCGTCCGTGCCGGCACTGGTCGTGCACGGCGAGCAGGACGAGGTGATCAGTCCGCGAGCCGCGCGAGTACGCGGCCGGGAAGATTCCCGGCGCCCGGATGCGTTGGTTCCCAGACGTGGGCCACATGCCGTTCGCCGAACGGGTCGAGGAGTTCAACGCGGTCCTGCGTGCGTTCGCGGAGTCCGTCACCAGCCACTAGTCGGGAGTGGATGTGCGGGAAGCCGAGTAGCCCCAGTGACGGCTTCAGTGACGTGGTCCGGCTCCACCGGCCGCCGCGCCGGGTGGCCGTGCTCTCCGTGCACACCTCGCCGCTGGAGCAGCCGGGCACCGGCGACGCCGGCGGCATGAACGTCTACATCACCCAGACCGCGACCCGGATGGCCCGGCGCGGCATCGCCGTCGAGGTGTTCACCCGCGCCACGTCCTCCGACCTGCCGCCGGTCGCCGAGCTCGCGCCGGGCGTGCTGGTCCGCCACGTGCACGCCGGGCCGTTCGAGGGGCTCGGCAAGGACGAGCTGCCCGCCCAGCTGTGCGCGTTCACCGCCGGCGTGCTGCGCGCCGAGGCCCGCCACGAGCCCGGCTACTACGACCTCGTGCACTCGCACTACTGGCTGTCCGGCCAGGTCGGCTGGCTCGCCCGGGACCGCTGGGGCGTGCCGCTGGTGTTCTCCGCGCACACGCTGGCCAAGGTCAAGAACGCCGCGCTCGCCGCGGGCGACAGCCCCGAGCCGCGCACCCGGGTGATCGGCGAGCAGCAGGTCGTCGACCAGGCCGACCAGCTGATCGCCAACACCGCGGTCGAGGCCGCGCCAGCTCGTCGACCTCTACGACGCCGCGCCGGACAAGGTCAACACGGTGGCGCCCGGCGTCGACCTCGACCTGTTCCGGCCCGGCGACCGCGCTCGCCGCCCGCGCCGCGCTCGGCATCCGGCCCGACGCCGTCGTGCTGGCGTTCGTCGGCCGGATCCAGCCGCTCAAGGCGCCGGACGTGCTGCTGCGGGCCGCGGCCGAGCTGCTGGCCCGCGGGGTCGTGCCGCGCGAGCGGCTGGCCGTGGTCGTGGCCGGCGGGCCGTCCGGCACCGGCCTGGAGGCGCCGACCTCGCTGCACGAGCTGGCCGCCGCGCTGGGCATCGCCGACGTGGTGCGGTTCCTGCCGCCGCGGCAGGGCGCCGCGCTGGTCGACGTGTACCGCGCGGCCGACGTCGTCGCGGTGCCCAGCCACAACGAGTCGTTCGGGCTCGTCGCGCTCGAGGCGCAGGCGTGCGGCACGCCGGTCGTCGCGGCGGCGGTCGGCGGGCTGCCCGTCGCCGTGGCGGACCGGACGTCCGGGCTGCTGGTGCGCGGGCACGAGCCGGGCGCCTGGGCCGACGCGCTGGCGCGGGTCGCCCTGCATCCGGACGTGCGCGAGCGGCTCGCGGTCGGCGCGGTGGCGCACGCGAACGACTTCTCCTGGGACCGCACGACCGACGAGCTGGTCGCCGGCTACGTCGAGGCGGCCGGCGCGTTCCGCCGGGCGGTCTTCGACACGGAGGTGGCGGTGTGACGGACCTGGACGCGGTGATCACGGACGCGCTCGACGAGCGGGAGCTGACCTACGACCACCCCGAGCCCGGCCGGTTCTTCGTGACGCTGCCGGGCACCAAGAAGCTGCAGACCAACTGCTGGCTGCAGGTCGGCGAGCACGCGATGGTCGTCGAGGCGTTCGTGTGCCGCCGGCCGGACGAGGCGCACGAGGCCGTGTACCGCTTCCTGTTGCAGCGCAACGCGAAGCTGTACGGCGTGCACTACACGATCGACCACGTCGGGCGACATCTACCTGATCGGCCGGGTGAGCCTCGGGGCGGTGACCGCGGACGAGCTCGACCGGGTCCTGGGCCAGGTGGTGGAGGCGGCCGACGGCGACTTCAACACGCTGCTGGAGATCGGCTTCGCGTCGTCCATCCAGCGCGAGTACGAGTGGCGGGTTTCGCGCGGCGAGTCGCTCGCGAACCTGAAGGCCTTCGAGCACCTGCTGACCCCGAGCAAGCAGGACGGGAAGTAACGGAATGCCCCGCGAATCCGCCTGAAGGCGGGCTCGCGGGGCGGCTCGAGCGAGGGGGGAGTCGCGATCTCGAGCCGCCCCGCGTAGGTTCCCGCCGCGTCGGAGCCCTGAGGCGGGGGGCACCCTGGGATTCCGGGCGGGGCGCGGCTCGGCAGGGGAGACGAGCCGCACTGCTGCCTTTGCGGATCAGGGAGTGCGTGGGAGCTGATCCGTTCAGGCGCTGTCAACCTGTCAGAAGTCGGCCGGTTACACAAGGCCACGGGTTACCACGTAGTGAGGTTAATTGCGTTCCGTAGGTAACTATTTGGTCACGAAGCTAAGTGAAAAGTCAACTACCCGTGGTCGCGTCCCTCTGGAGTCCCTCGAACGGGTGGTGAAGTGCGAAGGTGCACGATCTGGCACCCTTCGGATATGGCTGCCTCGACGCGCCCGGACGGCTCCGCCATCGGGACTCTGATTCTGCTCCGCCACGGCGAGAGCGTGTGGAACGCGGAGAACTTGTTCACCGGCTGGGTCGACGTCGGCCTGTCGGAGAAGGGCGAGGCCGAGGCCCGCCGCAGCGGCGAGCTCCTCGCCGACGCCCAGCTCCTGCCGGACGTCTTGCACACCTCGCTGATGCGCCGCGCGATCTCGACGGCGAACATCGCGCTCGACGTCTGCCGACCGGCACTGGATCGAGGTGCGCCGGGACTGGCGGCTCAACGAGCGGCACTACGGGGCGCTGCAGGGCAAGAACAAGAAGCAGACGTTGGAGGAGTACGGCGAGGAGCAGTTCATGCTCTGGCGCCGGTCCTACGCGACGCCCCCGCCGCCGATCGAGCCGGGCAGCGAGTTCAGCCAGGACCGCGACCCGCGGTATGCCGGGATCGACGGGCAGGCCGGTGCTGACCGAGTGCCTCAAGGACGTGGTGGACGCGGTTCCTGCCGTACTGGGAGTCGGCGATCGTGCCGGACCTGCGCGCTGGCCGGACGGTGCTGGTCGCCGCGCACGGCAACTCGCTGCGCGCCCTGGTCAAGTACCTGGACCGGGTCTCCGACGACGCGATCGCCGGGCTGAACATCCCCACGGGCATCCCGCTGCGCTACGACCTGACCGAGGACCTGCAGCCGATCACGCCGGGCGGCACGTACCTGGACCCGCTGGCCGCCGAGAAGGCGGCCGCGGCGGTGGCGAACCAGGGCCGTTAGACCAGACCGAGCTCGCGGGCCCGCACGCCGGCCTGGAACCGGGACTCCGCGCCCAGCGCCGCCATCAGCTCCGCGACCCGCCGCCGGTAGGTCCGCACGCCCAGCCCGAGGGCGCGGGCCGCCGACTCGTCCTTGCCGCCGCCGGCGAGCAGGTCGAGGACCCGCGGCGCCAGCGACCGCAGCTCGGTCAGCTGGGCGTCGTAGGTGGCCAGCGCGGTCGACCCGCGCCACGCGGCGTCGAACAGGGACGCCACGCCCGCGACGGCGTCCGGCTGGGAGATCACCGAGTAGGAGCGGCGGCCCGCGGCCAGGTCGCCGGCCAGGATCACCACGCGGCGGTCGAGGATGATCGTCTCGTTGATGTCGTCCTGGGTGATCCGGATGTCGGCGCCCGCGGCCCGCAGCGAGGCCAGGTGCTGGGCCGTCGACGGGTTCAGCAGCACGCCCGGGCGGTACAGCTTGCGCAGCCGCACGTCCGGCCGGTGCTCGGCGCCCGGCGCGCGGGCGGGAGGCCTTCCAGGTGTTCAGGTCGTGCGCCGCGCACGAGATGTCCGTGGCCGCGGCGAACAGGTGGCCGGTCCGCGCGAACAGCTCCTCCTCGTCGCGCACGATCGCGACCTGCGCCGTCTCCATGCCTCGAGTGTGCCCGCCCCGCGAGCGGCGCCGGAAGCGATCGGCAACAAGTTGCCAGACCGCACACGGCGAGCGCCCGCGCGGAAAGGTGGACGGCATGACCACAGACACCATCACCGCCGCCGCCTCGGGGACCTGGCAGCTCGGCGACCGCACCGTCAACCGCCTCGGGTACGGCGCCATGCGGATCATGACCAAGGCCGACGGCTCGCCGAGCGACCGCGACACCGTGATCGCGGTGCTGCGCCGCGCGGTCGAGCTCGGCGTGAACCACATCGACACCGCCGCGTTCTACTTCTCCGCCCTGCGCTCGTCCAACGAGCTGATCAACACCGCGCTCGCGCCCTACCCGGACGACCTCGTGATCACCACCAAGGTCGGTCCGGGCCGCGACCCGTCCGGCGACTGGCTGACCGACGGGCCGCGGCCGGAGCAGCTGCGCGGCCAGGTCGAGGAGAACATCCGCCAGCTCGGCCGCGACCACCTCGACGTCGTGAACCTGCGCATCGGCTCCGGGCTCGACCGCGGGGAGGGCACGCTCGCCGACCGGTTCGGCGCGCTCGCCGAGCTGCGCGAGGCGGGCCTGATCCGCCACCTCGGCATCTCCAACGTCGGCGCCGGCGCACCTCACCGAGGCCCTGTCGATCGCCCCGGTCGTGTGCGTGCAGAACAAGTACTCGCTGACCACCGCTCGCGAGGACGACTCCCTGATCGCCCTGTGCGCCGAGCACGGCGTGGCCTTCGTGCCGTTCTTCGCCATCGCGAGCGGCGGGAGCGTGAGCGGCCGGCCGGGAGACCGCGAGCAGACCGACCGGGAGCGGGCCGCGGCGGCGGCCGCCGAGCAGGTCGCGGCGCGAGCACGGCGTCAGCCCGGCGCAGGTCCGGCTGGCCTGGACGCTGCACAAGGGACCCGAACGTGCTCGCGATCCCGGGCACCGGCAGCCTCGACCACCTCGCGGAGAACGTCGCCGCCGGCGCGCTGCGGCTCACCGACGACGATCTCGCCCGGTTGGACACGATCGGGTGAACACGGGCTGACGCCGGAAAGAACAACATCGCGATTCGATGTCGCGACCGTCACTCCGGGCCGTGGCGGACTGGTCCATACCCGCACCTGACCTGCTTACGATTCGCTCGTGACCGACGTGGTCTGGATCGTCCCGGCAGCCGGTGCGCTGCTCGTCGGCCTGCTGGCCGGCTTCGGGATCGGCCGGGCCCGGCGCCGGCCGGCCGCGCAGGAGCCGGCCGGCCCGAGCGTCGCGGTCCTGCTCCAGCGGCTCATGCAGTCCTCGCACAACGCGATCGTGATCCTGAACGAGTTCGGCGACGTGGTGCAGCACAACCCGCGCGCGGTCGAGCTGGGCGTGGTGCGCAACCGGCGGGTGGACATCCGGACGAAGAAGGCCGCCGAGCTGGTCAAGGAGACCGGTGAGCCGGTCGAGATCGAGCTGTCCCCGGCCGAGCGGGGCGATCCAGTTCGGCCGCGGCCCGGAGGCGGTGCGTGGCGAGATCCGCCCGCTCGGCGACGGCTTCATGGTCGTCGACGCGGCCGACGAGTCCGAGGCCGTCCGCCTCGAGGCCACCCGCCGCGACTTCGTCGCCAACGTCAGCCACGAGCTGAAGACCCCGGTCGGCGCGATGGCCCTGCTCGCCGAGGCCGTGCTCGACGCCGCCGACGACCCGGAGTCGGTCCGCCGGTTCACCGGCAAGATCTTCCACGAGGCCACCCGGCTCGGCACGCTCGTGACCGAGCTGATCGCGCTGTCCCGGCTGCAGGGCGCCGAGCGGCTGCCGGAGCATGAACGCCGTCGAGGTCGACGCCGTGGTCCGCGACGCGCTCGGCCGCTCCCAGCTCGCGCGGGAGTCCACCGGGATCGACATCGCCACCGACCCGGACAGCCAGCCTGCTCGTCGAGGGCGACCGCACGCTGCTCGTCACCGCGCTCGCGAACCTGCTGGAGAACGCGGTCGCCTACTCCCCGCCCGGCAGCCCCGTCTCGATCAGCCGCCGCCAGGTCGGCACGTTCGTGGAGATCGCGGTGACCGACCGCGGCATCGGGATCCCCGAGGACGAGCAGCAGCGCGTCTTCGAGCGGTTCTACCGGCTGGACCAGGCGCGCTCGCGGGCCACCGGCGGCACCGGGCTCGGGCTCGCGATCGTCAAGCACGTCGCCGCCAACCACGGCGGCGAGGTCAAGCTGTGGAGCCGGCCGGGCACCGGCTCCACGTTCACACTGCGCATACCCGCCCACAGATGTTCCGACGAGTCCGAGAACGGTGCCGACAACGGAGGGCTGCCTTGACCAGGGTGCTGATCGTCGAGGACGAGGAGTCCTTCGCCGACCCGCTGGCGTTCCTGCTGCGCAAGGAGGGGTTCACGGCCGCGGTCGCGAGCACCGGCCAGCAGGCGCTCGAGGAGTTCGACCGCAACGGTGCCGACATCGTCCTGCTCGACCTGATGCTGCCCGGGATGAGCGGCACCGACGTGTGCAAGGCGCTGCGCCAGCGCTCCACCGTCCCGGTGATCATGGTGACCGCGCGGGACAGCGAGATCGACAAGGTCGTCGGGCTGGAGATCGGCGCCGACGACTACGTGACCAAGCCGTACTCCGCCCGCGAGCTGATCGCCCGGGTGCGCGCGGTGCTGCGCCGCGGCGGCGAGACCGGCGACGGCGACCTGCTGCCGCAGGTGCTGGCCGCCGGCCCGGTGCGGATGGACGTCGAGCGGCACGTGGTGACCGTGGACGGCGGCGAGATCCCGCTGCCGCTCAAGGAGTTCGACCTGCTCGAGTACCTGCTGCGCAACGTCGGCCGGGTGCTCACCCGCGGCCAGCTCATCGACCGGGTCTGGGGCGCCGACTACGTCGGCGACACCAAGACCCTCGACGTCCACGTCAAGCGCCTGCGCTCCAAGATCGAACCGGACCCGGCATCGCCCCGCCACCTGGTCACGGTGCGCGGGCTGGGCTACAAGTTCGAATCGTGAAGAAGTCCTTCCCGTTTCGCGACCGACCGGTAACCTAGCGCCCCGTGCGCCTAGGGGTGTTAGACGTCGGTTCCAACACCGTCCACCTGCTCGTCGTGGATGCGCATCGGGGCGCGCACCCGATGCCGGCCAGCTCGGAGAAGACCGTGCTGCGCCTCGCCGAGCGGATCACCGCGGACGGCAAGCTCTCCCCGGAGGGCGCCGACGACCTGGTCTACACCGTCGCGGAGGCGAAGAAGTCCGCCGCGAAGCTGGGTTGCGAGGACCTGATGGCGTTCGCGACCTCCGCGGTCCGCGACGCCGACAACGTCGCCGAGGTGCTCCGCCGCGTGCACGACGAGACCGGCGTCGAGCTGAAGGTGCTGACCGGCACCGACGAGGCCCGGCTCACCTTCCTCGCCGCCCGCCGCTGGTACGGCTGGTCGGCCGGCAAGCTGCTCGTGCTCGACATCGGCGGCGGCTCGCTGGAGATCGCGATGGGCGTCGACGAGGAGCCCGACTTCGCGCGGTCGGTGCCGCTCGGCGCCGGGCGGCTGACCCGGGAGCGGTTCGGCGGCGACCCGCCGAGCCGCGAGGAGGTGGCCGCCGACCCGCGAGTGGCTGGCCGACGAGCTCGCGTCGGTCGCCAAGAAGGTGGCCAAACAGGGCGAACCGGACCGCGTGGTCGCGACCTCGAAGACGTTCCGCTCGCTGGCCCGGCTCAGCGGCGCGGCGCCGTCCTCGGCCGGCCCGCGGGTGCGCCGGGTGCTGACCGAGCCGGGGTTGCGCCAGCTCATCGCGTTCATCTCGCGGATGTCCGCGGCCGACCTCGCCGAGCTGGAGGGCGTCAGCCCCAGCCGCTCGCACCAGCTGGTCGCGGGTGCGCTCGTGGCCCAGGCGACCATGCGAGCGCTTGTCCCGTCCGGAGCTCGAGATTTGCCCGTGGGCGCTGCGGGAAGGTGTCATCCTGCGGCGGCTGGATCAGACCAACGGTGAGGATTCGTGATGCTTGGCGAATGCCACACCGGGGGAGCATCCATAATGTTTGCAGTCAACCCGGTGGCACGCGCCCGCGTGTCGCCAACGAGGCGCACCGGCGCTGGACGATTCGGCCCTCGCCGGGCACGGTGGAGTCAATGAGTCACGAAGGCGGACCTGAGCCGACCCAGCGCACCGTCGCTGAGTTGCTCGCCAAGTACGGCGCGGAATCCGGAGAACGGGCACCGCGCCGTCGTAGGCGACGCCCTGACCCCATGGAAGACACCGGCGCCCAGGCGATCATCGACCGGGTCAACGCCGAGAGCGGCGAGATGCCGGTCATCCGCGACGACATGCCGCCGCCGACCCGCACCTCGCACCGCCACCGCTCCGACACCGGCTTCAACCGTGCCGTCGAGCAGCCGCCGCCCCCGCCGCGCCGCCGCCCGCCGCCGCAGCAGCCGCCGCCGCAGCAGCCGCGCCAGCAGCACTCCCAACAGCTGCCCCAGCAGCAGCCGCCGCCGCGCCAGTCGCAGCCGCTGCCCCCGCCGAACCAGCAGCGCCAGCAACCGCCCGGACCGCCACCCGGCAACCAGTCCGGTCAGTACCCCCGGCCGACCGGCCCGCCGTCCGGTCCGCAGCCCGTGCTCGGGGGCGGTCCGCCGACCCAGGCCATCCCGCCCACCACGGGCCCGCCGTCGGGTCCGCAGAAGCTGCCGCCCGGCCCGCCGACGCAGTCGATGCCGCCGCAGGTCGGCCCGCCGTCCATGCCGCGGATGCCCGCGGTGCAGCCCCCGGAGCAGGGTCGTCCGCACCCGCGCGACCGCCAGGGCCCGCCGCCCGGCGGTCCGCCGCCGCGCCAGCAGCCGTCCCAGCCGATGCAGCAGCCGTCCGGCTCGCTGCCCCAGCAGCCGTCGCAGCAGCTGCCGGTCCCGCCCCGGGTGCCGCCGAACGGCATGCAGCCCGGCCAGCGCAGCGGGGTGTCGCCGTCGATGCGCTCGCGGCTCGACGGCGGCGACGTGCCACCCGGCCCGCCCCAGGCGCCGCCGGGACCGCCGCGCGAGCCGATGACCGAGGAGATGCCCCGGTTCCCGTCCTATCCGTCGATGGAGCCGGTCGCCGACCCGCGCCGGCCCACGCGGGACCGCGGTCCCGGCCCTGGCCCCGCCCCCGGTCTCGACGGGGGCCGGATCGGGCCGGACAGCCGCACGCGCATGCAGCCCCCGGCGTTCCCCCCGCGTCCGCCCGCGGAGCCCGACGACGACTTCCGCGGCGGCGGCCGGGGCGCCCCCCGCTTCGGGGACCGCGACTTCGACCCCGACGACCAGTTCGACCGTGCGGACGTCCGCGACGACGACGCCGACTTCGACGAGCTGGAGTCCGACGAGGACCTCGACGAGGACGACGAGCTGCGCGACGCCTCGCCGATGCGCGAGTGGATGATCATGGTCGGCCAGCTCGCGGTCGGCGTGCTCGCCGGCGGCGCGGTGTGGCTCGGGTTCAACTGGCTGTGGGGCGCGCTGCCGCAGGCCGCGCTCGTCCTCGCGCTGCTGGTGATCGCCGGCATGGTGCTGATCGTGCGGAAGATCCGGCGCGCGGAGGACCTGCAGACCACGGTGTTCGCGGTCCTGGTCGGCCTGCTGGCCACGGTCTCGCCCGTCGTGCTGCTCCTGGTCAACAAGTAGCGTGCCCGCGACCAAGGTCGGAGCGTCGACCGCGTCGGTGTGGCCGCAGACCGCGACGACCGCGTTCGAGCTGGCCGCCGATCTCGGCTACGACGGCGTCGAGGTGATGGTCTGGGCCGACCCGATCAGCCAGGACCCGGCGGCGCTGCGCCGCCGCTCGCGCCAGACCGGGATGCCGGTGCTCGCCGTGCACGCGCCCTGCCTGCTGATCACCCAGCGGATGTGGTCGGCGCGGCCGGAGGAGCGGCTGCGGCGCTCGGTGCAGGCGGCCCTGGAGCTCGAGGCGCCGACCGTCGTGATCCACCCGCCCTTCCGCTGGCAGCGCAAGTACGCCGAGGGCTTCGCCGACCTCGTCGCGTCGCTGTCCGCGGAGAGCGGGGTGGCGATCGCGGTGGAGAACATGTTTCCCGTGCGCCGCTTCGGCAGCGAGGTCTCCGCGTTCCACCCGTCGATCGACCCGACCGACGTCGGCCACGCGTGCTACACGCTCGACCTGTCGCACACGGCGGCCGCCGGGGTCGACGCGCTCGCACTCGCGAAGAAGATGGGCGCCGCGCTCACCCACCTCCACCTCGCCGACGGCACCGGCGAGCCGCGCGACGAGCACCTGGTCCCCGGCCGCGGCGGCCAGCCGTGCGCGGAGGTCTGCGAGTGGCTGGCGACGAGCGGCTTCGCCGGCCAGGTCGTGGTCGAGATCAACACGAGGCGCGCTCGCGGACAGGCCGATCGGGCGAAGGACCTCGCGGAGGCCTTGCTGTTCGCCAGACTGCACCTCGGGCAATAAGCGCCGAGGAAGACGGCCCTGGACGGCGCACCGTAAAGTCTCGCTGCGAGGTACCCGTCGGATGGGGCGGGCCGCCCGTGTACGTGGAATGGGAGCGTTCGTGAACCCGCTACGTAGCTTGATCCTGGCCGCGGCCGGCAACGACGTGATCCGTCGTGTCGTCGCGACCGCACCGGTCAGCCGGGACGTCGTGCGCCGGTTCGTGGCCGGCGAGACCACGGCCGACGCGATCGGCGTGACACGCAGACTCGTCGACGCCGGACTGTCGGTGACGCTGGACTACCTGGGCGAGGACACCACCGACGCCGGCCTCGCCGAGCAGACCGTGCGTGCCTACGAGGAACTGCTCGACGCCCTGGAGGCGGACGGCCTCGCCGCCCGCGCCGAGGTCAGCGTGAAGCTGTCCGCGGTCGGCCAGCTGCTCGACGAGGACCTGGCGCTGCGCAACGCGTCGCGGATCTGCGCGGCGGCGGAGCGGACCGGTACGACGGTGACCCTCGACATGGAGGACCACACCACCACCGACTCGACGTTGCGCGTGCTGGCGGAGCTGCGCGGCACCTGGCCCTGGGTGGGCGCGGTGCTGCAGTCCTACCTGCGCCGCACCGAGGAGGACTGCGGCCGCCTCGCCGGTTCCGGCTCCCGGGTGCGGCTGTGCAAGGGCGCGTACGCGGAGCCGCCGGAGGTGGCCTTCCCGGACGCGCTCGACGTCGACCGCAGCTACGTACGCTGCGTCAACGCGCTCCTCGTCCGGCGACGGCTATCCCATGTTCGCCACCCACGATCCGCGGCTGGTGCCGATCATCGACGCCAGAGCGGAGTTCCACGGCCGCAAGCCCGGCAGCTTCGAATACCAGATGCTGTACGGGATCCGGCCGGACGAGCAGCGCCGGCTCGCGGCGCTCGGACATACGGTCCGCGTGTATGTGCCGTACGGCGTCCAGTGGTACGGCTACCTCATGCGGCGGCTCGCCGAGCGGCCCGCGAACACCGCGTTCTTCTTGCGTGCGCTGGTTTCCCGCACATGACGCCGCAGGTCCGACGCGGTCCGATCAAGCTCCACCCGACGTGGCAGGGTAATAATCATGAGCAGTTTTGCGGGGCAGGCCGATGCCCGGGGCGGTCCCGGATCCGCCGTCGGTCCGTTCGCCTCGGCATCCAGGGTTCGTTCGCTCGGGGACGGCACCTTCACCGCTGAGCTCGGCAACGCGTGGACCGTCGGCGGCAAGCCGCACGGTGGGTTTCTGCTCGCACTGCTCGCGAGAGCCGCGGTCGCGGCCGCGGGCTCGTCGTCACCGATGGCCGACCCGCTCGCGGTGAGCGCGCAGTTCCTCCGCCCGCCCGAGGTGGGCCCGGTGCTGCTGCGTACCGACGTGCGCAAGTCCGGCCGGCAGGCCACCGTCGTGACTGTCCACTTGGAACAGCGGGGACAGTCGTGCGTCGAGGGCGTGGTGACCACCGGGCGGCTGCCGCGGGAGCGGGCGGTCTGGTCGGACCTGCCCAACCAGCCGGCCGAGCCGCCGGGCAACGCGGTGGACCTCGCCGCGCTGCCGATGGCGTCGGTGTTCCGCCTGACCGCGAGCTGCGACGTGCGCATCGACCCGAACGGCGCGGGCTTCCTGCACGGGCACACCGGTGACCCGCCGCGGCTGCGCCTGTGGGTGCGCCCGCGCGGTGAGCAGGTCGACCCGCTGTTCGCGTTGGTGGCGGGCGACATCTCGATGCCGGTGACGTTCAACCTGGGGCGGTTCGGCTGGAGCCCGACGGTGACGCTGAACGCGCTGCTGCGGTCCCGCCCGGCCCCGGGCTGGCTGCGCGTCCAGGTCGACTGCAAGGCCGTGCACGGCCCCTGGTTCGACTCGGACGCGACGGTGGTCGACTCCACCGGCCGGCTCGTGTGCCAGTGCCGCCAGCTGGCCTTGTCGGCGAAGGCCTAGCTGGTCCGCCTCCCCGGAATTCAAACGTTTGGTGGCGTTGGGCTGGCAGCGTGCGGTTCGGGACGTACTTGTGGCTGGGGTGCGTCCCGTTCCCCTTAGGTGCGGTTGACAGCGAGGTGAGAGCCCGCAGGGCCGCGCAGGCGGTCCATCACGCCTTCGACTCCTCGAGCTGTCGGCCGGTGTCCTCGCGGCTGCCCTCGGCGACCAGCGCGCGCAGGCGTGCGGTCAGGTCGCCGGTGAGCGCCACCGTCCGCGGTGGCGGCGCCTCGCGCCGGCGGCGGAACAGGACCAGTGCGAGGCCCACCGCGATCACCACACCGAGCACGACCTGCAGGGAGACGGACATGCCCGACACGGTAGTGGGCGTGGCAGGCTGTTCAGCATGACGAATGCGGAGAGGCCGGCCATCGCCGTGCTGGGGGCCGGCAAGATCGGTGAGGCGTTGCTGTCCGGCCTGCTCGCGGGCGGCCGCCGGGCGGACGAGCTGATGTTCACCGAGCGCCACCCGGACCGGTCCGGCGAGCTCACCACCCGCTACGGCATCCGGGCCGTCGACGTGGCCACCGCGGCCAAGGAGGCCGGTGTCCTGGTCGTCGCCGTCAAGCCGCAGGACATCGAGCCGCTGCTGGACGAGCTCGCGCCCGCGGCGAGCGAGCACACGCTCGTGGTCTCGCTGTGCGCCGGGCTGCAGACCTCGCTCTACGAGCGGCGGCTGCCCGCCGGCGTGCCGGTCGTGCGGGTCATGCCGAACACGCCGATGCTCGTCGGCGAGGCGATGAGCGCCATCTCGCCCGGCCGCCACGCCACCGCCGAGCACCTGGCCGTCGTCGAGGAGCTGCTGTCCACCGTCGGCATGGTCGTCCGGGTGCCCGAGTCGCAGCAGGACGCCGTCACGGCGCTGTCGGGCTCCGGGCCCGCCTACTTCTTCTTCCTCGTCGAGGCCATGATCGACGCCGGCATCCTGCTCGGGCTGCCGCGCGCGGTGGCCGAAAAGCTGATCGTCCAGTCCGCGGTCGGCGCGGCCGCCATGCTCGCCAAGACCGGGGAGCACCCGGTGATCCTGCGCGAGGCGATCACCTCGCCGGCCGGAACGACCATCATGGCCATCCGTGAGCTGGAGAAACACGGGGTGCGGGCCGCGCTGCTGGCGGCCATCGAAGCCGCCCGCGACCGGTCCGAGGAGCTCGGCAGCGCGCACGACGAAAAGTAACCACTCACCTGCCGCTCAACGAAAATATCGTCCACGGCGTCGCATCAGTCACACCAGTCCCGCTACTCTCATGTGAGCACGTGCGTGTCGAATCCGTCGGTGGGGAAGCCGACGGCGCGACGCGTGTCGAAGGACTCGGTGAGCATGCCGGCGAACAAGAAAGATCCGGAGCATCCAGGTCTTGCTGAGGTGCGGTTCCTGACCGTCGCCGAGGTGGCCACGGTGATGCGAGTGTCCAAGATGACCGTGTACCGGCTGGTGCACAACGGAGAGCTGCCCGCGGTAAGGGTGGGCAAATCCTTCCGGGTACCCGAGAAGGCGGTCGACGACTACCTGCGGAGCGCGTACTTCGACGCGGGATGACCGAAGCACGACAGAAGCAAGTCCGAAGCAAGTCCGCAGGTCAGAGCCGGTGACCAGGCGCCGGTGACGTGCGGGTAACCTGGAAGACCGTTGCGCCTGGTTTTTCGAGCACGTCCGTGACCTGCTGGTCGAGTGGTCGTAGCCATCCAGGCAAGATCGACCACCGACTACAGCAAGGGACCCACATGGGCTCGGTCATCAAGAAGCGCCGCAAGCGCATGTCGAAGAAGAAGCACCGCAAGCTGCTGCGCAAGACGCGTGTGCAGCGTCGCAAGCTGAAGAAGTAACGCCGCTCGCTGACGTCGCGGATGACTCCGAACGAGTGAACGTCCGCGATGTAAGCGTGTGACCTGCGTTAATTACAGGTAGCCAGCGACAAATCGATCACAATTTGGCTGTACAGTCGCCCGTGGTTCCGCCACCGTGTCTGTCGGGCCATCACCCCAAACCAGTGATCGATTCATCGGAGTCGCATGGCGCCCAATGTCGTCCTCGTGACCGGAGTCGCCGACGAGCTCGGTGGCATGCTGGCCACTCGGCTCGCGGCCGACCCTGACATCGACCGGGTGCTCGGGGTGGACACCCGCACGCCGGCCGCGGACCTGGGTTCGCGGGTCGAGCACGTGGCCGTGGACATCCGCGACCCGCGCATCGGCAAGGTCATCGACTCGGCGGGCGTCGACACCGTGGTGCATGCCGCGCCGCGGGTCAGTGCCGGGCCGCTGCGTGCCGTGATCAAGGAACGCAACGTCATCGGTACGATGCAGCTGCTGGCCGCCTGCCAGCGTTCGCCGCGCGTCCGCAAGCTCGTGGTCAAGTCCACCGCCGAGGTGTACGGCGCCAGCGCCACCGCCCCCGCGGTGTTCACCGAGCAGGACCCGCCCGCGGACGGCCGCGACCGGGAGCCGGCCGAGATCGAGGCGTACGTGCGGAGTTTCGCCCGCCGGCGCCCCGACGTCACGACGACGACCGTGCGGCTGGCCGAGCTGATCGGGGCCGGTGCGGACTCCGCGCTCGCCCGGTACTTCCGGCTGCCGGTGGTGCCGACCGTGCTCGGCTTCGACGCGCGCGTGCAGCTGCTCCACCCGCAGGACGCCGTGGAGGTGCTGCTGCGGGCCGTGCTGCGCGACCTGCCGGGCGTGTTCAACGCCGGCGGCGACGGCGTGATCCTGCTGTCCCAGGCGGTCCGGCGGGCCGGACGGATGCCGCTGCCGATGCTGCGGGCGGCGATCCCGGCGGCGACGCGGCTGGTCCGCGGCGCGGCGCCGGTGCACTTCTCGTCCGACCTCGCGCGCCTCCTCAACTACGGCCGGGTGATCGACACGACCCGGCTGAAGACGACGTTCGGGTACACGCCCAAGTGGTCCACCGCGGACGCCTTCGACGACTACGTGCGGACGTCCCACAAGCAGGCGGCGCACAAGGAGATGAGCACGTGAACGGCCACACCGCCGAGGTCATCCCGCTGCCGCGCCGCGCGCTGGACGGCGCGGTGCACGTGCGCCCGTCGACCGTCACCGGCCCGCCTGCGCCGGTGACCGAGCTGCACCCGCGGCCCGTCGAGACGCCTGGCCTGCTGAGAGGCGCGGCGCGGTTCCTGCGCCGGCGGCTGACCGGCGAGTACCCGGTGGACGACTTCGGCTTCGACCCGGAGCTGACCGACGTGCTGCTGCCGCCGCTGCGGGCGGTGTACGACAAGTGGTTCCGCGTGTCGGTGACCGGCTCGCTGCCGGCCGGCACGGGCGCGCTCGTGGTGGCCAACCACTCGGGCACGCTGCCGTGGGACGCGATGATGACGGCCATCGCCGTGCACGACAACCATCCGGAGCGCAAGCATCTGCGGATGCTGGGCGCGGACCTGGTCTTCCAGGTGCCCGTGCTGGGCAGCCTGGCCCGCAAGACCGGCACCACGCTCGCCTGCTCGCCGGACGCCCAGCGGCTGCTGCGGGCGGGCGAGGTCGTCGGCGTGTGGCCGGAGGGCTTCAAGGGGATCGGCAAGCCGTTCCGCGAGCGGTACCGGCTGCAGCGCTTCGGCCGCGGCGGCTTCGTGACCACCGCGCTGCGGGCCGGGGTGCCGATCATCCCGTGCTCGATCGTGGGCGCGGAGGAGATCTACCCGAAGATCGCGGACATCCAGCCGCTGGCGAAGCTGCTCGGCCTGCCGTACTTCCCGGTGACCCCGCTGTTCCCGCTGCTGGGCCCGCTGGGTGCGATTCCCTTGCCCACCAAGTGGACCATCGACTTCGGCGAGCCCATCCGCACCGACCTCGCGGCCCCGGACACCGACCAGGACCACTCCGCTGGTGCTGTCCATCGCCGACCAGGTGCGCGACACCATCCAGGGCAACCTCAACCGCATGGTCGGCGCGCGGGAGTCCGTCTTCCGCGGCTGACCCGCGGGGTTCAGACGAGGCGGTCGCGGCGGCGGTAGGCCAGGCCCGCGGCCACCGCGCCGGCCACCGCGCCCGCGCCCAGCACCGACGGGACGCCGATCTTCGCCGCCTTGCGGCCCGTGCGGAAGTCGCGGATCTCCCAGCCTCGCTTGCGGGCCGTCTCGCGCAGCGAGCCGTCCGGGTTGACCGCCACCGCGGTGCCGACCACCGACAGCATCGGGACGTCGTTGGCCGAGTCCGAGTAGGCCGTGCAGCGGCGCAGGTTCAGGCCCTCCCGCGCCGCCAGCGCGCGGACCGCGTGGGCCTTCGCGGGGCCGTGCAGCATCTCGCCGACCAGCCGGCCGGTGTACACGCCGTCCTCGCTCTCCAGCACCGTGCCCAGCGCGCCGGTGAGGCCCAGCCGGCGGGCGATGATCGTCGCCAGGTCGACCGGGGTCGCGGTCACCAGCCAGACGCGCTGGCCGGCGTCCAGGTGCATCTGGGCCAGCGCCCGGGTGCCCGGCCAGATCTTGTCGGCCATCAGCTCGTCGTAGATCTCCTCGCCGTGGGCCATCAGCTCCGCCACCGAGTGGCCCGCCACGAAGGACAGACCAGACTCGCGGGCGTTGCGGATGCCGTCGTGGGTCTCCCGGCCGCCGACGCGGAACATGACCTGCTGGAAGGCGAAGCGGGCGAGGTCCGAGCTGGTGAAGAACTTCCGCGGCGGCCATGCCCCGGGCGAAGTGGAAGATCGACGCGCCCATCATCATCGTGTTGTCGACGTCGAAGAACGCGGCCGCGGTGAGGTCGGCCGGAGGCATGACGCGACCCGGCTCCGGCTCGAGCGCCACCGCCGCCTCGGCCGAGGCCTCGCCGGCGAGCGTGGCGAGCTGCTCCAGCTCCGGCTCCTTGTCACGGCCCCGCCACAGGGACACGGCATCGCCTCCGCGCATGTCGACCAGGTGTACTCAGCTCGACAGCGTAGCGATGGCGACCGCGCCACCTCCGGGTCACTGGCCGATGCCGATCCCGGGAAGTCCCGGCAGCAGCGGCGGCACGCGTCACACCGGGCAGCGGCAGCGGCAGGTCGATCGATCCGTCGTCCGACGGCGGCTGGGTGCCGGTCTGGTCCGTCGACGGGTCCTCGGACGCGGGCGGCTCGACGGTCCGCCCCACCGGGGGCAGCGGCGGCAGCTGGCCCGGCCGGCCGGGTACCTGCGGCTGCCGGGCACCCGATCGGCGGGACGGTCGGCTGCACCGAGCTGTCCGTGCCGCCCGGTCCGCTCCCGCCCGGCGCGTTCGGGTCCGGCCGGGAACCGGTCGCGCTGCTCGCAGACGCCGGACGCGGGCAGCGCGCCCACGTCGTCGAACGAGCCGGAGGTGATCTGGTAGCAGTCCATCCGGGCGAAGAGCGCGCCCGGCGCGCGTGGAGATCTTGTCGAGCAGCGCCAGGGACGCGCTGTCGCGGGCGCGGGCGGCCGAGGGCAGCAGCGCCGACACGGCGGTCAGCCGCGAGCTCTGCTGCTGCGCCCACGCGGTGCAGCGCGTCGAGCTGGCGGCCGTCGGAGCGGGTGGCCGGCGGCGATCAGCTGGCGGGAGCCGGCCGCGGCGTCGTTGTCGAAGTCGGTGAGCGCGGTGAGGTAGCCGCCGACCGGTGCGCTGTCCCGGTCGGGGTAGCGCCGGGCGAGCGTCTCGATCTCGCTGACCCGCGCGCTGGCGAACTCGAGGTGCTTGAGCGCCTTGCCCTCGTCGCCGAAGGTGAGCCCGAGGGACGCGGCCTCGGCGGTGCGCTTCACGCCGTAGAGCGCGTCACCGGGCAGCGCGTCGCGGGAGAGCAGCAGGCTCATGCCGGTCAGCGACCCGACGAGCGCGAGCACGGCCACCGCGGCGACGGCGAACCGGCCGCGGGCCCCGGACACCGCTCGTGCCGGACCGGGTCGAGCGGGCCCGTCGGACCTCTCGGCCCGGTCCGGGTCGGACCTGTTCCTGGGGCCGCGCGGCCCCCGACGTGCCCGCGCGGCGCTCCCGGTATGCGGTCGCGGCCGCATCCCGTTCGTGGCGGTCGCGGTCGTGCCGTGCTCGGCAGGACCGGCCGTGTCGTCGCCCGATAACTCCGGCAGGCCGGCGAGGATGCGGTCGCGGATGCGCCCGCGCTCGGCGGCTGTCGGAGCGGTCAGCGGGGCGAGTGCCGCCAGGGCCGGCACGACGGTGCGGTCGTGCTCGGTGCCTGGACGATTCGATCCGCTGTCCACATCGTGCTCCGTGTTGTTCCTGGAACCGAATCCAGGATCTCGTCTGTTGAACGAGCCGGATGGGGGCGGGTTACGGCCCCACCCGGCGATTTTCCTTGCCTAGCGCAGTTCCGGCGGCAGCAGTGTCGCCAGCCGGCGCACCGCCCGGTGCTGCAGCGCCTTCACCGCGCCCTCGTTGCGCGCCATCACCTTCGCGGTCTCCGCCACCGACAGTCCCTGCAGGAACCGCAGGACGATGCATTCGCGCTGGTCGTCGCCGAGCTGGCGGACGCACTCCAGCAGCGCCGAGCGTGGTCACCTTCGACAGCACCTGCTGCTCGGGCCCGGACTCCGCCGGCCGGGAGTCGTCGACCTCCGCCGTGGCGACCTCGAGCCGGAACCGGCTGGACTTCACGTGGTCCAGCACCAGGTTGCGGGCGATCGTGACGAACCAGGCGCCGACGTCGCGGCCCTGGTAGCTCACCGACTCGATCCGCCGCAGCGCCCGCAGGAACGTCTCACTGGTGACGTCCTCGGCCAGCTCCCGGTCCCCGACCCGGAACAGCACGTACCGGAACACCACGTCCACGTACCGGTCGTAGAGCTGCGCGAACGCCGACTTGTCGCCGTCCTGTGCGGCGTGCACGAGGGTCCCACGAGCCGCCCGGTTCGAGGTGCGGATCGGACTCGGACGGCGTTGCCCCCGCTGCGTCCCGCTGAGCTGGGCGCACGGACGGCATGGGTCTCTCCCTCGTGAGTTCCCGGCCAGCCGCACCGCCGGCCGGAGACCTGAGCAGCATACGTGTTGTTACTTCGTAGTAGGTATTGGATCTCTGTGGAGACTTTGCGGTTCGTCAACCGTGACGCAAGTGAGTCGTGCCACACTGCGTGAACGTTGCGTAGCCGCTGGTCGTAGAACGATTTGTCGGGGGTTTGTTGCGGGTTTCGTCGAGAGCGAGGTTCCCATGGTCGACGCGTCCACCGGCAATGTGGCCGAGCTGGTCACCGAGGCGGCGGCGCGTGTGCCGGGACATCCGGCACTCATCGACCATGCCACGGGTCGTGAGCACACCTGGGAGCAGGTCGACACCGCGGTGGACGCGTTCGCCGCGACCCTGCTCCAGGCCGGCCTCGTCCCCGGTGACCGGGTCGCCATCGCGCTGCCGACGAGCCCCGAGTTCGTCGTCGCGCTGTTCGCCGTCGTGCGCGCGGGCGGCATCGCGGTCCCGGTCAGCCATCAGTCGCCGGAGCCGGAGATGCGGCGGGTGCTGGAGAACAGCGGCGCCTCGATCCTCGTGGGCGATGCCGGCGGGGTGGAGACCGTGCTCGCGCCGCCCGACCTGGACGCGACCGCCGAGGTCGCGCTCACCGCGGACGGCCCGCGCGGCGGCGAGGACATCGCCGTCCTCTGCTACACCTCCGGCACCGCGGGCGTGCCGCGCGGCGTGATGCTGTCCCACCGCGCGCTGCTGTCCAATGTGGACCAATGTGCCGCGCTCAAGCCCGCCCCGGTCACGGCGTCCGACCGGGTGCTGCTGGTCGTGCCGCTCTTCCACGCCTACGGCCTCGGCCCCGGCCTGCTGCAGGTCACCGCGGCCGGCGCGACCGCCGTGCTGATGGAGAGCTTCGGCGCCGAGCGCGCGCTCGCCGCGTGCACGGCGCACCGGATCACCGCGTTCGTCGGCGTGCCCGCGATGTACCAGGCCTTCGCCGCCGCGCCCGCCGACGTGCTGACCGACGCGATGTCCTCGCTGCGGCTGCTGACCTCCGGCGCCGCGCCGCTGTCGCCGGCGGTGCTCGCCGCGATGAAGGAGGCCACCGGGCTGTCGGTGTACGAGGGCTACGGCCTCACCGAGACCGGCCCGGTGCTCACCTCGACGCTCGTCGGCGGGCACGCCAAGGCCGGCTCGGTCGGCCGGCCGATACCGGGCGTCGAGCTGACGCTGGTGGACTCCGACGGCCGGCCGGTGGGCGGCGCGCCCGACCCGGACGAGCCCGCGTGGTTCGACGAGGCGGAGTCCGAGACCGGCCGGGTCGCGGTCCGCGGGGCCAACCTGTTCAGCGGCTACTGGCCCGACGGCGCGCACGGCCCCGACGCGGAGGGCTGGTTCCGCACCGGCGACGTCGGCTACCTCGACGCCGACGGCGACCTGCGGCTCGTCGACCGGGCGAACGACCTGATCATCGTGAACGGGTTCAACGTCTACCCCAACGAGGTCGAGCGGGTCCTCGACGAGCTGGCCGACGTGGTGGAGTCGGCCGCGGTCGGCGTGCCCGACGAGCGGACCGGCGAGTTCGTGAAGGCCGTGCTCGTGCTGCGACCGGGTTCGACGCTGACCGAGGACGCGGTCCGCGAGCACTGCGCGGAGCGGCTGGCCCGGTTCAAGGTGCCGCGTTCGGTGGAGTTCGTCGACGAGCTGCCGTACTCGGTGACCGGCAAGGTCCGCCGGGCCAGCTTGCGCGGGTAGCGTCACGGGCATGGTCACCGTGGTGTCGCGGCAGGGCTGCCATCTGTGCGAGGTGGCGGAGGCCGACGTGGCGCGGATCTGCGCCGAGCTCGAGGTCGACTGGTCGGTCACCGACGTCGACACCGACACCGGGCTGCGTGCCGAGTACGGCGACCGCGTGCCGGTGATCCTCATCGACGGCCAGGAGCACGGCTACTGGCGCGTCGAGGAGGACCGGTTCCGGGCGGCACTCGCCGCGCGGTAATTCATCCGTAAGGCGTTTCGGGTTGAACCTCACGGCCCGCGGCGCCGAATGTGGAGTCGTGGACCTCGATACGCGCGCGCCGACACCGACCGCCCACCCGCCGCTACTGAGCCGGGGCCGGGCGGTGGCCGTCGCGCTGCTGTCCCTGCTCGCCGCGCTCGCCGTCGGGCACGTGGTGGCCGGCTTCGTCGGGCCCGGCGCCTCGCCGTACGTGGCGGTCGGCAACTGGGTCCGCGACCTCTCCCCGCACCCGGTCACCGAATGGGCCAAGAACACCTTCGACACGGCCGACAAGACCGTCCTGTTCATCGGCGTCGCGGTCGTGATCCTCGGCTGCGCCGTCGTCGCCGGCCTGGTCTCGCGGCGCAAGGCCTGGCCCGGGCAGGCGGTCGCCGCCGCGCTCGGCGCGCTCGGCTTCGTCGCCGTGGTGACCCGTGCCGACCTCGGCCAGCTCGGCATCCTCGCGCCGGCCGCGAGCCTGCTCACCGGCGTCTTCGGCTTCGCCTGGCTGCACCGCAAGGCCCTGGACACCAACGCGCGGACCGACTACGACCGCCGCCACTTCATCCGGGTCTCCACCGGCGTCGTCGTCGGCGCCGGGGTGCTCGGGCTCGGTGGCCAGCTGCTCGCCTCGCGGGTCGACGTCGAGAAGTCCCGCCGCCAGGTCGGGCGGCTGCGCGTCGCCGAGCCCGCCCCGAAGCTGCCGGCCGACGCGGACCTCCCCGGCTCCAGCACGTTCATCACCGCCAACAAGGACTTCTACCGGATCGACACCGCGCTCACCGTGCCGCGGATGACCGCCGAGGGCTGGCACCTGCGCGTGCACGGCATGGTCGACCGCGAGCTCGAGCTGGGCTACGACGACATCCGCGACCGCAAGCTCATCGAGCGGCCGATCACGATGGCCTGCGTCTCCAACGACGTCGGCGGCTCGCTGGTGTCCACGGCGAACTTCATCGGCATCCCGCTGCGCGACGTCCTCGACGAGGCCGGCGTGCACCCCGACGCCGACCAGCTGCTGTCCACCAGCGTCGACGGGTTCACCGCGGGCAGCCCGATCCAGGACGTCCTCGACCCGGAGCGCGGCGCGCTGCTCGCCATCGGCATGAACGGCGAGCCGCTCCCGCAGGAGCACGGGTTCCCGGCCCGCCTGGTCGTGCCCGGCCTGTACGGCTACGTCTCGGCCACCAAGTGGCTCACCGAGCTGGAGCTCACCACCTTCGCCGCGCAGCAGGGCTACTGGATCCCGCGCGGCTGGTCGGCACGCGGGCCGATCAAGACGCAGTCCCGCATCGACAACCCGCGGGACGGCTCGACCACCGGCCGCAAGGTCGCCGTGGCCGGCGTCGCCTGGGCGCCCAGCGTCGGGATCGACAAGGTCGAGGTGTCCGCGGACGGCACGTGGCACACCGCGAGGCTCGGCGCGGACGTGGACCTCAACACGTGGCGGATGTGGCGCGTCGAGCTCGAGCTGCCGCCCGGCGACCACAAGCTGGCGGTCCGCGCCACCGACCGCACGGGCGCGACGCAGACCCAGAGCTACGCCCCGCCGGCCCCGAACGGCGCGACCGGCTGGCACACGATCTCCGTCACGGTGAAGTAGCCGAGCGAAGTAGCCGGGTCCGGTCCACCGCCGCGCGAGCGCCCGGGAGTACACATGGTGGAGCCCGGCCGACCCGCCCCTGGCTTGCGACTTTGTGCCTGCGTTCACAAGCGGCTACCGTTAACTCATCCCAGGGGCGAATCTGTCAAGGAGTATCAGCGTGGCGCAGCGTGGCCAGTCCGACGCAGCCGGTAGAGCACCACGGGCGCCAGCCGAGAACGCGAGCGAGATCACCACGCCCATGCCGGCCATCGGGGGCAACGGCCTGCGCGACCGCGCCCGGGCCATCCCGGAGGCCGCCGTCGCGCGCCTCGCGGTCTACCTCCGCGTCCTGTCCGGCATGCGCGAGCAGGGCATCAACAGCGTCTCCAGCGAGGAGCTGTCCGTCGCGGCCGGGGTGAACTCCGCGAAGCTGCGCAAGGACCTGTCCTACATCGGCTCCTACGGCACGCGCGGCGTCGGCTACGAGGTCGAGGTTCTGGTCGACCAGATCGAACGCGTCCTCGGTCTCACACGTGAACAGAGTGTGGCGGTCGTCGGTATCGGTAACCTCGGACATGCGCTCGCCAACTACGGCGGCTTCCCAGGCAGGGGATTCCCGGTGACCGCGTTGTTCGATGTCGACCCCGACCTGATGGGCGTGCCCGTCGGGGGGATTCCGGTCGACCACATCGACGACATCCCCACCGTGTGCGCCGCCCGCGAGATCACCATCGGCGTGATCGCCACGCCGCCCGCCTCCGCGCAGGTCGTCTGCGACCGGCTGGTGCAGGCCGGCGTCGAGTGCATCCTGAACTTCGCCCCGGTCGTGCTCCAGGTGCCGGAGACGGTCGAGGTGCGCAAGGTCGACCTCGCGGTCGAGCTGCAGATCCTCTCCTTCCACGTCGCCCGCCGCGCGGACCACGCGCCGGCCGACGACGCCACCCCGGCGCCCCGCGTGAACGGGGTCGCGCGGCCGGGAGTTGTGATGCCCCGATGAGCGTCATCGCGGTGGGTCTGTCGCACCGGTCGGCGGACATGCAGGTGCTGGAGCGGGCCACGGTGCCCGCCGGCGAGGTCGGCAAGGTCCTCGACGAGCTGACCCGCTGCGACAACGTCGTCGAGGCGGCGCTGGTGACCACGTGCAACCGCGTCGAGGTCTACGCGGTGGTGCAGGCCTTCCACGGCGGCCTCGCGGACATCGTCACGGTCCTCGGCCGCCACTCCGGGCTCGACACCGGCGCGCTGTACGAGCACCTGTACGTGCACTACGCGGAGGCCGCGGTCGGCCACCTGTTCTCCGTCGCCGCCGGGCTCGACTCCATGGTGGTCGGCGAGTCCCAGATCCTCGGCCAGGTGCGCCTGGCCTACGGCGCCGCGCGCGAGGCCGGCACGGTCGGCCGCACGCTGCACGAGCTGATCCAGCGCGCGCTGCGGGTCGGCAAGCGGGTGCACACCGAGACCGACCTGGACTCCGCGGGCGGCTCGGTCGTCTCCGAGGCCCTCACCGACGCCGACCGCGCGCTCGGCGGCCTCGCCGGCCGCCGCGCGGTGATCGTCGGCGCCGGGTCGATGGGCGGGCTCGCCGCCGCGGCGCTGCGCCGCGCGGGCATCGGCGAGATCGTCGTCGCCAACCGCACCACGGCGTCCGGCGCGCGGCTCGCCGAGCTGCAGCGCGAGCAGGGCATCCCGGCCACCGCGGTGGGCCTGGACGACCTGGCGGACCGGATCCTCGCCGCCGACCTCGTGGTCTCCTGCACCGGCGCGTCCGCCACGGTGATCGACGGCGGCACGGTGCTGGCGCGCACGCGCCCGCTCGTGGTCTGCGACCTCGGCCTGCCGCGCGACGTGGCCGCCGACGTCGCCGACCTCGACGGCGTCACGATCATCGACCTGGAGAGCCTGCAGCGCCGCCTCGCCGAGTCCCCGAGCGGGCTGGACACCCGGCGCGCCACCGGGATCGTCGCGGACGAGGTGCGCGCGTACCTGGCCACCCAGCGCTCCGCCGAGGTCACCCCGACGGTCACCGCGCTGCGCCGCCGGGCCGCCGAGGTCGTGGACGCCGAGCTGCTGCGGCTGGACTCCCGGCTGCCCGGCGACGTGGACGGCAAGGTGCGCGGCGAGGTCGCGCAGACCGTCCGCCGGGTCGTGGACAAGCTGCTGCACACGCCGACCGTGCGGGTCAAGGAGCTGGCCTCCGGGCCGGGCGGTGCCGAGTACGCCGAGGCGCTGCGCGAGCTGTTCCAGCTCGACCCGGGCCTGCCGTCGGCGATCACCGAGCTGGACGGTGAGAGCCGGTGACCCGCACGATCCGCATCGGGACCAGGGGCAGCGCGCTCGCGCTCGCGCAGACCGGCACGGTCGCCGAGCAGCTCGAGCGCTCCGGCGCGAAGGTGGAGCTGGTCACGGTGGTCACGCCGGGCGACCGCTCCTCCGCGCCGATCGCCGAGATCGGCGTCGGCGTGTTCACCTCGGCGCTGCGCGACGCGCTCGCCGACGGCACGGTGGACGTCGCCGTGCACTCCTACAAGGACCTGCCGACCAAGCCCGACCCGAGGCTGTCGCTCGCCGCCGTACCGCCGCGGGCCGATCCCCGGGACGCGCTGGTGGCCAGGAACGGTCTGACGCTCGGCGAGCTGCCGCCCGGTTCCCGGGTCGGCACCGGTTCGCCCCGTCGGGCCGCGCAGCTCCAGGCGCTGGGCCTGGGACTGCGGATCGTGCCGATCCGCGGCAACGTGGACACCCGGATCCGCAAGGTGGCCGACGGTGAGCTGGATGCCGTCGTGCTGGCCAGGGCCGGGCTCGCCCGGCTGGGCAGGCTGGGAGAGATCACCGAGGTGCTGGACCCGATCCAGGTACTGCCCGCGCCCGCGCAGGGGGCGCTCGCGGTGGAGTGCCGGGTCGACGACATGGATACCGAGCACCTCTTGCAGTCCATTGTGGACGATGAAGCCACCCGGTTCGCGGTAGCCGCCGAGCGCGCCATGCTGGCCGCGCTCGAGGCCGGCTGCAACGCACCGGTTGGCGCGCTGGCCGACGTGGTCGAGGACTTCGACAGTGACGACCGGGTGGTACTCCGCCTGTCGTTGCGCGGGGTCGCGGCCGCGAACTGGACCGCCGACGGCGAGCTCGAGGGTTCCGCCGTCGAACTGCTGCGGGCCTCGGCCACCGGTGACCTGACCGAAGGTGAGCAGCTCGGGCGTGCACTGGCCGCCGAGCTGCTCGAGCTCGGAGCCGGCGTGATGTCCGGCCCCGAGTCGTCATAGATAGAGACGGTGTTTTTTGAATGAGGCGGCCAAAGAAATGACCACCCGTACCCGTAAGAGCTCGGGACGCATCGCGTTCGTGGGCTCCGGGCCTGGCGACGCCGGGCTCCTCACCGTCCGGGCCAGCGAGCTGCTGGCCAAGGCGGAACTCGTCGTGACCGACCCCGACGTGCCGGCCGGCGTGCTCGAGCTCGCCGGCCAGGACATCGAGGGCGACGCCGAGGTCCGCCCGGCCGTCGGCGACCCGGCCGACGTCGCGAAGGACCTCGTCACCGAGGCGAAGGCCGGCCGCGTCGTGATCCGCCTGGTGTCCGGCGACCCGCTGACCCACTCCGCGCTCGTCGCGGAGGCGCAGGCGGTCGCCCGCACCAGCGCGGTGTTCGACATCGTGCCGGGCGTGCCGCCGGCCACCGCGGTCCCGGCCTACGCCGGCATCGCGCTCGGCGCCACGCACACCGAGGTCGACGTCCGCGGCGAGGTGGACTGGGCAGGCCTCGCGGCCACCCCGGGCCCGATCGTGCTGATGGCGAGCTCGAGCCACCTGGCCGAGGCCGCCTCCGCGCTGGTCGAGCACGGCCTCGCCGCGCAGACGCCGGTCGCGGTCACCGCCGACGGCACCGGCTCGGGTCAGCGCACGCTCGACACGACGCTGGCCTCGCTGGCCGCCGACGCCGGCGAGATCGCCGGCAACCTGGTGGTCACCGTCGGCCAGGCGGTGGCCGCCCGCACGAAGCTGTCGTGGTGGGAGTCCCGCGCGCTGTACGGCTGGCGGGTGCTCGTGCCGCGGACCAAGGACCAGGCCGGCGAGATGAGCGAGCGGCTGCGGCTGCACGGCGCCATCCCGTCCGAGGTGCCGACGATCTCCGTCGAGCCGCCGCGCAGCCCGGCGCAGATGGAGCGCTCGGTCAAGGGCCTGGTCGACGGCCGCTACCAGTGGCTGGTGTTCACCTCGACCAACGCCGTGCGCGCGGTGTGGGAGAAGTTCGAGGAGTTCGGCCTGGACGCGCGGGCGTTCTCCGGCGTGAAGATCGCCTGCGTCGGCGAGGCCACCGCGGAGAAGGTGCGCGGCTTCGGCATCATCCCCGAGCTCGTGCCCTCGGGCGAGCAGTCGAGCGAGGGGCTGCTGGAGGAGTTCCCGCCCTACGACGACGTGCTCGACCCGGTCGACCGCGTGCTGCTGCCGCGGGCCGACATCGCGACCGAGACGCTCGCCGCCGGCCTGCGCGACCGCGGCTGGGAGATCGACGACGTGACCGCGTACCGCACGGTCCGCGCCGCGCCGCCGCCCGCCGACACCCGCGAGATGATCAAGACGGGCGGCTTCGACGCGGTGTGCTTCACCTCGTCGTCCACCGTGCGGAACCTGGTCGGCATCGCCGGCAAGCCGCACACCCGCACGCTCGTCGCCTGCATCGGCCCGAAGACCGCGGAGACCGCGCGGGAGTTCGGCCTGCGGGTGGACGTCCAGCCCGAGCACGCCCAGGTGGCGTCGCTGGTCGACGCGCTCGCCGAGCACGCGGCACGGCTGCGGGCCGAGGGCGCGCTGCCGCCGCCGCGCAAGACGAAGCGGGCCCGCCGCTAGTCGTCAGGGAGGTCGCCATGTTCCCCAGTCACCGGCCGCGCCGGCTGCGCACCACGGCCGCCATGCGCGGGCTGGTCGGGCGAGACCACGGTCCGCCCGAACCAGCTCGTGCTGCCCATGTTCGTCAAGGAGGGCGCGACCGAGCCGGTGCCGGTCGCGACCATGCCGGGCGTCGTCCAGCACACCCGCGACAGCCTGCGCAAGGCCGCGGTCGAGGCGGTGCAGTCCGGGGTCGGCGGGCTGATGCTGTTCGGCGTCCCGCTCGAGCGCGACGCCGTCGGCTCCGGCGGGATCGACCCGGACGGCGTGCTCAACGTGGCGCTGCGCGACCTGCGTGCGGAGCTCGGTGACGAGACCGTGCTCATGTCGGACCTGTGCCTCGACGAGTTCACCGACCACGGCCACTGCGGCCTGCTCGACGACGACGGCAACGTCGACAACGACGCGACGCTGCGGGTGTACGGCGAGATGGCGCTCGCCCAGGCCGAGGCGGGCGCGCATCTGCTGGGCCCCAGCGGGATGATGGACGGCCAGGTCGGCGCGGTCCGCGAGGTGCTGGACCGGGCCGGCCGGACGGACACCGGGATCCTCGCCTACTCGGCGAAGTACTCCTCGGCGTTCTACGGCCCGTTCCGCGACGCCATGGAGTCGGCGCTGACCGGCGACCGCAAGACCTACCAGCAGGACCCGGGCAACGTCCGCGAGGCGCTGCGCGAGGTGCGGCTGGACCTCGACGAGGGCGCCGACTTCGTGATGGTCAAGCCGGCGATGATGTACCTCGACGTGATCCGCGCGGTGGCCGAGATCAGCGACGTTCCCGTTGCGGCGTACCAGATCTCGGGCGAGTACGCGATGATCGAGGCGGCCGTGGCGAGCGGCTGGCTGGACCGGCGCACGGCCGTGCTCGAGACGCTGACCGCGATCCGCCGGGCGGGTGCGGACGTCGTCCTGACGCTACTGGGCGGTCGAGGCCGCGGGCTGGCTGCGGTGACCCGCCTGGTGGAGAGGTAACCTGCCGCCCGTGACGAAGCCAGGCAATTCGGACCCCGCGGACCGGCCAGCCGAGCCGAAGGAGCCGAGACCGCCGAACCGCGACCCCGGACACCGACGCCGAGCCGACTCCGCGAGACCCGGCGCGGAGCCGGCGACCCGAGCCGCTTAGGACGAGAAGGCACCGCCGGTCCGCGAGGAGCCGGTGATGCCGACCGCGGTGGAGGCCGCCCGGCAGCGCTCGGAGCTGCCGCGGCCGAAGGTCGTGCGCATCGCCTTCTACCTCGCGATCGCGTCGGGCGTGGTCGGCCTGGTCAGCGCGCTCGACCTGTTCCTCAACAAGGCCGAGCTCGTCACGCAGCGCGCAGACCCTCAAGACCGCGAAGCCGCTGACCGCCGCGGAGGCCGAGAAGGCCGTCAGCTCGCTGCTGTGGCTGTACCTGGTGGTCGTCATCGCGCTCGGCGCGTTCCTGGTGCTGTTCGCCTACAAGGCGCAGGACGGCGTGCGGCGCGCGCGGATGATGGCGCTGATCATCGCGCTGATCCTGCTGCTGTTCCACTTCTACTTCTTCGGCACCGCGTACGGGCAGATCAGCGGGCTGTTCGCCGCGATCACGATCGCGCTGCTGTACCTGCCGTCCACCCGCGCCTACTTCGGGCCGCGGCAGCGCACCAGGTGACCGAGCCGGGCGACGAGCCGGTGCTCTTCGCCGAGCACGGCTCGTCGTGGTGGCCGCTGCTGTGGGGTCCGCTGTTCGCCGCCATCGGCGTGGTGGTCGAGGTGACCACCGGCGCGGTGCACTGGCTGCAGTGGTTCGTGGTCGCCGTGGGGCTGTTCGGCGGCGCGGTCGTGTGGGTGTCCGCGCGGCGCAGGGTCTACCTGGTGCGGCTGACGACCGGCACGCTCACCCAGGGCCGCGAGCGGGTGGCCGTCGGCGAGATCGCCGCGGTCACCGACGTCGGCACGCCCGCCGGGGTGCGGATCCTCGGCGGCGGCTGGTCGACGCCGCGCCGGACGACCGGCGTGCCGGTGCGCCTGGCCGACGAGAGCGTGGCGCTCGCGTGGGCCCGCGACGACGACGGCCTGCGGGACGCGCTGCGCCGCCTCGTCGAGCCGGAGGCCGGTCATGTTGAATGAAGAGGTGTCGAACCCCGACGGAGGCTTCCAGCCCGAGCCGATGCGGCCCATCCAGGACGGCGGCACCGGCGCGGAGATCCCGCGGCCGCGCGCGGTCGACCTCGCGTTCCAGGCCAGCCTCGCCAGTTCCGTGATCGCCGCGGTGGCCACCGTCGTCACCGTGCTGCTGGACCGCGACTGGCTGGGGCGCTTCGCCCGGCAGATGACCGAGGACAGCGGCCGCCAGTTCGACCTGGAGACCGCGATCTCCATCGCGAAGGTGTCGATCGGCCTCGCCGTCGTGCTGGTCCTGGGCCTGTTCGTGCTCTTCGCGCTGCGGATGCGGGCGGGACGCAGCTGGGCGCGGACGCTGCTGACGATGTTCGCCGCCCTCGGCGTGCTGAACTTCCTGCTCGCGGTCGCCGACACCGGCGCCGACCTGGCGCTGATGTGGAACCTCGCCGAGGTGGCGTTCGCCGTCACCGCGGTCGTCTACATGTTCCGCCCGGAGTCGACCGCGTACTTCACCGAGCACCGCAAGCGCCGGCTCGCCCGGCGGGGCGGGCATCCCAACCCATGAAAGGCTTGCCGTCGTGACAGCACCGCAGGCCACCGAGGCCGTGGTCGCGCCCCCGCCCACCGTGCCGCCCCGCTTGCACAGTCCGGGGCGGGCGCTGGTGGCGATCGCCGAGCTGCTCGTCGCGGGCGCCGCGGTGTGGGCCGCGTTCTGGGCGTGGCCGCGCGGCTTCGCGACGATCACCACCGTGATCGCCAACGGCACCGCGCTGGACTCCCAGCGCATCTACGGCAACTGGCTCGCGGCCGCGATCGGGTTCGGGTTGATCGCCGCGCTGCTGGTGGTCGACGCGACGCGGCAGGTGCTGCTCGCGGTGCGGACCAAGCCCAGGCGCGAGAAGAAGCGCAAGGCTGTTGACACGACACCGGAAGCGACACGGAGCGAGCCGGACGCGAGTCCGGACCCGGTGGCGGCTTCGGGTACGGCTTCGGACACGAGGGTGAGTGGTGACGACCGAGGTGGAGGCCGCCAAGCGGTCCGCGGCACTGTTCGAGCGGGCCCGGGCGGTCACGCCCGGCGGGGTGAACTCGCCGGTGCGCGCGTTCTAGGCGGTCGGCGGCACCCCGCGGTTCATGGTCCGCGGCGAGGGCCCGTACCTGTGGGACGCGGACGGCAACCGGTACGTGGACCTGGTCGGCTCGTGGGGCCCGATGATCCTCGGGCACGCGCACCCCGCGGTGGTCGACGCGGTGCGCTCGGCGGCGACCGCCGGGCTGTCGTTCGGCACGCCGACCGAGGGCGAGATCACGCTCGCCGAGGAGATCATGGCGCGGGTCGCCCCGGTCGGCGCCGTGCGGCTGGTGAACTCCGGCACCGAGGCCACGATGAGCGCGGTCCGGCTCGCGCGCGGGTTCACCGGGCGGCGCAAGATCGTGAAGTTCGCCGGCTGCTACCACGGCCACGTGGACGCGCTGCTCGCCGACGCCGGCTCCGGCCTCGCCACGCTCGGCCTGCCCACCACGCCGGGCGTCACCGGCGCCTCGGCCGCCGACACGATCGTGCTGCCCTACAACGACCTCGACGCGGTCCGCGCCGCGTTCGCCGAGCACGGCGCGGACGTCGCCGCGGTGATCACCGAGGCGGCGGCCGGCAACATGGGTGCGATCCCGCCCGAGCCCGGCTTCAACGAGGGCCTGCGCGA